>NZ_FOVL01000004.1:0-51082 GCF_900115145.1 Salegentibacter flavus | reverse complement strand
AGTACCCGCAGTTAATCCGCTAAAAGTATCTGATGTTCCATAAGTACCTGCATCCAGTTTATATTGGTACCCGCTGTTGCCGCCTGAAACAGTTCTTGCGGTTGCAGTTCCATCATTTCCTCCATTACAGCTAACTGGAGTGGAACCTGGTGTTGCCATAGTAAGGGCATCGGGTTGGTCAATCACAATAGTCAAATCACCCGAATTTCCGTCGGTATCAGTTACTTTTAAGGTATAAGTACCCGCATATAAGCCATTGATGTCTTCAAAGGAAGAACTATAGGTGCTAGGCCCAGACCAGTCAAATGTATAATCTAAGTTACCTCCGGTCACTGAAATTTTTATAGCCCCATCGTTTCCACCGAAGCAGGAAACAGCAGTGGTCTCATCAGTAGTTACTGTAAGTTCTGCTGCAGAATGCTTTGTAGAAGCTAAAATAAAGCTAAACGTGAAAACAATAAGAGAAACTAAAAGTCCTCCGGTTCTCACCGATGAAGTAATTTTACCCATAGGCGTTCTTCTTAAAATAAAGAGTAAAATTACATATAAAAAGTTAAGACTTACAAGTTTTTAAGGATAAATTTCCGATTTAAACCATTAAAAACCAGATAAAAAGCAATTTTTAAGATTCAATTTTAATAATTTGTAGGAATTAACTTTCAAAATAAATGTCAATTACTTCATCAGGAACTTTATATTTTTAATTCCTGAAGGAGTAAGCAATTTAACAATATAGACACTAGAGCCTATAGGTCTGGTATTCAGTATTATTTCTTTTTGATTAGGAATATCTTCAAAATCCTGTATACGTTTTCCAACCAGATCAAAAATCATTACCTCATTAATTTGAATTAAATCCGGGTTCATTATAATCAATTCTCTACTGTCGTGAAGGTAACGTATCTGGATATTGGTTAACTCTGCCTCAGGATTTGGTTCCTCAGGGATTACTGCATCCGGTTCTTTATGGAATACGATCTCAAAGCGGTCTAATATCTCCCCGGCTTCTGAAGTTCCCTTGTATTCTGCTTTTCTTAAATCGTGAATACTATCATTTAAATGATCCTTCAGGTACAACGGTTTATCGGCAGGCCAGTTCTCCAGAGTGTCGATTTTAAAAGTGAATTCAGATTCTCCTTTAATTCTTACACCGAGCGGTAAAACCTGGTCCTCGTTAAAATCGGGTACTGCCTGAATAACGTATTTTTCTTCATCGATCAACCAAAACATATCTTCTACGCTGTTATCCCGTAGGAGGGCATCATAACCCCAGTCAAAACCATTGGTAGTTGTAGGAATCGCTGCAGCCAGAATCTGCCTGTGATATCCTGTAGGAGACCTGAAATTAAGCCTGATGCGAGGTGGTTCATCCTCTGAATTTTTTGTGGTTTTTTCTCGTTTTTCCTGGCTCAGGAATAAAGAGTTACTTCCTGAACCAGTTTCTCTTTCATATACCCGTTGACTATTTTTAAATTTTATATCTCCTCCCAGGGATCCAGTGGTATTTATCATAAATCCCTGACTAACCGGGATGAATTGTCCGGGTTTTTTGCTGCTGGTGGCATCATTAGCATTAATTCTATCGTCATTGGAAATTGCACTTACCCCGGTTGGGGAACTTAAATTCAAATAGGCATAACCTCCAATATACTCTGCCAGTATATGATCTACTTCGATAAAATGATCCCAGAAATATATAGTGCCATCGAAAACGCCATTTCCTCCACCATTATCTCTAATAAACTGATGTCCATCAATTGCTGAGGGATAAGGGTTGCCGATAAGATAATTCTGTCCAGTAGCTATCGGTAACTCAAAATCTCCGTTATGTGGTTTTCCTTTAAAAACGTAATTCTGTTCAGCTCCAATACCAGCCGTACCATCGGAACCTTTCATAGTGTAGCCTTCCCCGGTTTTTAATAAGCCGTCAGCTTCTACGTGATCCCATTCTGCATAAAGATTAGCGGTTGCAGGCGAGAAGCCCCAAATCCAGTAGGTGCTAATGGTGATAGGATTAGATTTACCTCCATCAGCTGCCCAATAGGTACCCTGAAAATTGATTGTTTGAGGATTAGAGGCTGTAGTTCCATCCCGTAGAATTTCCCTAACCGAGTATGCAACATTATTGTCTTTTCCCTGGGCACTCACGGGGGAAGTCCAATAGTTATACACAAAACTGTTTCTTTTTCCTTGTTGGTCCCGTTCCAGCCAGCCTTTACTCGCATTGTCCAGAATACTTCCTGAATCTTGAAGTAATTGGGATTCCCCAACCAAATCCATATTTCCATCTAATAACAAGTAATGGGTAACCCTCATCATTTGTCCGCTATTGGTTTCATCCATATTACCACCAGGATTCGCCATGGTAATCAATTTGTCTACTGTTTCAGATTTTAAACCGAGAACGGTGACATCTTTAGCATCTGAAGTGATATTATCGAAGGTTCTTACAATATTCCACTCAATCGGGGCGCCGCTTATCCCGGTAGAGTTAGGTATATCCCAAACCTCAGGTCTTAACCAGGTATTAATTTCGGTCCAATCGCCATCTTGTTTCGAAAGATAGGGCAGAGGGGCGGTATTTTGCTGATGTGTGGTCATATTATGTAACCTGCCGGGAATCTGATTAATTCCTAAATCGGGTGTTAAGCCGTTTTGAGGCATCAATGCAGGATCGTAAGTAATCGGACCACCAGGTAAAAGCGGATCCGGTTCTGCGGAAATCAGTCGGTAGTAGCCTGCAAGATCAGCATAAGTTAAACTACCCGGTACCGGCATAGGAATTTCCACGCCCATATTTCCGGCATTTTGAAGATGTTGGTTCATCATAAACCGAATCTGGTCTTCGGTAAGAGCTTTATTCCAAATCCTCACTTCCTCGATCCAACCAGAAAAGTGATTTTCAGCCTTTTTCTCTGATTCATTCCATTTAGCACCTATTAGAGCTCTCGCTCCACCATTTCCGGTCCCGGAATTTCCCATTGAGATTCCATCCACAAATAATTCTCCGCCAGTAACGGCAATATGATACCATCTTGTGTTTGGAGTTACTCCAGCTGGAAGGTTACTCATATTTATTTCAATATTTGGTAAGGAAATAATGGTTCCTTCGCTGGCTTCGGGATAAATCCATGCTTCGATACTGCTGGTTCCTGCATAAGAGCCTAGACCCAAATCTACATAATCATCAACCCCATCGAAATCCAGGGTGGTGCAGTCCAGGATCTCAAATTGCACAGGAGTCTGAGTGGGTTCACAGGGTGAGTCTTCATCAGGAGTGATGGTATATTGAAGGGTAAAATTCCCTCCCATTCCCGGATCAAAAATGGCATTGGGGTCGTTGATGGAGGGAGTAAAATGTTCTTCTGCAAAGGTATATGTCTCCGGACTCTCCAATACTTCCCAGGCCACTGTGGATTCATCCTCATCTGGGAATTCAGTAATTACACCCTGGAAGGCTCCACTAATTACTCCCGTTAGTTGAACACTATTATCACCACAGGTTCCAATATCCGCTGTAGCAGTTGAAGTGTAGGTATCGAAAACATAGACCTGAATGGTTGCTTTGTTCTCTGCACTTTGACAGGGGTCTCCATTGGTGTCAAAAACAAGGGCAGTCTGTACTTCAAAATAATTCCATCCTATTTTTTCGGGAGTATAGGTTACTGTACCCTGGTTGATTTCTCCTATTTGCTCCAGATCGTTATTAGGATTATCAAGATCGTCATCATAGTACCAGATTAGTTGCACGTTATCGGGATCCTGAGGAATACCTATGTCATCAATGGTGTAAATTCCACCGGTGGACCCGTCGTACAACCATCTTATTCTCAAATTATTCAAGCCCGCATAAGCACTTAAATCTATAACCATATTATTGGGTACCCCAAGTCCTTCATCTCCAAATCGATCGTAATTTCCACTTATAGCTGGACCTCCTACTACAAAAAGAGGTTCATCAACGTATGTATTACCTCCGTCAAGTGAGATTTGAACCTTAATGGTATCCCCGGGTGTCAAATTGTAAGCCTGATCAAAGGTCAATGTTGGATTATCCATGGCATAGGTGTTGAATACCGGCGTTTCCAGGGTGGAAGGGTTGTTACCTGAGACGATGGCAAATCCTTTATTACCTTCATCTCCTGAACTCGAATCGAACCTTTGATATGTGGTGCCTGATCCATTAGGGTTAGCCATTATGAAATCATGAGGATTTGTCCTCATCCAACGATCTGGTCGGGTGTTATCCGCTGCAGATTCAAAGGTGTATTCGGTATCGCTATCAAAACGTTTTACCCTCCAACCATGGTTGGCAATCGAGGAGTTATCAAAAGCACCACCTTCAAAAACGCCATTACCTCCATATCCCGTGCCGGCGTTCAAGGTGACTATATCTCCCAGACAAATTTCTCCGGGAGAAGCGGTGACCGGATTAGGAGCAATATCTGATGGAATTATACTTAAAGTTGCGGTTTCAGATAAAACATTTGGGGAACAGGCACCACTTTGAACTTCTACCCTGAAAATGGTGGATTCGTTATTACTGGCAGCAATCACTTGTTGCCCGGAGAGGGTGCTTCCAGTAAAAGGCTCACCATTTTCCAGAATGGTTGCCCAGGCAGTAGCAGAATTCCTCCGGTATTGCCATGCTACAATTTCCCCAACATAATTACCTGAAGTTTGCAATGGCACCAGATAATCGTCTGTGGGAAATTCACACATCATGAATACCCTGTCTGTACCTCTAAAAAGTAAGCCCCCGGCTACAGGTTCGGGATCAACAATTATATTCCATTCATTCGAAAATACTTCACTACACACACCATTAGTTACCACTACTCTATAAGAAGTGTCTTCAGTTAATCCGCTAAACTGATAGTCTGCATCGGGTGTCTCTTCATTAATTGCGGTCCACGAGGTAGAGGATGCATTTCTGTATTCCCACCTGTCTATTGTGCCCGCATAATCGGTGAGATTCAATTCTCCATTAGGGCTTGTAACACATACACTCTCAGGTCCTTCCAAGGCTCCAGCCACAGGTTGCAAATCTACTTTAATGGTGATTTGTGCTGTATTAGTACAACCATTCTCATTAGTAGCAGTTAAAGTATAAGTAGTTGTTTCTACAGGATCAAGATCTTGTTGTGCCCCTGTAAGCGGATCGCCAGTATTACCATCCCAATTCCAGTAATAGGTGGTTGTATTTTCAATTATCTCATTATTATCACTAGCTGTAACCTGAAAATTATCTCCTTCACAAATTTCTTGATCATCTGGCAGAATTATATCGGGTAATTTACTGGTGTGAACGGTGATCATAGCTTTTTCACTTTCACAGCCATTATTATCCACTAAACTCACCCAGTAATTTATATCTCCTGCTGCACTGGTTTGAGGAGTTGGAGCTTCTCCAAGAGGTGTGGTTGATGATGCTGAATCATACCAATTTGCAGAAGCAGCACCATTAAGATCTACCGAAAGTGGCGTAGCTGTATCTCCCAAACAGTATGTAATCAGTTTTTCTTCATCTGTAAGCACGGGAGCTGCAGGTGTGTCAAATATGGTAACTGTTACGGTAGTTTGTGGACTTTCACAATAAGTATCTTTTTGAGTAACATAATATGTAATATCGCCGGGAGTACTGGTATCAGGTGTAGGAGCTTCGGATAATTCATTGTTGTTGCTGTCATACCAGGTGAAAGTAGCTCCGGCCTCTCCTGAAACCGTAAGTTCCGTTGCTGTTTCTCCAAGACAATATTCAATTGGAGAAGTGGCTGTAGGTGCATCCGGTAGAGGATCTACATCCAGGTTAAAAGAATTGGAAATGGCTTCCGGGCAGTTAAAGTTATTAGCACTACCATCTATTCTAACAGCATAGGAAGCCTGATCTGCAGACGTTATGTTACTAATTGTTAGTGTCCCTTCGTAAACCTGAATACCCTGTATTTCTGGGAAATTTGCTAATTCTTCTGCTGTGGGGTCCCTTTCGATAAGGCTACTCTGCATATTAGTTTGGTTTGCGGGATTTACCAGTGAACCATCTGCATATATCCATTCAAAGATTAATGGATCACCATTGGCATGAGCAACAAACTTAAATTCTACTGAAGCATTTGTATCATCACAAACTCTCACGTCATCTGCGGGTTCTATTATAACAATGTCTTCATCTACATTTAGGGTAACGCTTTCTGACTGAACCTGAGAATTCTCATCAGGCGTACAGGCATTTGTTCCGCTTACCACCGCATAATAGTCGCCTGCATCTTTTGAAGTTGCAACTGGAAGTGATAGGGTAGCAGCCGTGGCTCCTTCAACTGGATTTCCATTTTTATACCATTGGTAGGTAAGCCCGTCCCCTGAAGCTCCTACAAAAAATTCAGCATCATTCGTGGAGCAGATCCCGAGGTTAGTGGGTTGCGAAGTTATAACTACTTCTTCATAAATAGATATGTCGAGCGTAGTTGTTTCTTCTGCACAACCTCCGTAGGCAGGGATAGTGTATGTTATTGTGTAATCTCCAGCGGTTCCAGCACCTGGTGTAAATGCTCCTGTTGATGAATTAATATTAATACCATTTGCACTCCAGATTCCTCCTGAAAATTCTCCTGGACCTGTTAATAAAGGAGTGTATTCAGAATTATCAGCAGTACAGAATTCTATCTGATCATTGGTAAAAGAAATAGTCGCATCTGGATTAGCCGCAACTGTTACTGTCGCAGAGGGTAGGGCCGCTGTATAATTCTGAGTACAGGAAGGAGAATCGGTATAATTTACAGAGACTATTTCATAAACAAAAGGAGTGTCAGTATCATTGGTGGCCTGCAGTGCTCCAGTTTCAAGCGTTGCTTCGCCATTACTGTCTAAGGTTACGGTTGACTGATTATTATTATCTCCATTAAGCCTGTAAGTAACTATTGTTCCTGGAATTCCACCGAAGAAAATGATTTCAGTACTGCCACCACTACATATAGAGGTGTCTCCACTTATCTCAACAGTTGGTGTTGCTCTTACATCAAGAATGGCTGCTTCAGAAACTATTTTAGAACATTCATATTCTGCAGGACCTGTGATTTCTACATAATAACTGCCGGAATCATCCGGAATAACTGAGTTTAAAGGGAGTGTAGCCGAATTCATTCCAGAAATTTCTGTTCCACTTCCGGGATTTCCCTTGAACCACTGGTATGAGAAAGTATTGTCCAAAGTAACTCCGCCAACAGATGCTGAAAAAGTAAGAGAAGTGTCTTCTCCTTCACAAACTGTAAGACCTGCAGGCTGTGTATCTATATTGATATTCTGGTCTACTGTAAGATTTGCAATGGTTGAGGTTTCCGGAGAACAGGGGTCTTTTCCGCTAATAACAACCACATAATCTCCCGCATCAGATGCAGTAACATTGGTCAAACTAAGAATATTTCCTGTAGCCCCGGGTATTTCATTTCCTGCTGAGGCTGAGTCTTTATACCACTGATAACTCAAGCCTTCGCCGGTGGCATCTATCCGAAATTCTGCATTCCCGCTCTCACAGGTTCTTTGGTCTAAAGGTTCTTGAGTAATAGATACCTTTTCATAAATCGTTACATCTGTAGTTACTGATACATTTTCACAGCCCCCACTTCCTTGGATTTTATAAGTGACGGTATATGTGCCGGGTGTAACATTAGCAGGTATAAATGTTCCATCGGTTTGGATCTCACTTCCTAAAGCTCCGGTCGCTGAAAAAATACCGGTTTCCCAGGCTCCGATTTCATTTGTATAACTTACCGTTGCGGGAGTGGTTTCAGAGCTGCAATGATCGGCATAAGATATTTCTACTCTTGGGCTTGGATTTACAATAATGTCTGCAGATTCGCTTATTGTTGTAGAACAATTAGGGGCATCAGTATACTGAATACTTGTAAGAGAATAAGTAGTGTCGCCAGATAATGCTTCCGAAGTTATTGTTGATTCCCCGGTTTCACCAATTTGAATTGTTTGATTACTTCCTGAATTAATATTATATGTAATGGTCGTATTAGGTGTAGCTGTAAAAATTACTTCTCCAGTTTGCCCTTCACAAATTTCCTCTGTTGCTGCAATGCTTGCCGTAGGTTCAGGTCTAAAGAAAATGCTCATTTCTGCATATCCCGTTCCACAGGCATCGGGGTCTTGTCCGGTAGTTGCCGGCGGAGGAACCTGAACACTTACTTTTACTGAACCGCTTGCCTTATCGGCTTCGGTAGCATTATATGTTATGTTAAATGTATTTGGGTAATTATTGAAACTTGTAGGTAATCCTGATAAGTTACCAGTTACATCTGTACCGTTACCATTAACTGCAGTGTAGGTAGGATTGAATTTTTTTGAATTTCCAAAGGCGATTTTACCTGGAATGGTAATTTGGTTTGTAGTGGAACAAACTGTTTGGTCATCGCCAAGATCGGTAATAATATAATCGGAAATGGTCATTGGAAATGATGTGGTAGCAGCACTGGTAAAACATCCATTAGTTGCTGTCACCTGAACTGTTTCGGTATCATTATAGTTTCCGCCAGCTGTAACATTCACGTTTATTTCATAAGAGGTTTCATCACCAATAATTTCCCATCCTTCTGGTAAGATCCAGTTATAGGAAATTTCATCAGAGACATAAGGCACTGATAAGAATAGGGGGTTTAGGGGTGGACAAATTTTAGGGTCGGCTTCAAATTCAGCTATTGAAGAGATGGTGCCGGGTTGAGCTGGAGCTGCATCGACACTTTCCACGGCAAGACTTAAAATTGAAGTCTCTCCGCAATCATTTTCAGCATACATGGCTATATTGCCATCATCAGATCCTGCCGAAACAGTAATTGAATTTGTGCCCTGGCCGCTAGTAATACTCCAGTTGCCTGGAACGGTCCATACATAATTGTCAGCATATTGAATATTTGGAATTGTATAGGTTAAGCCTGTAGCGTCACGACAAACCTTTGCATCACCCGAAATTGTCTGAGTATTGATAACCGGGGCGGGATTTTTTACATTCACTGGATAAGTTGTAGTAACGCTTCCGCAATCATTACTAGTACCGGTAAATTCTATATTACCATCATTACCTAATTGTCCGGAAGTAACTGTGATCTCATGAGTTCCCGCTCCGGCGGTTATTGTCCATCCGGAAGGAACCGTCCAGCTGTAATTATCGATTCTGGCATCTTGAGTAACACTGAAAATAAAGCCTGTTTCTCCAGGGCAAAAATTTGTGGATCCTTCACTTTCAGTGATTGAAGTTTCTCCCGGTGTTCCATCGTCCACTGTAAATTGAAGTGTTTGTCCAGAAATACTTGTGTAATCGGCAGGATCAACACATTCGTTAACTGCAATCACCTTTAGGTTTTTTGTGCCTGTGGCTCCGGAGTTGATATTAATACTGGTTCCATTCTGGCCTGACAGCTCTATGTTATCTAAATACCAGATATACTCATCTGCGTAATTAATTTTAGAAATAGAATAGCTAACATCTGTATTTGGACAAACGGTTGTTGGTCCAGATATCGGCCCGGGATCGGCAGGAATAGGGTCATTTACGTTTATTGAAAGTGATGAGGTACTACTGCTTTCGCAATCATTAGTTGAAAAAACCTGGACGTTACCATCATCATTGGAGCCTCCGGCTATTGCTGTTATAGAAGCGCCATCATCTGCTCCCTGAATAGTCCAGTTTAGAGGTAGACTCCAGGTATAGGAATTAACATTGGGATCTTGAGTAACTGAAAATGTAACGCTATCTCCAGGACAAATAAGTGATGGTGCTGAAATCGTTCCCGGACTAGAAGGGATTCCCGGTCCCACATCTACTGTTAGTGTCGACTCGGTACTTTCACCGCATTCATTTATTGCTTTTACCTTAATCACCTGTCCGTTCCCTACATTTCCAGAGGTAATGTTGATGTTAGTAGAAGTACTGGTTCCGGTCCAGCCTGTTGGTAATATCCATTGGTATGAATCAGCCCTATCAACTGCTGTAATATTATAAGTCGCAGCGGTATTGGAGCATAAATTAACAGGGCCTGATATGGTTCCAGGTTGATCGGGAATAGCTCCTTTTACAGATATGCTTATAATATTACTTTCTGCTGCATTATCTCCATCAGTATCATCACCATCAGTTGCGCAAGCTTTATTAGAAGTCATAAATAACTGAACATTGTCTCCGTCACTAAACTGGTTATAACTAAAATTTTCCGATGAGCTTAATTCAGTGCCATTCACTCGCCAGCTGTAACCGGGACTGCTTCCCTGATTGGTTAGACTGGCTGAGAAGGTTATGGATTCACTGGGACATACAAGGGTTTTGTTTGAAGAAATACTGGCTGTAGCCGTAGTCACCTCTACTACGGTTATTGTTCCTGAAATATTACTCGCTACAGAATCCTCATTGGTAGTACCTTTACAGAACAAAATTAGTAACCTGAATCTGGAATTGTTCTGTGGGGAATAATTTAGAAGGTCTTCTCCCGTTTCTCCGGTAATATCATTCCAGTTGGCGCTTCCAATTTTTTCCTGCCATTGATAAGTTTGATTTATTGCACCATCCAGATTAATGGTGGAGGTAATGGAGATGGTTTCATCTGAACAAATGGTAGAACTACCCTGCAGGGTGATAGAAGCAGAAGTATTTGGATTTGGGCCATCAGAACACTGCCCAAACCCATCCAGAGAATTCAGCAAAAATAATGAAAGTATAAAAAATATAGAGAGTAATTTTTTTCCCATAATTGTAATGCATTAGGTGGATCAATAAATTACGTAGGGATAATTTTATGTTAACTGAGGTATGGTTGGTTAAACCATTGGGGCGAAGACAATTAACAATTAAATATAAGGAATTTTTTAAAGGAGGATTTTGTTTTTCGTTGAACGGGTTGATTAATCGTCTAAAGTGCAGGAATATTAGACTTTTCTTACTTATAAAAAGTTATATTTTGCTGTGAATCAATGGACTTATCCTGATGAAGCCTGGTGTGGTTTATTACTTAGAGCCTTAAAAAACCAACAAAACAAAAAAAGCCGCAACATTTTGAATGCTGCGGCTTTTTGTAGGAATAATTCTTACAATTAACTATTCTCCAAGAAATGGATATCTGTAATCTGTAGGAGTTACAAAGGTTTCCTTAATTAATCTTGGGGAAATCCATCGTAACAAGTTTTGCTTAGAACCTGCCTTGTCATTAGTTCCACTGGCACGGGCTCCACCAAAAGGTTGTTGGCCCACAACGGCACCAGTTGGTTTATCGTTGATATAGAAGTTTCCGGCAGCATTCTGCAACATTTTAGTTGCTTTTGTTGCAGCATATCGATCGCCAGATATAACTGCGCCGGTAAGTCCATAGATACTGGTATTATCAACTAATTCTAAAAGGTCTTCCCATTTCTTCTCAGAGAAGTTCTTGTCGTCATAAACATATACCGTTACAATGGGGCCGAAAAGTTCGGTTTCCATAGTTACGTATTTAGGATCTGTAGTTAGTATCACGGTTGGTTCAATGAAATAGCCTTTAGATTTATCGTAACCACCTCCTATTACAACTTCAGCATCTTTATCTTTTTTCGCACGGTCTATATAACCTGCTAATTTATCGAAGGCTCCTTCATGAATTACAGCGTTAATAAAATTGCCCATATCTTCAGGAGATCCCATTTTAAAGGAACTCAGATCTTCAGCTACATAGTCTTTAACATCTGCCCACATGCTTTTTGGGATATAAACTCTTGATGCAGCGCTACATTTTTGACCCTGATATTCAAATGCACCCCTTGAAATAGCTGTTGCCACCTGTTTTGGATTAGCGGTTGGGTGAGCAACGATAAAGTCTTTTCCACCTGTTTCTCCAACAATTCTTGGGTAGGTTTTATACTTATCTATTCTTGATCCAATCATTCCCCATAATGATTTGAAAACAGTGGTACTACCGGTAAAATGAATTCCGGCAAAATCAGGACTATCTAAAAGAATATCGGTAATCATAACCGGGTCTCCCATGATCATATTGATAACACCATCGGGTAATCCGGCTTCCCGGAATACTTCCATAATAATTTGTGCTGAAAATACCTGACTGTCGCTAGGTTTCCAGATTGCTACATTCCCCATTAAGGCTGCACTTGAAGGCAGATTCCCTGCAATAGCTGTAAAGTTAAATGGAGTGATGGCGTAAACAAATCCTTCTAAAGGACGGTATTCTACTCTGTTCCAGTTGCCTTCAGAAGATTCGGGTTGTTCATCGTATATCTGTGACATATACTCTACGTTGAAACGTAAAAAGTCACAAAGCTCGCAAGCTGCATCGATTTCAGCCTGATAAATATTTTTAGACTGACCAATCATTGTAGCGGCATTGATCCTGGCTCGGTAAGGTCCGGCAATAAGATCGGCGGCTTTTAAGAAAACTGCAGCGCGCTGTTCCCACTCTAAATTTGCCCACTCTTTACGGGCTTCGAGAGCTGAATCTATAGCCTGTTGAACGTGTTTTTTGTCTGCCTTATGATAAACACCAAGATCATGTTTGTGATCATGAGGAGGGTGCATAGTAGCCGTGTTTCCGGTCTTAATTTGTTTGTCGCCAATATATAATGGCACCTCCATTTTGGTATTATATAGATCTTTGTAAGTAAGTAATACTTCTTCTCTTTCCGGTGATCCCGGTTCGTACGATTTTACTGGCTCATTTACAGCCACAGGAACGTGAAAAAATCCTTTTCCCATAATATTATATTTAAGTTTTTCTTATTATTAATTCTTGGTGTTAAAGGTAAAAAAATTACGCGATTTTTGGCAATAAGGAAATCGACTTCACGAAAGCTTAACTATTTTAGTATTTTGAGGTTATTTTTTAAGAAAATTCTATGTGCACCATCAGTCTTGCTCCTTTAAGTATACACAAAAAAAGCTTTGTGTTAACCTCCAACAGGGATGAAGCTGTTGTAAGGGAAACTCTTCCGCCTGAATTTGAAAAAATTGAGGGTTCCACGCTGCTGATGCCTAAGGATAAAAAGGCAGGTGGAACCTGGATAGGAGGCAGTACACAAAAAAGAGTGGTTTGCCTAATGAACGGAGAGTTTGAACCGCATCAGAGAAATGAACCATATCGCCTGAGTCGCGGAATTATTGTAAAAGATATTCTTGCAGCTATTGATGGACTTTCAGCTATAGAAAAATATGATCTTAACGGGGTAGAGGCCTTCACTCTTATTATGGCCGACTGGAAAAATGAATTGAAATTTTTTGAATTGGTTTGGGACGAGAAAATTAAACATATAAAACAACTGGAATTAAAACCACATATTTGGTCTTCTTCTCCTTTATATTCTGAAGAGGTTAAGAAAGGAAGGGAGGAGTGGTTCGCTGAAATCAGAGATAGCCTAAACCCGGAAAATATTCTGGATTTTCATCACAACGCAGGAACAGGGGACAAGGAACAGGATCTGGTAATGGATCGGGGGTTTTTAAGGACTCAAAGTATCTCCCAGATTGTCGCCCGGCCTTCCGAAATACATTTTTGGTACCGGGATTTGGAAACTTCTGATATAACAGAGAAAAAACTGGAGCTCCTAGTTTAAAGCGAAAGGCACGCTAAGTTTAAAAGAAGGAATCTGGACCTTAAATTTTCTGGTAGTTGTGAAATTAACCATTTTATAATATCCACTCATAGCGCCAAAAGGTGAGGTTAACAGGCAACCGCTGCTATAGGAATGTGATTCCCCTGGCTTTATTACGGGCTTTTTGCCAATTACTCCGTCTCCTTTTACAATTTCGGTATTATTTAAAGCATCTTTTATCCTCCAGTATCGGGACTTTAATTGCACCGAATCGTTACTTTGATTTTCAATAGTGATTCGGTAAGCAAAGGCAAATAATTTCCTGTAGCTTCTGAAAACAGAACCTTCAAAACTGGTCTCAACCGAGATTTTAATACCTCTTGTAACTTGTTGAATCATACTGATTTGTCACTTAGTATAGCGCGAAAGATGCTATTATGGATACCACACCTGCGATAATGGCTAAGGTAAAAAATATAATATTGAGCAGCATAAATTTTACAATGGTTTTAACATGACTTTGCCCGTAAAACTTTCTCATCGCTTTATACAGGTAAAAGATGAAAATTAAGGTTGCAATTGTAATTCCTAAGTTTGTATTGAATATGTGATCAATAAGAATTGCAAGACCATAAAGAACAAAAAAAGTGGTTTGCACATGAAAAGTAAAAATTAGATGTTCCATATAATTAAACGGTCGACGTAAGTAAAGCAGCCAGATGAAAAAGGCAAAAACCGGAAGGTAGAAGAAGATGATAAACGGCAATTTATTGATAAAATAATTGAGGAATATCTGGGGATTGTTTTTTAGTATATTCCAGTCGGTGGCTTTTTTATAGAGCCAGTGATTAAAATTGCTTTGAGGATGGTGGAGGCTATCTAAAGCCTGTTCCGCCGAGAGCACCCCCGTTTGTTTGTAATACTTTGAATAAATATTAAATTGGTTGCTGCTGGATTCAATTAAGCTCAGGCTGTCCAAAGCTGCCCAATCTTTGTAAACCTTCTGGTAAGTCACCCTGTCTTTTGCCTGCTGCGATCTGATAAGGGAGTCTAATTTAAACTCTCTTCCTCCTACTTGAGGCCTTGGAATATCAAGAGAATCGATAGTTTTCTGACTAGTTTCGATCTCTTCGGAATTAAAATCTGTGGTAGCAGGTTGTATTTCAAAGGAATTTATAAATCCCCAGATAATAAAGAATATAATCGAAGCGCTTAGGTAGAATCTGAATGGGTTGGCATAGCGCATTCGTTTTCCTACAATATAATCTTTCGATATCTTACCAGGACTAAAGAGTAATGCCTTAATGGTGCGCCGAAATCGGGAATCGTAAGCGAAAATCCCCGCAAAAAATTCATTAAAAAAATCGTCAAGCGCAAGTTTTTTTGTGCTGTTTAGCTGGCCGCAGGCCGGACAGTATTTATCGCTTTTGTCAAGTTTGTGACCGCAGTTAAGACAGCGTTCTCCGCGATACTTTAAATGGTTTCTTTCTTCTTCCATTTAAGCTTGAGTTGGTTAGTTGGTGATATTAGTGGAGTTGGCGCTTCCTAATCCAATAAGCCTATCATAACGGGCTCCCGGACTTCGGTAGTAAACCAGCACCTGGTATTCATTTTCGGTTTCGTAGAAGTTACCACTAAAAAAACCTTCGTCAATACTCCCATCTGGTTTTTTTAGTACATACTTGTAATTGTAAAAGCCTTGCTTAAACAGCCTGGCGCCCTCGTATACATCGGTTTCTTTATTCAAACTTAATTTGGTGGTCTGATCGGTTTCAAAATTATTAAAATTACCATAGATGTGAATTTCCCCACCGTCCAGGGCGCTGTAATTCCGAAGCCTGAAATGCACCCAGGAATATTCAGCTTCGATCTCCGGGTCACGGGCCTGCAGACTTCTTACTACAAAGCCGCCATTAATATCGGGTTGATAGGTGTAAGGTTCAGTAGCCCTGGCCCTGTCTGGAAATAAGTGATGATGGTAAAGATCGTTTAATTCAATGTAACTTATATCTACCGTACTTGCGCGAAGGTCTTTATTGTCAAACTGGAGGTACTCGTTCCCTCCAAAGAATGCGGTTTCCAGGTCGTAGCGGTAGATTAGTTCGTTGCCAATGTTATATTGGGGTTGGATGTTTTTTAACGCAGTTTTCAAATTCTGGTTCTGGAGAATAAGCACCTTAACCGTTTCATTGGGATTCTTCAGAATCAGATCGGGTGTTTCTACTGAAAAATTCACTACTTGCTTCTCTGAAATAAAAGCCAGGTCGCGCGAACGCCTTATGTTTACCGAGACCTGTGCGATAGGTTCATAAACCATAAATTTACGCGAAAACACAAGCTCTTTTTCTGCATTAAAAATCTTCAGCATATAATTCCCGGAAACTTTCAGGCCGCGGGTATTGGAATTGGGTATTTCCAATTCATAATGAGAATAGCCCTGCAGTGTATTATAGGAATTTTTATAGTTAAAGATCCTGATGTCGTCAAAGCCTTCCATATACTCTGATTTTGAGAGTTGAGAAGGGGTCCAATCATAATTGTAATGTTCGATCGTGTAATAATAATTGGCTTCATCTCCTATGATATCATCAAACCGCAATCTAAGCTTTTCTCCCTGTTTTAATATCGGATTCCCATTTTGGTTAGAGCTACCATCAAACTGGATGGTATAAATATAATTTGGGGGCAGAGTTTCCTTTTTATTTTGCGCCTTAAGGCCATAAAAGGTAAAAATAACGGAAATTATGACGAGGATCATTTTCATTGTAAGTAAATATATTCAAAGATAATTACAATTCTCATACCGAACTTTTTAACATTTCAATTTAACAGATTAAAAGACGTAAAATTCTTGTTTTTATTGGGATATGTGGGTTTAAAATTCCTAAATTTGCCTGACTTAAAAAAAATTTTTTAACATACACTCCATCCTATGTCAAAAGACATTCGAATTAAAAAAGGATTATCTCTACGATTAGAAGGGGAGGCGGAAAAAGAGCTGGTAAAAGCTCCAAGGTCTAAGACCTATGCCGTCAAACCGCCAGATTTTCATACCGTAGTACCCAAAATGGTTGTAAAGGAAGGCGCGAAACTGCTAGCCGGTGACGAGCTTTTCTACTCAAAATACACCGATGAGGTGCGTTTTACCAGTCCTGTTAGTGGGATGCTTAAGGAAATTAAGCGTGGTGATAAACGCCGCATTATGGAAATAATTATAGAAGCAGATCCCGAAGATGCTTATAAAGAATTTGGAAAAATGGACGCTTCCTCAGCCGATGCTGAAGCTGTCAAAACCAGAATCCTTGAAAGTGGCTGCGGTGCTTTTATCAATCAAAGGCCTTATGATATTATAGCTGATCCTAAAGATAGCCCAAAAGCTATTTTTATCTCGGCGGTAAGTACTGCTCCTTTGGCTCCAGACTGGGGCTTCATCCTAAAAGATAAGCAAGCGGAATTCCAGGAAGGAATTAACGCGCTTCAAAAACTAACTTCAGGAAAAGTTCATCTTTCTTTAGACGATTCTTCGGCAGCTTCCCTAAAAGGGATAAAAGGTGCTGAGCTTCATAATGTAAGCGGGCCGCATCCGGCAGGGAATGTTGGAGTGCAGATCCATAAGATCGATCCTATAAACCAGGGAGAAAGAGTATGGACTCTTAATCCTGAGGATGTAGCTATAATTGGTAAGCTTTTCTTAACCGGACGTTACGAAGCAAACCGAACCATTGCGGTAACCGGTAGTGAAGCAAAAGACCGAAAATACTACAGTGCAAAAATTGGTGCGAATGTTTCTGAATTTATAGGAGAGGTTAGCGATGATATTCGTGTTATTTCAGGAAACGTATTGACGGGAACCAAGGTATCCAATAATCAGTACATTGGTTTTCTGGATAACGAGTTGACGCTAATTCCGGAAGGAAATCAATACAGAGCTTTTGGTTGGTTGCCTTTTACCTATAATAACATTCATTCAAATTCCAGAACTTCACTTTCGTGGTTGTTCCCTAACCGTAAATTCAAGCCTACCACTAATCTCAATGGAGAAGAGCGGGCTTTGGTAGTTACCGGCGAAATGGAAGAAGTTTTGCCAATGGATATTTTCCCGATGCAGCTTATAAAAGCATGTATGGCCGGAGATATCGAAAAAATGGAGAACCTCGGAATTTATGAAGTTGCTCCTGAAGATTTCGCTTTGGTAGAATATGTAAACACCTCGAAGATTGAAATTCAGGACGTGATTCGTTTAGGCCTGGATCTAATGATTACTGAAGTAGGTTAAAAAGCAGGAAAAATATGGAATGGATTAGACAAAAATTAGATAAAATAAGTGAACCTTTTGGTAAGGGTAAGAAATATGAGAAGTATGCACCCGCTGTAAATGCGATAGATACTTTCCTGTTTACACCAAATCACACAACTAAAAAGGGGGCTCATATTAGAGATGCTGTCGATTTGAAAAGAGTGATGATTACTGTGGTTATCGCTTTGATCCCAGCCCTTCTCTTCGGAATGTGGAATGCAGGGTATCAATACTACAGTCAATTAGGGGAAGCATTTACTTTTTGGGATGCACTTGGGCACGGCGCCTTGAAGATTGTTCCTATGATCGTGGTGTCTTATGCAGTGGGACTCGGAATTGAATTTGCGTTTGCGATTTTCAGAGGTCACGACGTTAATGAGGGATACCTGGTAACCGGTTTACTTATCCCTATGATTATGCCAATTGATCTTCCACTTTGGATGTTGGCTCTTTCAGTAGTATTTGCAGTATTAATAGGAAAAGAAGCCTTTGGAGGCACAGGGATGAATATCCTGAACCCTGCCTTAACGGCTAGGGCCTTCGCTTTCTTTGCATACCCTACTTATATGTCTGGAAACAAGGTTTGGGTTAGTGAAGCAAGTAATGTAGAAGCTGTTTCAGGAGAAACAATTCTTGGTTCGCTTGCAGCCGGGGACGATGTGTCTCACAGTATGTGGGATATGTTCTACGGAGTGATCCCTGGATCTGTAGCAGAGACTTCAACATTGTTTATCCTTGCTGGAGCACTTCTTCTAATTCTAACAAAGGTTGGGAACTGGAGAATTATTCTGAGTGGGTTTATAGGAGCCGCAGTAATGGCTTTAATTTTTAATGCACTTCCTTCGCTGGGAGTTGCAGGAAATGAGTTGACAAATTTCTATTGGGTAAATCACCTGTTAATTGGAGGTTTAGCTTTCGGGATTGTGTTTATGGCTACCGATCCGGTATCTGCTGCACAAACCCTGAAGGGAATGTGGATCTACGGATTCCTAATCGGTTTCTTCTCGATAATGATCAGGGTGTTTAACCCGGCTTATCCTGAAGGGGTGATGCTGGCAATTCTGTTGATGAATGTGTTTGCTCCTACCATAGATCACTATGTAATTCAGGCTAACATTAAACGCAGACGAAAAAGAATTAAAACTGCCACCGGGCAGGTTAAAACAGCAGTTTAGTTATGGAAGAGAAATCAGTAAATAAGACTAACAGTAACGGCTATACTTTTATGTTCGCTATTATTATGGTAGTAGTAGTAGCAACCGTATTAGCTTTTACCGCAACTTCCCTGCAGCCTACGCAAAGAGAAAACGTAAGACAGGAAAAGATGCAGAGTATTCTGGCCACTATTGGTATTGAAACCGATAGGGCAGGAGCTGAAGAACTATATGATCAATACATCACCGAAGAGCTTAGCCTTCGCGAAGATGGAACTGAAGATGAGGATATAGATGCTTTCCAGGTAGATCTGGCCAAGGAGCTTAAGAAGCCCGCAGCAGATCAGGTTTTTCCTTTATACATCGCCGAAGTGGATGGAGAAAAATTCTACATCGTTCCTCTAAGAGGTAACGGTTTATGGAATGCGATCTTTGGATATATTGCCTTACGGGATGATGTGAATACCATTGCCGGCGCCACTTTTGACCACCTTGGAGAAACTCCGGGACTTGGAGCCGAGATCACTAAGGAGTTTTTCAAAGAAAGATTTACCGATGAAAAGATTTTTGACGAAAGCGGAAATCTTGTAGGAGTATCTGTTGTGAAAGGCGATATAGATCCTTCAGATAAAGACGATAATCAGGTAGATGCAATATCAGGAGCCACTATTACCGGTGACGGGGTTTCAGATATGATTTCTGAAAGACTTAAACGTTACCTGCCTTATTTTAAAAAGGAGCAGGAAATTAAAGTAGCAATTCAATAATTATGGCTAACGAGAAGAAAATGACTTCCGAAGAAAAGGAAGCAAAGAAAAACGAAATGATTCTCTTCATGTCTAATTCAGAAGAGAAGGAACATTTCCTATCGAAGGGGAACAGAAAATTGTTGTCTGATCCGTTAGACGATAATAACCCTATTACCGTACAGGTATTGGGTATTTGTTCGGCACTTGCGATCACCGTGCAGTTGGAACCGGCTGTGGTAATGGCAATTGCGGTTGTGGCTGTAATGGCATTTAGTAACATGATTATATCTATGTTACGTAATATGATTCCAAGCCGAATCAGGATTATTGTACAACTTGTTGTTGTTGCTTCCCTGGTGGTTCTGGTAGACCAGATTTTAAAGGCTTATGCTTATGATGTAAGTAAACAGCTTTCAGTATTTATCGGGCTTATTATTACTAACTGTATTGTAATGGGACGCCTGGAGGCTTTTGCCCTTGGTAACGGGGTGTACAAATCTTTCCTGGATGGTGTTGGAAATGCTGCCGGTTATGGACTTATCCTCATAATTGTAGCTTTTTTCCGCGAACTTTTAGGTTCAGGTAAATTATTTGGATTTGAGGTTTTGGGTCATAAAGGCGCAACACTTGCAGAATCTTCTGGCCTGTATGCTTTCGGATACGAAAACAACGGATTAATGCTTCTGTCTCCAATGGCTCTTATTGTGGTAGGGCTTATAATTTGGGTACAGCGAGCACGTAACCGCAAACTGATTGAAGAAACCAACTAACAGTTAAAAAAGAATTATAATGGAATATGTAAACTTATTTGTAAGAAGTATTTTCATAGAAAATATGGTTTTTGCTTACTTCCTGGGGATGTGTTCATACCTGGCGGTATCCAAAACCGTTAAAACAGCTGTTGGTTTAGGTGCTGCTGTAATATTTGTACTTTCTATTACAGTACCTATTAACTTCTTGCTGGACAATTACCTGTTAAGACCCGGTGCCCTGCAATGGCTTGGAGCCGAGTATGCCGATGTAGACCTTAGCTTTTTGAGCTTTATCATGTTTATTGCGGTAATCGCCTCTATGGTGCAACTGGTAGAAATGATCGTTGAGAAATTTGCTCCTGCCCTCTATGGTGCTTTGGGTATATTTCTTCCTCTTATTGCTGTAAACTGTGCCATCCTTGGTGGGTCGTTGTTTATGCAGCAAAAGGACTTTGGCGCCATCACGGAAGCCATTACTTATGGGTTTGGAAGTGGTGTAGGCTGGTTTCTGGCGATTCTTGGAATTGCCGCAATCCGTGAGAAAATTGCATACTCAAACATACCGGCTCCGTTAAAAGGCCTGGGAATAACATTTATTATTACCGGTCTAATGGCTCTTGGCTTTATGAGTTTTATGGGAATTAAAATATAATCGAAAAAGTAGGATTATGACAGTTGTAATAGCAAGTGTAGTAGTATTTTTAGTATTGATCCTGTTATTGGTTTCCATTTTGCTTGGAGCCAAAGCTAAACTGGCACCATCAGGACCGGTTACAATTAATATCAACGGAGAAAAAGATATGGAGGTAGGTTCAGGAGGAACCTTGCTTTCTACCTTAGGTGATAATAAATTATTTTTACCATCTGCCTGTGGAGGTGGTGGTACCTGTGTTCAGTGTAAATGTATTGTTTCTGAAGGAGGAGGAGCCATTCTTCCAACCGAGGAGCCACATTTTACACGTAAAGAGATCGCGCAGGGATGGCGCCTTGGTTGCCAGGTAAAAGTAAAAGAAGATATGAAGATCCAGATTCCGGAGGAAGTATTCGGAATCAAGAAATGGGAAGGTACTGTAGTTAGAAACTACAACGTAGCCTCTTTTATCAAGGAATTCGTTGTTGAAATCCCTGAAGATATGAATTATAAGGCCGGTGGTTATATCCAGATCGAGATCCCTAAATGTGAAGTGAAATTCAGCGATATGGATATCACAGCCCACCCCGATGAGCATCCTGGTGAGCCTCAGAAATTTAAGGAAGAATGGGATAAATTCCAGCTTTGGCCTCTTGTGATGAAAAACTCCGAAACAGTGGAAAGAGCTTATTCTATGGCTTCTTACCCTGCTGAAGGTCGTGAGATCATGCTTAACGTTCGTGTTGCCACTCCACCCTGGGATAGGGCGAAAGATGGCTGGATGAATGTAAATCCAGGTATTGCTTCATCTTATATTTTCTCAAGGAAAAAAGGAGATAAGGTAACCATTTCAGGACCTTATGGTGAATTCTTTATCAACCCAAGTGATTCAGAGATGCTTTATGTTGGGGGTGGAGCCGGAATGGCCCCAATGCGTTCTCACCTTTATCACCTTTTCCGTACCCTAAAGACGGGTAGAAAAGTGACTTATTGGTATGGTGGCCGTTCGAAAAGAGAATTGTTCTATACTGAACACTTTAGAGCCCTGGAAAGAGATTTCCCTAACTTTAGATTCTTCCTGGCGCTTTCTGAACCAATGGAAGAAGATAACTGGAAAGTGAAAAAAGATCTCGATGATGAAGGAGATGGATTCGTAGGATTCATTCACCAGGTGGTTATCGATAACTATTTGAGCAAACACGAAGAGCCTGAAGAAATTGAATTATATTTCTGTGGACCTCCATTGATGAACAAAGCCGTTCAGAAAATGGGAGAAGACTTCGGTATTCCTGATGAGAATATCAGATTCGATGACTTTGGAGGATAATCTTCAATTAAATAATAAGCAAAAAAGACCGGCTGTGAAGCCGGTCTTTTTTATTTTTGCACTATGGCTAAATTAAATGACCAGGAACTGCATAACCTTGCGATGAATATCGTGGGTAAAGACCTTGAGGAGAAGGGCTATGAATTTTTGGGGGTGAATAGTGAAATTCAAAAAGATCCTCAATTTGTTGCTCTTAAAGATAAGAAGCTGCATTTTGTAATTGTTCGGGCTATAGAATATCCTCATAATCCCCGGGAGTTTGAAATTCAGTTTTTGGAAACCATAAAGCAGCATGCACAAAAGTTTAATGCCCGTACCTTTTACGCTGGCGTTGGACTTGCCAATTCTTTAGATTATGAGAAACCAGTTACTCATGGTGAAGCTTATGTGGTAAATTATGAAGGCTGGCAGGAAATCTAAGAACATGAAAAAACATTTATTTTTATTGCTTTCGCTGAGTCTTCTACTCTCGTGTCAACCTGAAAATTCTGCAAAGAATGTTTCCGGTAGTGCCTTAGGAACTACTTATAATATCAAATATTTTTCAGACGAAGAATTAGAAGTTGAGTTTGCCCTGGACTCTGTATTCAACTTTATTAATGCTTCCATGAGCACTTATCAGAATGACTCAGATATTTCCAGGATTAACTATGGGGATACAAACGTTGTGGTAGATGAACATTTTGTAAAAGTCTTTAAAGCTTCACAGAAGATCTATAAGGAAAGCAAAGGCTTTTTTGACCCCACAGTCGGCAATCTGGTAAATGCGTATGGATTTGGTCCTGAAAAGAAGCCTGAACAACCTAATGAAGTTTTTCTTGACTCTCTTCATCGCCTGGTGGGTTTTGATAAACTCCAACTCAGTGAAGATAATCGCATAATAAAGGAAGATCCCGGAATTTATATCGATTTTAATGCTATTGCTAAAGGTTATGCCATTGATGTTATTGCTGAATATTTTGATGAAAATGATGTTTCTGATTATCTTATCGAGTTAGGCGGTGAGCTTGTGGCTAAAGGAAGAAATAAACAAAAGGATTCTGATTGGATTGTGGCTATAGATGACCCTGAACAGATCGAAGGAGAGAGAACCTTTCAAACTATCCTTGCTCTAAAGGACAGGGCAATGGCAACTTCTGGGAATTACCGGAAATTCAAAACAGATTCCTCCGGGAATACCTTTGTACATACCATTAATCCCCTAACCGGCCTTGCCGAAAAGAACGATCTGTTAAGCGCTTCGGTATTAGCTGAAAACTGCACGCTTGCTGATGGTTATGCTTCTGCATTCATGGCTATGGGTTTTGAAAAGGCTGTAGTTCTACTGGAAGAGCTTGATAATGTTGATGCCTATTTTATCTATGTGAATAACGGAGAGCCTGAAGTCTATGCTTCCGAAGGATTTAAAAAGGCACTAAGGGAATAATTATTTATAGCAAACCGGAATAATCTCTCCTTTTGCCAAACGGTATTTATCTATTTCTTCTGAGGATAACTTACGGGTATAATCAACTTCTTCTACTCTGAAACCGATATTTCTTAGTTTATCAAAATAATCTCTCCCATACACTCTCACATGGTCATACTGGCCAAAGATCTTTTCCCGCTCTTTTTTATCGGTAATTGAATCATCCTCGAATGTTTTTGCGCGATCCAGATCCTGTGGGATTTGAAGAATAGCCGTGCCGCCGGGTTTTAAAATTCGATAGAGCTCCTGCATAGCTTTGGTATCATCCGGAATGTGTTCCAGCACATGGTTACAGAGGATAAAATCGAATTCGTTATCTGAAAATAGCAGATCGCAGATATCAGCTTTTACATCGGCCAGGGGAGAATTGAGATCTGTAGTGGTGTAATCGAGGTTCTTTAGTTTCCTGAAACGCTTATAAAAGGCCTGTTCCGGGGCGAAATGAAGGACCTTTAAATTTCGGGTAAAGAAGTCGGTTTCATTTTTTAAATAAAGCCAAAGCAAACGGTGGCGTTCCAGGGAAAGGGTAGAAGGGGAGAGTACATTCTCCCGCTGCTTTACGTAGCCATAGGGAAGAAATTTATTGAAACTACTACCATCAATGGGATCTGTATATTTATTCCCGCGTAGCGCTAACTTCAGAAATGGTCTGGCGAGATAACTAAAACGAATTAATAGCGGCCTGGGTAATGCATTGAGGATTAGCTTAAAAACTTTCTTCATTTAATTTACAATTCTGCTTGAGTCTTTCTCTCAAACTTCGATATCTCCCCAGTTTTCACCCGATTTGATGCGGTACAATTGCATTTCAGAAACTCCAAATTGCTTGGCCAGCACTCTGATCCGGGTTTTTCGGTTAGGGTCAAGCAATTTCTTTTTAAGAATAACCGCCTGGGCATAGGTGAGCTTCGAATAGGAAACCACTTTGCGTAATTTTCTTTTGTGTTTGTTTTCCTTAACCTTGGGGCTGTTGTATTGATGTTGCACCCATTCTTCCTGGGTCATCCAGGCAAGGTTAGTGGCCCGGTTGTCGTCTTTCTGAAAATTCTTGTGGACAACATATTTGTCGTTCTCTTTTTTCTTCAAAAATAATTCGGCTACTATTCGATGAATATAGTAGCTTTTGGATTTGCCGGTTTTTAATTTTACCGAAAAATTGAGGTAGCCGCCTATTTTACCTCCTTTAACCAGTTCCCCCTCAGGATTTCTAAGAAAACTGATCAAACGTCCAAAATTGGAAACTTTATAGACAAATCTCTCCTGCCATTCCTCCTTATGTAAGGTTTCCCACCGCTCCTGTCTAAAATTTTTAATCATATACTTGCGCTCTGAATTCGACTTCCTCATCACTCTCCATTCCTAAAGCTTCATAAATATATTTAAATGTAGATAACAATTCTGGTTTTCCGTTCACCAGGGCCACATCATGTTCAAAATGTGCACTGGGTTTGTTATCTGCCGTCAAAATCGTCCAGCCATCCGGCAATTGTTTGATTCTTCTGGTTCCCAGATTAATCATAGGCTCTATGGCCACCACCATTCCTTCTACGAATTTTTTACCTCTTCCGCGTTTACCATAATTTGGCATTTCGGGGTCTTCGTGCATCTTTTTTCCAAGACCATGTCCTACAAGCTCCCTTACTACACCATAACCGCGACTCTCTGTATACTGCTGAATTGCATAGCCAACATCACCCACGCGGTTACCTGCTTTAAATTCTCTTATTCCCACATATAAGGATTCCTTGGTTACTTTTAGCAGTTCTTTTATTTCCGGTAAAACTTCCCCTATCTCAAAAGTGTATGCGTGGTCGCCGTAGAATTCATTTTTAAGTGCTCCACAATCTATAGAAATAATATCTCCTTCCTGTAAAGGAGTGTCATTTGGTATTCCATGGACTACCTGGGCGTTGGGGCTCATACAAAGGGAGTTTGGGAAATCATACATTCCCAAAAATCCTGGTTCTGCACCGTGATCCCTGATGAATTCTTCGGCCATTTTATCCAAATGAAGGGTAGTGACACCGGGTTTTATTTCAGCGGCAAGCATACCAAGGGTTTTTGATACTATCAGGGCGCTTTCCCTTAGCAATTCTATCTCTTCTTTTGTTTTAGGTATAATCATTTTTATTTTTTAAAAGCGGTTAAAAAACCGTATTTCTTTTTCTGCGGTTTTTCGTTTCCGTTGGTAAGTTTCTGGTAGATTTCTCCCCAACCTAACATTCCTCCTATATTTCTGTCATCAATAAAGATATCCGCAAGGATTTTTCTGCTTATCCCATCATCGAAATCTTCTTCGGGATAGCTTTTGTTTACGGCATAAAACTCGATACCCCGCATTTGGCAGAATTCTACTGCCTCCTCTAGTTTTTCGCCATACCGGTAAGTCCAGAGGATTAACAAATGGCCTTCTTCCTGTAGCTTTTGCAAAGATTCGAAAGCAAAAAGCATAGGTTTGCCAATTTCAGGATATTTGTTCTCTACAATAGTTCCATCAAAATCTACGGCTATTGTAAGGGATTTAGGCATAATACAAAATTAGAAAGATTAAACTATAATTGGGTTTCTGTTTTTAAAAATCGGCATATGGGTTCTGGTAATCTTTTTGACTTACAATATCGGCCAGATCCTCTTCAAAAGTCTCTAATGCAAATTCCACGAATCGGTTTACCTCTACACCATCTTTACAGAAGATAATTGTAGGGACCAGGGTGACCTCGTAATCTTCTTCAATATTATTGGGGGTTTCCTTATAGGGATCTACTGCTATATTCGTTAGTTTGGAATAATCGTAACCGGCCTGGTCTAGGATTTTATAGAGCTTGGGAACTTCCAACTGGCTATCAGCACACCAGGTACCCATAAAAAGGACTATCTCATAATCTGAGATATTCTCTTTTATAACCTTCATATGTTCTTGTTCAGGGTGGTAGTTGCTGTATCCGCTGTTAAACCAATATGAATAAGGATTTTGTTCCAGTTCTTGTCGCTGAAATTCCCCAAGAAGATATTGCTCCTGAACATCCTCTTCTGATTGCTTTTTGGTTTCTTCTTCTGAAATATTCCCGCTTAAAAACAAGCTGAGAATTATTAGTAATATTTTACTTGTCATTGTCTTAAATTAGAGGGTCCTGGGTCATTACATCGGGTTGGTCTATCCCCATAAGTTTTAATATGGTAGGGGCAATATCCCCAAGTTTACCACTTCTGATCTTTTTTACATCGCTATCCATTAATATGAGCGGTACCGGGTTAGTGGTATGAGCTGTATTAGGACTGCCGTCTGCATTAATCATGGTTTCGCTATTCCCGTGATCTGCTATTATTATTACCGTA
The DNA here is from genome assembly GCF_900115145.1 of Salegentibacter flavus. Lineage (GTDB taxonomy): Bacteria > Bacteroidota > Bacteroidia > Flavobacteriales > Flavobacteriaceae > Salegentibacter > Salegentibacter flavus. Next base: position 23,805 of record NZ_FOVL01000004.1, on the reverse strand, counting down.
TAATCATTTTCGCGGGCGGCTTCAGCTACATCTTTGGCACAGGAATCTACGGTTTCGCAGGCTTTCACTGCGGCATCGAATACTCCTGTATGCCCAACCATATCGGGATTTGCAAAATTCAGGCAGATAAAATCGGCCGAACGTTCCTTGAGCTCCGGAATGATCTTATCTCTTAACTCATAAGCGCTCATCTCCGGTTGCAGGTCGTAGGTAGCCACTTTTGGAGAATTGCACATTATTCTTTTCTCTCCCTTAAAGGGTTTTTCACGTCCTCCTGAAAAGAAAAAGGTAACGTGAGGGTATTTCTCAGTCTCAGCGATCCTGATCTGTTTTTTTCCTGTGTATTCCAGAACTTCCCCAAGGGTCGATTTGATATTATCTTTTTTGAAAACAACATTAATCCCTTGAAAATTATCGTCATACTTAGTAAGGGTTACATAGTATAACAGCATTTTTTTCATATTATATTCAGGAAAATCTTCCTGTGTAAGGGCTTGGGTAAGCTGTCTCCCGCGATCTGTTCTGAAATTGAAAAAAATAACTACGTCTTTCTCATTTAACTTAGCTACCGGTTCGCCAGCCTCGTTAGTAAGAACTATAGGTTCTATAAACTCATCGCTTACATTATTTTTGTAGCTGTTTTCAATAGTTTCAGCAGCATTGGTGGTTTTATAACCCTCGCCTTTAGTAATTAGGTCATAAGCTTTTTTCACCCGTTCCCAACGTCTATCACGGTCCATAGCAAAATATCTTCCTATTACCGAAGCTAGTTTCCCGTTGGTCTTTTTTAGGTGTTCTTCAATTTCTGTTATGAATCCTTTTCCTGAATGCGGGTCTACATCCCGGCCATCGGTAAAGGCGTGTACGTATTTTTCTTTAACTCCAAATTCTTCTGCTGCAGTGAGAAGACCTTTTAAGTGGTTGATGTGGGAGTGAACCCCGCCATCACTTAATAGTCCCATAAAATGGATAGGTCTCTTATTTTTTATGGCATAAGAAAAGGCTTCCTCAAGTACCGGTTCGTCTTTTAAGGTGTTTTTCTCTACCGCCATGTTGATTTTAACCAGGTCCTGGTATACAATTCTACCCGCACCAAGATTCATATGTCCTACTTCACTATTTCCCATCTGGCCTTCAGGTAAACCTACATTCAGCCCGTCGGTACGCAATTCTGCATGTGGGTAATCTTTTATAACCGAATCCATAAATGGAGTATTAGCTTGTGCGATTGCAGAGACTTTAGGGTCCTGGGTAATTCCCCATCCGTCCAGGATCATCAGTAAAACTTTCTTATTCATAACATAATTAAATTTTGGCTATAAAGATAAAAACAAATTTTAGCCTTCGCTAAGCATCGTCGACTAATGTTTCATTAAATCTATTGATGTTGTTCTATAGCTTTTCTTATTTTTTCCATCCTATTTTCGGGATCGGGGTGGGTGCTTTGAAATTCGGGCGTGCTGTTAGGTCCTGCAGATTCTTTTAAAATTTGCATTACTCCCAACATCTCTTCCGGATTATAGCCGGCATCGATCATTATTTTTACTCCCAGGTTATCACTTTCTAATTCATCACCACGGCCATATTTCATATTTACCAGGTTCCCGATCACAGCTGCTGCCTGGCTGGCCTCCTGGCTCCCGGAACCTACAGCCACACCGGTTATTACTGAATTGGTGAATCCCTGTTTTGCTATTCGTTCGGCGGAGTGCCGGCCTATTACGTGCCCTATCTCGTGACCAAGTATTCCCGCTAATTGATCTTCACTCTCTAATTTTGAATAAAGGGCATAAGTAATAAAAACAGGGCCTCCGGGAAGTGCAAATGCGTTTATGGTTTTCGCATCGGCCAGGAGGTAGAATTCATATTCATACGGGGAGGCGTTGGCAATGCTATTTTGAACCAGTTTTTGTCCTATTTTCCGAATTTTTCTTTGTTCAGCTTCATCGGGATGCAAGCCTCCGTATTGCTGGATCATCGCAGGGGTGCTTTCTTCTCCAAGCGCCATTTCTTCTTCTGCACTAAGATCTACATATTGAGTTTCGCCGATATATGGATTTTCTTCTGCGGAAGAACAAAATTTCACAACGCCAAAGATCACTATCCCAAGTCCAATAATGATTCTTAAAAAACTACCACCTCTTTTCATAACTTAAAAAATTGAAATAAATTTTTAACAAAATAACTTAGTGATTTTCATACTACATCTCTTTATTTTGCGTTGTAGGTGTTAACACAGTGGCTTATAATTGATTGAAAATTAGCTTGATATTGCTTAATTATGTTAAAATTTTCTTCTCAGGCTTTGTTTACGCCAATTAACGCGAAAAATGCCTTGCTTGGCATATCATTTGGAATAAATTAACAGAACAACAAAAACTTTATATTTCGCCTATGATTCATAAGATCTTAACCATTACCGGAATACTTCTATTTTCCTTCGCATTTACAACTTCCTCTAATTTACCCACAACTTTAGACTCCAATACTGAAGCTCCTGCTTCCGCAGCATTGGCTTCCGATGAAATTGAAACTTTTTCTGAAAAGGTAGCAACAGTTTATGGTGAATTTGCTGAAAACAGTGCAAGCATGCCTGCTTTAAATGTATTTGAGAGAGCAATGACAGGATATTCAAAACTGGAGGAAAAAGGTAAAGTAGATAATCAACTACTAACCGTTATCGATTTTGGTCTTTCTTCTACCACAAAAAGAATGTGGATTCTTGATATGACTACCAAAAATGTAGTATTTCACACTTACGTTTCTCACGGAAAAAATACAGGGGGCGAATTTGCCACTAAATTTTCTAATACGGTTAATTCCCTGCAAAGTTCTCTTGGATTTTATGTAACCGGAAAAACTTATTATGGGAAAAACGGACTTTCCCTTTATTTAGACGGGCAGGAAAAAGGTTTTAATCATAACGCCAGAAAACGCTATGTTGTGATTCACGGTGCAGATTATGCCGAGCCATCTTTCATAGACAGGATTGGGCGTTTAGGTAGAAGTTATGGTTGCCCTGCGGTTCCAAATACTATTGCCAAAACCCTTATTGAAAGAATTAAGGGAGAGTCTGTAATTTACATTCACAAAGAAGATAAAAATTACCTGGAAAATTCCCAGTTGCTTAATTCATAAGCAGCTGCATGATTTCTTTATCCTGTTTGTAAATGTCCTCGGCAAATCGGGTTTCATCGCCTTCACGCCAGGCCGTCCAGTAAAGATGATAAACTTTTAAATCCTTGGTTATCTTGATGGTCGTGGTTCTTCCTGAATCCAGAATCTCCTGAATTTTTTCTGAAGTATACTTTTCCTGGTCGTTCAATAAATATTCGGCCAGGTCTAATACTCCTTCAACTCTAACACAACCTGAGCTCTGAGCCCTGGAGTTTTTCTCAAAAAGCTTTTTAGACGGCGTGTCGTGCAGGTAAATAGAATACCTGTTAGGGTAAATTATCTTGACTTTCCCCAATGGATTGGCAGGTCCGGCTTCCTGCCGGTAGGTATAATTCATCACCTCCCGGCTATTCCAGTTTATTTCTGAAGGATTTAATTTGCGGCCACTCCCGTCAAAAACGGACATATTTCTACTGGTGAGATAGGAAATGTTTCTTTTCGCTGCCGGGATTACATCATTCTTTTTTATTGTAGGAGGGATGGTCCAGGTAGGGTTGTAGACTATGTGTTCTATTTTATCTGAAAAAACAGGGGTTTTACGAGCTTCAGTTCCCACCATCACACGGTTACTGCTAATCGTATCTTTTCCTTTGACTAAGTGTAGCCTGTAATTAGGAATATTTACGATAATATAATGATCACCGAGGTCCTGAGGATGCCATCGCCAGCGCTCCATATTTACTAATATCTGTTCGTAACGCTCTTTGTGAGTTTTATTGAGTTCTGAGATTGTTCCTCTGCCTATTACAGCATCGGTTTCTATTCCGTGGTGTTCCTGAAACTTCCGTATAGCTTCCTGTAAATTCTTGTTATACTCATGGGTTGAATTCGGTGGAATGCTGTCTATAAAATTCAGTTCCTGCAGCCGCAGCGCAATCAATGCCATTCTTGAACTGGTGTCTCCCGGTTTAATGCTTTCTCCGTTTTGGGCCTGTGTTGAGTTTTCCTCCATTTCTATTAAAGCGCGATAATCCTTAAGTGATTTTTGAAGTCCTTTGTAAACTATATGTTTTGGAGCCAGGTCTTCCAGGGTAGTAGAAATACTGTTTTCTGAAATAGCTTTTTCGAACAGCTGGAATAAGTCGGTCTTATTGCTATCAATATCCCAGATGGTGTAGAGTTTTTTCGGATTTAATTTTCCTGAATTCAGATGCCTTCCGTAGGTGAAGAAAGCATCGGTGAGTACAAGTTCCAATAGGACTTTTTCCTCTTGATCAAGGGTAGCAAGATTAGATAAGGCCATTTCCAGGTAGTCCCCATGGTAATCTTTAAACCGGAGCCCGTGGTTTGGAGCGTTCTCAATACTTCGGTAGAGATCTTCACGTAATTCCCGATTGCTCCATACCGGCTGATATTCCTGCTGAGAATAAAAACTATCAACCAGTCGTATGTTTTCCAGCTGAATACCCGAATTAGCAGTCTCCTTTTGCCATTGCTGAATTTTTTCTTCCATATTTGTTGCCGAAGAAAGTTTTTTAACCTCTTCGGTATCTGGAGCGTTTATGGTCTCTATCCCAGGCTCTTTGTTGTTATTCTTACAGGATACCGCAAGAATTGCAATCAGAGATAAGTAGAAGAAAAATCTAAAAATTTTCATGTAGGTTATTTTGGAGCGATAAATCAGGAAATAGGGGATAGGCTTCCCAAACTAAACTGCTTTTACGTCCTGGTAAGATTCATTTCGTTCAAACTGTACCTCGGCATAAGGGCAAAGTGGGTCTATTTTTAGTCCTTGTTTCCGTGCATATTCCACAGTTCTTTTAAGCAGTTTTCCTGCTATACCCTGTCCCTCCATATTTTGAATAACTTCAGTATGGTCTATGGTGAGAATACCGTTGTCTTTATGTGTATAGGTGAGTTCGGCATATACACCATCATTGTTTTCCAGATAAAACATTCCCCGAGTTTCGGTTTCTTTATGTTTAATATCCATATTATTTTTTTAAAATATCATCTACGATTCCGTAATCAATAGATTCCTCTGCATTCATCCAGTAATCGCGGTTAAAATCTTTCATTACTTTTTCAATAGGCTGCCCACAGTTTTCTGAAAGGATGCGCGCGCTCAGTTCTTTTATTTTAAGGATTTCGGCCGCCTGTATTTCAATATTGGAAGCCTGGCCCCGTGCGCCTCCCATAGGTTGATGAATCATTACTTTTCCATGAGGTTGAATAAGCCTTCTTCCTTTGGTGCCACCAGATAAAAGGATAGATCCCATTGAAGCTGCCAGGCCTGAGCAAATGGTGGACACCGGACTTCTTAGACTTTGCATAGTATCATAGATCGCAAATCCATCGGTTACAAAACCTCCAGGACTATTTATAAAAAACTGAATTTCCTTGTCGCTTTCCATGTCCAGGTATAAAAGCCTATCGATCACATGCTTAGCGGTTTTGTCGTTCACATCGCCCCAAAGGAATACTTTGCGTTTTTCTAAAAATTTTGCATCTATTAAATCCTGAATCTTTCCGGGTTTATCTTTCATAATACTGAATAGTGGTTTTTTATTTGTTAAGCTAAAAATAAGGTTATTTTGATAGAAAAACTTCTTTTTTCAGGGGCATTTAACAAGACTTTATAGAAGTTTGCTCTCTAAATGGATGAAACAAAAAACATAAGCCCCGGAAGGTAGATTTGATTAGTTGTATCGCAGAGGTTTTTGGGATTTCCAATTTTTTATTTGTCAGAAAAACCTCCACAAAATATGTAGAGGTTTTCTTAGAGCGGGAGACCGGATTCCCTTCGATTCGCTTTTCAAGCTCACTCAGGACATGCTTCTCACCCGGTAACCAAAAAAACCTCCACAAAATATGTAGAGGTTTCTTAGAGCGGGAGACCGGGTTCCCTTCGATTCGCTTTTCAAGCTCACTCAGGACATGCTTCTCACCCGGTAAATAATTTTTTTAAAACAAAAAAACCTCCACAAAATATGTAGAGGTTTTCTTAGAGCGGGAGACCGGGTTCGAACCGGCGACATTCAGCTTGGAAGGCTGACGCTCTACCAACTGAGCTACTCCCGCATTACGAATGCAAATATAATCTTAATGGGAAACAATTTCCAAATAATTCTGGAATTTAGATCCATAATTCCTCAGAAAATTATCTCAAAATAACCGGTTTTAGCATTTATCATTTTGAAAATCAACTTTTACTGAATCCTGAATCAATCCAAAATTGATTATTATTCAAGATAGAAGAGGATTCTTAAAGGCAAATAAAAAAACCGGAATCTAATTAAGATCCCGGTTTTTGTAAAATTATATTTTTTTTGAAGATTATGTATTCATCGAAATCAGGAATTCTTCGTTATTCCTGGTTTGTTTGAAACGTTGCTCAATAAATTCCATCGCTTCAATTGGGTTCATATCTGCCAGATATTTACGTAGCACCCACATACGCTGAATAGTATTTTCGTCCAGTAACAAGTCGTCGCGACGTGTGCTGGAAGAAGTAAGATCAATTGCAGGGAAGATTCTCCTGTTAGCAATCTTTCTGTCCAGTTGGAGTTCCATATTACCGGTTCCTTTAAATTCTTCAAAGATAACTTCGTCCATTTTGGAACCTGTATCGGTAAGTGCCGTTGCGATAATGGATAATGAACCACCATTTTCGATATTACGGGCAGCACCAAAGAAACGCTTTGGTTTGTGCAGAGCATTGGCATCTACACCACCACTAAGTACCTTACCACTGGCAGGTTGTACGGTGTTGTAGGCTCGGGCAAGCCGGGTAATAGAATCCAGAAGGATCACAACATCGTGACCGCATTCTACCAGGCGCTTTGCTTTTTCTAATACAATATTCGCTACACGAACGTGTTCGTGAGCTTCCTTATCAAAAGTTGAAGCGACAACTTCCCCGCGAACATTACGCTGCATATCGGTAACCTCTTCAGGGCGTTCATCAATAAGCAGAACGATTTGGTATACTTCAGGATGATTCGCTGCAATTGCGTTGGCGATATCCTTAAGCAACATTGTTTTACCGGTTTTAGGCTGGGAAACGATCATTCCACGCTGTCCTTTTCCGATAGGAGAGAAGAGGTCCATAATTCTTGTGGAAATAGAGCTCTGCTTCTCTGCGATATTGAATTTTTCCTTTGGGAAAAGTGGGGTTAAGTGTTCAAAAGAAACCCTGTCTCTCACCACTTGTGGATCCAGACCGTTGATCTTATTGATCTTTATTAAAGGGAAATATTTCTCACCTTCTTTCGGTGGGCGGATCTGCCCTAAAACCGTATCTCCGGTTTTAAGACCAAATAGCCTAATCTGAGATTGTGATACATAAATATCATCTGGAGAAGTAAGGTAATTATAATCTGAAGATCTCAGGAAACCATAGTTATCCTGCATAATATCCAATACTCCTTCACTTTCAATTATTGCATCAAATTCATAATCGGGCTCGCGATAGCGATTGCGACTGTCACGGTTTCCAGCGTCGCGACTATTGTCACGACTGTTGTTATCGCGATTTCCATTGTCACGGCTCGAAGTACTTTTACTACGGCTATCTTGTTTTTCTCTTTGATTCCCGCGATTATCATCCCTGGAGTCTCTCGAGTCTTTGGAAGAGCGGTTATCAGGTCTTTTGTTTTCCCTGGCCTGAGGTTTTTCTTTTTCGGGCTGGGCTTTAGCTCGTGGTTTTTCTTCTTTTGGAGAAGAGTCTTTTTGACTGTGTCTTGGCGGTTTTTTCTCGCTGCCTATTTTTCCTGTTTTTTTCTTTTGTGGTTTTTCTGAAGTTTCGGAGCTTTTTGGGCGCTCCTCGGCCAGAACTTCCTTAACGATTGCAGGGTTGGCAGCCTGGTGATCTAAGATTTGATAAACCAGATCTGATTTTTTAAGGCTTCTAAACTTAGGAACATTCAATGACTTGGCGATTTCCTGAAGTTCAGGTAGCTTTTTAGCTTTTAATTCTGAAATTTCAAACATGAATAATTAAGAATAAAATTGTATTTGGGTTGATTAAAACTTCTCGTGGAAGAATCGAAAAAAATTTGGAGACTTAAGTAACCTGTTTAGAACCGGTTACGATTTGTTTCTGCAATTATACGACTTTATTTTAATATTTAAAGTGGAATTTTCTAAAGAATCTGTTATTTTTGTGGCGAATTGTAACCCCGATATGCTACAAAGAATACAGACTGTTTACTTATTACTGGCTGCTATCATTAGTGGCGGATTGATTTTTTTATTTCCGCTTTGGGAAAATTCAGAGGGTGCTCCCGTGTATGCTAACAATGAACTTATGATTTTTATCATGTTCATTTCCTCGGCATTGCTATCGCTGGTGAGTATTTTTATGTTCAAAAACAGAAAGCTTCAGTTTGTGCTGGGGCGTTTAAATATACTTTTAAACTTTTTTTTACTAGGAGTGTTTGTTTATTGGTCGCTAAGTTTATCCGGAGAGGTGATAATCTCAAAGAAGGATATTGGGATGTTTCTTCCAATAATTTCTATCGTTTTTCTTGTTTTGGCTAATAAGTCCATTAAAAAGGACGAAGATCTCGTAAAATCTGTGGACCGATTACGATAAGCCTATCATCTTAGTAGTATTAGTGCGTGAAAACCCGGAGCGAAAGCTTCGGGTTTTTTAGTTTATAATAATCACTAAAACCGCTCATTGCCCACTGTGACTAATCATTAAAAAACGGATCAAGCCTATTTGTTGTGGACGAGGCAAAATAGTATCATGAGGATGAGATACCGGGTCAGGCCCGGTATGACGTTCACTTCACAATTACTTTTGTTATCCTTAACTCGATTCAGGATCTCACCATAGTGAGGCAAAAGGATTCAATCATTCTACTCTACAGTAGAAAAAATACTGAATTTAGTAAATAGCGCTTTTTGAATAATTTTATGGTCTTCTTGAAACTACCCAATTCTAACTGCCAACTTTTTCTATTCTAATTCGATCACTTCCAAATCAGAAATATTTTCTCCTTCAATTTTAAACCGCAGCATCGTTCTTTTTTTATGAAAGCCCTGTTTCCCGGCTGCGCCAGGATTCATGTGAAGCAAGTTTAATTGTTTGTCGTTCATCACCTTCAGAATATGGGAATGTCCGCAGATAAAAAGTTTAGGAGGGTTTTCTCCAATTTCTTCCCTTATTGCCGGAGAATATTTTCCTGGGTATCCTCCAATATGGGTAATCCAAACATCTACTCCTTCACACATAAATCGTTGGTGAAGCGGAAACTCTCTTCTTATCTCAGCTCCGTCAATATTTCCATATACAGCTTTCAGCGGTTTAAGTTTTTGCAAGGCATCGGTTACTGCAAGGGTTCCAATATCTCCGGCGTGCCAAATTTCGTCGGCCTGGGTGGCATAGTGGAGGATTCTTTCGTCAATATACGTATGAGTGTCGCTTAAAAGCAGGATTTTTTTCAAAACTATTTTTTCTGGTTTAAACTTATTTAAATCCCCGGGTGGGGAAGATTTCAGCTTCTGATAATTGCCTTATCTTTGCAGTTCGAAAATATAGAAAAATAATCGCATTCACTTGAGGTATTTTATAGAATTGGCATATTTTGGAAAAATGTATCACGGCTGGCAAAACCAACCTGATGCAGCTTCGGTACAGGAGAAGGTAGAAACAGCCCTTGCTAAATTATTTCAAAAGACAATAGAAATAATCGGTGCAGGCAGGACAGATGCCGGAGTACATGCAAAGCAGATCTTTGCCCACTTCGATATTCAGGAAAGAATAGATACAAAACAGCTTCAGCATAAACTCAATTCTATGTTGCCTAAAGATATTGCTGTATATGATATCTTTGAGGTTAAGCCCTTGGCTCACGCCCGGTTTGATGCTTTAAGCCGAAGCTATGAGTATCTTATAATTAATAAAAAAGATCCTTTTTTGATGGATCGCGCGTACTTTATTAAGAATAGTCTTGATGTAGATAAAATGAATGAAGCCGCAGAGATTTTGAAAACTTATACTAACTTTAAGTGTTTTTCAAAGTCGAGAACCGATGTAAAAACTTATAATTGCAAAATTGAGCAGGCCCATTGGGAGTGGGATGGAGGTGTTTTAAAATTCAGTATCACGGCCGACAGGTTTTTGCGGAATATGGTGCGAGCCATCGTTGGGAGTTTAATTGAAATAGGATTGGGGAAAACCTCGGTGGATAACTTGCACGAAATAATTAAAAGTGAAGACAGGAGTAAGGCCGGTACCTCGGTGCCTGCAAAGGCTCTTTATCTTACAGAAGTTACTTATCCAAAAATAGCAGTAGAGTAAATGGCATCTAATTCAGGAAATGCATTCGATTTTAATTTGTTTAAGCGCCTGCTTAAATACACCAACCCTTATAAGATAACCTTTTATTTTGTAGGAGTTGCCGCTGTATTGCTTTCTTTCTTTGCGGTGCTCAGGCCATATCTGCTTAGGGTTACCATTGATGATGCAATTATGCCGGCTGAATATGAGAACCTGGTATTCTTTGTATCTCTTATGGCCGGGATACTTCTTTTGGAAGTTATTTTTCAGTTTCTCTTTATCTACTACGCAAACTGGCTGGGGCAGGAAGTTGTTCGCGATCTCCGGGTGAATCTTTTCAGGCATATGCTTCGGTTTAAAATGGCTTACTACGATAAATCTGCGGTAGGACGACTCGTAACGCGAGCGGTAAGCGATATTGAAACTATTGCCAGCATCTTTAGCCAGGGACTGTTTATGATTATTAGCGATATTCTTAAAATGCTGGTGGTTGTCGCGTTTATGTTTTACCAGAGCTGGCAGTTAACCTTGCTGGTTCTCACCGTTTTGCCTATAATTATGTACGCCACCAGGGTGTTTCAGCGTAAGATGAAAGTGGCTTTTGAAGAAGTGCGCACCGAAGTGGCAAACCTGAACACTTTCGTACAGGAACGCATTACCGGAATGAAGATCGTACAGCTTTTTACCCGTGAAAAAGCCGAATATGAAAACTTTAAAGAAATTAACGATAAACATCGTAATGCCTGGGTGAAGACCGTATGGTATAACTCTATTTTCTTCCCAATCGCCGAGATGGCCACTTCTATTACCATTGGTCTTATTGTATGGTTTGGAGGCTTAAGGGCTGTAGAAGGCGATGTGATTACCCTGGGTATTATCGTTGCTTTTATTGAACTTTCCCAGATGCTATTCAGGCCGCTGCGGCAAATCGCGGACAAATTTAATACCCTGCAAATGGGAATGGTCGCTGCTAATCGTGTCTTCGGAATTTTGGATACTGAATCTTCTATTAAGGATGAAGGGAAAATAGAAGTGACAAATCTTAGTGGCGAGATCGAATTTAAAGATGTTCGCTTTAGTTATGTTGACGATGAAGAAGTGTTGAAAGGTATCTCCTTTAAAGCTGAACCCGGAGAAACCGTCGCGATTGTTGGTGCAACCGGCGCTGGGAAATCTACTATAATCAACCTGCTAAACCGGTTTTACGAAATAGACAGCGGGAAGATCCTGGTTGACGGGACCGATATCAGAGATATAAATCTTAAATCCCTGCGATCACAAATTGCGGTAGTGCTTCAGAATGTATTTTTATTTGCAGATACCATTTTGCACAATATCACGCTGAACGACCCTAAAATTTCGGAAGAAGATGTGGTGACCGCCGCAAAACAGATCGGGATACACGAATTTATTAATACGCTGCCGGGCGGCTATCATTACAACGTAAAGGAACGAGGGATAATGCTTTCCTCCGGCCAGCGGCAATTAATCTCTTTTCTGCGGGCTTATATGAGTAATCCGAGTATACTGGTATTGGATGAGGCTACCTCTTCTGTAGACACTTATAGCGAGATTCTCATCCAGAAAGCTACTGATAAGATCACCCAGGGACGTACTTCAATCGTCATCGCACACAGGTTGGCGACCATTAAAAAGGCTGACAAAATTATCGTGATGGATGAAGGTGAAATTGTGGAAATAGGCACACATTCCGAATTGCTTAAAAAGGAAAAGGGCTATTACCGAAATCTTTATGAGGTGCAGTTTATGGCTGAGGAGCCTCTGGGTTAACTAAGGTCTTCCTTAATTTTTTCTGTGAGTTCTTTGGTGTTTTCGAACATCACAAATTCTCCGTCTTTTATGTAAGAGATTTGCCCGGTTTCCTCGCTAACCACCAGGGCCAGAGCATCGGTTTTTTCGGTAATGCCTACCGCTGCACGGTGTCTCAGTCCAAAACGCAGGGGAATTGCTCTATCGTTGGATACCGGTAAAATCACCCGGGTCGCGGTTATCCTGTTATCTTCAATAATCATCGCACCATCATGCAAGGGTGAGTTTTTGTAAAAGATAGATTCAATGATGGGTTGGTTGAGTTCGATATACATATCATCTCCTGAATTCTTTACAAAATCAAGGTTGGTGCTTTTCTGAATTACCATTAGGGCCCCGGTATAAGTGCGCCCCATACTTTCGCAGGCACTTACAATGGCCTCAACATTGGTGCTGGTTTCAAGGTCATCCTTGATGAAACGTAAATTCTTAAAAAACTTTCCTCTCTGAGTGAAATTGGTGGAGCCAATCATTAAAAGGAATTTCCGGATCTCCTGTTGAAAAACTACGATTAAGGCGAACATTCCCAGGCCAATGAACTCTCCAAGCACGCTGCTTAAAAGTTCCATCTGCAACAACTGGGTGACCATTCCAAAAAGCAGAACAATTACGATCCCAATAAAGATGTTTACTGCTACAGTTCCCTTAATAAGCTTGTAAAGATAGAACAACAGGAGTGCGACAAGAACGATATCTACAATATCAAGAATGCGCAGATTTAGAATATCCAAATTAAAGGGCTTTTGTGTAAAAATAGAAAATTAAGGAGTATTAGCACACCTGCGAGTATAATTTTACACATTCTACGGCTTCCTTTACATCGTGAACCCGCAAAATAGAAGCTCCCTTGGACAATGCCAGGCTGTTAAGTACAGTGGTTCCATTGAGGGCTTCCTGTGCGTTAATACCCAGGCTTTTGTAGATCATAGACTTCCGGGAAATACCTACCAGGAAGGGCTGATCAAGGTTTTTAAAGAGTTCCAGATTTTTAAAGAGTTCAAAGTTTTGCGAGGTGGTTTTGGCAAAACCGAATCCGGGGTCGGTAATAATATCGTTTATGCCGTGTTGGTGGGCGAGCTTAATTTTTTCTGAAAAATAATAAATGATATCCCGGGTAAGGTCATTGTAGTCGGTTAGGCTTTGCATTGTCTTTGGCGTGCCGCGCATATGCATCATAATATAAGGCACCTGGTGCTTTGCTGCGATAGTCATCATCTCTTCATCCAGGCTGCCTGCAGAAATATCATTGATAATAGCCGCTCCTGCTTTAATGCTTTTCTCTGCAACCTCTGCCCTAAAAGTATCTACGGATATTATGATCTCTGGAAAATTTTCAATAAGAAGGTCAATGGCCGGAAGTACCCTATTAAGTTCTTCCTCTTTGGAAACATCATCGGCATCCGGGCGACTGCTGTAACCACCAATATCAATGAAGGTTGCACCCTCTTTCAGCATTTTTTCTGCTTTCTTGAGAAGGACAGGTTCTTCCGCGATTCTGCTTTCAGCATAGAAAGAATTAGGAGTGAGGTTGAGAATTCCCATCACCTTTGGCTTAGAGAGATCTATGAGGTTGCCTTTGCAGTTTATCGTCATTAATAATTAAGTTTTTGGTATTTTTATAAATACACTCTTTCCAGAGCTATTCATTAAATTTTGGCTATCTGAATTATTTGTCGAAATTTACGCAAATTAGAATTTCTAAATGCAGCATACCTTAAAACAATACGACGCGGTGATCGATACCTGCCGTGCGTTGTTTGCCAACAAGATGAAAGATTACGGCAGCGCCTGGCGTATCCTGAGGCTCCCGTCTCTTACCGACCAGATTTTTATCAAAGCACAGCGCATCCGCCAGCTCCAGGAGTCGAATGTCAAGAAGGTAGATGAAGATGAGAAATCTGAGTTTATAGGCATCATTAATTATTCGGTGATGGCTTTGATTCAGCTGGAGAAAGGAGTGGCTACCCAACCCGATCTTGATGCAGAAACTGCTGTACAACTTTACGACGAAAAAATTGCCGAAACCCGGCAGCTAATGCAAAATAAGAATCACGATTACGGGGAGGCCTGGCGCGATATGCGTATTAGTTCCCTCACCGATCTTATTATCCAGAAGCTGCTTCGCGTAAAACAAATTGAGAATAATAAAGGCCAAACTATCGTTAGCGAAGGCATTGATGCCAATTACCAGGATATGATCAATTATTCAGTTTTTGCGCTTATACTATTTGCTGAAGCCGGGGAGGAACTAATCAATTAAAAACAGATCGATATGAAATTACTTGTTGGAATCGCCAGAGTACTGGTTGGAGTTTTATTTATTTTTTCAGGATTTATTAAACTCAATGATCCAGTAGGTTTTTCATTTAAACTTCAGGAATATTTTGGTGAGAACGTGCTCAATCTCGAGTTTCTCATTCCTTTTGCGCTGGTAATCGCGATCATTTTGGTAGTATTTGAACTCGTTTTGGGGATTATGCTGCTCATAGGCTATTTGCCCAAATTTACGATGTGGAGTCTTCTATTGATGATCCTCTTCTTTACTTTTTTAACCTTTTATTCGGCTTATTTCAATAAAGTTACCGATTGCGGTTGTTTTGGGGATGCGATTCCGCTTACGCCCTGGCAGTCTTTCTATAAAGATGTGATCCTGTTGGTGCTTATCATATTCCTCTTCGTAAAAATAAAATATCTTACTCCTGTGCTGGCACCGGTTTCTCACAGGTGGATCATCTTCCTGTTTTTTATGCTGAGTTTTATGTTTGCCTATTATGTACTGATGCACCTGCCGGTTTTCGATTTCCGGGCCTATAAAGTGGGTAATAACATCAAGGAACAGATGGAAGTTCCGGAAGATGCGCCAAAGGCTGTTTTTGAATATAAATGGAAATTCGTTCAGGATGGGGAAGAGCTTGTTATTACCAATAGAGGTGAATATCCCCAGATTGATGGCGAATTTATCGACGTGGAAACCAAGCAGCTTAGCGAAGGTTATGTGCCACCAGTTACCGATTTTCAGATAGAGGATGATGGAGAGGATATTACCGATGAGATCCTTGCTGAAGACAAAGTCTTGCTTATAATTGCTTACGATCTTCGGAAGACGGAAAGGGACGGTTACAAGCCAGTGAAAAGCCTTAGCGAAGAAGCCTTAAAAAAGGGTTATCGCGTGGTAGGCTTGTCTGCTTCTGGAAAAGATGAGCGGCGAAAACTAATTGAAAGATACGATCTAAACTTTGACTTTTACCAAACCGATGAAACTGCGCTCAAGGCAATTGTGCGTTCCAATCCAGGAATTCTTACCCTGGAACAGGGCACGATCACTCAAAAGAAGCATTGGTATGATGCTGCCGATATAAAATTATAAGTTATTCTCTATAATTTTTAAGGAAATGCTAAAAACTCCTCATTAAAGCAGGAGCATCACCCCTATGTGCTGTCTATTGGATATATTTGTGATATGCGGAAGTTTTGCTTCCGAAGAAAATGAATGTGAAATATCCCCTGGAGGAAAAACAAGAAATTATGAGAAAAAATATAGTTGCCGGAAACTGGAAAATGAATAATGATCTGTCCGAAACGGAAGAACTTTTAGGACACCTGAAAATGCAAATGGTAAAAGAGCCTGAAGCAGAAGTAATGGTAGCCCCTGCATTTACAAATTTATATACGGCTTTTAGAGTATTAAAGGATACTCCTGTAATTGTGGCTGCCCAGAATATGCATGAGGCAGAAAGCGGAGCCTTTACCGGTGAAGTTTCAGCAAAAATGCTAAAAAGTATTGGGATTAATACCGTGATTCTTGGTCATAGCGAACGTCGGGCACATTTCCACGAAACAAACGAGATTCTTGCAAAAAAAGTGAACGCTGCCATGGAACAGGAAATGCGTGTGATCTTCTGTTTTGGCGAAGAATTGGAAGATCGCAAAAGCGAAAAACATTTTGATCTTGTTGCGAAACAACTTAAAGAAAGCCTTTACCAGATTTCTGAGGAGAACTGGAAAAATATAGTATTAGCTTACGAGCCGGTTTGGGCAATTGGAACAGGAGAAACAGCCAGCCCAGAGCAAGCCCAGGAAATGCATGCTTTCATAAGAAAGAATATTGCCGAGGCTTTTAATGATGAGATCGCGGAAAATGTATCTATCCTTTATGGAGGAAGTGTTAAGCCGGCCAATGCCAAAGAGATTTTCGCTAAGGAAGATGTGGACGGCGGACTTATAGGTGGAGCCAGCCTAAAAGCCTTAGATTTTATAGAAATAGTTAATTCATTCTAAGATGGTTGGGAATTACTTCGAATTCAGGTTCAAAATTGAGCCGCTTCAGCCGGGTTCAGAGATTCTTATTGCCGAATTGGGTTACCTGGGTTTTGAAAGTTTTGTGGAAGAAGAAGATGGTGTGACCGCTTATATTCCGGTAGAAGAATATGAAGAAGATTTGCTTGCCCAGGTGCATATCCTACAATCTGATGAGGTGGAGATCTCATATTCAAAGAACGAGATTGAAAAAGTAAATTGGAACGAAGAGTGGGAAAAGAATTTCACACCTATCGTGATAGACGATCGTTGTAGTATACGGGCTACTTTTCACCCTTCCGCAGAAACCGAATATGAGATCGTAATAGATCCTAAGATGTCTTTTGGTACAGGTCACCATGCAACCACCCACTTGATGATACAGCATATCCTGAAGAATGACTTCACCGATAAAAATGTGCTGGATATGGGGTGTGGTACAGGAGTACTTGCCATTTTGGCCAGTATGAAAGGGGCACATATCGTAGATGCCATCGATATTGATAACTGGTGCTACCAAAACAGTCTGGAAAATGTTGAACGCAATAATTGCGATAATGTTAGTGTGGAAGAAGGGGGTGCCGAATTGCTGGAAGGTCGTAAATACCACATAATTCTGGCTAATATTAACAGGAATATCCTGTTACGCGATCTTCCCGTCTATGTAGCATCCCTGGAAGCTAATGGGGAATTATTTCTAAGTGGATTTTATGAGGAGGATGTATCGGCTATCAGGAAATCCTGCGAGGAGCTTGGTTTAAAATATGTGGAGCATCTCGAGAGAAATAACTGGGTAGCGGTAAAGTTTTCTAAATGAGATTTTTATTACCTTTGAGGTCCTAAAATTTGATGATGATGAGTACTAAGGAAGAAGTTTTAGAAAAAGTTGTTAGAAAATCTGAAAAGAAAAAGCAGAATGAGATCGTTTTGTATAATGATGATTATAATACTTTCGATCACGTTATAGAAACTCTCATTTACGCCTGTGATCATACCCCTGAGCAAGCTGAACAATGTTCTCTACTTGTTCATTACAAAGGGAAATGTACCGTAAAAACGGGATCATATGAAGATCTAAAACCGCGATGTTCCAAGTTGCTTGATGCCGGACTGAGCGCGGAGATAATTTAGTTTAAAAAAACTTATAGTTTCTTTTTTAGAATTTAAAATAAACAATATATTTGCAGCCGCTTAACCAAGTAGGAAAAGCAATATTAAAAGGCCTTGTGGCGCAACTGAATAGCGCACCTGATTACGGCTCAGGAGGTTCCAGGTTTGAATCCTGGCAAGGTCACTCTTAAGATTAACAAATCTTATCAAAACCACGCAAATCTTAGGATTAGCGTGGTTTTTTAGGTTTCGGGCATTCATTTAATTTGATGTAATTTGAATTAAAAAGATAGCTAAAAGACACCTGAATTTTTAAAAGACACCTTAGGTGTCTTTTGGAGAAAATTTTTTGTTGGACTATATAGTTGATTTGACTTCATCTGAATATTAATTGTTTAATTAAAAAAGATGACAACTATGAGTACGTCAAACACATTTTCAATTCTATTTTTGGTTAACCCTAAAAAAATTATCGGTGATAAGGTAATTATATATGTTAGAATTACGGTAAACCAAAAAAGATCCACCATCAGTTTAAAAAGGAAAATTTCTTTTCATTTATGGGATCCCGTAAAAAAAAGGGCACGGGGAAAATCTACTGAAGCAAAGCAATTAAACCAGTATTTGGACCAAGTTCAATCCAGGCTTTTCCAATGCTATCAGGATTTATTGTTTAAGGGTAAGCTAATTACGGCAAAGTTAATCAAGGCTACCTACCTGGGAGAAGTTGAGGAATCTAAATCACTTCAAAACCTTATAGACTACCATTCCAGGAAAACAGAACATACTTTAGCTCAGGGAACTATCAAGAATTTCAAAATAACTGAAGGATATATCCAAAAATTCTTAAAGGTGGATAGAAAGACTTCTGATGTATATCTTAGAGAACTTGATTATAAGTTCCTATGTGATTTTGAAAATTTTCTTAATTCCTATTATCCCAAAGGTCACCCAAAAGCCATGAAGCATAATACCGTTATGAAGCATATTCAGCGGTTGCGAAAAATGGTTACGCTAGCTTATAATATGGAGTGGATAGATAAAGATCCTTTTAGACGTTGGAAAAACACCTTTGAGAATACGAAACGCGAATTTTTATCAGCTAATGAATTATCAAATTTGGAAACCTATGAATTTCCGGTTGAAAGGTTAGAACGTGTACGAGACCTTTTTGTCTTTAGCTGTTATACCGGAATAAGTTATGTTGATATAATGAAACTCACATTAGATCATATTTCTATTGGGATAGACCGCAATAATTGGATTGTTACACAGCGACAGAAGACTAAAACACCTATTAGGATTCCATTACTTGACCCTGCTTTAGAGCTGATAAAGAAATATGAAAACCATCCTATGACAATGGTCTCTGGTACGCTATTACCTGTAATTACTAATGAGAAATTAAATGTCTATCTAAAAGAAGTTGCTATTCTATGTGGCTTAAAAAAGAATCTCACCTTCCATATGGCCAGGCATACATTTGCAACCACCGTAACTTTAAGTAATGGGGTGCCTATTGAAACGGTTTCCAGACTTTTAGGACATACAAAAATTTCAACAACCCAAATTTATGCCAGAGTTTTGGAAAACAAGGTGAGTCAGGATATGAATGCTTTAAAAGGAATTATTAAACAAAGGAAAGAAGTAAATACTTCTCAAAATCCGAATGCAGCATCTTGAATAACCAGAAAATAAGGGGGTGAAATCGATATTAATTTTACCCCCATTTTTCAAATATTAATTGTTTCAAAATTTCTCTTTTTGATGATGATTTTTTTTATAAATATTAAATTTTATTTCTTAAATTTCTGCAGCCCAAGTGATTGGAGGATTCAAATATTTGTTCAAGGTTAATTTAACCTACCCTTGGCAACATTAAAGAAAAGAATACACCCCTAATTCTTTTCCAAAAGAACGTGATTTATAAATCGGCTTTTATTTGAGATAAATCCTATTCAATTCCAAATTAAATTTAAGTGTAATTAGTTTTATTTGTTATGTTTAGGACTGTCGATTTTCCTGTATATCGTCAACTGGATCAGATGGATTGTGGGCCATCATGTATAAAGATGCTCACGGAATTCTTCGGGAAGAAATATGATCTGGAATATTTACGACAAATCTCTTTTCTACAAAGGGATGGGGCTTCTATGGAAGGGCTTTCTGAAGCATTAAGTAAATTGGGAATAGAATCTGTCGGAATAAAAGCAGATTTTCAGGAATTAATTTCAGAAGTACCTCTTCCTGCTATTGCCCATTGGGAGGGGAATCACTTTATAATTATCTATAAAGTTAGCAACAAGTTTATTTATGTTTCTGACCCGGCTTATGGCAGGTTGAAATACCGGCATAGTGCATTCATCGGGAAATGGGCAGAGGCTGAAAATGAACAGGGTGTCCTTCTTCTTGTAGAGCCCACTGATCATTTCTTAGACGAGGAACCTCCGGAAATGGAGAAGAAAGATGGTTTAGGATTCCTTCTTGAATATCTCAAACCTTATAAGGCATATATAAACCAGTTACTCCTCGGTTTAATAATTGCGGCCACTATTCAATTAATGCTTCCTTTCCTTACACAGAGTCTGGTGGATTATGGAATAAATTATGAAGATTTTGGTTTCATCAACCTTATTTTATTATCACAGTTCTTTTTGTTTTTAACTCGTTCAATATCAGAAGTAATTAGAGATTGGATTCTGCTGTATATAAGTACTCGTGTAAATATTCAAATGCTTTCAGATTTTTTGGGAAAATTAATGAAACTTCCTATAGCATATTTTGAATCAAAAACCACAGGAGATTTTATGCAAAGAATTTATGATCATCAAAGGATAGACGATTTTCTAAACGGACGTGGATTAAATATCCCTTTTGATATCTTTTCTATTGTTGTATTTGGAATAGTTTTGTTCTACTTCCATCCCTATATAGCACTTATATTTTTTACAGGAACTTCTTTATTTTTCGGGTGGTCCCTGTTATTTATGAAGAAAAAGGAACTTCTGGATAACCAGCTTTTCGATCTTAACAGGAAAGACCAATCTCTATTTCTACAGATAATACTAGCAGTTTCAGAAATTAAATTAAATAATTCTGAAAACAGGAGGAAGAGGGAGTGGGAAATTAATCAAAATAGTCTTTTTAAGTTAAAGTCAAAGATTTTAGGTGTAGGGCAGACACAAATCAAAGGTGGGCTATTCCTAAATGAATTAACCAACATTTTGATAATTTTCTGGTCTGCAAAAGCCGTGATCACAGGTCAAATCACTTTAGGGGCTATGTTGGCCATTCAATTTATTATAGGAAGTCTTTCCTTGCCTATTTCCAATATCATTAATTTTCTTACAGATTACCAGAGTGCCAGACTCTCTTTTAACAGATTGTCTGAGGTACATAATCAAATACCTGAAGATAGTAAGAGAAGGTACGACAATTTTAAACCCGAAGGCGATCTTCATCTAAGGAATCTTAGTTTTGGATATGGAAACCCTTCATTGTCACCCTTACTAAATGATCTCAATATAACAATTCCAAAAGGAAAGATCACTGCAGTTGTGGGTTCTAGTGGTTCAGGAAAGACAACTTTGTTAAAATTGCTTCTAAAATTTTATAAACCCTGGAAAGGTTATCTGAGAGTTGGAGAAGAAGATCTTAGAGATATTAATACATCCCTGTGGAGGAGTAGATGTGGAGTTGTAATGCAGGACGGAAGTCTTTTTAATGATACAATTGAGAGGAATATTACGGAATCAAAACCAGATATTCCCGTAGACCGTATGTCGTTACGCAAAGCTGCGGAAATGGTTAACCTAAGTGAATTCATTGAGAAACTGCCTCTTGGTTATCAGACACGGATTGGTGAAAATGGACAGCTCCTTAGTGGCGGAGAAAGACAAAGGATTTTACTGGCTAGGGCAATTTACAAAAATCCGGATTACTTATTCCTGGACGAAGCCACCAGCTCATTAGATTCGGAAAACGAGATATTAATTACTGAAAACCTTACTTCTTTTTATAAAAACAGAACGGTTGTAATTATAGCCCATAGGCTATCAACCGTAATGAATGCTGATCAAATACTGGTTATGAATAAAGGGCAGATTGTGGAAAGTGGTAATCACCAGGATTTAATTTTAAATAAAGGAGTTTACCATAACCTGATCAAAAACCAATTAAAGATTTGAGATGAGGGAAAGTAGAGAATATCATAAGAAGGGGAGTAATCCTTTAGATATTGAACCTGGTTATTTACTGCGCCACGGTACAGTCTATATGTTTTTATTTTTCTTTCTGGTACTTCTTCTGGCTGGAATAATTTCTTTCAATCAGGTAGTAGAAGGTACTGTAACGGTTACTTCAAAGAATCCACCTGTTGAAATTAAAGCAAAAAGGGACGGAAAGTTTTCTGCTATTTTTTATAAACCTGGAGATTCCATAGCAGTAGGAGATATTGTTGCAGTTCTTGATAATCCAGCAAACCAAAGAGATGTTGCTTTCTTAAAAGAAAGATTAATGGAGGATTTTCCAGAGATATTATCTCTGGAAGCATTAATAACAGAATTTCCGGTAACCTTAAATTTAGGAACATCCTTGCAGGCAGCTTATAATAGGTTTTTAGAAGAGTATCACACCCTTATTTTAGAAAGTACAATCGGCCAGAAGGAAGCAATAGAGCAACAGTTGCTACTAAATATTTTTAGCCAGGGATCAATTCTAAATTCTAAAGAAGAGGAGTTTCACTTAATGGAAAGCAGTCTTTCTATTTCAGCAGAGAACATAAACCGCCATCGTCAATTATATGAAAAAGGAGTGATCTCAAAATTTGATTTAGAAAAGATGGAGTTGGAATATACAGAGAAAAATCGGCAATACTCTTTACTTAAACAACAGTTGATCCAAATCCAAGCTAACAAGAGCAAGGCAAAAGGTGATCTTGATATCCTAAGGACTTCGGAAGAAAGGAAATTAAGCATACAGGAAGCGGAATTGGTTTTTGCCAGGCAGAATCTTCTTAACGGTATTACTGAATGGGAAGATGAAAATATCATAAAAAGTCCTGTTGCAGGAAGACTTTCTATTAATCAGGTTTGGGGTGAACATCAGAATATTCTAGAAGGTGAGGTTGTATTCACTATTGTTCCATTTACCAGGAATGATCTGTTAGGCAAATGTATCGTTCCTGTTCAAAATTCGGGACAGATTATTAGAGGCCAAAAGGTATATCTAAAATTAGACAATTACCCTTACAGGGAATGGGGAATGATAAAGGCCAGTGTTAACTCGATATCAGAGGTGCCTAGCAGGGCGACAGTACCAGCTTACGTTGTTTATTTAAATGTGGATAGTTTAATAACTTCTTATGGAAAAGAATTGATTCTCCATCAGGAATTAATAGGGACAGCAGAAATAGTACTTGAGGAAGTGACATTACTTGAGCGGGTTTTTTACCAGTTCCGACAGCTATGGACAACCTAATATATTTTAAGTATGGCACTAATTCCGACAACATATAAATCAATCATTGTCTATTTAATAATAGCATTAAGTGAAGCCATTCCTTTTTATGGCTATTCACAGGATATGCCTAGTATGAGTAAAGAAAGAGTAACGACAAAATTATCCTATGAAGAAATCCAGGATTTGGAATATGATGCGTTAGAAGAAGAAGACAGTGCAGCTTTAGGAATGCTGATCAAAATACATTTAAAAAAAGCTACCTTAGAAAACAATAATCTTGAAAAAGCTCGAGCCTATTATTATAAAACAACTTTAGCAGAAAATCTTGCTGCATTAGCATATGCAGATTCAATCATTTTGCTTACCAAAGATGCAAAAAACGGTCATAGTATACCACCCTGGCCGGATTAAAGTGAACCACCTTGGCCGGGACAAAGTGAACCACTTTAGCCGGAGTAAATTGAGCCACTAAAAAATCGATTCTATTTGTAAGAAGCCAAATGTCTTTTTTTGTAAAAAAGACCATGGCCAACAAACAGATAGATATGCGAAAAATAAAACAGATTTTTAGGTTGTACAGCCAGGGCGTCAGTAAACGCCAGATAAGTTCAAGTTTGGGTTTATCACGCAACACCATTACTAAATACATCGCCTTTTTTCAGCGTTACCAGTTTACAAGCTACGAGGTCTCTGCGATGACCCTT
>NZ_FOVL01000019.1:16369-66079 GCF_900115145.1 Salegentibacter flavus | reverse complement strand
CAACCTTATCAGGTTAAAGAAAAAAGCAAAGCGCCTACTACTCAGCGAAAAAGGAATTACCCATCGTAAGCGAAGGTGCTGGGATGTAGAGGCCGTTTTTGGGAATATTAAGCAAAATATGGGCTTCAAAAGGTTTATGCTTCGGGGAATGGATAAAATAACTACCGAAATGGGGCTTATAGCAATGGCCCATAACCTAAAGAAGTTTAGTATAGCCTAAGAGAAAAGATACTACTTCTATTTTTCATTCTTAAAAAAATAGGAAAAACTGACCAGAGCCTACAGATCAAATAACACAAAAGAAAAAAACCGCCCAAAAATTACTTTTTAGACGGCCTCTTTTGTTTTGAATATTATTGTTAAATCTACCTGCTATAGTTAGGAGATTCTTTAGTAATGGTCACATTATGAGGATGACTTTCGTGAATTCCTGAAGAAGTGATCTTTACAAACTTACCTTTTTCCTTGAGACTCTCGATATCTTTAGCGCCGCAATAGCCCATTCCGGCACGCAAGCCTCCAACGAATTGGTGAATGCTCTCTTCAAGGTCTCCCTTATAAGGTACTCTTCCTACAATCCCTTCTGGCACAAGTTTTTTAATATCATCTTCCACATCCTGGAAATACCTGTCTTTAGAGCCTTTGTTCATGGCCTCTACAGAGCCCATTCCGCGGTAAGATTTAAATTTTCTACCTTCAAAGATTATGGTCTCACCCGGAGATTCCTTTGTGCCCGCAAGCAATGAGCCAAGCATCACGCAATCGGCTCCGGCCGCAAGGGCTTTTGGGATATCACCGGTATAACGTATTCCCCCATCAGCAATAACAGGGACACCAGACCCCTTAAGGGCTGAGGACACCTCCAGTACGGCTGAGAATTGCGGAAAACCAACTCCTGCAACCACCCGGGTAGTACAAATAGAACCAGGCCCGATTCCAACTTTAACAGCATCGGCACCGGCATCGGCAAGATATTTAGCTGCTTCAGCAGTTGCTATATTTCCTACTATAACCTCCAGTTCAGGGAAATTTTTCTTCACTTCTTTTAAAACATGTACCACCCCCTTAGTGTGACCGTGAGCAGTATCTATCACCACCGCGTCAACCCCCGCTTTAACCAGTGCTCCGGCTCTTTCCACGGCATCACCGGTAACGCCAATAGCAGCTGCTACACGAAGTCTTCCATAGGAATCCTTATTGGCTGTTGGTTTCTGAGAAAGTTTAGTGATATCTCTAAAGGTGATTAATCCTACCAATTTCTTTTCAGAATTCACTACCGGCAATTTCTCGATTTTGAATTCCTGAAGGATATCTTCAGCTTCATCAAGGGAAGTCCCCTCTGCTACCGTCACAAGATTTTCTGAAGTCATCACTTCTGAAATCGGACGATTGTTATTTTTTTCAAATCTTAAATCCCTGTTGGTAACTATCCCCAGCAGTTTGCCCTCATCGTCTACAATTGGAATTCCTCCAATACTATGTTCTTTCATACTCGCCTTGGCATCGCTGACGTTGGCCGAAATAGAAAGGGTCACAGGGTCTATTATCATGCCGCTTTCGGCACGTTTTACTTTACGTACTTTTAGCGCCTGGGCTTCAATGCTCATGTTTTTGTGCAACACACCAATACCTCCCTCACGGGCAATAGCGATTGCCATACGGGATTCGGTTACAGTGTCCATAGCTGCAGAAACTATAGGAACATTTATGCGGATATTTTTTGTGAATTTTGAGCTTATATCAACTTCCCTGGGAAGGACATCTGAAAAGGCAGGTACTAAAAGAACATCGTCGTAAGTAAGGGCTTCTCCTAAAATTTTGGATTCGTGTGCGGTCATAGCAATTAAAGATTTAATTGCGTGCAAATATACATTTTTTATCGCAAAAAATACTTAAAACAGAATAAGTTACAAAAGCTTTCCTTTAGAAAGCCTTACCCGGCAAATTCCAGGAGATCGGTAGAGTTAAATCCTATTTTAATACGATCGGCTACTTCGCGCTCTTTGGTAACTACTGAAATTTTCTGACCGTTATCAAGCTTGAGTAATAATTGCGTTCCTGTCCCCAAAAAAGTCTTTTTCAATACCCTGGCGTGAGTAACATACTCGCATTCTTCATTTATGCTCAAATTCTCGTTGCGGATGGCGTGATCGCATTTTGGGTTTAGGGGACAGTCAAAGGCGGTTTGCATTTCTTTATTTAGCTGAATGGTATTTCCGAACAAAGAGGCTACATAAATGGAAGAAGGTTTGGTATATAAATTAGCCGCCTGATCTTTCTGAATTATTTTCCCATTCTGAAGAATAAGGATCTCATCGGCTACAGAGAGTGCATCCTGAGTATCGTGGGTTACAAAAATAGCGGTGACTCCGGTCTTTTTAATGATCTCAAAGACCTGGCTTCTCAGTTGCATCCTTAACATCGCATCGAGGTTGCTAAAGGGTTCATCCAGAATAAGCAAAGATGGATTGGGAGCTAAGGCCCGGGCCAGGGCGACCCTTTGTTGCTGCCCTCCCGAAAGTTGATGCGGATAACGATGTTCCATCCCGCTTAAACCAACAAGTTCGAGCATTTCCTTTGCACGCTCCTTTTTGTTTTTCAGCTTTGAGATTCCATACATCACATTTTTCAGCAAATCAAAATGCGGAAAAAGTGCATACTCCTGGAAAACCAGCCCAATATTTCTTTTCTCGGGAGGCACCAGTTTCTTTATCGAAGAAACCTCTTTGCCTTCCAGCTTTATCACACCTCCATCAGGCCTTTCCAAACCGGCGATAAGGCGCACCAGGGTTGTTTTTCCACTTCCGCTCTCTCCTACTATCGCACAAACATCACCTTGCTCCAGTTTAAAGGAGACATCTTTTAGGGCAAAACTCTTGCCTTTATCAAAGCTTTTGGAAAGGGAGTCAACAATAAGCATCTTCAATCTTTTATAAGTAACCTGTTGAGAAATATTACCGGAATTGCTGCCGTGAATATAATAAATAATGAAGGAATGGCAGCTTCCATAACCATTTCGTCGCTGGCATACTCAAAGGCTTTCACGGCCAGGGTGTTTATATGAAATGGTTTGAGAATAAGCGTTAGTGGCAACTCCTTCATAACATCGATAAAAACAAGGATTATAGCGCTGAGTATCCCGGTTTTTATAAGCGGAAATTCTACCCTGAAAAAGGTTCTGAAATTTCCAACACCTAACATTCTGGAAGAATCAGGTATGCTGCTACTCACTTTTAATCCGGTAGATTCAATAGGATTATAGGCAACAGCCAAAAACCTGACGGCATAGGCATAGACCAGTGCTACCAGGCTTCCGTTAATGAGCAAACCTGTGCTTATTCCGAAGTAATCATTCATTATTCCAATAATCCATTTATCTAAAGCCAGGGTTGGAATCATAATCCCAATGGCCACCACCGCCCCGGGAATCGCATAACCCAAAATCCCGAGTTTAGATACACTTTTCACAGTATTGATACTGCTCCATTTCGCGAAATAGATCAGTAATGTAGCCAATATTACAGTCACCACGGAAGTAACAAAGGCGATCCAGAAACTTTGCAGGGACAACATCAGGAAATCCAGATCAAAAACATTTCCTGCAGTAAGCACCGCCCAATAAATGAGCTGTGCTAATGGAACAAAAAACCCAAAGCTCACAGGAATTAAAACAATTAGGAATATAAGCCACTGCGCCGGCTTCTTGAATTCTTTCCGATGGGAAAATTTTGATGCTATTTGAGAAGCCACCTGCAGATTTTTTCTTTGCCATTTTTCAAATAAAATAAGCACGAAAACAATCGCTATCAATAAAGCTGAAAGATAAATCGCCGTTTCAGGTTCTTCTAAGGCAAACCAGGCCCTGAAAATTCCGGTAGTAAAGGTATTTACTCCAAAATACTGAGCTGCCCCATAATCGTTAAGCACTTCCATGAGCACCAGAATGAGTCCGGCGATAATTGCCGGACGGGCCAAGGGTAATATCAACTTAAAAAATGACCTGAATTCTCCGATTCCCAACATGGTAGAAGCCTCAAGCAAGTTTCCGGCCTGGTTCAGGAAAAATGCCCTGGAACTCACATAAACATAAGGAAATAACGAAATACTCAAAACGAAAGCGAGTCCGTATTTATTCATCATATCAATACGGATGAATTCCATATTGAAAAACCTTAGGAATAGCTCAAAACTTCCCCCGTAATCAAAGATTCCTGCATAGGCATAGGCAACGATATAAGAAGGGATGGCCAAGGGAAGTATTAAAAGCCATTCCATTTGTTTCCTAAATGGAAATTCGAACCGGGACACCAGCCAGGCACTGCTCACTCCAAATAAAAGCACCAGCACACTACAGAAAAACACCAGGAAAAAAGAATTCCCTATATAGTCTACCAGAAGATTATCAACAAGATGCCCCCAGGTCTCCCCCGGACCTGCAAAAAGCTTAACCCCGATCGAAATAATGGGTAGGGCTATAAAAGCAACAATGGCCAGCGTAAAAACCGACCATCTATTGGTATCCCTTTTAAGACGATTTAGCCTTGACTTTAAAGAAAATATGTTACTACTTCCAGCCTGCTTCATCGAATAGCATTACTGCCTTTTTGTTATTTTGCCCAAGTTGAGAAAGATTTAAGGTATCTTCTTTGAATTCTCCCCATTCCTGTAAAAGTGGCGCAGGCTCCACGGCGTCATTCACCGGGTATTCATAATTGGAGTGCGCAAAGATCTTCTGAGCTTCCTCAGAGACCAAAAATTCAATAAATTTTATAGCATTTGCTTTATTAGGAGCGTATTTTGCTACCCCGGCACCACTCACATTAATATGAGTACCACGCCCCTCTTGGTTAGGGAAGAACAATCCAACCTTTTCTCCAGCCTTAACTTCTTCCGGATCATCAGAATTAAGCATTTTCCCAATGTAATAGGTATTTACAATAGCCAAATCTCCTTCTCCGGCAACCACGGCTTTCACCTGGTCGCGGTCATTTCCTTTTGGTGAACGAGCCATATTCTTCACCACAGCTTCTGCCCATTTTTTAGCTTCTTCTTCTCCGTTATTAACGATCATAGAAGCCATTAAGCTCTGGTTATAGATATTTCCTGAACTACGGATAAGCAACTTCCCTTTCCATTTTTCTGAAGCCAGATCTTCGTATGTAGAAAGCTCTTCCGGATTTACACGGTCTTTAGCATAAGCTATCACCCGGGCGCGTTTGGTAAGGGAAAACCAATGATTTTCCGCATCTTTTAAGTGGGAAGCTATAGTGTTTTCCAACACTTCAGATTCTATGGGTTGCAGTAAATCTCTTGATTTTGCCCGCTCCAATCTTCCGGCATCAACGGTAATTAAAACATCGGCAGGAGACTGCTTCCCTTCCATACTCATTTTTTGGATAAGTTCATCGGCACTGGCATTAATCACATTTACCCTTATACCGGTTTCTTCTTCAAATTGTTTGAATAATTGCCGATCTGATTCGTAATGACGGTGGGTATAAACGTTTACCTCCTTAGAATCTGTTTCATCTGTTTGTTTTTCTTCTGAATTTTTACAGGAGAACATTAAAATAAGGCCAGTGAGCCCCAGAAGTATCTTCTTCATTTTTAAACTGATTTATTTCGGTCCAAATATAGCTATTTAGAATGGGTTTAAATAAACTCAAGCAGATTATTTTTGCCTCAACGGCCTGTAAACATTCCAATAATCGGTCAGAAATAAAAATTTAAAATTTTATTTCGCTAAAAAACTGATTCTGAAATCCTTCTGTTTCTCTATTTAAATTAAGTCTAAATAAAGTTGCGAAAATGATTTCCGGCTATTACTTTTGCGGCACTATTTAAACTTAATCTAAATAAAATGAAGAAGCTTTCTCTATTTTTTCTTAGCCTCCTCTTAACAGGTTCGCTTCAAGCACAGGAAAAGAACGACAGCCTTCAGGATCCTTCTAAATCTGTTGAGGATCTTAAGGAAGTAATAATTTCGGCAAAAGTATTGTTTGGAAGTAAATTTGAAGCCCGTAACCGCACAGGATCGGCTTATTTCTTGTCCCCACAGGACCTTAAAAAATTCAATTACACCGATATCAACCGGGTATTAAGGCAGGTGCCCGGGGTAAACATCTATGAAGAAGATGGTTTTGGACTACGTCCCAACATTAGTTTACGTGGAACTTCTCCCGAGAGAAGCTCCAAAATCACTTTGATGGAAGACGGAGTACTTATCGCTCCCGCACCCTATAGCGCCCCGGCAGCCTATTACTTTCCTTCAGTGGGAAGAATGCAGGCCGTAGAAGTACTTAAAGGTAGTAGCCAGGTACAATTCGGGCCTTTTACAACAGGAGGAGCTATTAACTTTATCTCTTCCCAGATCCCTCAGGAATTCTCCGGTTCAGTAGACGCTAATTATGGAAGTTTTAATACTTCAAACCTGCACGCCAAAGTTGGTAACTCCCATAAAAACATTGGTTACCTTGTAGAATATCAAAACAACAGATCTGATGGCTTCAAAAACCTGGATAGCGGTGGAGATACCGGTTTTAATAAAGATGATCTTGTTGCGAAATTCCGGGTAAATACAAATCCTGAAGCTGCTACCCAACAGGCTCTGGATTTTAAATTTCAGTATTCTGATGAAGTTTCAGATGAAACCTATTTAGGGCTCACCGCTTCAGACTTTGAAAAAGATCCCTTCAGAAGATATGCGGCTTCTCAAAAAGACCAGATGAACGCTGAACATATGCAATTTATGGCAACTCACACCCTGGATTTCCACAATTCTTTCAGGATCACTACAACCGGTTATCGCAACGAATTCAGCAGAAACTGGTATAAACTCAATGATGTTACCGCAAATGGCGAGAAACAGGGAATAGCTTCCATTTTGGATAATCCCGGAGCTTATCCCGATATTTTCAATATCATTACAGGAGGTGCTTCAGAAGCCGATGCTCTTGCTGTTAAAAATAACAACCGGGAATATACCTCTCAGGGAGTTCAGACTAAATTTGACTATCACTGGGCAGGGGAAAATACCTTCCACGATATTGAGATTGGCTTGAAATATCACGTAGATGAAGAAGATCGTTTTCAATGGGTAGACCGCTACCAGATGAACGAAGGGCAAATGGATCTTACTACCGAAGGTACGCCAGGAACAGATGCCAACCGTATTAGCGATGCAAAAGCATTTGCCGCCCACATAATGTATAAACTGAAGTTCAATAAATGGACCTTTACCCCCGGTATTCGTTACGAGAATATCACTCTGGGCCGCATCGATTACGGGAAAGAGGATATCAACCGTACAGGAAGTGATTTAAGCACCCGCGAAAACAAGGTGGATGTTTTTATTCCCGGGATAGGCTTCAACTACAAGATCAATGCAGATGCGGCGATCTTCGGTGGGGTACACAAAGGCTTTTCTCCTCCCGGAAGCTCGGTTGGCCAGGATCCGGAAGAAAGCGTCAATCTGGAACTTGGTTCCAGATTTAATTTCGCCGGATTACAGGGAGAAGCTGTTGTCTTTTATAATGATTACAGTAATTTACTGGGTAGTGACCTGGCCGCGTCAGGCGGAACCGGTTCTCTGGACCAGTTTAATGCCGGGGAAGTCCTGGTCCACGGGCTTGAACTTCTATTGAATTACGATTTGCTGAAAACAAATGCTGAATTTAAACTTCCTGTAAGTTTAGGTTATACCTATACCAATACCGAATTTCAGTCAGAATTTGAAAGCGCCGCTGATATTTGGGGTAAAGTCACTGAAGGCGATGAGATGCCATATATTCCAAACCACCAATTCAACGCTTCTCTTGGTCTGGAATACGAGAAATTTGAAACTTATTTAAGTGGTAGGTATATGGGTGAATTCAGAACCCTGGCAGGTACGGGAAGTATTCCTGAGAATGAAAAAATAGATGCCAATTTTGTTCTGGATTTTGCCGCAAAATACCATCTGAACAAGCACCTGAGCTTAACCGGGAATATGATTAATGTTTTGGATAATGAATATGCAGTTGCAAGAGTTCCTGCAGGACTTAGACCAGGACATCCTTTTGGGGTGTACGCCGGAATAAGTGCAAGCTTCTAAAGAACAAAAAGCTCTTAATAAATAAAACCGGGAGTTTTAAAACTTCCGGTTTTTTATGCTCACAACTGAATTATTTAGTGATAGGCTCCAAATATCTTCGAGGCTTCATTAAAAGCCGACTCAAAGCTGGTCATCTTAATATTGGTATCGGCCTTTTTGGAATTAAAATAAGAAAGCATCTTTTCTGATGGCATATTGCCTGTAAGTTCATCCTTGGCCATCGGGCAGCCCCCGAATCCCTGGATAGCACCATCAAACCTGGTACACCCGGCCTTGTAAGCTGCATCAATTTTTTCGTGCCATTTGGAAGGCGTAGTATGCAGGTGCGCTCCAAATTCTATTTGAGGATATTTGGGAATAAGGTTTGAAAATAAATATTCAATATTTTCGGGAGAAGAAGTTCCGATTGTATCAGAGAGCGAAAGAATTTTCACGCCCATTGCCGAAAGTTTTTCAGTCCAATTCCCTACTATTTCCAGATTCCACGGATCACCATAGGGATTCCCAAAGCCCATTGAAAGATAAGCCACAACTTCTTTATTGCTATTATTGGCAATTTCCAGGATTTCTTTTAAAATCTCTACCGATTCAGCAATGGTTTTGTGAGTATTCCGCATCTGGAAGTTTTCTGAAATTGAAAAGGGATAGCCCAGATAATCTATTTCTTCAAATTTAGAAGCATCTGATGCTCCCCTGGTATTGGCAACAATGGCCAGCAATTTACTTTGGGTAGTTGAAAGATCCAGTTTGGATAAAACCTCAGCGGTATCGGCCATTTGCGGGATCGCCTTAGGAGAAACAAAACTCCCGAAATCTATCGTGTCAAATCCACAGCGCAACAAAGCCTGGATGTACTGCACTTTTTTATCTGTAGGAATGAAGGTTTTGATACCCTGCATGGCATCTCGTGGACATTCGATGAGCTTGATTTTTCCCATATCCTCCAAAGATAGTATTTTAGGGATTATTTAAAAATATATCCCATTCAATAAAATTCACCTAAGGGAAAGAGGAAAAAGTAGATTTCAGATAATTTTTTGATAAAAAATGGAGGGGTAATTTTAGTTTAAAACAGGATAAAAAGAGCAATTCCCACAAAGACAACTATCTGTAACCACTTTAGAACCAATCCGGAATATTTATGTTGTCTAAGATAGGCTGAGATCTTCCCTGCCAGAACTGCCACCGAACCAAATATTAAGATCGTTTGAAGCATGAAAATCCCTCCAAGGATATAGAATTGCAAAACCGTATTTCCCTCGGGCTCCCAGAGAAAACCCGGGAAGAATGCCAGAAAAAAGATCGTTACCTTGGGATTTAAAACATTCATTATAAAGCCTTGTTTAAACAGGCTGAAAAGGGACTTTTGCTTAATACCTTCTGCAGAGTAAGCTATTTGAGGATTGCTCTTAAAGACCCGGTAAGCCAGGTATAGCAGGTACAATGCCCCGAACAACTTAATTATAAAAAATAAGGTTTCAGAACTTTTAATGATCGCCGAAACCCCAAACGCCACCAGGCTGGTATGAATAATGATCCCCGCAGCCAGGCCCAGGGCAGTTACAAGCCCATGCTTTTTACCATTGGCCATCCCCTGCACCATCACATAAATAATATCCGGTCCCGGGGAAAGAGTCAGGATCATGGAGGCCGTTAAAAAAGGGATGATTTGCTCTGGCAAAATTATTTTCTTTCAGATTTCTTTCTGGTCAGCAAAAAATAAATCACATAAAGCCAGCTAAAAATCCCGTGAATAATCATTAATAAAACCGATCGGTTGCGTTCCCAGGAAGTAACCGCAGCTACTACCGTACCTAAACCTAATCCATTGGTAATTACTGTTCGTCTCACTTCAGAAGTTTCTGAAAAACTATAGGCTTCCAGACTTATTAAACATAACAATAAAAAACTCAGGTAGAATTTCCTCATTTATTCGCTGTTTTTGCCTAAAATTGCCTTATTAATTTTCTTTATTAAACCCGGACCTTCATAGATAAATCCGGTATATAGCTGCACCAAGCTTGCCCCGGCATCCAGTTTCTCAAGGGCATCTTCAGGAGAATGTATCCCACCTACCCCAATAATAGGGAATGCTTTATTGCTTTTTTCAGAGAGAAAACGAATTACCTCGGTAGCACGGTCTTTTAAAGGTTTACCACTTAGTCCGCCGGTTTCATTTTTGTTTTCAGAGGTTAAACCTTCGCGGGAGATCGTGGTATTAGTAGCGATCACCCCGGCTATCTTTGTTTCCTTTACGATGTCTATGATATCGAGCAATTGCGAATCGGTAAGATCGGGGGCTATTTTTAGCAAAATTGGCTTTTGCTTGGATTTAGCTGAATTCAATTGCTGAAGGCTATTCAGCAGATTTGTGAGCGGTTCCTTATCCTGCAATTCCCTAAGGTTTGGAGTATTTGGCGAACTCACATTCACCACAAAGTAATCTACGTAATCAAAAAGAGCCTCAAAACAGATCTTGTAATCCTCAACGGCTTTCTCATTCGGCGTAATCTTGTTTTTCCCAATATTCCCACCAATAATTACATTTTTGTTAGCCCTGAGTCGCTTTACCGCAGCCTCCACCCCATCATTATTGAAACCCATCCTGTTAATGATCGCTTCATCTTTCTTTAATCTGAAAAGTCTTTTCTTTTCATTACCAGGCTGTGGTCTTGGAGTAACTGTCCCAATTTCGATAAAACCGAAACCCAGGTCATCAAGTTCCTTATAGAGTTTTGCATCCTTATCGAAACCGGCAGCAAGACCCACAGGATTTTTGAATTTTATCCCGAAGACCTCCCGTTCCAGGCGGGGGTCATTCAGCTGAAATTTATTCCGAAGAAAGGCTGAAAGGCCAGGAACTTTGCCGAAATTTCGTAAACTTTTAAAAGTGAAATGATGAACCCATTCCGGATCGAAGTGGAATAAAAGCGATCTCACAAGTGATTTATACATGGTAGTTGGTTTGTGCAAAAATAAAGGAAATCATAAAATAACTTAGGCTATTCTTAAAAGGTTTTGAAGCAATTTATCGAATGTCTATTTTTGGCAAAACTACTAACCAATGACCAATAAACAGCATATCATAGATCGTTTTGTGAGCTATGTGAAAATAGATACTCAGAGTGATCCCAACAGCAACGCCACTCCCAGCACTGAAAAACAATGGGTTCTCGCACGAAAATTAGCCGAAGAACTTCGCGAAATAGGAATGAGCGATGTTGAGCTAGACGAGAATGCCTATGTTATGGCGACACTCCCGGCAACTGTAGCTCACAAAGTGCCTGTTATAGGTTTCATTTCGCATTTTGACACTTCTCCCGATTTTAGCGGCACCAATGTGAATCCGCAGATCATTGAAGATTATGACGGGGAGGATATTGTTTTAGATGAGGAAAAAAACATAATTCTTTCCCCCGAATATTTTGAGGATCTGGCCCAATACAAAGGCCAGACCATAATCACAACCGATGGGACTACCTTGTTGGGGGCCGATGATAAAGCGGGAATCACAGAGATCATGACAGCAATGCAATACCTGCTGGACAATCCCGATATTCCCCACGGAAAAATAAGAATTTGTTTCACCCCGGATGAAGAGATAGGTAGAGGGGCACATAAATTTGATGTGGAGAAATTTGGTGCTGAATGGGCCTATACAATGGATGGTAGCCAAATTGGAGAACTCGAGTTTGAAAATTTCCACGCTGCTCAGGCTATAGTAAAAGTTCAAGGGAAGAGCGTTCATCCGGGCTATGCCAAAGACAAGATGGTGAACAGCATGTACATTGCTCAGGATTTCATCAATTCCCTCCCGCGTCTGGAAACACCCGAGCATACAAAAGGCCGTCAGGGTTTTTTTCATCTAAGTAGTATTAAAGGAGATGTTGAACAAACCCAACTGGAATACATTATTCGCGATCATGATAAGGACCATTTTGAGGCCAGAAAAGAAATGATGCTGGATCTAAAAAATGAGATCTGCGCACAGTACGGTAGTAAATGTATAGAAATAGAGCTGAAGGATCAATACGCCAATATGCGTGAAAAGATCGAACCGGTAATGCATATTGTTGAGATCGCTGAGGATGCGATGGAGGCCGTGAATATAGAGCCACTCATTAAACCGATCAGAGGAGGCACCGATGGTGCTCAACTTAGCTACATGGGCCTACCCTGCCCTAATATTTTTGCCGGAGGTCACAACTTCCACGGAAAATATGAATACATCCCGGTCGAGAGTATGCAAAAAGCTGCAGAAGTGATCGTAAAAATCGCTGAACTTACTTCCGAAAGATATCAGTAAAACTATCTGCTATTTGAGCATAAAAAAACCTCACAGGACGCTGTGAGGTTTTTTGTAGGTAAAGGATAGTTATTTTTTCTCCTTTTCAAGTTTGGCCGGCTCGTTAAGCTTTCTGCTCATTTCCATGGAAAGGGAAGAACGATCGAAAGTGATCTTTCCCGCACCGGTTTCAATAACTACCGAATTATTTTTTTCGCTAAAATCAACAATCTTACCGTGCATACCACTTTTGGTGACAATACGGTCCCCTTTTTTAAGTTCGGCAGCAAAGTTTTTTTCCTGTTTAGCACGTTTCATTTGCGGGCGTATCATAAAGAAATACACCACCACAAACATTAAGATTATTGGGGCAAACTGGGTTAATTGATCCATTTATTAGCTCGCATTTTCATCAGATTCTACAAAAGCTTTAATCCTGATGCGTTCCTTACCGGCTTCGGTATTGGCGTTTAAGGTAACTGTTTTGGTCACCTGGCCTTTTCCGGATCCGTCAAATTTCACAACCATATCTCTGGTTTCTCCAGGCTGAATAGATTCATTTTTAGGATAGGTTGGAACGGTACATCCACAAGAGCTGCTGGCATTGGTAATTACCAAAGGAGCTTTTCCTGTATTGGTGAATTTAAAGGTATGTTCTACCGCTTCACCCTTTGGGATATTACCAAAATCATGCTCTTCTTCTTCAAAAGAGATTTCGGGATAAACAGTAGCCTGAGCATCACGTTCAGCTGCGGTTTCAACATTTTCTGCTTTCACTTTTTCAGAGGCATTGGAGTTGTTATCCTTACAAGAAGTGAATAGCATCGCCCCTACTGCTGCTATCATTAAAATTCCTTTTTTCATTTTATTGTTTTTTAGGATTAAAGGTTAAAATTACTAAAAAATTCGGTGCTACATAAGGCCGCGGCCTATTTTATTTAATTTCCCGTTTTCCGCATATTCTTTAGAAAGTTTATCCAGAACCCCATTAATGAAGATACTGCTTTTTGGAGTGCTGTATTCCTTGGCTAATTCCAGATATTCGTTAATAGTTACTTTTACAGGAATCGAAGGGAATTTGAGAAATTCACAAATCGCCATTTTTATAAGCAACATATCTATTTCGGCGATACGGTCTTTATCCCAGTTGGGGGTTTTCCCAAGCATCTCATCGGCCAGCATCTCATCATTGAGATAGGTTTTTCTGAATAGTTCCTTAGCGAATTCTTTATCATCTTCGCTTTTAAACAATTTAGGTAGATTAAAAGAATGTCCGGGTTGGTCTTTTAATTTCTGAAGCATTTTAAGAATGGCAGTATTCACCAAAGGCAGATCATCCAGCCAGGTTAATTTCTTATCTTCAAGATATTCGTATAATTTTTCGTTAGGCGCAATAATATCTTTAAAAATCCTTATTATAAAATCCTTATCCTCTTTAAAACTGGACTCGCGGGTTTCCATGTACCTCTCATACATATCACTCTGTCTTAACTCATTCCAGATAATAGCTACATACTCATCATCCATCTTCCAGTGGTTGATTTTGCGATTTTCCAGAGCCTCTTGCAAGCCTTCGTGTTCATTAAGAAGTGTAAAAACCCGGTTATTTAAAAATTTACGGTTTGGGTCTTTATCCTCCGAGGTCGCAAGGTGTTTTTGCTGGGATTTTTCTAAAAAAGTTTCGGCATTTTGCCTTATTTCTGTAATAAGGCTAAGCTGAAGAAGAAACAGATCGTACATCTCCTCCATACTTTTAATCAGGAATTTTTCT
Organism: Salegentibacter flavus; assembly: GCF_900115145.1. GTDB lineage: Bacteria > Bacteroidota > Bacteroidia > Flavobacteriales > Flavobacteriaceae > Salegentibacter > Salegentibacter flavus. The sequence goes on along the minus strand of NZ_FOVL01000019.1, from coordinate 51,931 downwards.
TCTGTAGCCAGATTATCGTTTTGGCTTTGGTTGAAGGCGTAAAGCGATTGCATCACCTTAACCCGAATATGTCTTCTTGTCAACATAACTGTAAAAGAACTTTTTTAGAATTAGAAAGGGCGAAAGATTTTGTCTTCCGCCCTGCAAAAATATCAAACTTTTGAAATAGATTACTTCAAATTTTGTTTTTTTCTGTCATCAATTCTTTGCTGAGCAATTTTAAGCGCGGCAAAGTGAGTGGTCATATTATTCTTTTCAGCCGTCTGAAGGATCTCCAGAGTAGTGTTGTAGATATTTTCAGTCTTACGCATAATTTCCTCTTTCCCGTATTTTTCAAGCTCGGCGTAAACGTTTATGATTCCTCCGGCATTGATAAGAAAATCAGGTGCATAAACGATACCCTTTTCCTGAAGCAATTTTCCATGAACAAGTTCATCGGCAAGCTGATTGTTAGCTGCTCCCGCTATGATCTTAGCCTTAAGTCGGCCTATGGTTTGGTCGTTTACGGTTGCACCAAGCGCACAAGGAGCGTAAATATCAACTTCGGCACTATACACATCGGTATCATTAAATATAATAGCTCCGTATTTATTTTTCACCTCTTCCAGTCGCTCATCATTGATATCACTGATGTAAACCGTAGCACCTTCTTTAGTAAGATAGTCTACCAGGGTTTCGCCAACGTGACCAATACCTTGTACCATTACCGATTTACCTTCCAGATTATCGCTTCCGAATTTATATTTGGCAGCGGCTTTCATTCCCATATACACACCGTAAGCTGTAATTGGAGACGGGTTACCAGAACCACCTTTGGATTCTGAAATTCCGCTTACGTAAGGAGTTACCTCTCTTACTGTATCCATATCTGAAGTTTCCATTCCTACATCTTCCGCAGTGATATATCTTCCGCCTAGCGAATGAACATACTCTCCGAATTTTCTCATTAACTCAGGAGTCTTATCTTTTTTAGCATCACCAATAATTACCGCTTTCCCACCACCAAGATTAAGGCCTGTGATCGCACTCTTGAAGGTCATCCCCCGCGATAACCGAAGCACATCATTAAGGGCTTCCCATTCACTGCTGTAGTTCCACATTCTGGTACCACCAAGGGCAGGTCCTAAAACTGTATTGTGAATTCCAATTATTGCTTTTAATCCTGTATCTTTGTCGTTACAAAAAACCACCTGTTCATGGTTGTCAAAAGAAAGCTGTCCGAAGACCGGTGCGGCTTTTTCAAGCTCTTTAGCGTTTAGAACGTCAACTTGCATAACTTGTAAGGTTTTAAATTTATGATTTTCAATATTTCTGAAAATCGTTTAGCAAAAATAATCAATAATTTAATAAAGAGGATTTTAAGACCTGTTAAAATGGCATATTCTCAGAAATTTGGTTTATTCTGAATGAAACACCTTAAATCCCTCAATAAATTTTTTCTCAAATATAAATGGAGATTGGTAATTGGTTTTATCATTACGGTGGCAGCGCGAATCTTCGCGTTGTTCTATATACCGCTCGCGGGTAGGTCTACCAATATTATTGAAAATTACATCAATGGAGAGATTACCGATATTCAGATTGTAAGAGATGAACTCGCATGGAATATTCTACTCATTATCGGAGCAACACTTATCGCCGCTTTTTTCACATTCCTCATGCGCCAAACCTTTATTGTGGTTTCGCGGCATATCGAATTTGATCTAAAAAATGTGGTCTATAAACATTATCAGGAACTATCGCTTAATTTTTACAAGAAGAACCGAACCGGAGATCTTATGAACCGCATTAGCGAAGATGTAAGCAAAGTACGCATGTATCTTGGTCCCGCGCTAATGTATAGCGTTACTACCCTCACCTCCAGCGTGGTGGTGTTAATCTTTATGATTGAGGCTGCTCCTTTACTCACCATGTATACGGTGCTTCCTCTCCCGGTACTCTCCTTCGCCATTTATAAAATTAGTGTTGCCATCCATAAAAGAAGTACAGTAGTTCAACAGTACCTGTCTAAGTTAAACACTTTTACCCAGGAAAGTTTTAGCGGGATCGCAGTGATAAAGTCCTACGGCATAGAATCACAAACCAATGAGAATTTCACCGAACTTTCTAACGGAAGCCGCGACAAAAATATCGCCCTGGTAAAAGTGCAGGCCTTTTTCTTTCCCCTTATGGTTTTACTTATCGGGATTAGCAATGTGCTGGTAATTTATATTGGTGGCCGGCAATATATTAATGGTCTTATAGACCTGGGGGTGATTGTAGAATTCCTGCTGTATGTAAATATGTTAACCTGGCCAATAGCTTCTATTGGATGGGTAACCTCTTTAGTGCAGCAGGCAGAAGCTTCGCAGGAGCGTATAAATGAATTTCTTGATGAAGAACCAGAAATCACCAATCCAAAGCAAACCCCGGATGATATTCAGGGTGATATAGCTTTTAAAAATGTAAATTTCACCTATGATGACACCAACATCACTGCACTAAAAAATGTTTCTTTTGAAGTTAACAGTGGAGAAACCCTGGCCATAATCGGAAAAACCGGAGCGGGCAAATCTACCATCCTGGAACTTATAGGAAGACTTTACGATGTGGAAGACGGAGAAATCACTATCGATGGCCGCAACATTCAGGAGCTTAACCTGGAAAGTCTTAGAAAAAGTATAGGTTACGTGCCACAGGACGCTTTTCTCTTTAGCGATTCCATAAAAAGCAATATCAAATTCGGAAAAACCGATGCGACCGACAAGGAGATTATCGAAGCAGCTAAAAATGCCTCGGTACATAAAAACATCGTAGGCTTCAGTAAAGGTTATGATACCGTTTTAGGAGAACGCGGGATAACCCTTTCCGGAGGACAAAAACAACGGGTTTCCATTGCCCGGGCTATAATTCACGATCCGAAAATATTATTGTTTGATGACTGTCTATCAGCGGTAGACACAGAAACGGAGGAAGAGATCTTAAGTAATCTTTTTCGTATTTCCACTAACAAAACCACCATCATTGTAAGTCACAGGATCTCTTCAGCAAAAAATGCCGATAAAATTATAATCCTGGAAGGCGGCCAGATAGTTCAACAAGGCACTCATTCCCAATTATTAAATCAGGAAGGCTATTATAAAGAACTTTATGCAAAACAGTTAAATGAAAAAGAAATGTGAAATAATTTTGGGGAATGTTAAAAATTTTTAGATTTTTGAGCTACACAAAAACTAACTATTAAAGAATCTATTTATGAGTGATAATGGAATGATGGAGAAAGAAGAAATATTCTCTAAAGTGTTAAGGGCCGGAAGAAGAACTTATTTTTTTGATGTAAGAGCGACCCGTGCCGATGATTATTACCTCACCATTACTGAGAGCAAAAAGTTCACCAACGACGATGGTTCTTTTTTCTACAAAAAACACAAAATTTACCTTTACAAAGAAGATTTTGCCGGATTCCAGGAAATCCTTCAGGAAATGACCGATTTCATCGTTTCTGAAAAAGGAGAGGAAGTAATTAGTGAGCGACATCAAAAAGATTACAAGAAGGATTACGACAACGAGACTTCTGAAAACGGAGAAGAAACCCCGGCGGAAAAATTCACAAATGTGAGTTTTGACGACATCTAAAAAATTACTTCAGAAAAATTAAATCTTAGAGCCGTCCCGATCTTTCCGGACGGTTTTTTTTATCTTCAGGTTTTTAAAAACAATTTAATATGCGATACTTTATTACGGTCCTAAGTTTACTTTTTTGCCTACAGTTTCAGGCCCAGGAAAAAGACCTTAGTCTTTCCTATTATTTACCAGAAGATGTCACCTACAACCAGGAGATTCCTACACCACAGAAAATTCTTGGTTATATCCCCGGAGAATGGCATGTAAGTCATGATCTCCTTCTTAATTATATGAGGGAACTGGACAGGGTTTCTCCCCGCATCAGTATGGAAACACGAGGTCATACCTACGAAGGGCGACCATTAATCCTCCTTACCATAACTTCGGAAGAGAATCATGAAAATATAGAGGAAATCAGGAAGAACCATCTGGCCCTAACAGAAGAAAATGCTTCTACTATTAATACTGAGGATATGCCGGTAGTGGTGAATCAGGGTTTTTCTATTCATGGGAATGAGGCCAGCGGCTCCAACGCAGCACTAATTGCAGCCTATCACCTAGCCGCTGCTGAGGGCCCTGAAATTGAAGAGTTGCTTCAAAATACCATTATCCTCTTTGATCCCGCTTTTAATCCCGATGGACTTCAACGCTTTGCTTACTGGGCTAACACCAACAAAAGCAAAAATATAAACCCCGATCCCCAGGACCGCGAATACCGGGAAGTATGGCCGGGAGGACGTACCAACCACTACTGGTTCGATATGAACAGGGACTGGCTTCCCGTACAACTAGCCGAATCTCAGGTCAGACTAACTACCTTTCACAAGTGGTACCCCAATATTTTAACCGATCATCACGAAATGGGTTCTAATTCCACCTTTTTCTTTCAGCCCGGAATCCCTTCCAGGACGCATCCCTTAACTCCCGATATCAACCAGGATCTAACCCGGGAAATAGGCACCTACCATGCTGCAGCTTTTGATGAACTAGGTTCTTTCTATTACACCGAAGAGGATTACGATGATTTTTACTACGGAAAAGGCTCTACCTTCCCGGATGTTAACGGAAGTATCGGAATCCTTTTTGAACAGGCCAGCTCAAGAGGTCACGCCCAGGAAACCGACAACGGAATACTCACCTTCCCTTTCACTATTAGAAATCAATTAACCGCAGCACTTTCAACCCTGGAAGCCGCTAAAAATATGCGGGTTAAACTGCTGAACTACCAGCGTGAATTTTACACGAATGCAAGAAATTCAGCAGGGAAAGGAGCCTGGGTTTTTGGAAGTACTAAAGATGCCTCTTCGGCTTACGAACTTGCTAAAATTCTGAAAAAACATCAGGTGAAAGTTCACGAATTAAAAGAGAATTTTGAATCCGGTGGAAAGCAATTTAAAAAAGGTAGTACCTATGTAGTGCCAAAAGATCAGCGTCAACACCGTTTGGCGGAAGCTATGTTTGAAAAAAGGACCGAATTTCAGGATAGCCTTTTCTATGACATCTCGGCCTGGAATTTCCCCATGGCTTTCAATCTTGATTTTGCTGAAAATGTACGAATAGGAAATGCTGGAAATGAGATCCAGGAACTCCAAAAACCTGAAATCTCTGCTACCGAAAAGTCTGAATATGCCTACCTGATGGAATGGCATGACTTCTATGCCCCGAAGGCGCTGAATATGATTTTGGAAAAAGATCTTCGCGCCAAGGTTGGGATGAAACAGTTCAGCAACGGCGATAAAAAATATGATTACGGTACCATTTTAATCCCGGTTCAAAACCAGAAGCTTGATGCTTCAGAACTTCACGAATTCCTTCAAAAGGTTTCCGAAGAAAGCAATGTAGAGATAAGCGCTATCAATACAGGTCTTACCAATGGCATTAACCTTGGTAGCAGACAGTTCAGGGCGCTGGAACCCGCGAGTGTTGCTTTGATTGTTGGCGATGGGATAACTCCCTATGATGCCGGCGAAATCTGGCATTTGTTCGACCAGCGTTATGATATGAAGATCACAAAGCTGGATACCCGCAGTTTCTCCAATGCCGATCTTAGCCGCTATACCGATATCATTATTCCGAATACCTGGGGAAATAGCCTTGGCAAAAATGAAGCCGATAAATTAAAAACCTGGGTAAAAAACGGAGGAACTCTTATAGGTTACCGAAATATGGCTCGCTGGTTCAAACGTCACGGTTTCATGGAGATGGAAATCAAGAAGGATACTTTGGTAGCCGAGAATGTTTCTTTTGAAGATCGAAGGGATTTTACAGGGGCTCAAGGCATTGGCGGCGCTATCTTTGAAGCCAATACCGACCGTTCTCATCCGGTAAATTTCGGTTATAAAGATGATAAAATTGCGCTCTTCAGAAATACCACGATTTTCATTAAAGCTGATGAACAGAGTTATAAAAACCCTATAAAATACTCAGAAAAACCATTACTAAGTGGTTATATAAGCAAACCTAACCTTGATTCTATCGCGGGAACAGTGCCATTTAAGCACACCGGAATGAAACGGGGGAATGTTATATTGTTCACTGATAACACTAACTTCAGAGCATTTTGGTTTGGAACCAACAAACTCCTTATGAATGCGATATTCTTTGGAGATGAGATGTAAAAAATTGTAGTAAAAGTTTAAAGGCTGGAAGTTTTACTTCCGGCCTTTTTTTATGCCACATAAATCACAGAAGTTTCGTTTATTTTAACTTATTCGCAGGCCGTTTTCGACTTGTAACCCAGGGTGAAGCAATACGATATCATTGTTTTCGCCTACGGCTCCCAGGACAAGACATTCACTCATAAAATTAGCGATCTGTTTTCTTGGAAAATTAATCACGGCCACGATTTGCCGATTTAGTAATTCCTCCTTTTTATAGCGTTTGGTGATTTGTGCTGAAGTTTTTTTGATTCCCAACTCTTGTCCCAAATCTATCTTCATCTTATAGGCAGGAATCCGGGCTTCAGGAAAATCAAGAACTTCGATTATAGTCCCAATACGCATGTCTACTTTTTCAAAATCTTTCCAGGAAATCTCCATTGCACTAAATTTTCAGGAAAAATAAACAAATCGGAATAAACTCACGATAATTTGTAAATTTATAAGAAAAGAAAAAATGTCCCGTACCCAGTCCAATATGCTTGCTTTAGGCACTAAAGCTCCGCATTTCAGCCTTAGAGATGTGATAAGCGGAAATATCTATACCCTGGAAGAGATAAGAGGCAGCAAAGGCACTCTTATAATGTTTATCTGTAACCACTGTCCTTTTGTGAAACATGTGAATGAGGAAATTGTAAGACTGGAAGGAGATTACCGCGTGCAGGGCTTTGGTTTTGCCGCGATAATGAGCAATGATGTAGAAAATTACCCCGTCGATCACCCCGATAATATGCAGGAGATGGCTAGAAAACATCAGTTCTCGTTTCCTTATCTCTATGATGAAAGTCAGGAAGTAGCGCGTGCCTATAAGGCAGCCTGCACCCCTGATTTCTTTCTGTTTGATGAGGAGTTAAAACTCATCTACCGCGGGCAACTCGACGACTCCCGCCCGGGAAACGGGATTCCGGTAAATGGCCGGGACCTTAGAGAAGCTATGGATGCTGTACTGTCAAATAAAAAGGTATCTGATAAGCAAAAACCCAGTGTGGGATGTAACATAAAATGGAAAGATAATCCTCAGCTCTAATTTACCGTATAAATAAAATCGAGCTCCTACTTTACACGTTTCCCGCCTTTGATTAATTAGATTCATACACCCGTTAATCTTTTCTTAAACTCTGCTAAAGGCTGATATTTCGCAGTTTATATGAATAGCGATTTCTTAAATTTACAGGAAGTTTAATTATTAAAATTATAAAGATATGAGTTGTTTAAAATTAGGAGATAAAGCACCGGATTTCGATGCGGAAACTTCAGAAGGAAAAATAAATTTTTACGATTATCTTGGTGATGGCTGGGGAGTTTTGTTTTCTCACCCTGCCGATTTCACCCCGGTATGTACTACTGAATTAGGAGCTGTGGCAAAATACAAAGACGAGTTTGCCAAGCGCAACACTAAAGTTATGGCTTTAAGTGTAGACGATGCAGAATCTCATAAAAAGTGGATTAAAGATATAAATGAGACCCAGAATACCCAGGTAAACTTCCCTATAATCGCTGACGAAGATCGCAAGGTTTCTGAATTATATGATATGCTTCATCCAAAAGTAGATGATACTTTTACGGTGCGCTCGGTTTACGTAATAGGGCCAGACAAAACCATAAAACTGATGATTACCTATCCGGCAAGTACAGGCCGTAATTTTGAGGAGTTGCTTAGGGTAATTGACTCTCTTCAGCTTACCGCATACCAAAAGGTAGCTACCCCTGCCGATTGGAAGAAAGGGGAAGATGTAGTGATTAGCCCATCGGTTTCCAATGAAGAGGCGAAAAAAATGTTCCCAAAAGGTTTTAAAGAAATAAGGCCTTACTTAAGGATGACTCCGCAACCGGATTCAAAATAGATTTCCATAAACCTAGAAAAAGAGAAACCTCACAGCCTTAAAACTGTGAGGTTTTTATTATTTAAAACCTGCTGTTATTTTACAGCTACAAGTTCCACATCGAATACAAGACTCGCATTTGCCGGAATAACTCCTCCGGCGCCGCGATCTCCGTACCCAAGATGTGAAGGGATTACAAAACGTGCCTGATCTCCAACTTTCAATAACTGAATGCCTTCATCCCAACCAGCGATCACGTGCCCCACACCAAGTGGAAAATCTATCGGTTGGTTTCTTTTATAGGAAGAATCGAAAACAGTGCCGTCTGCCAACATACCTTTGTAATGCACCGATACGGTTTTTCCTTTTTCAGCTTTTGGCCCGTCACCTTCTTTTTCGATCTTATACCTTAGTCCGCTTTCGGTGGTTTTGAAACCCTGAGAGAGTTCTCCCATAAGCTCCTCTTCCCGCTTTTTAGCAGCGGCTTCACGTTCAGCTTTGGCACCATTAAATATTCTGAAAGATTCCACAGCATTGAATTGTTCTGCGTCCTCCCCAACTCTCATTATCTCCAGTTTTTTGATCTCATCTCCCTCCTCTATCGCATCAACCACATCCTGGCCGGCAATTACACTTCCAAAAACAGTGTGTTTTCCGTCTAACCAGGGCGTTTCTATGTGAGTGATAAAGAACTGACTCCCATTGGTTCCGGGACCGGCATTAGCCATAGATAATTTTCCGGGAGTATCGTGTTTAAGATCGGGGTGGATCTCATCTTCAAATTTATAACCCGGTCCACCAATTCCTGTCCCTTGAGGATCTCCCCCCTGAACCATGAAATTAGGGATCACCCGGTGAAACTTTAAGCCGTCGTAATAAGGTTTCCCTTGCGGAAAAGCCTGGTTTTCCAGGTTTCCTTCAGCAAGACCAACAAAATTTCCTACCGTTCCCGGCACTTTTTCATATTCCAGTTCAACAACGATCTCTCCTTTGCTGGTATGGAATTTTGCATATAATCCGTCGTTCATTTTTTATGATTTTTTGAGTTGTAAAGATAGTCAATTTGGCTAATTGGATTAGTTTACCTTTTCCCCGTTCACATAAGTTTCCAGTACTTTTACCTCTGGAATTTCCTGCTCATCGATTTCCATAATATTCTTATCCAGAATAATAAAATCGGCAAATTTCCCGGCCTCTATACTTCCTTTTTCTTCCTCTTCAAAATTAGCATAGGCAGCCCAGATGGTCATTCCCTTTAAGGTTTCTTCCCGGGAAAGCGCCTGGTCTTTCATAAACCCAGCTTCAGGATACTGATCGGTATCCTGCCTGGCTGTGGCAGCGTAAAAGGTTAGAAACGGACTCACCTGTTCTACAGGGAAATCGGTGCCTAAAGGCAGTACTCCTGCCTGGTCCAAAAGTTTTTTATAAGCATAAGCTCCTTTTATTCTCTCCTCACCCAATCTATCTTCTGCCCAGTACATATCACTAGTCGCGTGAGTTGGCTGTACCGAAGGAATGATATTTTTGCTGAAATATTTAAAATCTTCCTCATCGATCACCTGCGAATGTTCAATTCTCCAGCGTCGATCTTCCCCCTTCTGAAGTAACTTATCATAGGTTTCCAGTACCAGGTAATTAGCTGAGTCTCCAATTGCATGCGTATTTAGTTGAAATTTCGAATTCGCTACTCTTTCTGCTGTTTTTTTAAATTCCTCAGGAGAAGAGAGCAAAGCTCCAAAATGTCCCGGACGGTCGCTGTATTCTTCTTTTAATGCAGCACCTCTTGAACCCAATGCCCCATCACCATAAAACTTAACCGAACGAACATTAAGTCTTTCGGTTTTTATAGGATCTTTATCCAGATAATGATCCAGGTTTTCTGTGGTATTACTTAGCATGGCGTAAATTCTTATCTTCATGTCACCAGCTTGTTGTAAACTATCGATGAGTTCTACGGTGCTCTTATTAATCCCCGCATCATCTACAGTAGTGAGTCCGTAGCTAAAGCATATCTCCTGGGCTTCAAGGAGTGCAGTAATTTGTTCTTTACGAGAAGGAGCAGGTTGCGCGTTTCCTATCAACCCCATTGGATTATCTACGAGAATACCGGTTAATTCGCCGTTTTTCTGTTCAATATCTCCTCCTTCAAAAGGGGTTTCTGTGGTAATTCCGGCAAGATCCAGGGCGGCCTGGTTTGCCAGGAGCGCGTGCCCGTCAATTCGAGTGATGGCAATGGGAGTGTCTGGAAAAAGCTGGTCCAGGGTGTCTTTAACAGGAAATTCCTTCACCTTCCAATCATTCTGGTCCCAACCACGGCCGGTAATGAAATCGGCATCGCGTTCTTCCTGAAAATCCACGATTCGTTCCACGACCTCTTCAAAACTATTAGTGCCGGTTAGATCTACTTTTTGCTGCTGAAGACCAAGCCCGAAAAAGTGCGCGTGAGCATCAATGAAACCCGGAAAAACAGCCTTTCCACCTACATCCAGGCTTTCTTTTGCTTTATATTTCTCCTTAAGAACATCGGCGGTACCAGTTGCCAAGAATTTACCGTCTTTCACCACAAAGGCTTCAGATGTTTCGAAATCTGGATTCACCGTATAAACCTTAGCGTTGTATACCAGAAGATCTGCTTCCTGTTTCTCCTCAGAATTACAGGAAACCAGAAAAATGCCAAGCCCTAATACAAGTAATAACTTCTTCATTTTAAATAATTTTGTCTAAAAATAAAAAATGCGCCTAAGGTAAGGCGCATTTTTTCTCTTATTTATTAATTCAGCTTAAAATAGATTTGAAATTGTTCTACCGATTTCCTCTCTGATTCCGGGGTTTGCAGCCGCTGCAAGAGCAACCGAAATAAACAATCCGGTCATCGCATAGGCAAAATCCCTGAAAATCATCTTACCGGCTATCTTACGGTGTTTCTTGCCTTTCTTGGTTCGGGCAAGACTAATAGCAATCTCTCTACCTCCAATTATCCCCAGAAATACCCAGGTGGTACTCATTGGCACGGTACTAATAAAAAGCTTATAGATTAACAGGATTACATAAGTAAGGTCCACCAGGGTTGCCGCCCTAATGTCGGATATCCTCACTTTTTCACTAACAACCTTCTGGATCCTGTCCCCACGAAGGTAAAACAAGAGTCCAAGTCCAAAGAAGATCGTTAAGGCAAAAATTATAAATTCAAACAAACTTTGCTGCCGCGGAAGGAAAACGGCTATGTTTGCTCCATCCTGCATCACCCATACGGCCCACAGCGTCCCACTAACCGTCCATTGTACCGCTGTCCAGGCACCGTGTGCTTTCCGGCTTTTGAAGTATTTTTTGATCATGTTATATGAAAAATACCATACCAGGAAAGACAGGATAAAAGCCATTATGTAACCGCTCCAGCTCTTCCAAACTACCGAAGTGATTCCTGAAGTATCAGCACTAAAAACACTTAAAATAAGAAAGGTGGTAGAAACCGGCATTCTCATCCTTGTAAGGATAAGCAGTACCAGCGGGGCGATAATCTGCCAGAAACTAAAATGTTCAGGATGTGGATATTTTGAGGTACCATCGGGGCTTAATAGTCTTTGATAGGTTACGTCCCCATCAAAAACCACCCAACTAAAACCAACAGTTAATAGGAAAATACTACCTACAAAAAGCCATAAAACCCACCATCGCTTTGCTTTATTACTTTCAATAAAAGTACCTAAAGACTGTATACTATCGTTAGCAACTGTCGCGTAGGCTGCAAAAAAGAATCCCAGCCACATTCCGGCCTGGGCATAACCGGAAGCAATCCCGGCCATGATAATACCTATAATTACAATTGCCAGGAAAGTTCTCTCCTTTACCAGAACGTCCAGTATATTCAAATACGGTTTACTCCGGTCTTCTCTTTTAAATTTTTTTGCCTTCGCCATTTAAATTTGGGAATAGAAATAGGTTAAAATTTATGCGATGCAATATTATGTTATTTTTTAGTTATTAATGTTGCCTAAATGTTAAGTAATGTAACTGCGGAAAAACAATAAAATCCTGAATTCCAGAAAAATACCATATGAAATACAGAAATAATCCGGAATTCTTTAAAATTATATATGATTTAAAATAAAAAAGCATCCCAAAAACCGGAATGCTTTTAAATTTTAATGAAGAAATGCTTTATTGGAAATCGAATTTATAAGTTACCCCTGCCAGGACCTGAAGGCCCTGCACCTGGAAATTAGTCCAGCGCATATAATCATTATTCAATAGGTTACTCCCTTTTACAAAAGCTGAAAGCTGATCGTTAAATCGATACCCCAAATGCGCATTCAAATCAAGATAGGAATCCAGGTTGATGGTTTCCGGTGCGGTGTCCATTAGCTGCGGATCTCCAAAACTGCGCAAATCCTTTCTCTCACCAACGTAGAAAATATTAGTTCCAGCATACCATTTTTCGGTGATCTGGTAATCGGCGGTTAATGAAGCTTTTAAATCAGGCAGGTTCCAGGCCTCGGTTTCAGTATCGGTAGAATAATCAAAAGCTTCAGCGTTTATCGCAAGTCTGAAATCGCGATTCACATCCACGCTTAACTCCCCAAAAACCGAAAGAGTTCTCACATCATCATAACGCACATTAAATGAGTTTCCGTAGGTGTAGTCATTGTCATTATCAATACTCCCGTAAGGATTTCTTCGGAATAAACTCTTATCGAGTTCAGAGATATAACTACCTCTCAGGTTATAGCCTATACTATTGCTCAACTTACCTTTGGCTCCAACGTAGCCATTGTATTCCTTATTGGTAGGTCGTATCTCTGTATTTGGCGACACATATGGGTTTTGCTGAACAAAATTATAATAGGTGTTTTGCTCCAGATCTCCTTCTATCCCGGCATAGGCCGTAAAATATTCCCCCGCCAGGCGATAGCTCGCTGAAACTCTTGGGTAGATATAAAAATTATTGTCTGAATTCTCAGCATCCAAACTGTAAAAGAAGGCCAGGCCAAGATCCAGGGTAAGATCATCTCTCAACACCAACAAACTCGGATTTATACCGAAATTCATAAAGGTGTGATCCATGCCTGAAGCGCTGTTGAAATAGGTCTCCTCAAATTTCATATTTAAAATATCGGCATAGATATTTGTGGTGATAAGCTCATCGGCAATATTGAATTCAAAAGTACCTGTGGCATCCAGATGGTTCTCGGCTGTTTTATAGGAATCACCCGTATGCCTGAAAGTAGCTTCAGCATTATCGAAGAAAGAATCGTAAAGTTCAACTTCCCCGCCTGCATACACCGAATAGTAATTCTGCTTAGGATCTATGGCTGCAATCTGGTTATCGCTCAGGTTAGCCGATGGATCCAGCCCATACCAGTTAAACAACTGGTGTTCTCCTCCCACCTCAGTTTTCCAACCCATATCACGGTTGCGGGAGGTATAACTGAGGTTCATTTCGGTATCATAGAACTTATTCTCCAGAACAACCCCGTCTATTCCTCCCTGAGAAGAGTTGTGGCGAAGATAAATCCCGAAGTTATCGCTTCGGTTAACCTCCAGGTTACTGTAAAACTCAGCAAGGACATTGGTGTAATTTCCGAAGCCAAGGCTAGCGTAATTATCGTAAACTTTTACTGGCCTGGATCGTTCCACCGTTGTAGCACGTCCCTTGGAAGGGGTGAAAGTTGAAGCAACCGGCACAGAAAATATGCTGTACTTCACCGGCTTCTTTTCCAGATCAACTGAATCTGCACGAACCGGACTTTCTCTTATTTTATTGGCATCCCCCACCTCGGGAGTGTATGGCTTTATTACTGTAACGGTTTCACTTCCAATGGGGTCCTGGGCAAAAAGAACTCCGCTTAGCAAGAATAAACTTAAAAACAGACTTCCTTTTATCGAAACTTTATTCATATTCAGGTAGATTGAGTGACTTTTAATTATTTGTTTCTACTGAAGAGTTGGTTTTGGCCTCTTCAGCTTTTATACGTGATAGTTCGGTTCTGGCTTCCTGCACGATGTCCGGATAGTTCTCAAAATTATTGATCACATTCTCCAGGATATAGGTGGCCTGGTAGGCATCATCAAGCTGGTAAAAGTTTTTACCCATCAGCACGAGGCCTTTTGCGCCCCAACGCTTATAGCCTGAGAAATCCTTTGCAAGAATTTGTACTGCAGCATTAGAGGCTTCATAATTCCCGGCTTTATGTTTAAAGTAGGCATCATAATACAGCGCTTCGGCAGCTAGTTCTCCAGTTGCATTCTTTTGCACTTCAGCATATGCGGCTTTAGCACGGGCTTCATCCCCATTTTTAATAGCCGAACGGGCAACGATTAGTTGCGCATCAGTTTTTGCACGGGTATCGGCTTGTGAATTACCAAGCACTTTTTCGGCGTAGGAAGCCGCTAAATCGGGTCTATTCAGTTCATCGTAAGATTTCATCAAATTAGACTGGGCGTAGATCCTGTTCTCTTCGGAAGAGGCCTCTTTTTCAAGTCTTTCCAGTAAGGGCACAGCCTCGTTGTACTGACTTTTTCCCAGTTTGATCTCTGATAATCTCGCTAAAGACTGCTCGGTGAATTCGTTCTTAGGTTTGTTCACCACGAATTCATAATGCCTTTCAGACTTGTCTTTGCTGCCCTGGCGGTAATAAAGCTGGGCGAGATAGAAATTAGCATTAATCGAGTGAATCCCATTTGGGAAGCTCTGAAGGTATTTCTCAAAACCGCTGATGGCTCGTTCATTATTGTTGTTAAAATACTGATTCTCGGCAGCCTCATAGGTTGTATTGTCAAGATCGGCATCAGTCACCTCAACGAAATCTACATTTCTAACCCAGTTGGCATATTCATCGGTACGCCCAAGATCTACGTATACCATCCTTGCGGTAGAAACGGCCTGCATCGCTTCAGGAGTATTTGGATAATCGTTTACAATCCTCTTCAGGTCGGTAAGCGCCTTTTCACCCTGATCTGAATTATAATAGATCAAAGCTTTTCTCAGCATAGCTTTCGGTACGAAAGAACTTCCTGAAACATCCCTGATCAATCTATCATAAGCCTGAATAGCCTGGGAAGTATTGTTCATCGCCACATAAGTGTTCCCCAATTCGTACAAAGCATCATCGCGGTAAGATGAACGGGAGTACCGGTTTACAAAACTGTTTAATTCCTCGATCTTTGTCTCGTTTCTCCCTACAAATCCGTAGCTGATCGCTTTCTGAAAAGCTGCATAATCGCTGTTCGAGACATTATTATCTATTGCCTTATTGTAAGCTTCCATTGCCGGCCAGTATTGACTGGTCACAAAATAACTATCCCCAAGCCTTAACAAGGCGTCATTTCTCCTTGCGCTATCCTTGGAATTATCTGAAGAGTATTTCTTGAAGTAATCGGCAGCACGGGCATATTCATTTTTTTTGAAATAAGCGTAACCAAGATTATAGTCTAAATTTTCCATTTCAGGGGTGCCCTGGGCTGCGCTCATTCCACTAAATTCCCGGTACCCAATGATCGCATCGTCAATTCGGTTAATGCTGAATTCACTCTCAGCTTTCCAGTAGGTTGACTGCGCAGTGATCTTCGGATTGCGTGGTTCAGACAGAGCCTTTTCAAAGTTTTTGATAGCTTCCTGATAGTCTCCTTCTTCATAAAGCTCCAAACCGTAGTAGTAAGCTACTTTCTGGTAAGCCTGCTTATCGCTGAAGTTGCGGTTGTTCTCCAAAAGTCGCATCGCTTCCTCATAATTCTTTGAGGTGATAAAAGAATCTATGAGCAAGGTTTCAACTTCAGGCTTTGCTTCAGATTCAGGATAGGTTTCCAGGAAAGTAATAAGCACCTGCGAAGGACTCTCATAGGAATTTCCAATCTCATAGCTGAGTTTGGCGTAATTAAGATGCGCATCTTCTTTTATTTTAGCATCAAAGTCCATTTCACTGGCATTTTTGAAAGCGTTTAATGCCTCCTGCTTCTTGTCCAGATTCAGGTAACTCTGGGCCAGGTTATAGTAGGCATTTTGAGCCACGGCATTTTTACCATCAACGATTTTATTGAATTCTGAAACCGCCTTCTCATAATCGCCCTGCTTGTAATAGGCATATCCAAGTTGATAGTAATCGGTGTTATTCCACTTTCCACGCATTCCGCGATACTCCTTCAGATAAGGAATAGCCTCCTCATATTGCTGAAGGTTGAAATAACTTTCCCCAATTATTTTATTAAGTTCAGATTGTTCTATCCTTGTTGAATTTGGCAGTTGCTCTTTCCCTAATTTAATGGCTTCCTCAAAATTCCCCAGTTTGAAGTTCATATCGGCCTGGAAGTATGAAAGGTTTTCGCTGTAGCGATCGTTGTCTTTAACCTGTTCAAAATTTTCGTTGGCTTCTTCGTAATCATCACCTTCATAGGCCATATAACCTATGTAATATTTCGCCTGGGAACCATATTCCTGGGAATCGCGCACCCGCTCCAGGTAGGTTTTTGCCTGATCATACTGATTTGCTCTAAAATAAGCATATCCATTATTGAAATAATAGCGTTCGCGGTCTTTACGGCTCATGCTATTCTCATCTACCTTATCATACCATTTACGGGCAAGTGAATATTTTCCGGTTTCGAAATAATAATCGGCTACATCAATATAGGCTGTATTGGTTTTTGTGCTGGTTGGATAGCGGGTTACAAAGCGCTCCATTAGCCTGTCGGCACCGGGTTGATTGAGCCGAACCGCAGCATTGGCGATATAGTAAGCGCAATCGCCTTTTATCTTTTCGTCTTCGGTCTCATCCATTACCTCATCAAAAAGGTTTTGGGCAGCAAGATATTGTTGATTGTTATAAAGCTCGAGCGCACGGTTAAAATCGGCCAGCTCGTGAGTATAAGCTGCCGACTGCTGTGCGATTCCCGAAACAGAGAGAAAAAGGAAAGCAATAAGCAGGAATGCCTTGTTAAGTCTCATGAATATTTATTTAAGTTGATGTTCAAAGATATTTAAACGCTGCTTTATTAACGCAGGTTTAAAGTGATAATTATGTTAAGAGCAAAAAAATAGGATTTCCTCCTTTGCTTCCGGAAAGGATAATCCTGAATGAAGCAAGGAGTTAAAAGAAATAAACTTAATAAGAAAAATACAGCTATCTATCAGCCAGATATTTAAGCCTGATTAAAAATTGTAAACCACGTAACCCTCCTGCACTCTTTTGGAGATTGTAGTTAATGCTGAAAGTGCTATTTCTGTATGTTCGAATAATTGGTCTTTTTTAATATCTCTGGCTAAAAGAGATTGTCCGCACACCACAACCCTGACTCCGGCTTCGTGCAATGCATCCAGGATTGGCAGATTTGGATTATCGTATTTGGTTTCGAAAAATTCCTGATAGGATTTATCCTCGAAAAGAGACATTACTGCTGTCCCATGAACCACCACAATAACTTCCAGATTTTCCTTTGATACTCCCCCAACGCCGTGTAGGTTTAATAAACGAGCAGTATTTATAAGTCCCCAGATGGGTTTCGAGAAATCAGGTTCAGCAGCGGGGTTACCTCTGTTGGTTTCGGCCTTTATCAGATCAACCAGGATCTTCGTTTTTTTATTTTCAGGTATCTCAACTGCATCCTCGATCTCATAGACGCCTCCAAAACCTTTAACAATAGGGTGCAAGGCATCAGCTTTCTGGGCTGATGTAAAATTAATGGAAAAAATAAGAGTTACGATTACTAATAATACTGGTTTCATAGAGTTTGGTATTTACAGACTATAAAAATAAGCAATTGTTTTTCACAATTTCAATTTTATTATTCCCGTTATTCAGAAACAATCTTAGGCTTTAACCTGTTTGACTATGTAAAATTAGTTCTTACTTTTACCCTTAAATCATAAATCTATGTCAGAGACCATCCTGGACCTTAAAAATGCCGCAATTTATCAACGGGAAAGCCTTATTTTATCAGAGGTTGATGTAACCGTAAACAAAGGTGAGTTTGTGTACCTTATCGGTAAGACCGGAACGGGAAAAAGTAGTTTTATGAAAACCCTTTACGGGGACCTCCCCCTTACCGAAGGCGAAGGCACCATAGTAGACTATAACCTTAGAACCCTTAAGGAAAAGGATATTCCCTATTTACGCCGGAAACTGGGAGTAGTATTCCAGGATTTTAAACTACTCACCGACCGCAATATAAAAAATAACCTGCTTTTTGTACTTAAAGCCACTGGGTGGAAAGATCAGAAAGCGATAGAACATAAGATCGATGAGGTACTGGATAAAGTTGGAATGAAAAGCAAAGGATTTAAATATCCATATCAGCTTTCAGGAGGAGAACAACAACGAGTGGCTATTGCGAGAGCACTGCTTAATGACCCGGAACTCATTCTGGCCGACGAGCCAACGGGGAATCTCGACACTCAAACTTCAGTAGAAGTGATGGAAGTGCTTCAGGAGATAAGCAAGAACGGCAATACTATTTTAATGGCCACACACGATTATGCGCTCTTACTGAAATATCCTTCTAAAACCTTGAAATGTGACGGGCAAAGGGTATTTGAGGTGGTACAGAAATCGGTTTAGAAGCCCCCAGCCCAATTCCTTTAAAATCAAAGTGCTGCCAGCTAGCAGGATATAGGTAATAATTCTGAGAACAGTCTTCCACTCCCCTTCTGAAGTCGTAGGGCTATGGCTTTACTTCATCTGCCAGTACGCGAGTAGTCTTATGGATGAACAGGTAATAAATATTCACTCCAACAATTATGGCATTGGTGGCAATTACCGGCCACGAATCTATCAATACTCCGTAAATTATAAAAGCAATACAGCCAATGGAATTCACGATCCTAAGCGTGATGATGTTTTTCATAAAGAAAGATATCGCCACAAAAAAGGAGGCGATATAGCCAATCCAATCGGTAAGACTAATTCCTAATATTTCCATATTTCAGCAAAAATAAAAAAGACGCCGCAGCTGTTGCTATGGCGTCCTTTATTATTAATTATCTTAAACTATTTTATTTCTCTTCCGCTCGTTCTCTGTGAGGTAGATCTTTCTAAGTCTAATATGCTTTGGAGTTACCTCAACATACTCATCTTTCTGAATATATTCCAGTGCTTCTTCCAGCGAGAACTTAACTGCCGGTACGATCTTAGCCTTATCATCTGCACCTGATGAACGTACGTTAGAAAGTTTCTTGGTTTTGGTAATATTTACAGCCATATCATCCTGACGTGAATTTTCACCAATAACCTGACCTTCATAAATATCTTCACCCGGATCTACGAAAAATTTACCGCGATCCTGGAGCTTATCGATAGAATAAGGAATAGCCTTTCCTCTTTCCATAGAGATAAGAGAACCGTTTTGTCGCTGCGGAATTCCACCTTTTAATGGCTGATATTCCTTAAAACGATGCGCCATAATTGCCTCTCCGGCAGTTGCAGTAAGCAACTGGTTTCTCATCCCGATTATTCCCCTTGAAGGGATCATAAACTGAATGATCATACGGTCGCCACGGGTTTCCATACTAAGCATCTCCCCTTTTCTCATCGTCACCATTTCCACGGCTTTTCCTGAAACTTCTTCCGGAAGATCAATAGTAAGTTCCTCCACCGGCTCGCTTTTCACTCCGTCAATTTCCTTGATGATCACCTGCGGCTGACCAATCTGAAGTTCGTAACCTTCTCTTCTCATCGTTTCGATCAAAACAGAAAGGTGCATAACTCCACGTCCATAAACCAAAAATTTATCGGCACTATCGGTTTCTTCAACCCTAAGAGCAAGATTCTTTTCCAATTCCTTGGTCAAACGTTCCTTGATGTGTCTTGAGGTCACGAATTTTCCGTCTTTTCCGAAGAAAGGAGAATCATTGATCGTGAACAACATACTCATTGTAGGCTCATCGATAGCAATGGTTTTAAGACCTTCCGGGTTTTCAATATCGGCGATGGTATCACCAATCTCGAAACCTTCCAGCCCAACCAGGGCACAAATATCACCCGCCTGCACTTCCTGTACCTTTAAACGGCCAAGACCTTCAAAAGTAAAAAGTTCCTTTATTCTGGTTTTTTTAATGGATCCGTCTCGTTTTACAAGCGAAACCGGCATTCCTTCTTTCAGAGTTCCACGTTGAAGTCGTCCAATGGCTATTCTTCCGGTGAAGGAAGAAAAGTCTAAAGAAGTGATTAGCATTTGTGTGCTTCCTTCCTCAATCTTCGGAGAAGGAATATGTTCAAGAACCATATCTAAAAGTGGCTCTATATTTTCGGTTTTAACATTCGGATCGTCGCTCATCCAGTTATTCAGGGCAGAACCGTAAACAGTTGGAAAATCAAGCTGCCATTCTTCAGCTCCAAGTTCAAACATCAGGTCAAAAACCTTCTCATGAACTTCTTCGGGAGTACAGTTTGGCTTATCTACTTTATTCACCACAACACAAGGCTTAAGCCCCAGGTCGATAGCTTTTTGAAGTACAAAACGGGTTTGAGGCATAGGACCTTCAAAGGCATCTACCAAAAGCAATACCCCATCGGCCATATTCAATACCCTTTCTACTTCTCCACCAAAATCGGCGTGACCAGGAGTATCAATTATGTTAATCTTAGTGTCTTTATATACTACAGAAACGTTTTTAGAAGTAATAGTGATTCCGCGTTCCCGCTCCTGATCGTTACTGTCAAGGATAAGATCCCCGGTGTTTTGATTGTCGCGAAACAAGCGACAATGATACATTATTTTATCAACCAGGGTGGTTTTTCCGTGGTCAACGTGAGCAATAATTGCAATGTTTTTAATAGCTGTCATATAAGCGCCTCATTTTTAAAAGTCTGCAAAGGTACGCCTATTTTTAAAGAATCCCCTGCTAAATTCCTGAAAATGGGAAAATAATGCCAAAAGTCTGTCTATTTACTTTCTGGCCTGTTTTTCAGGTAAATAAATCCGAGTAAATACAATGCTCCAATTACACCAAAGCCTATAGGTAAAAGAAACTCCTCGGGTTTCTGGGTTAAGAAGAAGGCTACAGCGGCGAACATTATCCCGGCATTGATCAGGCATCTTTTAGGCGTATAAAATTTCCTGAATTGTTCCTTTAGTGCCTGCATATTTTGAAATTTGCTGCAAAGCTACAGCTTTTTTAAGGAACCTATTGCTCATCTGCCGATGGACCGTAAGTAGCAGGAACAGGAATATCCAGCAACCTGAAATAAACCCCTAACTGGGCCCGGTGATGCGGAATTTGGTTCAATACCATCATTCGCAGCACATTGAATTTAGGCATATCCATAAGTGTTTTTCCCTCCTGAACCATTTTCCAGTTCTCCTCAAAAGCAGAATCCGGTTTTTTCAGGGCCGCTTCCGCCTCTGCGGTATTATTACGAAGTACCTCCAGGATTTCCTCAATTTCTCCAAAATCCGGGGGTTTATAGCCCTCCATATCCATTTCATCCATTTCCATAGTGGCCGTGATCCAGCTGGGAATTTCTGCAAGATGATTGGCCAGTTGTCGTATGCTCATCGATTTTGGATGAGGCCTCCAGTCCATTTTATCCTGCGGAATACGTTTTAAGAATTTTTCGGTTAAAACCACTTCATGCTGAAGTTCGGAGATAAGACATTTTTGAAGTTCCATTAGGCTCAGGATTAATAGATTAAAATTACAACTAAATCCTATTGGTTGGAAATTATTTATTCGGAATAAATTAAGGGAAAACCCTTTTTTCCTGAGAATTGCACCTCCTGCAGAATTCAGTTATCTTTGCAGCTGAAATTCTTCTGATATGAAACTTGATAAAATTCCGCAGCTAAAACATATAGATTCCAATAACTTTTTTCTTCTGGCCGGCCCCTGTGCTATAGAAGGCGAAGATATGGCCCTGCGCATTGCTGAGAAAGTGGTAGAAATCACCGATAAGCTTGAAATACCTTACGTCTTTAAAGGCTCTTTTAAAAAGGCAAACCGTAGCCGGATAGATAGTTTTACGGGAATTGGTGATGAAAAGGCCCTTAAGATCCTGCGAAAGGTTTCAGAAACATTTAAAATCCCAACGATCACCGATATTCACGAAGTAAGCGATGCCGTACTGGCTGCCGAATACGTAGACATATTGCAGATTCCTGCTTTTCTGGTGCGACAAACAGACCTTGTGGTGGCCGCAGCGAAAACAGGAAAGACCATCAATCTAAAAAAGGGTCAGTTTATGAGTCCCGAAAGTATGGAACATGCCGTGACCAAGGTCACTGATTCTAACAACGAGCAGGTGATGGTTACCGATCGTGGAACTATGTTTGGTTACCAGGATATGATCGTAGATTTCCGCGGTATCCCTACAATGAGGGAATTTGCCCCCACAGTGCTGGATGTGACCCACTCCCTCCAGCAACCCAATCAAAGCAGTGGGGTAACCGGCGGTAGGCCCGATATGATTGAGACTATAGCCCGTGCCGGAATAGTTAATCACGTAGATGGCCTTTTTATAGAAACACACTTCGATCCCGCTAATGCAAAAAGCGACGGAGCAAATATGCTTGATCTGAAATATCTGGAAAAGCTGCTTACTAATTTGGTCGCTATAAGAAAAACTATCAATAGTTTATAGAACCACCTTTATCTGGAAATAGTCTTAAAGAGTATGACTTATCTATAATCTTGTATTTACAACATTATTATATATAGAACCAAAATTGTAACTAAGTCCCAAGGATAAGGAAATGCCATAATTTGTAGCAAGTTGTCTTTGCTGAAGTAAAACATCTTCCAGTGACACATCCCCTTTAGGTAAGGATAATTGATCCTGAAGATATTCAATTCTTGAAGAAATATCTACTGAAAATCCTTTAAAAACCCGGTATGCAAATCTTCCCTTAAAGGAAACGCGGTATTTACTCACATCGTGCAAAAAATTGGACCCTGCAACACTTGTTCTAACAGATCCCCAAGGTTCCAGCACACGAACTCCCAGCTCAAGGGATTGGTTATATAAAGCTTCCTCTATTTCATTATATATGGTTTCTTCAATATATTGGCGATTAATGTAACCAATGCTATAAGCAACAGTATATTCTTTTCGTAGAGCCTTTTCGTAAGGTAATAAACTGTATTCTATAGCCGGAGCTACTCTGTAGCCAAAATCTATATTTTCAAATGTGTTTACATCAACATTCGTAAATAAACCAAGGGACCAGTGATCACTAATACTTCTTACCACCCTTCCCTCAAAACCATCTCTGTTTAAAACACTTCTTATTTTCTCCTCATCCCTAACGTAATCTCTTTGATTGTAATTAAAAAAAGGTCGCAGCCTTATACGCCAGGTTTCTGTCACATAGTCAGCATATAGTCCATATCGAATATCCAAAGAGCTTTGGCTGGATTCTTCCGAAAAATTAAGCCCTCCGTAAATCTGAAAAATCCAGTTATTCCAGGGGTCTTCTTCTTCTTCAATCTCTTTCACCGGCTGCCTTGAAACTTCAATTTTAATATTTTGGGCAAGTGAAGTTTGTGCCAAATAAGGAAGTAGTCCTAATTCAATTATTGAGGTAAGCCCTATTCTTTCTTCCTGCTGCGTATTTACTTGACCAGACGTATAGGTAAGGGTATTTTCCTTGCCGTCAAATTCCTCCTTACCTATGAACGAAATTGTAAATTGCCTTCCACCACTGGCAGTAGAGATATCTGTTATAAAAAGATGAATTTGTGCTAAATGTGGATCACGGGCAAAATTCACATAATTCAATTCCTGTCGTATAAATGCTTTATCGCAATTATTGCAATCAATAAACAATGAAATGGGATTCTCTTGCTGCTGTGAATTTTCTACAATACTATCTTTAGATGTTTCCTCCTGTGCCTGAGCATTAAAAGTACCGGTCACAACTAGAAAATACATCGTAATCAGTAAGAGACTGGTATAAGACACGCCAAAAGAAATAACAGGCAGATTTTTAAAAAACATTCTAATATATTTTAAGGACCAAAAATACAGGTAAAAGCTGAGAATATAGTTAGAATTCTACTGTTACACAGAATTTTTGCTAAAGATTTAAAACTAATTAAACTGAAGTCTCTCTCCCAGGTAAGTTTAGCGATGTTCTTCCTTGCTTTTCCTCCCACGTGATCAAAATGCGTATCAAAAACCAGAATGTTTTTCCTGAATTTTTCACTTTAAATTTAGCTTACATGCAAACCATCGCGGTGTCCCAGCCTACTGAAATTTCATCAAGTGCTTCTGAAAGCCCGAATGTTCCTTCATCCAGAATATCTAATTTCTGAAAATTATATAAGATTGCGCTGAATTTCGCCGCTTCCTTACCATCATCCCGGCCAACACCAACGTATTTGTAATCATCCATCTCGTTCTCAAATTGACTCATCACAGCCTCCTGTAGGCCGAGAATTTGAGGTTCGTAGATCTTGATCTGGTTGGTAAAGATAAGGAAAACGATAAATGAATTTTAAAGTTTTCTTAAGAGTTACAGCCTGAAGAGCTGTTTTTTCAATTATTTCCTTAGTTTTAAGCAACTAACCAATTTATTGCCTAATGCGCAGTTTTCAAAACTCATCAAGATCCAGGTTTTTTTTATTTCTCTTCGCGCTTGTAATGCTTTACCCTGTTACCACCAGATCTCAGGATGAGCCTGAAATTGCTGTGGGCGGTGCACTTAGATACAATTACAATCTATCTTCCTGGAAAGAAGGTCAAAAAAACAGGGGTGGAGATTTTGGTTACGATATGTTTCGTGTAAACTTCAATGCGAAATATAAAGGTGTTTACCTGAACGCTGAATACAGGCTTTATTCAAATGCCTTTGGAGGGGGAGTGATGAAACAGGGCTGGATGGGTTACTGGTTTAATGAAACAGATGAAATTCAGGTGGGCTTAACCCAGGTTCCCTTCGGAATCCAGCAATATAATTCCCACAATTGGTTCTTTAACCTCACTTATTATATGGGCCTGGAAGACGATCACGATATGGGGATAAAATATGTTCATTACGGAGATACTTTTGAATATCATCTCGCATTTTTCAAGAATTCTGAAGAATTACGCTTTGGAAGCGAAACCGAATCTTCTCCAAGTCGATATTCCTATGACGTGGCCGGAAGAAATAAAGAGATCAATCAACTTAACGGAAAAATCATCTACAAATTTGGGGAACAGGCAGCCAGCAGGTTGGGATTCTCAGCGCAGTATGGCGCACTTTATAATCTGGACACCAAAGAAACCGGAGATCATTACGGGCTGGCTGCCCATTATGAGATCACCCATAACCGATGGAACCTAAAAGCCCAGGCCCTTACCGCTTCGCATAATCCCGTGAATGCTCCCGGGGAAAGCCGCGATGAAATTACAATGGCAGCTTACGGAGCTCCCTACCAGGTAGCAGCCGATTTTGAATTGTATTCACTTGCAATTTCCAGGAATATTCCCGTTAATTGGGGTCCGGTATCAAATCTGGAATTTTATAATGATTTTGGATTTATGAAAAAAAGGAAGAACTCTTTTACCGATTCCTTCATGAATGTTAGCGGAGTTTTGGTCACGGCCGGGCATATTTACACTTATATAGATTACGCCGCCGGGTATAACCATTCCTGGCTGGGCGGAAACTTTGTTGACGATTTTGCCCTGGGAAATCCCGACGCCAAATGGGAAGCAAGGTTCAATATTAACCTTGGATATTATTTCTAGACCATCTAATTAAGAAAACTAAAACTATGACAAAAAAAGTTGTAAGAAGCGACGAAAAGACAAGCATTTTTGGGCTGGAACTTAACGGTCCGGTTTTCTTTACCTCTACTTTCATTATAATCGCAAGTATTGTATTAACCCTGGTCTTTCAGGAACAGGCGGAATCTTATTTTGACAAAATTCAGACTTTTGTGGCCAATAAAGCAGGTTGGTTTTTTATCCTTTCGGTTAATGTGTATCTCATTTTTATGATTTACCTGGCCTTTAGCAGGTTTGGAAATTTGAGAATTGGAGGCCCCAAGGCTAAACCCGAGTTTAAAACCCTCTCCTGGTTTGCTATGCTTTTTAGCGCCGGAATGGGTATTGGCTTACTCTTCTGGAGTATTTCTGAACCTGTATTCCATTTCAACACTCCCCCAATGGCGGAAGGAGGAACACCCGAGGCTGCCCGACAGGCGATGAATTTCACCTTTCTACACTGGGGATTTCACGCCTGGGCCATTTATGCCCTGGTGGGACTTGCCCTGGCATATTTCGCATATTCCCGTGGGCTACCTCTTACCATACGCTCAGTTTTTTATCCTTTTCTGGGGGATCGCATCTATGGGAGAATAGGGAACATTATCGACATCTTCGCCGTTTTGGCAACCCTCTTTGGTTTAGCTACCTCCCTGGGATTGGGAGTAAAACAAATAGCCGCCGGCCTGGAGCATGTATTTGCTATAGACAAAGGAATTACCACCCAGGTAATTTTAATTGCCGGTATAACGCTTATCGCCACAATTTCTGTGATATTAGGCGTAGATAAGGGAGTGAAAGTATTGAGCGAATGGAACATGCGTATTGCTGTTTTATTATTATTACTGGTTTTAGTACTTGGCCCTACAATTTTCATCTTTAAGTCCTTCGTTCAAAATACAGGAAATTACTTCTACAGCTTTCTGCAAACCGCCACCTGGACCGAAAGCTATACCGGCAAAGACTGGCAAAACAGCTGGACGGTATTTTACTGGGGCTGGTGGATAGCCTGGTCGCCCTTTGTAGGGATGTTCATCGCAAGAATTTCCAAAGGTCGAACTATACAGGAATTCATTCTAGGAGTACTAATCGTGCCTTCACTGGTTACTTTTTTCTGGATCTCTGCTTTCGGAAGCTCAGCAATACAGGAAACTTTACTGGGAAATAACGCTATTGTTGATGCGGTAAATGAAGATGTGGCGATAGCACTTTTCGTCTTTCTGGAGGAATATCCTATATCCATAGTATTAAACCTTGTTGCGGTGCTTTTAATTGCAGGATTTTTTGTCACCTCTTCAGATTCAGGCTCCCTGGTGATCGATAGTTTAACTTCTGGTGGGAAAATTGACGCTCCGGTGGGACAAAGAATCTTTTGGGCCCTTACCGAAGGTGCCGTAGCCGCAGTACTGCTAGTAGGTGGAGGGCTGCAGGCCCTGCAAACCGCATCTATAGTTACGGGGCTGCCCTTTGCCTTTATTCTCCTCTTTATGTGTTACTCTCTTTACAAAGGGCTTGATGAAGATTTGAAAAAGATAAAGCAAAAAGAATCTCAAAAAGAGCTTGAGAATTATGAAGAAATAGTTGCGAACATCGTTAAGAAACGCAAGGACAATACAATTTCTAAAAAATAAAATATAAAGCCATGACAGAAGTTAAAAATATACTCGTTGCCTTGGATCTTACTAATATTGATGACACCCTAATTAATTACACCTCTTTTATTTCAGAATTACTCGGGGCAGAAAAGGTCTACTTTGTACATAATATTAAAAAATACGAAATTTCAGAACTTTTCAAGGAAGAGCTAAAAGACCTGAATCTTGACAAGATAATCGGGGATGAACTGGACGAGAAAATTACTTCCACTTTCAAAAGCAACACGCCCTGGGAAGTTTTAATTTCTGAAGATCCCTATACAGAATCCCTTATTAATTACATTTCCCATAAATACTCAATAGACCTTGCTATTTTAGGCAATAAACCATCGGGTAAAGGAAGCGGTGTGGTTAGCAGTAAACTATTGCGAATGCTAAAATGCGATTTGCTTAGCATTCCTCCAACGGCTCGACCTGAAATTAATAACATCTGGATCGGAACAGATTTTTCAAAGCCCTCCCAGGAGGCTTTTCAAAGAGGAGTGAAACTTAAAGAGCTCACCTCAGCCAACATAAATCTGGTTCACGTGTTTAATGTTCCGGTACAGTTCACTCCTTATTTGGTTAAAGAAGAAGTAGCCCCTAAAATTGAAACCCACGTCAGGGAAAAGGCTGCTAAATTTTTAAAAAAGCTCAATTATAAGAAGGAAAGTGACCTAAAGATCTATCCCGGAAGGGATGCCAGCGTAGGTGAAAAACTGCTTGTCGAGGCCAAAAGAGATAAAGCCGATATGATTATTTTAAGTGATAAAGGTAGCAATGCCGTTTCAGCATTAATGGTAGGAAGTGTAACAGACGAAGTTTTTAATCAGGAGTTACCTGCTCCTTTATGGATCACCAAGTAGCTGGTCCTGTATAAAAATTATTCCAATTCCAGCTTTACAAAAACAGGCAGATGGTCTGAAGGATATTTTAATTCCCGGGAATCACTTAAAACGGCATATTTCAGCACCTTTATATCATCACTGGTAAAGATATAATCAATCCTTCTTTTTACCGGTTTGCTGAAATCGTAGGCATTAAAAGTACCTTCAGGCCCAAAATCGAGGTCGGCCACCTTTTTTGAATCGTTCATTTTTTCAGAAAGGAATTTAATTCCCGGTGCATCGGGCTCCAGGTTGAGATCCCCCATAAGGATCACCGGTAAACCTTCAGTATTTAATTCTGAAATCTTTTCATAGATAAGTCTCGCGCTATTTTCCCGGGCCTCTTCACCGATATGGTCAAAATGAGTATTGAATACCCAGAATTTTTCATCTGAATCCTTCTCCTTAAATTTCCCGTAAGTACACACCCGTTCCATGGCGGCATCCCAGCCAACCGAAACTTCCCCGGGAGTCTCAGAAAGCCAGAATGTTCCTTCATCCAGGATATCCACTTTCCGCAGGTCATAAAAAATCGCGCTGAATTCCCCGGCCTCCTTACCATCGTCCCGGCCAACACCTATGTATTTGTAATTATCCAACTCGTTTTCGAAATGCTTCAGCTGGCTCACCAAAGCCTCCTGAACGCCGAGAATATGAGGTTCGTAGAACTTGATTTGGTTGGTAAGATGGTCTTTCCGTTTAGACCAGGAATTTTCTCCGTCATTTTCAGTTTGAAACCTGATATTATAGGACATTACTTCTAAGTCCTGCGCCTGAAAATTAAGCTGCAATAGCAGCAAAGCGAATAGGGAAAAAGCATATTTCATAGCATTTCAGTTTAATGTAAAGTTCGCAATAATTCACAGCATAAGGTAATGATCATTATTTTTTAAAAAAATGCTATTTAAATAAGTTTTTTACTTTACTTTGTATTTCAAAGTACTTTAAAATGGAAAACGAAAAGTATCTTCGGGACCTCAGCGAGATCAAACAAATGATGAACCGCTCTTCCCGTTTTATCTCCCTAAGCGGACTGGCAGGGGTATTTGCCGGAAGCTATGCCATCATTGGAGCAGTGATTGCAGGTTTACTCCTTTCCGAGCATGACACTAACGCAAGCTACGGGTCGGTGGCCGCAAATTTTAGTAATAATGATCTTATAGACCAATTATTCTTTCTGGCTATTGCGGTCCTAATCCTGGCCATAGGAACTGCCATAGCCCTCACCACGCGAAAAGCAAAGCAAAATAATCAAAAGATCTGGGATAGCACGAGTAAAAGACTGATGATCAATTTTTTTACCCCCCTGGCGGCCGGCGGATTGTTTTGCCTGGTATTGCTGCAATATGGACTGTTGGGACTTTTGGTGCCTTCTATGCTCATTTTTTACGGGCTGGCGTTAATTCACGCGAGCAAATACACCTTTAGCGACCTTAGATCTCTGGGATATACAAATGTGGTATTAGGACTAGTCTCAACCCAGTTCCTCGATTACGGATTATACTTCTGGGCAGTCGGTTTTGGCCTATTCCACATCCTTTACGGCATTTGGATGTATAACAGGTATGAGCGCAAACCCGAATAGATGAAAACCAGCATGATGCCGGACCCGAAAATGACAATACACAGGAGCATGATTATAAGCCTGTGCCTAATTTCCCAAATTGAGGTTAACATTATAAACAGATGAAAAATATCATCGGAAATATCAACAAGGCTTTTGATAATCGGGTAAGGCTGGGAATTATGAGTGTGCTTATGGTAAATGAGTATGCCGATTTCACCACACTAAAACAGGTTTTGGGCGTAACCGATGGGAATATCGCAAGCCATATGAAGGCGCTGGAGAAAAAAGGGTATGTTAAAGTAGAAAAATCATTTATAGACCGCAAACCTAACACCCGATACAGCACCACAAAAGCCGGACGGGAGGATTTTAAAAAACACATAGAAGCGATTGAGAAGCTTTTAAATCAAAATCATAAAAAAACATAGCAAAAAAAATTTACCAAGGCACTTTGAATTTCAAAGCACTTACGCAACAACAAGCTTTAATTCTAAATATTATGAAAAACAAGAGATTATTATTTATCGTATTTATTGTGGCTGTTCTTTTACTTATTCCTTTGATCGCTGTGCAGTTCAGCAAAGAGGTGGTTTGGACCGCTTCCGATTTTGTTATTGCCGCAGTATTGCTTTTAGGTACCGGGCTGGCAATCGAATTTGTATTAAGAAAAGTAAAAACCACCAGGAACCGGATCCTTTTATCAGGAATTATCCTGGCGGCACTCTTCTTAATTTGGGCGGAATTAGCCGTAGGCGTTTTTGGAACACCCTTCGCCGGGAGTTAAACATATTTCGGGATAATTCTTATTGCCTGATTAAATAAAGTGGCGCTTTGAAAGGAACCTTAAAATTCCAATAATGCGAGATAAAAAAATCTATAACTCCTAAAAACAAAATCTAATGACCGGCAAATTTTTTATTTCAGACTTCGTAAGCTGGATATTCACTCTGATTTTTTTAGTGTTGGGAATAATGAATCTTATTTTGGTACATCCGGTGCCGGGAATTTTCTATATTTTGTTTTCCTGTATTTTCCCCCCTCCTTTAAATAGCCTGCTTAAAAACAAAACAGGATTGGTTATTCCACTCTGGATCAAAATCCTCCTTGGCTTGATTATTCTTTGGGGAACTTTAGCCGTAGGAGACCTTGCGGAAATGTATGGTTTGTAAATCATAAAATTAATTAGACAGCAATGGAATATTTTGTAGATGAGGATTCGATAGTACGGGAAATCTGGGGAAAGGGGGATACCATTCTTTTTATCTTCGCCGGAGCTTCGGCGGAGTTTGCTCTCAACAAAGCGGTAGACTGGCTTTATTATACCGGCAGACTGCCAAATGATCCCCTGGGCAGACTCTTCTCTACGGTTTCTTATGCCCGGAAAATAGTTTTTTCTGAAAAGGATGCCGCCCTTAAGGCTATTGATTCTATCGCTGCAATCCATTCTGCCGTGGAATCCAAACGCGGAAAGTCGATTCCGGATTGGGCTTACAGGGATGTGCTCTTTATGCTTATCGATTATTCCATTAGGTCTTATGAGCTCCTCGAACATAAACTCAGCTTAGCCCAAAAACAGGAGGTTTTCAACGTCTTTTTCCGGGTTGGAAACAGGATGCAGTTGCAGGGCTTACCGGAAAACTTTGAAGCCTTTCAAAAGATGCGGCGATCACATCTGGAACAAAATCTGGAGGCCGGAGTGTATACCCGGGATCTCTATCGCCGGTACCGCAAACATCTCGGGCCGTTTCGTTACCGCTTATTGCTCGAAACTCAAATTTATATCACTCCGGAGAAAGTAAGAAAACTTTTATCACTTCGGAAATTCTCGCTCCTCACACTCTTGATCCCCCCATACAAACTAAGTCGAAGAATTAAACTTGATCGAGTGTTAAGATCAGTTATACTTCCCGCAGCCTATCGCGAAGAGATAAACTCCCTGGACCAGGTTCGGAAATAAACTTTTTCAAAAAGTAACTAATTGGTGCAGAAACTGATTAATCTTCCTGTTTAATTGGTTCCCCTTTTACATAATCTTCGAGGTAGTCAAACTTTACGGTCAATTTACCGGCGCTGGTCATTTTGGCCCTTTTTAGCACACCATCTATATCATCATTAAAAAATGCGGGGATCACGTGCTCAAGGAACATCTCCCCAAAACCTTCGCTGGCATCTTTTGGAAGTTCGCAAGGCAGGTTATCTACTGCCATTACCAATATCGAATCCTTTTCTCTGAAATCTACCTCCATCTCATTTTGGGCATCATACCCATAAAAGGGTTCGGCTATGGTTGAAGGCCTGATGGTACTGGCTACAGGTCCATGGATATCGCAGGAGATATCGGCGATATATTTTATTTTAAAATCAGGCGATTTTGCATCTTCAGCAGTAAAGAAAGCCGGAGCTCCATCTCCATAGAAATGCCCGGCGATAAACATATCGCTTTGCCTGGCAAATCGCATAAAATCAGACTCATATTCTTCTGGATGTTTATAAAAATCTTTGTTATCCAACACCTTCCCGTCCCTGCGTTTGTTATAATCTAAAACATCTATCCTGCAGTAAACCGGTTCGTCAAAATCCTCTTCAAGATATTCATTAACGTTTACCTCCTTGATCTTCATATGATCGAGGATCTCTTTGGCCCCGCGGGCCACTTTTCCGCTTCCGGTAAGCACGATCTTCATTCGTGGAATCCTGATCTTATCGAGCTCTGCGCACATCGCATTCAGGTCTGGCAAGTTCTCTGCTTTTGGAAGCTCAAAAAGCCCTTCCTTCAGTCCTATTCCGCGGAAACCATTATAAGCTCCTACCAGCCCGGCATAGCGACCAAAACCAATAAGCCTGGCTCCACTCCCTTTCACGATCACCTCATGATCATAGAGTTCGATATTTTTATTTAGGATTTCCCTTAAAAGGTCCCGGTTATAAGGCTGTTTCTTGATAGTATGCGAAAAGAAAAAATATTTTTTATTCGGAATAAGTGCAGGCAAGGGCACTTCTTTCACTCCCAGCATCACCTCGCAGTCTGACACATCGTCTGACACCTCAAACCCGGCCTGTCGATAAGCCTCATCAGAAAAAATACGAATGTCAGAACTCTCTACCTTAAAGTCGGCCTCAGGGAACTTTTGGCGTATTTCCTGAAGTTTTTCGGGAGAAAAAACCACTCTGCGATCGGGCGGAGTCTTGCGTTCTTTTATAAGGGCGAATTTTATCATTTCTGGTATGTATTTTGCGTAGTGATAAGTGAGTTCCAAAGATATAATTTTATTAGTATCTTTGCAGACTCAGATCAGTTAAGAATAACTGAAATGATGTTCTTTAAATAATGGGGTCG
Source organism: Salegentibacter flavus (assembly GCF_900115145.1). Taxonomy (GTDB): domain Bacteria; phylum Bacteroidota; class Bacteroidia; order Flavobacteriales; family Flavobacteriaceae; genus Salegentibacter; species Salegentibacter flavus. The sequence continues at coordinate 18,748 of NZ_FOVL01000019.1, read as the reverse complement.
ACTTGGTTTTGACAGCGAGTCTAATTGAGTTGTAAGCACGTCGAGCGCTGGGATATAGCTCGTAAATCTCATATTTCACACTTTTTTAAACGGCGAGAATAACTACGCCTTGGCTGCATAATCCGAATCACAGTAGGATTTGCTTAGTCCCTACAAGGTAGGGAGCCGAGATGCCTCGCGGAAGCCTTGATTTACGGCGTCCGCATTTGAGGCACCGAAAAAGTAAATATAGGAAGCACAGGGCCTTGATGTTCTTCCGAAATCTAAATGAGGATACGTGTAAGATTGGTGGTTTTCGGCCGGTCTTGCATCGACAACCAAGCGAAGACTAAACGTGTAGAAAGCTGCTGAATTGCTTGTTTGGACGAGGGTTCGAACCCCTCCGACTCCACTTTTTGAGTACCAAACTCGATCAAAAACCCGTAAATCCTAAGATTTACGGGGTTTTTTGTTTTTAATGATATCGTTTAATATCAAATAATAGCACATTTTTGGTTACCAATCTGGCTACCAATCTTTTCGCAGAAAATTGGTAACCAGAACCACCCAAAAACCCTTAATATCAATTCTTTATAAAATATTAAAGTTTCATTTCGTATATCATTTTTTGCTAATTTAAGTGCCAATTTTATGACCAAAAATATGAGCACTTCTTACCAACTTAGTTTTTACCTTAGAAAAAGCAGAAGTAACAAATCTGCTGAAAGCGATATTTATTTAAGAATATCTGTAAATAATAAGCGATCTGCCATAAGCATAAATCGCAAAGTCGATCCTAGGAAATGGCATCCTAAATCTGAAAAAATGTTGGGCAAAAGTCCCGAAGCGACAGAACTGAATAATTATATCAATGTTCTTAGGAATAAGATTAAGAATATACACCAGGACCTGATTGAAAAAAATAAAATTATTTCTTCCAAAAGTATTCTTGATGAATTTAAAGGGGTTAACAGAAAGAAGCCGAAAATGACCCTAGAGGTTTTTAAAGAGCATAATGAACAAATGAATCGCCTTTCAGGTAAAAGTATCTCCAAGAGCACCGCAAAACGTTACTGGACCTGTTATAATCATATTGAGCAATTCCTGAATGAAGAATTTAAGACAGATGATTATCCAATGAACGAAATTAATCATCATTTCATTTCCAAACTCGAATATTTCCTCAAAACTAAGCGGGAGTGTAACCATAACTCTGCCCTAAAGTATGTCAACAATTTTAAAAAGATCATTCGCATTGCTCTGGCTAACCAGTGGATGGATCAGGATCCTTTCTATAATTACAAGGTGCAGTTTGAAACGGTGGAACGTGAATTCTTAAATGAGGAGGAAGTTCAACAACTGATCGATAAAGACCTTCACTTGGATCGTCTGAAACTGGTGAGGGACATGTTTGTTTTTAGCTGTTATACCGGCCTGGCCTATTCTGATGTTAAAAAATTAAGCGGTGCAGATATAACAAAAGGTATAGACGGCGGGAAATGGATTCGTATAAAAAGAACCAAAACAAAATCCCTTAGTAGTATTCCATTGTTACCTGTTGCTGAAGAAATTTTAGATCGCTATCAAGACCACCCCGAGGTGAAGGATGGTAAATATGTTTTACCGGTACTAAGCAATCAGAAATCAAATGCATTTTTAAAGGAGATCGCTGCACTATGTGGAATTACCAAACCCCTTACCACTCACCTGGCCCGCCATACTTTTGCAACCACTATTACACTTACCAATGGGGTTCCTATAGAATCTGTAAGTAAAATGCTAGGTCATCAAGATTTGAGGACTACTCAGCATTACGCTAAAATTGTAGACCGAAAAATTAGTGATGATATGAATGCTTTAAAAAGTAAACTGGCAGAAAAACAAGCGAAAAAACCTACAGGTGATAAAAAGGAAAAGAGAGATTAAGAAAAGCTGATAACCAATGATTTTTATCAAATTTGAGAATGCACGTCAGTTATTTTGCTATCCTGAAATTACTCTTATTATTCGCGAATCTGGATCCAGTGTAAGAGTAGAAAGCAGGATTAGTAAAACGGGAAATCCAAACCTTAGAGACTTGCTATTTATGTGCAGCTTTACAGCTTGTAAAATAATAAGGCTTGTAGAGATATCTATGAAAGAATAAAAGCAAAAGGTAAAAGTAAGAAACTCGCAATTATCGACGTTTGCAATAAGCTTCCTAAACAGGGTTTTGCAGTAGCAAAATCAGGTTTGTCCTATGAAGAAAATTATGTATCCAAATTATGATAAAAGTTTTCAGAATTGTATTTTTACTTAGGATTCACAGGTGGGCCGTACAGCTAAGCTGGAAGGAACGGGTTGTGAATTGCTTTCAGAATTGTATTTTTGTTTAGGATTCACAGGTATGCGGCAGAAATA
>NZ_FOVL01000019.1:0-14003 GCF_900115145.1 Salegentibacter flavus | reverse complement strand
GACTGGTATCCTGTTTCTTATAAGTATGCTTAGGATTAAAAATCAATGGATTTTTAAAAGGTCCCGACTGTGATCGGTCCGACATTTAAAATCCTAAAAAAGTTCAAGTTGTTGAGTGGGGGGTTCCGGGGCGGTCTCTTTTCTACCGTGAAAAAGTTCAATCATTCCAAACTGCTTATCGGTTATTTGCATAATACATACTTTTCCTTTTTTTGGAAGGTTTCTTTTGGTACGCCTGGTGTGTACATCTGCATTTTCGCGACTTGCGCAAAACCTGGTATAGATTGAAAATTGAAACATTCCAAAACCATCATCCAGCAAATCTTTTCTAAACCTTGTTGCAGCTTTTCGCTCGGCCCTGGTTTCGGTTGGTAGATCGAAGAATACTAGTACCCACATACTGCGGTATTGATTTAAACGTGAAAATTTTTCTTCCATGTTGTGCTGATTTAAGGCAAACTGGATTAGACCGGTTCTATTGATACAGGGGATAAAGAATCTTACGACTTAGGTTGGCAAAACATTCGTATAGAGAATTAGTGGTTCTGCTCAAGGCTACCATTAGCGGGCTCCATTTTCCATCAATAAAAACATCTAAGGCCGGAATTCTCAGAAGTTGTGACTTCAAGTCTGAAGTCAATTCATCAATATTTTCTTCGGAAACCAATATTTCATAAACTAAGTCGTCAACAAAAATCCGGTAGGGTTCCATAATATCATCGGCAAGGGCAAAGGCATTATATTTATTATGATGAAATATTCCCACTCCAGGCAATAACCCGGAACTTATAAGTGCTCTAGCGGTTACTGCCCGTAGAATCGCATATCCGTAGTTTAGTAAATTGTTTGGGGGGGCTCCGTGCCTAAATCTAGTGAATCCATCAATATCAAAAAGGTTTTGCCAATAATGGGCTGCGGCTACTGCTTCGTGGTTTTCGGTATCACCGCTTTTTACTTCTCCCGCCCAACGTGCCAGTTTTTTATGATTTTTATTTCTACGAAATAGGTGCTGTGCCTGGTTGCTGATTTTTGCACTAATGGTTTGCTGCCATAAATTTTTCTTTAAAGGCAGACTTGCGCTGAGTTGGGCCGAAAAGCGTTCGGTTTGTTCGGTATGGCCCACCAGTGGTTGTAAAATAGAGCAAGGAAGGTGCTGTTTATCGCAATTTACAACGGCCGCTTTATTCTGAATGAGTTTAGTGATGAGTCCGTTGGTCAAAGTGATCTGAGGATTTTCCAAAACAAGCACCCCGATATCTTCAATAGGAACTGTTTTATCTTCTTTTCCTTCTTCAGGGAAAGAAACCACTAACTGTTCGTTTTTGGTGCTGAGATAAGCTGGATTACCGAAAAAGAGGGTGCGTTTGATCATTTAATAAGTTTTTTCATATTCCCTAAACGATCAACATCAAGTTTCCAGCAACTTAACTTTTCCGAAGTGAATTCTATTTTATTAAGTTGATTAAATTCTATTTTATTTTTGATAGAAATAGCAACTGTGTTCGGTAGTGCGTATAATCTGGTATTTGTAAAGCTTACTATCTTAAAAATATTTTCTTTTACCAATTTTTCAGGACCAATGTCTGATTCTAAATCTTTACCGATTGGGACATAAACCAAATCGTTTGGTGATAAATAAAATAACAAATTTCCTTTGGTGTGGTCTATCGGAATTGGCTCTTTATCTTTCATTGGTATATGAGCCATCTGCTTTTGATGCTCTACAACTTCATTTAATGGAATAGTTTCAAAGTTTCGCTTTTGCTTTTTCTCATCCCAGTACACCGCAAAATATAAATTAGTTCCTTTGGCGGCTTCAACGTACTTATCTGTTTTGTTTCCACTTTCCCCTACACTAAATTTACTACCCACTTCATATTGCCTTACTTTATAAATAGGTTGATGATCTTTACCATTATTTAAGGTTTTGATATTTTTATTTAATTCGGCTATTCCCTTTGGGCTGAATGCCTCTTCGAAATCTTCCTTCCCTTTTTCATCAAGATAGTTTTTGACGTGATTCCTTAAAATTTTCTGAATACTGTTGTCGGTTATTTTATCAATGTGTTTATGATTTTTAATATCAGAAATATTGATTCGGGTAGCAGTTGCTACTTTTCCTTTAGGGGTAGGTATGTCGATTAAACCCGAAACCGTCTCTTTATGTAATGGTTTTCTAATAGCGAAATTCTTTCCTTTTTGAAGTTGTAAAGATTTTTTCCACTGACCGTTTTTCTTTTCCCAATACCAGGTTTTATTGTTGGATCTGTTGATTACCCGAATATTTTTTTTGAAACTAATTACAATTTCTTCCAAGGCATTTTTAGCATCTATAGTGAATCCTTTCCAGGGTTTTTTATATGATTTTGCAACGGTTCTTTTTTTACCCCCTAATTCTATTTCTTTTGTCTGTCGTAATTTTTTAACTAAACTGTGATTTTTACGTTCAGTATTAATTGAGGTAATATAATTAATATGGTCTTTTGTTGTACAGGCAATCACTAAAGCGTCTAAAGCATGGTGGCGATGATCGATTCGTTTTTTGCTAAATCCGGGTTCAATTTCTTTGGGGACTTGTGTTCTAAACGCATTGATTTTTTTATCCCAATATCCATAATCATCGGATTGCGTGACCTCGTTCATTCGTTTAAAACGAGGTGCGATAATTTCATTCCATTTATCGTTTAACCCCCAATCTTGTTTCAATTGACTAGTTATCGCACCGTTGACAGGTATAAGGTTTTTTACCGTAGCTTCTCTTTCGTTAGGTTCTCGTAAGATATTGCTCAACAACCCTTTAATGAATTTACTAATATATCGGCTGTCATTTAATTGGCGGTTTACAAATCCTTCAGGAATATCTTCACTCAATAAATATTTCAGTTTTGTGCGATTCTTTCTAAAATAGCTTTTACAATGATCTTCATATTCTTCCAAGGTGAAAATTGTACATTCCTTACCATTATTTGCCAATTCCGGAACCACACAACCTCGACTATTATTTATAAATTCGTAGGCCAATTGATTGTCTTTATAAGGGTAAGGGTTAATAGCGCTTTCGCAAATCACTTTATTATTAAAAGAATCATCAAAAAAGCGGGATTGCGGAATGATATGTTCAATTTGGTAATCTGTAGTAAATAGTTTACTCATTGGAATTATATTTCCCGTATAAGGAGAACGATAGCCTTGTTCCAGCCAGAGTTTATAACGTAAAATATCTTTTTTGGTTGGTGCATTCTTTTTTCTGATAGCTTCAATTTCATCTTCACTAACCTGATCGTATTTTGCGTTGCAATAAACACCTTCCTCGTATAATTTTAAAATTTCTTGTTGGTTGGGTGAATAGGGTTTAATGGCTTCAATGCCTTCATTTTGCAATTCTTCTAATATCGCTTTTATTCGTTGGTTGGTGTTTTCCCGATCAGTATTTTGTCTGCTTAAGCGTTGCCTTTTTTCAGCAGAATTTTTCATTTCCCTTCCTAATTCCAAATGGATTTCCGAGAAAAAATCCTTTTCACTATTTCCATAGTGTTTCCAGATATCCCTTACAACTCTTAAAGTTTCGGTGACTACTTGTTCTACTATTGGATTTCTAAGTTGATGTTGTTTGAATATTTCATTTAAATAGGAATCAATATCTGCTGGAGTTTTCCAGTTTATAATTTCTGAAATTTCTGAATGTCTTTCATAAACCGCATAACAAGCCTGATACGTATTTAATCCTTCTAACGGGTTTTCCTTGTCTTTAAACTTTAAAAAGCTTTTTAAAACTTGTTTTTTGTAGGCGTCATCGGCAACCGTTTCAATTTTTTCTTTATCAAAATTTATGGCTTCTAAGCGTTCAAGAATATCATTTATTCGGTTTTTAATTTCAGTGTTGATCGAATCATCGGTCCAGTATTTGCCCATTCGCATTAATGGCAAAAGTTTTTTTATCGATTTTTCTGAATAAGCACCATAATCATTTGGGTACGGAGGAATTTTTTTAAAGTTTTCTATAAATTCCTCTTGCGGAATTTGCTTTTTTTCGGCGAAAGTTTCTAGAGCCTTTTCAAAATCCTTTTTATCCTTTACAGAATAGACAATGTGCCATAATTCTTTTTCATTTTTCTGGTCGAAAAAATCTTTTGAAACCTCTTTAATCTTTTTAATCCTGGATAAAAATTCAGCACGAGTGGTGTTACAGGGATATTTTTTATCTTCTACATAGTTCCAACGAAATAAGGAAGAATCCTTTTTCTGTTTAGGAATTAGTTTTAAATCTGAAAAATACTTGATTAATTGATTTTGGTCAATTTCCTTACGGTCATTCAAAAAATCAAATAGATCAACGATTGAAGAAGTATCCGGCAATAGTGCCTTGGTAATGTCTTCATCGATCTTTGTCTTCCCTTCTCCATCAGTGATCTTTTTATAAATTCTGAGATTTTGAATAAACTGCCAAAGACGGAATTCCTGGTAGAGCGGATTGGATTTTGGAATACTTTTTAATGGTTTTTCCACCAGTTCATCATCTTTTTTGAAATACCTTTTTTCGTAAGCACAATTGGAAATAGTAGATTTCTTGGTTTTCAATGGACGTTGGTAGAAAATAATATCTTCTATGAACAAATAGGTAAAATCGTTGCTCTTAATATTTGCCTGATGCGCTTCATTGCGCGGGTATAATTCATTTAAACATTTTTGATACAGGTCATTATTTTGTAATTCTGGATGAAACTTCTTTTGTATTTCTAAAATTTTGGAAAGTTCCTTTTTATAATATTTCCGGTCTATGGTTTTTACCAGATTACCTCGTATTTTTTGATTGGGCTTTTCCAAGAGGCTTCCGTAAATGTATTGTCCTACCGTTTTTTTAGATTCATCTATGTTCTGTTGGGTTTTTTGCTTGATAGCAATCCAATCCAGTTCAGAATCTACTTTTTTAAAGGTTCTTTTGGTACTGCCATCTTTGTTGGTTTTAGTAGTAACAATAAATTCTCTTTCCTGATTTTCCCAATCTTCGGTTTTGGTAATATCCCTGTCATATTCCCATCCATTTACAAAGATCACTTTATAAAGCGGTTTGCCTTTCACGGCTTCCCCTGTGTCAATTAATTCCTTTACCTGTAAAGAAACATATTCCTGGTTTTTATCGGTTTCTTCATCTTCTCCACGTAATTGATAGTACCCTCTCTTTTGGTTAAAATTTAAAATTACCCACGCCAGTTCTTCTTTAGATATTTTTTCTGAAAGCGCTTTCTTCCTTAAATAGTATAAAGTCCAATCGTATGGAATTTTTAGGTCAGGATGTTTAGCCTTAAATTCTTCTGCCATTTCTTCAAATGACTTCTGAAAAATAAATTGATGTTTGGGACCTCCATTTAGTTGATAATTAAATTTCACTTCTTTTCCCGGTAAAAACTGACCTAACTTATTATGAAAATCGATAGCTTCCGCATAATGGGTGGGGAGAAAACCAAGTATATTCAATACTCGATGTAGCCGCTGACGGCGTAAAAGGTACCGTTCATTTAATCTTCGCATTCCCCTATAATCGGTTCTTTCTGCAGTTTGGGAAATAGAATTACCGCTATCAAATTTCCCTAAAACACCTTGGTCCATAGGAATAATTCGAGATCCCATTCCTAAAATTCCCCCTTCTTTTTCATCAAAATCCTGTTCTATAAGCGACCACCCGATCGAGTTTGTTCCCAAATCAAGTCCTAAAATTTTTTTCATATAATTATGATTTATGGTAGGTTAATCAATGCCGGATTTTCACTTTACGGAAAAGCAAATTGTACAATCCAAATAATTGTTTTATACTTGTTATACAATTTTGAAGCAATTCACAATAAGGATTATTCCGTTGTGAAAACATTTAAAGCGGCCTTTACAGGTCGCTTTCACTTTTTGGAATAGCAGGGTAAGCCAAATAAGATTAACATAATTACTAAAAATAATTATGTTTTCCTATAAAAAATAAGGGAAAACCCGTAGAAAAATAAAAAATTGAGGCCCTTGGAGATATTTTTCTACTAAGTATTCGGGGATATTAAGTTCCTTTTGGTATTACCGATCAATTAGTAATCGTTCCTGTATTTTCTAGATTATTCTACTTAGTTTCTTTACCGAAAATTTAACTTAAATAAATCCCTGTAATTGTAATTCATTACGTTTAAAATTTAATGAAGGTACAGGACTGGCTTCTATAAATTAAACCAACATTTAAAGGATAAGGTTACAGTCCTCTTTAATAATTCACTTTTCTAATTAAGGCAATTGTTAATCCATTTCTGAATAAATAACTTTGGTAATCATCTCAGGTTCTATATTTAACAAATTGGCAAGCCTTACTATCTCACCAAGAGTGAATCTATCTGGATGACTGAGTTTAACCATATATCTACCATAATTTATACCAAGTGATTTCGCTATTTTGGTTGGATATAATTCCGAAAGCGTATACATCTTCTTAATTCTGCCTGTTTCAAACATCGATCCTATGGAAAGTAATGTTGGGTCCTTATGTTGGTCGTCTTTTGCCATGGGGGTATTTATTGACCCTAAAATGACAACTAATTCATTTATGGTATTGATTAATATACTTATAATAAATTATAATTTGTTTTTTAAATATATTTATTTACTTTTAGTAAATAAATAATTACTAATTGTAATTATACAGCATATTATGTTACAGCGTATTTTTGAACTATTACAACAAGGACATCCCGATGCTTTGGAGTTTATCTATAAGAAGTACCACCGTAATATCTTCTGGGTGGGCAGGCAGATATTGGATGATGATTTTGCCGTGGAAACCCTGGTACAGGATAGCTTTCTCATATTATGGGAGAAAAGAGACCGGATAGAGCGGCCGGAACATATTTACTATTTCCTTAGAATGGTGATGAAAAGGGAATGCTACACCTACTTCACTCGCCCTAAAAATAAGTTTTTCAGAAAAGTAAATTCCTTAGAAAGTTATGAGAACTATCAGGATTATTTAGCGGGCTATGATCCCAAAGACGATCTTCAAAACCACAAAGACCACGAGGCGCAGCAAATAGCCATTGACCGGATAAAAAAAGTATTCCCATTACTTAGCGCTGAAAGAAGGCATCTTATTGAACTCTGTTTAAAGTATGATTTTCGTTATAAAATTGTTGGCCAGGTAATGGGCAGCAGTATCACCCATACCAGCAACGAGGTAAAAAGAGCGATTGAGGATATTAAAAATATCATCCACCAGGGTAGCACTTTGGAAACAAAACCAAAGCCGGTGGTGGCAGTTAAGATACAGGCCAAAATGACCAAGGGGCAGGAAAAGGTCTTACAACTGCGCACGGAAAAGCAGTATTCCTTTGCTACCATAGCTAAGGAACTGAACCTTTCCCAAAAGGAAGTCCACCAGGAATTTATGGCCGCCTATAAGCTAATGCAGCTCAAACACGAACAACAACAATCGGCTTAGTCATGGGAAAGGATACTATAAAACTCACTCGAAGGATCCAGTTATTGATCGATCTGCCTACCAAGGAGGAACGCCGGGAAGCGAAAAGTAAGCTGTACCAATGGCGGTACCGCTGCCACAAGGCTGCGAACCTAATTGTTACCCACCTGTATGTTCAGGAAATGATCCAGGAGTTCTTCTATTTATCAGAAGGGGTCAAATATAAACTGGTGGATGAAAAAAAAGATGAACTTGGCATCTTCAACCGTTCCCGGATGAACACGACCTACCGGATGGTATCTGATCGCTTTAAAGGTGAAATGCCCACTAATATTTTATCCCACCTCAATAGCAGCATTCAAAGTACGTTCAGGAAAAACAGGGAGGAATACTGGAAAGGCGAGCGTTCCTTACATAATTTCAAAAAGGAAATGGCTTTTCCCTTTAGCATGGAGGGGGTTTGTGGCCTGGAATTTAACCCTGAAAAAAGTGCATTTTGTTTTCGGTTCTTTTCCATTCCCGTAAAAACCTATTTAGGCAGGGCATTTGACGACAAGTGGAAATTGATGCACCAGCTGACAAAGGGAGAGATCCAAATGCGTACTTCTCATCTAAAGTTAAAAGATGGCAAGATCTTTATGTTGGCCACCTTTGAAATTGAAAAAGAAAAGCACAAGTTACGGCCGGAAGTGGTCGCGGAAGCTAGCTTGTCACTGGAATATCCCATTATGGTGAAGATCGGTAAAGCCAGGCTTAGCATCGGCAGCAGGGAAGAATTTCTATATCGGAGGTTGGCCATACAGGCTGCCTGTAGAAGGACCCGGGATGGGGTAAAATATGCCAGGTCGGGAAATGGACATAAACGGAAAACAAAGGCCGTGGCCAGGTTTCGGGATAAGGAGCATAATTATGTAAACCAGCGATTGCACGTATATAGCAGGGAACTTATCGATTTCTGCGTAAAACACCAGGCGGGAACGCTGGTTTTAGTGGACCAGGAGAAGAAAATAGAAATAGCAAAAGAGGAAGCCTTTGTACTGAGGAACTGGAGTTATTATGACTTGATGACCAAAATTAAATACAAGGCCGAAAAAACCGGTATTGAACTAATAACAGATTGAACGATAAATTATGAGGGTGCTTGTACACCCGCAAGGTGAGGTGAACATTACACTCACTAAATGCGCTTAGCATATACAACGCGTGGGCATCACTTAATTAAATCATCAAAGCAAAACGAAGTACATTGGAACCAAAAAAGTTAATGCTAAACAACAGGTTATTATAAATTACGAGGGTGCTTGTACACCCGTAAGGTGAGATTTTAATTATTCTCACTGAATGCACTAAGCATATACAACGGCGTGAGCATCTCTTTTTAAAATGGATAAATATAATTCAAAGAACGATTGCTGAAATTCAATCGGTGATTTTTTAGCCAATTTTATTTATACGTGTATTTAATTGATTTAGCTTATCAATTAAATCCTCGAATGGTTCAGTTTTACCATAGAACATACTTTCCTCCATTGCAGCATAATCCCTTTTGTATTCTTCCATAATACTTTCTGGTGGCGTGAATTTTAAAGTATCATAATTATGTTTGGAATAATCTACCCAAGAAATTTTGGTGAGCTTACTTCCAGTCAGACGGGGAAAAAAAATTCCTCTCTTACAATTACTAATCTTATTTTTTACTCTATTTTCAATGGATTCAGGCATTTTTTATGTAAAATTCTGTCACAAATATTTTAAAAATTTGTGACAAATAACTATTACTGATGAGTAAATTAAATTGAAGAAAATGTAAAGAGCAGTTAATTGTAATACCCGTTCAGCCCATTCCCACTACATTTCGCAAAAGCTTCATTTCGGGAAAAGCGCTTCTCTATAAAGGTCTTGGACACCATCGAAGAAATTTAGACTTCCGTTACGCTAACCCGATGAAAAATTGGAACGCTTCACTCCAGCTCGAAATTTTACGATGAAGTCCGCCAGGTTAAATTTCAAATCGTAGCTTTTCTTCTGAAGAAAATAGTAGGATTTCCTAATCCTTGTGTAAACTTCATCCTCACAGCCATCCCTTTTTAAGACGCGAAAAAACAAATTCCCAGAGTAAAAGGAAGTAATCAGCTCACACCTTCCTTGATGAATCAAAGATCTTCTGATTATAGAAAAGGTTTTTTCAGGTTTCCTGTATCATATATTCAACTTGTGCAAAAATTGACTATGAACAATCACCTTATTAATAACTCTGGAAATTTATTCACTCCTCTTTTTTAGATAAAATCTTTTCAATAGAAAGTGATTAGTCCAAATTTTCATGTTTTGTTTGAAATTCTTAAACCTGGAAAATCAGTAACTTCATTAAAACAAGCCTATACTTTCTTTTAGTTATCTTTATGTAGATAAAAGCAAGTTGGATAATATGTTTTTGGAACGTTTCGCGGTTTTAACTCTTCGGTTGAGGGCAAAGCTCCTGGAGCTTTATAACTATCTGCTTCGGGAAACAGATTCGCAACTTGGTCAAATCTTTTTTATTTGCTGTCTTTTCTTTTTGACCGCTCTTCTATTTTATGCCTGGATTACTCCATCCGGCTTGTGGGTTAAAATAACTTATACTTTTATATACCTGGTTTCATCTTTATTATGTGTTTCAGCCATTTATTTTATTATTAAAAGAAAAAGAATCAGATCAAATACATTGGAGGTTTATACTTTGAATGACCCTGGACTGGAAAAAATTCAGCAGTTAAACCTTAAGTCTATTCCGTTAACAGAAACTCAGGCAAATGCCGTTTTTAAAGCATTCTCAGGGAAATATCTACAAGGAAACTATCAAAGTTTTCAGTCACTGATTCTATTGAAACCAGTTTCATACGAGAATCGTTTGAAATGGATAGATCTTTCTCCTAAAAGACAGAAACAGGTAAACCGACAAACGCTGCTAGAATTTTTAAGCCATTTGCTGATCGGTTTTGAAAACCTGGATAACCATCAAATGATCCTTTTTGTTGAACATTATTTTACCCTTAAAAATCCCACGGGTATCGAACAGCATTTATCTTCTAAAAATATTTCCGACTGGCGAAATAACAAAGCCACTTACCTAAAGGAAATCTCCAGTATTTTTAAAAGTAATTTATTAGAGAAGCAAAATTAGCTGATCAAAAAATATGAAGATGAAAATATTTTTCAATTATTGTTGAATTGGCTATAATTTTATCTTGTTTCTAAGCTTTAAATTTTTTCAATTAATTCTTTCTTTAACCATTCAAATGCTTTTTGCTGGTCATATTCAATTTCTGATCTTAACAAGGCCTCCATATCACCTGTAAAGTCCGGATCCTTTTCTTTCTCTTCTATATTTAATAAAAACTCTTTAGCACTTGGTGATCTACCAACAGAGAAATTCATATATTCTTTAAAGCACTTTAAAATAAGGTCATTGTCTAGTTCCATATTTAGCCTGGAATAGTCTAAGTCAAAAAGATCCCTGCCTTTACTTCGCTGATATAATGCTCTTAGTTTTGTACCTAATAATTCATTAATGCTATAAGTGCGTATTTTAGCTTTTCCTTCAAACCAATTACTGTCTACTTCAAAAGGAAATTCAACCCAGGGTAATACATTAAAATGTTCCTTGCAGTTTATTTCCAGCTTTAATCTTAGTCTGATATCCTCATATTCTGAATTGAAGCGATAGAGGGCTTTTGCACCGTGACCTCCAATTTTGGTACTCCGATTTTCCTCAAAGAAAGTAACAACTTCCCCTATGCGTTTCATTATGGGTTTGATAGGACCCGGTTTTATCTGTACCAGGTCAATATCTTCTGAATACCGTGGAGCAGGGTTTAAGTATAGTTTATGCAGGGCGGTTCCGCCACGAAAGGCTAAATTCTCCCTCAAAAAATCATCGGAAAATAGCTCAATCAAAGTTCTACTTATTACTAAATCTTGCTCTACCTGCATAAATTCTTTCCACGGCGCATTTACCTGCCATTTAGCTATGTCCGGTCTTGGTATCATAAATCGCTTTCCATCTTAATATTTACATCTACTTTCCAGCGGTTGGTTACCGCCCCTGCTTTCTGTTTTGATTTTGGACTTAATAAAACCGGATGGAATTTTTGAAGGCTCAAATGGTCATATATCAACTCAATCGATTCTAACGTATGATCAAACTCATTTAATAAAAAACCAAATCGCTGTAGAACACTTTTGTGTGGATACCAGGTCAATAAATCTTTAATATCTGAAAGTTCTATTTCTTCAGCCAACTCTTCTAAAATTGATAATGTTCTGTTTAGACCTCCTATTTTAGTTTGATGGTACAATAAATCTACTGCCGTTAAACTCGGGCTCGATATTTTATACATTCCTGCATCTCCTTTTCGTGACAAAATATTTCTTTCTGGCCAATTAGAAACTGTAAAGAAATCAAGTTTAACTGGTCCTTTTGAAATAGAAAGCAATGAAGATTTATCATGTAATACATACTCTTTCTGTATTTGTTGATGGCTCGCCCCATAATGTTTGGCAGCAGAATATAACCCGAGGTAATAATTTCTACCTAAAAAGGTGAAAAGCTTATCGATGTAAAGCTCTATTGGTAATTTACCAGTACGGGAGTATCTTGGAGGAATGATTAAATAAAATTTATGACGTAATGAAATAACGTCTCCATTGCCAATAGCATAGTACAGATCGCTCCGGATAGAAGCTTCCGATTTAGAGGGCATTGCCTTGACCAATTCATCCCAACTAAAAGCATATTCCTCGAAGGATAGTCGCTCTTTTATAAAATCAGCTATACTCAACTTTAGTAAATTTTCGATAAATATAGTGTTTTTTACCTCATTACTATAAAATTTACTAAGAAGTGAATTTCGATATTTTTCAGACCTTAATAGGTAATTACCACTTGATTACCTGTTACCATATTGATTTACAAGGATTTTAATTAGTCATTTGTTTCTATAACCAGAAGACAACTGCAGTGTTGTTTTTGTAAATCATAGAACCTATGAGTAATTTAGAATTAGAAGATCGATTGCTGCGCATTGAACAAATGCTCGGCGCAACCAAGGAAGTACTAACATTTGATGAAGCCTGCCTGTATTCTGGGATTTCCAGAAGCTATATGTACAAGCTCACCTCTAAGGAACTAATTCCCCATTCTAAACCCAGAGGGAAGTTTATCTATTTTGAGAGGAGTAAACTCAATGCATGGCTACTCGGAAATCAAAAAGCTTAAGCTATGAATGGTTATGAATTTTCAAGGGCATGGTTCGATTTTAGTTTTAACCATTCTAACAAAGTTAAACCGATCCATACCGCTATTTACTTTTTTGCCATTGAACGCTGCAATAGACTGGGATGGAAGGAAACATTTGGATTTCCAACCGATCTGGCTATGGAAGCCCTGGGCATCCGGAACTATAAAACTTATATCCGGGCCCTTGAGGATCTTGTAGCATGGAAATTTATAAAATGGATTCAGAAAAGCAAGAACCAGTACACTGCCAATGTCATTGCTTTAGTAAAAAATACCAAAGCACCACCCAAAGCATTGGACAAAGCCTTGTCTGGGCAGTGTATAAAGCAAGTCCGAAGCATTGCTAGTATAGATAAACAATTAAACCATAAACAAATAAACCTATTAAACCTTAAAACTTTCTTTAAAAAGGAATTTTTAAAAGTGAATAGATCTGAAATTCCAGAAAACTACTTGGGCTATTTTGATTGGGCTCTTAAATTTCAAAAACTTTTTTTAGAAAACTTAAAAAATAAAGGTGCGCCAACAAAAAAAACAGAAAAGGCGAGTTTTAAGGAGTGTTTCGAGCCGATTCGGCTGATGATGGAGAAAGATGGGGTTTCACAAGAACAACTACTACTGGCCTATGAGCTGTTGAATGGTTCCGACGAATTCTGGAAAGGAATTATACTAAGCACTCATAAACTCCGGGAAAAAATCGGATCACTGATCGCCCAGGGGAAAAAGCCGGTGAAAATAAAAACGATGGACCTCCAGGTTCAGCATAAAGTTCAAAATTATGACTAGTTCACAGTTTCCAAGCATTTCGTCAAAGCTTGTTACAAAAAACCGGGAATGCAAACAAAACCAGCCTCAGATCAACAAACAAGTTTTCTGGAAGTTATTTCGTAAGCATTATCCTGAATTTCTAATAACGGATGAAAACCATCAAATTATCTTTAGCATTTTCCGCTATTTTTTACTGCAGCCCGATTTTAATGAATTTGGGATTATTAAAAATAAAGCGACACTTGAAAAAGGCCTGTTGATTTATGGAGATTATGGCGTGGGGAAAACGACACTTTTTGATGCTATCCATAAGATTGGAAGAATAATCCTGGAGCATACCCGAAGCACCCAGCTTTGGTTCCCACGCATTTCAACGGTTCATTTGCTTACTAGGTATTATGAATCACAGAGGGATAAAACCAGCAATTTTAAACTGGGAAACTATTACCACGGAAAATTGTATCTGGATGATTTGGGTAAAGAAGATAAGGCCTATAACCGGGAAGAGATCATTGG
>NZ_FOVL01000014.1 GCF_900115145.1 Salegentibacter flavus | reverse complement strand
TGGTCCTGTTGGTAAGTCTTGAATACTACTTTGCTGCTCATGCTTAAAAATAAACATGAGCACTTAATTATACAAAAAAGAGGCTGCCTTTTTAGACAGCCTCCTTTTGTTTTAGGGTTCGAAAGAATTAAAAATTGTAGTTCACAAACACAGTGAAATTCCTTCCCGGTTCGGTAATTGGTTGCCGGGTGAAATCTGCCTGGTTATTAAAGGCGAAATTCAAATGGCTGTGATAATATTTGTCAAAGACATTTAGCACTCCAACTCCTATATTCAGATTTTTTATCGCGGTGGTGCCGGCTTTCAGGTCCATAAGACTGTAGCCCGGGGTTCTGGTTTCGCCAAAAGATGGGGCAATATTTTCCTGGTCGGCGGTGATGTTATAATAAACCCCGGCCCAGAATTTCTCATTTTCATATTCTATCCTCGAGCGGCTAACCAGTGGCGGGGATAGTGGCAGGGATTCCCCAAGATCTTCATTTTGGGTGTAGGTGTAAGCGAGATCTGTTCCCAGTTTAAATCCGGAAGTAAAGGCTAGCTCCCCCGAGAGTTCAAATCCGGTTTTGTAGGCATCATCCAGGTTTCTGAAAACCTTGGGATGCACAGGAGGTTGACTCGGCATATTTCTTCTGGTTAAACTTTCGTCTACTAGTCCAACGATATAATTCTCATAAATTGAATAGAATGCACTTGCCGAGAAGCTGAAATGCTTCAGGTTTCCGGTATAAATCTCTTTTCCTTTAAGCCCAATTTCGAACTGATTGTTCACCTCTGCTTCCAGGTTTGGATTCCCTACATACTCATAAGGATCTCTACCTATATTGAAATATGCGATATAGCGTTCCTCCATATTTGCCGGTCTGGCACCTCTACCGTAGGAAAACTCCAGGGAATAATTATCCTTTAGCAATCGTTTGTATGAAACGGTTCCGCTAAAAAGCTGTTCGTCGCTTTTCCCGGTATCCGGGTATAATTCAGCAAAGCCTGCATCCGGATCTTTACTTTCAGCAACAATATGATCCAAACGAGCCCCAAAGTTGAAAATGTCCTTTTCGCTTAAGATAAATTTGGCTTCGGTAAAAACACCGTAATCATTCACGTAGCTATCCTGCCAAACCTTATCCTGGAATTCCATCGGCATTGCCAAAGGTTCTCCGGCCATACTCACTTTAACCAGGCGCTCTCTTTGCCCGTCCCGGGAAAGATTTGTGACATCTACACCTGTAAAGAGCCGCCACTTGTTGTTCAGTTTCCATTCGGTTTCCAGTTTTCCACCATAGGTGGTTGCATCTACCACAGAAATAGCCGCAGTTCGGTTAAATGAGGGACGATTGTAGTTGCTCATAATATGGTCTACAAAAGAGTAGTAAGCCTTCGCGGTTAAACCTCTTAGTTTTCCCTCCTCGGGTCTGTAATTATAGTCCAGGCTATAAATACTGCTGTTATCCTCATCGGTATCCATCATTAACCCCGCGTGTTTTACATCGCGCCCAAAAGATTGCCTGAAACCGGCTTTTAGCCTGTTGATTTCATTAAAGGAGTAACCTGCTTCCAGGTTATAACCCAGGCTTCGGAAGGAGGAAGGAATACTTCTTCCTTCTCCATCTTCATAATCACCGTAATCTCTGTGGCTGAAATTTCCCGATAGGTCCAGTTTATTTAGGTTTCCCTGAAGTTGAACCATGTTTACCATAGAATTTCCGTTGCTCTCGTAACCAGAAGAAACGCTGCCCGATAATTTGTCGGAGGTTTCCACTGCATTATCGGTGACCATATTGATGATCCCACCAGATGTATTTCCGTAACGAACGCTGAATGGACCTTTAATAATTTCAATTCGGGTAACTTCCTCGGGATTTACCAGGGTGGTGATAGGGTCCATTCGGCTTGGGCAGGCGTGCATGGCTTTAGTGCCTCCATCAAACTGAATGTTCAATTGTTCATACTGGCTGGCACGCATACTGGGATCCATCGCGTAGCTGCCTCGTTTAATTAGGGAGAACCCGTTGATGTCGCTAAAAAGCTCACCCACATTTTTAGGCTGTACTACTTTTTCCCTGAAATTCGTTTTCACCAGGCTTTGTGCAGGATCTATTTGTGGGTTCCCTCTAAGAAGGACCTCGCTAATCCTGAAAGTCAGTCTTTCGAGATAGATAACTTCTCCCGGTTTTATGTTTGTCAGACTTTGTTTTCTGTATTTTAAATGACTTATCTGAAGCGTATCTTCTTCAGAAAAATCTATAAATACCTCTCCTTTTTCATTGCTAACCGCAGCTTTATTACTGCCTTTAATGCGGATAGTAGCATTTTCTACAGGCTCCATACTAAGCTCGTCCATAAGGCTTAATTTGGATTGCGCCTGCAGCAATAGGGTTGAGGAAAGGAAAATTAATATGCTTAAAATTTTCATTTAATTCTGATTAAAATTGATATAAGTAAATTGTATCCACCGGTTAGTACCGATCGATTTTATAATTATCTGAAAAAAATTAAGCTTAAAGAGAAGGGGGATGGATAATCCTTGGTAAGTGTTGGTATTTGTAATTATTTAAATAGGCTGTAGCAGGTTCCCGTTCTTCTGAAAACTGGAAGACCTCCAGGTTTTGCATAGGATTAAAAAAGAGAACCACCTGCCGCTGCAGAAAATCAAGGTGCGATGGTTTCTCGTCAGATGTTGAATCCTTATTTAATTTGGAAAGCTCACACTTTCCGTTACATTCCATTTCGGGTTTGTCCTGGTTCACACAAAATAACTCTGTGAAACTTGAATTGTCTACCAGGTAAAAACTTACCATGAAGCCACTTTTTATGCTGTTAAACAGCATAACCGCTACAAAAAGCAGAACAATAAGTGTACTTCTTTTCTCCATTTGCCGGCAAATATAGGCCTATTTAGTACTTTAAGAATGTGACCTTAATCACAAAAGTCAAATATTTGGTGCTATAGAACAAAAAGCCCCGGCTTTTACACCGGGACCTTTTCCAACTAACCAAATAACTTATAAGTGAAATTTTTAGAAAACCCCGCCGCCCTCAGCCTGGTTGTCATCTCTCTGTTTTCTTTGCAGAGCTTTATTTTTTCCGCCCCCAAAGCGATAGGAGAAACCTAAATAAACAGTTTGTGACTCTCCTTTAAACCGGCCTTCCTGGGGCAGAGGCCTGCCGTTAATGAACCGGAATTCCTGGCTGTTAAAAATATCATTAAAATTCAGGCTCAGGCTGGCTTTATCATCCCAAAAGGAATAACGAGTTCCCGCATTCATGAAATACATGGGCTCCATATCCATTTGCAGGTTTTTGCTTTCTCCGCGGTAGAATCCGAAGAGTTGGAAGCTTAATCTTTCTGAAGCCTTAAAATTATGGCTGCTTCTAAAGGTGAAGGCAGTATTGTCGGTTTCTAAATATTGGGTTCCTACCTGCCCTTTTAATTTCTGGCTGTACACTTCAAAGCTGGTGTTGGTGCTCCACCATTTGGTGAATTTATAATTGGTAGATAATTCCAGTCCGTAAGAGTTGTTGTCCTCAAAATTGGCGAATTGCAGCAATAGGGATCCCGGCTCTTCCGGATCTTCAAGAAAAACCTGACTAATCTCGTCATTTAGATTTCTGAAGAAAACCCCCGCACTAAAACTACCTTTCTCCTCAAATTTTCGGGTATAATTAAATTCTAGCGAATTAGTGAACTGTGGCTGTAATTCCGGGTTACCTGATACCGTTAATCTCGGACTGCTAACATCCCGTATAGGAGTTACCTGGAAGAAACCCGGCCGGTCTATCCTTCGGCTATAACTAAGCTGATAGGTGTTCTTTTCTCCCGGAGTGTAAGTGATAAAACCGGAAGGATAAAGGTTTAAATAATCATCGGTAAATATTTCTTCTTTATTATAGATCGCATTCACCTTAAAGCTTTCCAGTCTTGCCCCCAATTGGTAAGACCATTTTTCAAAATTCTGACCATAGGTGGTGTAAAAACTGTAAATGTCTCTGTTATACTGGTATGTTGCATCGCTCATTTCCTCATTTGTCGTGGTAAAAGCATTATCGGTATTAAGAATTCTTGCTTCAGCACCCATTTCCAGTTTGCTGTGTTCGTTTAACGGATTCTCATAATCCAGATTTACAACGAGATTTTCTCTTTTTTCCTTAACATGATCGCGATATGCTGCCAGGTTCCCGGTATTACCTTCAAAAGTGAAACTGGAATTCTCGTCTTCATCAAAATAGTTGTAATTGCTCTCCAAAAGGATCTTGTGCCCTTCGTCATTGAACTTATGGTCAAAAATAAAATTATAAGTGGAGTTCTGGTTTTCGTAATCGAAATCCAAATTTTGGGTGAGATTGTTTTCCGGATTGTCGGGGTAGAGGATACTGAGCGAACCATCCGGGCCTCCTTTATAAGGATTCTGATTGGTATAAAAGGAAAAGGTGTTTCTGTCATTCAGATAAAAGTCTACTCCAACTTTAAATAATAAAGAACGTCTGCTGTTTACCAGATCAAAGTTTTGCCGGTAATTATCTTCAGTGAGGTAAATACGGCCAAAATTAAAGCGATCCCCCCATTGTGCTCCAAAATTTCCGAAGAAATTGAATTTGCCTTTTCGGTAATTCAGATCTAGGGAGCTATTATAGCGGGTATTTTCTCCCTGGGTTACTCCGGCGTTTAAATTGCCGTTAAAGCCGTCGTTAGCATTCTTATGCAAAACGATATTGATGATCCCACTCATGCCTTCCGGATTATATTTTGCTGAAGGATTTGTGATAAGCTCAATGCTTTTAATGGAGGTAGAGGGAATTTGCCTGAGCAATTGGGCCGCATCCATGTTGGTAGGACGCCCGTCTACTAAGATCTTCACATTGGAATTTCCCCGCAGGGCGATATTTCCGTTCTGGTCTACATTTACTGAAGGGATATTATTCATAATGTCAGAAGCACTGGCGCCTGTAGTTGTTAAGTCTTTTCCAACATTAATAACCTTGCGGTCTACGCGTTGTTCAATGGTGGTTCTTTCAGCAATGACGGTTACCCCGTCCAGCATGGCAACATCGGGCTCCAGATAGATCTTCCCAATGTTAATGTTCGAATTTCTGCTGTTGATGTCTACTTCGCGGTTGTAGGTTTTGTAACCGATAAACTGAACCTGGAGGACATATTTTCCCGCAGGAACTTTATCTATGACGAAGCTGCCATCACCGGTTGAGGTGTTTCCGGAGATAAGGTTCCCTTCCATATCATTTATCACTACCGTGGCATAAGGGATAGGTTCCTGTAATTCTTCGTCTATTACCTCGCCGGTAATATTTCCGAAGGGTTCGTTATCCGCCAGGCTTATGGCGGAAGAAAAAAGTGCGATGATTAAAAATAACTGTTTCATTTTCTGATTGATTTTGATGATTAGTATTTAATAGATGATACCTTGTTATACATATTAATTCTAGGTTTGTGTCCCCCGAAATAGCCTTATTATGTGGGCTATTCAAAAGTATTTATCTCTGCAATTCTTAAAGACTTTAAATGTTTTGTGTATAGCAATGTACTTTGTTATACATAATAAAAAGACCTAAAACTTCTAAATTTTAAAAAAGCCTTCACTATAAAAGACGCAGGTAAATCTAAAATGTTACACTTTTTTTAAAAAAAAATAAACCCATACCAAAATTCTGGTATGGGTTAAGAAAAATCCCCTCTCCCAACACTAACCATCACATTATACCGGGATTCCGGGGAAGCTTCCTATATAAAAAGACAATTCAATAATTAACTTGTTACAGTTAAACAGATATTTTACTTTTGTTATATGGAAAAGAAAACATTAGTTATTGGCGCATCCTTAAAACCCTCCCGTTATTCTAACATTGCCATTAAGCGCCTGGTGCAACACGGCCAGCCTACCGTTGCGATAGGTTTGCGTGAGGGAGAGGTCGAGGGAGTTAAAATAAAAAAAGATAAACCTCAGTTTGAAGACATAGATACAGTTACTTTGTACCTGAGTGCGCCACGTCAATCCGAATACTACGATTATATTCTCTCTTTAAACCCGGAGAGAGTGATCTTTAATCCCGGCACAGAGAATCCTGAATTTTATGAAATTCTGCAGAAAAATCATATTGAAGTGGAGCCTGCCTGTACTTTAGTTATGCTCTCTACGAATCAATACTAAGCCCAGGAAGGTTAAGGCACCATTTAATATCAGGATAAAGAACCCGAATTCAAATCCGAACCAGTTAAGGCTGTTGATACTTATTATATAAGAAAGTATCGGAGCAAGTATTGCCACCAGGGGTACGAGTTTATCTTTTATCTTCCAATCTGTGAATAGCCCAAGTGTATAAAGTCCCAGTAAAGGGCCATAAGTATAACCGGCGAATTCAAAGAGTTTATTGATCACACTTTTATCGGCGATGGCATACTTAAAGATCAGCATCACCAGTATCATCAGGATAGATATTGCGATGTGTATCTGTTTTCTAATTCTTATCTGTTTTTTTTCGTTATAATACTTTTCGATTTCCAGGATATCTAAACTAAAAGACGTGGTGAGCGCAGTTAAGGTGCCATCGGCACTGGAGTAAGCTGCAGCGATCAAACCCAGCACAAAGAGTATGGCAACGCCAATTCCCAATTCTCCACTGGTGGCAATTGCGGGGAAAAGTTCATCTTTAATAGCGTCAATTCCGTTAAGGTCGGCATATTGAGTGAGTAGAACCCCCAGAATTAAGAACAGCATATTTACTATGGTGAGCACCATCGTAAAAGTGAACATATTTTTTTGTGCATCTTTAAGATTCCTGCAGGTAAGGTTCTTCTGCATCATATCCTGGTCGAGACCTGTCATTACTATCGCGATAAAAGCCCCGCTAACAAATTGTTTTATAAAATGATGACTGCTTTTCCAATCGTCGAAAAAGAAAATCTGTGTCAACCCGGTATCAGAAAGGTAATTGATCATTCCTGCTCCTGAGACTCCTAATTCTTCTGAAAGTACCACCAGGGTAACTCCCAGTGCCAAGAGCATAAACAGGGTTTGTAAGGTGTCTGTCCAGACTACTGTTTTAATCCCGCTTCTGAAGGTGTAAAGCCAGATAAGAAAAATTGTTACCGTAACCGTAGCATAATACGGAATTCCCAGTCCGTCAAATAATATAAGCTGAAGAACATTTGCCACCAGAAAAAGCCTGAAACTTGAACCCACAATTCGCGAAAGCAGAAAGAATGATGCCCCGGTTTTATAGGAATATTTTCCGAAGCGGGAATCCAGGTAGGAATAGATCGAAGTGAGGTTTAGCCGGTAATAAAGCGGGAGCAATACCAGGCCTATCACTGCATAACCCACAGTATACCCCAAAACCACCTGGAAATAACTAAAGCTATCGGTGGTAACTGTACCGGGAAGTGAAATAAAGGTCACTCCACTCAGGGAGGCTCCAATCATCCCAAAGGCTACAATATACCATGGCGATTGCCGGTTTGCCCTGAAGAATTCAGCATTGGTGCCGGCACGGCTGGAAAAAAAGGAGATTAAAAACAAGACGCCGAAATAGGCGGCGATCAAAAGCAAGATTTGGTAAGGCTGCATAAGATTTTCTTCTGAAAAGGCGAATTTACAAATTCAGGTTAAACTTGGGAGTTTTCGGCCAAAATTCGTCCGGTAAAAATCTTAACTTTGCGCTATGGATTTTTCATCAAAATTGCTGGAGCAGGCTGTAGACGAAATGTCACAGTTACCGGGTATAGGAAAGAGAACCGCTTTAAGGTTGGTTTTGCATCTATTGAAGCAACCAGAAGCTCAAACCCAAAACCTGGCTTCCGCATTAACGAAACTACGCAGCGAGATAAAACTCTGTAAAAACTGTTTTAATATTAGCGATACCGAATTATGTGATATCTGTGCCAATCCGGCCCGGAATGAAGAATTGGTTTGTGTGGTAGAAGACATCCGCGATGTGATGGCTATTGAGAACACCGGGCAATACCGGGGGCATTATCACGTGCTGGGCGGAAAGATTAGCCCGATGGATGGAGTGGGACCCTCGCAACTTAATATTCATCCCCTCATAGAAAAGGTGAAGGCCGGGAAAGTGGAGGAGATTATTTTTGCACTTAGCAGTACACTGGAAGGAGACACCACCAACTTTTATATTTTCAAACAACTGGAAGGCACTAAAATAAAAACTTCTACCATTGCCCGCGGAATTTCTGTCGGAGACGAGCTCGAATATGCCGATGAGGTAACACTGGGGCGAAGCATTGCCAATCGGGTTCCCTTTGAAAGTTCATTAAAGGGCTAACAAAAGTGCCAAATTCGATTTTTTTTCGGGTAAAAATTTAGTTTCAGCCTTTGAAATTGTAAATTTACCGGAATCCGACTTTATCATTAGCTTCGATAAATCATTATTAAAACCAAGTTTTATTGATTTTTTAATATTCAAATGGAGTATTTTTGGTAAATTCGCAAATACAAACCAAAAAATTAGCGTTCTAATATAGATATGGCAAAATTCGAACTTAAGCTACCCAAGATGGGGGAAAGTGTTGCCGAGGCAACCATTACCAGTTGGTTAAAAGAGGTGGGAGACACCATTGATGCCGATGAACCCGTACTGGAAATAGCAACCGACAAAGTTGATAGTGAAGTCCCAAGTGAAGTAGAAGGGAAATTGATAGAAAAACTCTTCGATATTGATGATGTAGTGCAGGTGGGCCAGACTATAGCTATTATTGAAACAGATGCTGAAATCTCAGCCGATGATGATCTTGAAGTGGATCTGGGCGAGGAAGCGTCTGAAGAAGCACTCACCGAGGAAGTAGAAGCCAGCGTGGAAGCAGCAAAGGTAGCTGTAGGAAGCGAGGATTTCTCAGACTCTGATCGTTTTTATTCTCCACTGGTAAAAAATATTGCCAGAGAGGAAGGCATTAGCTTCGAAGAGCTTGAAAAGCTCGAAGGAACAGGCAAGGATGGTCGCGTGACCAAAGATGATATTCTAGGTTATGTGAAAACCAGAAAAGAACAGCCTGCGCAAGACAAACCGGCTCAGCCCAAGGCGCAACCTATAGATACCGGTAAACTTGAAGGCGCGATGGCCGGGGAAGAAACCACTATGCGTTCCGGGGAAGATGAAATTATTGAAATGAACCGAATGGGCAAGATGATTGCTCATCATATGGTTCAAAGTACCCAGACTTCAGCGCACGTTCAATCTTTTATTGAAGTTGATGTAACCAAAATCTGGAACTGGAGAAATAAACATAAAGGGGAATTTGCTAAGCGGGAAGGTGAAAAATTAACCTTTACCCCAATCTTTATGGAGGCCGTAGCTAAAACAATTCGTGATTTCCCGATGATCAATATCTCTATTGATGGCGATAAGATCATCAAAAAGAAAAATATTAACCTGGGAATGGCAGCTGCTCTTCCCGATGGAAACCTTATTGTACCCGTAATTAAAAATGCCGACAGGCTTAACCTTGTTGGTATGGCTAAGGCTGTTAACGACCTTGCGAGCCGTGCCCGCCAGAACAAACTGAAACCGGATGAGATTCAGGGGGGTACTTATACCGTCACAAATGTGGGAACCTTTGGCAGTGTAATGGGAACTCCAATTATCAATCAGCCACAGGTTGGAATCCTTGCATTAGGCGCTATTAGAAAAGTTCCTGCTGTAATTGAAACTCCCGACGGAGATTTTATAGGAATAAGATATAAAATGTTCTTATCGCACAGCTATGATCACCGGGTGGTAAATGGAGCCCTGGGTGGACAGTTCGTGCAGCGCGTAGCTCAGTACCTGGAAAGTTTTGATAGCGACAGAACGATTTAGAAAACAAAATTTAGTAAAAAGGAAAGCCGCAATTGATTTTGCGGCTTTTTTTATAGATTTTTAATAAAGGACTTAAGCAGCTGCAAGGCCGGGTGCTCCTTATCTATTGCTTCTGAAAAAAGCGCCTGCCGATTCAGGTTTTTATAACCGGTTATTTCCCTGGCTTCTTCAGGATTAAGACTTTCAAAAGCCATAGACCAGTCTGCAAAGCTCCTGGTTTCAGAATATCCATAATCCAGGATCAAAACCTCCTGATGTCTTTTGTCTTTTGATATTTTTTCGAATAAGCTGGTTATATCTTCTTCTTTTCCTTCCAGAAATTGGATAAACAAACCCTCATAACAAATGAGCATGCCGGTAATTCCGGCAGCCTCATTACTGCTCCTGGCCTGGGAAAGCATGTTTTCCAGGGCGGAATCGGTTAAGGAATGAGATTGCTGACTAACGTAAGAGAGGTATTTTAACACTTATAAAAAGTTTCAGATCTATTCAAAGATATAAAATCCTTTCCACAGAATAAGGAGTTCTTCTCTGGGTTTTCGGCTAAAGCAACCAGCTAAATTATGGTATATTTGCCCAAAAGAAGCTTTCTCATGGAATTAAACTTAACCAAACCTATATGTTTTTTTGATCTTGAGGCCACCGGAACTAACCTGGCAAAAGATCGCATTGTTGAAATCGCCATTTTAAAGATATTTCCCAACGGCAATAAGGAAAGTAAAACCTGGCTGGTAAACCCTGAAATCACCATTCCGGAGGAAGTTATCGCCATCCATGGGATCACAAACGAGAAAGTGGCTAATGAGCCTACATTTAAGGAACTGTCTTCAAAGGTCTACGAGATGATAAAAGGCTGCGACCTTGCCGGCTATAATTCCAACCGTTTTGATATTCCTCTTTTGGTGGAAGAATTGCTTCGGGCAGGGATAGACTTCGACCTGAAGAATGTTGTCGCTGTAGATGTACAAACAATTTTTCATAAAAAAGAACAACGAACCCTTTCTGCAGCTTATCAGTTTTACTGCGGAAAGAATCTCGAAGATGCCCATACTGCCGAAGCAGATACCAATGCGACTTATGAAGTGTTGAAATCTCAGTTGGAGCGGTATGAAGATCTTGAAAACGACATAAAGTACCTCGCCGAATATTCAGCGAGAAAGCGTTTTGCCGATTTTGCCGGTTTCGTGGTGTATGATAAAAAAGGGGATGAAGTATTTGGTTTTGGAAAGTTTAAAGGAAAGAACGTAGCCGAGGTTTTTGAAAAAGAGCCGGGTTATTTTGGCTGGATCCAGAATGCCGATTTTCCCCTGTATACCAAAAGAGTGTTAACCGCTATTAAATTAAGAAAACTAAATACCAAAATTAAGTAGAAGTTTCTTGCTATGAAGATTATTTGTATAGGTAGAAATTACACCGAACACATTGCCGAGCTTGAAAATGAAAAACCCGAAGAACCCGTAATCTTCCTGAAACCCGATACGGCTATTTTGCTCAAAAAACAGCCGTTCTTCATTCCCGATTTTTCTGAAGAGGTGCATTATGAGGTTGAGGTTTTAGTGAAGATCAAGAAAGTGGGAAAACATATTCAGCCTAAATTCGCTCATAAGTATTACGATGAGATAGGTTTGGGAATAGATTTTACCGCGCGGGATCTTCAGAAGAAATTGAAAGAGAAAGGTTTGCCCTGGGAGAAAGCAAAGGCCTTTGACGGGGCAGCCGTGATAGGAGAAAAATGGATATCCAAAAAATCGTTTTCCGATATAAATAATATTAACTTTAGTCTTCTGAAAAACGAAAAGAGCGTTCAGCAGGGCAACACCTCTCATATGTTGTGGAAAATCGATGAGTTGATAGCCTATGTCTCAGAGTTTTTTACCCTCAAGATAGGGGACGTTATTTTTACAGGAACTCCTGCGGGAGTAGGAAAAGTTGAAGCCAACGACAGGTTGACTGGATTTTTGGAAAAGGAAAAAATGTTTTCAATCAATATTAAATAGCGATTATGAGCAGTTACAATTTAGAGGGTGTAGAAGAGATGGCTGGAGGTGACAAGGAATTCATGAAAGTGGTGGTGCAGACTTTTTTAGAAGAAATTCCACCGGATGTAGATGCGATGAATGAAGCTATCTCTAATAATAATCCTACTCTGGCATATCAGTATGCACACAAGATGAAACCTAACCTGCAATTGTTTGGTCTGGAGCTTATGGATGAGGTAAAAGTGATAGAAAGCTGGGCAAAAGCAGGAAGGAAGAAGGATGAAGTGCCACAGGCGGCAGCCAAGATCACCAAAAAAGTAAAGGTGGCAGGCATCGCCCTTAGAAGAGATTTTGAACTCGAATGAAAGCAGAGATAATTACTATTGGCGACGAGATACTAATAGGCCAGATTATAGATACCAATTCGGCTTTTCTCGCTTCTGAGTTAAATAAGATCGGGATCGCTGTACATCAGATCTCCAGTATTGAAGATAAAAGATCCCATATTCTTACCGCTTTAAAAGAAGCTTCTCAAAGGGCAGAGATCGTGCTCATAACCGGTGGTTTAGGTCCAACCCGGGATGATGTCACCAAATCCAGTCTTTGCGCTTATTTTGAAGATGAGCTCACCGAAAATAAAGAGGTCCTGCAGCATATTGAGCAGCTCTTTGAAAAATATATAGAAACCCCAATTTCTGATCTAAACCGAAGACAGGCCCTTGTGCCGAGTCAGGCCGAAGTGCTTTTCAATAAATACGGAACCGCGCCGGGGATGTTATTACGTAAGGATGGGGTAATGTATATCTCCCTTCCGGGAGTGCCTTTTGAGATGAAAGAACTGGTGAAGAATGAAGTGCTGCCCAGGCTGCAACAGGAATTCAAACGTCCTGTAATTCTTCATAAAACAGTTATTACCTACGGACTTGGCGAAAGTGCCATTGCCGAAAAAATATCAGACTGGGAGGACCAACTGCCTGAAAATATAAAATGTGCATACCTGCCCAATTTTGGGAAGGTAAGGATAAGGCTCACCGCTATTGGAGATAATGAAGAGCACCTTCAAAATTCTATAGCCAGCTTGTTTACCGACCTGCATCAGTTGATCGGGGATATTATTGTGGGCTACGAAGATGATGAACCCGTAGAGATTCAAATTGGCAGATTGCTTTCATCTGCAAAACAAACCATTGCAACCGCAGAGAGTTGTACCGGCGGCCGCATTGCCAATTTACTGGCTACTCCGCCCGGAGCTTCTGTGTATTATAAAGGCAGTGTGGTGAGCTATGCCACCGCAATTAAGGAAGAGATACTGAAGATCCCTTCCGAATTAATAGAAAAACACAGCGTGGTTAGTGCAGAGGTAGCTGAAGCCATGGCAAGGAATGTCCGGTTGATTCTTAAAACCGATTTTGCCATTGCTACTACCGGAAATGCGGGACCGGCAAAAGGAGACAGCGATGCAGAGATAGGCACCGTTTTTATAGGTATTGCCACTCCCGAAGGTGTGTATTCCAAAAAATTCATCTTCGGAAATCACCGGGAAAAAGTGATCGGGAAAGCTGTGCATAAAAGTATGGAGCTTATTTTAAGTGAAATTCTTAAATTTGCTAATGCATAATTTTTTTCAGCCTTCTACCTGGGTTTGCCGTTTTGTTAGCAATGAGGAGATGCCTGAAAGCCAACATGTTGCTTGTCGTCTGTAAATTAAGGGGATAGCTTTTTGATTGAAGCCTTAATAACAGGGGGATACCGGGAGCAGAAATTCAGAAGAAAGAAAAAATAAAGCCCACGAAATTTTTTTAAAAAATGAGTTGCCGATTAGGTAAAAAAATCGTTAATTTGCAGCCTGTTTTGAAATAACAAGTTAAAGAATAGAACAATGTCAAGAGTTTGTGAACTTACGGGAAAAAAGGCGATGGTAGGAAACAATGTTTCTCACGCGATGAACAAAACCAAGCGTAAATTTAACGCCAATCTGGTTAAAAAACGTTTTTTTATTCCTGAAGAGGACAGATGGGTAACTTTAAAGGTTTCTACTTCTGCACTTAAAGATATTAATAAAAAAGGCATCTCTGCTGTGATGAAAGAAGCAAGGGAGAAAGGCTTTTTAAAGAAATAATTCCCAGGCATAAAAACATAGAATAATGGCAAAGAAAGGCAACAGAGTACAGGTGATTTTAGAGTGTACAGAGCATAAGGAGTCTGGGCAACCAGGAACTTCGAGATACATCACTACCAAAAATAAAAAGAATACACCGGATAGAATGGAGCTGAAGAAATTCAACCCTATTCTTAAGAAAATGACGGTTCACAAAGAGATAAAATAATTTAAGTCATGGCAAAGAAATCAGTAGGAACTATACAAACAGGGGCTAAAAGATTGACCAAAGCGATTAAAATGGTTAAATCTCCAAAAACCGGTGCTTATACTTTTGTAGAAGCAATTATGGCTCCGGAAAACGTGAACGACTTTTTAAAGAAAAAGTAATTTAGTACTTAAAGTACAAGACATTATAAAAAGCCGTCTGGATAATCTCCGGGCGGCTTTCTTTGTTTGCGGCTTTGTGCAGGAGCATATCCGGCCCGGGAGGCGGTTCTTATTTTCTGTAAGCGCAGACTGTGGTATGCAAACCCATTTATGTATATTTACACTTATTATTGCTGAATTTCTCTTGCCGGAAATTCCCTTTTTTTAAACCAAACCAAGAAATGAGCTTATTTAAAAAAATGTTTTCCAAGGATAAGAAGGAAAACCTTGATAAAGGCCTTGAAAAGACCAAATCCAGCTTCTTTGATAAAATGAGCAAGGCTGTTGCCGGTAAATCTAAAGTAGATGATGAGGTTTTAGATGACCTTGAAGACGTGCTGATAAGCAGCGATGTAGGTGTAGCCACCACTATCAAGATCATTAACCGAATAGAAGAAAGAGTAGCCCGGGATAAATACCTGGGAACCGATGAGCTTAACAAGATCCTGCGAGAAGAGATCGCTGCTCTTATGTCAGAAAGCGAATCTGGAGAAGCTGCCAATATCCAACTACCCGATGTAAAACCATACGTAATTATGGTGGTTGGGGTTAACGGAGTGGGAAAAACCACTACCATCGGGAAACTGGCACATCAGTTTAAAAGCGCGGGAAAAAAGGTGGTCCTGGGGGCTGCAGATACCTTCCGTGCTGCTGCTATAGACCAACTACAGATCTGGGCCGATCGCACCGATGTACCTATCATAAAACAAAAAATGGGAAGCGATCCTGCTTCCGTAGCCTTCGATACCGTACAGAGCGCCGTTAAAATGGATGCCGATGTAGTGCTAATCGATACCGCCGGCCGTTTGCATAATAAGGTAAACCTAATGAACGAGCTTACCAAGGTGAAACGCGTGATGCAAAAGGTGATTCCGAATGCTCCACACGAGGTGCTTTTGGTTTTAGACGGCTCTACCGGGCAGAATGCCTTTGAACAGGCTAAACAATTTACCGCCGCTACCGAGGTGACCTCTCTTGCGGTCACCAAACTTGACGGTACCGCAAAAGGTGGCGTGGTAATCGGCATCAGTGACCAGTTTAAAATCCCTGTAAAATATATAGGTGTAGGCGAAGGCGTTGAAGACCTACAGGTTTTCAATAAATATGAATTCGTTGATTCTTTCTTTAAACAATAAAACCCCTCTTATGAAAAAACTTATACTCCTGCTTAGTCTTGCCCTGTTTATTGCCTGCGGCGATAAAGAAACCGAAAAAGATACTTCAGAAAATACCAAAGACACAGTCGCGCAACCGGAAGAATTGGAGTATAAGGTCCTGGATTCAGAATTTATCTTACTGGATTCGCTTTGGGCTCCTTTTGAACAGGAACTCGCAGCCTTTGCTGATGATCGCTATTCCGAATTAAAGGAAAACCTGCTGGAAGCCGATATCCCTGCAATTCAGGAGCAGATTAAAAACGGGGAGCTTTCTTATGAAGAGCTTGTCTTGTTCTATCTGCACCGAATCAAAAAATACGACAGGGAGAACGAGCTTTCCCTGAACTCGGTTATTTCCCTGAACAAGGACATTCTGAAAGAAGCCCGGGAAAAAGATGAAGCCCTGAAGAACGGAGGCGACCGTCATCCTATCTTCGGAATTCCGGTGCTTTTAAAAGATAATATCAATTCTGAAATTGCTTCAACTACTGCGGGGTCGGTGGCACTGCGGAATAATGAAACCGAAGATGCATACATCGTGGAGCAGCTGAAAAAGAACGGAGCCCTCATTTTAGGTAAAGCCAACCTAAGCGAATGGGCATATTTCTTTTGTGGTGACTGCCCAAGCGGGTATTCGGCCATTGGGGGGCAAACCCTTAACCCCTACGGAAGAAAGATTTTTGATACAGGCGGTTCCAGCTCAGGAAGTGCCGTGGCTGTGGCAGCTAATTTAGCGCCTGTAGCCATAGGATCTGAGACATCAGGTTCCATTCTGTCGCCATCGAGTCAGAACTCCCTGGTGGGTCTTAAACCTACTATCGGACTCCTGAGCAGGGGTGGGATCGTACCAATTTCAGGGACGCTTGACACTCCGGGACCTATCACCAAATCGGTGGTAGATAATGCGATCCTGTTATCGGCTATGACCGGGAAGGATGACACCGATCCTGCTTCAGAAGGTTTTGCAGCTCCTGTGCAGGATTACTACAGTGATTTGAAAAATGCCAGCGTAGCGGGAAAACGCTTTGGTGCGATAAAAGAACTGATGGAAGATACGCTGTATGTAAGGGCTGTGGAAGATCTAAGAAAAGCAGGAGCCGAAGTAGTGGAATTTGAAGCCGAAGAAGTTGAGCTTCCTAATTTTGTAAGACTTTTGAATCTGGATATGAAAAACGACCTGCCCGAATATTTTGACAAATATGGCGGGAATACCGGCTTCTCATCCGTAGAAGACCTTGTGAAATTCAATATTGAAGATTCAACACTTAGAATGCCTTATGGCCAGGCTTTATTTGAAGGGATCCTGCAGGATTCAGCTTCCGCAGAAGATTTTGCAGCCATAAAAGATACCTTAAACCGAAACGGGAAGCAGTTCTTTGATGCGCCTATGAAGGAACACGATCTTGACGCCGTGCTTTCCATAAATAATTATCACGCCGGATTTGCAGCGGTAGCCAAATATCCTGCTATAACAGTGCCTATGGGCTTTAATGAAGAGGGTGCGCCAAAAGGTTTGACAATGATAACAACTCCCAATGGGGAGCAGAACCTGTTAAGCTGGGCCGCAGCTTACGAAAAGCAATCTAAAAGACGTGAAGCTCCAGAAAAATACACCGACTAATGCGCAGTGATTATCTTTCGCTCATCTCGAAGATCATTTTCTTTTACAGCATCTTTTATGTGGTGATGAAAATAATCGCAGCGGTGGGTGGGAATGCTCCCTATGCCAATTTAGTCCTGGCTGTGCCATATCTCGCTTTTGCCACAGTTGGCTGGGTGATGGTCAAAAAGAAAAGCTACCACTGGGCCTACGTGATCGCGGGAGCCATCGTGATAAGCCTGGTGCGGTATTTTGAACAGGACTGGATGATCGCCATTGAAAGTTATTTCGGCGGCTGAAAACCGGAAGTTAAATATGTACGTCATCCCGGGCGTGACCCGGAATCCCATCGAGTTAAGTTTTATTTGTTTAATGTTCCCTATTCACTAAATTGAGACCCTGAATCGAGCCTGCCTGCCGGCAAGACAGGTTCAGGGTGATGGGAAAAAACATTATCTTTTTTTTAAGCTGATTTCTCCTGTATTTTCCGATTTTTACCTTATCTATTGAAGAGCAATTATTCTATAATCAATATACTTTATACCATCTCAACGTGAAACCTAAAAAATCCTATCCCAAAGAAGTTTACCTGAACGGCAGCTGGCTAAAACCGGAAAAAGCACAGGTCTCTGTTTTTGACCGCGGCTTTATGCTGGGGGACGGGATCTACGAAGTGAGTCCGTTTTATAAGGGAAAAGCCTTTAAACTGAAGGAGCATTTGCAGCGGCTTCAGTATTGCCTGGATGAGATAAGCCTGGATTTTGATGCATTTTCTTTGGAGGAGGTTATTTATGAAGCCATAGAGCGGGCAAAACTTTCTACTGAAGATTGCGCGGTCTATATGCAGGTTACCCGCGGGGTGGCCCCCAGAACCCATTATTATCCCGAGGATGCCAGGCCCACCGTTTTGCTGTATGTCTTCCCCGTGATTTTGGAAGGCTTTGAAAAAAAGACCTGGGACGTAATGGCTACTGAAGATAAGCGCTGGCATCGTTGTGATATTAAATCTACCGCCCTTTTAGCCAATGTAATGGCCAACGAAGAAGCCGTCGCTGCCGGTTTCGCTGAAAACCTGCTGGTACGTAAAGGATATTTTACCGAAGGTTCCCACTCCAGCCTCTTTTTTGTAAAATACGGGGTGGTGCATACCCATCCCGAAGGTCCCCAGATTCTCTCGGGCATTACCCGGGCCGAAGTGATTAAAATCTGCTCCGACTTAGGGATCAAAGTGCGTGAAAAAGCCGTTCATATTGACGAACTGGTGGAAGTAGAAGAGATTTTTGTAACCGGTACCACCACGCAAATTATCCCCGTAACTTCCATTACCCACAAAAACAAAAAGGTTTATAGTGCCAGCAAAGACAGTATTACTAAAAAATTACAGCAGTTTTTTATAGAACGCACCAGGAGCTAGGGATTTAGTAGAGTTACCAGGCATTTGTTCTTTGTGAAAAAAGGCAGAATGAGTGATGACCATCTTTAAGTCGGGGTTTATTCTTCAATAAATTGTTTGTAGTGCTCGTAGCGTAAAAATATATCTCTTACATAATTGTATGGTTCTGTTCCTCTCACGAACCCATGTCTAACCACATCATCCAGGTAGTATTTCTTATCCTTTAATTTCAGCATATATTTTTCTACATTTTCATCCCATACATGCGGGTTCTTGCCATTTTTTTCTGCCAGGCGCATAGCGTCATAAACATGACCGGCGCCACAGTTGAAAGCGGCTAAAGTGAACTTCACTTTTTGGATTGAGTCTTCCACGACTTCAAAATTATCACGCATCCTTTCTAAATATTTTACGCCCCCTTTTACATTTTGTTCCGGATTGTAATTGTTGCTAACGCCAACTTCTTTGGCGGTAGCCGGCATTAATTGTATTAGGCCGGTTGCCCCTGCCCAGGACTCTGCTTTAGGATCAAACCTGGATTCCTGGTAAATTTGGGAAGAAAGGAAACGCCAATCCCATCCTATTTCAGAAGCATTTGCTTTAATAATATCGTCGTACTTACTAATCTTATTGCTGTTTTTACTGTAGAAATCGCTTTTAATCCTACTCCTATTAGATCTGGTATTTTTAAAGTACTTGTTATAAATCACATAGTAATCGTCTGACTTTTTCTCTTTTTTAATCCATTTGTTTATCGCCTTGAGCAGGTTGGGAGAATTCTGTCTTACCGCCCAGGCTATGCGTTGCGAAAAGGAAACCCTGGTGTCGATATTTAGAATAGGGTAGTAGGTCTTATTAACAGCCGCGATATTATAATCGGCAATTGTTCTTTCAATTTCGCCATCCACTACCATTTTAATTATTTCATCTGTAGTAATATTTCCTTCAATATGTTCTATCGGAATTTCAGCACCAATCTCATTCTGCAGGTTTTCAAGTCTTTCAGCATAAGATGAATTTTCTCTAACCCATACGGTATCGTTTATTAATTCCAGCGTGTTTAAAATTAATTGTTTATCGATTTTGTAGCCGGGTAGGGAGCGCCAATTGTCGGGCATTCGCTGTACTAAAGCCTGGTGGGTTACGTAGTGGTTTTCTGTAAAACTTACCAGGTTTTTTCTGGGCTCAGTTATGGTTAAACCATAGGCGATTAAATCGGCTTCGCCATTGTTTAACATATCAAATAGGTCATTGATATCTTCAGCGATTGTGATTTTCAGTTTTAAGCCTAGGTTTTTGGCGAGGCGGGATAATAACTCATACTCAAAGCCCATGGGCATTCCCTTATACAGAAAATAGCTTGTGGAATTGTATATGCTTATCGCATGTAGCACCCCATCTTCCTGTATGGCCTTTAGATCTTTAGAAATTTTATAAGGTTTAGGGTCTTGTTTGGTTCCAAACACGCCATCCCCGGAGCCATTATTCCCTTGAGAACAAGCTGCGAAAATTATAAGAACAACAATGAAAAGAGCACTCCTTTTTAACTTCATAGCCTTCAAAATACAAAGAAATAGGGGAGTTGCGTAAAAATTTGTTAAATAATAAAAAATTTGACACTTGTTTAAGGGAGGGCTTGTTCCTGTTTTAAATCCATATCAGCAAATTCCCTATGTGATTTTTTAAACAGTAAAGCCTAAAGATTAGACATTGGTTTCGGATTCTACTTCTCATTAAAAGATTAACCAAAAACCAGCTAATTATCTGTTTAATAGATTTTTATGCTGAGATATATCATTTTTAAAATAGTTGATGCATCCTATTTTTAATAAAAAATTTGTTACAAACTAAATCATATTTAAAATGGGCCATCTGTCCTTATCCTGAGCCAGCGGTTATGGGAGAGTTCTAGGTTTTTGATATAAAGTATTAATAAAACGCCACGATGAGGAAAATCTACAACATAGGTTTTATAGCCGGAATGTTTGCATTTACGGCAAACGTATTTTTTGTGATTGCGCAAATCCTCCAACTTTTGGGTTTGCTTAGCTATCCTTATGATGAGATTTCAATCTATGGATTTTCTCTCTGTATCGTGATTCCGTTTTTATTAGAGATCTTAGCGCTTCATTATGTAACACCTAAGCAGAAAAAATTCTGGAGCCACGCTGCGCTTATCTTCACGGTGATCTACGCGATTTTTGTTACTGCAAATTACGTGGTGCAGCTCGCAACGGTTATTCCTTTTACCTTACAGGGCAGAGCCGACCAAATTGAAGTGCTCGTACAGTATCCACATTCCCTGTTTTGGAATTTTGATGCTATAGGTTACATCACTATGGGGATAGCTTCTCTATTCGTGCTTCCCCTGTTTAAAAAGCAAGGATTCGACAAGTGGGTTCGAGCTGCATTTTTGGCAAATGTACTGGTCACACCACTTATCGCGTTTGTGTATTTCTACCCTTATTTTTCTGAAAAAATATTACTACTTGGCATCCCCTGGATAATTACTGCGCCATTAATGATGCTTTTACTGGCGCTACGTTTCAGGAAACAAAAAATAAAACATATTGGAAACCAACAAAGAATGAAACAAAGCAAATAAAACCAGTGGCAGACTTAAAATCAGAGCCCTGTTTCTACCAAAAAGTAAGAATTGAATAACTCCTTTAAATTTTAAAAATATGAAAAATCCGGAGCAAATAAATGAAATTATCGAATACGGAACCAAAGCACCTTCCGGCCATAATACTCAGCCCTGGAAGTTTTTAGTTAAGGAAAATGAGATCCAGATACACCCTGATTTTGAAAGGGAATTGCCCATTGTAGATCCAGATAATCACGCTTTATTCATTAGCCTGGGATGCGCTGCAGAAAATATGCTTTTAGCAGCAAAACATTTTGGATATGAGTGTACAGTTAATGTTGTAACAAACGATAAAAACATAAGTTTCATTAAACTATTGTTGAATAAAACAGGATCTATAGAGAAGGATAATTTGTTCGACTACATTAACATTAGACAATCCACGCGGAATTTGTATATAAATGATAAAGTTTCTTCCTCACACATAGCAGCCCTGCAGGAATCTTTCAATTTTAAAGGTATCCAAATTTTAATGTTTACTACTGCTGAAGATATTAAAAAATTAGAAGCATTCATTACTGAATGCACAATCCGGTGAAAACGGACACCCATTCCGCTGGAAAGCGGGTTCTTCGTCACTTTTGGTGAAAACTCTTTTAATTTTTTACACAAGTCATTTCTGCGGAACAAAACCTTTCCCATTCTGGAACTCCAGTCCAATTTTATCAAGTAGTTTATAAATTGTAGTGGCTGTGAAGTTTGTTTCATATTCTTCATTGACCCACTTTAATAAAAGAGGTCCAGTCCATCTCTCCGCTGAATAGCCAAATTCAGAAGGAGATATATTTATAATGGTATTTTTAATTTGGTCTTGGTCCTTTGTACTTAAAGAAGCTTTTCTACCGCGTCCTTCTTTATCTTTGAGACCTTCAATTCCTTCCTTTTCAAACCGATGGACCCAGTTTAGCACATTCTTAAAACTCACCTGGTAAATTTCGGCTACCTCTCTGCTTGATTTTCCTTGGGATATAAGATAAACCATTTGCAACCTCAAAGCGATCTTATATTCCTCCTTGCTTTTTAGAAGTTTTTTGATCTTCTGAGGCTTTAATCTTTCCGGATTTATGGTATTTTTTGTCATGAATTTCTTCTAAAAAAGGCGTAAATATACGTATTATTTGTGTATTTTAATAGGGTATTTATAAACTCTTTACTATGCTCCCCCCGAATTTGAAAATAAAACAAATAGCTATATATCAAACTGATACAAATATTGTTTTGACGATGATTCCTAAACAAAGAATCAGTAGCTGTTCTTTATGCACTAAAAATAGTAACAGCATTCACAGTCATTATGTCCGAACCTTGGCAGATCTTCCAATATCAGGAAAACTAGTACAATTACAGTTGAGATCGAGAAAATTTTTTTGCAGGAATAAACGCTGCCCACGTAAGGTATTTACGGAACGCTTTACCACTGGGATCCGGCCATATGCCAGACGTTTATGTCGATCGGCAGATGTACTGCGTAGGATAGGTCTCGAGGTTGGCGGAAACAAGGGAGCGGTGATCAGCCGTATTGTTGGAAGTCCGGTGAGCTCTTCGACAATGTTACGCCTTGTGAAACAACTGGAAATAATAGAACCACTCACCACTTCCGGAATCGTAGGAGTAGATGATTGGGCATTTAAGAAAGGGAGGAACTATGGAACCATTATCGTCGATCTTGAGCAAAGGAAAGTAATCGATTTATTACCTAATAGGGAAGCAGGTACTTTATCTCAATGGCTTTCAAGGCATCCCGAAATCCACACGGTCTCCCGGGATCGAGCCAGTGCATATTCCAGAGGCATCAAAGATGGTACTGCAAATGCCATTGAGGTAGCCGATAGATTCCATCTGTTGGTTAACCTGAGAGAAGCCTTCCAAAAGACACTTTACAAGCATAATTCAGTACTTAAAGAAGCATTTGTGGAATATAGTCGGGGAGAACTCGTATCAGAAAAAGTTCCCGAAGTTCTTTTTAAACCAGATACCCCCAACTCTCAGCGGCAGATAAAATTTGAAAAAGCCAAAGAACTTTCCCTGCAAGGCTATGGCATAAAAGCGATTGCCAAAATGCTTCACGCTCACCACAGAACTATAAAAAAATATCTTCAGCTGGAGGAATTACCTCGCAAAAAATCCCCATTAAACGGAAAATCACTGACAAACTTTTTTCAATTCAAGGCCTATCTCCAGGAATTTTGTCAAGTTCAGGATTATTTAACTCTATATGCTAATATCCGTGCTCAGGGTTTTAATGGAAAGTACACGCAGTTCTGCCATAATATGAATCGATTCATTAAACCTGACAATCCTCGGTTGCCAAAATTACCTCCCATAGAAACCTGGTCTACTTCAAGACTTTCCTTTATGGTATTACAGCAGAAGGATAAATTGAATTCAAAGGATCAGAGTTTTCTCGATTTCCTTTATAGAAAAGCTCCAGGGATTAAGGCCACAGCTCAGCTTACCAGCGGCTTTAAGAATTTATTTTTAGATAAAATAGAGGGAACATTACAGGATTGGCTTATAAAGGCGTCAGAACCCACATCAGAACTGCGGAATTTTGCCAAAGGGATACAAAAAGATTTTGATGCTGTAAACCAGGCCGTGGTAAGTCCCATCAGCAATGGACAAGTTGAAGGGCACGTTAATAAACTAAAGAATATCAAAAGAATGATGTACGGTAGAGCTGATTTTCACCTTTTAAGAAAAATGGTGTTGGCGAGTTCTGCATAATTCACCAAAAGTGACGAAGAGCCGCAAAACGGACACTTTTCTCATCTTAGTGCCATTAACTTTTAAAAGAAAGGATAATGGCCAACAATCCGATAGGTATGAGAGAAGTACGCGAACTATTACGATTATATTTTAAACAAGGACTCAGTGGCCGGAAAGCGGCTAAGGTAGCCGGTATTGGGAAAACTGCAGCAAGCCAGTATATTGCTGGTTTTAAAAGCAGCGGGGTCTCCATTTCGGCAATCTCCGGGATGAATGACAGTGAACTCATCAACCTGATTAACATCAGAAAGAAGACACAGAACCCCCGCTACACGGCCTTAGAAAAGCTATTTCCTGACTTTGAAAGAGACCTTAAGAAAGTAGGTGTCACCCTGCATCTGCTGTGGGAGGAATATCAACAAACGCACAAGGATGGCTATGAATACAGCCAGTTCTGCCACCATTATTACCATTGGCGCAAAGAGAGTAAAGTCAGCATGCATATGGAGCATAAGGCTGGAGATAAACTCTTTGTGGACTTTACGGGTAAAAAACTTTACATCACTGACCCGGCTACCGGGGAGCGAGAAGCCTGCGAGGTATTTGTCAGTGTACTGGGTTGCAGCCAGCTTAGTTATATCGAAGCGGTCCACTCACAAAAGAAAGAGGATTGGATAGCAGTCAATCAAAATGCACTTCAATTTTACGGAGGAGCCCCTGCCGCCATTGTACCGGATTGCCTTCGCTCTGCGGTGAGCAAATCCAATAAGTACGAGCCTAAAGTAAATCAAACCTATCAGGATTTTGGGGAGCATTATCAAACCGTAATATTACCGGCCAGGGCTTTACATCCGAAAGATAAAAGTCTAGCGGAGAACTTTGTACGTTTAGCCTACCAACGTATTTATGCTCCTTTACGCAATGAGGTTTTCTACTCCCTGGAAGAACTGAATCAGGCACTTTGGGAGAAGCTTGAGCTGCATAACAAAAAGAACTTTCAGCATAAATCCTACAGCCGGCAAAGCCTTTTTGATCAGGTAGAAAAGCAGGAATTAAAACCCTTGCCAACTACCTTCTATGAGTTAAAACACTTCTGTCAACTCAAGGTGCAATACAATCATCATATTTATTTAAAAGCTGATAAACACTATTACAGCATTCCCTTTAAATATACCGGCAAAAAGGTAAAAGTTATTTATACCCTCTCGAATGTGGAGGCCTATTTTAATAATGAAAGAATTGCTTTGCACCAGCGAAATCGTAAGCCTTATGGCTATACAACTAAGAATGAACACCGTCCTGCCCATCACCGTTTTCAGGCGGAATGGACCTCGGAGCGGTTCATCAGTTGGGGCCGGTCCATAGGACCTGAAGTGGAACAACTCATTGCTAGGATACTAGATAGTCGTCCCCACCCGGAACAGGCCTACAGAAGCTGTATGGGATTATTAAACCTGGCCAAAAAACATCCCAAACCAGCTTATCGAAAAGCCTGTGAAAAAGCCCTTGAAATGAATTGTCTGCAATATAAGTTCATCAAGAATATGCTCAATAACAAGACTTTTAATGTGGAAGAGGAACCTCTTGAACTGTTCGAATTACCCACCCATAATAATATACGAGGAAAAGAAAACTTTAATTAAAATCAATACTTATGAATACAAATGCCACCTTCGAAAAGTTACACACTATGCGTTTACACGGCTTTGCACAAGCCTATCGGGAAATTACCGATAGCACCCAGGAGAAGAACTTCTCCCTGGATGAGTGTATCGCCCATCTTATTGAAGCCGAATACGAAGACCGCTACAATAAGAAATTAAAGCGTCTGATCCGCCAGGCACGGTTTAAACAGCAAGCCTCCTTTGAACAAATCAATTTTAATCAGCCCCGAGGTATGGATAAAAATATGCTGCTTCGCCTACAACAGGGAGATTGGATTAAAAAGTCAAGAGACCTGATCATCACAGGACCAACCGGGGTTGGTAAATCGTTTATCGCTTGTGCTTTGGGATTCCAGGCATGTGCTCAGGAACTTAAAACCATGTATTTTACGGCTAATAAACTCCTGGACCGAATGACACTGGCCAAGGCAGATGGCAGTTATTTTAAGTTTATGGATAAAATAGCTAAAACAAAACTGCTTATCATCGACGACTTTGGTCTTAAACAAATCGATCATAAACAGTGTAATATGCTATTGGATCT
This sequence comes from Salegentibacter flavus, assembly GCF_900115145.1. GTDB lineage: Bacteria > Bacteroidota > Bacteroidia > Flavobacteriales > Flavobacteriaceae > Salegentibacter > Salegentibacter flavus. The sequence goes on along the minus strand of NZ_FOVL01000014.1, from coordinate 80,071 downwards.
TGTTGACGAGAGACATGGAAGTTCTTCCACGATCATAACCTCACAATTGCCTGTAAAATCCTGGTTCGACTGCTTTAAGGAACCAACGGTTGCCGACGCGATCCTTGATCGATTAACCAATGGTTCTTACCGCATAGAATTGCAAGGGGAATCGATGAGAAAATTTAGAAAATAAGAGCAAAAAAATTTTAATTAACTTAACCAAAATTTTAGAAGAAAAGTGTCCGTTTTGAAACGGAACGCCTGTCCGCTTTCAGCGGATTATGCATTACTGAAGGGAGTAACAGGCAGTTTCAAAATAAGGCTTTTGTAAAGGAGCTTGTCTCCTGGATTCGTTTTTCCAAAAAGGAAGTAGAACAAAAAAGAGACGGGATATGGCAAGCGAGTATGGGAATGCCTGAGGTTGGGAGAACATTGGGCAATATCATTATGAAAAAGTTTGTTTCTGCAAGCAGTGAGGCAAAGCGATGGAAGAAACAAATAGAGGCTTCTGCGGGTTTTGCTTTGTTTACAGTCGAAAAAAATGATGTGGCTCACTGGGTTCTGCTAGGAAGAGCTTTTCAGCGTTTTGGCTTAACAGCCACCCAATTAAATATTAGTCATGCTCACGTAAATATGCCTTGTGAAGAAATACAGGTTCGAAATAAAATGGCAAGACAATTTAAGCTCACAGGGCATCCCTTGCTATTGATACGATTAGGATACTCTAAAAAGATGCCCTATTCCTACAGGCGGCCTCTGGCCGATGTTTTGGAAACTCCTTAAGACTTGATTTTTAATATAACGACACTGTCCCGTAGAGTGTGTAAGTTTTAAAAAAAGGGGTCTGGCTTTATTACTTTAAGTTGAACTCTTTCTTCATATATGGTTAAGAACTGATTGAGGATAATTCCACGGTTTCTAACCGGCATAGTCCCTTTTTTATTGATCGTTCTCTTCCCAATCCAGAACTATTTCAGGCATTTGGGTAGTGAAATCAAGATCTACACCCTGAAGTTCTGAAACCTGCTCTCTAAACCATTCCGAAAACTCAGATTGATCATTTTTGAACTTGTTCATAAAATGCTCATCCTCCGCCTCGGTATATACCACCACAGAATATCCCTCGGCTGACTCCTGCAAAAACCAACTTTCTTTTTTAACACCTATTCTTTGATGCATTTTACTGAATTCTTCCTTGTGGGTAGTATTTACCTCCCTGGCGAAATTTAGCCATTGATCAACTTTATCTTTTAAGATCGGAAAACTGTAGGCGAACTTTTTCATTATCACAAATTAGATTAATATTATATTGGTAATGTTATTTTAAAGGTTGTACCTAGGTTTACTTCACTTTCTACTTCTATTTTACCGCCCATACTTCCTATTTGGTTTTTGGTGATGAATAGGCCAACTCCCCGGGAGTCATCGTGTTTATGAAATGTTTTGTACATGCCAAACAGTTTATCACCGTGTTTTTCTAGGTCTATGCCCAGGCCATTATCTTCGAAAAAGATAGTTACCACCGCTTGCTCTACGCGAGCAAAAATCTTTAAATAGCTTAATCTTTCCTCGCTTTTATACTTAATGGCATTTGTAATCATGTTCAATACAATACTATCAAGGTAAGCAGGAATACCTTTTACTACCAGGTCTTTGTCAATTTGGTTGATTATTTCTAAGTTGGCCTGTTTGATTTTTATACTAAGGCTTTCTGTATTTTTTTGCAGCACATCATAGAGCCTTATGGGCGAAATACCACTTTTCGATAAATTAACTTTAACGATCTCAGTTAAATCATGTACTGTTTGCTTCAGGTTTTCGGCTCCTCTATTAAGATGTTTAACCAATTCATTCTTCGATATTTCCGGAAATTCCATTTGAATCAGGTCAAGAATTCCGGAAATGCCTGAACTATGAGACCGTAGGTTGTGGGATACAATATTCGCAAAATTGCGGAGTCTTTCGTTTTGCTCATTGGTAATATCAAGTAAGGACTTGATCTCCTTTTCTACCTTCTTTAATTTTCTGATGTCAGTAGCTACACCCAGGTATCCTACAATATCTCCATGGTCAAGGATGGTGTTTATAGAAAGCAAAACGGGGAAAGTTGTACCGTCTTTCCTTATATAGGTACATTCTTTAGTAGTTGGCACTCCAATTTTAGCTTCATAAAAATAGGCCTCAAATCCTATTATTTCTTTGTTGTACTTTTTAGACAGTTCAAGGCTTTGCTCTTTTATCTCATCGGGATGGTGAATCAACTGTGGATTATGTTTGCCTATCATCTCCTCGGATTTATAGCCCGTTATTTCTTCGGCACCAGCGTTGAACAAAGTAATTGTACCATTTGTATCGGTGGCCATAATGGAAACCTGTTTACTTGCATCTAATATGGCTTGCAGGCTGGAAATAGCTTCCCGCAGTTTGCGTTCGGCCTCTTTTTCCTTGCTAATATCCCTTATAAAAGACCAAATTAGTTTTTTTCCATTGGCATCTTTAATTACCACCCCCTGCAATGCCACCGGATAGGTTGTACCATCTTTTCGGATATATTCCTTTTCAAACAGATCATAGCTTCCTTTGCTTTCTATTTGTTTAAGCATATTTTTTTCTAATGGCTCATACTTTCCGGGCGTGGTATCCCAATAACTAAAGGATAGGAATTCCTCTTTGCTGTAGCCGGTTGGTTCCAGCAATTTATCGTTTACATCTAAAAATTTACCGGTTTCATAATCGTTTAGGGCTATTCCTATTGGAGATAAATTATATAAAGCAGATAACAGGTTTTTTTGGTAATCAATATCTGAAAGGAGCTTTTTGCTTTCAGAGATATCTATAATTTGCGAAATAAAATAGAGCACCTTAGCCTCGTTATTCCTTACCATAGAGACTGCCAGAAGGATATGAACAATATGTCCCTTTTTATGGAAGTATCGTTTCTCCATCTGGTAATGATCCCTTTTGTCTTCAATAAGTTCCTGCAAAAAGGTCAAATCTGAATTTAAATCATCAGGATGGGTAATATCCTGAAAAGTAAGTTCACATAATTCCTCTTGTGAATACCCAACAATTTGGCAAAGCTTGTCATTTACTTTCAACCATTTCCCCTTTTCATCCAACAAAGCCATTCCAATGGCCGCATTTTCGAAATTTCCCCTGAAAGCCTCCTCACTAATTCGCAGTCTCTCTTCTCTATGCTTTCTTTCTGTAATATCCTGGTGGGTGCCATACATAATAAGGGGTTTCCCGTCTTTGGTCCATTCAAAAACTTTACCCCTGTCATAGACCCAAACCCAGTGCCCGGCTTTATGCTTCATGCGGGCTTCAAGCTCGTAGTACTCCGTCTTTTTCTCAAAACAGGAGTCTAGCCTACGCCCAGATTCTTCCAGGTCATCGGGATGAGCTAATTTCATCCAGGTTTCTATACTTATAGGAGTGAGCTCTTCTAAGGTATAACCAGTGATTTCAGCCCAACGCTCATTAAAGACGGTTTCTCCGGTTTGAACATTCCATTCCCAGGTGCCCACGTCGGTGCCTTCAATTACCGATTTGAATCTAATTTCATTTTGCTTTATTTCGGTAATATCCTGAAAACTACCAATGAGTTTGTCTCCCACTTTTCGTCCTGTTGACCTCACCCATATCAGTCTGTCTTTCGCGGTGATTATTTGGGCTACCAAATCAAATGGGATACCCTGGGAAATGCATCTTTTAAGAGCATTGTTAATGACGGGCCTGTAAACAGTGTGGTAAAACTCTGTTTTTTTTACCTCATCAGGATCAAAATCTTTAGGTACTTCATGGATCTTATATACCATATCACTCCAGGTAGTTTTTCCCGATGGGATATCCATTTCCCAGGTGCCTAGCTGATTTGCTTCCTGAGTATTCCGGAGCAAATCATTCTTTTTTTTCAGCTCTTGATTAAGAAGATCCACTTCAATACTTTTTTTTCTACTCTCAAAAAGTTTTTCGGTTTGTCTTGCCAGTTTCTGAAGCCGTTCAAGCTGGGTTTTATTGAGCTTTTTAGGGCTGTCATCAATAGTACAAAGCGTTCCTAAGGGGTAGCCCCTGGAGGTAACCAAAGGAATACCCGCATAAAAGATGACATGCGGATCATTGGTTGTCAAGGGGTTGTCATGAAACCGCTCATCTTTTCGGGCATCTTCAACTATAAACGGCTCATTTGGTGTATTAATAGCATGAGCGCAAAATGCATAGTCTTTTGGCGTTTTACGAGCCTCCAGGCCATGGTGGGAAAGAAACCATTGCTTATCATCGGTTACCAGACTAATTAAAGAAATTTTGGTGCCGCATATTTGGGCAGCCATGGAAGTGATAAAGTCATAATCGTCATTCTCTACAAGTCCTGTCAATTGATAACTTTCTAATTCTTTTAGTCGTTCCGGTTCATTTACAGGTATTTCTGGTTCTTTCATGGGGTGACTTTATTTCCAATTTTTTTGCTAAAGTCTGCGTATAAGTAGCCTTGTTTTTCAATGGCGGTTATGCGCTGTTATGTGGAGTAATCTAGCACTATTTGTGAAAATGAGCGAATCGAAAATTACCCGTTTTAGTGGGTGCTGCTTTAAAGCACTGCAAAGATTGGTTTTTATTTTTTCTTATTTGCTTTTTCGTTTCGGTTTGATAAGGCAGGTTTGGAAAAAAGACAGGATGATGTTTGATTCCGTTTTCTTTCCAGGTTTTCTAATTTACAATTTTTCGGCAAAAGTTTTTTGTGGTATATGTTGTTGATTGTAGTTCTTTAGGTCAAATATTCTTATAATACATTTATTCACAGGAGCTTTGTTCCATTTTAATTCAAATTCAATTTTTTTGTATTCAAAATTCCCAAAAAGCTGTTTTATTTCATATTTATTTTGGGAATACAATTTATCAAATAATGATTGGTCAAAGCATTGTTCTACAAGTACAAAGTATTTCTCAACATCTTTATTTTTTAATAAATTAAATTTTTCAATATCCTTTTTCCAACTTATAAACTGACCTTTTTCTCCATTATTCCAACTATCCTTTCCTTTTTTATCTAATTTTCTGAAATCATTTATTGCTTTTGAATACCTGGCAGTTTTTATCTCCATCCAGGATTCGGATTTCGAATTTCCCCAAAAAACCAAATCACATTCTACCTCCGAATTCTTATCATAATTTCTTTCGGCCGCAACAATAAAACCCTGGTTTCGCAAAGAACAGTAAATACTTGATCTTATTTGTTCTTCTTTCAGTAATCTTTCATTTGCTTTTTCGTTTATTGACTCTAAGTCGAACTTTAGGTCCCGAAAGATTTTTTCTATATTCATATTTTTAAATTACCGCTAATAGTTTCGTAACAAGTTATAGGAGTAGAGAAGTAGGTTGGTTGGTTTAAGGAGTCGCAAAATCGGTTTTACTCTATGAGGAAAATTTTGTTTCGAAGTTAGCTTAGAGGACTTGTTTTTAACTCAGCTCTTTCTTAGCCTTAGTAATTTCTATTTTCTAATATATTTACTTAAATCGGAATTTAGTATTTCTTTTAGTTCTCTTTCATTTCCTTCACTTGTTTCAGTAAATAAGATTCCAAATGCAGGGAATTTATTAAAATCTAATTTTCTGGTAACTAATATATTTTCTAAATCCTGTTCAAGCATATCAAAATCAAAATGAGAGATTTCTGATGGCTTAAAACCTGAATTATTGTTTAATAAAACAATGCTATAAATTTCATCTTTCTTATTTTTAAAAATCTCATCCCAATTCGGTTTTTTATTTTGAAAGAAATATTGGTATGAATTAAAATTAAATGCATACCACGAAAGATCTCCGGTCGTGCACCACCCTCCAAATCGTTGCGGGTTTATTTCTATTGGTTTTATTACTCCTTTTTCATCAATTCTAACCTCTATATGTAAAGGAAAGTTTTTCAAATTAGCTTTTTTTCCTATGGGTTTTAAAAACTCTTCAAGGCTTTCTTTGTACTTACGAATTATGCTTTGAGAAGTAGAGTAAACCCTATCACTTACATCAGTACCTGAAGAAAACATATGATGTAGAATATTTAGAATAACTACTTCTCCATCATTATTAAAATAGGCATCTATGGCAAATTCCTCTCCTTCTATGTATTCTTCTATAATAAAAGTAGAAGCATCCATTACCTCTTTAGGGTAAATGCTTTTTAGATTATCATAGTTTAATTCTTTTTGAGCAGTATACCAGTCAGACTTGTTACGAACAATATGTACTCCAATACTAAAAAAACCTAATGAAGGCTTAATAATAAATGGCATTTTTATTTCATCAATATCTAAATCCAAGGTTTGAATATCATCTATTTTAACTTTCCTAAACAGAAAATCAGGAAACAAATCTTTAGTTAGTTCTCTAAATTTAATTTTGTCCTTAAATAATCTTATTTGTTGAGGTAGGTTAGTTTCTTTTAAATAGTTGAAAATCCATGTTAATGAGTTCTCAGAATTTGTATAAATAAGAGGGTTTGGGCTGTTTAGGATTTTATTCTTCGCATCATTTTCAGAAATCCAATTCATAGAATCATCATTAATCAATGACCTCGCTTCTTTAGTAGAAATAATTTCAAAATTATTTTCTTTAATAGTTCTTACTAGAAAATCTGAAACATATGGGTGGTCTATAAGGATCATTTTTTATTAAGGTTAAGGCTTACGGTTAACGCCTGTTGGCAGAGTAAGGGATGCGGATTTGTAGGTTTAACTATTTTCTTTAATAGTTTCTAAAATTACATTTTTTTGGACAATACCCATTATTTGACGTCGCAAAATCGGGTTTAGTCTATGACGAAAATTTTGTTTCTAAATTGAGTTAAAATGCCTGGAATTTAGCTTAGTTCTTTGTTGTGCTACGTTATTTTTAGTTCTGTTATTTTTCTATCGAAGAATTCATAAATGAAAATTCGGTCGAAAGTTGATTCAAACTCTTGAGTAGTTATTGCCCGATCGAAAAGACAAAAATCAGATGATTTTTCAACTCCCCCGATAATTAATACTAGCCAAACTTGATTTAAGTTTTTCTTTCTGTAAAGAGGTATTAATTTTCCTTTTGAATTTATTTTTTTCTGAACTAATTCTTTATTGATATTGCCAACAATAGTTGTTTCTCCTTTATGAATCGCAATTCCATTATAAGGAAATTTAGTAATACTTTTTACGACTCCAGGTGTTTTATTGCATCCTTCAATAATTGAAATTATTTCTTTCTCAATTAATTTTCGATTCTTTCTTTTAAGAGAGAAATTTTCTTCAATAAATTCTACTCTATAATTGCCTTTATATTAACAAGGTTATTTTCTAAATTATCAATAACAGAATTAAAAATTAATTTTAATAGTCCTTCTTTTTCTTTTTCAAATTCATTAGTGATAAAATCTTTAAGTTCTATCCCAATTAAATTACCATAGGATTTAACGATAAAATCAGGGCTTTCTGTAAAAACTTCTTCAATAACGATCTCTTTATCGAAATGGTAAAGAAAATGACCTAATTCCTCAATCTCTTTTTTCTTTTGTTTTCTCTCGATAAGTGAATATGAGTTGGCATCTAATTTTTTTAACCAAGGTTCAATGTTCTTATCTATTAAACTTCTTTCCTTTTTTAAATACTTTGATTGATCTAGTAACTTACTAATCAAATCAGGATCATTAGAATCGAACATCTTAATAAAATTATGGAGCACAACTCCTTTTAACCCTCAAAATCCACATTCATACCCCGTTTTCTTCCGGGATAATCTCAGCTGAGGTCAGGCATTTTAATTTAGTTCCCTGCTAAGATAATTCTTAAAAAAGGCTTTTTATCTAAAAAACCAGGCTTCTTATTAACAACTACTTAACATTTGTTTTGAGAATATGATAGGGGTTTTAATTCCGGGGGCGATTAGTATGCTTGTTATTCCTGCTCTTCTGCCGGGCTTTCTTCGGCTTGCTTTTCTTCTTTTTCCCTTTTCTCAAGGACCACCAGTAAAGGACAGTTTATTTTATCACTAATCTCCCCGCGTATTTCATTGATAAATGTTTCCCGCTCATTGGCATTGGCTTCTACCAGTATCACCAGGTCTTCGGGTTTACTTTCTTCTTTTACCGCATCAGAAATATTCGCTACCTCCACAAGACTGGTCTTGATTTGATGTTTATGTATTCCGGCCTGCTTAAGCCTGCTAATGGCCTCTCTCTTCATCACAGAAATATCTGCGCCGTCCTTGTCTTCTGAGTCTTCAGAATCCTTAGAACCGCTTAGAAACAACAGGCTTGCCGGCAAATTACTGGCGGTGGTAAGTTCATAAATAACCGTGGCAAATCGTTTGCTTAATTGGTTGATGTCATACACCGGAATGAGCAGTCGGTTGAGTTGGCTTATGGGTTTGACGACCAGCAGCGCCTGGCAGTCGTGCTCTACGATCACATTATCGATGGCTTGCGAAACGTCTGGCGTAAAGACCAATTCAGTTTTAACATCAAATTCCTCATCCTCCAGTTCTTTTTTAACCTTTTCCAGCTGCTTTTTTGATTCGTCCCCTTCCTCATCTTTATACTGTCCGGGGTCGGTTTGTTCGGGAAGCTCTTTGTAACCAAGCACTAAGACTTCAAGATCTGTAAAGCTTCTTAATATTGCCAGCGGAAGGGATTCTTTCTGTGGAAGAGAAACCGGGATGAGAATTCGGGGTTTACGCAGTTCGGGCGCTATATGAGAAGGCGAGGGGGTGGCAAGTGTTTTACCGCGGGCGTAGACCAGGTAAAATAGGGCGCTTACCAAAAGAACAGCTCCACCCAGCAAAAGGGATACCGGTCTCATAAAAAATATAAGTCCGAAGCTGGCCACTAATCCCACTATCGGTAAGATAGGGTAGGCGGGTGACTTAAACCCCGGTACATACCAGATAGGACGGTTTTTACGCAGCTTCAGCACGCAGCCGCAGATAAGACCGTAAATAAGCAAGTGAAGCATAGAGGCAGTTTCTGCCAGTACTTCCAGGTTTCCCACGAACATGATGCCAGTTATAGGTAAACCAACTAGAAACAGGGCACGGTGTGGGGTTTTAAATCTTTCGTGTATCACTGAAACCCATTTGGGGATAAGTCCGTCATTGCTAAGTGCAAAAATGGTTCTTGAGGAACTGAGGATAGAAGCGTTGGCACTTGAAAGTGTTGCCAGTAATCCTGCGAAGAGCACCACCATCGCCCCGATATCGCCTATGAGTCCTCTCGCCACTTCTACTATGGCTGTTTCCCCAAGTTCCCCGAGTTCGGCTGTAGAAAGCACGCTATTACTTACAAACAGTGCGAGAAGATATAGCGCGGTTACGATGAGCACACTTCCAACCAGGGCACGGGGAAGATTCTTTTGCGGATTGATAATTTCTCCTCCCACGGTTGCAATTTGTACAAATCCCAGATAAGAAGTAAAGATAAGCGCAGTGACACCCACCACAGGACTTAGGCCTTTTGGTGCAAAAGGTTTCGGTAAATTAGTTGCTCCCATGATCCCCAGGGCCTGTAACATCCCGTAAAGGAATAAAAGAGTAAGGATCCCGGTAAGTACGAGAACGATGCTGTTTTGTAATTTCCCGGCACTTTTGGTTCCCAGAATATTGATAGAAGTCAACAGGAGCGCGGTACCTATTCCTATAAGAATTAAGGGATCCCCAAATTGCAATCCGGTTTCTTTGAGCAGGTCTATCAAATAGCTGGCAAAGCCATAGAGATAGAAGGAGCTGGCAAAGACGAGTCCCATCCACTGCCCAACGCCAATAAGAATTCCCCAGAAAGGCCCAAATGCCCGGGAAACAAAATAATAACCCCCGCCACTGGCAGGCATTGCAGTAGCGAGTTCTGCGGTACATAGAGCGACTATAAGGGCAATGGCTCCTGCAAGCAAAAAAGATAACATAGCGGCCGGTCCCGCTTGCCCCGAAGCTATACCGGGAAAAACAAAGATCCCGGCACCGACCATAATCCCTACACCTATGCTTAAGGCTACTTTTAAGGAAATAGTGCGGGCTAACGTAGACTGCTTTTGCTTGGATTTACTCAAAAAAGATAAAATTGGTTATAATTGAATTTATCATTTTTTTAGGGAATAGGTTTTCCGCTTCAATAAAAATTTCGCTGATTACTTCCCGCTTTTACCTGTCTGAATGAATCCTGCAGTGTGTTTGGTCTGAAGATTCAAGGAGGGGCATCCGTTCTTTCGTAGCCCAGATGGCGTGTATCCATATTTTGTTGAAGGAATGTGACATAATTATTATTTTATTCTCCCAGGGTTAAAACCGTGGGCAATGTTGAAACCGTGGGCAAAATGCGATTGATATTTATTTTCAATCCCTCAAAACCCCATACTCTCTCAACACCGGCAATACCTTCTCCATAGGTAGGGCTTCAATAGTACCGTGATGGCCTTTGGTAGTTTCGGCCATGAACAGGGAGTTTAAGATAGCTTCTTCGGTGGCTTCAATGGCAGCCATAAATAAGGGTGACATCAAATCGTTGGGAACTACTTCCAGGCTTTGGGTATCACCTTCAACTCTATAGGGCACCCGTACTTTTTCAGAAGTGGAAAAAGCGATTACGTAATCGCCACTGCCGTTGGAGACGATCCCACCGGTTTTGGCGATGCCCAGGAAAGCGCGTTTGGCCAGGCGTTCCAGGTTTCGGCTGTCAAGAGGAGCATCGGTGGCCACCACGATCATGCAGGAGCCATCGGCATTGTTCATCAGCCTATCACTAAAACTGAATTGCTGCAGTTCCCTGCCCACGGGGGCACCTGCGATTTCCAGCACTCCGCCAAAATTGCTTTGCACCAATACGCCCAGGGTGTAGCCGCCCAAACTTTCGGGGAGTTTCCGGGAAGCTGTCCCGACCCCGCCCTTGAAGCCAAAGGCCACGGTGCCCATGCCGGCGCCTACATTTCCTTCTTCGGTGTTTTCTGTAGTTGCGTTTTCTATGGCGGTAAGCATATCTTCATTAGTTAAATGCTGTCCGCGGATATCGTTTAAGAACCCGTCGTTGGTTTCTCCCACCACCGCGTTAACCGAGTACACATTTTCATTGCCGTCCTGGTTCAGCGTATATTTTATTACCGCATCCATGGCCGTGGTGACATTGAGAGTATTGGTGAGAATTATGGGAGTTTCCAGGTTTCCGAGTTCCTGCACCTGACTGCTGCCTGCAAGTTTTCCGAAGCCGTTACCGATATAGATCGCCGCGGGTACTTTCTGCTGAAAGATATTTCCGCCGTGCGGCAGGATGGCCGTCACTCCCGTGCGCACCGAATCGCCTTTTATCAAACTGCTGTGCCCAACCTTCACGCCCTCCACATCGGTAATGGCATTCATCGATCCGGTGGGAAGCACCCCGATCTCAATATCCAGATCCCGGAGACGTTGCTGGGAAAAAACTTCAGAAATATTAAAAAGAAGAATAAAAAGTAGGAGGAAAGCTCGTTTCATTTTTGTGGTTTTTGTTTTGGAAGATACGAAATAGCTTTTTTCTGTTTTAAAAAGTGTCCTTTCCTGTCCGTCCTGCAGGCGGGTTTTGGTTCCTCTGAGCAGGGACGAAGGATTTGGACAAGCAAAAAAATGAACAGGCGAGATCCTTTAAAGAATAAAAGGAATTTTCAGTTCATATTTTCAATCATTGAGAACAAGAAAACTAAGAAAGGTATTTCCAATTTAACATCGTATCTTTGCACCCGCTTTCAGCAAAGCAGGAAAAACAGAATTCTATGAGGACGAAGTCGATTAAGAAGAACAGGATCAATGTGGTAACCCTAGGTTGTAGTAAAAACGTTTACGACAGCGAGGTGTTGATGGGGCAGTTGCGGGCCAATAAAAAGGACGTCGTGCACGAGCAGGACGGGAATATCGTGGTGATAAACACCTGTGGTTTTATCGATAACGCCAAGGAGGAATCTGTGAACACCATCCTGGAATATGTAAAGCAGAAGGAAGAAGGGGAAGTGGATAAGGTTTTTGTGACTGGCTGCCTCAGTGAGCGCTACAAACCCGATCTTCAGAAAGAAATTCCCGATGTAGACGAATATTTCGGAACCACCGAACTTCCCGGCTTGCTGAAAGCCCTGGAAGCCGATTATAAACACGAGCTTTTAGGAGAAAGGCTTACCACTACCCCAAAGAACTACGCTTTCCTGAAAATTGCTGAAGGTTGTGACAGGCCTTGTTCCTTTTGTGCCATCCCGCTTATGCGTGGCGGTCACAAATCTACGCCTATTGAAGCCCTGGTGAAGGAAGCTGAAAATCTGGCGAAAAACGGGGTGAAGGAACTTATCCTTATCGCCCAGGATCTTACCTATTATGGACTTGATATTTATAAAAAAAGAAATCTGGCTGAATTGCTGGAAAACCTGGTAAAGGTGGGAGGTATCGAGTGGATCAGATTGCATTATGCATTTCCTACCGGTTTCCCTATGGATGTGCTTGATGTAATGAAACGCGAGCCTAAGGTTTGTAATTACCTTGATATTCCGTTGCAACATATTTCGACTGAATTGCTGAAGTCAATGCGCCGCGGAACCACTCATGAGAAGACCACAAAACTGCTAAAAGATTTCAGAAAAATTGTTCCTGAAATGGCCATAAGGACTACGCTTATAGTAGGTTACCCCGGAGAGACTGAAGCACATTTTCAGGAACTGAAGGAATGGGTTAAGGAGATGCGTTTTGAGCGTTTGGGATGTTTTACCTATTCTCACGAGGAAAATACCCACGCTTATAATCTTGAAGATGATGTGCCACAGGAAGTGAAGCAGGATCGTGCCAACGAGATCATGGAAATACAAAGCCAGATTTCCTGGGAGCTGAATCAGCAGAAGATAGGGCAGACCTTTCAGGTGGTGATAGACCGCAAAGAAGGAAACTACTTTGTAGGCCGTACCGAATTCGATTCTCCAGATGTGGATAATGAAGTTCTGATTGATGCTACTTCCATTTATCTGAAAACAGGCGAATTCTACGAGATAAAGATTACCGAAGCCGCCGATTTCGACCTTTATGGAGAACCGGTAAATGCCGCTCCAAAACCGGAAAGGAAAGAGCTGAAGGTAAAATCTGTATAGAAAAAACGAATATTTAGTCTATTTTAAATTTTCCGCTCCCTTTAGGAAAAGGGGGTAAATGGAAAATTTAGCCAATGGCCATCGCGTTGATGTTAAATTTTGAGACCCTTGCAGGCTTTAGAATCCTGCAAGGGTTAATAGCTTATGCTACAGTGATTTGCGGTTCCAGGTAAACATCCTGTACTCTTCTTAAAATATCCACTCCTTCAGCCAGGGGACGCTGAAATGCTTTGCGGCCCATAATCAGCCCCGAACCACCGGCGCGTTTATTTACAACTGCGGTGCGAACAGCTTCCTTGATGTCTGATTCTCCTTTGGAACCACCTCCGGAATTGATCAACCCGATCTTGCCCATATAGCAATTGGCCACCTGCAGTCTGCAGAGGTCTATGGGATGATCTGTAGTGAGCTCTTCATACATCGCGTCATCGTATTTTCCGAAATCTATTGTTTTGAAGCCCTGATTGGTCTCCGGCAGCTTTTGTTTGATGATATCAGCTTTAATGGTTACGCCCAGGTGATTGGCCTGTCCGGTAAGATCGGCAGCGGAATGAAAATCATCTTTTTTTGTTTTGAAATCGCTGTTTCTGGTGTAGCACCATAAAATGGTAGCCAGGCCCAGCTGATGGGCTTCCTCAAAAGCCACGGCGATCTCCTGAATTTGTCTGCTGCTTTCTTCAGAACCGAAATAGATAGTGGCCCCCACAGCGGTAGCTCCCAGGTTCCAGGCTTCCTTCACTGTTCCGTAGGGGATCTGGTCGTATTTATTGGGATAGGTGAGCAGCTCGTTATGGTTTATTTTCACCACAAATGGAATTTTATGTGCATACCTGCGGGCGTGCAATCCCAGCGCTCCAAAGGTGGTCGCTACTCCGTTGCATCCCGCTTCCATAGCCAATTTTATGATATTTTCAGGGTCGAAATAATCCTGATTCTTGTAAAAGGAAAAAGCCGCCGAATGCTCAATTCCCTGGTCTATGGGCAGAATATTCAGGTAACCCGTCCCGGCAAGGTTACCGTGGTTATACAACTGGGAAAGGCTTTTTAGCACCTGGGGATTCCGATCGCTTTCTATAAAATTTTCGATGCTTCTGGGTCCGGGAACCGTTAATCTGTCTTTGGATATCTTTTTGCTAACGTGTTCCAGGTAGTAGGAAGCATCATCACCGAGTACTTCTGTAATTTCATTTAAGATTCTCATAATCCTTTATTTTTTGGTTGAACATTCATTAAATTCCGAAGGGATAGGTTTCAGGGGTTAGTTCAGGATGGGGATGTATCTTAAGAGGATGTAGCCCTCTGGTTTTATCGATATATAGAAATGCGTCATACCGCTCCGAAAGTCGGGAAGGCACATAATTCCCCCTTTCACGAACGGGATGGTAAACCACTCCAATTGCCCGGTGTCCCATTTCTTCAGAAAATTTTTCTTTTAAGCGCTCATCCTCATCGAATATGATAAGCTTATTCTGTGCACTCTCCCGGTGGAGAAGTTCTTCAACGCTTCCACTAATGGCCTCGGGAACCTTCATTTTTTCCATGGGAGCGCCCCATCTTTTTCCCGCTATCACCGATCCCGAATGAGATCCGAATCCAACCAGGCATACCCCATCTTTCCGGTGTTGTTCCCGCACGAGTTGCCCCAGATTGATCAGGCCATCGGCGGCCATATCGGTGGCCCGGGCATCCCCGATGTGGGTGTTGTGTTCCCAGACTATGACTTTGGCTTCTTTTCCGTGATTTTTCATAAGCCGGTCCAGGGTCTCGGCCATATGCCTATCCCTGACATTCCAGGAATCTTCCCCAAAACCCGCCATGGCTTTATAATATTTTTCAGCATTGGCCATCACCAGGGCATTCAACTCAGCGTTTAACCCGGCTTCTTCCTCCCGGTCGTAACTATGGGCTTTTTTCCTGACTTCCTTAAGCAGATCTACCACCTCCCTTTTACAATCTGAATTGGAAGAAGAGAACACCGAAGCATAAGAATCCCTGGCTTTGAAAGGTTCGAAACATAACACCGCTTCCCGGGCAAGTTTGGCTGTTTCTGGGTCCTCCTTTTCTAGATAGTCTACGATGGATTCCATAGACTCCCACAAACTATAAACATCCAGACCATAGAAACCTGTTTTTTCGTTCACGGGAAGTTTGTCGTTATAATCCCGTAACCAGGTGGCAAAAGCAGCGATCTCCCAGTTTGCCCACATCCAGGTGGGCCAACGCTTGAACTCTTTTAGCACCTCAAAAATATCGTCGGGTGAATCTTTATAATTTTTAATCCAGGAATTGATATTATAGCAATCGGGCCAGTCGCCCTCTACCGCTATAAAAGAAAAACCCTTTTCTTTTATCAGCCTTTTGGAAATTCGTGCCCTCCATGTATAGTATTCGTGGGTACCGTGACTGGCCTCGCCCAGCAGCACATATTTTGAATCCCCTATCTTGTCCATTAATGGGTCGAGATCTGAGGAATTTTCGAGTCGGTGATAATATTTTTCAATTCCGTAATATGAATTTTTATCTGTCGACATATTAGAATGGTGTTGGTTAACTGCTTTAAGTTAAGGTTTTAAGCAGAAACCTTTCTTTCTTTAGGTGATAAAAAAATTATAAAATAAGTTAAGAAATAGGAGAGGTTAAATAAGAATCAGGAACTAGAATTGTGTTTTTTCCTCCTTTTGGTATAATCGATATAGATATAAATAGCATAGGCGATAATACCAACACCTCCAATCCAGTAGAGGCCGTCTTTCAGCTTTGAAATGTCTTCAGAAAAAATGCCTATGGCTATTGATAACGGGACCATTCCGGTTAAGGTGGCAAGCATAAATTTTTTGAATTTCATCTGAAGCATCCCTGCTATAAAACTGATGGCATCATTGGAGAGAAACGGGGAAATCCGGAATAAAACTACCGAACCAAAAGAGTAATTAGAGATCCAGAAATCCATTTTTTCCATCTTTTTTTCTCCAATTACTTTATTGAGGAAAGCCCCCTTAAAACTTTTACCGATATAATATCCAATGGTTGAGGCCAAAACCACTCCTGTGAGTGCAATGAGAATTCCCCACCAGAATCCGTAGGCTCTAACCGCAATGATTACCGGAAGCCAGGAGGGAAAAAAAATGAGGAACATCTGCAAAATGATAAAAGCAATAATCGCAACTGGCCCCCACACCCCAAATTCTTTGAAATATTCCTTGGTGTATTCCTCGCTTCCGTTGATCAATATTTTAACAGTGAAGTCTATAAATTCCCGGAAAGATGGAAGACCAAAATAGGCAAAAACCAATATTGCCAGAATGATTCCGGAAAGAAGAAAGGAGGTATGTTTTGCTTTTATAATCTTACTCATTGTAATGGAAGCATTACTTAAAAATACAAAACTTTAGAATTCGGGGATGAAATCTATTAGTTAATTACTACCTGTAAGTGTAGAGAATACCTTCGGGTAAGGGTGTCCAGAGACAGGCCTTTAACCCGGATGCTTTC
This sequence comes from Salegentibacter flavus, assembly GCF_900115145.1. Taxonomy (GTDB): domain Bacteria; phylum Bacteroidota; class Bacteroidia; order Flavobacteriales; family Flavobacteriaceae; genus Salegentibacter; species Salegentibacter flavus. The sequence continues at coordinate 63,497 of NZ_FOVL01000014.1, read as the reverse complement.
AGGGCATTATTCGTCCAGGTATTGCAGGTTTTAAAAAGGCTCAGGGAACCTTTGGCTTTATAAAAAGCATCCCGTCGGGTATAATGCAGGTCCTGGATGTGCCGAACATTTCCTTCAGCATCGTATTCAAAACTGTTTTCAAGAAATGCAGTGAGCTTTAAATACTGATTTTGACTAATCATTAAGGGAATTGTTTTTTCTGTGGGCGGGAGCTCTTCTGAAAAATTGAGATGTAGGGCTGCCGGACTTTTGAGAAACAAGGCCCGAAAGCCGGTTTTTAAGGTCAGGTCTTCCCATAGTGGAGTATTTCGGTAGAATTCAAGGTCACCCCAGCCAAAGGAAATATACTTTGCCCCGGGAACTCCTGAAAGGCTATGCTGCAGCGAAATATCTTCCTCCCAGTTTTTCAAATCATTTTTTAGAGGAACCACGATATCTGTATGTACGTCTGAGGTTTGGAGGTATATTTCTACCCCGTCATTAGTTTCCTGAAAATCTGAATTAACCGGGATGAGCATCCCTGTAATTACAGCAATTATATAGATCAAAAGTGGCACGAAGATCAGCAAAACAAGTATTTTCAGGACCGTTTTCATATTTAAAAAGATAGTTTAAATTTACGTATCTGTAAAGTTGCTTTGTTTTGATGCAAAAGATTTCTAAATCAAACTCCTTTTTCCGGCGTAATTATTTTTATCTCATGGGAGTATTCTGGCTGGTTGGCGGCGTGTTGATGCTCTATTTTGAAGATAAGAATTGGCTTGGCCTGGGTTATGGTGGTTTTGGAATTGCCTATTTTATCTATGGATTTAGTAAAAAGGACAAGACTGATGAGTACATCGCATGGGACAGGGATAGAATTGAAATAGGCCAGTTGTATAATGAGCCTCAAATCTATACCCGGGAACAAATTGACTCCATCCATTTCTCAAAAAATAATCTTACTATTAAATCGGGTGCTGCGGCAGGTACAATGCTTGAATTAAAAGATTTTAAAGCAAAAGAACTTAAGCGGCTTAAGGAAGAATTAACTATCTATTTTAATCAGGGAGATTAAAAGAAGGTTTTTAATTATTTAAAAAATATCTATTTCTTTCTTTGTTTTCGTCTGTCCACATAGATATAGAGTCCATACATAACAAACCCGACACCACCTATCCAGTAAAGCCCGTTTTTTAAAGTATCAGGATCTTCAGCAAAATAACCAATTGCGATTGCCAGTGGAATAATTCCGGAGAGAGTAGCCAGAATAAATTTCCGGTAACTCATAGTTAGCATTCCGGCGATAATACTGATGGCATCGTTGGAAAGAAAAGGGGAAACCCTGAATAGGGCAATTGCCCAGAAGCCGTATTCTTCTACCATATTATTTACTTTCTTATTCTTATTTTTACCCAGGATCTTAGCCAGATTGTCTTCCCCTAAAAGTCTGCCTATTGTATAACCCAAACTGGAAGCCAGAAAGACCCCGATCACCGAAATAAGCACTCCGCCAATAAAACCATAAGCCATCACCGCGACAATCATGGGTAGCCAACTGGGGAAAACAATTAAAAAGATCTGTAGGATCATTAGAATTACTATGGCCAAAGGTCCCCAGAAACCGAAACCTTTGAAATAATCTCTGATCCTTTCCTCATCTTTACTTAATAGGATCTCCCAGGATTTATTGATGAAATCTCCAAATGGAGGATAGGTAAAATAGGCAATGAGCAGCCCGAGAATAATAGTCGCAGTTAGGATGTAAGATATCTTTTTCGCCAAACTAACTTTTTTATTGAGGGATTTTAGAAATCAGCCTGAATTGAGGCTTTCCTTCTCTTGAAAGTCTGTATTGATAAATGGCCTGCCCGTTTATGTGTCCATCTTCAAATTCAGCCCAGATAAAGCGCTCATTGAGAATTTCGGTATTTATGAACTGCATGGTTCCTCCTAACACGCCTTTTTCAGGAATTAGCTCCGGATCGCTTTTTAGAGCCTCCACGATAAAGGCTTCCGGGTTTGGAATTGTATCAAAAGCCTCAGAAAACACCACCGGATTCCGACTTTCCAGCAGGAACAATTCTTTTTGTAAAGAATCATTTTCAACTTTCAAGGCATCTACCTGAGCCTTGAGGTCGTTGATCTTCAAATTGGTCTTTTCCTCTTCAGCTTCATTGCTGCAACTCAGCAAGAGGCTTCCGGTAAGAATTAAAAGTAGTTTTTTCATCAGTATAAAATTAAACTGATTTTTATTCTCTTCCGTTAAAATTCTTATAATTCCCGGGCCACCAGGTATATTGTATAAGCTAAAAAGAAGATAAGCAACACTGCGGCCTCCCATCGATCCAGCATTTTGCGTTTTCCGGTAAACATGGCAAGCATAAGAAAGAGGGTTCCCCCGGCCAGGATGTAAAGATCGGTATTGAAGGAATCGGTATAACTCACAGGGCTTATCACTGAAGCCGTCCCCAGAATCAAAAGGATGTTGAAAATATTGGAGCCAATGATATTTCCTACCGCGATATCGGCATTTTTCTTTGCCGCCGCGACGATAGAGGTTGCCAGTTCAGGTAAGGAGGTGCCGGCAGCGATTACTGTTAATCCGATAATTTTTTCACTGATGCCTAAATTTTCTGCAATGTCGATAGCGTTGTTCACCACCAATTGCCCCCCGATAACAAGTCCTGCCAGACCTCCTGCGATAAACAGACTCATTTTGAGATTGGACAATTTTTTCTCCGGACTCGTTTCCAGGCTTTCTTCTGAAGTTAGCTGTTTGTAGACGTAAAATAAAAAGCCTAAAAAACAGACGAGCAAAATAAAGCCTTCCCATCTCTCCAGAATATTTTCGGCACCGGAGGTGAGTATTCCGTCATTCACCAACATGAATAAAATGATGACCGCCACAAGTGAAATTGGAATCTCTTTCCAGGCCGTGCTGGATTGTACCGCCAGCGGAGTGATGAGTCCTGTGATGCCAAGAATGATGAACAGGTTAAAATTATTGCTGCCAATTACATTCCCAAAAACGATATCCTGGTGTCCCTGGAAAGAGGCAATACTGTTTACTACGAGCTCCGGAGCAGAAGTTCCGAAAGCGACTATGGTAAGTCCTATGGCCAGATCGGAAACATTGAACTTCTTTGCCAGGGCGGAAGCACCTTCTACTAAATAATTCGCCCCGAATATGAGCACCAGAAGACCTAAAACCAATAAAACGGAGGGCAATATCATTACTGTTCCTCTTTATTTAGTAAAACAGGTTTTCCCAGGCCGAGTTCTCCCAGCTTCTCTAATTGACTTTCAGCATCGCCAACAATTAGAAAATACATTTTTTCAGGATTGATATATTTTTCGGCTAATTCCTGAATTTCAAGAGCCGAAATATTATTTACCAGGTTCTCCCTTTGCTTGATATAATTATGGTCCAGATTATAATTGCTGATGTCGCTTAGCATTCCGAGTTTGGAATTGAGAGTTTCAAATTTCCGGGCCGCGCTTTTTATCATAAAACCCTTCGTGATTTCCAGATCTTCCTGATTATAATTTAAGGGGTAATCTTCCAGAATTTCCTTGATGAGCTTAACGGCATCGTAAGTAATATTGGTCCTAACCCCGCTGCTAATCATAAAAGGCCCGGTATTTCTTTCTCCATAGAATCCCGACCGGATATTATAGGTATAGCCTTTTCCTTCCCGGAGTTGCTGGGTGAGTTGCGAGGCAAAACCACCTCCGCCCAGACGGTAGTTCATCACTTCAGCCGGGTAAAAATCCTCATCGGTTGCTGAGAGGGCAGGGGCGCCAAATCTCAGGATTGATTGTTTCGCCCCGGGGACATCGTAAAAGAAAATTTGAGATCGCTCCGGTTTTTGAGGCTGGGAGAGCTCCGGTATTCTTACCTGTTGTGGTGGCCAGTTTGCCGAGATACTTTTAAGCGCATCCAGCGCGTCTTCCTTTTCTATATCTCCCACGATATGAAAAGTGGCATTAAGCGGGGATAAATTATCTCTGTAGTAAGTCTTAAGATCCTGAAGGCTTATTTTTTCCAGACCTTTTTCGGTCCCAACAATCTGATTGGATAGAATGTGATTTTCCCCATAGATGAGTTTTTGAAATTCCCGGGTCGCAATGCTGTTAGGATTAGCGTCCTGTTGTTTAATTTGGCTCAGGGCCTGTTGTTTTACCAGTTTAAATTCGGCTTCATCCCAACGTGGCTCCAGAAGGATTTCTTCTACCAGTTTCATTGTTTCTGAATAGTTTCGGGCCAGGGTGCTGCCACTAATAGTGATTTTTTCTTCTCCTGCACTTACCCGGATATCGGCTCCCAGCAGTTCAATGGCTTCCTCAAGTTCTTCCGGAGTTTTATTTTTCGTGCCTTTTGTCATTAAATTGGCCAACAGATTAGAAACGCCGATTTTCCCGGGCTCTTCCAGCATTAGCCCACCCTCGATTTCCAGGCTGAATTTCACCAGAGGAACTTCAGAATTGGTGATACCAAGGATCTCCAGCCCTGAGGGCATTCTGCTTTCCCATATTTCCGGCACATTTAATTCCGGAGCAGCACTGTAAGGAGGTTCTGTACTTCGGTTAAAACTCGAGGGAGTTTTTTCGTAGGTAACTTCCGCATTGGGGTTGACCTCGGCTTCGGCATCTTCCCTTATTTCTTCCTCGATAATATCGGCCTCAATGGCTCCTTCCAGGGCAAGGTCTTTCTGGTCCTTCGGAACAAAAGAAGTGGCTACATAGTTTTTGTTGTAGAGATATTTTTCAAAAACCCTTTTCACGTCGGCAGCGGTCACTGCAAGGATGTTTTCCACATCCTTATTGATGTAATTGGGATCATTGGCAAAAATCTGGTATTGCGCAAGCTGAAAGCCTTTTCCCATGACGCTGGAAAGGCTGTTGTAAAACCTGGTTTCCTGCCCGGCTTTTATGCGTTTCAGGTCTTTTTCTGAAATCCCGATTTTAGCGAATTCAGCAAAAGTTTCTTTGATAGCCCGTTGTACAGAATCCAGGTCAGTTCCGTCATAGGCCCTAACCTGGAGCATAGTCTGCCCTGCGAGTTCTGAGGTGTAATTGAACATCTGCACCTGGTCTGTAAGTTGTTTTTCTTCTACCAGCTTTTTATAAAGTGGGGCGTTTTTCCCCTGAGACAGGTAATTTGCCAGAACTTCCAGGGCATAGGAATCTTCGTGGTAAGAATAAACACTTGGCCAGGCCAGGGTAAGTTCCGGTAAGCGCGCAAAATTATCTTCATAATATAATTTTTCGGTTTCTGTAAGTTCTACGGGTTGTTTCTCCTGTCTTTCTATTTCTTCTCCGGCCGGGATCTCGTCAAAATACTTGTGCACCCATTCCTTAGCCTGTTCCGTATCGAAATCGCCGGCTATCGTTAAGGTAACATTATTGGGAACATACCATTTGTTATAGAATTCCTTTACATCTGCCAGGGTAGCGCTTTGTAGATCTTCCAGGGAACCAATAACCTGCCAATTATAGGGATGGTCCTCGGGATATAGATTTTTATCGATCACGGCGAAGGTATGCCCGTACGGACTGTTGTCTACCCGCTGGCGCTTTTCATTTTTTACTACTTGTTTTTCCTTGGCAAGCACCGGCTCGGTTACGGTGTTGATAAAGAACCCGAGTTTATCGGCTTCTGCCCAGATCATTTTTTCTAAGGCATCCTTTGGCACTGTTTGGAAATAATTCGTGCGATCCCGGCTGGTAGAACCATTTGCCCCTGAACCGCCAATACGGGCACTCATCCTATCAAGTCCGCCTTTGCCAAGGTTTTCAGATTCAAGGAATAATAGGTGTTCAAAAAGATGTGCAAAACCGGTACGGCCTTCCTTTTCCCTGGCCGAGCCAACATGAGCCGTTAATGCCACAGCCACCACAGGATCTGATTTATCTACATGGAAGATTACATTCAAGCCATTTTCCAGGGTGAAAGTTTCAAAATCTACATTGAAATGCGGGGAGCTATCCTGTGAAAAGGAATTGCCGGATATAATAAGGAAGGAAGAAAGAAAAAGTAATCTTAAGAGTTTCATAGTGTATGCTGTTTGACCTAACCAAAATTAAGGTTTATTTCTCTATTCAAAATAGAAATTTTATGGCGGTCTTAATGGGGATAGAAAATTAAAAACCCGGGGAAAGGCCCCCGGGTTCAGAAAATGTTCATGTCCCAGAAAGTTCTATAATCTGAATTTATTATTATTCACGAAGAAGAGGGAATTCACAAAAAAGAGCTTCCCATTTTGCCAGAAACCTCTAAAAAGAGGGTTGTCTACCAAATAGATAATACTTCCCTTTCCCAGCCGCTCTTCTCCGAAGATAAGTGAGTTTTCCAGGTTCTTAATGGCATCGCTACCTGCAAAGCCGGCAATCACCTCTGGTTCTTCCAGATAGCCTACATTATAGCCTTCGTTTAAAAGTGAAAAACTCCGGCTATTCAGTTTCAGGCTGAAATAGGTGTCGTCATATCCAAAAGCCATAGGATGCGTTTTATCAATTTTGGTCTTAACTATACTCCCGGTGATGAGGTTTTTCGCGCTTTCACGTTCCCGCTGGGCATAAGGGATAAGATTAGGTGATACCGTGTCTTTTTCGGTTTTATTTTCTTTTAAGTTCAAAGAATTTTTACCGGCAAATTCGCTTACGGCACGGCCGATGGCGATCACTTTCCCTCCGCTTCGGATCCAGGATTTTAAATTATGGAATCCGCTTTCATCAAGAAGTTTGCTGTAATTTCCTTCCGGCATAACCAGAACATCAAATTGAGATAAATCTACCCCTGAAAAATAATCGGTGCTAATGGAAGTGATTGGGTACTGTAATTCCTGCTCGAAGAAATACCAGATCTCTCCGTAATTGAGCGAAGAGGTACCATTTCCACGTAAAACGGCAATTTCAGGAGTGTTGATCACCTTGATCTCGGGCGAACCAAAATCTGGGCCGCTGCCGGCAAAACTGCTTTTTGCCGCTAATAATTCTCTCTGTTGTTCATTGGCAATCCTGGTAACTTTTTCATCAAAATCTTCCAGGCTTCTGTTGTCGCTTTTGGTGATTACCAGGCTTCCACGGTCAAACTTCTCGCCATCATTCTCAAACGGCACTTCACTGAATCGTACTTTTATATCCTCCTTCAGCAAAGCTGCAAGAAACTGCGCATCCTGCATAGAATTCCATTTGGATACATAACCCGCTCCTGAGGGTTGTGGGGTGTTTTTAATCTCAGGCCTGTCAGCAAAGTTTTCCGCAGAAACCTGTCTTTTGCTGGCCACGGCATCAAGACCATAAGCGTAAGGCAGGCTCCAGGCAGTAATATCGTAGGTTAGCGAATCCACAAGTTTAGTAGAAGGTTCAAATAAAACATCAACCATCTTTCCTTTTAGCTGATTGGTGTTTACGACCAGGCTGTTTTCACCGGCCGTGAAACTACCCGATTTACCTTGCTCATAAACATAACCGCTTATCCGGTTTGAACTTGCTTGTCCATATTCGATTTCGTGCCTATCCAGCAGGTTTCTTAAGGCTGCGATCTTATCTGAATTTCCTTTTAGCACATAAGATTTATTTTCGAGCTGGCTGTTGTCAAAAAAGCTGTTAAACTCTTTATTCAGCCGCTCTGCATTTTTATGGGCTACCTCTACCGTAGATAATCCCGTGGTATGATGATGTTCCACCCTGTCTGTTAAAGTTAGTTCGTAACCCTCATCGGTATTGATTCCAAGCCCTACATGGCCGGCCTGCTCATAGGTCATTCCAATGGCTCCCAGATAAGTTGGATAGGTGTCGCCATAGCTCGGGTATAAAAGATCAAAGCGTTCTTTGGTAAAATACAACCAACCTTCTTCGTCAAAATATCTGGCGTGGTTTTTACCGATCTCGGTTTGAAATTCGCGTTGAAACGGTGTTATGATCTCGTGAAATGGCTCTGCAGCAGGTGCAAAATAATATGGTTCGTTCATTCCTTGCTCATGGAAATCTACATGCACGTGAGGCAACCATTTATTATAAATCTTCAGCCTTTCCCGGGTTTCAATTTGTGTCGCCCAGGCCCAATCCCGGTTTAGATCAAAAAGGTAGTGGTTGGGTCTTCCGCCCGGCCAGGGCTCGTTATGCTCAATGGCAGCCTGAGAGGTGTTATAAGGTTCTGCCTTCACCTGGTTGTACCAGTTGGCATAGCGATCGCGGCCATCTGGATTAACCGTGGGATCTATGATCACCACTGTGTTTTCCAGGTAATCCTGTTTTTCGGTGATAAGCGCATAAAGGGTTTTCATAGAAGCCTCGGTGCTGGAAGCTTCATTTCCGTGCACATTATAGCTAAGCCAAACGATGGCTATATCGGCTTCGGCTTCGTTTCTGGCATTTGCCAGGTGCCGCTTCCTTATTTGTTCGAGATTTTTAATATTTTCTTCCGAAGAAATTACTGCATAAGTAAGTGGCCTGCGCTCATTGGTCTTTCCGTAGGTGTGATATTCCACCAGGGGCGAATGTTCAGCTACGTGCTCAAAATAATTAACCACATCGGCATGGCGGCTGAATTGCGCTCCGGGTTCATAACCAAGAAAGTCTTTTGGGCTCTGAAGTTGAGCATAGCTCTGAAATACGAAAAATAGAAGAACGAAAGGAAGTAAAATTGTTTTCATTTATTAATTTTGAGGATTACAAACAGTAGTAAAGATAATGTTCGGAGCCAAATTAACTAAAAAACTGGCAAAAAAATATCTAATCTGGGTATCTTTACACCACCAAAGAATTACTAATGCCAACAGAGTGTATCCCGTATAAAGAAACAAACTATTTTTCTGAACTTATTTTAGATTACCTGGCCCAAAAGGAAAAGCTTAAGCCATTTTACAATCACTTTCCTGAAATTGAGAATTTTAAAGCCCAAATCGAAGAAAAAACTTCGTTTCCCATAGAAAACCGGGAAGTTCTGGTGCAAAGTCTGAAGAAGCAATACGCTGAAACAGTGGTTTCACCTGCTACTTCCAAAAACATCGATAGACTTTCTCAAAAAACTACTTTTACAGTGGTCACGGGGCACCAGCTTAATCTATTTACCGGCCCCCTTTATTTTCTGTACAAGATTGTTTCCACGATTAATCTCACTAAAATTTTAAAGGAAAAATATCCGGAATATGATTTTGTGCCGGTTTACTGGATGGCCACTGAAGATCATGACTTTGAAGAGATCAGTTTTTTTTATCTCCACGGAAAAAAATTCAAGTGGGTAAATGCTGAAGAAAGAGCGGGACGAGACGCAGTAGGAAATCTTTCTACCAATGGCCTCGATGAGGTTTACAAACTCTTTTCAGCCGAAATTGGTGGCGGTACCAATGCTGAACATCTTAAGGATTTGTTTAAAAAAGCCTATCTGCAGCACGAAAATCTTACCGACGCCACAAGATATCTCGCTAACGAACTCTTTAAGGAACAGGGACTGGTGATCCTGGATGGCCAGCATAAGGAATTAAAAGACCTTTTTATTCCCTTTGCCCAAAGGGAGCTTACCGAACAACTTTCATATAAAACCACGCATCCAAAGACTGAAGCCCTGAGTGAGCTGGGCTATAATGTACAGGTAAACCCCAGGGAGATCAACCTGTTTTATTTGCATGATGGTTTGCGGGAACGCATAATAGAAAGCGAAGGCCGCTATTTTGTTCATGATACCGAAATTGAGTGGAGCAGGGAGGAGATCCTCAGAGAATTAGAGGAACACCCGGAGCTCTTCAGCCCTAATGTGATGCTCAGGCCACTTTATCAGGAAGTGATCCTGCCTAACCTTTGTTACATTGGCGGCGGGGGAGAGCTGGCTTATTGGCTGGAGCTAAAGGATTATTTTGAAGCTGAAAAAGTACCCTTCCCGGTTTTATTGTTGCGGAATTCGGCTTTGATTCAGAATGAAAAGATCAATGAAAAAAGGGAGAAATTAAATATTTCAGTAAAGGAGCTCTTCCTGAAACCGCACGAGCTCATCAACAGAAAAGTAAGGCAGATCTCTAATATCGATATAGATTTTTCACCACAGAAAGAGCATTTGGTGCAGCAATTTCAGCATTTATATGAAATTGCTGAACAAACAGATAAAACCTTTTTGGGTGCGGTGAAAGCCCAGGAAGTTAAACAGTTAAAAGGACTGGAGAACCTGGAAAAACGACTCCTTAAGGCTCAGAAACGAAAACTGGAAGATCATGTACACCGCATAGCCGAATTACAGAACAGTTTGTTTCCCAACCAGAGCCTGCAGGAAAGACAAACCAATTTTTCTGAACTCTATGCCGAATATGGTGAAGGTTTGATCTCAACCTTATTAAAAGAATTAAACCCATTAGAGGCTGAATTTAAAATACTGACTTTTGGAAAATAATAGAATGCATACTATAGATATGGATCTGGTAGAAATGACCCTGGATGTCATGAAATATACCATAGATCGTATTTCTAATGTGACCCCCGAAATGGGAGCGCCTAAAAGAGAAGAAGATTTATTTCGGATTGTCGGGCAAACCATTACTCCTGAAGGGATTGGAGGTGAAGCCGCCTTTCAGTTATTCAGGGATGTGCTGGTGAAAGCCACTGTGCCTATAGACCATCCACGACATCTGGCCTTTGTACCTGCAGCCCCTACAAGAGCGGCTATCATGTTCGATTTGGTAACTTCGGCCTCAAGTATTCACGGAGCTTACTGGATGGAAGGTGCCGGCGGAATTTTCTGTGAAAACCAGGCGATGAAATGGCTGGTCTCTCTTACCGGCCTTCCTCAGGATTCCTTCGGGGTTTTTACCAGTGGAGGTACAGCTGCTAATCTTTCGGCCCTGGTTACTGCCCGCGAAGAATGGCGCAGCAGGAATACTGAAAATGAAGATCTCAAAGCCCTGCTTATCACCTCCAGTGGAGCGCATAGTTCCATAAAAGCTATGGCTAAGGTAATGGATGCCGAGGTGATGCTGGCCGATTGTGATGATGAACACCTTACCGGTCTCGAACTACAGGAAGCTGTTAATAAACTTAGTAAGCAAGACCGAAAACGACTTTTTGCGGTGGTGGCTACCGGAGGCACAACCAATGCCGGAATTATAGACGAGCTGGATACAATAGCCGACGTTTGCGGAAAAGAAAATATATGGCTGCACGTAGACTGTGCCTATGGCGGGGGAGCACTGGCTGCTTTATCGGTAAGACATTTGTTCAACGGAATTGAACGGGCCGATAGTATTACTATAGATCCGCATAAATGGTTGTTTTCTCCTTACGATTGTGGTGCGGTAATTTACAAGGATATGGAATTGGCAAAAAATGCCCACTCCCAGAAAGGGGCCTATCTTGAGATTTTTAAAGATGAGGGAGCTCATGGCTTTAATCCGGCCGATTACCAGATACAACTCACCAGAAGGGTTCGGGGAATGCCACTTTGGTTTTCCCTGGCTATGCACGGCACCAATAAATACCGTAAGGCAATTGAGCGGGGAATAGAACTCGCCAAAATCGCAGAAAAGAAAGTGAAGGAAGATGAGCATTTTGAACTGGTGCGGCCTTCGAGTCTTTCGGTTGTGTTATTCAAAAGAAAAGGCTGGACTCCCGAGATGTATCGGGACTGGACCTATAAAAATCACCGGGAAGGCTTTGCCCTGGTAACTCCGACTATCTGGAACGGGGAAACCGTGGTACGCTTCTGTTTCATAAATCCTGATACTACAGAAAAGGATATCGATATGATACTGGACACGCTGAAATAGGCGGAAGAAAAAAATCAATAATTACAAAAGCGGTTAAAAAGCTATTATTCAGTTGTTTAATTGCTTTTTATTGTATGTTTAGTCTTTCCCCATCCTAAAACTTAACCTTTCTGATTCTTCAATTGCCTGTGAGCTTTTGAATTATAATCCCGGCAGGAAGTAGATTACGGAAATTTCATGACCCTTTGGAAAAACAACGAGGGCACCTGGCAGATCTATAGGGATGTAATAAGTAGTAACTCAGGAAAATAAGCTTTAATTAATCGATCTCATAATCTAACCGCATTGTAATTGATGCGGTTTTTCTTTTATCGGCGGTATTGTAAACGCCACTCCAACTGAAATCTTCTCCGCTGTTCTGGCCGGTGATTTGGAAAACACCCATATTGGCATTTTTGAGATCGCCCAGATTTCCACCGCTGTTTTCGGCTATCCTTTCAGCCCTTAACCTAGCATCTTCAGTAGCTTTGGAGATCATTTCCAGTTTAAGGTCGGCGAGTTTCGTATAATAATACCGTGGTGGTGTGGAATTGAACTGTACTCCTTTATTCAGCAATTCGGTGATCTCGCGGGAGACTTCTTCCACCATTTCCACTTCTGTAGCTTCTATTTTGACATTTTGGGTTAGCAGATATCCCTGGAAAATACTGCCCACATAATTTCCGTTCTGATATTGATTTTCGCGCTGTTCTGAGGTCTGAACCGAAGTAAAGACGATATTCTCTTCCTTCATTCCTTTCTCTAAAAGGTAGTTTCTTACGGTTTCCTTGTCGTTGTTCAGATCTTTGTAAGCTTGTTCCAGGTTTGGGTTCATCCGGCTAAAACTGCCTTCCCAAACGATAAGATCTGAGGTGAAATTCTCGCTTCCGGAACCCGTTACCGAGATCACCCCATCAGGATTGGCCCGACTTACATAGGAGTTACCTAAAAACCAGGCTGCAATTACTATTGCGATGGCGAAAATTACAGCGCTTAGGTGTTTCATTTCTATTAAGATAGTTGTTCAGAATAAAGATAGAAAATAAAGTCGCTGGTTATTTTATTTTTGCCTCAAATTATTACTTTTGCCTATGCAACAAAACGTACTTATTTTAGACTTCGGTTCGCAGTACACGCAGCTTATTGCAAGGCGCGTTAGAGAACTAAACATTTACTGCGAAATTCATCCCTACAACAAAATTCCAAAAGATCTTTCAGACTTTAAAGCGGTTATCCTATCGGGAAGCCCTTTCTCTGTAAGGGCAGAAAACGCTCCGCATCCGGATCTTTCTCAAATTCGTGGAAAGAAACCAATGCTGGCGGTTTGTTATGGTGCCCAGTACCTGGCACAGTTCCATGGTGGAAAGGTGGAAGCTTCTGAAACACGGGAGTATGGTCGCGCCAATCTTTCTGTGATCAAAGATGCCGAACCTTTATTTGAAGATATCATGGAAAATTCACAGGTGTGGATGAGCCATAGTGATACCATCAAAGAACTTCCTGAAAACAGTATTCGCCTGGCCAGCACCACCGATGTGCTGAATGCCGCCTACCGCATCGAAGGGGAAGAGACTTTCGCTATTCAGTTTCATCCTGAGGTTTATCATTCTACCGACGGGAAACAACTGCTGGAGAACTTTCTTGTAAGAATTGCCGGAGTAGCTCAAACCTGGACGCCGGGGAAATTTGTTGATCTCACGGTTTCTGAATTAAAAGAAAAAATAGGAGACGATAAAGTAGTTCTTGGTCTGAGTGGTGGTGTTGACTCCAGTGTTGCGGCGGTGCTTCTGCATAAAGCCATAGGGAAAAACCTTTACTGTATTTTCGTGAATAACGGACTTCTTCGCAAGAACGAATTTGAAAGTGTTCTGGACCAGTATAAAGATATGGGGCTTAATGTAAAGGGAGTTGATGCTTCGGCACGATTTCTGAAAGCTCTGGAAGGTATTAGTGAGCCTGAAGCCAAACGGAAAGCGATTGGGAATACTTTTATTGAAGTATTTGACGATGAGGCGCACGAAATTAAAGACGTGACCTACCTGGCGCAAGGCACTATTTACCCCGATGTCATCGAATCGGTATCGGTAAGTGGAGGTCCTTCAGCAACTATTAAGTCGCATCACAATGTAGGAGGGCTACCCGATTTCATGAAACTTAAGATCGTGGAACCCCTTAAGATGCTTTTTAAAGATGAGGTGAGAAGAGTGGGAGCAGAGCTCGAAATAGATAAGGAATTGTTAGGAAGACATCCGTTTCCAGGACCCGGTTTGGCGATTAGAATACTGGGAGATATTACTGCCGAAAAGGTACGTATCTTGCAGGAAGTAGATCATATATTTATTCAGGGTTTAAGAGACTGGATGCTTTATGATAAGGTATGGCAGGCAGGAGCGATTCTGTTGCCAGTGAGTTCGGTAGGGGTTATGGGAGATGAAAGAACCTACGAGAAAGTTGTAGCCTTGAGAGCGGTAGAATCTACCGATGGAATGACCGCCGATTGGGTGAACCTGCCCTATGAGTTTTTGCAAAAAACCTCGAATTCCATAATAAATCGGGTTAAAGGCGTTAATAGAGTAGTATATGATATAAGTTCAAAACCACCGGCTACTATTGAGTGGGAATAGACTTTATTAAAAAATTAAAGATATGAGATACCTTTTAGTTTTGTTCTTTGCTTTTCAGTTGTTTAGTACTTCGGCCATAGGCCAGGAGTATAAATATCACGACGTAAAGCCGGGAGAAACAGTTTATAGCATAGCGAAATCATATAACATTAGCGAGGAAGCTATTTATAAATATAATCCGGATGCCCGGAACGGGATAGAGGTATCTTCAAAACTGGTAATTCCGATTGGCGAGGCGGAAGCGTCCGCAGAAAGAAGTGAAGATGTTAGTTTTAAAACCCATAAAGTAGCAAGAAAAGAAACCCTGTATAGCCTTTCTAAGCAATATGAGGTAAGCATAGAGGATATTAAACGCTATAATCCCCATTTATATTCAGCAGAATTGCGTACCGGGGAAGAGATCAGAATTCCGGTTGGGGGAAGAGAGAAAGCACCGGCCGCCCCCGAAAGAAGAACAGATGCCGATATAAAAAACCAGATCACCGATACCCGGGAACACGTGGTAATTCCTAAAGAAACCAAGTATGGAATCGCCCGTAAATACGGACTTACAGTTAAAGAGCTGGAAGCCCTTAATCCTAAAGTAGACATACTACAACCGGGTATAATGCTTAGGGTAGGAACGAAGGTTTTGGATCAACCGGTGATTCTAACCGATAATAATTTTGAATTTTATGAAGTTCAGCCTAAAGAAACCCTTTTCAGCTTATCAAGACGTTTTGAGGTGGAACAGGATTCTCTTATAGCCTTGAATCCTGCGTTGGAAGATGGGCTTAAAACCGGGATGGTTTTAAAAGTCCCGAATAAAGGACAGGGTTTTGGTAATCTCTCGACCTCTGAAACCGAAGAATTAAACGATCCAGATCGGCTTGAAGAGGAAGCTATGGCCTCTACCAGGCTGGATCTTAGAAATACAATAAGTAATCGCAAGACCAAAGAAATCGCGTTTATGCTCCCTTTTAACCTGCATAAGATCGAGTCAGATTCTATAGAACATTATAAAAGCGCTATTCAGAATGAAAGAATCCTGCGGTTGTCACTTGATTTTTACGGTGGTGCTCTATTGGCCATTGAAGAAGCAAAGGAATTGGGAATTTCCACCATGGCTAAAGCCTACGATACCCGCCAGAATGCCGGGGAGGTAGTCAATATTATTAATACCAATAATTTTGATGATGTAGATGCGGTTATTGGGCCATTCCTGCAAAGTTCTACCGAGGCTGCTGCTGCCAGATTGGAATCCAGGAGAATTCCGGTGATAAGTCCATTGTCAAACAGGTCTATGAGACCATTTGATAATTTATTCCAGTCCAGGCCTACAGATAATATGCTTCAGGATGCCATGTTGGAATATTTTGAAGAGAATGCCGGAAACAGGAATATAGTGATCATTGCTGATGGACAGGCCTACCAGATCAAAGAACGATTGAGAAGTATTTTTCCCTCAGCGCCGGTAATAACGCCTTCGAACGGAAATATAAGCGCATCAAAATTAAATGAATCTCTGGTTGAAGGTCGTGAAAACTGGGTAATTCTGGAATCTTCCAGTGTAGGTGTTTTAAGCAGCGCGACTTCAGCTTTAAATCGTTTGGCAAGAGATCGTGAAATAACCCTGTTAACCACCGATAAGAATAGTACCTACGATAATTTTAATATTTCCAATGATCACCTGGCAAGGTTAAAACTGCATTATCCTTCGGTTGATAGGGAATACAATCGGGAGGTTTCCGAGGAATTTCTTGAAGAATATATAGAGAAATATGGGGTAGAGCCTAATCAATATGCCGTTAGAGGTTATGACCTTACTCTGGATATACTTCTCAGATTGGCATCGGCAAAAGATTTGTATGATTCTTTTGAGGATCATAGAGGTTATACTGAATACAACGAAAATAAGTTCTTTTATACCGAACGTGCCGAAGGTGGTTATCACAACCAGGCAATTTATATTATGAGGTTGAATGAAGATCTAACCCTTAGCACAGTAGAATAATGACATCGAAAGTTGTTTACAAAGGGAACCTGAGAACCGAAGCCGAACATTTGCAGAGTGGCCGTAAAATGATTACCGATGCTCCTGTTGATAATCATGGGAAAGGAGAAGCTTTTTCTCCCACCGATACCGTAGCTACTGCTCTTGCGACCTGTATGCTTACAGTTATGGGGATTAAGGCAGAAGAGATGGGCATAGTTCTGGAAGGAACCCAGGCCGAGATCACAAAAACCATGGCCGAAAACCCACGGCGAATCTCTAAAATAGAGGTGAATCTTGATTTTCCTTATGTCTATTCTGATAAACAGGCCAAAATCCTGGAACATACCGCCAGAACCTGCCCGGTCTTGCAGAGCCTACACCCAGAAATCGAAAAGAACATCACTTTTAATTATCCCTCGTAATGAGGCAATCTTTCTTCCTCCTGCTCCTGCTTTTTACTGCTGAAATTTCTTCTTCTCAGGAACAGGAAAAAATTGAATGGGAAGAAGGAAAAAAACTCACCTGGGCCGATTTTAAAGGCACTCCTAAGCAAGGAGTGGCCTATGAAGCCAATACCAATTCAGGGATTTCTTTTTCCTGGAATTACAGTACTGAAAGCGGGCAGCCGGTTTTAAGGTATGAGGTGGTTACCAATTTCTTTCCGCAGCTTTCCTGGGTAAAAGAGCATGAAGAAGATGAGTATCTACTGGGACACGAGCAGCTGCATTTTGATATTTCTGAACTACACGCCCGCAAACTCCGTAAAGCCATCGATGAATACGAAACCGGAAGAAATATTAGGCGCGATTTGAATCGCTTATATGAAGGTATCGAAAAAGATCGGGTGGAGATGCAAAAATTGTTTGATGCCGAAACCGTACACAGCACAAATAAAGAGGCTGAAGCTGGTTGGATAAAATTCGTAAAAGAGGAATTAGCCAAACTAAGCGATTACCGCGATTAAAGCTGCGCTACCTCTGCTTTAGCCCTTTCAAACTCTTTAATCATTTCCTTAACGATCTCTGCCGCAGGTTTTATTTCGTGAATAAGCCCAGCTATCTGGCCTATTTCCAGTTCTCCTTCTTCCAAATCTCCTTCAAACATTCCTTTTTTAGCCCTGGCTCTGCCCAGCAACCCGATCAGGTCTTCTTTGGAAGGTGAACTCTGGTACATTCTTTCTATATCCTGATAGAATTTGTTCTTTAGCAGTCTTACCGGAGCGAGTTCCTTAAGGGTTAAAATAGTGTCGCCTTCACCGGCTTTTACCACCATCTCCTTAAAATTGGGATGAGAAGAAGCTTCATGGGAAGCCACAAAACGACTTCCAACCTGGACGGCATCAGCTCCCAGAACCATCGCTGCCAGCATTCCACGGCCCGTACCGATTCCACCTGCGGCGATAAGCGGAATTTTTATTTTTTCCTTCACCATAGGGATTAATGCAAAGGTTGTGGTTTCATCACGACCGTTATGCCCGCCGGCCTCAAAACCTTCAGCGACAACGGCGTCAACACCTGCCTCTTCCGATTTCAGAGCGAATTTTACGCTGCTCACTACATGTACTACTTTTATGCCATTTTCCTGTAAATGCTTTGTCCAAACCTTAGGATTACCGGCAGAAGTAAAGACGATCTTCACACCTTCTTCCACAATGATCTCCATAAGCTTTTCAATGTCGGGATAGAGCATAGGCACGTTTACCGCAAAAGGCTTATCAGTAGCTTTTTTACACTTCTGGATATGTTCTCTTAAAACATCTGGGTACATAGAGCCCGAGCCAATAATACCAAGTCCGCCGGCATTACTAACCGCGCTGGCAAGGCGCCACCCGCTGGCCCAGATCATTCCCGCCTGGATAAGTGGATATTTTATATTGAAAAGTGAGGTGATCTTATTTTCAGGCATTGCTTAATTTTTCCCGAATTTAAGAAATAACCCCCGAACCTAATAATTCTTCTCCATCATACCATGCAACAAACTGCCCTTCGGTGATCGAGGCCTGTGGCTCTTCAAAAACCACATACATTCCGTTTTCGGTTTGATGAAGAATGGCTTTCTGAAGCGGTTGCCGGTAACGAATTCTTGCCATCACCTCAAGGGTTTCATCAGCTTTAATAGCAAGATCTTTCCGCACCCAATGTACTTCCTCATTAGTAATAAAAAGTGCTCTTCGGTAAATTCCGGGGTGATCTTTGCCCTGGCCGGTATAGATTACGTTTTCATCAACATCGGTGTCTATAACAAAGAGAGGTTCCGGGGTGCCACCTACGGCAAGTCCTTTTCGCTGGCCCTTGGTAAAATAATGAGCGCCCTGGTGTTTGCCGACTACCTTACCATCTTTAGAAGTATATTCATACTTTTTGGAAAGGAAGTCTAATTCCTCCTTTTTGTTGGTGAAAGAAGGAGTTTCTGTTTTGTATAAATCTTCATCTGCTTCGATCTCCACGATCACCCCTTCCTTAGGCTGAAGCTTCTGCTGAAGAAATTCCGGCAGGCGAACTTTTCCTATAAAACAAAGTCCCTGCGAATCCTTTTTATCGGCGGTTACCAGCTCCTGTTCCGCAGCGATTCTGCGAACCTCAGATTTTTGTAATTCCCCGATAGGGAAGAGGGTTTTTGAAAGCTGATCCTGCGTCAACTGGCAAAGAAAATAAGACTGGTCCTTATTATTATCTTTTCCCGAGAGTAACTGGTAGATGGTCTCTCCGTCTTTCTCAAACTCTCCTTTCCGGCAGTAATGCCCGGTGGCCACATAGGCGGCGCCCAGAGAGAGGGCAATTTTCATAAAGACATCGAATTTGATCTCGCGGTTGCACAACACATCGGGATTTGGGGTACGGCCGCGCTCATATTCATTGAACATATAATCTACGATACGTTCTTTATATTGCTCGCTAAGATCTACGGTTTGAAAAGGAATTCCCAGTTTATCGGCTACCATCATCGCATCGTTACTGTCGTCCAGCCAGGGGCATTCATCAGAAATAGTTACCGAGTCGTCGTGCCAGTTCTTCATAAAAAGACCGATTACCTCATAGCCCTGCTGCTGCAAAAGATATGCAGAAACACTGGAATCCACTCCGCCTGATAAACCTACTACAACTTTCTTTTTCATTAAGCTCATTTTGTTTTCTTTCCGCAGAGAAAGTCGGAAAGCAGGCTGCAAAATTACGAAATATAAGAGATATTGAATATTATAAGTATAATGCTTTCTTATTATGGCATCAATTAAAAAGGGTGGCTGAGGCCACCCTTAAAATCTTTAATGTATCTGAATTATTTCTCGAAAGTAAGGCTCACCCCCGGCATTGATGGGACCGAAAATTTAAACTGGTTATTTCCGGAAAATTCAACATCTCCGGTTTGTCTTCCAAAGAAGGGTAAATCGAAGGTGTACTGGCCGTTAGTTTCTCTTTCCCATTCTGATGTATCAGCTGTGGACACACATTCTCCTTCAACTTCCTCGTAGAATTCAGAATCTGCAGTATTGTCGGCGTGAAAGGTAATATTCGAATTCATATTACATTCACTTAATTCATCTTCGCTATAGGCATTTTCTAAGTCTACCACAAACCAGGTGCCCAGGATTGGGTCTTCCCCATCGTTGACATCGTCATCGCTGTCACAGGCAGTAAACATCATAAATACGGCTAATAAGGCAATAATTTTTTTCATAACATGTTGAGTTTAGGTGTATAAATATAAAATTTTTTGATTTCAATGCTCTTTTTCTTCATCTAAATTTCCGTCTTTAAAGTAGCGCCAATTTCCGGTTTTTCTGTCTTCCCTGTATTCGCCTTCAATGAGTTTTTCGCCTGCCGCATTATAATAGCTCACAGGTCCATGCAACTCTCCGTTTTTGTAATTTAAATGCTGAAGTTCCTGCCCGTTCTTGCCATAGATAAAACTTTCACCGTGTTTTTTGCCATTCTTATATTCGGTCTTTTCGGCTTTGATACCATCGGGGAAATAGGTAATCTGGAGGCCGTTTAATTCGCCTCCGGAATAATTTTCTACCATCATGGTATCTTCTGTTTTATTGTGGAAATATACCCAGGTGCCTTCCCTTTGCTTGTTTTTTATCCTACCCTGGCTTATGGGTTTACCGTCCTGAGAGTAATAAGTAGCCTCAGCGGTGTTTGCATCCTGAAATTCTATAATTGCCGTGGGATGCTCCTGAAATCCTTTTTTGTAGAACTTAAATTTCCCGGTTTCTTTTCCGTGTTGAAATGTCCCTTCAAACTTAAGCTGATTCGTACCCTCGAAATTAACTCTCCATTCCCCGTGCCGACGGCCCTGCTCGTCAGTTTGATTTATTTTCTCCTGGGCAAAAAGGGGAATACAAAAGATCATCAATAAATACTTTAACTCGTGTTTAAACATAATTAACAAAAATTAAACAAAACTATATGTTTGTCTGCTGTACTTTTACACTATAACTAAAACATAAAAAGATGACTTTTATTTCAAAAATCACAAAATTCGCCTTTATCGCCTTATTGGTGACCGGGTTTGTATCGTGCAGTGATGACGATGAAGCAGGAGATGTTATTGTGCCCTCCAACAGTATTGCCGATTTTGTCGCTGATAACGATAATTATTCTTCCCTTGCAGCCGCATTGGAAGTTGCAGGATTAACTTCAACCCTGGACGGCTCTGCAAATTACACTGTTTTTGCACCAAACAATGCGGCATTTAATGCTTTTTTATCGGCTAACGGATTCGATAGTCTTGATGAAGTGCCTGAAGACCTGTTAAGAGAGGTACTTCTTAACCATGTGCAATCTGGAGTAATCATGTCTTCTAATCTTGCTACCGGTTATATCAGCAGTATGGCTACCGGAATGGCTTCTGAGGAACCTCTAAGTATGTATATTAATACTGACGATGGGGTAATGATCAACGGGATGGCCGAAGTTACCAACGCCGATATTGAAGTAGATAACGGGATTATTCATGCCGTGAACGCAGTGATTGGCCTACCTGATATCGTAGATTTCGCTACAGCCGATCCAACTTTCGATATTCTTGTCCAGGCTTTAACACGTGAAGACGAATTTACCTTTGTTGGGACTTTGCAAGCCACTGAAGATCCCGCTCCTTTCACCGTTTTTGCTCCAACTAATGATGCTTTTGTTGCCTTGCTGGATGAATTGGAAATGGATAGTTTAGGAGATATACCGACTGAAACTCTCTCGACTGTTTTAACCTATCACGTGGTTGCCGGAGCTAATGTGCGCTCTGGTGACCTTTCTGACGGGATGATGGTAGAAACCTTAAATGGAGATTCCTTTACCGTAAACCTTGGCGATGCCGTAACTCTTACCGATGCCAGGGATAGAATTTCTACCGTTGTAGCAGCCGATGTACAGGCAAATAACGGGGTAATTCACGCAATTGATACCGTGATTCTACCAGAAGAATTGTAGTTCAGTATCTTTTTCTTACACCAAAAAGCCCCCGCGGATAGCGGGGGCTTTTACTTTTTTAGGAAAAACTTAAATTATTTTTTCCCTTTTTGTTTCTGCTGTTGCTCGGCCTGCTCCATCATCTCCTGCATTTTTTTGGTAAACCTGTTTTGTTTTTTAGGTTTCTTCTTATTCTCCTGGATCTTGTCGTGGATCTTATCCTCGTCAATGATCACATATTTGATTACCAACATAATTCCGATGGTAATCAGGTTAGAGGTGAAGTAGTATAAAGAAAGTCCACTGGCATAGTTGTTAAAGAAGAACAACATCAGTAATGGAGACAGATACATTATAAACTTCATATTAGGCATTCCAGGCTGCTGGGCTTGCGCCATACTCTGGCCGGTGGTCATCATCATATAGATGAAGATCGCGATGGATGCCAGAATAGGGAAAAGACTTACATGATCCCCATAAAACGGAATAGTAAACGGTAACTGGGCTATGGTATCATAACTCGAAAGGTCATCTGCCCATAAGAATCCTTTTTGTCTTAACTGAAAAGCACTGGGGAAGAATTGGAATAAGGCATAGAAAACCGGAATCTGCATCAGGGCCGGTAAACATCCACTCATTGGGCTTGCTCCCGCCTTGCTGTAAAGCTTCATAGTTTCCTGCTGCTTCTTCATCGCATTGTCCTTGTACTTCTCGTTAAGCTCGTTGATCTCCGGTCTTAAAACCTTCATCTTGGCCTGAGATAAATAGGACTTATAGGTTACGGGTGAGAGCACGATCCTAACAACAATTGTCATTACGATAATTGCAATCCCGTAGCTGGGCAATACCCCACTCAGGAAGCTGAAAAACGGAATAAAGATATGTTGGTTTATCCATCCAAAGATTCCCCATCCAAGGGGGACGATCTCATCAAGATTACGATCGTAATCATTAAGAATTTTATAATCTGTTGGCCCGTAGTACCAGTTCATATTATAGTTAAGCTCTCCCCCATTTAGTTCAAGTGGCAGGCTGGCGGTAAAAGCTTTGGTATACACGGTATCTACCTCTTCGTCCTGTACCAGATTTTCTGAGGTGAATTTACCTCGTTTAAAAGGCGTGTCGGTAAGCAGGATGGAAGTAAAGAAATGCTGTTTGAAAGCTACGTATGTAATATTTTCTTCCTCATCATCGGTGAAATCTCCTTGTCCCAGATAATCATCGGCCCCATCATCATACTCATAGCTAAGTTCGGTGTATCGGTTTTCGTAAGAGATACTCTTGGCGTGACGGTAACCTTTGAGTTTCCAGTCCAGGTTAATATCCTGGTTAGGATTTAAGACGCGGTTGAGGCCCTGGGATCTTATGCTGAAATCCAGCATATACTCGCCGGGTTTCAGGACATAACGATATTCCAGAAATTCGGTCTCTGAAACCTTTAGTTTCATAGAAAGCACCTTGTTGTCACCATTTTGGCTTACTTCCGGTTCAAAATAAAGGTTTTGGGTATCCAGAACCCTACCATCTGTAGTGGTGAAATTAAGGTTAAAAGAGGCGTTGCCATCTTTTATTAAGTAAACCGGGATAGAATCGTAGGTTTTAAAATTGAGCATCCGCGCTTCAGAAATACTCCCTCCTTTGTTTTCTATCTTTAACTCCAGTACATCGTTGGAGAAGGTAGTGCTTTCGTCACTGGCGGAAGCCAGCCCTGCAGAATAGCCGAAAGGCCCCAGACGTTCTCTGGCCTGCGCCATAGCGGTAGAATCCTGAATTTCTGTAGCTTCGGTTCTGGCCGGTGGCTCATTTGCATCGGTGTTTTCCGGGATTTCTACCTGTTCGGTGTTTTGTTCAGCTTCTAATTCTTCCTCGGTAGGGGTGTTGTTATACAACATCCACAGTAAGATACCACCAATTAGTAAAAACCCGATTAAGGATTGAACATCAAACTTTTTTTCTTCCATGTTTTTCTTTAACTGTAACTTGCCTTAGGTCAAAAAACTGACCATTCATTGATTAGGTGCCAGGCTGGCAGAATTTTTCTTTTTAGAATAAGTGTGAGCTGCTTTTATAAAGTCCACAAATAATGGATGTGGGCTTGCTACCGTGCTCTTATATTCCGGATGATATTGCACCCCTATAAACCAGGGGTGATCTTTAAGTTCAACAACCTCTACCAGTCCCGTATCCGGGTTTATCCCGGTACTTAGCATTCCGGCATTTTCGAGGTGTTCTTTGTATTTATTGTTATATTCGAAACGGTGCCTGTGTCGCTCCTTAATATCTGCTTTCCCATAGATTCGGGAGATCAGAGAATCTTCGGTAAGATGACAATCCCATGCCCCAAGACGCATAGTACCACCTTTGTGAGTGATATCTTTCTGCTCTTCCATAAGATCTATCACCGGATGCTGGGTTTCAGGATCCATCTCAGTAGAATTTGCACCTTTTAATTGTAAAACATTACGGGCAAATTCAATAACAGCCATTTGCATTCCAAGGCAGATTCCTAAAAAGGGGACCTTGTTTTCCCGGGCAAAACGCACCGCGTCTATTTTTCCTTCTATCCCACGTTCCCCAAAACCGGGAGCCACCAGTATTCCGTCTAAATGAGCGATTTTATGGTGAATGGTGTTTTCATTTATAAATTCTGAATGTATGCTTTCTACATTTACCTTCACTTCATTTTCGGCGCCGGCATGAATAAATGCTTCCAGAATAGATTTATAAGAGTCCTGAAGTTCTACGTATTTCCCGATAAGACCAATATTTACTTCAGCTTTAGGGTTTTTGTGACGTTTTAGAAATTCATTCCAACGCTCCAATTTAGGGGTAGTATCATCTGGAATTCCCAATTTTTTCAGGGTTACTGTATCCAGTCCTTCCTCCAGCATCATATTTGGAACATCGTAGATTGTATCGGCATCTATGCTTTGAATCACTGCCTCCTGACGCACATTACAGAAAATGGCCAGCTTACGACGGATATCATCAGAGAGTTCGTGCTCTGTGCGACAAACCAGAATATCGGCTTTAATTCCGCTTTCCATTAGTGTTTTTACGCTATGCTGGGTGGGTTTGGTTTTAAGTTCTCCTGCGGCTGCCAGGTAAGGCACCAGGGTTAAATGAATAACCAAGGCGTTCTCATCGCCAAGTTCCCATTTCAACTGTCTCACGGCCTCGATGTAAGGCAGGGATTCAATATCACCTACAGTTCCACCAATTTCAGTGATAACTATATCGTAATCTCCGTTATTGCCTAGTAGTTGTATGCGTTCCTTTATTTCATTGGTTATGTGTGGTACTACCTGTACCGTTTTTCCCAAAAATTCCCCACGGCGTTCTTTTTCGATCACACTTTGGTAAATTCGGCCAGTAGTTACATTATTGGCCTGGGAAGTATTTACATTTAAAAAACGTTCGTAATGACCAAGGTCAAGATCGGTTTCTGCGCCATCTTCGGTTACATAACATTCCCCATGTTCGTAAGGGTTAAGCGTTCCCGGATCTACATTGATGTAAGGATCAAGTTTCTGAATAGTGGTTTTAAACCCACGCGCTTGCAGTAATTTTGCCAGTGAAGCCGCGATAATTCCTTTTCCCAGTGAAGAAGAAACGCCGCCAGTGACAAAAATATACTTGGTTTCGGCCATTTTGTGAAGTGTTTGTTGCGTTGTTTTATTCAGGGCGCTAAAATACAAAGAAGAATAGAAAAAGCGTGGAATTTTAAACCTAATATTTCAGGTCTATCAGGCCCTGAAATTATCTTCCTTTGGGATGCCTTTTTCTTATTTGCCTTAATATACCTTCCATTCCATTCAGCTTTAGTTCGAAAACCTCCTGCATCTGTTCCCCGGTTTTCCCCTTAGGGAAACCTTTTTGTCTATACCATACCAAATAATATTCCGGTACATCGCTCAGAAAATAGCCTTTGTATTTTCCGAAATGCATTTTAGCATATGCCAGTTCAATCAATGCTTCCGGGGAGGCTTGTAGCTTCAATTTATTTGTTTTAGCAGGGAGTTAAAACCGCTAAATTAGTTTTTTAAATCACAGTTCATCAAATTTTGATATTTTTTCCCTGCATTTGTATTTTGTTCGATGTTGTTTCCCATTTATGAATTCTTGAAGCTAATAGACTTTCGTAGAATCGGTTTCTATAATGGGAAAAGCTTAATTTTGCTGAAGATTTTAAAGCATGAGATATCAATTTCAACTTCAGGTGAGTCCTGAACAGGCGGCAGTCAAAGAAAAATTGTGGAAGGCGGTTTCTAAAAAGGCGGACATCCCGCTTTCTGAAATTTCCCATATTGAAATTTTAAAGCGCTCCATCGATGCCCGACAGAAAACCATAAAGGTGAATCTGAAGCTTGAAGTTTATGTAAATGAAGCTTTTCAGGAAAATAAGATCGAAATTTCGGACTATCAGGACGTGAGTGATAAGGAAGAAGTAATCATCGTAGGTGCGGGCCCTGCCGGTTTATTCGCTGCGCTAAAATGTATTGAGTCCGGTCTAAAGCCCGTGATTGTAGAGCGGGGTAAAGATGTAAGAACAAGGAGAAGGGATCTGAAAGCCCTGAACATTCAACATATCGTAAACGAAGATTCCAATTACTGTTTTGGCGAAGGTGGAGCAGGCACTTATAGCGACGGGAAATTATACACGCGTTCCAAAAAACGCGGAGATGTAGATCGCATTTTAAAACTGCTGGTTGCTTTTGGGGCTACTCCCGAAATTATGGTAGAGGCCCATCCCCATATTGGGACAAATAAACTTCCCGCTATAATTGCCGATATTCGGGAAAAGATCATTTCCTGCGGAGGAGATGTTCTTTTTAATACCCGACTCACCGATATCATTATTATAGATAATGAGGTGGCCGGAATTAAAACCCTTAAGGGAGAAACCATTAAAGCACGAAAATTGATCCTGGCCACGGGGCATTCAGCCAGGGATATTTTTGAACTCCTGCATTCTAAAAACATCAAAATAGAAGCAAAACCTTTTGCCCTGGGTGTAAGGGTGGAACATCCGCAGGAGCTTATCGATAAAATCCAGTATAAATGTGAGACCAGAGGGGATTACCTGCCGCCATCACCCTACAGCATCGTAAAGCAGATCAATGGCAGGGGAATGTATTCCTTCTGTATGTGTCCCGGCGGAATTATTGCGCCTTGTGCCACTGCGCCCGGTGAGGTAGTGACCAATGGCTGGTCACCCAGCAAACGGGATCAGCCTACAGCCAATTCCGGGATCGTGGTTGAATTAAGACTATCAGACTTTCCCGGCTCTCAAGTGAATCCTTTGGCCGCTATGGAGTTTCAGAAGCAAATAGAACAAAAATCCTGGGCAGAAGCTGGAAAAACTCAGCGTGTACCGGCACAAAGACTCGTTGATTTCACTAATGGTAAATTATCGCAAAATTTACCTGTAACCTCTTATAAACCGGGAGTAACTTCGGTAGAACTGGAGAGTGTTTTTCCGAATTTCATCCATAAAACCCTTCAGGCAGGATTCAAAGAATTTGATAAAAGCATGCGGGGATTTCTAACCAATGAGGCCATTGTGCATGCGCCCGAGTCGCGTACTTCTTCCCCGGTTAGGATTCCCAGAGATCCTTATACTTTTGAGCATGTACAGATTAAAGGTTTATATCCCTGTGGTGAGGGTGCGGGCTATGCCGGGGGGATTGTTTCTGCCGCGATAGATGGTGAAAAATGTGCTGAAAAATGTGCAAAAAGCATAAAGGCATAAGGTAAAACCGTGAGTTTTTAAAGGTTAAATTATTGATAATTACTGAAACATATTGAATCCTGATTTTGCTTTTTTTTATCTTCAGATCTTGAGAATAGATACAAGTAAATAATGCAATATGGCCATAGTAGGTTCCATTTTAAAAAGACTTATCGATTTAAGGGATAATCTGGTTTCAGAACCTGATGCTCAAAAAGCCCAGGAGGAAGTCCTTCAAAAATTATTAAAAACGGCAAAGGATACTGAATTCGGGAAACATTATAATTTTGGTGCTATCCTGGAGTCGGTAGATATGCGAAAGACCTTCGCAGAAAAAATACCCTACTTCGACTATCATAAACTTGAAAGAGAATGGTGGTATAAGGTGCACAACGGCGAGGAAAACATTACCTGGCCTGGCCGGCCTCCTTATTTTGCTCTAAGCTCAGGTACCACAGGGAAATCCAGTAAAAGGATTCCCGTAACCAGCGAAATGGTGGAAGCGATTAGGAAAGCCGGGATCAAACAGGTAAGCGCCCTGAGTAATTTTGACCTGCCTCCCGATTTCTTCGAAAAAGAGATCATGATGCTGGGTAGCTCTACCGATCTTCAGAAAGAAGGCGACCACCACGAGGGCGAGATAAGCGGGATAAGCGCCAGCAATATTCCGTTTTGGTTTCGGGGTTATTATAAACCAGGAGAGGATATTGCCAAAATTGAAGAATGGGATGAACGGGTGCAGCGCATTGCTGAGAATGCTAAAAACTGGGATATTGGTGCACTAAGCGGTATTCCTTCATGGTTGGAGTTGATGATGAAAAAGGTGATAGAATATAACAATCTGGATAATATTCACGATATATGGCCAAACCTTCAGGTATTCACTTCGGGAGGGGTGGCTTTTGAGCCCTATGAAAAAAGCTTTAATGCACTATTAGGTCACCCCATTACGGTAATAGATACCTACCTGGCTTCGGAAGGCTTCTTGGCTTTTCAGGCTCGACCTGAGACCAATGCCATGAAGCTTATTCTGGATAACGGAATTTATTTTGAATTTGTTCCTTTTAAGGCCGAATACATAAAACAGGATGGTTCGCTAGTGGAAGATGCTCCCGTGATCTCTTTGGCCGATGTAAAAGAAGATGAAGATTATGTTCTGCTTATCAGTACTGTTTCAGGTGCCTGGCGATACCTTATTGGGGACACGATTAAATTCACCGATGTTTCCCGGAATGAGATCAGAATCACAGGAAGGACCAAATTTTTCCTGAATGTTGTTGGCTCGCAGCTTTCGGTGAATAAGATGAACGATGCGGTCCAGGAACTGGAAGAAAATTTCGATATTAAAATTCCTGAATTCACTCTCGCGGCGGTTCGAATTGACGGGGAATTCCATCATCACTGGTACCTTGGGACCGAAACAGATATTTCTGAAGAAAAACTTGCTGAAGCCCTTGATGAATCTCTTAAAAAAGCGAATAAAAATTACCGGGTAGCCCGTTCTAAAGCCTTAAAAGGGGTGAAGGTGAGCAAAGTGCATCCCGAAATGTTTCCTGAATGGAATGCTACCAATAAGAAAAAGGGAGGGCAGGTGAAAATGGAAAAGGTGATGAATGAAGAGAAGTTTGCTGAATGGGAGAAATTCGTAAAAAAGAACAAAAGTAAATTTTTATAGTTAAACGAGTTTTCAAACTAAAATCCTTCGATTATGCCGGAATTACCTGAAATAGCGAATTTTAAAAGTTTTCTGAAAGAAACAGTGCTCAACAAGGAAATAGTTGAGGTGGAATTTCCCGAAACCAAATTATTACAGGCCTCAACATCCGATTTTAAAAAAGCGCTGCTCAATAAGAAATTCATTGATGCCGAACAGCTTGGGAAATATCTTTTCCTCAAGACCAACAACAAGAAAAGCCTGGTCTTTCATTTTGGGATGACGGGTAAATTTGAATATTACAAGCATAATGAAATACCAAAACATACCCATTTACTGATCACCTTCAAGGATTCTTCTCATCTCGCTTTCGTATGTGTGAGAAAACTGGGTAAGATTTATCTCGCAGATGGTTTGGAGGAGTTTCGGGAAGAACAGGATTTGGGAAAACACGCGTTGGATCTTTCTAAGAAAGAGTTCCTCGAAATCCTTCAGCAGAAAAAAGGAGGAATAAAATCAGCGCTCACCGATCAACATCTGATCTCTGGAATAGGAAATGTCTACGCCGATGAGATTCTGTTTCAAACCAAAATTCACCCTAAAACCAAAGTGGAAAAACTTTCTGAAAAGGATAGAAAAAAGCTTTTTGAAGAAATGGCCGAGGTTTTAAACACGGCAATAAAAAAGGAAGGAGAACGATCGGAATTTCCCAAAGACTATCTAAGCCGGTCTCGAAAAGAGGGAACTGATTGCCCCAAATGTTCAGGGAAAATTGAGATGATCAAGGTTTCCGGCAGAAGTACTTATTTCTGCCCTGAATGTCAAAAAGAACGATCATGAAAGTCTATATTGGTTGTTCAGGCTGGAATTACCGGGACTGGAAGGGCCGTTTTTATCCTGAAAAAATGGCTCAAAAGGACTGGCTGGAATATTATTCGGGAGTTTTCAATACTGTGGAGATCAACAGCACATTTTACAGATTCCCCAGAGATTCCACCCTTATAAAATGGAAAGAGACCGTCCCCGATGAATTTAAGATCACCCTGAAAGGCAGCCGGTATGTCACCCATATGAAGAAGCTGAACGAGGTGGAGGAGAGTGTGGAGAAATTTTATAAGGCCGCTTACCTTCTGGAGGACAAAAAGAGCTGTATCTTATGGCAATTACCCCCAATCCTTCACCGCGATGATGAAAAGCTGGAGGCTTTCTGTAAATTACTTAATCCTGATTTTACCAATGTGATTGAATTTCGTCACCTATCCTGGTTTGATGAGCAGGTCTATGCGCTTCTTTCGAAATACAATGTTGTGTTCTGCTCTATTTCGAGCCCGGTTTTTCCGGAAGAAATGATCATTACCGGGAAGATAGGCTATGTTCGGTTTCACGGAAAAGGTAAGAAGTGGTATGATTACGATTATTCCCGGGAGGATCTCCACAGCTGGTACGAGAAGATCAAAAACTCAGGAACAGAGGAAGTGTATATATACTTTAACAACGATTTGGAGGCCCGTGCCCCTGAAAATGCCCGCTTGCTAAGATCATTTTTTGAAAAGAAGAATTAGACCTTTATTTTTAAGCCATCAAAAGCAGGGATTATTTTAGTGCCCTGCGGTTCCAGAGATTTTAATTTTTCTTTGCTTTTATCGATATTCTTGTAGAACCAGACCCCATAATGGGTAAATATCAGTTTCGGGCTAAGCGGACTTAAAATACGAATCAGATCGGGGATTCCGGTATGACCATAGATCTTATCGCCACTTCGGTTTATCCGGCCGCCTTTCTGAATTAAGGTAGCTTCGGTAATAATAAGATCCACCTGCCCGATTTCCTTCAGATGGGCTTTTTCGATCCAGGCAACATCACCGGTAAAGAAAACCCGCTTTCCATCTTTCTCTACCACATATCCAAATGATTTTAGGTTTTTGGCGTGAATTACAGGGATAGGGATTATCCTATAACCTAAAATTTCGGTTTTTGCTGAAATAATTCTCAGGTTAGGGAGAAGTGGATGGGGTTCCGGACCGTAATGCGGAATTCCTGGCGAGAAAGTTTCCTCTTTAAAAACAAAGTATGCATGGTCAGGATGAAAATGGGTGAAGATAATTGCCCTCGGTTTTCTCTCAAGAAAGGCTTCTTCTCCAACATCAATCAAGAGTTTTTCGTCGATGAGAAATCCGCTGTGATTTTTATATTTTGGCGCCGAAGCTTTTATCTTTCCACGGCATCCAAGGATTTCGATTTCCATATTATCTCTCCTATTCCAATTCGTCTATTAACATCATGATCTCCCCCTGGGACAAGTAGAGGTTCTTTATGCGTGCTTTATAGACGTCAGAGAGATGTGCATGATTCAGGATAAAGTCTTTGGTGGCAATTATATATTTTCCCATGCCATGGTTTACTGCGTAAGTGTCGGCTACTCGTTCGGCTTCCTGGATATAGGTTTTTGAAGCAAAATATTTCATTCCGAACCAGAGCATATTCAGGCCGCTTCTTTCCCGGTAATCCATAATATGTCCCAATTCGTGGCCCAGCCAGCCAATAAGAACATCTGATGGGACGGCGGTCACATCAAAGACTTCATCTTCTATGACAATTTCCTCACTTATCATCACGAAATAAGCTCGCTTTTTTTTGTTTTTAAATAGCCCGGAGATCTTGGGCTGAGCCTGCATAAATGATTTCTGGATATCCTTCTTGAATTTAAATTCTATGGGAGTATCCTTTAGCTCGGGGTAGTGAGCGAGGGCAATATAGGCTTCCCTCCAAATGATATCAGGCACTATTTTTTTATTGAATTTTAAGCTATCTTTTTGTTTCATAGATTGCGCATAACCGGGGTGTGGCAGTCCCATAATCAGGAGTGCAAAAATTAAAATACTGAAAACCGGTGATTTCAAAATAGTTAAACTTTCCTTAGACTCCTAAATTATGGAATATGAAAGGAATGAGACAAATCTGATATTATAAAAAATGCATAAAAAAAACCCTGCAAATTAATGCAGGGCCTGAAAATCTTTATAAACTGGTAACTAAAAAAAGCCTAAGCTTGTTTTACATTTACCGCATTTAAACCTTTTCTTCCTTCTTCAAGATCAAACACAACTTCATCATTTTCTCTGATTTCGTCAATTAAGCCGTTTGCGTGTACAAAATACTCCTTGTTTGATTCTTCGTCGGTAATAAAACCGAAACCTTTTGAGTCGTTAAAAAATTTAACTGTTCCTCTGTTCATTGTAACTATTATTTATATTGACTGCAAATATACATGATATTTAAATAGTTCGCACAATAAAACAAAGTTTATTTTAATATTTTTAAAATGAATATTATTTTATTGAGGATTTTCAATGAGAGTAGGTGCTAAGGACATAAAAAAAGCGGCAGAAATTTCTGTCGCTTTTTAGTTATTATAAGGGTTTGGATTATCCTTCTCCCTGCATAAGCTTCTGCAGTCTTTGTTGCAGTGCAGTATCTTGTTGCAAAGCCATAGCCAGTTGCTCATAACGCTCAATGCTAAGCCCTTGCTCTTCAATTACATTTTCCATATCTTTTTGGAAGTCCCCTTGCATACCTTCAATTTCTGTAACTACAGCTTTGTGCTTGGCTTTTTCTTCACTGCTTACTTCTACTTCCTGGTTTGGATCAAGAGAAGCCTGGTGAATTTCATTAAAACGCTGAACATCAAAACCACTATCTTCAACAGCTTTTACCATCTTTTGTTGAGCTTGTTGATTTATAACAGTAATCCCTTGATATGCATTTGCAAACTTACTCAGTTCTTCATCATTTACCTCCACTTGCTGCTGCTGTGGTGCCATTTGTTGTGGAGTTTGAGCCACAGCGGTAACGGTACCTATAACAGCCGTAAAAAATAGTGAAGTTGCAATTCTTTTCAATCTAAGCATAATTGTCTTTTTTGTTTTTAAGTTTCATTTTAAGGGCCCGAAGCTATTGAAATTTAAATGGTATAAAAACTAATCTGCAACATATTCCTACATTTTTAAAAAAGAATTAACACTTAGAGTAGCTGGCTGTTAAAACATCTCTGACACCTAAAATTGCCGAGCCGAAATTACTTCAAGCTGTATGGGTTGTTCTATATTTTCCTCTATCTGTCTTTTTATATCCACCATATCTTCTTTTTCAAGGCTTTCTGTGCCAACCAGGGTTAGACTCACTTTTAAGGGGGTGCCAAAACGCACCTTAACATCCCGAAGGATAACGTCATTAAAAGTACTGCCTTCCAATTGCTTGGTGATGCTTGCTTCCTGCTGAATGCGATTAAAAGAAAGCGAAAGAGGCACGAGAATCAAAGCAATTATTATTAAGGTATAGACAAGTCCCATTCTTGCTCGTTTAAAAGGTGCAAACCCGAGGACTAGAAATGTAAGTCCGGCAAACATTATAATTCCGGCCATGTTGGTGAGATAAAGCAAAAATGCTCCGGAAAAGACATCCCAATCCCACCAACCAATACCTATTCCTGCTACGGCAAGCGGGGGCACAAGCGCGACCGCAATTGCAACCCCAGCCAGACTTTTGGCAATACCCTCCTCGGCGTGGGCGTATGCCGCTGCCACGCCCGATGCCACTGCTATCCCCATGTCTAAAAGAGTGGGTGAAAGCCGGGCATCGATCTCTGAAGTGAGCACTTTAAGCGGAATGATAAGACTAACCGCGGCCGCAAATAAAAGAGAAACCCCTGTTCCAATAAGAATAGTGATAAAACCAGTTTTTAGCATTTGGGTATCGTATCGTACCATTCCCATAGAAAAAGAGACTATAGGCGCGATAATGGGAGCAAGGATCATCGCTCCAATGATTACCGGTGAAGAGTTGCCAAAAAGACCAAAGGTCGCGATAAGGGTAGAGAGAATCATCATTATCACATACGGGGATGTAGTCACTGCGTTCTCCCTTAATACCTTAAACAGGTCTTCAAATTCCTCGGCCGTGGCCCGGGGAAGGATGGGCAGGCTCCGCTTGGTCAATTCTTTTCTTTTTTGTCCTGTGGGCAGCTTGTCTATCTTGAGACTTTTCTTTACATCAGCCCCTTTTTCATCGGTGCAGTAAGTGCTCACCTGTTTTAAGCACAGGACTTCCGGTTGTACCTCAAGTTTTATGCTTTCGGCTTTATCTGTCTGTCCATCTACCGTATATTCTATCTGGGAAGAGTTTTCTATTTCCAGATTAGAGATCTTGATCTGCCCGATAAAAGAGGGTAGTTTTCCCAGCTTTTTCTTGATCGGGATTAAACTGCGCAATAAGAACAACAGTAATTCAAAAAGGTTTTGCGGCGCCAGGATCAGCACGTTGAACATGCCATCATTCATCGCACTTTCCGTAACCAGTCTTCTGGAAACCACTGAACTCAATGGGTGCTCTACCACGATAATGCCCAATGCTGAAGTTTGTATTAATTTCTCGCCATCAGATTTTAAAAGATAAGAGTGATGCGAGAGGGAAGAAAGTCGCCGTATATTTTTCAAAAAGGTCTTAACCTCAAAAAAGAAACTATTCTCTTTGTATTCTTCCGAAAAAATGAAGGCATTCCCAATGTTTACTGCCTGAAAGACAGGTTTTTCGTTGCAAAATAACAGGTCCAGCTTGTGGCTTTCCTCAGCAACAAGGATCTCATCCATAGCTTCTCCCATTTTTAAAGAAATGCCCAAGCCTTTTGAAGTATATAAATTTTCGGGATGTGGTAGGATGCCTACCGGCCAATTTTGGTTTGCCGCCCGGGGTAAAAACTCCCTAAGATATTCGTCGTTTAAATAGGTGATTAATACGTTTTCATTCTCAGGCTTGAACTCCGGATTCGGGTATTCAACTAATTTATGCTCCTTTCCATCTAAGAGTGGAATAAGTTCTTCTTTCACTTCCGATTCATCGTCGGGGTGGTAAAGGATATAAATCATAGGATGTTTGAGCTTTATCCTGCAAGTTAAGACTTTTTGACACCCAAAATAAAAGTTTTAACCTCAGTTTTACAGTTGGGGGCGGCAATTAAATTATCTTGTAGAGTACTAAAAAAACCGTAAAAACATTGCGCTATGCAAGCACAAAAAACACCGGCGATAATTCTTTTCGCTGCAACAGCCGAAGTTAATAAATATAACCTTAGAAAAGACCATGATACCATCAGGGTAAGAGACCTGAAGGTTTCTGCCGATTTCTACGGAAATATCCTGGGCCTGGAGGAAATTCATAATGGAGGTCTTGGAGACCATATTATGTGGTTTCAGCTCAACGACCGGGTCCAGATCCATCTTGTGGAGAGTAAGGAAGTAATAGAAAAATATAAAGGGGTGCATATGGCTATGAGAACAGATCTACTGGATGCCTTTATGGATTATCTCAAATCAAAAAACATCCAATTTGAAACCTGGAAGGGGGAACCTAATACCTCTAATACCCGTCCGGACGGAATCAGGCAAATATATTTCCAGGATCCCGATGGTTACTGGATAGAGGTTAATGATGGCAGGCATTAAACCGCCCCGGCTTATTTTGCTATTCTGTTTTCTTAACGAAGTATCTACTTTTAAACTTCCCTTGGCAACCTGACTGAAATTTTAGGAGGTTTTAGGATTCAGGCAGGCAATTTTTTTATTGATACCTCGTTTTTATTTGAACCTATAAGGCTTGTTTGAATAACGATTAATTAAAAAACACATTTATGAAACGTATTAAAATTTTAGGAATTACTTTGTTAACTGCATTTATAGGATTTTCCTGCAGTTCTGATGATGATGGGGATACCGGTACTGCCGAAGTAG
Source organism: Salegentibacter flavus (assembly GCF_900115145.1). Lineage (GTDB taxonomy): Bacteria > Bacteroidota > Bacteroidia > Flavobacteriales > Flavobacteriaceae > Salegentibacter > Salegentibacter flavus. Next base: position 27,606 of record NZ_FOVL01000014.1, on the reverse strand, counting down.
ATCTTAGCGCAACAGCAATTAAAGCCGATGCGCACGTGCAAACCTCTAGTTTGCCACAACCAATACTGGATTATGTTTCTGCTAACTACCCCGGTCTTACCATAAGGAAAGCTGAAATTGAGGACGATGACACCTATGAAATAACCCTTAGTGATGAGACTGAGCTAATTTTTGATATGCAGGGCAATTTTCTGGGTATTGATGATGACGATGTAGATGATTTTGGCGATGAAGATTTGGATCCGTCAGAACTACCACAAAATATCCAGGATTTCATTGCTCAGTATTTTCCGGGGGTAGGCATCGATGAAGCCGAAAGAGAAAATAACGGTAATTATGAAGTAGAATTGAACAACGATGTTGAACTTATTTTTAATGCCGATGGTGAATTTTTAGGTAAGGGAGAAGATGAGGACGATGCTTATGATGACGACGATGAAGATATTGACCCTGCTGATCTACCGCAGGTAATATTAGATTATATCGCTGAAAATTATCCCGAACAGACCATTATAGAAGCCGAGAAAGAAGATGATGGATATGAAGTAACGCTTAACAATGGGGTTGAACTCGAATTTGATGTAGATGGCGCTTTTATTAGTGCAGAAGATAAAAACGGGGATGATGATGACGATGATGAAAATGAGGATGATTAGGAAATAGAACACATCCTTCAAAAGATAAAAAGGCTGCTTAATTCATTTTAGGCAGCCTTTTATTTTTTCTGATTTTCAGATAGATGTTGTGCACATTCAAAACACTGCATTAGTTGCGGACTTATCTCAATATCTTCCGATCCTTTCAGGGGTTCACTTAGCAATTCTCTTTCAGAAATGATTCTGTGAAACTGCCTGGCTGTCTCGACCAGGTTCTCTTTCCGACTTTTTATCTTGGTTTTTATTTCTTCACCATCCAGGGCATAAATAGTGTCCTGCCACACCTTAAAGGCTGAGTCCAGGGCTTCATCGCTCATAAGCTCCTGAAGCTTTTGGGCTTCTTCTGTAAATACCCTTTCCGGGGTATATCTCAGGAAGTATACATCATTGGGGTAGACGAGCCCGGGAAGGTAATCTATCTCTTCCTCGAAAGACCTTACCATGGGTTCTATATTTTTATTTGAAATAATTTCAGGGATCATCCCGTCAATACTGAAAAAGGCATTATCCCTGTCGCCAGCCAGCGGATAGGCTTTAAATCTATTTGCTTTTTTCTGTACCACCCATCCCCATTGCTTGGCGTGTCTATCCCAGTCGCCAATAAGCAGATCGAATAATCTGGCCCTAACCACTGCATTTTCATCTATTTTAAGGCCCGCACCATATTTTTGTTTCCATTCCTGTAAATCTTTGGTGTCCAGAATTTCTACCACTTCCTCTACTCCCGTCCAGTTCTTTTTACCTTCGGTTTCATATTCCAGGAGGAAAAGTCTGTTCCCGTACTTCTCGTTGTAATCTTTTCCAAGAAAATCCTGCTTCGGAATAAAAACCAGCCAGGGATGGGTATGCAGAACACCGGCCACCTCAGAAAGTGATGCTGCAAGGATCGCTCCGTAAGGATGTGAAGCTGAAATGGCATCTATCACGATATTTTCCAGGCCAAGGCTACGGGCGAATTCCGGCACGTGGGAGGCCGGATCTTTGTTTACGCTGCGAAGTGAGTAAAGAACTCCGTCGGGACCTTCCAGGCGTAGGGAATGGGTTTGGCTCCCACCACCTTCCTTGACGATCTTCATCCCCCCAAAAAGTGTATCGAGGAAAACTACCGGGACTTTAACCGGCGCCGACCAGGCTTCGCGGTAATTTTCCCCCTGAATGATTCCTTTCAGCACATTTCCTTCGTATAGACTGCTGGCAGCTATCTTTACAGTATCATTATTACTGAAATCTATGCTTTCCAGGTCTTCAAAATCTTTGATGCTAACAGTCCCGAATTCCTTGTCGGTGCTGGAGACAGAGATGTAGATCAGACTTATTAAAAGGATTAAAATCAGAAGAAATATCCAGAAGATCTTTTTCATTGGCGGCATTGGTTTCGAGCAGTAAAATTAGGATTTTAAGAGGAACCTGAGGAGTATTTCCTACGAAAATTCGCTGTGGGAAATACTGAAATGTAAAAAAGTAAAAGACCTTTTTTTGTATTTTTAGAGTGACGATCTGTAACATATGTTACAATCCCCGCCTCTAGTGAATGTTATTTTTGAAAAAAATATAATATATATACTTAACCTGAAATAATTCATTATATAAATATGGAAAAGACTATAACAGTACAAAATTTAAGGTGCGGTGGTTGTGTAAATACAATTACTACAAAAATTTCAGAAATGGAAAATATCGATAATGTACAGGTAGATAAAGAAACCTCTGCTGTTTCATTTCAATATACAGAGCCGGAAGATGCAGTTAAGGTTAAAGACAAGTTGAAAAAACTGGGGTATCCTGAAATAGATGATAAGAACTCTCTTATGTCAAAAGCCAGCTCAATGGTAAGCTGTGCCAGCGGCAAATTTTAGTAAACAGCAAAAGATTTTTAAATCATTCCCGGCCCTCTTACAATTAATGTAAGAGCGGCCGTTTTTTTTGTATAATTTCGAAATCTTTTACCCCGGAATTGAAACCTATGACCAATTAAACTGCCTTAATAATCTGTTTGAATGCTTTTGTAGTTAGTGTTGCCGGAGGTATGACTTCTCGTCATAAATTCATAAATTTAATTCTTCCCCCACAATAAGCGAAACCTACACAGAAAAATTAAGCCAATTTTTAAACGGCAAATATCTTATGGAAAATTTAAAAGAATTTAGCCTTATACAAATCACTGATGTGCATGGGTACATGGAGTCTCATCAGGAAATGTTTTGGGAAAAGGGGCAAAAGCTATATCGCAAAGCAGGCGGTTATACCCGGATTTCTCAATATTTAAAAAAAATACGTGAAGAAAAACAGGGAGCGGTAATAGCCCTGGACGGGGGAGATACTTTTCACGGAACCTATCCCGTAGTTCAAACCAAAGGAGAAATTTTAGTATCTATCCTTAACCATCTCGGTTTGGATGCTATGACAGCTCATTGGGATTTCGCATACGGCCCGGAACGTTTTAAGGAAATTACGGCAGAGTTGAATTATCCCATGTTAGCTATAAATGTTTATGATAAAGAAACTAACGAATTACTTTACAAACCCTGGATCATTAAAGAGATCGAAGGGATTAAAGTAGCTGTTATTGGCATTGCTTCTAATATTGTGGATAAAACAATGCCTGCCCATTTTAGCAAAGGAATTTATTTTACTCTGGGTAATGAAGAATTACCAAAACATATTCAAACTCTTAAAGAGCAGGAAAAAGCAGATGTAATTGTTTTGATATCACATCTTGGATTCCCGCAAAATCTGAAATTGATGAAAGAAGTTGAGGGGGTTGATATATGCTTAAGCAGTCATACTCACTATCGCACCGAATCAATGGTGAAGGTTGGAAATACTATAATGATTGAATCTGGCTGTCATGGCTCTTTTTTGGGAAGACTGGATGTAACACTTCAGGATAAGAAAATTAAGGATGTGAATTTTGAACTTGTAGAAGTAACTCTAGAGTTTCCGGAAGATCAGGAATTGAAAAAGCAAATTGAAAATGCTTTGTTGCCATATCGGGAATATTTGAATAAAAAAGCTGGAGAAACAACTAAGGCATTAGATAGGAACAATATCCTGGAATCCTCTATGGATAATCTTTTGCTACAAGCCATGTTAATGGCTACCGGGTCACAGTTGGCTTTTTCTAATGGATGGAGATATGGTGCACCTATAGTTCCCGGATCAATAACCAATAATGATTTGCACAATATTATTCCCGTCAACCCCGTGATAGAAACAGTAATACTAACAGGTCGTGAAATTCTGGATATGTTGGAGGAAAATCTTGAGAAGACTTTTTCGGGGGATGCCTATAAGCAACAAGGAGGCTTTGTTAAGCGCTGCCTTGGCTTAAAGGCCTATATTAAAATTGAGGTGGGTACCGCTACCCGTATTCAAAAATTATTCATAGGGGAGGAGCCGATTAACCCGGAGGAAAATTATACGGCCTGCTATGTAACCTCGCAGGGTGTCCCGGGAAAATACGGTAAAGAAAGGGCTAAAAGTGGGATTCGGGCAGTTGACGCATTGCAAAAATACCTGAATACAAAATCCCCGGTTTCTGCAGAAATATTTGGAACCTTTGAAGCAGTTTAATTACTTGTAGTTGTGGAGGGCTTGTTAAAAAAAAACTCTCCAAAACAATCCCAGGTTTTGCCGTTATGTTTAAAAAGCACCAGACTTTCTGCAGTAAAAGAAGCCTTGAACCCTCGATCTTTAAGTTCCTTCCAGGCAGGTTCAAAGTTTTTGATGCTGAGGTCACGGGTGGCCAAAGTAAAGTGTGGGTGAAAGTTGTTGCCTTTTTCATTTTCTTTTAACCGAAGATTTTTGTCAAGACTTTTTTGCAGTTTCTGGTGGAGCTGGACCATTTCTGGATTTTCGGCTATGGCTATAAACAGAACTTTGCGTGAAAACCTTCCAAAACCCGCTGTCTTTATCTCAAAAGGTTCTTGGTTTTCGGCGAAATCTCTCAGAATTTTATGTAGTTTTTCTTCCCTGGTCTTGCTCATTCTGAACGGAATTTGAAGCGTGATATGTGCCGGGAGTTTTAGCGCACGCCGAGCCTGGTAATTTTCAGCAAGCTCCAGTTTCAGCTTTTTGATGCGATTGCTCAGAGCTTCAGGTGGGAGAATGGCGATAAAATACAGGCTCATCGGGCAGGTTTTTTTCCGAAGGGAAAGTTAAGCAAAACCCATTACTTTCCTTTTTAGCGATTTAAATATCTGATGAAAGTCTATTCCGAAGTAATCGTTTCAAGATCGATCACCACTTGATGCCTTAACAGGTCTTCAAAAGTCTCTCTTTCCCTTATCAAATGAGCTTTTCCGTTATACCACAATACTTCCGCAGGACGATATCGGGAATTGAAATTGCTGGCCATAGAAAAGGAATAAGCCCCGGCATTGCTGAAAGCCAATACATCTCCCTCCGTGATCTCTGCGATACGGCGGTTGTTGGCAAAAGTATCGGTTTCGCAGATATAACCCACCACCGAGTAAAACCGCTGCTTGCCTTCAGGGTTGGAGATGTTATGAATATCGTGATGAGAGCCATAGAACATAGGTCGAATAAGGTGATTAAAACCTGAATCTACCCCTGCAAAAACCGTAGAGGTGGTTTGCTTGATCACATTAACCCGGGCGAGAAATTTACCGGCTTCGCTAACCAGGAACTTTCCGGGTTCGAAAACAAGGGTGAGCTCGCGGCCATAATCCTTGCAGAAATCCTTGAACCTATGGGTGAGCTTTTCTCCCAGTTCTTCAATATCGGTTTCTATGTCGCCTGCAGTATAGGGCACTTTAAATCCACTCCCAAAATCCAGGAATGAAAGGTTCTTGAAGTTTTTTGCCGCATCAAAAAGTATTTCGGAGGCACGCAGAAATACTTCAATATCCAGAATGTCGCTGCCAGTATGCATGTGAATTCCGTTGATATTCATCCCTGTATTTTCAACGATGCGCAATAGAAGCGGCATCTGGTGAATAGAGATCCCGAACTTGGAATCTACATGACCAACTGAGATCTTGGCATTTCCCCCTGCGAGAATATGCGGATTTATTCGAATACAAACCGGCACCTCAGGATGCTTGGCTCCAAACTGTTCCAGGATGGAAAGGTTATCGATATTGATCTGGGCTCCCAGCTCTACCACTTCCTCGATCTCCTCAAGGGAAACGCCGTTGGGAGTATAGATAATATCCTTAGGGGCTACTCCCGCTTTTAGTCCCAGCATCACTTCCTGTACCGATACCGTATCGAGTCCGCAGCCCATAGAATTAAGATACTTCAGAATAGAAATATTGGAAAGTGCTTTTACCGCGTAATGAATACGTAGGTCTTCTATTTCGCTAAACGCATTTTTTAGCCGATTATACTGAAAAGCGATCTTTTCGGCATCATAAACATATACAGGGCTTTCAAATTCTTTGGCAATGGCCAGCAGGTCTTGATTGGTCATATAGGGATAAATATTAAGTCGCAAAATACAGGAGAAAATAAAACTCCCGCAAGCACAAGTCTCAAAAATAACGAATTCCTCTAAATTGTTTTCTTAGGAATACAAAGAAACTTGGTTTGGTTATTTAAAGGTACTATTATAGAGGATTATTCCTCGGCAGATCAAATATTTGCTTCCTGTGGAAACCTGCATTATTAAAGGAAAAAAGATTGGTACAATACTTTTGGTTTTGTTACTTTTGTTTACCGTAATTAAATCTGAAGAAATACCTGATTATGAACATACACGAATATCAAGGAAAAGAGATTTTAAATAGTTTTGGAGTCCGCATTCAGCGTGGGATCGTAGCACATAATGCTACCGAGGCCGTGAACGCAGCCAAAGAATTAACCGAACAAACCGGAACCGGATGGCACGTGATCAAAGCCCAGGTACATGCCGGTGGCCGTGGTAAAGGTGGCGGGGTTAAACTTGCCAAAAACCTGAAAGAAGTTGAAGAAATCGCAGGAGATATTATCGGGATGAACCTGGTAACTCCGCAAACTTCAGCCGAAGGGAAAAAAGTACACCAGGTACTTGTTGCCGAAGATGTTTATTATCCCGGAGACAGCGAGACCTCAGAGATCTATATGTCGGTATTGCTTAACCGTGCTACCGGAAGAAATATGATCATGTATTCTACCGAAGGTGGAGTAGATATTGAGAGCGTTGCCGAGAAGACTCCGCACCTTATCTTCACCGAAGAGATTGATCCTACCGTAGGATTGCTTCCTTTCCAGGCACGTCGCGTGGCTTTTAATTTAGGTCTTAGTGGCACAGCTTTTAAAGAAATGGTGAAATTCGTGACCGCGCTTTACACCGCTTTTGAAAAATCTGATTCTTCTCTTTTTGAGATCAACCCGGTACTTAAAACCAGCGATGACAAGATCCTTGCCGTAGATGCTAAAGTAACGCTTGACGATAACGCGCTTTTCCGTCATAAGGATTATGCAGAAATGCGTGACATTCGTGAAGAGAATCCAACCGAAGTAGAAGCCAGGGAAGTAGGCCTAAACTATGTAGACCTTGATGGAAATGTTGGTTGTATGGTAAACGGCGCCGGACTTGCAATGGCAACGATGGACCTTATCAAGCAGGCGGGTGGAGAACCTGCAAACTTCCTTGATGTTGGAGGTACTGCAGATGCCAAAAGGGTAGAAGAAGCTTTTAGAATTATTCTGAAAGACGATAAAGTAGAAGCTATTTTGGTAAATATCTTTGGAGGTATTGTTCGTTGTGACCGTGTGGCACAGGGAATCATTGATGCCTACAAAAACCTTGGAGATAAAGTAAATGTGCCAATAATTGTGCGTTTGCAGGGAACCAATGCCGATATCGCAAAAGAACTAATAGACAACAGCGGATTGAAAATTCATTCTGCCGTAGAATTCCAGGAAGCAGCCGATAAAGTACAGGAAGTACTTAGCTAATAATCTGGAGAAAATATGATTTCTGAAAACCGCCTTCTGGGCGGTTTTTTTTATGGAAAATATTCTATCGTCATCCCGGACTTGATCCGGGATTTCATCCTTTACGGTAAACTTCGATATAAATATAACAATGCAAGTCTAAAGGAGTTAGATTCTTAATCAAGTTCAGAATGACCTTTGAATGGAACCGTTCATTCCGGGCTCGATCCGGAATCTCATCCTTTACAGTAAACTTCAAGTGAGATTCTGAAATCAATTCAGAATGACCTTAAAATATATTCCTTGAAATTAAATCTACAAAACTTATTCTTTTCATTAGTGTCCGGTAAAAACCCGGATTTAGATTAAACAGTTCAATAAAGTCGTCTTTTTTAGCTCCTACCCAAATAGCTTGGTGGAACTAGAAGAATGAAAGCTGTATATCTGGAAGTTTGCTAGTGAGATAGTCCCTTTTTGGGAAGGATTTTTGAAAAAAATGAACAGGTTTATATAACTTATCAGGTGTAGGCGCACCATGGAGATCATATTTGAATAAGCCTAGGTTTTCTTGATCCTTTTTTGCACCACCAGCATCAGCAGTTGTACAATCAATCCGCAACAAATCTGAATTTTAATGGCATTTGGGCTATGGCCCAGAAAATACTTCCGGGGAAAGTTTTGCTAGAGTATGGGATGTCCGCTAAAGTGTGTACTTTTATTCATAGTAATAAAGTTTGTGGTAAAACCAAATTACTATAAAGCGGGAAATCCAAAGGAAAATATTAACCGGACACTAATGATTAAAAAACAATAGCTATCTATGAATTAAATGGTATGGAATTGAAGATATATGTTAACAATGGTTAAATTTAATAATCAGTATTGATGTCAAAATTGATTTTAATTTATCCAAATGACTCATAATATTGTTTTCGGAACCCTTATCCTCACGGTTGGCCTGTTTGCCTGGGGTCGTATTCGTCATGATTTTGTGGCGTTGATAGCACTTTTCATCCTTATTGTAACTGGTATAATTGATCCTGCTCAGGCCTTTTCAGGGTTTGGTCACCCTGCAGTAATAACAGTGGCATCGGTATTAATCATTGGAAAAGCCTTTGAGTTTTCGGGGCTGATTGACGTGTTGGGTAAATGGATTATGAAGATCGGTGATCAACTACTGGTACAGATCCTGGTGCTTTCACTTTTGGTTGCAGTAGCATCCGCCTTTATGAACAATGTGGGAGCCCTGGCGATAACGATGCCCATCGCAATACATTTGGCACGTAAAAGTGGTAATCCGCCCTCCTACATATTAATGCCGATAGCGTTTGCATCTTTACTTGGAGGTATGACAACTTTAATCGGAACACCTCCAAATATTATTATAGCAACATTCCGTGCTGAAGTAATTGGAGAACCTTTCAATATGTTTGATTTTTCTCCGGTGGGTTTAACAATTATGCTTTCTGGACTTGTTTTTATTGTCCTTATTGGATGGCGGCTGTTACCAAAAAGAATCGGGAAGAAGTCTGATGAAAATAGTTTCGATATTGATGATTATATTACAGAAGTTGAAGTTGTTGAAGATTCGAAAGTCATTGGAAAACCTATTTCGGAATTGGCAGATATCTCAGATACCGATGTGCAGGTTTTCGGTTTGGTAAGGGATAATAAACTCATTCATGCCCCTGAAATCAATTATGTATTGCTTAAAAAAGATATAATTCTTCTTGAAACAGATGCGGATGACCTTAAAACATTTATCGAAGATACCAAGGTTAAATTGGTTGGGGATAAGAAATTCTTAAAAGATGCCGAAGGATCTGATAAGATCATGGTTGCTGAAGCGGTGGTAATGGCAGATTCCTCCTTAATAGGGCGCACAGTCTCCGATTTACATTTTCGCAGCCGGTATGGTATCAATTTGGTTGCGATCGCCCGTCGCGAAAAACGTATTCGCCGGCGATTAAACAAGATTGTCTTTCAAACAGGAGATGTTTTGCTGCTCCAGGGGCGTGAGCAGGTGCTTAATGATACCATAAAATATATGGGCTGTTTACCTTTAGCTCAGCGTAGTTTACGCATTGGTTACCAGACAAAGATCCTTTTGGCTATGGGCATTTTCATCCTATCTGTAACTCTTGTAGTTACAAGATTGCTCCCTGTGCAGGTGGCATTCTCAATGGCTGCAGTAGGGATGGTATTAAGCGGAGTTCTTCCCATAAAAAATGTATATACAAGTGTTGACTGGCCGGTGATTGTCTTGCTGGGGGCTATGATACCTGTGGGAGTTGCTCTGGAAACCAGTGGTGGAGCAAATCTCATTGCCTCCTGGGTCCTTGAATTAGGGGAAACGATGCCTGCCTGGGCAATGCTTACCATTATTCTCGTTATTACAATGTTTCTGTCAGATATCATAAACAATGCTGCAACGGTGGTATTAATGGCTCCAATTGCGGTTGGTGTTGCCAATGGGTTAGGTTATTCAATAGATCCTTTTCTTATGGCAGTAGCCGTTGGTGGTTCTTGTGCATTCTTAACTCCCATAGGTCACCAGTCTAATACCTTGGTAATGGGACCTGGTGGTTACAAATTTACCGATTATTGGCGCATGGGGCTTCCGTTGGAAGTAATCATTGTCCTGGTGGGTATTCCAATGATTATGTGGGTGTGGCCTATATAAAGTTTTTCGTTTGAAGGCAGGAAAGCTATCAATCGAAATTCTACTAACTTTCATTTGACCCCGACCTTGAGTTATTTCGATATGAGCCTGTCATTGCCATCCAGAATTTTGAATCGGAAGAAGCAATCTGGCGATTGAGAAACCTCAAAGTTCTATAATCAAAACTCCTTTGAAACCTCCTAACCCAAAACATGAAATTTCTCGTTGTTTTAGTATTTACTACCCCAATGAATTTTTTGCAACATTCTCTACCCGTTTTGCTGTATCTTCTTTTTAAGGCTTAGCCGGACAGGATTAATTTTTTTCTAAAATTCAAATCACAACTGTAACAACTAAAAAATTACTTGGTCTTTTTTAATGTATAACCTTTTAAATGATATTATTATGAAAAATTTACAGTTATTTCTATTGGTGCTGGCCATTGGTTTTGGTACAGCAGTGAAGGCAGCCGAACTGCCCATCGACCCATCTTCTTCTTTTAAATATGAAGTGGAAAAACTTCTTGAAGATCTGCCTATAGAACTCGAGGAGGAAGAGAAAATAGTTAACCTGACTATTACTTTCAACCAAGACAATGAGATCGTGGTATTATCGGTGGAGTGTAACGACCCTTATATAAAAAGCGTGATAAAGAAACGCCTGAATTACAAAAAGGTTAATACACAATTAGATAAGTCTATAAGAGAGTACAAATTGCCCATCAGGCTCCAGGCTTAAGATCGATCAAAAAATGTAAAGAACAAAAAACCCGGCTCATCACCGGGTTTTATTATTTACAATCTTATTTTTATTCCTCTCTGTCCGGATACCATTCCAGGATTTCTACTTCAATATCTTTATTGCCTTCGTTTACCAGTTCTTTAAATTTTTCCACATCGGAATATCCGTCCTCGCCTCTAAAATGGTAAGGAATTACTTTTTCAGGAGCAAAAGCCAAAACTCCATCTGCAGCATCTTCTACCGTCATCGTGTAAGGAAGATTCATTGGGATTAAAGCGATCTCAATGTCTTCTAATTCCCTCATTTCAGGAATATCTTCTGTATCTCCGGCGATATAAAGTCTTTGACGGTTTCTCTCAACTACATAGCCGTTACCCCGCCCTTTAGGGTGGTAGCTTTCAGGATCTTCGGGAAGGTTATACATGGGTATGGCTTCAATATAGAAGTCAAGTACACGAGTGGTACCACCGTTTTGTAAAGTTCTTAAAATATCGTTCATTTCTTCAGGCAATTCATCTTTTACCGCTTGCGGAACAATAATAGGTGTGCCCTCAGTATCCATAGCCATTATGGTTTCAGCGTTCATATGATCCCCGTGAATATCGGTAATGAGGATAAAATCTGGTTTTTCTTTTCCTTCAAAAGCTTCGATACCGCCTACAGGATCAATGTAGAAAGTGGCATCGCCCCAATTAATAACCGCTGTAGCGTGGGTGATGGGTTGGATGTCTATATCTACCGTATCTGCTTCCAGATAGTTTGTTTCTCCCCCATAAGGGTTTTCGCTCATCGAATCTTCGGTCTGACTGTCATTTCCTTCATTCTTACAGCCTGTAAAAAGTATTCCAACTGCCATTAAAGTGAATAAATATTTCATGTTTCGTTATTTTGCAATAAAACTAATTAACATAAACTAGAAAAACGTAGTTTTTTTTAATTTTTAGGATAGGTTAAGTCTCATCTTTATATCTCCACGGGTATAGGGGTTGTTTGCTCCAATAGGAATTTCTTCAAAACCATATTTTTTATAGATATAAATGGCATTTTCAAGCTTTCTGTTTGAAAAGATAATCAGATAATCCCAGCCTTGTTCTTTTGCGAATCTAATGCTATGTTCCATTAACTTCTGCCCGATCTTCTTTCCCTGATATGTGGGAGTAATTGCCATCTTAGTGAGTTCAAATACGCCCTCGTCCATTTTCATCAATGCAACGCAACCAATGATTTCATCTGCTTCTTTTACAAAAAATATTGTTCCACCCGGTTCAATGATATATTTTTCGGGGTTTCCCAGTACTTCTTCGTCGTGGGGTTCTACCCAAAAATACTTTTCAAGCCAGGCTATATTTAGCTCTTTAAAATCTTTGGCGTATTGTGACTGGTAAGAGATTATTTCCATTTTACTATGCTGATATTTTTGGCTAAAATAGGAAAATAAGCTGTTTCCGAAGATTGCCTTTAAGTCCAAAAACACTGAATTATAAATTATTCTTTACTTTCACCGGAGCCTGACTAAGCAAAAATTGATTTTATGAAAAAGCTTCCAGTTAATTTTCTGTTTCTGTGTTCCTTCCTAATATTGACCGGGTGCTCTTCAGCAATAAAGACTGAAGAAAAAAGGATCGATGAAAAGCAGCTAAGCATTTTGCCGCCGGAAGATCTTTACGGGAAATTGTTTTTTGAGGTCCAGGAGAATGATTCCTTGTTTCCAGACAGCAAAACTTTTGTAGATGCGGTACCGCGTCTTGCTCCGGAAGATATTCGGAAGAAATATTCTGAAGATCAACCTGAGACCCACGCTGAAATGAAGGCTTTTTTGAATCAAAATTTCAAAATCCCCGAAGCGAACACGAATTATAAAACCGATTCTTCTTCTATTAACCTGCACATACAGAAATTATGGGAGGTGCTTAAGCGACCTTCAGATAAACAAGTTTCGGGTACTTTAATTCCTCTTCCTAATCCCTATATAGTTCCCGGCGGGAGGTTTCGTGAGATCTATTACTGGGATAGTTATTTCACTATGCTTGGTCTTCAGGAAGACGGTGAAACCGAAACCATCAGGAATATGGTAGATAACTTTGCCTGGCTCATCGAGACCTATGGTTTTATTCCCAACGGAAACCGCACTTATTATTTAAGCCGTTCTCAGCCTCCATTTTTTGCGAAGATGGTCGAGCTGCTCGCCGAAATCCAGGGGGAAGAAGTTTATACAGAATATCTGCCGGCTTTGCAAAAAGAACATGATTTCTGGATGAACGGCAGCGATAATTCAGAATTGCAGGCCTATAAAAGAGTAGTAAAGCTTCCCGATGGGGAAATATTGAATCGGTATTGGGATGATAAAGACACCCCAAGGCCCGAAAGTTATCGCGAGGATGTGGAAACCGCTGAAAGGGCCATTGCTCAAAATCCACATCGTACCCGGGAGGAAGTTTATCGGGATCTAAGGGCCGCCGCCGAATCAGGTTGGGATTTTTCCAGCCGATGGCTTAGTATAAATGGGAATGGGGATTTTAATCTTTACAGCATTCATACCACGCAAATTATTCCGGTAGATCTTAACAGCCTGCTTTATAATCTGGAGCAAACACTTGCCCGGGGCTATGAATTGGAAGCAGCTCCTGAAAAGGCGGAAATCTACCGAAGAAAAGCAAAAAACCGAAAGGCCGCTGTACAGAAATACCTTTGGGAAGAAGAGACTGGTTTTTATTTCGACTATAATTTTAAAAATGATAATACCACGGGAATCTATTCGCTGGCTGGAGTTTATCCTTTATTCCTTGAAATTTCAGAAGAAGATCAGGCCCGTAGGCTGGCCGAGGCCCTGGAACAGGTCTTTCTTAGACCAGGCGGATTAGTAAGCACCCCGCATAATACCGGGCAACAATGGGATGCGCCCAATGGCTGGGCACCTTTGCAATATATGAGCATTGAAGGGCTCCGGAATTATTGCAAAGACCAACTTGCTTCAGAAATTAGGCAGCGTTGGTTGAACCTGAACCAGAACGTATATCAGAAGAGTTATAAATTGTTGGAAAAATACAATGTGGAAGACCTGAGTAAAGAGAGCGGGGGAGGGGAATACCCAACTCAGGACGGCTTTGGCTGGACAAACGGAGTCTACCAGAAACTTTCAAAGGAAGAATAGAAAAAGAAGATTTCGGGTGATTTACTTCTTGCCGGTGGTTCTGTATTTTCCTTGTTTCCAGGGTCATTGTCCTTCAATTTCCACCTCCAGGGTAAAACTCAAAAAGGTTCGAATCAGGATGATGAGTCCGAGTTTTAAAATTTGCTCCATTTTCACATCCTGGACTACAGTGGCGATAATATCGGCGCCAATCAGGATCTCCGGGCCAGGCCGGATGGCCCGACTTAATTCCTCCCGAATCTGCTTAAAACTCCTGATTTATCTTCCTTGTCCCTTAAAAGCATAGCGACCTAAAGCGATAAAAGTCCCGATTGCCATGACCGGGATTCCTATCATCTCTAAAATGAGAGCAGTAATTCAATAAGTTCTTTTACCTTCCATAGGCTGCTTTTAGAAAATCTGTTATAAAAAACGATAGTGCTTTTCCAACCTGTGCTGAGCCTGCAGGGGTAGGGGCCGCTTCGCATAAATGCAGGTAACTACATTCAGGTAAACGCGCAGCAAGGCTTATAAAATGTCTCACCTGTTCTATCTTGAAACCGGAAGGAGTTTGTGCACTGGCAGGAAAATCCTTTATTACATCGCAGTCCAGTTCCAGTCCGAATTCCTCATCCCGAACAAATTCCAGGCTGTCCATAAAGGCGGTATTGAGATCTTCTGAAGAATACTCCAATAATTCCTCGAATAATCTGAATTCGGTTTGCTCTGAAGCCTCAATCTCATCAAAAATATACTGCGGCGTATAATTTCGTGCCAGGCCAAAGATCGTATACCGGTTTAAAAAACCTTCTTCTCTGGCAAAGCTGAAGCCATTCCCACTGTGGCGATGTTCCAGCCGTCTTAGGTCGGTATGGGCATCTATATTAAGCACATTAAGTGCTTTCCCAATAGCTTTAGAACTGCCTTTAATATTACCGTAAGCATTGTTGTGTCCGCCTCCGATGATAAGAGGGATCTTCCCTGCTGAAATAATGTATTCCACCAGCGTACTCACTTTCTGATCTATAATTTCTGTTAGGTCTCCCAGTTTAGGCAAATAATTAGGATCGGCATCATCTATATTCCCCGCTTTCTTCATTTCTTCAGAACAATCAATATGTCCTAGTAGAAGAAGGGATTCAGGATGGGTATATTCATTATGCTGAATATTCAACAGAGAACTCAGGCAGGCTTCCCAGGCATTTGAGGTTCCGGGTTTTCCGTGATTGGCACGCACCCCGATATCTTCCGGGATTCCGAAGATTACGAATTTTGCAGTATGTTCTTTGAGTTCATTTATATCCTCGATGAACGCGATCTTTTCGCCGAATTTGGTTTCGCCTTTCCGGGGGGAGATCAGCTTTTCCACTGTTTTGAAATTATAGAGCTTCAGGCCTTCCATTATTTTACTTTTTCACCGTTAATATATACAGATTCGATAGAATTGGTTCCGAAGGCATAAGGCAGGAAAGCATACGATGGAATTTTTTTAGTCAGGATAAAATTCGCCTTTTTTCCTTTGCTGATGCTGCCGTGGGTCTCGCTGAGTTCCATCGCGTAAGCTCCGTTGATGGTCGCTGCATTTATGGCCTCTTCAGGAGTCATCCTCATCTTGATACAGGCCAGGGAAACCACCAGGTTCATATTTCCGCTGGGAGTACTACCCGGATTGAAATCGGTTGCCAGGGCCAGGGGTAATCCGCCATCCAGAATAGCACGTGCGGGGGTGTAGGGAATACTTAAATACAGGGAACAAGTGGGAAGGGCTACCGGCATAGTTGCAGTACCCTTCAGGCTTTCAATATCTTCGGGGCGCATTACCTCCAGATGGTCTACGCTCAGGGCATCGTGTTCTACACCTGCCTGAATTCCGCCAATGGCGTGGAACTGGTTGACGTGGATCTTGGGTTTCATCCCGTATTCCTTCGCTGCTGAAAGCAATCGATTGGTATCCTCTACCGTAAAATAGCCCTGTTCGCAGAAAATATCTATGAATTCTGCCAGTTTTTGCCTTGCGACTTCCGGCAGGATCTCATTTATCACTTTGTCGATATATGCCGAAGTATTTCCATCATATTCCTTCGGAAGGGCGTGAGCGCCAAGGAAGGTAGCTTTAATAGGAATCTGGTAATTTTCTTTCAGTCTCTTGATTACCCGAAGCATTTTGAGTTCCCCTTCTTTGGTAAGTCCGTACCCCGATTTGATCTCCACCGCGCCGGTACCCAGGCTCATTACTTCTTCCAGACGCTCTGCCGATTGCCGGTATACTTCCTCTTCAGGAGTCTCCTGCAGGGTCTTAGCCGAATTAAGAATACCACCGCCACGATTGGCGATTTCCTCATAGCTGAGCCCGTTGATGCGGTCTACGAATTCCTGTTCCCGGTTTCCGGCGTAGACGATATGGGTATGGGAATCGCACCAGGTGGGTAAAACGATCTTTCCTTCGGCATTAATAGTCTCATCGGCATTAATTTCAGAAAGATTGTCCATTTTTCCGAAGTCTGATATATTACCATCTTCAATTAGCAACCAGGCGTTTTTAATCGTGGGCAATTCCTTCATCTCTTTTCCGGATAGCTTTTCTACGGAAGCCTCCCTTACCTGTAACAGTTCCTTTATATTGGTAAACAGTAATTTCATTTTCTTTTGGGTTTTGCCAGATAAAGATATAAAACAGGGAAGAAAAATAAAGGAAATGCTGGGAAACTATAGGCTTATGTTTATTTTAGGGGAAATTTTTAAAAATTAATTCATAGACATAATATGGCAAAAAGAACTCACGGAATAAATACAACTTGTATTCACGCCGGCGAACTGGAAGACAAAGAATTTAAAGGGGCAGTTTCTCCCTTATATATGGCCACCTCTTACGCTTTTGAAGATGTAGAGGTAAAACGTTACCCAAGATATTTCAATACTCCAAACCAGGTGGCCCTTGCTAAAAAAATGGCCGCCCTGGAACATGGCGATGCAGCCCTGATCTTTGGCAGCGGAATGGCCGCAGTAAGCACTGCATTGATGGCTTTTTTACATAAAGGCGATCACGTGGTATTCCAGAATACCCTATATGGCGGGACCAGTAACCTGGTAACCGAGGAGTTCGATAAATTCGGGATTGAATACACTTTTACGGAAGATTCTAAGCCTTCTTCTTTTGAAGCGGAAATCAAACCGAATACTAAAGTAATTTACATAGAAACTCCCTCTAATCCGCTACTTACTGTTACCGATATCAAGGCCGTTGCCGAAATATCAAAGAATCATGGATTGGTGAGTATGATAGATAATACATTTGCCTCGCCGGTAAACCAGAACCCTATTGATATGGGAATTGATGTGGTGATACACTCGGCGACGAAATATATGGGTGGGCATAGCGATATTCTTGCCGGAACGGTGATCTCTTCGGAAGAAAAAATAGATACCATCTTTCAACTGGCTAAAAATTTTGGTGGCAGCCTAAGCGATTATACCGTATGGCTCCTGGAACGCAGCCTGAAAACCATGGGAATTCGGGTAAGAGCTCAGAATGAAAATGCCCTGGAATTGGCAAAATCCCTGGAAAAACATCCCGATGTTGCTCAGGTATACTACCCCGGTCTTGAATCTCACCCCGATCATGACATTGCCAGAAAACAGATGAGTGGTTTTGGGGGAATGATGTCTTTTGAACTTCGGGAAGGTCTTGATGCCGATCTGTTTCAGAAGGAATTGAAACTGATTAAATCCTCGATGAGCCTTGCCGGTGTGGAATCAACCATTCTTTCTCCGGCTAAAACCAGCCACGGACTCCTTTCCGAAGAAGAAAGGGAGAAACAAGGGATACGGGATGGCCTGTTGAGGTTTTCGGTTGGGATAGAGGAGAAGGAAGACCTTCTGGAAGACCTGGAACAGGCTTTAGAGAAAGTTAGAGGTTAGAAGTTCACCCTGGGAAGTTTGAAGGTATTTTGACTGATTTAAAATTAGATTTCCGTCTTCACGGAAATGACAAAGTAAATATTATGAAGTTAGATATATTAGCTGTTGGGTCGCATCCCGACGATGTGGAATTAAGTTGTTCAGGCACTATCGCCAAAGAGGTAGACCGTGGAAAGAAAGTGGGTATTCTTGACCTGACCCGGGGTGAACTTGGAACCAGAGGTACCGCCGAAACCCGGGATGAGGAAGCTAAAGTTGCAGCGGAAATTCTGGGCGTGGTTATGCGTCACAACCTGGAATTTAGCGATGGTTTTTTTCAGAACAATACCGCGCACCAATTGGAGATCATAAAGATCCTTAGAAATTACCGACCGGAGATCGTGCTTTGCAATGCCGTTGAGGACAGGCATATTGATCACGGGAAAGGGGCTAAACTGGTTAGTGATGCGTGTTTTCTTAGTGGACTGCGCAAAATAGAAACCATTAATGGCGGGAAGAACCAGGAGGCTTGGAGGCCTAAGCAGGTATTTCATTACATACAGTGGAAAAATCTGGAACCGGATCTCGTGGTGGATATCACGGGGTATATGGACAAGAAACTTGAATCGGTACTGGCATATAAGACCCAGTTTTTTGACCAGAGTTCCAAAGAGCCTCAAACTCCAATTTCCAGTTCTAATTTTTTAGACAGTATTACATACAGGGCAAGAGACCTTGGGAGATTGATCAATACCGAACACGCTGAGGGATTTACGGCAGAACGTTACGTGGCGGTGGATTCGGTTTTTGATTTGATTTGATTTTTTCCATCCGAAAATGATTTTTTTCTTTGGGAAATAGTAGAAATAAATTACATTTGCAACCGCAATTAAAATGGTGGTTGTAGCTCAGCTGGTTAGAGCGCCGGATTGTGGTTCCGGAGGTCGCCGGTTCGAAACCGGTCTTCCACCCCTTTATTCAGCCCTTCGGAAACGAGGGGCTTTTTTTATTTCGTTAATTTGATGATAATCTTATACCGAATCATTCCTAAATGTTGTGACTATCCCAAAATAAAAGAAAATTCCTACAAATGTTTTTCCAAAGAAGGCATTTATCAAGTATTTAGGTTATTGGGCTAAAAGTATTTTGCATGGCATCTTTTCTTCTTATATTCATAAGACCATAACATAAGTAGGTTAAGTTCATGGTAGATTTGGGGCAAAAAAAGGTGGATTAATAATCCGCCTTTTTTTATGTCAAATTTTTTGGGATCAAGCCTAAATGTTGTGGACTAAACATAAAATTTGAGGATAATCAATATGGGAAGAATTCAATGTAAGATATATTTTTAATCTTATTTCTTTACTGTACAATTCCAATTCTTCAGTAACCTTGAGATTGATCGTTGAGAAGCCTGTCCCGATTGGAGTCTGTTAGGACGGAATATCGGGAAAACCGTTCTTCTTTTTAAGCCTTTAGGAAAATAAGGGGTTTTTTGTGGTCATTTCCGGATGAAATGGAATTAATATCGATTAAGAAATATCAAGCCTAACAAATTGATTATAAAAGCGTTAAAAACGTTAAATCCATTGATAGTACCTTCCTTAAATCTTAAATTTACAGAGTATGTGATTTAAAATTAAGAAGTTATTTCTGTTTTTTGCTCTTACAAAAAATTGCTTTTTCTCAGGTAGGATCGAATATAAATAACAGAATTAACTTCTTAGATCTAACCAATCAAAGATTCCCGGGCCCGTAGGAGGCTATCTGGCCCGGGATTTTCTTTTGCTTTAAAAATATAGTGTTATCCTATTAAGTATGAAGAAAAGACAACTCCTAATCCTTATTTTTATCATCTTATTATTGTACCCTCTTTACCAGGCGTATGGAGTCTTAGATCTGTTTACTTCGGCACAAAATCCGGGGGAAATAAGAGCTGATATTACCGGGTATCAATTAAGTATCTGGCTAAGTTGGGTGGGAATGATGGTAGTCTCAGTGTATTATAAATGGACACAGAAAAATAACTTCTTCTTTATTCTCACCTATTTTTTTCTTGTTTTAGCCTTTGGCGTCTTTGGTTATTTCACTCAACATGCGCTTAACCTATTCGGGAATTCTTCCCGCTTTAGTGATTCTTATACTTTGGGGGTTTTTACTGCCCTGCAACATCTGGCTGTCGCGGCGATCCTAACTGTTTTTCTACAGATAGCCGTAAGCCTGTTCCAAACCAAATGGCACCGTCGCTAAAGATTTCTATAAAACATATTTATTCATTGTTTTTAAATTTTCCAGCAATTCCCTCATTTGTTGCCGGTGCTCCAGCAGGGTAGCCCTTATTTCGCCTACAGTAGTTTTTGTTAGGGCTTCCTGGCAGAGTTTATAAGAGTTTAATTCCATCTTAAGACACACCGCTTCTATTTTTTCTCTACCGGTTTCGGGCATAAATTTTCTGGATTCGACTAAAGCCTTTACCTCACTTGCAGGATCCCTCTTTGTATAACGCATTAGGTGACGTCGAATATCGTGGTTAAAACTACTCTTTTCCTGGACTAAGCGCGTCAACAGACTCTTTAAAAAAAGTCTTTTCTCCCGCTCCCGGATTTTCCGGTAGAACATTTCCAGGTTTTTATTTAAAATATAGAGTTCTTTTAACCTTCTTACAGAGTCTTTCATGTTTGATTTCATAGCCTTTCATGTTTGATTTCATAATGGGTAAACAGATTGGGAGGACATTTATAAGATAAACAAAATCAGTTGGGAAACGTTAGGTTTTAACTTATTTTTCAGGAATCTAAGGATTATAAAAGTCTGTTAATAAAGGAAGTATTTAGAAAATCATTTGGAAATTTCAATCTTCGGGATAACCAAATTTCTTAACTTGAAATCAGAATTTAAAATTATAAGTCATGACTAAAGATCACGGACCAAGTATTAAAGACGATGAGCAATATGAGGAACTCCGCAAGGAAGGAATGAGCAAAAAAAAAGCTGCCCGTATCGCTAATGACCCTGATTCAGGTAAAAAGGGAGGAAAGGCCGATAAATATGAGGAGCGCACCAAAGAAGAGCTTTACCAACAGGCTAAAAAGGTGGGCGTTGAAGGCCGGAGCAAAATGACAAAGGATGAACTCATTGAGGCTCTGAGAAACTCCTAAACACATTTTTTATTTGTAAGAAAATTCGCTAATTTAGTTAACCTGATTTTCCGGAGCCCCCCAAAGGATGTCTTCGGAATAAGGGAGCCTCTTTGCTTTATAAGTTAAGAGGCTTTTTTGTGCATTCTTTTAAGAGTACTAAATCCGGTCTTCTCGCCACGATTTTTTATAAATTATCCTTAAAATAATTTATTTCAGAACCAGGGAAAGCCGGGCTTTATCGATATTTTCCTTACTTGCAGTCTTAAACTATTTTCATTCCCGTGGCAAAAAAAAAACAGGTGAAATTCACCGAAGGTAAAATCCTCAATAACCTGGTAAGACTAGCCTGGCCTATAATTCTGGCTAATATCCTACAAACTGCCTATCAGCTAATCGATACATTTTGGCTGGGGCGTATTGGCGCCGATGCCGTAGCTGCAGTGAGTATTAGTTTCCCTATTCTATTTCTTATCCTTAGCCTGGGGGCAGGCCTCACCCTGGCAGGTACCGTGATTGTTTCCCAGTATAAAGGAGCCGAGGACCAGTTGCAGGTAAATTACAGCAGTTCTCAAACCGTTTTTGTGATCTTCTTTATTTCGGTGCTCCTGGCCGTTGTCGGTTATTTTTCGGCTGCCCCGCTGATGAAACTGATCGGGGCAGGCCCCGAGATTCTGGAGGATTCAGTAAGTTATTTCCAGGTCTCTTCCTGGGGCTTCATCTTTTTGTTTATGTTCTATGTTTTCCAGTCATTAATGCGTGGTATAGGCAACGTGCTCCTACCGATGTACGTTGTTTTGGCTACTGTTTTTCTGAATCTGGTTTTGGATCCCTTATTCATATTTGGCTATGGCCCCATCCCGGGCTATGGGGTGGCGGGTGCTGCAGTTGCCAGTATTGTGACTCAGGGGCTGTCTGCTCTAGTCGGACTTATTATCCTTTTCCGCGGAAAAATGGGGATTAGCATAAGTTTCAGCCAGATGAAGTTTGACTCCCCCTGGACCCGGCGAATGTTTAATATAGGCATCCCTTCCAGTATGGAAATGTCTACTCGCGCCGCTGGGATGACGGTGCTAATAATGCTGGTAACGAGTTTTGGAAGTGAGGTAGTAGCAGCCTATGGAATTGGTAGTCGTATCCTGAGCCTTATCGTTGTTCCCGCCCTGGGCTTTGCTATGGCAACCACGACTTTGGTAGGTCAGAATATAGGAGCCGGGAAGATCAAACGAGCGGAGTTGATTGGAAACCTGAGTGCCAAAATTGCTTTCTTTGGCCTTACGGCCGTTGGCTTGGTGCTCTTTGCTTTTGCCGAGCCGGTAACCGCCTTTTTTGTCCCTGATGATCCCGAAGTGATAAGAGATGGCTCTATATTTATTAAAATAATGGCGCCCAGTTTTGGGTTGCTTGGTGTGCAGCAGGTTTTAAACGGGGTCTTTAACGGAGCTGGCTTCACAAAAGCTTCCCTGTTGATTTCTGTTTTTGCCCTTTGGATGATAAGGTTTCCCACGGCTTTTGTACTTTCAAATAATACCGGACTGGGTTTTGAAGGGATCTGGTGGGCCTTCCCCATCTCTAACCTTCTGGCGGCAATTGTAGCCTTTATCTATTATAAAATGGGATACTGGAAACTAAGGACTATTCGCAATCGGCATAGGAAGTAGGTCCTGAACCAAAAAAAATCCCGAAACTTTAAGGTTCCGGGATTCGATTATTTTTTTACTGATCTTTAGGCGGTGTGATCATAATATGAGCCCGGTGTGTTCCGGGGTCCATAAGCCATGGCATTCCCGGCATATGTGGTTTATCCGGAAGGCCGGTTTCCTCGGTGGTAGCATATGGCATATAAATTACATACCGCATATGCGAATCCTTTAGTTTTCCGGTTTCCTTGTTATAATTTTCCTCATCCCCGCTTAGGATATAGGTCATACTGGGAGAGTCAGGTAATTTCAGGCTGCCGGCTTCTGCTTCCTGTCTGCGCGTCTCTCTTATTTCCATCATCTCTTTTCCTTCAGCTTGCAATTCTCTTCCCCGGGCCATAAACGGATCCAGCTTCTTGGAATAACAGGAAACGCTGACTCCTTTTCGGTTGGGATCATCAGCAAGGCAAACCAGGTTATTGGTTCCTTCTCTCAAAACGATCATTTTCCCCGCTTCGTCATATCCATAAACCATTGCCCCGTCCCGATCTTCTTCGGGTGCGGCAAGAGTCGCTGTTTTTATCTGAATTTCCTTCGGAAGGATCTCGGCATCCTGGGCCGTGGCTCCAAAGCCTGCAAAACTTAAAAGCCCTGCGAATATTATTGTTCTCATAGTGATTGATTTTTTCTCTGAAAATAGCTTCAGAATTCTTATTTAGTTAAAGATAAGAATTTTGAACTACAAGAACATATCTGGGTATTAATCCCAGTTCAGTAATCGATTTTCTCCTTCTATTTTTTTGATATCGGTGATATCCTGAGACATTTCTATAACGCCTCTATATTTTTTCTCTGCATCTCTTACCGCGAAATAGCGAATGTAAATTAGTCTGCTCTTAAAGTTTATCCAGAAAGAAGCTTCGTTTTTTGTGCCCTTTTTAAATTCTTCCAGGATCTTCAACACGGTGCCCACACTCTTAGGGGGATGACAAAATCTAACTTCCCTGCCTATAATTCCGGCACTTCTTGGGAAAACCCTTTCCTTACCACGATTGTAAAAGATAACCTTGTCGTTTTCATCAACATAGGTGATATCCAGGGGCATTGTTTTTAATAGCAGGTTGACCTGATCTACAGTCATATAACCTTCATCGTAATGAGAGGTATTCTCAAGGCTAAAAGTGAGTTCCCTTTTGGTAGTATCCTGGCTTGGGTGTATGTATTCTTCTTCCTTCGGAAAAGCAACCGGATTTTCAGCTAACATCCAACCGATTTCCTCTTCTCCTTTGCGTACTTCTATCCAGTCTTTTTCTGAAAGTATTTCCAGGGCATTTGGAAAGAGAACATCTTCTTCAATCAATAGCAACCGATGAATTCCGCTGGTTAGAAACCTGGCATCAGCAGCAACATCTTTATATTCTCCTTTAGCTATCTTTTTCCGGAGTAATCTTAACTGCTCCCTGAGATTATCATGAAAAGACCACATGCCCTGGCTGGGGCCATTCCATCCCTTTTGCTCCAGAAAAGGGAATAATTGGTTCTCTTTTCGTTCAAAACGTCTTTCGATACTTTGTAACTGGTTGAAAATATTATAGTATTTCTGGGTTTCTTCAATGGGACTGGTTTCTTCCAGTTCTCCTAGCAAAATTTGGATGAGTTCTTTTTCTTCAAAGTAAATCTTAACCGGATGTCCTTCCGGAAGGACATTAATATCTAAGCTTGCATTCATTGTCTTTATTTTAAAACAAAGAAAAGGCACAGAAATGTGTTGAAATATGACCCTAATCACAATGAGAAAATGGGATTTTTACTTTTTTTGTAGTGTTTTTCAGCCGAAGCGATTTGGTAGAAAGACTATTTCCTGAAATCAGGACTTGAAATTATCACTAAACAGATTTAAATGAAGACAAGGATGGAACTTATGGCTCCAGCGGGAAATTTTGAATCCCTGCAGGCAGCTCTTGACAATGGCGCCGATTCGGTTTATTTTGGAGTAGATCAGCTTAATATGCGGGCCAGGGCCTCGATAAATTTCACGATGGAAGACCTTCCGGAAATAACCCGCAGATGTGAACAAAAAAACGTAAGAACTTATCTTACCCTTAATACCATCATCTACGATCACGACCTTTCGCTTATTAAAACGCTTTTGAGCAAAGCAAAAGAGGCCGGGATCACAGCGGTGATCGCTTCAGACCAGGCCGTGATCGCTTCAGCAAAGGAAATTGGAATAGATGTGCATATCTCTACCCAACTTAACGTCACCAATATCGAAACGGTTAAATTCTACAGCCTGTTTGCCGAAACTATGGTGCTGTCCCGTGAATTGAGCTTGCGCCAGGTAAAAAAGATCACTGAGCAGATCGAAAAAGACCAGATAAAAGGGCCATCCGGCGAGCTGGTGAAGATTGAAATCTTTGGTCACGGGGCTTTATGTATGGCCGTTTCGGGAAAATGTTATTTAAGTCTGCATTCAGATAACTCCTCGGCAAACCGTGGGGCCTGTAAACAGAATTGCCGAAAGAAATATACCGTAATCGATCAGGAAACCGGTTTTGAGATCGAGATCGATAATGAGTATATGATGTCTCCCAAAGATCTTTGTACTCTCGATTTTCTTGATCAGGTAATGGATGCAGGTATTAAGATCCTTAAAATTGAAGGTCGCGGTCGGGCCCCTGAATATGTGGCCACGGTGACTCGCGTATATCGCGAGGCAATAGATGCGCTTTATGAAGATGCTTTTACTTCAGAAAAAATAGAAACCTGGATGGAACAGCTGGCAACGGTTTATAACCGCGGGTTCTGGAGTGGGTATTACCTCGGCCAGAAACTGGGGGAATGGAGTAAAACCTCCGGTTCCCAGGCCACTCAGAAAAAAGTTTACGTTGGGAAAGGAGTCCATTATTTCCCTAAAGCCGGGATCGCCGAATTTAAGATAGAAGCCTACGATATTAAAAAGGGAGATAAATTGTTGGTTACCGGCCCCAGTACCGGCGCCAAAGAAATTGAATTGGAGGAGCTGTACGTAAATGAGGCCAGTGCTGAGAAAGCTACCAAAGGGGACTCTTGTACCATAAAGCTTCCGTTCCGGGTTAGACTTTCAGATAAACTGTATAAAATGGTTGAGGCCTGATGATAGTAATCACCCTGCAACGCCAAAAGTGTATAGGTTGTAATTATTGTGTTGAGCTTGCTCCCGCTCAATTCCAGATGTCGAAGAAAGACGGTAAATCGGTGCTTTTGAGAGCTACAGACAATAAAGGTTTTCATACCCTGAAATCTCCCGATCATAGTATCCTGGATCCGGCTGAAGCGGCAGCCGGGGCCTGCCCGGTGAAGATCATCAAGGTAAAGGAAATTTGAGATTAGGGATCGTTTATAAGCAAATCTCCCTATTGCTGCGAAAACTCTAATTTTCGGGATGAAATTCTCAATTTCGTACTAAAGATTATTTTACTTAATATTACGGGAAAACCCCCTGTATTTAGTTGTAAATCAAGTTGTTGTAATCTTTGTGGCAAGTTTAAATTTCATTAAATTTATAGCCCTCCCAAATTTTAGCCCCGGGTT
Source organism: Salegentibacter flavus (assembly GCF_900115145.1). GTDB lineage: Bacteria > Bacteroidota > Bacteroidia > Flavobacteriales > Flavobacteriaceae > Salegentibacter > Salegentibacter flavus. Next base: position 1,288 of record NZ_FOVL01000014.1, on the reverse strand, counting down.
ATTTTTAACCTCAGTCTTATGGAAAAGTGGTGCCTGATATATGCTCTTCCTGTTTCTCTTAAATCTATAAGCAGGTTTAAGAAAAGGCAAACCTCTGGAGTAAACCACCCCAATCCTCAGCAATGTACTTTAAAAAGTATTTTTCTTTATGACGTATTGGAAAAATATTTCAGACTTCTATTGCTAATGTCCTCCCCCAGCGGATATTATTACGACCTGCTAATCTTTAAACTGAATAAATTCAGTCTTAAAGAGTTTTCCGCAGTAGCATTTATACCCGCAAACTTTAGATTTTAAATTCTTTAATTATGCATTCCAAACTTTTATTGTTTGAAAAGGATGAAAAGCTTCGGGAATCGCTTAAAGCGGTTCTGGAAAGTGGAGGGGAGTATGTGGTGTTAGGAGCTTACGAAAATGTTAAAGATATCGCTGCGATCCTTAGACTTGAGAAGCCGGATTTGGTAATCCTTGATGCCGGAATGCCTGAAGGTATTACTGCGATTTCTATAATAAAGAAAGAGAGGCCAGAAACCCTTGTACTTATTTACACCAGTGTTCTGGATGAAGAGAAACTATTTAAGTGTTTTTGCCAGGGTGCTAACGGCTTTCTTCTTAAAAATACCTCGCTTATTGAGGTATACGAAGGGGTTAACGAATTGAGGGATGGCGGTGCACCAATGTCGCCTGCCGCAGCAAAACTTGTTCTTGAATCCTTTAGAAAACCCTCTAAAAAGAATGAAGAGAATTACAATCTCACCGACAGGGAAATTGAAGTCCTTAAACTTCTTATTAAGGGACTTAGTGTAAAGCGAATCGCCAGCGAATTAAATATGGCTTTCGAGACCTCCAGATCTCACCTTAGGAACATCTATCAGAAACTAAACGTACACTGTGGCAAGGAAGCCATCGCTAAGGTCTTTACTGAGAAAATTAACCTGAAATAGTTTCGGCATAAAATAATTAAAAATCCTCATCATGGATTTTTGAAAAAAGAGGCCGTCTAAAAAGTAATTTTTGGGCGGTTTTTTTCTTTTGTGTTATTTGATCTGTAGGCTCTGGTCAGTTTTTCCTATTTTTTTAAGAATGAAAAATAGAAGTAGTATCTTTTCTCTTAGGCTATACTAAACTTCTTTAGGTTATGGGCCATTGCTATAAGCCCCATTTCGGTAGTTATTTTATCCATTCCCCGAAGCATAAACCTTTTGAAGCCCATATTTTGCTTAATATTCCCAAAAACGGCCTCTACATCCCAGCACCTTCGCTTACGATGGGCAATTCCTTCTTCACT
>NZ_FOVL01000022.1 GCF_900115145.1 Salegentibacter flavus | reverse complement strand
GAGAGGATTAATAATCCAATTATTTGTATATTTGGTTAGGTCAGAATATCAAACTGCACCAATACGTTCTATTTAAATTGTGAGTTAATCGTGAGTTCAAAAAATTGGATCTGCGTGAAACCATATAAATACTGGGGTTTGCAGCGTTTTAAAAGTGTTCTGCCACCCCGACAAAGAAAAGCCCTGCACGGAAAGTGCGGGGCTTTTTTGTTGCATCCAGGCGAAAGCTTGCTTTCAAGCCGCAGGACCAACAAAAAAGGGGTCAAGCCTGAAATTCTTCTCTAACTTTCGAGAATGATTCAAATCTTCGTAGCCCAGTAAAAACGTGGGGGTTTTCATGAATAAACATCTTTCTCCAGGCATTGCTAATATCTTAGATACTGAAAAATTCATGTATTTGCCTATAAGGGGGGTTATTGAGATGTCCCTGTTATCTGCAACTTTTAAATTTTGATATCGTCATTATAGCAAACAGGTGAAGTACCTGTTATAAAATCAATCAAAATTTACAATTATGAAAAATGTACTAATTATTCTCTTTGTTTTTGCATCAATAAATATTCAGGCGCAAAAAAATATTAAAAAGGAGACGGCATTTAATGATCAATCAGACTATTGATGTTGATCTGGATTTCGCATCTTCCATTGAAATTATCACCTGGGATCAACCTACGATCCAGGTTGTAGCAGTAGTGAAAACACAAGACCCAAAATACACCGAGCTATTTAGGGTTGAACTCAAAGAAGAAAAACATACTGTATTTATTACCTCCAATTCCAAATATGTTATGAAGGCGTACCAGAAAGATCAGGAATTACCGGATATCGGTGTTATCTACACCAATGGATTAGATCACGAATTCAATTATCAATTAATGGTTCCAAAGAATGTGAAACTTAATATATCCAGTATTACTGGCGAAATCATATCTGATTATGTTAAAGGGAATATTGCTATTGATTTAGTCAACGGGAATATCAAAATTAAACAATTTGAAGGTGACTTAAAATTAGATACCGTGAATGGAAGGATTGAACTTCCCGGAAAAGATTCTTCTGTAATTGCTAAAACTGTGATTGGAAGAATCGAAACTACTGAAGAATTAGCATTTCACCACAAAGAAAATTTTATAGGAGAAGAAGTGTCATTAGAAAATGAAAACTCCCAAAATTCTATACAATTAAATACAGTAAACGGAACTATTGTTTTAAATTAAATTCATCAAAAATTCCGCCTCTAGCTATTCCACCTGTAGTTCTAAACTCCCTGAATAAAAAGCTATACGTTTAAAACCAATTCTGAAGAAAGGTTTAAAGCGAAAAGGGAATAGTAGACAGCAGTTTCCGCCGAAGCTTCGGGGGATGTCACTCCGGTGTAGGTGTTTCATCCCTTTTGTTGGATGAAATAACGGAGGAAAGCCGGCTGAATATGCTAAAACTAATTAAAAATTATTTTAATATCTAAAGAGTTATTCGGCAGCTATTTTACGTTTTTATTTTTGTTATATGTTGCTAAAAATTAATGTCTTAGATTTGTCCATATGACTGAGACGCCTAGAAGAGATGCCCGGCAATTACGGAAACTCAATTTTGACCTATCAAATTACTTTTCTAATACTATAATTCCGCAGCTTTTTGTGGATGCAGATCTTATTTTGAGGATCTTCACCCCTCCTGCTATGAAGCAGTTTTCGCTCACCTATGATCACGTGGGAAAGAGCATCTCAGACATCAAAGACAATTTGCGTTATCCTCACGTTGTTGAAGATATAGAAGCTGTAATAGATAATACCAACAAGTTTCTCGAAAAAGAAGTGCAGACCACTGATGGTCGTTGGTTCCAGATGAATATTGTGCCTTATATAGAACACGAGGAGGATGTTATCAATGGAGTGATCATCACTTTTGTAGACATCACAAAGCGATTGAAGGCCTTGAGAGAATTGGAAAAATTGAATTCTCAATACGAGACTCTTAAGTATGCCTTATCACACGACATAAGGCAACCCATTTCAACCATCACTTTAATCGCCGATGGCTTATTATTGGCCCATCAAAAAAACGATTCCATGCAGTTTGTAAAATGGATCAAAACCCTCAAAGAGTCTTCAAAAACTCTGGATACCATGGTTGAGGATTTTACTTCGGGTAAGGTCGATGAGAATGGAGAATCTTCCGAAGAGATGGCGCTAAACATTGAAGATATCTGCCATAACATACTTACCGCCCTTAAGGGGGAAATCAAAGAGAAAAAGATAAGGGTGATTACAGATTTGAAGGTAGCAGAAATCATCTTTCCTAGGAACAGCCTCAGAAGCGTGTTCTATAACCTTATTTATAATGCTGTTAAATTTAGCGATCCCAGAAAAAATTCAAAGATTAAAATATCCACAGAGGAAGTGAAAGGTTTTGTTATCCTGTGTGTGCAGGATAATGGATTGGGTATCCCCATTAAAGATCAAAGGCGGGTATTTAAAAAATCTTCAAGGTTATCTGAGAATATCCAGGGAACCGGAATGGGGCTCTATGTAGTAAAAAGAATGATCGAGGATAATGAGGGCAAGATAAAACTCGAGAGCGAAGAGGGAGAAGGTGCCACCTTTAGTGTCTTCTTTAAAAAATAGCTTGATCTAACCGTTTGACTTAGCTTTCTGTAAATGGAGGTCTTCTACCCTACAACTTAAGTTAACTAAGAATAAAAAAAACACTGATTTCGCTACCACACCAGAGATCACCGGCCGCAGGTAAGTAAACTATTTTTCATCTAACCCTCTCTCTCCTACTATCCATGATATTTACATTTATAAAATTTGGATTAATATAAATCTCCTCATTTGCACATAAAGGCATAGCCTTCAATGACTTTCCTCATATTTTTCCAACAGAATTTTGATTTAATTTGAGAAAGATTTGATCCAATGAAAGCTGCTTTTATAATTTCTGTCTTTCTGATTTTTTACTCTTGTTCAAAGCCGGCAGAGAAAATTACACCTCAAAGGGCCAAATTGGTAGAATCTGTATATTCTTCCGTAGTTATTCAACCTGACAGTCTTTATAAGGCTTATGCTACTGTAATTGGCATTCTTGACCGAAATCTTGTTGAAGAAGGTGACCGGGTGGAAGCTGAAGCTCCTATCATTCAACTCATAAATATTGCTCCCGAATTAAGTATGGAGAACGCAAAACTCAGTTTTCAGCAAGCCAGGGACAATTACAGTGGCACCTCTGCATTACTTAAATCATTGGAAAAAGAAATTGAATCGGCGAGGCTAAACCTGCGAAATGATTCTATTAATTACCACCGACAAAAAAGATTGTGGGAACAAAAAATAGGTTCTAAATTGGATTACGAAAACAGAAAGCTTGCATATGAGCTTTCCAGTAATAAACTTCAGGTTTTAAAAGAAGAATATGAACGTACCAGAAATGACTTATCGATTCAGGTGCGACAGGCCTTAAATAATTATAAATCTTCGGAATTCACTTCCGGAGAGTTCACCGTCACCAGCAAAATTAATGGAGTTATATATGCGCTTTATAAGGAGCCGGGTGAGATTGTGAATACCGTAGAACCATTAGCCCTTATAGGAAGTGCGAATAATTTTGTGATAGAGCTCCTGGTAGATGAAATGGATATCGTTAAGGTTGAAGTAGGACAGAAAACTTTCGTCACTTTAGAGGCCTACGGTTCCCGGGTTTTCGAGGCTAAGATTAAAAAAATATACCCGGCTAAGGATGAAAGCACTCAAACCTTTAAAATTGAAGCTAACTTTTTAAAAGATCCTCCTAAATTATTTCCGGGGCTGGTGGGAGAAGCAAATATTGTTGTAGCTGAAAAAGAAGATGCTTTAATTATTCCCAAAGAGTATCTTTTGGATGAGGACCGGGTTCTTACTGAGGATGGACCGGTAAGGATTGTTCCCGGAATCCAGGACATGGAACATATAGAGATCATTTCTGGTATTGATGAAAATGAACCTATTTACAAACCGGAACAATGAGATCCTGGAAAGTAATATTAGAAATTGCGAAGACGCATCTGTTCACTAAACTGAAATCTACCGTCACAGCTTCAATTGGAGTAACCTTTGGAATAGCAGCTTATATAACTCTGGTGAGTTTTATGACAGGCCTAAATTCCATGCTCGACGACCTTATTTTAAATCAGGTGCCCCACATTCATCTCTTCAACGAAATAAAACCAAGCGAAAAGCAACCAATCGCTCTTTACAAGGAATTTGAGGATGCCATTCCTATCATTCATTCTATAAAACCCAGGCAAAACCAAAGGAAAATCCATAATGCACTACCCATATTAAATGATCTTGAGAAAAATGAAAAGGTCCTGGGAGCAAGTCCACAGTTACAGTCCCAGATCTTCTACCTCTCAGGAACTATTGAATTAGGCGGGAATTTAACCGGAGTAGATATTATGAAAGAATCCAAACTCTCCAACATTCAGGATTATATTACCCAGGGGAGCATCATGGATTTGAAAAACACTGAAAACGGTATTCTGCTTGGATCCGGCATAGCCAAAAAAATGTCTCTCTCGGTTGGGAGGAAAATAATGGTTAGTACTGCCAGGGGTGATAGATTCCATTTAAAAGTAGTAGGTATATACCAAAGCGGTATAGCCGAAATTGATGATATACAAAGTTTTGCCAATCTAAAAACAGTACAAAGGATCTTAGGCGAGGCTGAAAATTATATCACCGATATCAATATTAAGCTAAATGATATCACCCAGGCCCCTGCCCTGGCCAGAGTCCTGGAAAGGAAATATAATGTTTCTGCTATAGACATAAATGAGATTAACGCACAGTTTGAAACGGGAACCAACGTGAGAAATCTTATCACTTATGCAGTATCCATCACCCTACTAATAGTTGCGGGTTTTGGGATCTATAATATTCAGAATATGCTTATTTATGAAAAGATGAATGATATTGCTATTCTGAAAGCAATTGGTTTTTCAGGGGCAGATGTGCAATTGATTTTCCTGAGCCAGTCCGCATTTATCGGAATATCCGGAGGAATTCTAGGGCTTATCCTTGGCTTCGGACTGTCTAATTTTATAGACAATGTTTCCTTTGAAACCGAGGCTTTGCCCACTATCACCACTTATCCTGTTAATTATAATCCAGCCAGTTATATAATCGGGTTCTTCTTCGCTCTTTTATGCACTTTTATCGCAGCTTATTTTCCTTCTAAAAGAGCAAAAAATATAGATCCGGTACAAATAATTCGTGGAAACTGAAATTATTATGAGTTTAATACTGGAAACAAAAAATATCAATAAATATTTTGGAAAGGCAAAACCTTTCCATGTCCTAAAGGATATAAGTCTGGGTATCAAACAAGGAGAATTTGCAAGTATTATGGGTAAGTCGGGTTCCGGGAAATCTACTTTGCTCTATATCCTATCAACTATGGATACCGACTATACCGGGGAGCTTTTTCTCCAGAATGAATTAGTAACCGGAAAATCCCAGCAGGAACTATCCCATATTCGGAACAAAAAGATAGGTTTCATATTTCAGTTTCACTATCTCTTGCCGGAGTTCAGTGTGCTGGAGAACGTGATGCTTCCTGCGAAGAAATTAGGACTCAAAACTCCGGCGGAAATCAGGGAAGAGGCTATGGATTTACTTAAGAAACTAAATATTGGGCATCTGGACTCTCAAAAGGCCTCGAAAATTTCAGGAGGTGAAAAACAAAGGGTTGCTGTTGCCCGCGCTCTTATAAATGAACCGATTCTTCTTATTGGAGATGAGCCTACCGGAAACCTGGATAGTAATAATTCAGAGAACTTGTTCCAGATTTTAAAAACTTTAAAAGACGACAAAGGCCTTTCCCTACTTATGGTTACTCATGATGAAGATCTTGCCAAAAGAACCGACCGCACGATCTACCTGGAGGACGGCCGTATTATTGAATAAACTTTTGAATAAAACTTTAAAAGCTGATATTTCATTTAAAATATTACTGGCTTTTCCTGAAAGAAAAATTTTGATTTCAATTTAAAACTTCCTGTTAATTGATCTCTAAAAAACGCACTAATTCACTATCTTTAATAGTACTATCGCTTTTAAATTCAATAAGATGAGTGTTTCAGTTATTCGAAAAGATGTGGAGTTCCTTCCGGATTCCAGCAGAATTATTGGCCGGTTTTTTAGAGCCGGCGATTTAAGAACCCAAAAACTGGTTGCCAGAGTTCTTGCCCTGGAAGAGACCGAGGTTCAACTTGCCCTGGAACAAACCCTGCGTGAATTTGCTCACAGGCATAGAAATATTTCCCGGGTTTTCATCAGGCATTTTCAACATTTGCAGGGAATAATCGAAAAAATGCAAGTGGATATCAATCAACTTTCTGAAGAACGCAAGTTGCTGATAGGGGCATATTGCACAATGGAGTATTCAATCGAATCTGCTGCATTCTTTAATCCTTCAATAATGGAAGATTTTGATCAGACCTTGCTGGAACCTGGCGAGAAAAGGGTTATTTTATCCTTCCGGGCAACAGGAGAAGGGCACATCTCTTCAATTGTCTTCAGAAGGGCTATAATCGATAAAAACTGTAATATTAAACTTCGCAAGATTGGGGTAGATATCGATATGCCGGAGATCTCGCATAAGAAACTTTATGATAAAGAACGCTTTATCAAGAAGCTTAAAGAAATGGATATCCCCGAAAAGTATATAATGACCATCATGGAACCCCTCCCTGATAAATTTGAATATTATTCCCTAAAAGAATCAGTGGCCGAGGTGTTAAATAACAAACGAATAAAAGCAGAAAAGCAATTGGCTTTAGAGGAGATAACCTGGCTGGTAGATTCATTCTATGACCTGAAATTCCATCACGATTCCGATATTACTGAAAGGGTGATTTTCCCTATATCTGCTTCAGAAAGCCGGGGAATTGAGGACGCCCGTTTTGTTTGCTTTCACGACGAGGATAATACTGCAAAAATATACGCTACTTATACCGCCTTTGACGGGCACACAATTCTGCCAAAACTCGTCTCTACTGACGATTTTTATACCTTCAGAATTATGCCACTCCACGGGAATGGCGCAAAAGATAAAAACCTGGCCTTCTTTCCAAAGAAGGTGAATGGAAAATATGCCATGCTTGCCCGCGTTGATGGGGTAAATAATTATGTGATGTTTTCTGAAAGATCAACCTTGTGGAATGATCCAATTAAAATTCAGGAACCCAAATATCCCTGGGAATTTACCCAAATTGGAAACTGTGGATCTCCCATCTGGACCGAAGAAGGCTGGCTTGTTTTAACTCACGGTGTTGGCCCCATGCGCCGTTACTGTATTGGCGCATCCCTTTTTGATCTGGATGATCCCACTAAAGAAATTGGAAGGTTAAAAGAGCCTTTAATTACTCCTTTAGAAAGTGAACGCGAAGGCTATGTCCCTAATGTGGTATATTCCTGCGGATCTATAATTCACAACAATCACCTAATCCTACCTTATGCCGTATCAGACTATTCTTCCACTTATGCCGTAGTGAATATGGATGAGTTGTATTCAGAATTAAAAAAATAATTAATCTTAGATCAATTTAATCTTCGTCCAAAACAGGCCTTTTTCTCATCTCATCAAAAAAATCGGTTTTCCTGATAGTCACACAATTGGCGGCATAGAGATATAATGCTGCACTCCAAGTTTGCCAGTCCTGTCCTTTGGGAGTTCCATCCTGTGCCTTTATCCATTCATTAAAACCAAATTCCAGTTCCGGATCCCTGGACATAGAAACTATCCGGGTTAGTTCCAGCAGTTTTTTTTCTGCAAGAGCAAATTTTCCTGCGGCAACAAGGGCAGCTATATAAATTCCATCTATAAATGGCCAGTTCCCGCCATTATGATAATCTCCCGGAAGATTAAATGAGCTATATCTCTCGTGCCAGTCAAGGTCCCGGGGTTTAATGAATGGAAAAAAGTTTGGGGGAAGGTCCACTGCCAGATCCCCACTTAATTGCATAGCTTCGCATTCTTTTTCGATCCAGTTAATCATTCGTCGTGCTCTGGATGGAGAACTTAAACCGGAGAGAATGGCCAGACTGTTTCCCAATAGATCAAAGCGTTCACTTCTCAATATCTTGTAAGACCATAAAGCATAATAGGGTTTGTTCTTTAACACCAAACCTTCGTGCACATAATGGTGCATTTTTTCTGCGGTGATGGCAAATCTGTCCATTTCCTTGCGAACCGAATCTGCTCTTTCATTATAACCTAACATCCTCAGGTAGCTGTAAACCAAGGTATTTACAAAAAGGCCATATCCCAAAACCCATTGTTCGTCCCGCCAGTCACTTGTAGGTTGCTGGGCTACAAGATATTGATCTGCGGGACTTTGATATTCCATCCACAGAAGAGCTTTTTCTACGGGTTCCTTCAGAAAATCGGGATCTTTTAGGAGTTTCCTGTAAATCCCAACCCCAAGTAAAAATAAGGGTGTGGTGTCACTGGCGCCCCTGTCTTCCTTGTCATTGGCAAGAGAAGGAATATGTCCTTTTTCAGACTGCGTTTCAGAAAGCTTTTCTAAAACCTTCTTATAACTTGCAATCAACTCAGAATTACCGCTCACAGCGACGCCTAATATAGCAAGCATCAGGTCTCTGGTATAAGGTTCGGGGTAACCCCAGGCAGCTGTTCTGGGAAGACCATGCTTTGTTCCTCTTGAATTATTAAGCAGGACCTCCAAAGCCGCTTTTTTAGCCTCAGCTATTTTATGTTGATTTTCAGCATTCATTTTTAATAATTTTAATCAATACCCAGTTTATTCTGAATTATCTGTACAAATTTTTTTGCCACTATTTTATAGTCAAAATTATTGACCACATGTTCACGGGCTGCTTCTCCCATATTTTGGCGTAATTCGGGATCATTCATTAACTGAAGCAGATACTTAGCAATATCCTGAACATTGGCTCGGTAATCTACAGTTCGCGGAAAATCAAAGCTCACCCTATGATTCTTCTTAAATCCGGATTCCTTACCTAAGATCACTTCATTCACCACATTTTGTTTAGCGATTTCAGCAAGGAAGGCTGTTTTATTATGGATCAAAGTATCCAGCATTCCCATGGCATTTAAACTTATAACCGGTTTGCCACAGGCGCCGGCCTCTACCTGGGGCATGCCAAAACCCTCAAGCCGTGAAGGAGCAGCATAAATATCACAGGCGCCTATCAGGTAAGGCATAAAATTGCGGGAGGTTGTGTTGGTGGCGTAATAGATATTCTTTTCTATCCCCAGCTGCCGAGCCAGTTCCAGATCCAGTAGGTTCTGGACTTTTGTTCTTGGTTGGGGCCATACTTTACACACATATTTCCAGTCGGGCGCCTGTGTATCGATAATGGCCAGGGCCTGCATGACTTCCTGTGCCCCCTTGGAAGCGGCATCACCTCCAACGGTTAATATCATAATCTGATCTGGGGGAATCCCGAGAGAGTCTCTTATAGCCTGAATTTTAGGATCATCTTTCTTAAAAGGAATGAACGCAGTTGTATCGCAGCCTACCGGAAGCACTTCAATATTATCGGGTTTTATCCCATCGCGAACATACATTTCCTTAACCCAGTTAGAAGTGACCAGAATAAGGGGTAATTCATTGAGTATTTCCTGGTAATTTGCAATATACCCATCGGCTACCAACCAGGGGACAGGCTGAATACCATAGCGCTGCGGATGCAGGATAAGATGCGGGATGTGCCCCCAATAGCCCACTCCTAGCACAATATCGGGTTTGAACCAGCGGTAGTACCACTCTTTCTCCTGCGCAGATTCGAAATGAGCCGCATGAGCATCGATACCCAATTCCAGGAGCCCTTTAAACAATAGATCTCCCTGGGTGGCCAAACCTCCCGGAGAGGGTGGGTAATCGTAAAGCACCAGTACTTTCATAGTATTTCAGTTTAACAATATTAATAGCTTTATGATTGGGATCTTTTCAGCCATTTAAGCGCTTCCTCAGGCTTTTTGAATCTCCAGAAAGCTTCGGTCTTTGGTGTTGTCTCAGCCTCAAAACCACCAGGTTCGAAGCCATAGATTTCTGTGATAAATTTAAATTTCATTTCCCATATCTTCTCAGGAAGTGGCTGGAAAATTGAAGCACTTTCAATTGCTTTTGAAAAGTACATTTTCCCTCCATCTTCATACGCAAAAGTCCAGAGTTCTGTTAGCCTAATCTCGTTTTTATTCCAAAGCTGGATAACCGCGCTTCCCGTTTCCTCATGGCGCTTATGTCTGGTATATTCTCCTGAGGGATCGTGTGTAATCACAAGATCAAAATTTTGAGAAGGCAAAAGTTCGAGAATTACTTTCTTTACTTCCTTTTCCTCCAGCGGAAACTGTTCCGGGCTATCATCGAGATCCCCCATGGCTCCGGTTGCATTCAGCTTCTCCAGGACCTTGTGAAATTTAGGTGCCCTATCGGGGTCTGATTTTCTACAGAGGGAAATTATATACCAGTGATGGCCGGGATGCATAAGGATAAGACCTCCACACCATAGAGTTTCATCATCGGGATGTGCCACAATAACCGCCACCTTTCTTCCCGGGATAGTTAAGATCGAATTCATAGCTCCTACATCAGAAATAATAAAATTACCGGCAAAGCCTTTCGATAACAATGATATATATCAATAGAAACGATTTATTTTAAAAGGTGATTGGCAACCAAAATATTATTGTAATATACTGATATATATCATTTTATGAAATATAAATTTATAGTAAATTCAAGTGTTAATTCTAAAATATCAATATCATGAAAAAGCTATTAATAACTCTTTTTGTGCTGGGGTTTACCTTCCAATCTTTTGCTCAGATCACAGAATTGCCGGAAATTGAACTGGTTGCCGTTAATTATAAATATCTGGATGCAGCGGGAGATGAGGAGGCAGCTATTCCTGTAAAGCAACTTCAGCAGCAAGTGGCCCAGTATGATATTAGGAATGCAGATTTTTATGCCGATGAATATGACTTTTATACCGTAAATTTCTTTATTCCCGAAGGTAAAATCCTGGCTTCCTATGACAAGGATGGTAATTTATTGCGTACCGCTGAAAAGTTTAAAGATGTTGCCTTGCCCCAGGCTGTAAGGGATGCAATTGCGAAACGCTTTCCCAACTGGAATATAGCCGAAGATGTGTACCGGGTAAACTATCATGAAAGTGGTAATGTTAAGAAACGATATAAGGTCCTTCTTGAAAACGGTGACAAACGAATGCGGATCAAAACCGATGAAAAAGGAAATTTCCTCTAAAATGAAGTTTTAAAAAAACCAATAAGAGCGGCAAAACCGCTCTTATTTTCTTGATATATAAAAAATCACCTGGCTTTTTCTCTGCTTTGAAGGTATTCTGTATCTGTAAGATCCAGGATCATAGGTGTTATACTGATTTTCCCCTGTTTAACTGCCCAGCGATCAGAACCTTCATCTTCAGGTTCAATAGGTATTACGGTAAACCAGTAATGTTGTCTTCCCATAGGATCTTTATTGGCGATGACCTTACCGTCATAATGCCTCACAGATTGTGAAGTCCATAGGATTTCACAATCGGGAAAACGTGGGAAATTGATATTTAGAAGTTCCCGGTCTTCCTTATCGATCACTTCATCGAAGGCATTTCTCACAAAAGGTTCGAGAGCGTCAAAATCGGGTTCCCTGTCCCCTACGGAAACACTAAAAGCAATACCTCGTATTCCAAAAAGTACTGCCTGCCTTGCGGCTGAAAGTGTCCCGGAGTCCCAGGTTGAACTCCCTTCCGCTCGGCAGGTTGGGTGGCCAATAGTCCTTCCAGCCCTGAATTAGGAGTCAGTTACTGGTTGAGATTGTCCTGGTTTTGATTTAAATCCGCTTCTTTTCATTTCACCCCAGCCATTTTTACCCCATAACTTCTCCCAATTACCCAACAATGCTGCATAAACTGTAACCGGGTGAAAGTAAAATGGTTCTATAAATGCAGCCATAAGTAGCCTCTTAAGATCCCGGATTTTTGAATATTGGCTGTATGTATATTCCTCGGTTAAAAGTGCCAGGCAAGAGATCATTACTGCAAAGATATATACCATAAGAGATACCAGTAAGAAAAATTTCCAGCTTATAAAGCCATAGACTATCAAATAAATAGTGACTATTATTCCTACTATTTCCAACAAGGGGGCGAGATATTCAAAAAATGTCCAGTATGGTATGCTTAATAATCCCAGGATCTTGTATTTAGGATTAAAAAACATCTTTTTATGTGCCCAGAGGGTTTCCATGGTGCCCCTGGTCCACCGACTTCTTTGTTTTTTAAAGACAGAAAAGTCTTCTGGTGCCTCAGTCCAGCAAATGGGATCCGGAATATAAAAAACACTGTATTTAAGATTATTTTCTATCATATATCTGCGCATTCTTACAACCAGTTCCATATCTTCCCCAACAGTGGAGGGGTTATAACCTCCAGCTTTTATAGCAATCTCCTTATCAAACATACCAAAGGCACCGCTAATGAGAAGTAATCCATCCAGCTTGCTCCATGCCATTCGGCCCAGCAGGAAAGCTCTTAGATATTCCAATACCTGGATACGGGGCAGGTATTTTTGTGGCGCTTTTATTTTAACCAATCGTCCGCCATCAGCAATACAGGAATTTGCTATCCTTACTACACCACCGGTGGCGATCACCCTACTATCTGATAATTCCAGGTATGGTTTTGCCAGTTTCAGCAAAGCATCTTTCTCCAGGATACAATCCACATCTATACAAACCACAAATGGATTCTGAGAATAATTTATTCCCACATTCAGGGCATCGGCCTTCCCTCCATTTTCTTTATCAATTACTGTTAATTTTTTAAAGGCTTTATTTTGAGATTTATAAACCTGGTTAATTTGTTTCGTGGGAATTTGTTCGGTTACTTCAGAATCTACTGGTACAAGACCATAAGCATTAATAAGCAATTGAAGGGTATTGTCACGGCTCCCGTCATTTACCACGATTACCTCAAAATTATTATAGTTCAGGGAAAGTAAAGACTGGACATTTTCTTCTATGGTAAAACCTTCATTATACGCCGGGGCAATAAGAGAGAGCCTGGGTGCCATCTCACAATTTAAAATCACCTGGTAGTTTACGAAACTATTTTCCTTAAGATATCTCCTAAGAGAGAAAATGGAGATGGTACCCAAAATCACATATGAAGACATGATAGTCAATGCAAAAACCAACATAAAAAGATGGTAACCGTTCAGGATTTCAAGTATGGCTATATCATTAGTAAACCAGAACATAGTTTAATTTATGGGGACAATTATACCACCAATGTAATAAAAAATAATTAAAAATTACCGTTTGTCGAAAAAATAAGCCTTTTATCGATATTTATTTCGGAGAGGGATATAAAAATACCCAGAGAACAATAGCAAAGGTTATCACTATCAACCCACTAAATAGAACAATTAGCAACACGGTGCCACTATAGGAGTTTTCCTGTGGTGATTTATTTAGCTCATGGGGAATTTGTGGGAAAGTGTTTTCGCTTTCTACAAGCTCTCCTGCTGAAGTTGCTGAAAGTTTATGGTAGGCGATTCCTGCCTGCAAATTGATCTTTCTTGACGAGGTATTCAGAAGAGCCTTAACGATCGGAAGATGATGACTTTGATGAAAGAGTGATATAAGCCTTAATCCAAACACCACAATTGTTTCATTAGTACATTTGAGAAGATAACCAAAATCCGGTACTTCGCTTATATTGGCTTCTTTTATAGATTCCAGCAGGTTTAATTGAATCCAGTCGTTTAGAGGTTCGGTATAATCTTCCAGAAAAGATAAGCCTTTTAAGCCGCTGAGGTTTATAACCTCTATAAGAGCTACCATTTTAAGGGTATCATTACTGGATCTGGTATGTTCCAGGATAACAGGAACGGCTTTCTTTATTTCCATTTCCCCCAGTTCCTGTATTCCGGCACATTTAACTTCCCATCTTCTACTCCGTACTTTTGAGTAAGAGAGTTGAATTAATCTAAAATCTGTATAACATTGCCGTAATTTATGCGCAATTTCACCGTCGTAGAGCCTGTGAAGTTTAATAAGCTCTTTAAGGAATTGCCTTTTATACAGCTTTCTTCTCCAGTTTCTTTTAAATAGACGGTCATCAATAAAATCCTCTCGGGTAGCACCATCAAAAGCAATGGCAAAAAGGGTTTGATTGATGTGTGCGGTATTCTTTTTTCTGTAGATTTCCTTTCGAATTTTATTTAATCTGCTCGTTATAATTAAACCTATGAACAGGATTATTGAGAGGGAAAATAGAAGAATACAGACAATAAGAAATTTTTCTACATCCTGAAGGTCTATGAAATAATTCCAAAGGCTATTCATTTCTAGAATCTAAAAAAGGTTATTATCTGGCTGTTGAACCGGTTTCTGTATAGAGAGGGGAAATACTCTTCGTATTCATACATAACCACCGGCTGGATAAGTATATTTTCTGTAATCCTAAAATGATATTGCATTCCAAGCCGCAGGGAGGTCACTTCAGTAAAAGCGCTGGAGGTGACAAAAGCGTAGGGAATGGAACCGTACTGAAGGTCAACCTGAATAAAACTTTCTTTCACCGGGTTGTTGATCCTTAAGGCAAGGGTGTGAGAAGTAAGCCAGTTGCTTTTTGTATGGGTGAAGTAAGGCTTATAATTGAAACGTAGATTATTTTCGGTTGCGTAGGTGATTCCTCCTGTTAATAATATCACTTGGGTCTCCTGAAAACCCAAATATTTACCTCCCAGCGAAATTTCAAACTTCTCATTTAAGGATTGGAAATACTCCACACCGGCTTTAATTTCTGGAAAAATAGGAGTATTTATTGCCGCCCCGGCATTGATGTACAAATAGCTGTTAGAACCTGATTTAGGATAAGCATCTACTTCAAAAAGACTTCCTTCAAGTCCAAAAAGATTTCCATAATTTAAGCGGGCAAGTACAGGAACATTTCCAATATCTTTTTTGTAT
The DNA here is from genome assembly GCF_900115145.1 of Salegentibacter flavus. Classification (GTDB taxonomy): domain Bacteria; phylum Bacteroidota; class Bacteroidia; order Flavobacteriales; family Flavobacteriaceae; genus Salegentibacter; species Salegentibacter flavus. The sequence continues at coordinate 42,087 of NZ_FOVL01000022.1, read as the reverse complement.
TCCAAATGAGCTAGATGCCAGGGCTTAAAACCGGGATCGCTAAAAGAGGTATTTAAATAGGAAAGGGAAATATATTCTTTATTTTTCTGAAAAATTCTGGTTTGCAATGCCTGGGCTTCCTTATTCTCTGGTTCCTTCAGCATCATTTCTTTCAGGGTTTCTTTTGCCTCTTCATCGCGATCCAGCGCCTCCAGGGCTATTGCCTTTTGTAACTGAAAATGCGGTTTTTCATATTTGGTGAGGGCCATATTGGAATATTTTACCACTTCCTCAAAATTCCCCGCCCATACTTGCGTAGTCACCATAACTTTAATGGCTTCTTCAGAGAAATCTTCTGCCTCGGTCAAGGGAATTAGGGTTTCTATAGCCGCAGGATAATCTTTTTTCCAGCCATACACCCTGGCAAGATATATTTTGTAATCCTTGTTATTGGGAAGTGAGTCCTGCAGGATCTCCAGGATTTCTATTGCCTGCTCATAATTCTCGGCACTAGCCAATTCTCTTGCCTTTTCAAAAGTTCTGTCCGTAGCGGCTACCTGGGCTTTAGCCGAAACAATTACACCCACCAATAGGAGTAAAGTAAAAAATAATTTCATTTATCTTAAGATATGGGAACAAGCCGTTGTATCCTGGTATTAAGAACAGAGGGGCTAAAGGGTTTGGAAATAAATTCACTGGCACCAATGGCAAAGGCGTCCAATTCTGTTTGTTCCACCCCGGAGGCGGTAAGTACAATAACCGGCGTTTCCAGTTTGAGGTCATTCCGAATTATATGAATTAATTCCATACCCCCAATTTTTGGCATATTGAGATCTGTGATGATCAAATCATATACTTCTGTTTTAAGAAATTGAAGTGCTGCCTCTCCGTCCTCGGCGTGCACGACCTCGTAACTTTTTGCTTTTAAAAAGTAGGTAAGGGATTGCGTGGTTAGCGCATCATCCTCTGCTAGTAAAATTCTCATGATGTAGGGATCATTTGTTAAACGTTTCAAAATCAAGTATGCAATGTACTAATTCACAACTAAAAATTGGGACAATAATTTATTATGCTACAATTTAATATTCATTGGTAAAAATCATTGGGCTTTTGCTTAGTCGGTAACATCATTAGGGAGGAAAACCACTCCTCTTTTAAAACAGGAACGGGAATAGGTAAAAAAAACCTTCAGTGTACTATCCCCATCAAAAAAATTAAAATACTGACAAAGCCTTCTTCAAGCCACTGCTAGTATTTAATATTTTCCATAAATAAAGTATTATAAAAAAATAAGAGCGGCAAAAAACCGCTCTTATTTTTTTATATAGATGGTAAAAGTCACCTGGCTTTTTCCCTACTCTGAAGGTATTTTGTATCTGTAAGATCCAGGATCATGGGCGTTATACTGGTTTTGCCCTGTTTAACTGCCCAGCGATCACTACCTTCATCTTCAGGTTCAATGGGGACAACGGTAAACCAGTAATGTTGCCTTCCCATAGGGTCTTTATTGGCGATAACCTTCCCGTCATAATGTCTCACAGATTGCGAGGTCCACATGATCTCACCATCCGGAAAACGCGGGAAATTGATATTTAGAAGTTCCCGGTCTTCCTTATCGATAACTTCATCAAAAGCATTTTTAACAAAAGGTTTGAGAGCGTCAAAATCGGGTTCACTATCCCCTACCGAAACGCTAAAAGCAATACCTCGTATTCCAAAAAGTACTGCCTGCCTTGCGGCTGAAAGTGTCCCGGAGTGCCAGGCCGAATTCCCAATATTGGAACCTATATTAATTCCGGAAACTACCAGATCTATATCTTCCATAAGATGAGTACCCAGGGCCACACAATCGGCCGGGGTTCCATTTACCCTGTAAGCTTCTATTCCTTCAAAATGTATGGGTGAGGTTTTATAGGTAATCGGTTTACCCGAGGTAATTGCCTGCCCCATCGAGGATTGCTCAATATCGGGAGCCATCACAATTACCTCTCCGTAATTTGAAGCTACCCTGGCCAGGCAGGATAAGCCTGGGCTGTATATACCATCATCATTAGTGACCAAAATTTTCATAGCTTAATTATTAATTTTCACAGTTTTATAAAATTTAATTTACGAAAATATATACGGCTTAATGTCCTTAATAAAGTACAGAGTCCAAAAATTATCATTATTTTAATAGAGTAGCGGATTTCGTTTTAAAAGCTTTAAAACTTAAATCATAACTTATCGTTAAGTGGAATAAAAAACTTACTGCGGTAATTTAAATTTGAAGGAAAGATCAAATCATGAAGAAAGCTCAAATTATACATAATCCCACAGCAGGAAATGCTGCTCATTCCAAAGAAGAAATTATAGAGCTGATAGAAAATGAAGGCTTTACCACAAAGTATGTTTCTACCGATGATAAAGATTGGGAATCCTTCAGCAAAAATGAAATGAATGTGATTTTCCTGGCAGGAGGAGATGGTACGATTCGAAAACTAGCCTCGTCACTGATTGAGAAAAAGATGTGCCACCTGCATATCCCAATTTACCTTTTACCCATGGGTACTGCCAATAATATAGCCACCAGCATTGGAATTTTTAAAAAACTAAATACTGCATCTTCAAAAAAGGAAGATGAAATTCAGAAATTCACTTGTGGTAAGCTAAAGGGGATTAACGACGAGAATTTTTTCCTGGAGGGAGCAGGATTTGGGGTGTTCCCCGAGTTGATCCGGCAAATGAAAGATACAGGGAAAGATGATGAAACCTCCGATGAAAAACTTAAACGCACTTTAAAAGTGTTACTGGAAATAGTGAAAAATTACAAAGCCCAAAAGGCTAATATCAAAGCCGATGGTTTGAAGATCAAAGGAACTTTCCTCCTTGTGGAACTAATGAATATTAAATATATAGGTCCGAACCTTGAATTTGCTCCTAATGCCAATGTTGGAGACGATTTTCTGGACCTGGTTCTAATCCCCGAAGAAAAAAGGAAAGCTTTTGTAGAATATGTGGAGAGCCTTATCAACGGAACTTCAAAATTTCAGGATATTGGTAATTTTATAAAGGTCCTGCGCGTTCAAAAGCTAAAAATAAAATGGAAAGGTTCAAAACTGCACGTAGACGATATCCTGATTGAGGACTACGATGGAAAAAAGATCAGGATGGAAATGAATTCAAAAACCCTTGAATTTTTCACTAATAGCCCTGTCTATAAGGAAATCTTAAAGGACAAATTGGAAGCTTAATTTCCAATGAGCTTCTTGGCATTTTTAAGTAAACTCTGAAGCCGGGATATTGATTCTTCCAGGATCAAAATTGCCACTTCGGTCATATTTTTTAGTTCGTAAAATGCGACAGAAAACTTTCCTTCTGTATTAATTTCAGTTTTTAGCTGAAGCAATTCTTCCAACACCCCTTCTTTTAACGCTAGATCAGTTCCCTGAACTGCTTCATATCCCATCAATTCATTCAACCTGTAAAGCTTCCTTTCAATAGAAACGGTAATTTCCTCTATTTCATCGAGCTCAGATTCAAAAGTTTGCAAACCAAACATTTCTATTTTATCTATTTCATTAATAAGGTTTTCAAAAGCCTGGTGAGAATAGACCAGAGCCTCCAGAAGGGAATTGGAAGCCAATCGGTTTGCTCCGTGCAAGCCGGTGTATGCACATTCTCCTGAAGCATGAAGGTTTTTAATCGAGGTTCTTGCATTAGAATCTACTTCAATTCCACCACATTGATAATGAGCAGCAGGAACAATAGGGATAAGATCATTTTCAGGATTGATTCCAACGGAATTACAATAAGAAACTATTGTGGGAAAGTGCCGCTCAAAGTCCTTAGAGTAAAGGTGTCTGCAATCCAAAAAAACAGATTCTTCCCTGGATTCTTCCAATTCCTTCACGATCGCAGAAGAAACTATATCTCTGGTAGCGAGTTCACCCCGGGAATCATATTTAAAAAGAAAGCGTTTACCGGCTTTATTGACCACATAGGCTCCGAAGCCCCTAACCGCTTCTGAAATTAAAAACAAAGGATGTTTATCAGGTTCATATAATGCGGTAGGATGAAACTGAATAAAATCCATATCCTTTATTCTGGCTCCTACTCTATTGGCAATGGCAACACCATCGGCAGTGGCCACTGAAGGATTTGTGGTATTCCCGAAGATCATCCCGCTTCCCCCGGTAGCCAGAAAAGTGATCCTGGTTTGAATAGGGATAAATTTATTTCTGTTTTTGTCAATGGCTTTAACCCCTATGCATTTGGTTTGTTCCTTCTCCCCTATAGTCAAAAGATCGGTTACAAAATAATGATCCTGAATGCTAATATTTGGTAAAGCTGCCACTTTTTTCAAAAGCGTTGTTTCCATCTCCAGACCGGTTAAGTCCCGATGATGAACTATTCTGGCCTGGGAGTGGCCACCTTCAAGTCCAAGTTCCAGTTCGCCATTGTTATTCTTATCAAATGAGGCTCCCCATGCCATTAACTCTTCCAAACGAGCCGGGGCCTGCGACACTACCATCTCTACAACCTTTCGGTTACTCAAACCTTTTCCAGCCTTCATCGTATCTTCAATATGCTGATCGAAACTATCTTTAAGTTTATTCAACACCACGGCTATTCCCCCCTGCGCCCGGGCGGTGTTGCTCTCCTCCCCGGCACTTTTGGTAAGAATCAAAACGGAAAGATCGGGCCGACTTTCCGCAATTTTAATTGCAAAGGAGAGTCCGGCAATCCCTGAACCAATAATAAGGACATCGCTTACTTTTTTCATCTGTTTATATTTTTATCCCAAACAGGGAATTAGGCCCAGGCTTATAATCATTCCCCTCCCGACTTAATCGGGACAAGTTGTGTGTTGCCAATTTTTGGGTCCAGTAGCATGGCTGCTTTCATCTTAATAAGATAATTCCATCATACGTTTTATTGGCTTGTGAGCTTTCTCCATAAGATCTTCTTCCAGCAAAATTTCAGGAGTTTCATCTTTCAAACACTTATATAGTTTTTCCAGAGTGTTCATTTTCATAAAGGCGCATTCGCTACAGGCACATGAATTATCTTCCTTTGCCGGAGCGGGAATTAGTTCTTTTTGTGGTACATCCTTTTGCATCTCGTACAGGATCCCGGCCTCGGTAGCTACAATAAAGCTGTTCTTCGGACTTTCCTTCACATACTTGAGCATTCCCGAGGTTGAACCTACGTATTTTGCGGTTTTAAGGATATGCTCTTCAGATTCGGGATGAGCAATGATCTCTGCCTGTGGGTTTTCCTTGTGAAGTACTATTAATTTATCCAGCGAAAAGGCTTCGTGCACAATACACGCTCCATCCCATAAAAGCATTTCCCTCCCGGTTTTTTCAACCAGGTATTTCCCCAGGTTCCTATCTGGAGCGAAAATGATCTCCTTATCCTTTGGAATAGAATTGATCACCTTTTCAGCATTCGAGGAGGTGCAAACAATATCGCTTAAAGCCTTGATCTCTGCAGAGCAGTTTATATAAGTTACCACCACATGATCGGGATATTCTGCTTTTAATTCCCCAAAAGTATCAGGAGGACAACTATCTGCCAGCGAGCAGCCCGCCTGAAGGTCGGGCAAAAGAACTTTGCGGGAAGGGTTGAGGATTTTAGCGGTTTCGGCCATAAAATGAACGCCTGCAAAAACTATTATATCCGCTTCAGTTTGGGCCGCTTTTTTCGCCAATTCCAGACTATCGCCTACAAAATCTGCTATTTGCTGAATTTCAGGCTCCTGGTAATAATGTGCCAGGATCACGGCATTCTTTTTCTCTTTAAGCACATTGATCTTTTCTTGTAATTCGGCAGTATTCGGTTTGAAAACGTTCATGGGTATATTTTGCAAACAAAGCTACAGGCATTAGCTAAGGTTTTTTATGATTGTAATCAGTATTTAAAAAGAACTTGCGCTATTTTTACTTCAGTTTAAGCTTATTTTAGCGAAGCTTTAATAGTGATCGGGCCGCATTCTTCGTAAATTTAAGTAAGATGAAACCAGCAAGCTGCTGGACCCAAAAAGGGCAACACACAGGCACTTGATTACAAGCCTGTCCCTGATTCCCAAATTGGAATTTAAATTATAAACAGATGAAAAACAGGCCCATCATATTGCTTATAATCACCAGTATAATCCTGGTACTGGTAACCGTTTTGTCCTATTTTAACGTTCAGTTTCCCCTGGTATTTTATTTGACAGTAATTGGTCAGGTCTTTTTAATTTATACGGTTTATAGCGTACTTACCAATAATTATAAAACCACTAAGACCTTTGATGATTGGTATGAAGACCATCCAATAGGTGATGAAGACTTATAAACTAAATAAAATATAACCTGATTCTTATCATACTATACATGTTTATAAAATCCCTAAATTTGCTGTAAAGACTAATTAATTTATATGGAACTCAACCAATATATAGACCATACCTTACTTAAACCCACAGCAACACCTTCAGAAATAAAAAAACTTTGTACAGAAGCCGTTCAGCATAAATTTTATGCGGTTTGTGTAAATGGCTGTTATGTGGAAACCGCTAAAAAAGCCGTTCAAAATTCAGATGTGAAGGTCGCTGCCGTAATAGGTTTTCCACTTGGTGCCTCAACTACAGCATCAAAAGCTTTTGAAGCCGAAGACTGTATTAAAAATGGCGCCGATGAGATCGATATGGTAATCAATATTGGGATGCTAAAAAGCGGAAACCTGAAATACGTTGAAGAAGAGATCGCAGCCATAAAAAACGCTATTGGAGAAAAAATCCTGAAAGTGATCATTGAAACCTGTTTTCTTACCGATGAGGAAAAAACACTGGCTTGTCGTGCGGCCTTAAACGCAAAGGCCGATTTTGTAAAAACTTCCACAGGTTTTGGACATGGAGGTGCAACTCCTGAAGATATCGAAATTATGAAAGATGTTGTTGGTGATAAATTGCAGATCAAAGCTTCTGGTGGAATTAAGGATAGCAAAACCGCTAAGAGATATATCAAATTAGGTGTTTCCCGTCTCGGCACTTCATCCGGAATCGCCTTAATCAGTTAAATTCTAGAATTGGATGAGTGTACATATACAAGCTAAAAAAGGTGAAATTGCAGAAGCTGTTTTAATGCCCGGAGATCCACTGCGGGCTAAGTGGATCGCTGAGACTTTTTTCGAAGATGCTTTTCTTTATAATTCGGTTAGAGGTATGTATGGCTATACAGGGACCTATAAAGGCAAAAAAGTTTCAGTGCAGGCTTCCGGAATGGGGATTCCCTCGGCTTTGATCTATTGCAACGAACTTATTACAGATTACGGAGCTAAAAAACTTATCAGGGTAGGCTCTGCCGGTTCCTATCAAAAAAATTTAAAGGTAAATGAAGTGGTGATCGCTATGGCCGCCTCTTCCAATTCTGGTTTTAACCGTGCCAAATTCTCTCACGCCGACTTCGCTCCTACTGCAGATTTTGAGCTTTTTATGAAGGCTGTTAAGTATGCTGAAGAAAACCAGATTAAGTTTCGTGCCGGAAATGTATTTTCTTCTGATGTTTTTTATGAAGACGATCCTCTGGAATATGAAAAATGGGCTAAATACGGAGTTTTGTGCGTAGAGATGGAAACCGCCGGTCTTTACACCATTGCAGCCAGGCATAAGGTGCAGGCCCTTTCTGTATTAACTATTTCAGATTCGCTGGTTACCGGCGAACATTTACCTGCTAAAGACAGAGAACAAAGTTTTAGCCGTATGGTAGAGATTGCCTTGGCTACAATTTAATATAAATGGAATACTTCTGTGGAAATTTTTTTAACTTCAATTTTTTAATTTTAATTCGCATGAAGTATTCCTTTTTTCTCTCTTTTCTGATCATTTCAGGATCTGTTTTCTCCCAAAACACAACTCAAAACCTTAAACAGCAAATCGATTCGGTTTTTGCTGAAACCCAGGGAGACTTTGCAATTGCTTTTAAAGAACTTTCCGAAGAAAAAAGAACGATTCTCATCGATGAACATGAAAATTTTCATGCCGCCAGTACTATGAAAACCCCAGTAATGATCGAGGTCTTCAAACAGGCTGAAGCAGGGAGGTTTTCTCTTGATGACTCCTTGCTTGTTAAAAATGAATTTAAGAGCATTCTGGACGACAGCAGTTTTAGTCTTGAACTTGGTCGGGATAGCGGCGAACATTTATACAGCCTGATTGGGAAAAAGCGTAGCATAAAAGATCTTGTGGTCGATATGATTAGCCAAAGTAGTAACCTGGCAACTAATATAATTATAGAACTCGTTGATGCTAAAAACGTTAATAAAAGTATGCGCGAACTTGGGGCTAAAAATATCAATGTGATTAGAGGTGTTGAAGATATGAAGGCTTATGAGGCCGGGCTGAGCAACTCCACCACTGCCTATGATCTTATGCTGATTTTTGAAGCCCTGGCCAATGGAGAGGCGGTAAACCCGGAATCCGATAAGGAGATGCTGGACATCTTAAGGCTTCAGCAACATACCGATCTTATTCCGGCCTTGCTTCCAAAAGATGTGAAAATAGCCAATAAAACAGGTTGGATCACCGGCGTGCATCACGATTCAGCGCTTGTGGAATTACCAGACGGTAGAAGCTATGTGCTAATTTTGCTTTCCAGGAATATGAAAGATATGGAAGCCGGCACTCAAATGCTTGCGGGCATATCTAAAAAAATATACGATCTTATAATCAATAATCCTTAAATCTAAAAATATAATGAATACCTACACCGCAAACGAAAACCGATACGAGAAAATGCAATACCGTCGCTGCGGAAAAAGCGGGATCCTGCTTCCTTTACTTTCCCTGGGCTTATGGCACAACTTCGGAGACAAAGCTAACCAGGATAACGCCCGTAGCCTTTTAAGAGCGGCCTTTGATAAAGGGATTACTCATTTTGATCTGGCCAATAATTACGGGCCACCTTATGGCTCAGCTGAAAGAAACTTCGGGAAGATCTTTGCTGAAGATTTTAAACAATACCGCGATGAGCTTATCATTTCTACCAAAGCCGGCTGGGATATGTGGCCTGGGCCTTACGGTAATTTCGGTTCAAGAAAATATCTTATTGCCAGCCTTGATCAGTCTTTAAAAAGAATGGGATTGGATTATGTTGATGTTTTTTACCATCACCGACCCGATCCCGATACACCCCTTGAGGAAACTATGGGCGCCTTAGACCAGATCGTAAGGCAGGGGAAGGCTTTGTATGTAGGAATCTCTCAATACTCAGCTAAAGATACCACCAGGGCTGCTAAAATCCTTAGAGCACAGGGCACCCCATTCCTCATACATCAGCCTCGTTATAATATGATGGACCGCTGGGTGGAAAATGGTCTGATGAATACTTTGGAACACGAAGGCATTGGAAGTATTGTATTTTCACCGCTGGAACAGGGAATATTAACTTCAAAATATCTTGATGGCATCCCTGAAGACAGCCGCGCGGCTACTGAAGGCACCTACCTGGACAAATCGCAGATCACTCCCAAAGTGGTAGCGCAGATCCAGGAATTAAATAAAATGGCTGAAAAGCGCGGACAAAGCCTGGCTCAAATGGCCGTGGCCTGGTTGCTGAAAGATTCAAGGGTAACTTCGGTTCTTGTAGGCGTGAGTAAGGTTTCCCAGTTAGAAGATAATATTAATGCATTGCATAACCTTGAATTTAGTCCGGAGGAATTAAAGACGATCGACAGGATCCTCGGTTTCTAGCATTACATAAACAGGATAATAGAATGTCAATTTGGGCGCAGTCGGGTTTATGTGTTTTTATAAATCAATACATTTCGACTGTGCCCAATGTAACAATAGTGAATCCTGAGCCTTGCCGGCGGACTCTTCAGAATAAATATTTAAAAAATTCTAATTGATAAAAACCTCCAGTAATTCACAGTCCTCAGCCTGTAGGATCACTTTTTTGTTTTTGGCAGGAATAAGCAGACTTTCCCCCTGGTTAAGTTTTTCGCTATACCCATTGGTAGCAATTTCGGCGCTTCCACTCACACACATGTAGATCACAAAAGAATCCAAAGCGCTGTAGTCTTTACTTACCTTTCCCCCTATCGGAAGATAATTGGTCGTGAAATATTTACAACTTGCTATCTCCGAAGAATGATTTTTCTTCTTCTTGTAACTGAGTTTGAAATCATCCCGTTTTTCAAAATCTATAGCGTCAATAGCCAGTGCGGTATGTAGCTCTCTTCCATTTCCCTGATCATCTACCCTGTCCCAGTCATAAATACGGTAGGTGATATCTGAAGTTTGTTGAATTTCAGCCAGTAAAACTCCGGCGCCTATAGCGTGCACCTTTCCGGTATTAATAAAGAAACTATCTCCTTTCTTAACTTTTTCAAAATTCAGCACTTCGGTAATAGTTCCTTCTTCAAGGTGTTTTATATAATCTTCCTTAGAAATGCTTTTCTTGAAACCAATATTGATATTAGCATCCTCGTCGGCCTGCATGATGTACCACATTTCCGTTTTTCCGAAGGAATTATGCCGCTGTTGTGCCAGCTCATCATTAGGATGCAGCTGTACCGAAAGTTCGGTCCTGGCATCTATATATTTTATTAGAAGAGGGAATTCATTGCCGAACCGCTCATAGATGTGGTTCCCTACAAGTTTGCCGTCATATTTTTCCAGCAGGTCGTTCAGGGATTTTCCTTTTAAAGATCCGTTAGCTACCAGGGAAACATCCTCCTTAACTCCCGAGATTTCCCAACTCTCCCCTAAATTCTCCAGGCTACTGTCTTTGTTTAAAATTGTTTTGAGCTTATTACCACCCCAAATTTTTTCTTTTAAAATTGGCCTGAACTTTAAGGGATAATCTAACATGGTTTTGACTTTGGTGGGTTAAAAGCAACGTAAATATACTCAATAATAATGATGGTAGAAAATGGAGGAAAACCTTTAAAATCCTAATTCTTTCAGCTTAACTCACTTAGGAACTAAATACAGAATTTTAAATAAAAAATATTGTTTTATTTACAAAGAGGTTTATATTTGCAACCGCAAAAACAATGGTCGCGTAGCTCAGCTGGATAGAGCACCTGCCTTCTAAGCAGGCGGTCCCAGGTTCGAATCCTGGCGCGATCACTTTTTGGAGACACTACAAAAGCAAAACCCCTTGATTTTTAAGGGGTTTTGTGTTTTTATGGACTAATTTTATAAGATTTTAGATGGCAAATCAAAATGGCCTTGTCGGTAGTCCCAGGCAAAGTCTACTTGTCCGGCGGTGGCCAGATCGGTGGTTCCGTTGAGTACTCCTGAAAGTGGCGGGGTTAAAATTCTGACTAACGCCAAATTTTGTTGTTGATAATCAATTAGATGAAAATTTAAAAAATTGTATTTAATTCCCTTTTTCTCTATCCTTTTCCTTGGCGTTAGCCTAAGAAATTAACGGAGTTTTTCGTGTGAGGAATGTGCTACAAGATGTATCCGAAATTGACACCTTTAATTTTATTTTAACTAAGAAACAGAGCTATATTTTTTTATATTAATTGCTCGTGTATTCTCTCCCGGGAAACATTCGTACTTTTTATCCTTTTTCGCTAAAGACCAACTGCGGACCTCATAAATATAACGACATCCTTCATTTTAATGTCCGTGAGAGTTCTGACTTTTCTGCATTTCTGAAACCAGAATATGCTTTTTGCAGATGACCAAAATACCTAACCTGTAACTAACAACCTAGCTATATCCCGGCATTAATGGGGATATTCTTTTATATTTAGTGTGTTATAACTAACTGCACACCGTAAAAAAACAAAATTTAATGTATCTTTTTTAGTGTTTATTAGTCTACTTATTAAACAATAAAATTTTAAAATTATGAATAATTGTAAATGCACTAATTGTGAATGTAATAAATGTAATTGCAAAAATTGTTTAGAAAGTAACTGTCCTTGTCCCAAATGTGATTGTGATAAATGCAATTGTTGTTAAATCAGATAAAGGTTAGTCAATGAACTAACCTTTATTATATTTTTAAATATGGAGACTCAAAAAATATGGAATAATTTCAGCGATGAACTATATTTTTTCATTCTTAAAAAAGTGAAAGATAAAAATGCGGCAAATGATATTTTCCAAAACACCTTTTTGAAAATTCATAAAAACCTATCTAAGCTTAAAAAAGAAGAAAAAATAAAAGCCTGGATCTTTCAAATTGCCAGGAATGAAATAGTGAATCACTTCAATAAAGGATCTGTTTATCTGGAGCAGTTAAATACAAATAAGGAAACTCCTCTGCAAAAATATCAGGATATATGCTGTTTTGATAAATTTATAAATGATCTACCCAAAATTTACAGGGAAGTTATTGAACTGGTTTATATAAACGGCCATAAGCAAAGAGATGTTGCAGGAATATTGGGAATAAGTCTTGAAAATGTAAAAGCAAGAATAAGGAGAGCGAAAGATATTTTAAAGAAAAATTTTAATGAATGTTGTAAATATGAATTTGATAAAAATGGTAATTTAACTGGAGAACCGAATTGTTCTATATGTAAAACATAGTAAAATTACCCGCTGCTCAAAGTCCCCTGACATTGGGCTTAATCACCCTTTTTTTCTTCAAGCCCGAAATAGAAGCCTGCTGACTTCCATCCATTAACTTTTGGTTTTCTCCTATATTATCCAAATAACATCTTCACCTTATCCCTGCAATACTGAAGATTTTCTTTATATTAAGGTTGTTTGAATGATTAGATAGCAGAATATAAATGGAAGACTACAAAAAAGAAAGCTTGACGCTTAAAGGTGCTGTAGCTCTAGGCACGGGAGTAATGATTGGCGCGGGAATTTTTGCATTGTTAGGGCAGGTAGCAGAGCTATCGGGAACCTGGTTCCCTTATATTTTTATTGTTGGAGCTATTATCTCTGGTTTCAGTGCATATTCTTACATTAAAGTGTCTAATACCTATCCTTCATCCGGAGGGATTGCCATGATTTTAATGAAAGCCTACGGTAAAACAACGATAACCGGAGCTGCTTCCGTGTTAATGGCACTTTCTATGGTTATAAATGAAAGTTTGGTGGCCAGAACTTTTGGGTCTTATACCTTGCAGCTTTTTAATGTAGATGATAATGCACTGTGGGAGCCTGCCTTAGGAGTCGCTTTATTGATTTTTGCTTTTATCATAAATATATCCGGAAATAAAGTTATCGGGAAGACTTCACAATTTATGGCTGTTATAAAAATTGCAGGCATCATTGTGTTCGCCATTGGGGGGCTTTGGGCCGCGCATTTCGCATTAGCTGATCTATTACCGGTCACATCAGATACAACTAATTATTCCGCGGCAAGTTATATAGGAGCCATTGCACTGTCAATATTGGCATATAAAGGCTTTACAACGATTACCAATAGTGGGGGAGAAATCACCAAACCTCGCAAAAATGTTGGAAGATCAATCGTTATTTCCTTACTCATTTGTACCGTAGTATATTTCCTGGTTGCTATTGCGGTAAATAGTAGTCTTTCAATTCCGGAAATAGTCAATGCAAAAGATTATTCTTTAGCCGAAGCAGCAAAACCTGCATTTGGAAATTACGGCCTTTATTTTACTGTAGGAATAGCAATTATAGCTACAATCTCAGGAGTAATTGCCAGCATTTTCGCTGTATCTCGTATGACTGCAATGCTAACCGATATGAAGCTTATCCCTCACAATCATTTTGGGATGTCGGGAGGTATTCAAAAACACATGTTAGTATATATTGTGGTTATTGCAATTACCCTGACTATTTTCTTTGATTTATCACGTATTGCTTCAATAGGAGCAATTTTCTACTTAGTGATGGACATGATTGTTCATTGGGGTGTCTTTAAACATTTAAGAAGAGATGTAAATGCAAATGGAATAATACTGATTTCCGCATTATTACTTGATCTGGTAGTATTAGCTGCTTTTCTTTGGATTAAAGCCAGTTCTGACATTTTTGTTGTAATTGTTTCAGCAATCGGAATTATTTTGGTGTTTGCGGGAGAGAAATGGTTCTTGCATTGGAAAGAGAATGAAGAAGATTAATGAATTCAAAACCCAACAGCGATTCCTATTTAGGGTGAAAGAACTGGCGGCCACTAATCAAAAAAAGCACAAATAGACTTAGACAAAAGTTATACAATTCCCGAAGACACCAGAATGGGCCATATTCACCTCAAGATTGCTAACCTTCAGCACTCGAAAAACTTTAACTTAGACCTCTTAAACTTTGAGTTAACAACAACTTACGGAAAGGAGGCTGCCTTTATTTCTGCCGGTGGTTATAACCACCATATAGGGTTAAATACCCTGGTACAGTAGACACAGCCCCGGCCCCCAGAAATACACACGGTCTATTCCACAGCGCTATCCTTAATCCTACTAGAAAGGATCTAGCAAGCATTCTTAATCGATTTCAATAATCTTATCATCCAATAACAGGAGCATCAGATCTCGGGGTTTCAGAAGCTTTGTATTTTGATGACCCTGATAAGAATGGAGTCGAAATCTATAAGGATAAACCAAACGAACAATGGCCAGAAAAATCAAATGGCTCCTTAGAAGTGTATACAAAACCTCTTGATCTTGATATTCTAATGCAGAAAATAGAGTAACTAACGACTCAGGCTGTTATTAACTAAGAATATCCAAAACAATTCTTTAGATTTTCTTTTTACCAAATAATCCATCTCAACTATAAACTATAATCATCATTTCGTGAGAAGTTTAAAATTTTAACGACTTATTCCTGGGAGGTATCTTTAAAGTCCTTAATTAATTCTTTAAGAAGAAGTTAAATATTGATTTTGGAGTGGTTGAAAACCAAAAAATATGATTTGCCTGACTCCTCCCTAATTTATTGAAAAAGTCCACATGTGATTTAAATCATATTTCAGAGAGCATAAACTAACTATTTTTGAATTATTGATTATCCTGGAAATGATTCTTTATCTATAGTTCCACAAAGAGCAACGAACCGAGAGGTAATGAGAACAATGTTATGAAAGGTTTACTATTTAAAATATCATCTTTTCTTTTAGCATTTCTGGTGTTCTTCTCTACTATGTCTTTTACTGTAGACAAGCATTTTTGCAGTGAGGAGTTGGTCGATCTGGCTATTTTTTCCGAGGCGGAAAGCTGTAGAATGGAAACACAAGGGCATCAGGATGTAGACTCAGTAGTAGAAGATTGTTGTGAGAATCATCAGACCACCGTCGAAGGACAAGATGAGCTGGCAAACAACAAAGACCTTCTCGAACTTGAACAAGTGGTTTTCCTTACTACATTCACTTTTTCATATATCAATTTGTTCATTGAATCTACAGAGCAAATTGGTCCTTCTAAAAATTATAACCCACCCCTACTCGTTCAGAATATTCACATAGTGAACGAGACATTTCTGATCTGATTCTAAGCATTTTAATTTGTGCCTTGGTTGTCTATTATTAGAACCAAGCTTCTTTTATTGTTGTTGCAGTAACTGTAACATTCAGAGGATATTAATTAGGAACAAAGAAAATGCTGAACAAAACAATCAAGTTCTTTTTAGAGAAAAAATTGGTGACAGTATTATTGACGGTTGACTTCCTAGCCTGGGGGGTGACTACAGCACCTTTTAACTGGGAGATAGACTGGATGCCAAGAGATCCGGTGCCCGTGGATGCTGTAGCCGATGGTGAAAACCAACAAGTAGTCTATACAGAGTGGATAGGGAAATCGCCCCAGGATATTGAAGAACAGAAAACCTATCCTCTAACTTTACTGGCGCCCTAATTGGAGCTCTCTACAATGAACACCTAAAACTAAAAAATAAGTAAAAATTATTTGAAGTAGTAAAATACTACTCATCTCACGTTCAATTCTTAAATATAAATAAAATGAAAAAATTAAGCTTAAAAATTATCGCTGTTACTCTAACCATGTTTGTTTTAACGGCCTGCGAAAAATCAGAAACAGATTCTATAAAATCTATTGATGGAACCTATATTGGAACATTAACTGATCTTAATGGTCTAAAAAGTGAAATGCTTATATCGGCCAAGGAGAATGCTACTGCAAACATCACAAAAATTGATGACAAAACTATTGAAGTTCATATGAGCAGTAACAATTTAGATACAATTTTCCTATTGAATTACTACGAACATCGGGATAGTGTGAACGTATGCTACACCGGTGATGACTTTGAAAATATGTATGGCCATATGTTGGGTCAAGGACACATGGATGGAGGTATGATGAATGATATGAGAAAGGATGAAACAGAATGGATGCATCACATGAACGATGAACACCAGGATAGTGATGAGCATTTTGGAGGTTTTGAAATGCAAACTCACACCTTTGGATACCAACTGAATATGATGGATGGAACCAATTCTTACACCCTGAAATTTCAGGGAAATAGGGAATAACAATAATTGTAAGCTTCCCTTAAAACCTAACTGTTTAAAAGTAGAATAATTCTTAATTTTAAACAGTTCTAATTAGGGGAAGCTTACACTGGTTAATAGGGAAATTCCTGATGCAGACGACACAATATCTTCCCATCCCTTGAAAAACTGTCGAAGGGAGTGGATGAAGGTATTATCGGTAAATATAAATTCAAAGAATTGCCATTAACGGAATATGTTACCAAATAAAAAGGAAAGTTCCACCTCGAAATACCGGGGGCAACAAGGCGTATAGATCGCAGTGTAGATAATTTAAAGTACGCAATGGAAGATGCCTGTCAGTTTACAGAACGATTAACAGAACATAAATATCGGGGGTCATACGAACAAATAGCAAAAGGGATAATAACTTATGCACAAAACCCAATATTAGAAGTGGTACGGTTTTACCAGCAAGTAATTGTATCATTTCTTATAGGAAACAACGACATGCATTTGAAGAATTTTTCATTAATAGCTTTTAATAATGATCAATATCATTTAGCTCGGGCGTATGATATGATCGCAGCGAAATTATTGATGCCGGAGGATTCCGAAGAATTAGCCTTAAAACTTAATGAAAAAAAAAGAAAACTAAAGAGAAACGATTTTAATGAAGCTATGTCCAAAGCGTGTATTCCGGATAAGGCTATAAAGAATCTTTGGAACAGGATCCAATGAGGGATGCAAAGTTGACCTGAATTAATTGAAAATAGTTTCCTAAGTAAAGATCTAAAAGAAGGTCTTGTAGACCTTATAGAAGTGAGAGCAAGACAAACTGATATTGATTTTAATAAGCACAGATTGTTAAAAATTAATAAGGTTAGCAGGTCTCTTGATCTCGCGCTATCTCAATATAACTTGAAAAAAATCCTGAAAAACGAAAACTAAAATTTAAATTTAAAATAATAGGAGTATTCGGGAACAACGTTAAAAGGAATAAAATTCTTTTTGTGGTTCCTCTTTCCTGTGTTTTAACCGGAAAAAGATGGAGAAATAATAGAGTTGGATTTAGACTCTGAAGTTTGTAAGTTTCAAATCTTAAAATTTTTCTACTAATGGCAGTATTTATCGTTATGGGAGTTTCGGGGGTTGGGAAGACAACAGTTGGAAAATTACTGACCCTGCAAATGGATCTTCCGTTTTATGATGCCGATGATTTTCATCCCTCTGGAAATGTGGAAAAAATGAAAGCGGGAATTCCACTGCAGGACGAAGACCGAAAAGACTGGTTGGAAATTCTCGCCGGAAAAATTAGCGAATGGAACCAAAAGGGCGGCGCCGTTCTTGCCTGTTCGGCCCTGAAGGAAAAGTACAGGAAGCAACTTCAGTCTATTCCCGAAGAGGAACTTGTCTGGATATATTTACATTCTACTTTTGAATTGATTAAAGAGCGACTTTTACTTCGGAAAGATCATTTTTTTAAACCCGAATTACTTACTTCTCAATTTGAGACCTTAGAACCACCAACCTACGGGATACATATTGATGCCAATGCTTCCCCGGAAGAAATAATACCACAGATCATGCAAAAATTAAATAATAAACCTTCCCGAATCGGGCTTTATGGGCTGGGAGTGATGGGAAAAAGCCTTGCTCTTAACATGGCCTCAAAAGAGGTGCAGGTATCGGTTTTTAACAGGAATCTGAAAGGCGTGGAAGAAGATGTTGCCAAAGATTTTGCTGCCACGCATATCAATGATTTCAATTTTAACTGGTTTGATGATCCTGAAAAATTTGTCGCTTCCCTGGAGCGTCCCCGAAACATTGTATTAATGGTAAATGCAGGGAAAACAGTAGATGTCGTCATAGAGAGTCTGCTCCCTTATCTGGAAAAAAATGATCTGATTATTGATGGTGGAAATTCCCATTATAAAGAAAGCGGGAGACGTGAACAGTTTTTAAATGAAAAAGGCATTCTGTTTTTGGGAACGGGAATTTCAGGGGGAGAAGAAGGCGCATTAAAGGGACCTTCCATAATGCCCGGAGGGGAACCTAAAGCTTATGATCGAATTGGCGATATTCTGGAAAATATTGCGGCAAAGGATAAAAACGGCAAAGCCTGTTGTGCTTATATTGGTCCGGGGGGTGCAGGTCATTTTGTGAAAATGCTGCATAACGGTATTGAATATGCCGAAATGCAGTTTATTGCAGAAATTTATCACTTTATGCGATTTTCCCTTAGGCTAGATCAGGAAAGAATTGCCGGTATTTATGAAAAATGGAATAAGGAAATGCGATCCTACTTGCTGGAGATCTCCATTGAAATTCTAAGGAAAAAGGAAAAGGATGAATTTCTTCTGGATAAGATCCTGGACGCCGCAAAACAAAAAGGAACCGGAGGTTGGTCTACCAAGGCAGCTTTGGATTTAGGCGTGCCTTTAGATACCATAACCTCTGCTGTGATGGCCAGAATAATTTCGGGGAAAAAAGAACAGCGGGTAATGGCAGCAGAAATTTATAAAACAAAGCCGGATAAAAAGGAATTTGAAAAGATAGAGAAAAGTTTGTTCCAGGCTTTTAAAGCTGAGCAAATAATTAATCATGCCATAGGTTTTGAAATGCTTAAATCTGCCTCTGAAGAATACCGCTGGGATCTTAACCTTTCTGAAATCTCCCGCATCTGGACCAATGGATGTATCATCAAGTCTGGTTTAATGGAAGATCTGGTGAAATTTTTCAGCGAAAATAAAGAAGACAATCTTCTGCTTCATAAAGAAATTGTTGATTTTATGAAAGATGCCCGTCAGGATTTAATCATCGTGACCACTCAGGCCCTACAGGCGGTAGTTCCGATGCCGGGAATGTCTGCAGCGCTAAATTATTTTTTAAGTTTCACCTCTGCACAAAGCTCGGCAAATATGATTCAGGCACAGCGGGATTATTTTGGCGCTCACACCTATGAACGCGTAGGTAGGCCCAGAGGAGAATTTTTTCACACTAAATGGTAAAAACCTAATTGATGGATATACAATTACTGCTGGCTGTTTTCTTTGGCATTGCACTCCTGCTTTTTCTTATTTTAAAATTAAAGATCCAGGCTTTTCTGGCCTTGCTTCTGGTATCTTTAGCTGTTGGAATTATCGCCGGGATGCCTCCTTCAGATATTTTAAGCAGTATGCAGGAGGGCATGGGAGGTACCCTTGGTTTCGTAGCGACGGTGGTAGGTTTAGGAGCTTTATTTGGAGCCATTCTGGAACATTCGGGTGGGGCTCAATCCCTTGCGGCTTATATGCTTAAAAAAACCGGAGACAAAAAATCTCCCTGGGCCATGATGCTAACCGGATTTGTAATAGCTATTCCTGTGTTTTTTGATGTGGCCTTTATTATCTTGGTACCGGTAACTTACGCTCTTAGCAGGCGCACTGGAAAATCCTTATTGCTTTACGCTTTACCATTACTCGCTGGACTTGCTATAACTCATGCTTTTATCCCGCCAACCCCGGGACCCATTGCTGTGGCCGATATCCTTGGAGTAGATCTGGGTTGGGTAATTGTATTTGGGGTACTCACGGGAATTCCTACCGCAATTGTTAGCGGACCTCTATTTGCAAAATTTATTTCTAAAAAAATTCATATTGAAGCAAAAGTTTTTGATGAAAAAAAAGAGGAAATTTCCAATGTTCCTTCCCCGGGAATGATCTTATGGATTATTGTCACTCCAATTTTTCTCATTGTATTAAACACTCTGGTTAACAGCCCATTTTTTGCTGAAGCTGCCATTCCGGGTCTTATTGTATATATCATCGAATTGATAGGGCATCCATTTTCAGCTTTAATTATTGCAAATCTCATTGCCTGGTATTTCCTGGGAATAAAAAGAGGGATGACGAGGGATTACCTGTTAAAGATCTCTACCAGGTCCTTTCAGGCCGCGGGGGTTATAATTCTTCTAACAGGCGCAGGTGGCGCATTTAAACAGATCCTGGTTAATACAGGGGCAGGAGAAATGATTGCGGAAGCTTTGAATAATTCTTTTTTTAATCCACTGGTTTTCGGCTTTATTGTCGCAGCATTAATACGCATCCTGCAGGGGTCTTCTACGGTAGCCATGATAACTGCAGCCGGAATAACCGCACCGGTTTTGGTAGGTGCAGGTTTATCGCAACCCCAAATTGCCCTTATGGTGATCGCTATTGCATCTGGCGCAACTATACTTTCTCATGTAAATGACAGCGGATTTTGGCTGGTAGGCCAGTATCTGGGTTTAACCGAAAAGCAAACCTTTAAGTCCTGGACTGTTATGACCAGTTTAATTGCAATTACAGGACTCGTTTCATCGCTTTGTTTATGGTATTTGATTTAAAACCTATCTTGAAAAACTCCACTTTGCTGAAGAGGCATTTCCTATAGATGGCAGAACCCGGCATTTGTTAGCCTGACATTTGTCATTGCTTTTATGCTGATCAAACTCTACTTTAAAGGACTTTTTAATCTAAAATATAAAAGTCATGAAAACAAAAAATATGGCTGTTAGGTTTATTTTCCTTCTGATTTTTAGTTTAGGGGTAACTGAGGCCTGGGCCCATTGCGACAGAAAAAACGGCCCGGTGGCAATTGCTGCCCAGGAAGCACTTCAATCTGGAGAATTTGTGAAAATAGCAATCTGGGTAGGGAAAAAACAGGAAGAAGAGCTGAAGACAAAATACAACGAAGCACTTGCGGTTTATAAAACCGGCGGGGACGCTCGTAAATTGGCTACGGAATACTTTATGGAAACCGCTGTTAGGTTGCACCGCGAAGCTGAAGGCCTGCCTTTCACAGGACTAAAACCAGCCAGTCCCAATCCTCCGGATATAGCTAAAGCAGAAGAAGCTCTGGAGACAGGAGATATTGGTCCCTTACAAATACTTCTTAAGGAGGAATTGGAAAAGGAAACTTCCAGGTGGTTTCAAAAAGCTCTGGAAGCAAAGAAAAATAACAAAAGTCTAGAAGCCGGACGACAATGGGCAGATAGTTATGTGAAATATATCGTTTTTACTCATAAACTCTACCAGCAAATTCAAGCCGGACCGCCTCACGGAATGGGGGAATAGAAATTGTGAACTAATAATGACAGAGTAATTTTAGAATTTTCCCTCATGAATTCAGGGAAAGAAATCTTATTTTTAGATTAACAAAGATGCAGGGACCCTAAATTCGTATTTAAAATAACAGACTGATAATAAATGAAAAATGTAACGATAGACAATTACTTAGATCCTCATTACATACACCGAAGCAATTGGTTAAGAGCTGCTGTTTTGGGGGCAAACGATGGAATAATATCTATTTCAAGTCTTGCAATTGGTGTTGCTGCCGCAAGTTCAACAAGAGAACCAATTGTTTTAGCGACAGTAGCAGGACTTGTTGCCGGTGCATTATCTATGGCTGCCGGAGAATATGTTTCTGTAAGTTCCCAAACTGACACAGAAAAAGCAGATATAGAAAGAGAAAAACAAGAGCTTGAAGAAATGCCCGAAACAGAGTTGAATATTTTAGCCCAGATCTATGAAAATAGGGGATTAAAAAAAGAAACAGCAAAGCAAGTATCCCTTGAAATGACTGAGTACGATGCATTGGGGACACATATTAGAGATGAATTAGGAATAAATGAGATTAGTCAGGCCAACCCAATACAGGCAGCCGTAGCATCAGGAGCATCATTTATTGTTGGGGGTGTCTTGCCACTTTTGGTAGTACTTTTTTCTCCAATAAAAGGAATGGAATACCTGCTTTACGGTTTCACAACCATTTTTCTAATCATTTTAGGAGCAACCTCGGCAAAAACAGGTGGTTCAAGTGTGATAAAAGCTATTTTACGAATTACAATATGGGGCACAATAGCAATGGGACTATCGGCTTTAGTGGGATATCTCTTTGGCGTAAATGTATAGCTCAAAAAATTTAATAAAAATGAATGAAGTCCATTGCAGCCTGGAATCGCCCAAAAACCGTTATTCGTTGCCAATTCTATCCACGTAAATAAAAATGTGGTTTAGAAAAAACTAAAACAAAGAAGTGAGGAGATCAAAATCAGTAAAAATAGAACCCGATAGTATAGGATTGGTGCACTTTACAAAATATCAATTTGGGTTTAATCACTGAATTTTCTAGAAAACACATTGTTTTCATAAGTCTCATTGAACACATCCTTTATCTTGATCAACATCAAGGTATAGTTAGCCAGCTCCTTCCTTTTCCTGATTTTGCTAGTATAATTAATGTCCAGAAAATCACTTTGGTTTTAAGTACTAATCTCTAGCCTCTAGCCAGAAACCTACCTTCACTTCTGATTATTATTATAAAAATGGATATCGCGAATAAATACCCGTATGGCTCCACTCTATTATTTAAAAACATTCTTTGGAATCACATTATAATGTGATTTTAAACATTATTAAGGCACTATTCATAGAAAAAACACTAATTTTCACATTAAAGTGTGTGTTTTGATATATTTTTACGTTTATAACAATTTTTGAAGTTATATTCCATAATATAGTGTGGATTTAAGATGGTGAAATCAACTCTATGGGAGCAATGCAAAAAATTGGAGAGCTGATTCAGCAGCGTCGTGATCACTTGCGAATTACGCAGAAACAATTAGCCGATATGGCTGATGTCGGGATCAATACGCTATACAAGATCGAAACCGGGCAGGCCAACCCTACCTTTAAATCCTTACAAAAAATTACAGATATCCTCGGGATGGAAATTACGCTACAGGTCAAAAAAGTATAATTAATAAATGAGACAAGCGACTATATCCCATATCTGGAGTACAGGAGAAATTCTCAGTACTCTTAGAAAAAAATAAGTTACGTCTCATTAAAGAAGGTGAGCAAGGAACCTATATACTGAAACCCATTCCCACTGTTGGTAAGAAGCGTGACCAAATGCCTGCTAACGAGCATTTAACTATGCAGATCGCACGCCAGGTATACAATATTGAAACTGCGAAAATGCCCTTCTCCTTTTTCAAAATGAATCTACGGCGTATATTACCAAACGTTTTGATGTAAATCCCGACGGCTCTAAAAAAGCCAAAGAAGATTTTGCCACCCTTGCCGGCAAAACTCCGAAAACCCACGGTGAACATTATAAATATGTAAGGTAATTACCTTGACTTATTTCAGTTAATGAAAAAATTCCTGCCGGCTTATCGCATTGAAACGCCTAAATTATTTAACTACTGGTATTTAATTATTTGTTTTCCAATGGTGACGCCCACTTGAAAAACTTTGCCATTCTGGAAACACCTATGGGAGATCACTGGTTAAGCCCGGCTTACGACTTACTGAATACCCGTATCCATGTGGATGATAGTGATTTTGCCCTGGAAGAAGGACTGTTGCCCTAAAATTTGTCGCAGACAACTATTGCCGGGCAGTTCAAAATTCTAACAGAACAAGTGGAAATAAAACCGAAACAATTCAATAAGATCATGACAAGCATGATGGAGCATTCGAAAGAAGTTATTGAACTAACCCAGGCGTCCTTTTTAGAGGAATCCACCCAGCGAAATTATATTCAGGATTATGAATACCGATTGAAGCAACTGCAAAAAATAAAGGCGTAACAGAGATTCAAAATCTCATTCCCTATTTCCAGATCACATTTTTAAGATAGGACTTTCTCCATCCCTATGGATTTTTTCCTACTTTTGTCAATATGGAAGACCAGTTATTTGCAGTCATAGATGTTGAAACCACGGGAGGAGGAATTAACGGAAATCGTCTTACCGAGATCTGTATTGTGCTGCTGCGTGGCTCTAAAGTCATTGACAAATTTACCAGCCTCATTAATCCTGATAAAGAGATTCCGGGACATATCACTGCACTAACCGGCATCGATAATGCTTTGGTTGCCGATGCCCCGAAGTTCTATGAGGTGGCAAAAAAAGTGGAAGAATTCACCCGCGACGCGATCTTTGTGGCTCACAATGTGAATTTTGATTATAACGTGCTCCGGAATGAATTCAAAGATTTAGGTTTTGAGTATACCCGCAAAAAGCTTTGTACTGTCCGCCTTTCCCGAAAACTTATCCCCGGATTATTCTCCTACAGCCTGGGCAAATTATGCGACTCAATCAATATACCTATTTCCAATCGCCACAGGGCCGAAGGAGATACCGATGCCACGGTAATCCTGTTTCAGCGGCTGTTATCCCTGGATGATGATTACAGTGTGATTAATTCTTTCCTGCATGCCAGATCCCGACAGGCTACCTTACCGCCACATATTGATTCTGACCAAATTAATAGCCTACCTGAAAGTTCAGGTATTTATCTGTTCAAAGACAAGAAGCATAAGGTGATCTATGCCGGGAAAGCCAAGGATATCAAAAAACGGGTCGTTTCGCATTTCTATGATCGCATGAGCAAGGAATATCAACTGGGGCAGGAAACCTACCATATCGACTATGAAACTACCGGCAGCGAACTTGTTGCCCTGCTCCTGGAGGCCGAATGCATCAGGAAATATTATCCTAAATTCAACAGGGCACAAAAAAGGCCGGGACCGGTGTACCAGATCGTGAGTTATACCAACCAGCTAGGTGTCTTGCAGCTGGCCCTGGAAAAGACCAACAAACGCAGGGAATCCATAGGCATCTTTTATAGCCGCGCTTTAGCACAGGAAAAGCTGGAGTTCCTGTGTCGGGAATTTAAACTCTGCCCTAAATACTGCAGCCTGCAAAGCAACGTAGGAGAGTGCTCTCATTATAGCATCAGCTGTGAAGGGATTTGTTCCGGAAAGGAAGAGGTGGAAGTCTACAACGGGAAAGTAGCGGCAGCCATTGCTTCTATTACAGAGGAATCCACAACTTTTGTGATCAGGGAGAAGGGAAGAAACCTTGAAGAAGAGGCTTTTGTCCTGGTGAAGGAAGGTAATTATCAGGGCTTCGGATTTATTGATACTGAAACCCAGGTGACTCGACCGGAAGATTATGAACCTTTTCTAAAGCGGCAAACAGCAACCTATCATACTCACAAGATTCTTAGTAACTACATGCGCAAGCAGGGAGCACCAAAAGTGATCTTTTTTGAAAATCCATCGGACTCTCAAATAATACAACCAGTTACAAAGTTAAGTAAGAACGCATTGATTATTTCAACTCATGGCACCTTAGCCCTGGAGTTTTTAGATAACTAAGCTCCTTTATATTTTTTTGAAATAAAAATGCCCATTTCCGTGTTTTGGGGTTAACGATGAAATGGGCAGGTTCCTGGGTTTTGCAAAGAAACTATTTATAAATGTTTTCCTTATGGGGGATTTCCCCCATTTTTCACCAAATTGTTATGCCTAGAATACCTTTAAGAGAAGTTACCAGATATGATTATGTTGATCAGAGTGAAATCTTTGATGATATGCTTGATTTTTCTTTTGGCTACTTCTATAATGGTTCCCGGCAAGGTCCGAAATCAGATATCATTGAGTTATCGGTGGTGACCTGGGTGATGGATTTTCAGGAGAATTTGTTTATACGGTTTTGTCGATTCAGCGGATCTAAGCACCCCTGGAAGGAGAAGATCACAGAACAGATAAAGATCTTTATGCGGGATATTAATATCAGTGAAGGATTTATCAGAAGACGTTTGGTTGATTTTGAAGTCGGGAAAGAGGAGTTTTACAAGAGAGAACCTTTTGAAAAGAAATTCCTGGAATTGAAATCCCGGATGAAGTCGGTTAGGTGATCTTTACTACTTCCCTCCTATTTTCTATTTGCTTTTTTATTTCAATTTCCAATATCTAAAGCTGAAAAATAAGATGATTTCAAGTACTAAAAATAAACCCGCAACGTTCATTGCGGGTCTTTCTCCATGAAAAAAGGAGGATCTTCCATTATTTTAAAGAATTTTAATATAACGACTTAAACTATTTTCCGGGTCGCAGGAAGTATTCATCCACAGGCAGGCTCACTCCCTCCTGTATAGAGACGAACCAAATATAGCCACTTCCCAGGCCATCAGCTAAAAAGGAAGTTGTGGATTCTGCTGTCAGTAGCGTCTGGTCAATAGAAGTGGAATATAATACTTTTCCATTTTTTAACAGTTCAAAATCAACTTTCAGGTTTCCTTCGTCATCCCGGGAATTAACATGTCTAAAGGTATACCAGCCGTTTTCACTCACCTGGTAATCCTCCACCCATAGGATAGCTTCTGTCTTGGTCACGTCTATGGAAAAGTACCGGAAGGGATAATCTGCTGCTTCATAAAACAGGGAATTCGCGTAGGTAAAAGCTGCTCCCGATTCAAAGCTTCCCGGGTCAAGATAGATGTCCAGCTGATGGATAAAGCCGCTCTCAGGGAAATTCATACCCCACAGGGCAGGATCAAAGGTTGCCGGACCACTAGTTTCGAATCCTTGTTCTGTATAATAATCATTACAAGTCCCATTCATCAGAATCGCAAAACCTCTTCCTGCTGAAGGAGATATGTCACTGTTCTTTCGGTCGGCCAATTCAATGGAACCACACCAACCCAATTCTCCTTCAATGCTGTTATCTACCCATGGTCCCAAATTATCATTGAAATTATGATGAAAGGTGGGAAAGCGGGCATTTTCGGTTCCCATAGTGGTTTTGGCATGAAATACTTCATACTTTTCCTGTGGTAGTTTTTCGGTTTCGCAGGAAACAAATCCAAAAATTAAAGAAAGAATACCTGCAAATAAAAATAGACGGATGTTTTTAAAATAAATCATAATAAAAGGTTTAATGGTTACAATTTCAGTTACCATAGAAAGATCAAATTCAACATCGGGTAAGATTCCAGGCTTTGCAGGGGGTGTGTAGGGAATTGAAGGGGGCATGGATAAGATTGAAGGGGCGTGTAGGATATAATCCTTTTTTTCAAAGTTAAATTTTTTTTTAAAATAAAAATAAAACTCTGATTTGTAGGTATTTGCGCCTATTTTAGAGGTAAGGAGTTTTAAAAAGCTTGTACCCGACAACAAAGGCCACAGGCTCATTTGCCAAACCGAGTCGGCTTTACTCTCATATTCTGGAAGACATTCAACTCATAATTTAATGTTGATGGTATCTTAAAATAACAACAGCGGAGCAATAAAGCCAAGCCTTACTTCATTTTTATTATAACTGGACTGATCCAGATTTTCTATGGCATATTCTGAATAATCGAAATACCGGCCGATATAAGCTAAGAAAAACCGGATATCAATGTTTTTAAACGGACTGTAATAAATGGTTGGAATCACTCCATAGCTTGTTCTCATGTGGTCCTGGTCGGTTATCACGTTACCATAGGCACTGCTGGTCATAAGGCTTAATAAACCTTTAAATTTTGGGCTGAAGCGGTATTCTGCTCTTAACCAGTTTTCGATATACAACACCTCTTCAGCCACCCAGTCGTCCCCAAGAATATTGGTCATAACGCCTTTGGTATCGACCTGTTCATAGCTGTAATGAAAGTCATACATCAAGGTAAGATTTTGGTTTTGGTATTTATGGCCTAAAGTAAAAAAATAGGTTCCTCTGTTTTTTACTTCATTGCCATAACTCATACTATAAATGGTTTGGAATTTTTCATCAAAAAAGCTTCCCCGCCAGTTTCCAACAATTGCTACAGGCCAGTCAGGTTCCTGGATGTTTTCTGCAACTATATCGCCGTAAAGGTCGTCATAATGCATGGTGCGCGAGTTCAATACCTGCAATCCGAATTTATGATTTTCTAAAGCCTGATACGTTATTCCGGCGCCTGTAACAAATGCCAGAACATTATTGTAAATATCATTAAATTCCAAAACCTCTAAAGCACTGAACTCGTATTCATAACCCCCATAGAACGCAGGCATTTTTCCAAGTAAAATATTAAGGACCGGACTGGCTTTAACATCTATATAGGCCAATTCGATATTACTTCCCAGTTGGTCCAGGGTTTGCACATTTCCGCCTTTATTAAAGCGGTTTCTAAAATTAAAATTCACTCTTTCGTGTAATTTCCCGGAAATCCCAAGTGCTGTATGCCCATTTTGAAACTGTATCCCGTTGTAATAGTGGTCACCTCCCCGAAAGGTATAGGCGCGAAATTCCATGCGCATATCGAAAGTGAAATTTATATTTTTTAAGAGGTTTGTTTTTTCTATGGGGAGAACAGGTTCAGCCAGGCTGTCGTTTGGTTGCGAAAATCCCAATATAGTACTTAATAAAAACACACTTGCTAAAAATGACTTTATCATAAAACAACAGGAATTTACGGTTTAAATTTCAGTAAGATTCCGAGCAGAAGTTTCCGTTTAGTTTAATAAGGAAACTTTATTTCTGAGGTATCCTCATAAATTTACTGAAATTTTATTAAAGTTAGAGTAATTTTTAGTCAACCTATGTAAGCAAAGCGCATGTCTTAAACTAGTTGCCAACTCATTATAAACGTCTGAATATAAAAGAATATCACCAGTAATGCCGGGATAAGGCGAGCTTGTTAATTAAGATAGGTTTAGTGGAAGAAAACCAAAGACAAAGTTGGAAGTCAGGATACATCTATTCAAAAGTGCTGTAGCCCTGTCTACTTTCTTCTCTTCTTACGCAGGGAATTTTTTTCCTTTTCTCTTTTAAAAAAAATCGAAGTCCTCGTAGTGGATATTATTTCTGTTTAGATTCAGTTTCCTGCTATCCAATAACAAAGCTTTTCTCATATCACTGGGGCCGCAAATGAATATATCTTTCATTGCAATATCTTCCACATCACTCAGTTTGACAAACCCCTGCACATCTCTAATGATCAAGTGCAAGTGAGCCGAAGGCATCACTTTTTGCAACTCCTGAAAGACGGAAGCATGGGTAGCTTCTGAGGAGTGGTTCACACAATAAAATATATCTACTTTCAAATCATTAGAGGGGTGTTTAATCAGGTCATTCGCCCAACTGATAAACGGAGCTATCCCCACCCCTCCTCCTATCCACACCTGCCTGTGGGATCCGTTTTTGTAATCAAACCTGCCATAAGGGCCTTCGATTAAACCAACTGCACCCGACCGCAGTTTGTCGTACAACCGACCGGTATAATCCCCCAAGGATTTAACCATAATAAAAATAGTGCCATTTTCTTTCACCTGAGTGATCGTGTAAGGATGCGCTTCCCTTGATATAGCAGGTGATCTGAAGCTGAAGAAGCAAAATTGACCCGGAATAAATCTGACTCCCTCATGCAATGGACTAAGTTCAATCTCCATCACTTTTTCGTTCAAACGATTTATTTGAGTAACCCGGTAGCTGAATTTTTTCTTAACGAAATTAAACAAGAGTGTCTTATAAGTCCAGGCAATGAAAGCCGCAATTGAAAGTGACCATATATAAATTTTCAATCCCAGATTACCAAGCATTGTTGGATCTGTAAGAAATATATGCACTACAGCAGCAATAAAAAAAACACCGAGGAACTTATGCGTGTATTTCCACCAATGATAGCGAAGCCTGACCACCAGGGTAAAAAACAATAACACCACTACGCCCCACATAGCCCAGCTACCAATATTGATTTCCATCCGCCTGTGCACTGGAAAAAGATACCAAAGCGCTTTTGAAATATCTTCCGGTACCCAGCGCAACGCCAGAAGCAATGGATGCGCTACCATGAATAGCAGGGCCATCTTTGCCATGCTATGGTGTGCATGGTATACTTTGTCCAATCCCCCGAACAAATCCTCGATTATGTTTAAGCGCGTAGACAGCACAAAACTCAGCGCAAAAAATGAAAAGCCCAGTAAGGCGGAAATTTGACTGCCATAGACATGAAACGACTTAAAATTATGTTTGACGGATGATTCAGGATAAGATATCCACCAGATAGGAATTACCAGGAGAGCAACAGCCCAGAAAAGATAAACTCCGGTATAATGACTCCTTTTATTCATAAACCATTTTGTAATGAGATAAACTATCCGATTTTTGTAGAGGCTTAGGCTTGTTGTTAAGATAAGAGTTAATTGTTGAAAAAACCAATTTCCTGAACTTCATAAGTTCAGCTTGCTATCTTCCTTTTTTGGCTTTTGGTTTGTCATTCCTCTGTCGCTTTATAGCTGCCGTATACTCGTTTTGGATATATTTTCGTTGTGTTAAAACCTGCAGAATTTTTTCCGCAGTAGGTTTTTACTCTTTGAAGTCCTTTTTATTTGCATCATTTTTTTTCTCGGTAAAACCAAAGAGTTGAATTATACCGAAAGTTGCTAATAAGCCAAGAAGTGAGGCGACAATGTCGTAAGGGTCGTAGACATTATTTCCACCAAGGTTATGAAGTTTTATTTCCTGAGAGATGACATAAATTGAAGCTAGGCATACAGCTGATATATGGATATATCTATCCTTTATGGAGCCAAATTTCCTATTAAAAAGTTGACGTATCTGCAAAAGAATTCCAGTTAATAAAAGTGTTACAACAGTTGCTTCTATCAGGTTTGGAATTGAATAAGTAACAATTAAAAAAATGCCAGGCACGTCATTTTCTAAAAGCCATGGTCTTATAAATAACTTATTAAGAATAAATACAAGGATCGCTATTCCGAATAAATATCTAACATATTTCTTTACTGGTATTTCTTTCACTCTCTTAATGTGCTATAAGGTCCCGTATATAAACTGTGCAAGCTGGCAAGATTGACTATACGCAGGTTCCGACCGAAGGGAACAGTTAGTTATGCAATGGATTTTCAGTTCTGATTTTTTTCAATTTATTATTTGCGAATTCAGATCAATTATTCCTACAATTCTTGTTTTTGATGAAATAATTGGGGCTGTCTGATGTACGAAGCGAAAATAGTTGCCATAAGTATAAGAATTACAATTTCAGATGGCTTTCCTTTATACATATGAATTAAAACAATAAAAATCATATATAAAACTAACATTGAAGTTCCAATCAGTATAGTTTTCTTGTATAAGAACAAAGCCGTTGCAATTAGCAGAAAGATTCCAGCTATAATCATTACAGCAGCATTTTCTACAATTTTTCCCGTTTGATTTGGGTCAAGTAATTTATCCAAAGCATTAGGAATATAATAAAAGGTAATTATTAATGAAGGTAACCAAATCAATATTCTGCTAAGTGTTTTTTCTTTTCCTACTTTTTCGTGTTCAGTCATTATTTAATTATTGGAGGTTTTTTTAAAATGTTTGCCAGCGGTTTCATATAATGACAAGTGACGCGGAGTCATGGATGCGGTTTTGTCGGCTTAACGATTTTGGTTGTTTTGAAAACTAATTTAGTTCTTTTCTGGCAAACCCGCCATTTGCGTGTAGGCACTCTCCCCTATTCAGGGGAACTAAATAACTCTATTCAATTATTTTATTGAATAGTTGAAAAATATTTTTATATTAGCAAACTAATGATCAGGACAATGGATAAGAGGGAGTTTAAAAATAAGGCTTATAACGAGTTGGCAAAAATAACCAAGGCCCTGGGTAATCCACGACGAATGGAAATCATTGATTTGCTGGCCCAGGGCCCTTTTTCTGTAGAGAAAATAGCCGAACAGACGAATTTGAGTGTTGCAAATGCCTCTCAACATTTACAGGTGTTAAAAGGGGCGCGTCTGGTAGAAATCAGTAAAAAAGGCAATTTTATTTACTATCAACTTACCAATGATAAAGTGTTTCAGGCCTGGCGTGCCTTACGGGAACTGGGACTTGATCTGAACGCTGAAGCTGAGAAACTGGTTAATGATTTCTATCGTTCCGGAGAAAAGATGAAACCGGTAACAATTGAGGAATTACGTCAGAAAATTTCCGGGCAGAATGTTGTAATACTGGATGTTCGCCCCGGGGAAGAATACCAACGGGGTCATATTAAAGAGGCTGCTTCTATTCCTATTGAAGATCTTGCCGAACGAATAGATGAACTGCCAAAAGGAGTAGAGATTATCGCATATTGCCGTGGACCTTTATGTGTATATGCCGATGAAGCAGTAAGCTTGCTGAGAGAAAAAGGCTTTGATGCAAGAAGATTAAAAGAAGGATTTCCGGATTGGAAGGCAATGGGCTTTCCTGCTGAAATAAATTAATATAATTCAGAGAGACTTATGGAAGAAGTAAAGGCTTTTAACCGTGCAGCCCTGGAATACGACAAGTGGTTCGAGGAGCACGCTAAATGGTTCTCCTCTGAACTGGCAGCTCTTAAACTAGCTGTTCCAAAAACAGGAAAAGGGATTGAAATTGGAGTTGGAACCGGGAGGTTCGCCGGGGAATTAAGAATTGAAACAGGTGTGGACCCATCTGAGAAGATGGCGGAAGTCGCGTCTAAAAGAGGCATCAGGGTTTTTAAAGGATATGCTGAGGATCTACCGATACCTGATGGTTCATTTGATTACAGCCTAATGGTAACGGTAGATTGTTTTCTGCAGGACGTAGCTAAAGCTTTTAAAGAAGCATGGCGTATTACGAAACCCGGTGGTTCTATTATTATTGGTATGATCGATAAATCCAGTCCCCTGGGCAGGAAATATCATGAACACAAGAAAGATAATCCGTTCTATAGATCTGCCAACTTTCACGATGTTGAAGAAATTAAAAATTTACTTGAAGAAGCCGGCTTTCAGGATTTCAATTTCTGGCAAACCCTGGTCAACGCCAAGGAGGAGATTTTAGAAGAACCGATAAAAGGCTATGGTAAAGGAGGTTTTGTTGTAATAAAGGCTCTAAAAAAAGTGGATAAAAAATAAGCAGCATATGAAAACAGATTCTATAGAACTTGGTTTAAAAGAAAACTGGAAACAATTTACCCTGCTGGTAATTGTGAATGCTTTTGTGGGTGGAATGGTAGGTTTGGAGCGTAGCATCCTTCCCGAGATTGCAGAAAAAGAATTTGGGATAGCGGCCACCAGTGCAATCCTGTCATTTATTGTGGTGTTTGGTATTGTGAAAGCTATTTCCAATTATTATGCAGGTGCCCTGGCCAATAGGTTTGGGCGAAAGAACCTTCTCGTCCTGGGGTGGATCTTTGCTATCCCGATTCCATTTATATTAATGTATGCTGAAAACTGGAATTGGGTAATCGCGGCCAATGTTTTACTGGGAATCAATCAGGGGCTTGCCTGGTCTAGTACCGTAGTTATGAAAATTGACCTGGTTGGGGAGCGACAGCGAGGATTTGCGATGGGTATTAATGAGTTTGCCGGATACCTTGCTGTAGGGGTTGTGGCCTTTTTAACCGGATGGATAGCAGATATGTATGGGCTACGCCCCTATCCGTTTTACCTGGGTATAGGTTTAATGGTACTGGGGCTTTTGTCCAGTATATTCCTTATAAAAGATACCCATGGCCACGCCTTAAAAGAAGGGAGTACCAGTGAAATGCCCCTATTGAAAAATATATTCTGGGATACCACCTGGAAAGATAAGAACCTTGGATCTGTTACTCAAGCCGGACTTATTAATAACCTGAACGATGGTATGGCCTGGGGGCTTTTTCCCATTTTACTGGCTACCAGGGGTTTCAGCTTAGAACAAATAGGAATTGTGGTAGCCGTCTACCCCGGGGTGTGGGGAATTGGGCAGTTATTTACCGGTAGAATGGCAGACAAGTTTTGTAAAAAAGATATGCTTTTCTTCGGGATGTTATTACAGGCAGTGGTGTTAATTGCTCTTGTATGGGCAAACAGCATGTGGCTATTCGTTGGATTAATGAGCCTTCTGGGTTGGGGGACTGCTATGGTCTACCCTACCTTTCTGGCTACTATAGCCCAGAACACCCATCCCAGGGATCGGGCAAAAAGTATAGGGATTTTCAGGCTTTGGCGGGATTTGGGATATTCCATAGGGGCAATCCTTACCGGGGTCATTTCAGACTTGATAAGTATTGAAGTCGCTATCTTACTGGTGGGGGTTCTAACTTTATTCTCTTCCGCAGTTATTTATGTAAGGATGAAATGCGGGGAGGGCACTTCTGTCAGGTTATTATCTTTAATACGACAATCCTGTTAAGTATCGGCGAGAAATACTGAAAATCCTAAGGGGCAAAATCGAAGATAATTTTTTTCAAACTAATTAATGCATATCACAGATATTAAGGCTGTATTTTCAGCAGATTTTAAATAAAATAACTTAAAACTAAATATTATGTTTTTTCAACACGTTTATGATAAAAGTCTTTCCCAGGCAAGTTATGTAATTGGATGTCAAAAAACCGGAGAGGCAATCGTTATCGATGCTAAACGGGATATTGACACCTACCTTGATATAGCCGAAGAAAATAATCTGAAAATCACTCATGTGACCGAAACGCACATTCATGCCGATTTTCTGGCTGGAACCAGAGAACTTGCTGCGGTGACCGGAGCTAAGATGTACCTTTCAGATGAGGGGGGTCCAGACTGGGCCTATAATTTTGAGCATATTGGCTTAAAAGATGGAGACAAAATTAAGGTTGGAAACCTAAGCCTTGAAGTGATGCATACCCCGGGCCATACGCCTGAAAGTATTTCCTTTATTCTAACCGATAACCCCGCTACTAAAGAGCCGGTAATGGTTTTTACAGGAGACTTCGTTTTTGTTGGGGATATAGGGCGTCCTGATCTTTTGGAAAAAGCAGCCGGTTTAAAAGGAACCCAGGATAAGGGAGCCGAAGAAATGTATAATTCCATCAAAAAGTTCAGTAAGCTACCTTCTCACCTGCAGGTATGGCCCGGGCACGGCGCAGGTTCTGCCTGTGGGAAAGCTCTTGGTGCGGTACCAAGTACTACAGTTGGTTACGAGAAGATACAAAACTGGGCGTTTCATTACGAGGATAATAAACAGGGATTCATTGAATATCTGCTTGAGGGGCAGCCAGAGCCTCCTAAGTATTTTGCAATGATGAAAAAATTAAACAAGGAAGATCGTCCGTTGCTCACTGAAGTTCCAAAGCACAAGAAACTTTCTGCCGGGGACTTTAAAAAGGCTTATGAAAAGGGTGTTAAGGTAATTGATGCCAGGGATAGAAGTGAATTTACCGAGGGGCATATTCCCAATACTTTCCATATAGAGGGGAATAATTCATTTGCCACCTGGGCAGGCTGGTTCCTTAACTATGAGGAGGAGTTTATTCTTATAGCCGATGATGACCAGATGGAAGACCTCACAAGGAAACTTATGCGGATTGGACTGGACAATATCATGGGATATATTTCAGATTTGAAGGCTATGGGGATTCCCCTGGAAAAATCTGAGATCATTTCTATGGAGGAGTTCAAAACATATTTTGGAAAGGACAATGCACAAGTAATAGATGTTCGCGGAGTTTCTGAATATAAAGAAGCTCATATAGATGAGGCAGACAATATTTTTGTGGGTACCATCCAGGATAATCTTGATAGAATTGATCGGGACAAACAAATAGTGATTTATTGTCAAAGCGGTGCCAGAGCCGCCATTGCTGAGTCAGTGTTAGCACGAAATGGAGTGAAAAACGGGAAGGTGTTTTCCGGAGGGATGGACGAATGGACGGTACAAAATTAACTTTGTGTCTCAGATTTCAGGACTTACCTAACCTCCTGCTTTAAAATTCATTTACTGGAAAATCCCGGAATGCTATAATTTCCGGGATTTTTTTATCCTTAAAAAAGAAGGTTTTCCAAACCAGTATAAATATGCAGAAATAGCCTGGGTTCTTAGTCTTAAAATGCCTTTAATATTTGAAGTATCGAAGGGAAAGTCAGTAGAGTTCTATTACTGGGAGAATAGTTCAGGCCCGCGGATTGTAGCTAGGATTATTCAATTCTTTTATTTGATAATTATAGGATTAATTGCGGTACAGTGCTTGTAATGTATATTCAAAATATAATATCATGAAGAATTTGAGATTATTTATATGGATAGCAGTATTTGGGATGTTAAGCACTTCTGTAAACGCTCAGGTCAAGGCTAAGAAATGGGAAGACAAAGCCGAAAAGGGAATGGATAAAGAGGCTAAAAAAGCTGAAAAAGAAAGAGAGAAATACTTCAGGGAACAGGCTAAAGCCGAAGCTGAGTGGCACCGGGAGCGAATGAAAGAAATGGCTGAGTTCGACCGGGAACTGGCTAAGGAAGATGAGGAGCGGCTGCGGGAAATTGCCAAAGCAGAGAGAGAATTTTATCGCGAAAGAGCGAAAGAAGCAGCTGAATATGAAAAGGAAATTAGAAAGTCGGAAGATGAATATTACCGGGAATTAGCCAAAGAAGAAACCGAATGGTACCAGGAACGCGCCAAAGAAGCCTCAGAAAGAGAAAGAGAGATGATGAAATCCGATTTTGAATTTGACAGGGAATATGCTCAAAAAGAAGCAGAATGGCATAGGGAGCGCGCACAAAAGGCCGCGGAACGTGAAAAAAAATTAATGAAAATGGATAGTAAGAGGTATAAGAATAACTAGGTCTTTCTGAAAGTTTTTTAAGTAAATTAATGCCCTGGAACTAAGCGTTTCAGGGCATTTTTTATTGAAAAGTTTCGATTTCATTTGAATGAATAATCCTCCTGAAACTTAAGGTTGATAGGTGCTGAATTTAAATTTTCCAAAAGACAGCTTATTATTCAAACAATTTAATTTTTCAAACAGGTCTTTCCCCAAAAATCCCGGGCAAAAGGACATACTTATCTTATATGGTGATTATTTTGTAAATTGAACTTCCCTTCAATACTTTAGAAGAGTTATTGCAGAAGTTATTAAATTTTAAAAAACGCAATAAAGCATCAATTAAGGAAACAAAAACTAAGACTTACAAGAGCTCTTTCAACTAAAATTATCAATTATGGACTATAAAATTGCCTCCCTTAGAAAATTGGAAGATGACGGTGTAAACATAGACAGATTGCCTTTTTCCATCCGCATCTTACTGGAAAATGCGCTTCGTAACCACGATGGCTTTGCTATTACCGATGAGCATTTGGATACGCTTAAAAACTGGAATGCTTCGGGGACCGATAAAGAAATCCCCTTTAAACCGTCCCGCGTACTAATGCAGGATTTTACCGGGGTTCCATCAGTTGTGGATATTGCTTCCTTACGCTCTGAAGTGATTAGAAAAGGAGGTGATGGCACAAAAATAAATCCAATGATTCCTGTTGATCTTGTGATTGACCATTCGGTACAGGTAGATTTCTTCGGAACAAATTATTCTGAAGGTAGAAATGTAGAACGGGAATATGAACGGAATAGCGAGCGCTACAAATTGTTGAAATGGGGACAAAAAGGAATGGATAATTTTACGGTGGTTCCTCCCGGAATGGGAATTTGCCACCAGGTAAACCTCGAATACCTTGCCCAGGGAGTGATACAACGCGATGGCTGGGCTTTCCCCGACAGCCTTGTAGGTTTAGATTCCCACACCCCTATGGTTAACGGAATTGGCGTTTTAGGCTGGGGTGTTGGGGGAATTGAAGCAGAAGCGGCCATGCTGGGCCAACCTGTATATTTTTCCTGCCCTCAGGTAGTTGGCTTAAAACTCACCGGTGAAATTCCGGAGGGATGCACGGCTACCGATATGGTGCTTACCATTACCAGGCTATTGCGGGATTTAGGAGTAGTTGGAAAATTTGTGGAAGTGTTTGGGGATGGCCTGGATCATCTCACGGTAACTGACAGGGCAACAATCTCTAATATGTCTCCGGAATTTGGTTGTACGGTCACCTATTTCCCGATAGATGAGCAAACCCTTGAGTATATGAAGAAGACCAATCGCTCCCCGGAGCAAATAGATTTGGTGAAAAAATATTGTGAGGATAATTTATTATGGCGTACAGGAAATGAAAATATAGAATATTCAAAAATAGCTGAACTTGATCTTGGAAGCCTCAGGCCTACGGTTTCAGGACCTAAACGGCCCCAGGACAAGATTTATGCAGAGGAACTGGCAACCAAATTTCAGGAATTGCTGAAGGAGGAATTTGCCAGACATTATATTCCCGTAGAAGACCGGCAGGAAAATCGCTGGCTGGCCGAAGGTGGTTCCCAAACCCAGTTTACCGAAAATGAAGAACACGAAGCCCCGGATGTAAGTGTCGAAAATGAGAAGAAATTGCGCTCGGTAAAGATTAAGTATAAAAATGCAGAGTATCATTTAAGCGATGGAAATATTGTTATAGCGGCCATAACCAGTTGCACCAATACCTCAAATCCTGCCGTAATGGTGGGTGCAGGCCTGGTGGCAAGAAAAGCCATAGAAAGAGGCTTGCGTACGAAATCCTGGGTAAAGACCAGTCTGGCGCCCGGATCTAAAGTGGTGACAACTTATCTCGACCGGTCGGGCCTATCAGAAGACCTGGATGCCCTTCGGTTCCATACGGTGGGATATGGCTGTACTTCCTGTATAGGTAATAGTGGTCCGCTTCCCAAGCATATTGCCGATGCAGTAGATGAAAATGAACTCGTGGTAGCATCGGTATTATCAGGAAACAGAAATTTTGAAGCCAGGGTACATCCGCAGGTGAAAATGAATTTTTTAATGTCGCCTATGCTCGTTGTGGCTTATGCCCTTGTTGGGCGTGTTGACATCGATCTTATTAATGATCCCCTGGGATATGATCCTAACGGACTTCCGGTGTACCTTAAAGACATTTGGCCCTCACAGGAGGAGATTAATCAAACTATAAAGGAATGCATGAAGGTTGAGGACTTTAAGCAGGTTTACGATGTGATCTTCGACGGCGAAGAACAATGGAAAAATCTTTCAACCGCTGAAGGAAATCAATACATCTGGGAAGACAATTCTACTTATATAAAAGAAGTTCCTTTCTTTAAAGGTCTCTCAGAGACTCCTGAAAATCCTGAAGATATTAAAGATGCCCGGGTGCTTTTGCTATTGGGGGATTCTGTGACTACAGATCATATTTCGCCTGCCGGTGCTTTTAGTGAAAACTCTGCAGCAGGTAAATATTTGAAAAGTAAGGGTGTTGCGTTGAAAGACTTTAATTCTTATGGCTCCCGCCGCGGAAACCATGAGGTTATGATGCGAGGAACTTTTGCCAATGTGCGAATCAAGAACAAGATCACCAGAAAGGAAGGTGGCTATTCCACCTATTTTCCCTCAAATGAAACTATGACAGTTTATGATGCAGCTATGAAATATGCTGAAGATAATACGCCGCTTATAGTGATTGCAGGAAAGGAATACGGTAGCGGATCGTCCCGTGACTGGGCTGCAAAAGGAACAAATTTACTGGGAATAAAAGTTGTTCTTGCA
The DNA here is from genome assembly GCF_900115145.1 of Salegentibacter flavus. Lineage (GTDB taxonomy): Bacteria > Bacteroidota > Bacteroidia > Flavobacteriales > Flavobacteriaceae > Salegentibacter > Salegentibacter flavus. Next base: position 2,559 of record NZ_FOVL01000022.1, on the reverse strand, counting down.
GAAAGCTTTGAGCGTATACACCGCAGTAATTTAATGCAAATGGGAGTATTGCCCCTTGAGTTTATGAACGGAGAATCTTCTGAAAGCCTGGGAATTAAAGGTGATGAAAAATTCAGCTTTACAGGGATTTCAAAAGATTTTTATCCCGGTAAGATTATCAAAGTTTTGGCAGGAAAAGAGAACGGTGAAAAAGTGGAATTTGAAGCTAAATCCCGCCTGGATTCTGGTATAGAAGTTGCTTACTTTACCAATGGTGGGATTCTCCAGTATATTTTAAGACAATTCCTGAAAGAATCAAAATAATTTATATATTTCAAGATTACCACAATATTTTCTCTTGAATTGGCTTGTAATAGTTATTTTAGGCCGAATTAAAGAATATTAAGATCAAATACTATTTTATTTTTAAACATTAATTATGGGCAGACGTTCCACAAAACCTAAAGATCTAAGAGACGGATATTATATTGAAGTCCGGAATAAAAACCAAAGAAGCGGTATTAAAATTCGAAGGGATACCAAAGAGCAACTACTACAAGCTATTGATGAATATAAAGAAAGTAAAGAGGTTATTGTTTTAGGTAAATCTGAAAATGGAAAAATGAAGGAGATTCCAGATCTTAAAATCGACAAATAGCTGTCAAAGCCAATAGTATATTTTGTAGGCAATCACAAACTAAGCTGGAAGCCGGCAGACTTCTATTACTTGCCTAAAAAAACAAATGTAAGCTGGCTCGTGGTCGGGAGACTTTGAGCCAGCTTAGTTAGATTGAACACAGCATCCTGCATTATATATAAGATGTTAACTATTGCACTTTTTCAATTTTATACAATTCAATCATCTTTTTTTCTAGTAATTTATTTGGCATCTGCTTCAGAATAAAATTTCTAATCCCTCTTCCATATTTCCAATGCGCCATCTTTCCTGTAATCCAGGATTGCTTTACGATAGAATTTACTTTTTTAATTCTTTTTTGTTGAAATATTTCAAAAATATTTTCTTTGGGTTGACGCTTAATAATTTCGCTTAAATAATACGCGTCTTCAATTGCCTGTGCGCCACCTTGGCCCAAATTCGGAGTTGCACCGTGAGCTGCATCTCCTATAAGGCAGATATTGTTTTTATACCACTTGCTTAGAGGTTCTAAATCGATAATATCGTTTCTGATAATGGTATCTGGTGATGTTGATAAAATTAGTTTGTTTACTATGGGATGAAATGAACTAAACATTTTAAATAATTTTTGTTGGATTAAGTCAACCTTATCATCTTGATTAGGGGCATCTAATGCTACAGCAAACCAATAAATCTTATTTTCCGCTATTCTTGATAACCCAAATCTTATTTGATTTCCCCAAAGTTCTACACCTCTGTTTTGAAATTCTTTATCAATTTTAATATTAGCAACACCTCTCCAACAGGTTTGTCCAGAATATCTCGTTTGGCTTTCTGGGAAAAGTTGTTTTCTAACTTTTGAATGAATTCCGTCGGCACCTATTAAAAAATCTGTTTCATATTCTGAATTGTCATCAAAAAATATTTTAATACTCCCATTGCTTAGCTCTTCGAAATGATTAAATCCTTTACCGAGATGAATTTTTTCTTTTGGAATTTTACTATAAAGTATGCTATGGAGTTCTGCTCTATGAATTGCTATAGTAGAATAGCCGAACATCTGTTTTATTGTATTTTGATTATTATCTGAAATAGTTGATAAATCAGCTTTTCCCAGTGTAATCCTGTCAATTGAATTGCCTTTTTGCTGAATCTCATCCAAAACATTTATATGTTCTAAAACTTGCAGCGCATTAGGAGCAAGCCAAATACCTGCTCCAACAGTAGCGATGCTTTGAATTTTTTCAAAAACCTGGTACTCAATGCCTGCTTTTTCAAATACTAAGGCTGTTGTCAACCCCCCTATCCCTGCTCCGATTATTGAATATTTCATTTCAGTATTTTGTGTTATAGCTAACTCGCTATAACACCCTAAATATAAAAGAATATCTTTAGTAAGACCGGGATAAGGAGCCGGTTGTTTATTTTAAAAGTCACATAAGTGCATTACTGAATGGGCGAAATGATTTAGTAGGGATCGGGAGCGAACAAAAGGCGCACGGCGTTGCGAAGCTTACACTATCAACTTCTTCATAAAAACCGGTAAAAAGAAATCAAATGAACTCGGAAAGGTTTTTCATTTTGATCTATATGGAAAACGAGATTTAAAATATGATTTCATTAGTGTCCATTAAAAATTTTTAATTGTTCTTTGAAATTACTGATAATCTATACTTTACAAGCCTAATAGGCGCGTGACGATTTGAATTGATTAGGTTTAGCCTCTAAAATTTGGCGGCCATGAATCAAGGAAAATACGTTTTCTCCCAATTGACGGGATATTTACCCCAACGGGTTTTTGATGGGTTTGTCAAAAAGCATGATGGAAACAGGTATGTGAAACATTTTACTTGCTGGAACCAACTACTCTGTATGCTATTCGGTCAGCTGACTAATCGAGAAAGCCTCCGAGACCTAATCGTTGCGCTTGATGCTCATAGTGG
>NZ_FOVL01000008.1 GCF_900115145.1 Salegentibacter flavus | reverse complement strand
ACAAGGATGATCGCAAAATCTTCCTCCAGGATATTAAAAACCGGCTTCCAATAGACGCCGGTGCTTTCCATAGCCACATGAGTAACCCCTTCTTCCTTACACCAATCTCGTAACTCTGTCAAAGAACTTGTATAGGCAGTAAACTGCCTGGTCTGATAATCTTTGCTATTGCTTCTAACCGTAGCAACAATAACATCCTTGTGCACATCTATTCCGCATCCCACGGAAATAACCTGCTCGTAGTCAATTGCTTTCATTCCAATAAGTTTTTACATCACTTAAATTTAAGCAAAAAACTCATCGGTGTTTGCGTGGGCTAAATCATGGGTATTTCATATGTAGATATTTATTGTTTTTTATAGGTCATATGTAATTCGCATATCTTCATTGGTGTTTGCATCGAATTGTCGTTATGCCCATTTCATATGTTTTGTTTTCAGCAAAGGAAATTGGTATTTTCATAAAACCAAAGTTCGGGAATTTTTAATTAGCTATTTTTGCAGTATGGAAACAAATAGACAAAAGAAAATAGGAGGGGTTTTACAGAAGGATCTGGCAGATATCCTTCAGAATAACCTCAGGGAAGCGGGAAGAACGGGAATTTTGATTTCGGTTTCCAAGGTAAAGGTCACTACAGACCTTTCTATTGCCAAGGCTTACATCAGTATCTTTCCGTCGAAATTCGCCGACGAGATCCTGGAGGAGATCAATGCGGTAAAGTCAAAGATAAAACACGAGATGGCACAACGCACCAAAAACCAATTGCGTAAAATGCCGGATATCTCTTATTTTGTAGACGATTCGCTTGAATATATTGAAAACATAGAAAAATATATTAAAGGAGACGAAAATCCTATCTCCAATCCTGATCTATTGGATAAAAGGAAAAAATCATAATTTGAAGTTTCCGCTCTACATCGCCAAGCGCTATCTTTTTACCAAAAGCAGCAACAACGCGATAAATATCATCACAATAATTGCGGCTATTGGGGTGTTTGCAGGAGCTTTTTCTTTATTTATAGTACTCTCCGGTTTTGCCGGATTGAAGGATTTCAGCCTTCAGTTTTCCAATGATTTTGACCCTGACCTAAAGGTGCTTCCCGAAAGCGGAAAAACATTTCATTTTGATGAAGATCAGGGAGGAAGGCTTTCAGAAATTGAAGGCATAGCCAATTTCACCAAAGTTATTGAGGAACGGGTTTTTCTGGATTATCGTGAAAAGAACGACTGGGCATATATTAAAGGAGTTGATAAAAATTACCGCCTGGTGAACCAAATAGATAGCGCGATCGTGAACGGAAGCTGGTTAACCGATAGCGAGGCACAGGTGGTGGTGGGTAATACGATTTCCAGAAAATTAGGGCTTAGCGTTTTTAATTATCAAACCCTGCTGAAACTCTGGGTCCCAAAACCCGGAAAAGGTCAGGTAAGTCTTACCAGCCCCGATGCTGCCTTTAACAGGCAACAAGTTATCACAAGCGGAATCTACAGCATTAATGAAGAATTGGATGGGAAATATGTTTTTGCCAATCTGGGTCTTGCAAAAAATCTGTTAGACCTCGATGAGGATACTTATACAGCGGTTGAAATTAAATTAAAACCCGGAATCAATCCGTCTGATATAAGCAGCGAGATTACATCGGTTTTTGAGGACGAGGTGATTCTGAAAAACAGGGCTCAACTAAACGAAACTCTCTATAAGATGCTGAATACCGAAAACCTGGCGGTTTATCTCATCTTCACCCTCGTACTTATCATTGCGCTTTTTAATGTCGTGGGGTCTATTATTATGGTGATCCTGGACAAGCGGGAAAATATCAAAACTCTTTACAGCCTTGGCGCCAGCGCATCTCAGATAAAACAGATTTTCTTTACCCAGGGAATGTTAATGACTATTCTCGGCGGGGTTTTAGGCTTACTTTTCGCAATAATTATTGTTTACCTCCAACTGCAATACGAATTGGTGATGATCACCCCCAGCCTGCCTTATCCGGTGGCTGTTAAGCTTGAAAATATTCTTATTGTCTTCTTTACAATTGGAATTTTAGGTTTTGGAGCTTCGTATATTGCCGCGGGAAGAAGTAAGAAAGCATTGCAAAGCACTTAATTCTGCAAGGGTTTGGAACCCTTGCAGAATTTAATGAAAAAGCAATCGTGAATCGTGAGATCCCGGATCACGTCCGGGATGACGGTGAATTCATCATGAGCTTGACTCAGGATCTCATTCGAGAAAGATCTTAATTTGAGATATCCCAGGGAATCTTAGACAAACTGGTACCCGGCAAATTCTTTTTCCACCTCATCAAAAGCCGCGAAAACATCGGCGGCATCATCGCTGGTCACCATTTTCATCCGGAATTCCTTGAAGTGCGGAATTCCCTTAAAGTAATTGGTATAATGCCGGCGGGTTTCAAAAACCCCAAGCTTCTCCCCTTTCCAGTCGATAGCCATTTGTAGGTGTCGTCGTGCCGCTTCCACCCGCTCTTCCAGAGTTGGAGGGGCCATATGTTCTCCAGTTTTAAAGAAGTGCTTTACTTCTCTGAAAAACCAGGGATAACCTATACTTGCACGGCCAATCATAGCGCCATCCAGTCCGAATTGATCACGCATTTCCATCGCTTTTTCCGGAGAATCAACATCGCCGTTTCCAAAAACAGGAATGTGCATTCTGGAATTGTTCTTCACCTCTGCGATAGGTTTCCAGTCGGCTTCGCCTTTGTACATCTGCACGCGGGTACGCCCGTGAATGGAAATAGCCTGGCAGCCCACATCCTGAAGCCGCTCTGCAACCTCAACGATCTTAATGGAATCGTTGTCCCAACCCAGACGGGTTTTCACGGTTACGGGCAAATGAGTGTGTTCTACCATAGCCTTGGTTAGCGAGACCATAAGGTCTATATCTTTTAGAATACCGGCACCGGCGCCTTTGGAAACCACCTTTTTCACGGGACAGCCAAAGTTAATATCTATAATATCCGGGTTGGATTTCTCTACTATTTCCACAGACCGAAGCATAGATTCCAGGTTAGCACCAAAAATCTGTATGCCCACCGGGCGTTCTTTCTCGTAGATATCGAGCTTCATCGTGCTTTTCGCCGCATCGCGAATAAGCCCTTCAGAAGAGATAAATTCAGTAAAAACCACATCGGCGCCCTGCTCTTTGCAAAGTGCCCTGAATGGCGGGTCGCTCACGTCTTCCATCGGTGCCAGCAGCAACGGGAAGTCTCCTACATCTATGTTTCCTATTTTAGCCACATTGGTTTATTTGGGCTGCAAAAATACAAAAAAAGAAGGCCCACCCCAACTCTTCTGAAGTGGGGAGTTAAGTAACATTTAGAGTGTATAGAATTCCCCCTTCGGGGTTAGGGGGCCAATTACAGCCTGTCACGTTCCGCGGCCTCAATGCTACGCTGGTTATCTTCCAGTCTGAAATTTCCGAAGTTATATTTGAAACCAAGTCTCACATAGCGCATTTCTTCTCTGGCAAAAAAGGAATTATCCTGATTGGCATAGCGGGAAGTTAGCCTGGTGTTGGTTTGATCGAAAATATCATTCACATTCAGGCTTAGCTCGGCTCGGTTATTCCAAAGCGTTTTCCGAAGACCGATGCTTAAAGTGGAAAAAGGTTCAAAATTATAAGATCCAGACATATAATCTGAAACATATAAATAAGTAAGGGTCCCTGTTAAGCTACCGTCTTTTGTAAGCGTAAAGCTGTTATAGAGTTGGGCAAGCACTCCGTCAACTTCATTGGTGTGGGTTTCTATCTCACTCTCCAGGGCGGCAAAACGGTTCTCTTCGTGAAAAATAGAAGCATATAATTGGGCATACCACCAATCGGTTAACATTCTCACATGAGTAATATCCAGCCCATAGGTTTTATCTTCCAGCAAATTCATACTCACCCTTCTTATAAATTGCCTGTCGTTATTCTGAAAAGCGAGCGTGGCAGGTGAATTGCCATAGTCACGGTAATATACATCAAAGAAGTACGAGCCTTTAAGCGTGTAATTCAGGTTAAAATTATCGCTTATCGCTGCTTTTAAATTGGGGTTCCCGGCGTTGAAATCATTTTCATTCAGGAAATACCTGAAAGGGTTTAGGCTTTCATACCTTGGTCGCTCTATTCTCCTGCTGTAATCCAGAGTAAAGCTATGATCGTCTGATGCGCGATACTGCAGGTAAGCCGTAGGAAACAATTCAAAATATTCTTGAGAATTCACTTCATCCATAGACAGGGAATGCCCTTCCAGATCGGTGTATTCTCCGCGTAAACCGGCCTGTATACTCCAGCTTTCCCAGTCTTTGGAGATATTGGCATAGGCGGCATAGACCATTTCGTCATAACGGAAATCATCTGAAAGATTTTCATAAAGATCTTCCAGGCTTTCGGCATTAGAAAAATCGATTCCGCTGCTGGAATTTATAGTCGAGAGTTTCGCTCCGGCATCAAAATTTGTACTTCCCAAAGGACTGTTGAAATCGATTTGCGCTGTCACAATATCGATCTCCTGAGCGGCATCTGTGTTAAAAGATATGGTTTGAAAAGGATCTCCGGCAGCATTAAAATAATCGGTTTCCACCATTTGCATCCGGTCCTGATCAAACCTGGTATAATGAAGGTTTGAAGAAAAACTTCCCCCATTATCCATACTATGGGTGTAGCCCAGGTTTAAGGCAATATTGCTTTCGTCATTTTCCAGTTCACTCTCCGTAAATAAGGAACTTTGAAGCCGCTGCTGAGCATTTTCTATTTCAGTGTTAACGCGGTTATCAAAAGTCTTGTTGGGAGAAACCATCAGGTTAGAGGAAAAACTCAGTCTGTTCTTTTCATCAAAATCATAATCCAACATCACATTGGCATTATGAGCCCGGGAACGGGTAACGCGTTCAAAATCGGTTTCCCAATGGGAATTTCCGGCATTCAGTGGACTTATAAAATTAATATAGCTATCATCCCTTTTAATCTCTTTTCGCGGACTAAAACTATAATTGGCAAAGAAATTAAGCTTTTCTCCTTTCCAGTAATGACTGGTTCCAATTTGATATTTAGGAACTATCCCCTGGGTGTAATTACCTTCAAGGCTTCCTTTATAACCTGGATTCAGGGCTTTGGTGGTATTAATATTAATAATTGCGCCACCTTCGGCATCGTATCTTGCCGGCGGATTAGTGATCACCTCCACCGATTTTAAATTCTCTGCGGAATAACTCTGAAGCAAAGTGGTAAGTTCATCAGCGGTGAGCTGCACCTTTCTATCGTTAATATAAACCGTAACTCCACCGTTTCTGACCTGAAGCTGGCCCTGGTTTATAATAACCCCGGGAGTTTGTTTGAGAACATCCCAGGAATTTCCGCTGGAAAGCGTAGAATTTTCCACGTCAAAGGTTATCCGGTCTATGCTGCGGGTAATTGTAGGCTTCCTGGCCTGTATGGTAACCTCATCAAGTTCAGAAGAAGAAACTCTAATTTCAATTCGGTAAAGATCAAGATCTTTAGAAACATCAATTATTTCATGGTGATCCTCAAAACCTACAAAACTGGTTTTCAGCAGGTATTTATCCTCATTGACATTCTGAAATTCAAAGGCTCCATTTTCTTCTGAAACCGTTCCTTTATAAACACTAACCGAATCCTGGGCGCTAAGCAAAATAACATTGGCGAAGGCCACAGGTTGAAGGTTTTCATCGATCAACTTTCCGCGAACGGAGTGCTGTGAAAAGGCCTGAGTGGTAATAATAAAAAGTAGGGTAAGCAGAAAATAAGCGTAGTTTTTCTTCATATAGATCAAGAGGGCTTAAGAGAAATTCATTCAAATATAATATTTCCTTGAGACCTATACCCGATTTTGGTAATCCTATTCTTAAAAAGCTAAGCATTTACGGTAAAAACCATAAAATATTATTATTCCTCTATGGCGTCATAAAGTACCTGTTGAATATTTGTTCTGGTATTTAAACTGTATAATCTCGTATTACCACGGGTAGGCAAAACGCGGTTGGAAAGAAAAAGGTAAAGCAGGTCTTCTTCAGGGTCCATCCAGGCCATTATCCCTGTGAAACCTGTGTGGCCAAAGCTGGCCTTACTGGCATCTTTTGCCGTGTTGCTGCTTTCTCCTTTATATTCAAGATATGGTTTATCAAATCCCAGGCCCCGGTGATTATCATTTTCAGGAAACTGGGTTTTGGTCCATTCCTTAAAGGTGTCTTCTTCTATATAACGCACTCCGGCGTATTCGCCCATATTCAAATACATCTGCATGAGCTTGGCAAGATCATTAGCAGTAGAGAAAAGTCCGGCGTTGGCCGATATTCCGCCCATCATCACAGCGCCTTCATCGTGAACCATTCCTTTTATAGGTTTATGCCTAAAAAAATAATCGTGCTCTGTAGGTACGATACTGGCTGAATTAAATTCTTCTGAAGGATTATAAGTCAAAGTTGTTGCTCCCAGTTTATCATAAAAATTTTCATTTATATAACTTCGAAAATCCTCTCCGGTAATTTCTTCTACTATAGTTGGCAGAAGATAAAAGGCCAGGCCCGAATATTTATATTTTGCTTCTTCTTCAAGTTCAGATTTTTTTATCGCCCTGAACATTTTCTTCTGATACCTGCGGTGCAACCATAAATTTTCACTCACTTTCACAGGATACCTGGCTGAAGAATCTTTTTTAAAAGTATTCCATCTATAGCTGCCGTTCTTGCGGAGGGTGTTTTTCCAGTAAGCGATCCAGGGTTTAAAACGAGCCTGGTGCGCCAGGATCTCCCTAAACGGAACTCCGGCCTTATTGGAGTTTCTAAAAAAAGGCAGATAAGTATCTATCCCGGCATCCAGATCAAATTTTCCTTCATCTGCAAGCTTCATAATAGCAGGCAAGGCCGAAGATATCTTGGTCACCGATGCAAGATCGTACAAATCGGTTTTCTTGACTTTTACGGTATCGCTGTAATCGTGCAGGCCATAGGCTTTATGAAATACGACTTTCCCTTTTCTGGCAACGAGGATCTGGCCGCCGGGAATAGCTTTCATATCCATGGCCTGTTGCATCAGCGAATCTATGCCTCCATTAAGAATTTCAGAATTCATCCCGGCATCTTCAGGACTGGTGTATTTTAGGCGTAACCCTCCTTCAACCTCCAGGCCTTCCCCCGATTTGAATTTTTTACCAACACTAACCGGAAGTTTTCCGTTAGCTCCAACGCCACCAAAAATAAGCTGGGCGGCAAGTTCCTGTGTAATTTTATTATCCTGATAAGTGAGAATTAGTCCAGCAGCATTTTCTACTCCCTTAAGTTTATTTAGGGAATAAGGATTTTTAAAGTAAGCAACTATGCTGTTCGGTTCTTCAAAAATTTCTCCCATAAGATTTTGAACCGAATTTGAAAACTTCATCGTATTACGGGGAAATCGGCTGTCGTCGTGAATCCCGGCAATAATTAGATCAAAGGCTTTTAGCTCTTCAAATATTTTCTTTAATTCTGAAGTTTTAGCGTCCAGCCCCACCTGGAAATGCTTTACATCTGTATAAAGGCTCAGACTTTCCTGGAAAACCGTTTCTTTTTTAGCTCCAAATGAAACCGAAGCGATCTTAACATCCTGGAGCTCTTTTACCGGCATTATATTTTGGTCATTCTTAAGGACGGTAAGCGAGGCCTCAACCAGTTTCCGGTTCAACCATTCGGCTTCAAGGGTGCTAATCTCTTCATCTATATTTTTAAGCGGAGTTGGCTCATATTGATCCAGACCAACCCATTGTTTTACTGCTAATAATTTCCTTACCCGCTTATCGATTTCAGCCTGGGTGATAAGCCCCTGATTTATGGCTTTTCTTATTTCAGCGATTGCTTTTGGTACATCTTCGGTAAATTCCAGCAAGTCATTTCCTGCCAGGATTGCATCCTTATCAACTATTCCGGGTTCATTCCCTTCAGTAACTCCTTTCATATTCATCGCATCGGTAACAATCAATCCTTCAAAACCTAATCTATCCTTGAGAATTCCGGTAATTATTGGTTTAGATAAAGTTGAAGGAACTCCTGTCGAGTCCAGGGCCGGTATATCCAGGTGCGCGACCATCACGCCGCCAATTCCGGCGTCTATAAGTTTTTTAAAAGGATGCATTTCCAGAGAATCCAGCCGGTTAAAAGCGTGATTTATCTGCGGAAGCGCATAGTGGGAATCAGTGTCGGTATCTCCGTGGCCGGGAAAGTGTTTTGCTGTGGTGAGCAAATTGGCATCCTGCATTCCCTGCATATAAGCGATCCCTTTTTGGGACACATTTTCCTTGTTTTCCCCAAAAGATCTAAAATTGATCACAGGATTATCAGGATTATTATTCACATCTACTACAGGTGCAAAATTAAGATGTAGTCCACTTCTCTTTATCTGCCGGGCCACCTCCTGCCCAAGCTCGTAAATTAAACTATCGTTTTGAATAGCACCCAGGGCCATCTGGAAAGGATAACTTATCGTGTTATCCAATCTCATTCCCAGGCCCCATTCAGCATCTATGGCTCCAAGCAGAGGCACTTCTGAAACCAACTGGTAATCATTCATCAAATTGGCCTGGGTTCTCGCATCACCCTGGAAGAAAATGAGTCCGCCGATTTTTTGTTCCCTTATTGACTTCAGAATCTCCTGTTTATGTTCAGGCCCCCGGTTGGAATAAGCTGCAACCATTATGAGCTGGGCGATGCGCTCATTCGGAGTAAGATTTTCCATAATGGAATCTACCCATTGGCTGTTTTGATATTTAAGAAATGGTGGTTTTTGTTCTTGGGCATGGAGATTTGCCCCTATCAAGAGAGCAGCAATTATTAATAAAGAGGTTTTAATTTTCATTTTCGGAGATCTTTTTAAATATAAGCAGTTTCAATTTTGTATTGGGTTTCAGGTTTAAGGCATCATACCTTTATATATATTTTGCGCTTATCCAGCCAGTATCCCAACAGCCACATCAGCACCATATAACTAATGGCAAATAACAGGGAGGCATTATAATCGTTAAGCCAGCTAAGGTAAAATTTTTCATATAACAAAGGCTTCAACGCACGGCCGTTAATGTAAATTATGTTCATTAGCATGACCACCAATCCCGACATTACAAATATAAAAAGAGGGTTTTTTCCGAAGGCTTCAAAGAAATAGGTCCATTTTTTAAATCCGGCGACTTCGATAATTCCAATTAATGCTGAAAGCAGGAGTAAAGTCCATCCCGTGCTGTACATCACGAAACTACTCGTCCATATCCCTTTATTTATAGGGAAATAAATATCCCAAAGCAGTGCGATACCTATAAAAACTACCGCGGCGATTGCAAGTTTCCAAACGGTCTTTAAATTATTTCCTGATTTTTGAATAAAAATACCTGCAGCATAACCAAAAATCACATTTACGATAGCCGGAAGGGTGCTTAATAAACCTTCGGGATCAAAGGGGAAACCAAAACCCTTATAGAGATTTTCTTCTGCAAAGATCATCCGGTCAAATTTAAGGGCTGCATTCGTCTTAAGTCCATAAGGATCGGGGGCATCGCCAAAAAACCACATAATCGCCCAATAACCCAGGAGGATTATCGCACCTATGATCAGAGATTTTTTCAGCTTAAAATAATGAATAATAAGTGAGGCGGATAAGTAACAAAGAGCAATGCGTTGAAGCACCCCCATAATACGCATATTGCTAAGGTCTTTTAGGGCCAACTCCCCTCCCGTACGATACACAAACGGAAAGGCACTCAGGAATAATCCAATTGCAAAAATAAGAAGGGAGCGTTTTAACACTTTTTTGAGAAAATGTTGTTCTGATTTTGCCTCATACTTTTTAAGGCTGAAGCTCATCGCATTACCAAGGACGAATAGGAAAGCAGGAAAAACCAGATCGGTTGGGGTAAAACCGTGCCAGGCAGCGTGCCTGAATGGTGCATAAATATGAGACCAACTACCCGGGGTATTCACAAGAATCATAAGGGCTATAGTCATTCCCCGTAAAATATCCAGTGCAAAATAACGCTGGGATTTTAAGGTAGTTACAGCAGAATTTGGAGACATAGATCGATATTTTTTTTGTTGGCAAAAGACTTAATACGGCTTAAAAATTTGAATATTTAAAAATATAAATTTCATTTAAATAAATGATCTTTTATAAAAAAATTGAAAAAGTATTTCTCAGAATAATTTTTTTATCTATTTTTAATTCTGAATTAGGAGCTTCTTTTCAAAAAGAATTTAAATTTAGCGACAATTAATTCAAACAAAAAAACCACACATGCCAAAAAAACTACAGGATTTTCTCGTAGATGAAGAAAAACTTGCTCATATCAGCAATGTAGAGCGTAAGAAGTATTTGCAAAAGCTAAAAATCGTAAAACATCTATTTTTAAACGGAAATACCTCCAATGCTGAGATATGCAGTAGGTTTAATGTGAGTTTACCAACATCAATGTCTCTTTTAAATCAGATGATAGAGGATGGAATTGTTTCCAAAACCGGCAGAGGAAAATCTGAAGGCGGGCGCAAACCCGATCTTTATGGTATGCAGGAGCATTCCTTTTTTGTGCTAAGCATCCACATTGAGCGCTTCAGAATAAAACTGACAATAATAGACAATAATCACGGCATTGTTAAGGAAAGTATCTTAACCAGCGAAATTTCTCCAGACTCCAATATCGTGGATTTACTATTTGAGCAGGCTGAGAAACTACTTAAATCAGCTAAAATAAAAATGAGTGACCTAATGGGTGTAGGTATTAGTATGCCTGGGCTTGTTTCTGCCGAGGCAGGTAAGAACTTTACCTATTATTTAAGCGAACAGGAACCCGAGTCATTAAAAGTTAGATTCGAAAAGAAATTCAAAAAACCTGTTGTCATCCTAAACGATGCTAAAAGTGCCTGTTTAGCTGAATTCCGTTTTGGGCTGGCTCGTGATAAAAGCAACGTGCTTGTAATCTCTATGGATTGGGGAATTGGATTGGGAATTATTATGGGCGGAAGAATGCACTCGGGAGAATCTGGCTTTGCCGGGGAATTCGGGCATATTCCAATGACCGAAGATGGCTTGCTTTGCCACTGTGGAAAAAGAGGTTGCCTGGAGACAGAAGCCTCGGGGCTCGCACTGGTCAGAAAGACCAAAGAAGGGCTTAAGGCAGGACAAACTTCCGTATTAAATAATTTAAGCCAGGAAGAGATGGACAAATTAGAGCCCGAAGTGATTATAGATGCCGCCAACAAAGGCGACCAATTTGCCATTAATGTACTTTCAGAAATTGGCATTAAGCTTGGGAAAGGAATAGCCATTCTCATCCAGATATTTAATCCTGAACTGGTTATTCTGGAAGGCAAGATCGCTGAAGCCAAACAATTTATCACTACCCCAATTCACCAGTCTATGAACACCTATTGCATGATGCAACTCAAGGATCGCACAAGGATCGAACTATCAGAGTTAGGTCCTAATTCCAGTTTATTTGGGGGTACCATCGCAGTAATGGACAATATATTTAAAGACCAGGTAGCCCTGGTTAAATCTTACATTAATTAAAAATTTCTTGAAATAGCACTAATTTATGGCCAGATTAAACCTTTTAGAAGAAACGCGTTTCGAAAAACTGCCGGTTAGCGTTTATCCCGATGAGCACATAGCTTCAAAAACGGTGGCAGCGAGAATAGCCACACTTATTAAGAAAAAACAGGAAAAGGGAGAAAGCGCAGTTCTTGGCCTTGCAACAGGAGCGACTCCTGTTGAGATATATGAAGAACTGGTGCGCCTGCACAAAGAGGAAGGCCTGAGTTTTCAGAATGTGATCACCTTCAACCTGGATGAATATTATCCAATGCAACCCGATGCCAAGCAGAGTTATGTTCGTTTTATGGATGAAAACCTCTTCAACCACATCGATATAAAGCGGGAAAATATTCACATTCCTGATGGAACTTTGGCCAAAGAGGATGTTGCAAATTACTGTATTGAATACGAGAATAAAATCGGAGAACTTGGTGGTTTAGACCTTCAGGTGTTAGGGATTGGTAGAACCGGTCACATTGGTTTCAACGAACCGGGATCGGCCCCAAACTCTGGAACCCGCCTGGTAACCCTGGACGATCTTACCCGCCGCGATGCCTCCCGTGATTTTGGAGGAAAAGAAAATGTGCCCACCAAGGCTATAACCATGGGGATTGGTACAATCTTCAAGGCCCGTGAGATTATCCTTATGGCCTGGAGCCGTAAAAAAGCACCGATTATCAGAAAAGCGGTTGAAGGAGAAATATCAGGAAACGTTCCTGCTACCTATCTTCAGCTTTCAGAAAATGTAGAATTCATTTTAGATGAAGATGCCGCTTCAGAACTCACCCGCTTTAATACGCCGTGGTTAGTAAAAGATTGCGTTTGGGATAAACAGCTTATCAAAAAGGCGGTTATCTGGCTTTCTTCGGAAGTTAAAAAGCCAATTCTTAAACTTACTGATGAAGATTACAATAATAACGGGATGGCCCAACTCGCTACTGATTTTGGACCCGCCTACAATATTAATATAGATGTATTCAACCAGCTGCAACACAGTATTACCGGTTGGCCGGGAGGAAAGCCTAATGCCGATGATTCCCAAAGACCGGAAAGAAAAGATCCACCGCAAAAGCGCTCGCTAATATTTTCCCCGCACCCAGATGATGATGTGATCTCTATGGGAGGGACTTTTATCCGTCTGGTAGACCAGGGTCATGAGGTACACGTAGCTTATCAAACCTCAGGGAATACCGCGGTTTGGGATACCGATGTGCTTCGTTACGTAGAATTCGCCATAGATTTTAACCGAAGTCTCGGCGAAGATGTTGCAAAACTTGAAGCTACATATGAGAAAATGCGCCGTTCTCTTGAAGACAAACAACCCAACGATATAGACCTTCAGGAAATTCAGGATGTAAAAGCTTTCATTAGAAAATCTGAAGCCTTCGCTGGAGCAAGATTTGCCGGACTCAAGGACAAGAATATTCATTTTATGGCACTACCGTTCTATGAAACCGGAAAAAGAAAAAAGAACCCTGTTACCGAGGAGGATGTAAAGCTCACTATGGAGTTGCTTCAGCAAATAAAACCGCACCAGGTTTTTGCAGCTGGTGATTTCGCCGATCCCCACGGAACCCATATAGTTTGTTTCCGAATAATCCTGGAGGCACTTACCAGACTCCGGGAGACCGAAGAATGGACAAAAGACTGCTGGCTATGGATGTACCGGGGCGCCTGGCAGGAATTCGCGATCCACGAGATCGAAATGTCTGTCCCGCTTTCTCCCCAGGAAGTACAACGAAAAAGAAAAGCAATATTTCAGCATCAATCTCAAAAAGATCGTCCTGTTTTTCCAGGTGATGATGAAAGAGAATTCTGGGTACGCGCAGAAGAGCGAAACCGTGAAACCGCTGAAGCTTATGATAAGCTCGGGCTGGCAAATTACGAAGCGATGGAAGCCTTTGTACGCTGGAAATTTTAACAATACATGCGTTTATTGCTATGAGAAGAGGTTTTACCCTACTTAATACGTTCCTGGTTTTACTGGTTTTGGCTAGCTGTACCTCCAATCCATATTCCAAAACCAACCGGGTCTATAAAAAGCAGGCAAAAGTCTACACAAAGCAATTAAGCAAGTTCCCACTCCCGGAAAAGTCTGATGGATC
Organism: Salegentibacter flavus; assembly: GCF_900115145.1. Classification (GTDB taxonomy): domain Bacteria; phylum Bacteroidota; class Bacteroidia; order Flavobacteriales; family Flavobacteriaceae; genus Salegentibacter; species Salegentibacter flavus. The sequence goes on along the minus strand of NZ_FOVL01000008.1, from coordinate 144,729 downwards.
CGCACTCGATTATGGCGAGTACCGGGCGGGAACTACTAATTTTAACCTGCGCCAACCCAATTATGTGGTGATCCATCACACCGCGCAGGATTCTGTAGAACAAACCCTGAAAACCTTTACGCTTACCCGCACGCAGGTGAGTTCACATTATGTTATCGGTCGTGATGGGGATGTGTATCATATGCTGAACGATTATTTTCGGGGATGGCATGGCGGGGTAGGAAAATGGGGGAATAATTCAGACCTTAACTCCTCTTCCATTGGGATCGAACTGGACAACAACGGGTTTGAAGAATTTTCTGAAGTTCAGATCCAGAGTCTGCTGGCGGTATTAAATAAATTAAAAGAAGATTACAAAATCCCTGCTGAAAATTTCATTGGCCATTCAGATATCGCTCCGGGTCGCAAGGTAGATCCTAATGCCACTTTCCCGTGGAAGAGCCTTGCAGAAGAAGGTTACGGCCTTTGGTATGACGAAGAAGAGGTGAAAAACCTAAAAACCCAAGCCGAATTCTTTAAACCAAACCCTATGGCCATAGCGAACAATTCTATTTTCACTCAACGAATTCCGGTATTGGATAAAATCCTATTCCCTGAAGTGGTTCCGGCAACTTTCGATGTAGAAATGGCTCTAAGAATAATTGGTTTTGACACCAGTAATATGGATGCAGCCCTTCAATCATTTAAATTACATTTTATTCAAGAAGATATACAATCTCCTCTTAATGGAAACGATCTAAAAACACTTTACAATTTGTATCAGAAATATTTATAACTGCGGCTTTATGTTTAGAATCGGTTTTATCAAATTCATCTTCGCGTTTTTCTGCGTTTTTTCCTCTTCAGCACAAATTATTGAAGAAAGTGAGTTAGCTGTTATTACCAGGGAAGACTGGAAAGCAAATCCACCGGTGATGGAAATAATCCCTCATAAGCCGCAGTTTATTACCATACATCACACGGGGATGCCTCAAAAACCCGATCTCTCTATTGAAAAGAAACTTCAGGCCTTACAGCAATTTTCTCAGAAGGATTCCCCAATGGCAGATGGCAGTATTAAAAAAGCCTGGCCCGATGTGCCCTATCATTTTTATATCGCCACCAGCGGGAAGATCGCCGAAGGTCGGGATATTAATTTCCAGGGTGATTCAAATACCGATTATGACTTAAACGGCCACGTTCTGATTGTGGTTGAAGGTGATTTCAATAAAGAGAAACTGTTACCTGAGCAATGGGAAAGCCTTAAAAGACTGGTAAGTTTCATTTCTTCGGAATATGATATTTCAAGAGAGACCATCAGTGGGCATAAAGATCAGGCAGAAACAACCTGTCCGGGAAGCGATTTATATTCCAAATTACCTTTACTGAAGGTCGAACACCCGGTGAAGATAGGTGCTGAAAGGCTTTTTGAAAATGAATATTTTGATTTGATCAGAAATAAGAAGATAGGTGTAGTTACCAATCATACTGGCTTACTGCCCAATGGAGAACACATAGTTGACCTTCTTCATCAAAATCCGGATACCAAACTCACTATGCTTTTCGGTCCGGAACATGGAATTCGCGGAGAAGAAGACACTCACGTAACTGATTCAAAAGACGAGAAAACTGGTCTTCCTGTGATCTCCCTCTACGGAAAGACCCGAAAACCTACAACTGAAATGCTGAAAGAGGTTGATGTTTTAATTTTTGACATTCAGGATATTGGCGCCCGCTACTACACTTACATAAAAACCATGCTCCTGGTACAGGAAGCAGCTGCGGAGAATGACATTCCGTTTATCGTGCTGGATCGTCCCAACGCGATTGGAGGCATTTATGTAGATGGCCCTGTTGGAAAACCGGGGGAGCCGGTTACAGATATCGATATGTTGCCTATTACCCACGGGATGACAGTGGGAGAGCTCGCTACTATGTTCAATCAGGAAAGAGAAAAATCCGGATTACCATCGGCAGATTTACAGGTTATTCCTATGGAAAATTATGAACGAGAACACTGGTATGATCAAACCGGATTGCCCTGGATAAAGCCTTCACCAAATATGCTTACTCTTACTACTGCCGCATTTTATCCGGCTACTTGCTTGCTGGAAGGCACCAATCTTTCTGAAGGTCGTGGTACCCTGCAACCTTTTGAGTTCATCGCAGCTCCCTGGATAAAGCCTGAAGAACTTATAACTCAGCTCCAATCTTACGATTTGGATGGTATTTCATACGAAACCACCAGAATTACCCCACAACAAATGGTAGATGGGATCGAGATATATCCGCCAAAATTTATGGACGAGGAAATTCCCGCAGTGGAAATGAGCTTAACTGACAGGAAGAACTTTAAATCTGTAGAGGCAGGAATTTATATTCTTCATGCTTTGAAGAAACTTTATCCAGAGGAATTGGAATGGCGTAAACCAAGGCTGGATGGTTTATTAAAAACCGATAAGGTTCGAATAGCCCTTGATGCCGGGAAACAGCCTCAGGAAATTATTCAGACCTGGCAGGAAGATCTCAAGTCATTTAAAAAGATTAGGGCTCAGTATTTACTTTATTAAAAACGAAAAGCCTCCCGATTTAAACCGGGAGGCTTGTATTTTAAGGAGAATTTTCATTCTTACATCTTCACTTCTTCGGCTTCAGGGAGAGTGAAAAGATCTGATTGTTTCAGGTAGATCAAGCCTTCATCTTCCTTATTTAAAACCCTTTTTGTTCGTAAATAGCGATTATAGTTGTACTCGTCAAAATCATCAGCATCCTGGTCGAAATTACTAATGTGAACTTCCCCCATCGAATGGATGAATTTGTTATCGCCAATCCACATTCCTACGTGAATCACCCTTTCAGCAGTTGAATCGGTGGCGGGTTTTCCGAAGAAAAGGAGGTCTCCTTTCTCAAGATTTTCAAAATTTCTTTCAGTATCAACTTCTTCCCCGGTATGGATCTGCTGGGAAGCGTCCCGCGGAATCACGACCCCATTCATAAAAAATACCGTTTTTGTAAAGCCACTGCAATCCATCCCTTTTGGTGATGTCCCACCCCATAGGTATGGCGTGCCCATCAGGTCTTTTCCGGTCGCTATAAGATCTTCTTCAGTGGCTTCCAAATTTTCCAACCATTCCAAATAAGGTTGCGCATAAGCGGTTTCTACGAAGGCTTTCTTCCCGCTTGGATACCTAACCTCATAAAATTTCCCCTGACGTTCTACAAGCTCTAAAATATCCCCTGAAACCAAATCTGAAACCCTCTGAGAATCGGAGTCGGGTTCTTCATAGGAAAATCCTGCTGTTTCAAGATAAATGAGTTTATCGGTTTTTTTCCAGGATCTGAGCTCTTCTTCCTCCATATTTTGAATTCCGCCGTAATCCACCCATCCCAGGTAGCCTTCGGGAGTTTGCACATAATACCAACCGCCTTTTTTCTTGAATACCTTTAACGGCATCCCCAAAGTAGCCTGGGTTACCAGCTGAGCAGAATGCTTGGGCTCATCCCGAATATTAGCTACCGAGATCTTAACCACTCCCCTGGTTTTATTTTCCAGTTCTTCGGCATCAGGAAGCAAACGGATACTATCTTTAAATTTAATATTTTCGGCTTCCAGTTTCTGTTTCAGGCTTTCAACTGCTTCGGTCTCGTTGGATTCTCCTTTAAGAACATAGGAGTCTCCCTGTTTTTCAGATTTCACATCAAAAAGGGCCACTCTTCCGTCAGGAGCATATTCTCTCTTTACTTCAGCTATATACTCATCGGTTGGATTCTTTTCTTCCTTTACGGTTTTATCTTCGCAAGAAGTAGCGCTAAGTACGATTCCAAGGACAAGTGGGAGATAAAATTTTCTAAGTAATTTCATTATTTTTATTTTTTAAATCTAATATTCTCATTTTTTTAATCTGAATCAAGTTCAGAATAAAAACTAATTTCAGCCTTGCTTTTATTTTTCATACAATTCAGCGCCGGTACCGTTCCTATCGGGGAAATGGACTTTTTCATCGTAGACCTTAACGCCGTCGGCAATATCGTTTTTGATTAGCAATCCGCCGTCCATATCTACATAGTCCAATAACGGCAATAATTGTGCAATAGCTGAAATTCCCACGGTAGATTCGGTCATGCAGCCTACCATTACTTTCAGGCCGAGTTTTTTACCCGCTTCGATCATTCGTTTTCCCGGAGTTAGCCCGCCGCATTTAGTGAGTTTGATGTTTATTCCGTGAAAGTGTCCGGCACATTTCTGTACATCGCTTTCCTCAATACAGCTTTCATCAGCGATCAAGGGCAATACTGATTCTTTATAGAGCTTTTTCATCCCTTCCCAGTCATCGGCTTTTAGTGGTTGCTCCAGAAATTCCACATTTAAGTCCTTCAATGCTTTTGCATTTTCGATGGCCTGCTCTGCCGTCCAGGCAGCATTAGCATCAACCCGAAAAACCGAGTCGGTGTGTTTCCTAAGTTCCCGAACAATGGCTACATCGTCTTCAGTGCCGAGTTTAATCTTATAAAGCGGCCAGGGGAAATCCTCGATCTTCTGAACCATTTTTTCAACCGTATCGATGCCAATGGTATAATTGGTAAGCGGAATATTGCTGATATCGAGTCCCCACATTTTATAGAGCGGCTGCCCGTTTCTTTTTCCGTGGAGATCATGCAGGGCGATATCCAGAGCACATTGTGCAAAAGGATTCTGTTTTAACTTAGGCCAGGTAAGCTCCCAGATCTCTTCCGGAGTTTTATGAATATTTTTAGCGAGCAAGGGCTCCAGTTTTTTAATATCCTCCTGCATCTTTTCTATACTGACTCCGTAATAGGAAGTTGCGGTAGCTTCTCCGTAGCCGGTAGAACCACCATCACTTACCGCCACAATTAATGTAGGTTGAAAATCACGGGAACCGTGACTAATGGTGAAGGTGTTTTTTAGTTCAAGCTTATATGGATGGAATTCGAGCTTCATAATTCAGGTTTCAGTCATTTTTATTTTCAGCATCCATAGCAAACCAAGCCATGAAGAAGATCGCATCGGCGGTGCCGTCCATAGTTGGTTCGTTGGTAGAATAATCTCCAAAATCGTCATGGTAAACTACAAAATCAGTTTGAAATTGAGCAAATTCATCTTCCTCTTTCAGGCTTAGGCCTTTCAAATTTTCATAAACGCTTTTATAAACCGGACCATCCACCAATCCACCCGGAACTTCTTCTCCGGTAAGATACCAGATACTGGTATGTACATCTTCTGGATATTCTCCCTTTTCCGGAATATTCATAAACATTGAAGTTCCCCAGGGATTATTTCCAAAAAGCCAGTCCCGTTGAGCAAGCATGAAATCGTGATATTGAGCATCGCCGGTCATCTCTTCATAGAGAATTATCTGGGTGATAAGATTAGTAGCTAAGTTATTGGAGCACCAGATAAAGGGCACGCCTATTTGAAAGGGATTTCCCTGCCCCCGATTAAGGGTCGCATCAATTCCATCGCGATAATACTGCGCCAGTTTTTGTTGAAAATCTTTATCTACATGTTCGTAAAGCACAAAATGCCCGATATTGAAAAACGGATAAAACCGATAATGTTCCGCATCTTCCTTATCCATCCATGAAACCGAATTGGCCATTTGGGCATAGCGTTTAGCATCGTTTAAGAAGTTTTCATCACCGGTGTTTATGAATAATTCGGCGGCGGCCCATTCCATATCATCGGCCCAGGTATCTTCGTTATAACGATATGGAGCACCATAGGAATTTCCCTGCTGAAATCCTTCCTGTTCTTTTCCCATTTCATACAGCTCTATCGCTGCAATCCGGCATTTTTCAGCAAAAACCGGATCGAAGTCTTCCCAGATCCGTGCACCCAGGGCCATTGCAGCAGCCGATCTTCCGGCGAGGTTTGCAATTCCTGTTGCTTTACTTTTATATTCCCTGAGACCCTGGGGTTCTCCGGTGGCAAAATAAGCCACACGATAGGAATTTGGTCCCCACCCGTAATCTGATGAATCTTTGTCGGGCCATTTCATTCCTAAATGATCCCTGTCATCGGCTACCTGGTGAAAAAGTTCCCCGGGGCTACTGTGCATTTTATGGATCCAGTCTAAGCCCCATTTGGCCTCGTCTAAAACATCCGGTATGCCATTGCTTCCCTCCTGCCCTAAAGCATTTACCTTATCTGCGAACTTTTCGGGAATGAGTTCGTAGGCTTTCAACATTTTTGCGGTTGCGTTACTGGAAGTGATTAAATATTTCAATTGATCTCCCGCATCATGCCAGCCCCCGCTAAGATCTACGAAAGTAGAATCTGGCATGGGTCCAAACATACTGCGCCCATCGCGCTGGTGGCAAACCATATCCAAAAAAGGATTATACCCGCATCGCTGCTGGCGCATAAATCCGATCAAATCTTCGTGATGATTCTTATAGGAAAAGTCTCTGCCTATCCCAAATTCAGCCGATTTCACACCTGGATTTTCCAGTAGGAGATAATAGTTACCCGACGTGACAACTTCAGAAAAATCAGCTTTAAAATAATGTTTGAAATTACCCCAACCTCGCTTTTTCTGGGTTTGAAGTTTTCCATTATATATTTCTTCTCCTGTTTCCGCATTAATTATGCTGAATCTCCTATCAGGCCTTTTATTTGAAAAAACCACGGCCACTTTAGAGTCTTCCTCTAAATAACCTGCCTGATTTAACCTGATAAAAACATCATCCCCGTTATTTTGCGCCGCCGCTGAAATAGGGATCGCAAGAAATAACATTAAAATTATGAGGCTCGAAAATGCTTTCATTTGTTTGAATTAAATATTTATTGGCCTTGCTCTATAGAGAGCAAAAAGCCCTATCATGGTAATGCCGGCATTCACCAAAAGGATCTCAAATCCGAACTGATAGCCGTTAAACCATTGTGCCGAGTTCCAATCTAAAATTACCGAAATAAATGGAGAGATAATGCATACCAGGGGCACCCATTTATCTTTTACCGGATTACTGGTTAGCAAGCCATACGCAAACAGCCCCAATAACGGGCCATAGGTGAAGCCTGCAACTTTAAACACCGCGCTAACTACACTACTATCGTTAACTGCGTTAAAGATCACGATAACGAAAAACATTAAAATGGTAAATCCTATGTGAACCAGCATCCGGGTTCTTTTCTGGTTGCCTTTTCGTTTTTCGATATCCAGAATATCCACACAAAATGAAGTGGTTAAGGCCGTTAGAGCTGAATCGGCGCTGGAAAATGCCGCCGCGATAATTCCGAGGAGAAATACGATTCCGGCAAGAATTCCGAATTCATTAAGTGCCAGTAGCGGATAAAGATCATCTGAGCGTTCCGGGATTGCAATCCCCTGGTCCATGGCGTATTTATACAACAAAACGCCCAAAGCAAGGAATAACACCGTAGAAATAAAGAAAGTTATTGAAAACCAGAAAATATTCTTTTGGGCATCTTTCTGGTTTTTACAAGTGAGGTTTTTCTGCATCACATTCTGGTCCAGGCCATTCATTGCGATGGTTATAAAAATACCGGCCAGAAAACTCTTGAAAAAATTGCTGTTGGAGCGCCAGTCCCAGTCAAAAACATCAGACATGCTGCTTTCAGAAACTACAGAAAACACCTGGGTAGCCTCAAGTTCCATATGATCAACAATTACAAAAATACTTATGAGCACTGCCAGCAATAAAAATGTTGTCTGCAGGGTATCTGTCCATACAATCGTTTTTATTCCTCCGCGAAAGGTATATAACCAAATCAAACCGATTGTTATTAAAACCGTTACCCAAAAAGGAATTCCGAAAGCATCGAAAAAAGCAATCTGCAACACTAAAGCGGCAAGAAAAAGCCTGAAAGAGGCACCAATGGTTTGCGAAATAAGGAAAAATGAAGCCCCCGCATAGTAGGACTTCTGGCCAAAACGGTCTTTTAAATATTCATAAATTGAAATAAGACGTAGCTTATAGAATAACGGAATTAACACCAGTGCAATTACCGCATAACCCACAAGGTTTCCCATCACAAACTGCAAATAGGTCCAGTTTGAATTTCCAACCTCCCCAGGTACCGAGATAAAAGTTACCCCAGATAAAGTAGCGCCTACCATTCCATAAGCCACCAGAAACCAGGGTGACTGACGGTTTGCGGTGAAATAGGTCGCGTTATCGGCTTTTCGTGAAGTGAAATAGCTTATGGCCATCAACATAGCAAAATAACCGGCGATGATGCTAAAGACTAAAATGGGGGACATACTGGGGTATTATTTTATTAAAATCTCTTTGAATTCACTTTGGTTTCCGCTTCGATCTACCGCGGTGATTCCAATTTTCTCCAGTTTGCGTTCCTGATCACCAACAATCCTTTGTAAGTTCTGAGTGCGCGCATCACTGCTTAGAATCTTATAATCCCAGTTTCCTTCTTCGTACTGAAAATATACAACCCAGCGAAAAACATCATCTGCTTGCTCGTGCTCCCAGGAAATGACTAGCCTGTCATTTTCAGCACGGGTGGTCACCTTTGGGATTTTTGGAGGTTTATTGTCCAGCCAGGGGCTTGGTGGCACCAGGCTCTTTTTAAAGTAAGGTCCTTCCTTAATAGCTTTTGAAAGTTCTTTATGTTTTACTAAAGGACCAATACTCCAGTGTACCGCTCCTTTGCTTTCGGGAAGCATCCCACGGGTGATCATGATCTGGTTTATGGTTTCATCTATATTTTTTTCGTCACCACCCAGGCCTACATTCATTCCCGGCCACAAGTGACGCTGTTTGGTGTTTTCGCTTTTCCACCATCCTAAAAGCTCAGGAAAACTCTGTCCAGGGCTATTAATTTGCCAATACAGCTGCGGAGTATAATAATCGATCCAGCCTTCATTCAGCCAAAGCCTGGCATCGGCATAAAGTTTTTCATACTGATCATATCCGGTTACAGATTCAGGATAACCGGGACGCCAGATCCCAAAGGGACTTAATCCGAATTTAACATGAGGTTTCTCGGCTTTTATTTCGTTGTAAACTCTTTTAATGAATGTGTTCACGCTTTCCCGGCGCCAATCGCCACGGGAAAGTTCCCCACCGGCAGCCTGATAGGCCCTCCAGCTCCTATCATCTGGGAAATCGTCTCCGTTATTATAAGAATCATAAGGATAGAAATAATCATCAAAATGAACCCCATCTAAGTCATATCTTTTTACCAGGTCCATTACCACTGCTGATGAACGGTCCTGGGTACCTTTTTGGGCGGGATCCATCCACCACATTCCATTTTCCAATTCAACCACCAGATCAGGATCGGTCTTTATAACAGATTTTTCACTGATTTCTTTTCCCGCGGTATGATGCGCCCGATATGGATTTAGCCAAACGTGAAGTTCCAGACCACGTTTATGGGCGGCATTTATCCAGAATTTAAGCGGATCGTAATAAGGTTCCGGGGCTTTTCCCTGTTGCCCTGTAAGATAGTAAGACCAGGGTTCCAACTCGCTTTTATATAGCGCATCGGCCTGTGGCCGAACCTGAAAAACCACCGCATTGAAATTATGCTCTTCTAAAAAATCAAGTAATTCTAAAGCCTCTCTTTGCTGCTCTGAAGTGGAAAGGCCCGGTTTGCTGGGCCAGTTAATATTAGCAACCGTGGCTACCCAGGCAGCGCGGAACTCCTCAATATTTTTTGGGGTTTTAGGATCCCAAGGGGTGATTCCGGCAACTTTTTCTTTTACCTGGGAAGGAACCTTCGGTTTATGAACAGCCAGGGTATCTCTTGGCTCGATCTCTTCAGCCGGCATCTCGGGGGCCGGTTGAGTAGATTTACAGGAAACAAGAATTATGCTTAATACAAGAAAGTAGAATATGGATTTAAAACTCATAATTTTCGGAATAAGGTGAACAGCTATTAAGCAAAAAAAAGAAAAGAGAAAGGGCACTAAAAATGTGCCGCTTTCTCTTTTCTTGAATGATTTATAATCATTAGTATTCTCTCCAGTAATCCATATTTGAAGATGTAGGAGTTTCAGAATAGGTTATCATATGCATCTATAAAAATAATAATAAAGATATAATAATTAATAAAAGGATGGTCTTCAAGTTTATTTTATTTTTTCTTTCGATGCCATGAATTCGTGAAAGACACTTTCGGGTCTTTCAGCTATATTTCTCTGGTTCCATTGTACATTTGGTGTATCGAAATAGTGAATACCCAAGTTATTCAAGCGCTCACCTTGTCCTGCTACCCTAACAAGAAATTCCTTAAAGTCTCTTTTTGATTCTAATGTCCACCCAACTTCAGCTACAGCTAAGGTACGCGGCCAAAAACGATCATCTAGCATTTCATCACTAAGAACATGTTCCGTCCAAACCGGGGCCTCAACCCCAATTACATTGGGATCATTTGAACTGAAACTGTATACGTCTTCTATGGAAACCCCTGTCTCTTTACACCAATTAAGGGTGTTCTCTTGCCCGGGTACATTGGCATGGTCTAAGTAAAAATTCGAACAAAAAGATTGAATCTCCTTAACATTAACAACACTTTCCCCATGACCGGCCCACCATTTTTGGCTAATAGCATTAGGACTCACAGGAGCCTGGGTTATTTCCTGCCAGCCTATGGTCAACTTACCGTGCTGCTGTACAATAGAATCAGCCTTTACTACAAATTCTTCATAACGCGGATCTTCTATCTCATCCCCCCCGATATGGATCCAGGGTCCTTTAGTTATATTTGATAATTCCCTAATAACATCAGAAACAAAATCATAAATTTCTGGTTTTTCAAGACAAAATTTACTCCATCCCACTTCATATCCAGTATATAGCTCAGGTGGGGTGACCCCTTTAGGTCCAATATTAGAATTTCCAGGGCAATTTAACTCTGGATAAGCTAACAATGCAGAATAAATGTGTCCCGGCATATCAACTTCGGGAATAATCACAATATTCCTTTCTAGCGCGTAATCCTGGAGTTCTTTATATTCTTCTTGTGTAAGATATCCCGAGCGTCCTCCCTCAACGGATCCTTTTGATCCAATTTCCGTTAATAAAGGTTTGCCTTTAATTTCTATTCGCCAGCCTTGATCATCGGTTAAATGTAGGTGAAGACGATTTAGCTTGTACAAGGCCATCCTATCAACATGTTGCTTCAGGTAATCGATACCAAAAAAACTACGAGCAACATCCACCATTGTTCCCCGCCAACTATATTCTGGTTTATCCTGAATAAAAGTCTGCCTCAACAATACATCATCCTTCACAAAATTACCCTGCTCGATTTCGGCAGGAAAAAATTGCCGAAGGCTTTGAATTGCATAAAATGAACCTGCCTCAGTTGCACTATTAATAGTCACTCCTGAATCATTGATTTCAAGGGTATACCCTTCTTCACCCAACTCTTCTTGCAAGGCGGAATCAATACTAATATTCCAATTACCGCAAGATTCCCCTGAATTAATTTCCGACTCGATATTTGCTACTTTCAATAGCTGTTGGAGCCATTCTGCCGTCTTTTCCCCACCATTATTATAGCAAATATGATTCACTTCCGGTATCAAATACATATTATCCTTCCATTCCACAGACTGGGGTAAGGGAATAACACTAGGTGGTGGTCCTTCAGCTTTTATAACTTCTGGAGATCCTGAACAGGAAGAAAGAAGGACCGTAATAAGTAAAAAAAGAATAGTTTTTTTTAAAAGGTGTGATTTCATAACTTCTGTGTATTAAAATAAAAGTTGCTATCCAAAGTAACTTTATGGGTTTTAAGTTGATTTATTCTAAAGGACTGGTCATATTAGATTTTTTTGCCTTTGCTATGGTTAACATATATATTACGTGGTATTGAATTAAAATTGTCTAGGATGATGAATCAGCCTGATATTGCTCAGCTAAAATCAAAGCAGCTGACCCTAACAATGCTGTGTTAGATGTGGTGGAAGGTTCAACAACCAACTGGTCCCTTACTTTTTTAAAAGGGAATGTATTAATAGTCTCAAGTAGAGATTCCTCAAAAAATACATACGATTTACTAATAGAACCTCCTAGAAAAATTGCTTCAGGAGAAAGAATATTTAGAATTAATTTTAGACTATTGCCCAAGTGATGTCCAAATTCCTTAAATATCTTTAAAGCTTCAAGGTTTCCTTTCTCGGCCAATTTTGCAACTTCGTCACCTTTCAAGCCGTGTTCATTAAAAAAGAATTTTCCACTACAATAATCCTCAATAGTCTTGTCCAAATATGGCAGATTTGCCATCTCACCTGCACTTGAGTATGAGCCTGAATATAATTTGTGATCAATAATAATTCCCGTGCCAAATCCACTTCCCAAGGTTACACCTACTAAATTTTTATATGGACCTCCCTTTCCAAACATCTTTTCTCCTAAGGCAAAAACATTGGCATCATTTGTTATTCGAACAGGTTTATGAAAATGATCCTCCAATTGGCTTTTGAGATGCACTTCTTTCCAAGAGGGAATATTCCAAAGGTTATAGATTATCCCTTTTTCTTCATCAATTAACCCTGGAACCCCTATTCCAATTCCTAAAATATTTTGATTAGATATCTTTTCTATTCCATTTATCAATTCACCAATTATCTGTTCTTTGGAACCTTGCGAAGAGGTAGGAAACTCAATCTCATCAATAACGACAGAGTTTTGAACTACTCCCACTTTCGTTTTGGTAGCACCCAAATCTACCCCTATAGTAATTTGATTCATTAGTTTTAAGTTATTAGGTATAAACTATTCATAAAAATATCTTTAACATCTCGATAAAATTTTACTTGTAGTCTACACAAATAAGGTATTTATTTTTGTTATTTCCAAATACTTATTATAATTTTTTATAAAAGAAATAATTTTATTCTTATTAGCGAAGAAAAATTAATGAGTTTAATAAGTATGTTTATAAAGAAAAGAACACTTTTAGAACAAGATCTTAACGGTAAGTTTCATAGAGTGGTCATTTAACCGAAGACATTTGGAAATAAGAATTAGATTTTTTAGAATAAAAGTCCTTGACTTAAGTTGAACACTATTTCGGGTTCCCATTGGGATAAAAACATAATCATAACGACAAGTAAGAAGAATACCTTCTATCTATATAAATATCGAATTAACTTTTATAAAACTTCTATTTAAGTTTATTTTTAGAATTGCTAACCGCCTTCCTCACACTGCCATACTTTTTTAAGAGGTCAGCCGCCTTAGCTTCATCAACATCAAGTTCTTCCATGATCATTCTGGTTCCCCGGCCAACGAGCTTCTTATTGGAGAGTTGCATATCTACCATTTTGTTGCCTTTCACCCGGCCTAATTTGATCATTACCGAAGTAGAAATCATATTTAACACCAGCTTTTGAGCGGTACCGGCTTTCATTCTGGTACTTCCGGTGACGAACTCAGGACCTGTTATCACTTCAATTGGATATTCTGAAGCTTCAGCAAGTGGGCTGCCTGAGCTACAGGTTATACAGCCGGTAACTATGCCTTTCTCACGCGCATCTTTAATTCCTCCTATTACATATGGAGTGGTTCCTGAGGCGGCAATGCCCACCAGGACATCTTCTTCTGAAATTTTATATCCCTGAAGGTCTTTCCAGGCTTGTGCGGTATCGTCTTCAGCATTTTCAACCGCTTTTCTTAAGGCAACATCTCCCCCGGCAATAAGGCCAATAACCAAATCATCGGTTACACCGAAAGTTGGCGGACATTCAGAAGCATCTAAAACTCCGAGTCTGCCGCTAGTTCCGGCTCCTATATAAAAAAGACGTCCCCCGTTTTCCATTTTGGAAAGGATTATATCGACCAGTGTCTGGATGGCCGGAATTTGTTCCTCCACGCTTTCGGGAACACTTTTATCCTCCTTATTAATATTGGTGAGCAACTCAGTGGTGCTCATCTTTTCTAAATCGTTATACTTGGAGGTTCTTTCAGTATCAGGATTTTTCTTCATTTTAACAGCAATTTTTTTATTTTGAAGAAGGTGTAAATCCAGAGAAAACTCCGTCACTTCTTTCTGAATTCCAATTCACTTCAGGGGTACGGTAATAATTAACCTTCATTCTATCCAGTCTTTCCCCGTGTTTTCCAAGTCGGTTTAAAAAATCCTTATATTCCCGGTTTTCAGTTTTACTCCAACCCACTTCAGCCATAGCAATACTTCTGGGCCAGAACCTATCGTCAAGCGCTGAATCGCTTAAGACCATTTCTGTCCACACCGGTGCTTCCACCCCAAGTACATTGGGGTTATCAGATTTAAAATCATATACATTCTTTAAAGTAACTCCATCTTCCTTGCACCAGTTATTGGTAGACTCCTGACCTTCAACATTGGCGTGATCAAAATAGAAACTTGAGCAAATAGATTCAATAACCTTAACGTCTACTACACTTTCAACCTCCCCATGCCAGCGCTGACTGATAAAACTTGAATCAACCTCTGCCTTGGTAGCTTCTTCCCATCCTATGGTCGTTTTACCCAAGCCTCTCACGATGGAATCGGCTTTTACCATAAATTCTTCATATAACGGATCTTCGATCTCATCTCCTCCAATATGAAGCCAGGGTCCTTCGGTTATTTCAGCCATTTCTCCTAAAACGGTGGCTACGAAATCGTAAGTTTCTGGATTCTCAAGACAAAACTTGCTCCAACCAACATTGTATTCGTGGTATAATTCAGGAGGAGTAGCCCGGGCCGGAGTTAAATTGGCGAATTCATCGCAATTGAGTTCAGGGTAGGCCATTAGAGCAGAGTAATTATGACCCGGCATGTCTATTTCTGGAATAATTATAATATTCCTGGCAGCAGCATATTCCTGGATCTCTTTATATTCATCCTGGGTTAAAAATCCGGATCTCCCGCCTTTTACGGCTCCTTTACTACCAACTTCAGTAAGTTTAGGCAATTGTTTGATCTCAATTCTCCACCCCTGATCGTCGGTGAGATGAAGATGAAGACGGTTAAGCTTATAAAAAGCCATTCGGTCTATGTGTTTTTTAATGTATTCGGGACCAAAGAAACTTCTTGAGATATCGATCATTGAGCCGCGCCATTCATACTTTGGCACATCGGTGATGGCTACCTGTTTTAATTTAATCTCTTCAGAAATTTTTCCGGTTTCTATTTCTGCAGGAAACATTTGTCTTAATGTTTGGATCGCGTAGAACATCCCGTTTTCAGTTGCTGCTTCAAGTTCAACTTTATCGTTAGAAACATTGAGTTTGTAGCCTTCTTTCCCCAGACTTTCCTCGAGGGATTCGTCGATAACCAAAGAAAATCCGAGACAGTCTTCTCCCTCCATCGAGAAGCTTTCGCTATTGGTGTTTTTCAGCAATTGTTGCAGCCAGGCAGCCGATGCTTTCGCTTCGGAATTGTAACAAACCACTGTTTTTTCTGGAAGAGTAAAAACACCCTCTTTCCATTCAATTTCTGCCGGCTGCGGTATAATTGCCGGATTTTCTGCAGTAACTTCCTGAGCTATGCCACCAAATGGAAGCGATAACATCAGAATAAAAAATAAGTTTGATATCGTTTTTTTCATAACAAAAAGCTTTATTTAATTTTATGTCCTTTGGCTGCGAAGAACCAAATATAAAGGTAACTAGGTATTACAATCCAATAAGCCGATTGTGTATCAAAAGTATCAGCTAAATAACCATAAATAAGCGGTAGTATAGCTCCGCCGGCGAGCGCCATAATTAGAAATGAAGAGCCCATTTTAGTAAATCTTCCTAATCCGTTCAATGCCAGAGGCCAGATAGCAGGGAACACTAAAGCGTTGGCTAAACCTAATAACGAAATAAAAAGCACTGAAATATAACCATCAGTAAAAATCGCGCTCAGTCCAAGGATAATTCCAAGAATACCTGATATCTGCAGTGCTTTTTGCTGGCTGATATATTTAGGAATAGTGACCGTCCCAATTAAGTAACCCACAATCATTGCGATTAATGTATAAGTGGTAAAATATTTAGCAATATCTGTAGGAATACCCTGCCCATCACGGGCGTAACTAATTACGGTATCACCGGCAATTACTTCTACCCCAACATATAGGAACATTGCGAGGGTTCCCAATAATAAATTAGGAAACTGAAGAACGCTGGTTTTGCTTTTATTGGTAGCAGCAAGGGTTTCATCTTCCCTATCGGTTTCAATTTCAGGCAATGCCGAATAATAAATTAGAACTGAAAGACCAACTAAAATAACAGCCATAACGGCATAGGGCGTAATTACAAGAGAGGCAAGTTCATTTAATTCAGCTGTTTTTGCTGCCGCTCCCATTCCTTCCAGTCTTGCTTCTATAGCATCCATATTTTTTAATAGAATCGCACCAAAAATAATTGGAGCTAAAGCCCCGGCTACTTTATTGGCAATTCCCATTATACTGATTCGCTTGGCAGCACTTTCTATCGGGCCAAGAATGGTGATATAAGGATTTGCTGCAGATTGCAGTAAAGCAAGTCCCGTCCCCTGAACGAACAATCCAAAAAGAAACATTACATAAGTTCTGGACATAGCCGCAGGAATAAAAATCAAAGCACCAATTGCCATAACCACAAGACCAAGTGACATTCCGTTTTTAAAACCTGTTTTCTTTAAAACCCATGCAGAAGGGATTGCCATTACAAAATAGGAGATATAAGAAGCAAAAGCAACGAGGTAAGATTCAAAATTGTTTAATTGGCTGGCTGTTTTTAAAAAGGGAATTAGCACAGAATTTAGCCAGGTAACAAATCCGAAAATAAAAAATAACGCCCCTATAATGATTATTGATCTGTTGGTGTTTTGACTGCCAGATTGATCCTGTACTCCCATATTTTAATTTTATTAGTTAATTGTGATTTTAGAAAGCTTATTAATTGTTAATAAACTTAAAACAAAAATCCTACTTACAAAAAAAAGAAACTTTTTTAGAACGAATAGACACTTATCTAAGTTTTTTAATAAATATTAATAGATTTTCTATTTTTTTATTTATAAAAGAAGTCATAAAGTTTTTACTGCAAATCGAAACTTGTTTTCTATCTATATTGGAAACGGCTTAAATAAACTATATTTGTAGCCTTAAATTCGGGGCTGTCAAAAAGTGCTAGAAAACGTTAAATTGAATCTTATTGTATTGTTTTTTAGGTATATAAGAGAATTTGACTGACGAAACAAATCTTTTTGAACAGGCTCACTCAATATTTTTTATGAAGCATATTAGAAACTTCTGCATAATTGCACACATTGATCACGGAAAAAGTACACTGGCCGACAGGTTACTGGATTTTACGGGTTCGGTTACTGAACGCGAAAAACAGGAACAATTGCTGGACAGTATGGATTTGGAACGCGAGCGTGGTATCACCATAAAAAGTCATGCTATCCAGATGGATTATGTTCATGAAGGTGAAAATTATGTTCTGAACCTTATCGATACTCCGGGTCACGTAGATTTTTCCTATGAAGTTTCCCGGTCTATTGCCGCCTGTGAAGGAGCCCTTCTAATAGTTGATGCTGCCCAAAGTATCCAGGCGCAAACAATCTCTAACCTTTATCTTGCATTAGAAAATGACCTGGAAATCATTCCTGTACTAAATAAAATAGATCTTCCCAGTGCTAATCCTGAAGAAGTTACCGATGATATTGTTGACCTACTTGGCTGTGATGCTTCTGATGTTATTCCCGCCAGTGCCAAAACCGGCCTGGGAATAGAGGAGATCCTTCACGCCATCATCACCCGCATACCCGCACCTAGCGGAAAAGTGGATGCGCCTTTAAGAGCACTTGTTTTCGATTCTGTTTATAATCCCTTCCGTGGAGTGGAGACTTTGTTCAGGGTGATTAACGGAAGTATAAAAAAAGGTCAGCATATAAAATTTGTGGCCACAGGGAAAGATTATTACGCCGATGAAGTAGGAACCCTGAAACTGAAACAACATCCTAAAAATGAAATTAAAACCGGAGATGTAGGTTACCTCATCACTGGAATTAAAGATGCCCGCGAGGTAAAAGTGGGTGATACTATTACAGATGCAAAACATCCAACCACCGAAGCTGTTGCTGGTTTTGAGGATGTGAAACCCATGGTTTTCGCGGGAATTTATCCGGTAGATACCGAAGAATACGAAGAGTTAAGAGCTTCAATGGAAAAACTTCAGCTTAATGATGCTTCGCTGGTTTTTACTCCTGAAAGTTCTGCCGCACTTGGCTTTGGTTTCCGTTGTGGTTTCCTCGGAATGTTACACCTTGAGATTATCCAGGAGCGCCTTGAGCGTGAATTTGATATGACCGTTATTACCACGGTACCCAACGTATCCTACCACGCCTATACCAATAAGAATCCAGATGAGGTTATTCTGGTGAATAACCCTTCAGATCTTCCCGAACCTTCCTCCCTTAACCGTGTAGAAGAACCTTATATTAAGGCAAGTATCATCACCAAAGCCGACTATGTTGGACCAGTGATGAATTTGTGTATCGAGAAACGGGGAGAGATCACCAATCAAACCTATTTAACTCCCGAAAGAGTTGAACTAAGTTTTGATATGCCCCTGGCAGAAATAGTT
Organism: Salegentibacter flavus; assembly: GCF_900115145.1. Taxonomy (GTDB): domain Bacteria; phylum Bacteroidota; class Bacteroidia; order Flavobacteriales; family Flavobacteriaceae; genus Salegentibacter; species Salegentibacter flavus. Next base: position 126,210 of record NZ_FOVL01000008.1, on the reverse strand, counting down.
TTCGATTTTTACGACAGGTTAAAAACCGTGTCCCGGGGATATGCTTCTTTTGACTATTCTCCTATTGGGTTACGAGAGTCTAAGCTTGTAAAAGTGGATATCCTGCTTAATGCCAATAAGGTAGATGCGCTCTCAGCATTACTACACGTTGATAATGCTTATGATATTGGGAAGAAAATGTGTGAAAAGCTGAAGGAACTTATTCCGCGACAACAGTTTGATATTCCAATTCAGGCCGCAATTGGCGCTAAGATTATCGCCCGTGAAACGGTAAAAGCACTTAGAAAAGATGTAACCGCCAAATGTTATGGTGGGGATATCTCCCGAAAAAGAAAACTTCTTGAAAAGCAGAAAAAAGGTAAGAAACGGATGCGACAGGTGGGGAATGTAGAAATTCCGCAGGAAGCATTTATGGCGGTTTTGAAACTTAACGATTAGTTTAAAAAAAAATTAAAATAGATCCGAACCTCACATTTCACTGTGGGGTTTTTTATGCCTTAAAATCTTCCGGTTTTTTCTCTTTCCTCATTTTTTTATTTTTGTAATTCTTCAAAATAATACTTAAAAATGGCAGGACATAGTAAATGGGCGAATATTAAGCATCGTAAGGGTGCTCAGGACAAGAAAAGGGCAAAGGAGTTTACACGGGCAATAAAAGAGATTAGTGTTGCTGTAAAAGACGGAGGTGGCCCCGATCCCGAAGCTAATCCGGCGCTGAGGAATGCTATTTCCAATGCCAAAGGGGTAAATATGCCCAAAGATACCATTGAACGCGCCATAAAAAAAGCCAGCGGTGCCGATGCCGATAATTATGAACTTGTCACTTTTGAAGGCTATGGTCCAAACGGAATTGCCTTTTTTATTGAGTGTACCACAGATAATACCAACCGCACCGTAGCATCTGTCAGGTCGATTTTCTCTAAAAACGGTGGAAGCCTGGGCACTAATGGTTCTCTTGAATTCCTTTTTGATAAAAAAGGAGTTTTCGTTATTGAACGGAATCAGATTGAAATGGATTTTGAGGAATTTGAACTGGAACTCATCGAAGGTGGTGCCACCAAAATTGAAAAAGAAGAAGATCTTCTCAGTGTTTATACTGATTTTACCGATTTCGGGTTAATGTCTTCCAAGCTGGAAGAACTGAACATAGAACCAAAAGCTTCAGAAATTCACCGCATTCCTATGAATACTTTGAAGTTACCAATTGAGGATGCTAAAAAGATCCTGAATCTGGTTGAAAAATTTGAGGACGATGAAGATGTTCAAAATGTCTATCATAACCTGGAGATCACCGATGAACTGGTAAGCGCTATGGAGGAATAATCCATTACTGTGGATACACAATTATCTTGGTGTTCTCTGCAAAATATTTTTCCAGTTTTTGAGGAATATTTTCAAGTATTGGCTGATGAACTATGGTTTCTTTGCGGCCCATTACCAGCATAATGATATCTTCAGATTGCACATTTTGAGAAATTATCAGGAAATCCTCCCAATTATCAAATTCTGTAAAAGTAAAGGGTGCCTGTAAGTTGAGATCATCTACCACTTTTTCGATTGCGTGCCAGGTCACTTTGCTGGAATATAGTTTTATAGGAATGCTCAGCTCTTCAGCAATAATTATCATTTTTTTTATCCATAATTCAAAACCTTCAAGGGTTTCGGTATAGGGTGGAACTGTGACCACCAATCCCTCATTTGTGGCCCAGGGCCTCTTCACATCGCATAGGAATAATGTTTTTTTCGTGTGATTAATTATGCCTTGCATTTTCTCTCCAATCACTATCCCGGGCCGGGAGCTTGTTGGCCATCCCATTACTATAATGTCTGAAATAAGTTCGCGGGATTTTCTTGCTATTCCTTCGGCCACATTCTGGTCTATGGTAGCGGTTATATCGACATCGGTTTCAGAAGCTGAGGCTTGTTTAACAAAATCTTCGAGCTTATTTTTTGCCTGGGCAATATTGAGTTCGGCCTGCTCATCGTTTGGAACAACTGAAACAATAGAAATAGGATTCAGCGAACTTTTATCTTTTATCAAGGTTGCAAATTCCAGCAACTTATCAAAATTAACGATATTGGCCAGTGGAAGAAGAATGCTTTCCATCTTGTAACTTTCAGATTTTTTTATCTCTTCAGGGTTTAACTCCTTCCCTTCTTCGGCTAGTTTTACCGCGGCCTTTTCCGTAGCGAAAGTGGCAACGATAGAAGTTAATAGAATAAGAATAATCGTTCCGTTAAGGATGTTGATATCTATGATCTCAGCATTATATCCCACAATTATTACCGCCAGGGTTGCAGCAGCGTGACCACTACTTAGACCGAAGATTACCTTTCGCTGAGCACTGGAGTATTTAAACGCCAACTGGGTGAAAAAAGCTGCCAGCCATTTTCCAGCGAGAGCAACGACAGAGAGGGTTACAGCCACTAAAATAGCCATATACCCGCTTAGAATCACGCTTATATCCACCAGCATCCCAACACTAATAAGGAAAAACGGAATAAAAAGGGAATTCCCCATAAATTCTATACGGTTCATAAGTGCGGAGGAGTGTGGTATTAACCGGTTAAGTGCAAGTCCGGCAAGGAAGGCTCCAATAATGTCTTCTACCCCCGCAAGTTCGGCCAGAAAAGCAGCAAGGAACACAACGGCGAGCACAAAAATATAATGGGCGTGTTTTTCTTTCTCCATGTGTGTAAAAAACCATTTGGCCAGCCGGGGGACCGCAAAGAACATTATGGAAATAAAAATACTCAGGGAAATCACTAATCTAATCCAAAAATCGGCGGTGAGTCCACCTTCCTGGGCATTGCCCATAATAACCGCTAGAATAATAAGTACTGCGGTATCGGTTAAAATAGTTCCTCCCACCGTAATAGCAATAGCCTCATTTTTTGCTACACCCATCTTACTCACTATGGGATAAGAAATTAACGTATGAGTAGCAAACATACTCGCCGTAAGAAAGCTCGCATTGAAGTCGTAACCTAAGAAGTAATAACATACAGGAAAGCCAATAGCCAGTGGCAGAATGAAAGTGAAAAATCCGAAGAGAAAACTTTTGTTCCTGTTCACCTTAAACTGGTTCATATCAAGTTCAAGCCCTGCAATAAACATGATATAAAGAAGACCGATCTTGGAAAAAAGATCTATCGCAGCATTCTGCTCCAGGAGGCCGAAGCCATAGGGTCCTATGATGATACCAGAAATAATCAGCACTATAATTCCTGGAATATTAATTCTCCTGAAAATAATTGGGGAGACCAGGATAATAACAAGAATTAGAGAAAAAACTAAAACGGGATTGCTGAAGGGCAATTCAAATTCGTGCTGCAAAATATCTAAAAACTCGTTCATCTAATTCCTTGTTGGTTGCTATAAAAATAGGAAAAACAATAGTTTCTAGTCAGGTAATTATCCAGTAAAATAAAAGTTGATTGTCAGAATAATTAATTCTTATGTGGTTGCAGGCTCCTCAGCATTTTGTTCATTTTCCAACACTTTTCCAAGATATACCAGTTTGAAACCTTCTTCGATTTCCACTTGTGAACTATTAGAAGGAATAATAGTGAATTTACCCTGCTTGTTCTTCACAAATAGGGGAAGTATATCAGGGCTGCTTTTGGTGATTTCGATCAGGCCTTCATAATGCTCTTTGCTATTTAGCTCTTTTTCGTGAATTTCGGGATATTTTCTGGCTAATTCCGTAAGCTTAATATAATCATCGGTATGAGAAAACAGTCCTTCTTCGGGATTGAGTTCAGGGTTAGTCATTTCATCAGAAGTGATCACTCTAAAGGAACCATTTTCCCCGAACTGTTTTTGGAATTTATTAATAGCGGTCTTGTTGATATCGCTATTCCCGGTCATAGCCATTAAATACCCAATATCGTTTAATTCGATGTTGTTAAAGAGATTATCTTCATAAACACTACCTTCAATGGCTTCTATTTCCATTTCTTTGGCTTTTTTAACATTATCCCTGTTACTATCCAGCAAGACTACATGTCTATTGTTTTCTTGTAAATATTTTCCTATTAATCTTGCTATAGAAGATGCCCCGATAATTAAAATCCCTTCGGATTCCTTAATAAATACCCCTACTATTTTAGCAAAAAACCTGGCGGTAGTCGCATTCAGAAGAACGGAGAACAGTACAACCATAAATACCAGGGGAGTGATATATTCGGCATCTTCTACCCCTTCGCGCACCAGGCGGAGTCCAAAGAGTGAAGCGATACCTGCTGCCACAATACCTCGTGGACCAACCCAACTAATAAAGGAAACCTCGTTTACTTTAAGACCAGAGCCCAAAGAGCTCAAAATTACTCCTATAGGTCTAACCAGTAAAACCACTATCCCAAAGAGAATAAGGGATTGCCAGTTATAAACCAGAAGCATTTCCTCAACTTCTATATTGGCGGCAAGAAGTATAAAAAGAATAGAAATAAGTAATACACTTAAAGATTCTTTAAAATAAAGAAGCTCCTTGATATTTGGAAGCTTTTTGTTTCCCATCACCATTCCCATAATAACCACAGCCAGTAAGCCGCTTTCATGTGCGAAAATATCTGCCAGGACAAAAACTCCCAGCACCGTTGCCAGGATAAACACGTTCAAAAGGTAATGCGGAATTATATTTTTCTTAATAAGAAAAGCCAGAATATTGGCGAATGTGAATCCGAAAGTGAATCCAAAGAGCAAGATCTTACCAAATTCAGTTAAGGCGGTTATCGTAAAATCCTGCCCACCTTCTACCCTGATAAATTCAAACATCAATACTGAAATAAGGGCACCGATGGGATCTATGAGAATTCCTTCCCATTTGAGAATGGAGGAAACATGTTTTTTAAGCGGAATATTCCTTAGAATAGGCGATATTACCGTTGGCCCGGTAACAATTATCAATGCTGAAAAAAGGAAGGAGATCTGCCAGGTCAAGCCAAAGATAAAATGTGCTGCAAGACCGGCTCCTACAAAGGTAACCAGGGTTCCTACGCTAATTAACTTTACAATTACGGGACCTATATTCCCTATTTCGCTTTTGCGTAAGGTTAATCCGCCTTCAAAGAGTATAATTGAAATAGCCAGGGAAACAAAATAAAACAAGCTTTCTCCCGGAAACACACCTTCACTTCCATTCCAAATGGGTTCCAGCCACTTAGTGCCATCTTCGGTAAAAAAAGTAGAAACAGGTCCTACCAAAAGTCCTATAAGAATTAAGGGGAGAATTGCGGGGGTTTTTATTTTCCAGGCCAACCATTGGGCCAAAATTCCAAGTATAACAAGACTTGCAAGTTCTAACATTCTTTTTTTATTTAAGCGGAATATTGCTATTTACAAAAATAACCTGATTTAAGAATGTTTTTGAAGAATTTTCTCATTTATTAAATGAAAAACTGCTTTTAATCACTATCAAGTTGAATTAATGAATTTTAGTTCGAAAAATATTAATATTTTGTAAGCCCTTTACACGACAAACCAGCTAAAACCTATGGAAGAATTAAATATCCTCAACCTGTTAATCATTCTTTCGAGCGCATGGATTGGCGGTTCAGTAGCTAAGAAAATTGGTTATCCAGCTATTCTCGGTGAACTTTTAATAGGTATTCTTCTTGGCCCCGCACTTTTTGGTCTTCTGGAAACTTCAGAGATGATCAATGTTTTAGCCGAGGTGGGAATTATTCTTCTTATGGTTTATATCGGGATGGAAATCAACTTCAGAGACCTGGGAAAAGCCTCCTGGGCGGGATTACTGGCGGCAGTTGGCGGGTTTATTGTCCCCTTTGCGTTAGGTTACTATACCATCCTTTACTTCGATGGAACACAAATGGCAGCGATTTTTGTAGCGATCGCAGTTGGGGTTACCTCGCTCGCTACAAAAAGCCGGATTCTTGTCGATCTTAAATTGCTCAACACCCGGATAGCCTATGTATTGATGGCCGGAGCTCTAATTTCAGATACTCTTGCCCTGGTGATCTTTGCCGGAATAATTAGTTATGTAGATGCCGGAAGCATAGACAGTTTAGGACTAATCTGGGTGGCTGCGAAGGCTATCTTATTCTTCATTTTTACCGCTCTTGCGGGGATTTACCTCTTGCCATTATTGGGAAAATATCTCTATAAAGCCAATATCACCAGCCGTACCCTGCATTTTACCCTTATTTTGATAATAGTTTTAGGTTTTTCTGAACTTGCAGAAGTTGCCGGGCTTCATAGTATCCTGGGTGCTTTTATGGCAGGTTTGTTCATAAGAGATGGGGTTTTTCAACGCCAGATCTCAAAAGATATCAATCATATTTTCCACGATGTTTCAGTGGGATTCCTTGCTCCCATTTTCTTTGTTTCTGCAGGATTTAATGTGACTTTAGATGTATTCCAGACCGATCTCTGGATGCTTGTAGTGGTTACTGCCGTAGCGATGATAGGTAAAATCGTGGGAACCGCTGTATTTTATCTTCCAAGCGGAAATGGCTGGCGCGAGGGAATTACAGTTGGAACCGGAATGAATGGGCGAGGAGCCGTAGAGATCATTATCGCAGGAATAGGTTTACAAATGGGGATTATAACTTCAGAGATCTTTTCTATTCTTGTTTTCATGGCGATATTCACTACTTTAAGTGTGCCGGTTATGTTAACCTGGACCACAAAATGGCTAAGAAGTCGGGGAGAGCTTATCACCCAGGAATCCCGATCGGGATATATTATTCTGGGAGCAAATCCGCTTGGTCTTTTTATCGCCAAACAGCTAAAAGGAGTACAGGAAATAGTAATCATAGATGGAAACCGGGAACTTGTTGCCGAAGCTAAACAGCAAGGTTATAAAACTGTTCATGGGAATATTCTTAAAGAAGAAACAATGGAAGATGCCGGGGCGATAGAAAAAGGAACTTTTATAGCTCTTACCGGAAACAGTGAAATAAATCTTCTCGCCGCTCAACTCGCCGATGATGCGTTTTTCATTCCCAACAAGATTGTGCTGGTTTCTCCAAATGAAAATGGCGTCGATGTAGACTTGCTGGATAAGGTTAATGCTACCTCGATGTTCGCCGACAAGACCGAGCTCGAACCCTGGTCAAACCGAATATCCACGGGCAACTTTCAGGAGAATAAACAGAAAATTGAAGAAGAAATAACTACCCGGGAATGGGTTAAGGAACATCAAAATAAAAATGCTGATTTTCTTCCTGTAATTATTATTAATCCTGAAGGTCAGAAGCGGCCATTTCATTACAATGATGATATTCTGCCAGGAGAACAAGTTTTATATATCTCTCCTGATTTCTGAATTTCCTGTTAAATATATTCCATCCTTGACCGAATGTTTAAACATGTATTATGCTTTTAGTAATTTGCGGGGGAAAAAAATCAGCATTTATGAAATTATATCCTATAGAAGCCGGGAATTTTAAACTGGATGGAGGGGCCATGTTTGGGGTTGTTCCAAAAACCCTCTGGAATCGTACAAATCCCGCCGATGAAAACAATATGATAGATATCGCTGCACGTTGCCTCTTAATTGAAGATGGTGACAAACTTATACTTATCGATACCGGTATGGGGGATAAGCAAAGCGAAAAATTCTTTAGCTATTATTACCGTTGGGGAGATCATTCTATAGATAAATCTCTTGAAAAGCACGGTTTTCACCGCGATGATATCACCGATGTTTTTATGACCCACCTTCATTTTGACCATTGTGGTGGAAGTATCCAATGGAATAAAAACCGTACCGGTTACGAACCGGCCTTCAAAAACGCCCGTTTCTGGAGTAATAAAGAACATTGGTTATGGGCAACCCAACCAAATGAGCGAGAGAAAGCTTCATTTTTAAAGGAAAATATTATTCCTATGGAACAAAGCGGGCAGCTTCATTTCGTAGAAAGAAAAGATACTGAAACTTTTAAACAATCAGAAAACCTGCCTTTTGGCGTATTGTTTGTAGATGGTCATACCGATAAACAGATGATTCCTCATATTACTTATAAAGATAAAACCCTGGTTTTCATGGCAGATCTTCTCCCCACAGCGGGGCATATACCGCTGCCATACGTGATGGGTTATGATACCCGCCCGTTACTCACCCTGCCCGAAAAAGATAAATTTCTAAAACAGGCTGCCGATGAAAATTTCTATCTTTTCCTGGAACACGATGCCCACAACGAAATCATAAGTCTTAAACACACTGAAAAAGGAGTAAGACTGGATCAATCTTTTAGCTTTAACGAACTTTTTAATTAAAAAATATGAAAATACCTTTTTTAAAACAGGTACTTGTAATAGCAGGCGCTGTAATTATCACAAGTTGCAGCAGTACGGCACCAAAAATAATCTCTACGCCAATCGCGGATATTGATTCTATTCCATTAAAAATTACAGATCTTTCTGAAACCGAATTAAAAGGCTGGGGCGGCGCAGATCTTTTAGCCGATACCATCCCTGGGATGAGCGTAAACCGCGCTTACCAGGAAATAATTAAAAACAATAAGGGTAAAAAAGTTATCGTAGCGGTTTTGGATAGTGGGGTTGATATACATCACGAAGACTTGCGAAGTGTAATTTGGGTAAATCGTGATGAAATTCCCAACAATGGAAAAGATGATGATAAAAATGGCTATGTAGACGATATTCACGGTTGGAACTTCCTGGGTGATGCCGTTGAAGAGAACATGGAATATACCCGTATTATGAAAAGGCTTCAGCCTAAATATGAAGGAAAACCGGCAAGTTCTATAAGTACCGCAGATCGCGCGGAATATATCTACTACCAGGAAGCAAAGGCCGAATACGAAAAGGAATACAACGAAACCCTTCAGAATAAAAATCAGTATGAAGCGATTAAAAAACAATTGTTAGCAGCCCACGCTGCTGTATCTTCTCAATTAGGAAAAGAAGATTATACCAATGAGGAGTTGAGGGCGCTGGAAACCACAGATCAGCAATTAGCACAGTATAAAGCAATGTTGCTTCAAATACAGGATAATGTTAATGAAAACATTCCAGAAGCTTTAGAAGAGCTCGATGAGGCCATTGAATATTATGCCGGAAGAATTGATACCCACTTTAATCTTGATCTGGACGGAAGAGCACCGGTAGGTGATGATCCCTACGATATCACTGATACTGATTATGGAAATAATAAAGTTGCGGGTCCCGATCCTAAAAAAGAGGACGTAAAACACGGAACTCATGTGGCCGGGATTATTGCTGCAAACCGGGAAAATAATCTTGGAATTAAAGGTGTTGCCAATAATGTGGAAATTATGGTAGTAAGAGCTGTGCCTGATGGCGATGAATATGATAAGGACATTGCCCTTGGGATTCGTTACGCCGTAGATAACGGGGCTAAAATTATTAATACCAGTTTTGGTAAATACTTTTCTCCAAATCCCGAATGGGTGGAGGAGGCGATAAAATATGCTGCAGAAAACGATGTGCTTATCGTTAATGCCGCAGGGAATGAAGGAATAAATCTTGATCAAAAAAGGATTTATCCAAATGACCAGACACCCGAAAATCCACAAGAGTTTTCCAATAATGTCTTAAGTGTGGGAGCTCTTAATTTCGATTATGGTTCCAGATTGGTAGCCGGTTTTTCCAACTATGGTAAGCTTAATGTTGACGTTTTTGCGCCGGGCACAAAGATTTGGTCCACCACGCCCAATAATGAATATGAATATATGCAGGGTACATCTATGGCAGCTCCTGCGGTTTCAGGAATAGCGGCATTAATACGATCTTTTTATCCTAAACTTTCCGCACCACAGGTAAAACAGATCATTATGGATAGTGGGATAAGCACCAAGACTTCAGTTTTAGTAGGAGAAGAGGGCAAAAACACACAAAAATTCGATGAACTCTCTGTTTCAGGAAAAATGGTAAACCTTTATAACGCCTTAATATTAGCATCACAAACCAAATAATCAATTTTATGAAGAAAATATTTCTAAGTTTAACTGTACTGGCAACCTCATTAATGGTAGCCCAAAACAGTACCAGTTACTGGCAACAGCACGCAGACTACAAGATGGAAGTAGATATGAATGTAGAAAACTTCCAGTATACAGGAACCCAGGAACTAGAGTATACCAACAATTCTCCCGATACCTTAAACAAGGTGTTTTATCATCTATTTTTCAATGCTTTCCAACCAGGGAGCGAAATGGACGTGCGTTCCAGAACCATCCAGGATCCGGACAGAAGGGTAGGAGACCGAATTTCGAAATTAACTCCTGAACAACAGGGATTTTTAAGAGTTTCCAGCCTAACACAAGATGGAACAAATCTTAATTACGAAGAAGTAGGAACCGTCCTGGAGGTGGAACTTCAGAAGCCTATTCTCCCTGGAGAAAAAACCGTTTTTAAAATGGAATTTAACGGGCAGGTCCCTGAACAGATCAGGAGATCGGGAAGAAACAGCTCAGAAGGAATAGCTCTTTCCATGTCCCAATGGTATCCTAAACTGGCCGAATACGATTTTCAGGGCTGGCATGCTGATCCTTATATTGCCAGGGAATTTCACGGCGTTTGGGGTGATTTTGACGTCGAACTAACCATAGATAAAAATTACACCGTAGCTGCCACTGGATATCTTCAGAATGCCGATGAAATTGGTCACGGATACAGTGAAGAAGAAATTGATGCCCAGGGCGATACGCATACCTGGCATTTTGTGGCTCCTAAAGTTCACGATTTTACCTGGGCTGCAGATCCTGAATATATTCACGATGTAAGAATTGCCGAAGACGGAACCGAACTTCACTTTTTCTATAAAGACAACGAAGAAATCAAGGAAAACTGGAAAAGGCTTCAGTCTAAAACAGAAGAGTTATTACTGTTTTTTAACGAAAAAATCGGTCCATACCCATGGGATCAATACACTGTAGCCCAGGGGGGAGATGGAGGTATGGAATATGCTATGCTTACTTTAATTACCGGTGAAAGAAGCTTTCAAAGCCTGGTAGGTGTCACTGCTCATGAAATGGCTCACGCCTGGTTTCAGCATTTAATGGCGACTAACGAAAGCAAGCACGAATGGATGGACGAAGGTTTTACCTCTTACATTTCCAGTAAGGCTATGAATCGCGTTATGCAAACCGATGCAGAGAATCCTCATACAGGTTCGTATCGTGGATATCTTCAACTTGCAAATTCAGGGGTAGAACAACCACAAACCACCCACGCCGACCGTTACTCCCTTAATGCGGCCTACGGTGCTACAGCCTATTCTAAAGGTGCTGTTTTTCTTGCACAACTTGGCTACGTAATTGGAAGAGAAAATTTAGATAAAACACTTAGAAGGTATTATGAAGATTGGAAATTTAAACATCCAACACCAAACGATTTTATTCGTGTTGCTGAAAAGGTTTCCGGTGCCGAACTTGATTGGTATTTAATGGACTGGACCCAAACCACCAATCAAATAGATTATGCTATTAAAAATGTTGAAGAAGCAGATAAAAATTCAACAAAAATCACTTTGGAGAGAATTGGAGAAATGCCAATGCCGGTTGAATTAAGTATAAGATTTGCCAATGGAGATCACCAAATCCATTACATCCCACTACAGATGATGCGATGGGAAAAAGAGCCTGAAACAGAAAACTGGATTCAGGAAAAAGACTGGGCCTGGGCATATCCTACTTATGAACTCAGTATAGATAGCCCCTTAAGTGAGATTGAAAGTATAGAAATTGATGATACTCAACTTATGGCCGATGTAAATAGAGAGAATAACGTTTATCCATCAGAGACTTCTGAAAAAGAATAAACTCCTCTTAAAACCTTACCTGAAAGCCCTTCCCAACTGAAGGGCTTTCTTATTATATGAAACCAGCATGCTTCTGGACCCAAAAAATGGCAACACACAGGAGTAGGATTATAAGCCTGTGCCTATTGCCAAATCCTGGTTAAAAAATATAAACAGATGAAAATAATTTTTAGTTCATGTAACCAGGATTAAAACCTATCCTTACTTTTGGGGTATGGATGAGCGTTTTGGAAAACAGGATAAATTAAAAAGTGAAAGGCTTATAGAAAAGCTGTTTACCGAAGGAAAATCGGTTAAGAAATTTCCCTTAAAATTGGTTTATCTTCCAATCAACGCTTCAGATGCTCCGCAATTAAAAACAGGAATTTCTGTACCTAAAAAACTGGTTAAAACCGCTCCCGGGCGCAACAGGATTAAACGCCTGATGCGTGAAGCTTTCAGAAAAAATAAGTATCTTGTAACCAACAACATACCGGGTTCTTATGCCTTTATGTTCATCTATATTTCCAGGGATAAAACAGATTATGAAAGCTTGAACAGGACGATGATAAAGCTTCTTAAAACCTTTGTTGAAAAGGAAAAACAGGAATAAAGGGAATCTCCCCGGCCCGCTTAAAATAATTTAAAATGAAAAAGAATCTTATAAAAAAAGCCGGAATCCTGGTATTGGGAGCCGGACTTATTTTCAGTACGCTTGGGTTTAAATCAGATTTTTTTGAAATAGCCAAGCAGATAGAAATCTTCACAACCCTTTTCAAAGAGATCAATATGAATTATGTAGATGAAACCAATCCTGCAGAACTTATGGATACGGCAATCCAGGCTATGTTGGCAGATTTGGATCCTTATACAAATTATTGGAACGAACAGGATGTGGAGGCCGCAAAGATCAATAATTCAGGAGAATATACCGGGATTGGAGCTTTAGTGAAAGCAACGCCCGAGTATATCAAGGTTATTGAACCCTACAAAGATTATCCTGCCGATAAAGCAGGTTTAAAGGCCGGAGACGAAATAATTGAGATTGGGAATATCAAGGTTTCAGATTTTAAAGAAGACGCAAGAGAGCTTTTAAATGGCGCTGCAAACTCAAGCCTTAAAATTACCTTTAACCGGAGAGGAGAAACAAAAACCACCAGTTTGGTGCGGGGAGCCGTAGATCTTAAGGCGGTTCCTTTCTACAAACTTCTTGAAGATAACACCGGGTATATTGTTTTATCGCGTTTCAATGCAAGAGCTTCTGCAGAAACTTCCAGGGCCCTTAAAGATTTAAAAAACCAGGGTGCAGAAAAGATTATTCTGGATTTAAGAGGAAATCCAGGCGGCCTTTTAGGCGAAGCGATAAATGTGAGTAATATTTTTCTTCAGAAAGGAGAGTTGATTACCACCACAAAATCTGTAATAGAAAAATACAACAAGCAATATTTTACGCAAAAAGAACCTCTGGATACGCAAATTCCTTTAGTAGTTATTGTTAACGGTAGAAGCGCCTCGGCAAGTGAGATCGTAGCGGGTGCAATACAGGATCTTGACAGAGGTGTAGTGGTTGGTGCCCGAAGTTTTGGAAAAGGACTTGTGCAAAGGCCAAAGGAATTAGCTTATGGTACACAACTTAAAGTAACTATTTCGAGATATTATACGCCTAGCGGAAGATGTATTCAGGCTTTGGATTATAGAAGCCGGGATGAAAAAGGTGATGCTGTAAAATTTGAAGATTACAATGAGTTTAAAACCCGAAACGGTAGGAAAGTATTTGACGGGGGAGGAATTCTTCCTGATGTGAAACTGGAAACCTCAGAATACAGCGATATAACCAATGCATTATTGCTGGAGGATGCAATTTTTGATTTTGCCACAGATTATTATTATACGCATAAACTTGAAAATCCTGAGGATTTCAGGTTTACCGAGAATGATTATAAAAACTTCAGGAATTACCTTATAAAAATAGATTTCAATTATCAGACTAAGACTGAAAAAGAACTGGAAGAGGTGTTAATTGTGGCTAAAGAAGAAGGTTATGAAAAGGATATAATCGGTAATTATAAAGATATTTCAGAAGGGCTTAACCAATTAAAAAAACAGGAACTACAAAATAAAAAACCTGAAATAGTTAGTTTGCTCACCGATGAAATTATAAAGCGTTATTTCTACAAAGAGGGGCTTTATGAACATTATGTTGAACATAACCCTGAAATAATGGAATCGCTGGCGATACTTAATAATCCCAGCCGATATTCGGGAATTTTAAAATAGTTATTCTTTTACCATCGCGATATGGGGGATGCCATCTTCCAGGTATCCTTCCCCGGTGGTTTTAAACCCGTGCGACTCATAAAAATCTATTAGATATTGTTGCGCAGAAAGTTTTATTCTGGTGGTTTTATAACGCTCTTCAATAGCCTTTATAGAGGCCTCCAGAATTTCGTGACCATAACCGAATTTTCGGTAATTTTCTTTAACAATCACCCGGCCTATTGCTGCTTCTTCGAAGTAAAATCCTTGCTCAAAACAGCGGGTATATGCAACCAGAACATCATCTTTATAACCCAAAATATGCAATGCTTTTTGGTCTTTACCGTCAATATCCTGGTAAACACAGTCCTGTTCTACTACAAAAACTTCAGAGCGAAGCTGCAGGATTTGGTATAGCTCATTTATACTGAGTTCTTCAAAGGTTTTGATTAGGACTTCCAAAATTAAAATTGAATATTTATTTAGGTTTTTACAAAATGATAGACATTAAAATAGGTGCCAGCAATAAAATGAAGTTCAGATTTTCTGCTGGCAAATTTTTAAACCCAATTTTAGCGATGTAATTTTTTAAATAGAAATCATATCGCTAAAATCTTACAGGTATTAAAAGCTTATTACTTCTGAACAGGAATTTTATCAATCCTGTTTTGATGACGACCACCTTCAAAATCGGTTTCAAGAAATATCTTTACCATATCCAAGGCTTGATTTTCTGAAACAAACCTGGCAGGAATACTTAGGATATTTGCATTGTTATGTTCGCGTGCAAGTTTGGCTATCTCACCAGTCCAACAAAGAGCAGATCTTATTCCCTGGTGTTTATTAGCGGTCATATTGGCGCCATTTCCACTACCGCAAATAATAACCCCAAAATCTACCTTATTGTTTTCAACATCGTCGGCAACGGGATGTACAAAATCAGGGTAATCTACGCTATCTTCGGAATCGGTTCCATAGTTAATAACTTCAATTCCCCTTTGTTTAAGGAGGTTTGCCACCTTTTTCTTATACTGAGTTCCGGCGTGATCATTTCCTATTGCAATTTTCATAGTTGTGTGTTTAGAGGAAACAAAGATAAAAAAAGCACTTATTAACCCCGCCAAAATGGATTGTTAATTACTTTTTAATATGTGTTTAAAATCAAGGCTTTAATATTTACAAGGACATGTGGATAACCTATGATGAGAATATGAGAACCTTATTTGGAGAATAGAATTTTAATTTCAATAGCAATTTTAACCTGAGTAAATCAAATTATAACCCGGTTATTTCTTCTCAAGTTATGAGCATTCAAAAACAGGTTGTGAACAAAGTTGAAATCATTAAATATCATCATTTTTAATTAAGATTTTCTTTTTAACGTTTGTTAACTAAATCCTAAAATTCCAAGATTTCCAGATACTTAGAATATTTTATACCTGTTAACAAGATGTTATCAAAAAGGCTTAACTGAAAAATCAAATTTTAGGAAGAAAAATTGTTGCACAAGTTAACAGACTATAATAACATCCATTTTTAATTTTTATAAAAAGAAAAAGAAATGATAATTATATATATAGTTAATAACTAAACTACTTTTAAATGCAGATTTGTATTTAAAAAATCCTCAATGATCTTTCTTGCCTGATTAAAATCTTCCTGGTGAACTAATTAAGGTATCCCTCCAAAAGCCTTAAATAAAAAGGTAAAAGGCTGGCTAGAGTTTCGTTCCTTTTTAAGAAAAAAATACCTTGTTCTTCCAGTAGTCCTTGTATTAACAGGTATTCCTATTGATAATAGAAGCTGGCTAAAAGCAAATAAGCTTTCATAGGCTTCCCTGATTTTTATAAAATTAAAATGTTATTCCTGAAACGTAATACTGGTGTAGATTTCCTCCTGTGAAATAGAAAAATTATAAATTTCGATCTCTGTTTTTTTATTGAGAGAATTATTAATAATGCTTACATAGAACAACACCCCGATAATAAATATCAGGAAGAACAAAAGAGATATTTTGGTTGGACTGTTCATTAACAAGCATTATAAAAATCAAATTTAGGTCTTAAAAGTTCTATTGATGTTAAATCAAATTTAAGGAATTTTTAAGATATTTATAACCAAATTATTTTTGAATCCAGAAATCAAGGGTTTTCCCTTAGTATTGATAATCAGTTAAATAAATCCAAAAATACCGTCCTAAAATTGCATTAACAAAACTTTACATTCAAAATATATTCATGTGATTTATAAGCTGTAATTTTATATTTTTAATAATACATATGAATAAAAAGAAGAAAAATACGTCTAAGGTGCCGGGAAATCTGGATAAGAGCATTATTGATATATTACGAAAAAATGGCGGTGAAGCCTTTAATTATAAACAAATTGCAGCTAAACTAGAGGTTAATGATGCCAATAGCCGGAACCAAATCATTAAAAAACTATCCCAATTAGCAGCTAAAAAACAGATTGAAGAGGTAGAACGCGGTAAATTTAAAATTAATGATCACCGTGATTATTACCGCGGAATTATAGATATGACTACTAAAGGTTATGCCTATGTGGTTGTGGAAGAACTCGATGATGATGTTTTTATATCCCCTAATCACCTGAATACAGCTTTTAACGGAGACGAAGTTGAGATATATATCTATAATCGAAGGCGCAATAAAAAATCTGAAGGAGAAGTAACTAAAATTATTAAGCGTAAGCGCACAGAGTTTGTTGGGGTGCTTCAGCTCAAAAAAGATTTTGGTTTCGTGGTTATAGACGATCCTAAAATGTATACCGATGTGTTTGTTCAAAAGAACAAGCTCGGTGAAGCTCAAAATGGCGATAAAGTAGTTGTTGAAATTGAAGAATGGCCCGAAAAAGCCGATTCTCCCTTCGGAAATATTAAAAAAGTACTGGGAACGCCCGGCGAACATCATACAGAAATACATTCCATTTTAGCCCAATACGGTTTACCTCATGATTTTCCACCCGAAGTAGAGGAATTTGCCGATAAAATTGATACTTCCATAAAAGAAGAAGAGATCAAAAAGCGACGGGATATGCGTGATGTTTTAACCTTTACCATTGACCCGGAAGATGCCAAGGATTTTGATGATGCCTTGAGTTTTCAGAAACTTGAAAATGGCAATTACGAAATTGGAATTCACATTGCCGATGTTGCTCACTATGTACAGCCAGGAAATATTTTAGATGAAGAAGCCTATGAAAGAGCAACCTCAGTTTATCTTGTAGACCGTGTAGTTCCTATGTTACCGGAAGTGCTTTCCAACAATGCCTGTTCCCTGAGACCAAACGAAGAAAAATATACTTTTTCTGCGGTATTTGAAATCGATAAAAACACAAAGATCATAAAGGAATGGTTTGGGAGAACGGTAACTTTTTCTGATGCGCGTTTTGCTTATGAAGAAGCTCAGCATATTATAGAAACTAAAGGAGGAGACATTCCTGCAGAGATTTCTATTCAGGAGGAGGCTTATTCAGTTAAAGATGAAATTGTTGAAGCTGTGACGGTAATGAACGATCTGGCCAAAACTATGCGTTCTAAAAGAATGCGGGAAGGAGCTATTTCTTTTGATAAAGTGGAAGTGAAGTTCGAACTGGATGAAGAGAATGAACCAGTAGGAGTTTTCTTTAAAACTTCCAAAGATGCCAATAAACTTATCGAGGAGTTTATGTTACTGGCCAACCGAAAAGTTGCCGAATTTATTGGAAAACAGAAAGAAAAGAAAACATTTGTTTACCGTTGTCATGACGAACCAGATGATTCTAAACTTGCTTCATTAAGCAATCTGGTTGCAAAATTTGGTCATAAACTAAATCTTAAGGATAAAAAATCTGTTAGTTCTTCGCTTAATAATTTATTGGAAAGTGTTCAGGGAACCAAGGAGCAAAACCTTGTAGATACCCTTACTATTCGTACGATGAGTAAAGCTTATTACGGGACTGAAAATATTGGCCATTATGGGCTGGCATTTTCTCATTACACTCATTTTACCTCGCCAATTCGTAGGTATCCGGATGTTATGGTACACAGGTTATTGCAGAGATATCTTGACCAGCAACCATCGGCAAAAGAAGATGAATATGACGAAAAATGTCATCATAGCAGTGAGATGGAAAACCTGGCAACAAATGCCGAGCGGGATTCCATTAAATATATGCAAGTAAAATATATGCAGGATCACAACGATGAAGAGTTTCTGGGAGTTATTTCAGGAGTAACAGACTGGGGTATTTTTGTGGAGATCATTCAGAATAAATGTGAAGGGATGATACGACTTAGGGATCTAAGAGACGATCATTATGAATTTGATGAAGAAAATTATGCAGTAGTAGGTCGAAAAACAAAAAAAACCTATCAATTAGGGGATGAGGTTTATGTAGGCGTAAAAAATGCCGATTTAGTTAAAAGACACCTTGATTTTAATCTTATAGGATCTAAAAAAGAGGTTGAAGAAGCTTAATTTAAATTTTTTGATGATGAAGAATTTAATAATGGTTTTTGCCATTCTCTTTTCCGGTACTTTATTGAGCCAGGAAGAGATAACCCACCAGCTTGAAAGTTTTTCGGAAGTAAAAGTATACAATGGCCTGAAGCTTAATTTGCATTATGCCGATGAGAATAAGGCCGTAGTTACAGGCGAAAAACGTGGTGATGTTCAATTTGAGATTGAAGATGGAATTTTAAAGGTAAAGACGAATATCGATAATATCTGGAAAGAGGATAATACCAAAGTTGATCTGTATTTTAAATTTATTAAAAATATAGATGCAAGACAAAATTCATCTGTAGAACTCCCGGAATTATATAAAACCGAAGTGCTTAACCTGGAAGCTTCTGAAGGTGCCGAAATCTATGCAGAAATTGAGGTTCAAGACCTTAGTGTAAAAAGCCTCACGGGTGGGGAAGTAGAAGTGAAGGGCAAGGCCGAAACCCAGGATGTTAAAATAAGGGCTGGAGGCCAGTATTATGCACGCTATCTCGATTCCCGTAATATTTCAATAAGTATTAGTGCCGGTGGCGTTGCCGACATAAATGCCTCCGAAAAAGTTGATGCCAAGGTTAGAGCTGGTGGAACAGTAAATGTTTACGGAAACCCCGAAATAATCGATAAAGACACTCTTTTTGGTGGTAAAGTGAATAGAAAGAACTAAAACCCAACATTTGCATTATATTACCGATGTATGATTCAAGACCTCTTAGCGGCAATTCCACTTGGTTTTTTTCTGGCTTTTCTCCTGGGACCGGTATTTTTTGTATTACTGGAAACTGCTGCGATTAAAGGTTTTAGAGCGGCTTTTTCCTTTGATGTTGGCGTAATAATCGCTGATGTTGTTTTTCTTTTTATCGCCTATGTAAGTACCACTAAATTACTTAAAAGTATCAAAGATGATCCCGCCTTATTCATTTTTGGCGGAGTTATTCTGGCCACTTATGGAGTGATGAGCTTTGTACAAACTAAAAAGGTCTTGCAGCAGGAAGATGAAACTCCTGAGATACGAAAGCTCAAAAAAAGCGATTATATGGGCCTGGCCGTAAAAGGTTTCCTACTTAATTTTATAAATATTGGTGTTTTAGGCTTCTGGCTTGGGCTCATTATTGTATTCGGTCCCAAACTCGAGATGGAAGGTAACCGTATTTTAGTTTTCTTCGGAAGTGTGTTGGCTACATACCTTATCCTGGATATTTTTAAGATCTTGCTGGCTAAAAAACTTAACAGAAAACTTACTCCCAACCGTATTTACGCTATGAAAAAGGGGATAAGTGTGCTACTTATTGTTTTTGGTGCAATACTTATTAGTCAGGGGCTTTTTCCTAATCAGGTAAATAATATTACCGACCAGATAGAGACCATTACCCCTGCAGATAGCCTTTCAGAATAAATTATTTAAAAGTTGAATTTTTAGAAATAAAAAAAAGCCCCTTAAAAAGGAGCTTTTTGAGGCATCGAGCGGATTCGAACCGCTGTACAAGGTTTTGCAGACCTCTGCCTAGCCACTCGGCCACGATGCCGTTTTATACGGTTGGCAAATGTAATAAAATTTTTAGGTTCTAAACCCAATAATTAACGCGATTTGCTTCTGCTAACGGTAACCATCGCTACATTTCCGCCAATTGGAGGATTTATTTTAGAAACATCTACCTTAACTTCCTGGACCATTATAATTTCTTCAAGAATGCGGTTTATAATCTTTTCAGCAACTGTTTCCAGAAGTTTAGCCCTTTTGCCCATCTCTTCTTTCACAATTCGGTTTAAATGTACGTAATCTATAGTATCGCTCAAAGAATCGGTTTTAGCAGAATTAGACAGATCTCCTTTTACGCTTAGATCTACCCGGTAGTCACTTCCAATTTTACCCTCTTCATCCAGGCATCCGTGATAAGCAAAAACCCTTATATTTTTCAGTTTAATTTTTCCCACTTTTATTTTTTTTCAAAGATAACAAGTCCTATCGAAGTTATAAGTATCAAAATAGAGAATGCACCTTATAATCAGGTTAATTTTAAGTAATTTTGGGCCTTTAAAGAGTCCATTATGTCAGAAACAAAAAAGTCACTCAATTTCATTGAGCAAATTATAGAAGAAGATCTGAGATCTACACATACAAGAGAAGATTTAAAATTCAGGTTTCCGCCCGAGCCGAATGGTTATTTGCATATTGGTCACGCTTCTTCAATCTGTTTAAACTTCGGATTAGGGGAACGATACAATGCTCCTGTAAACCTGCGCTTTGATGATACCAATCCCATTAAAGAAGAACAGGAATTTGTTGATGCTATAAAGGAAGATGTTCTTTGGTTAGGATTTAAATGGGCAGAAGAATGTTATGCTTCAGATTATTTTCAGCAATTGTATGACTGGGCGGTTGAGTTAATCAAAAATGGGCATGCCTATGTTGATAGCCAGACTTCTGAAGAAATAGCCTCTCAAAAAGGAACTCCTACCGAGCCTGGGAAAAACAGTCCTTACCGGGATCGTTCCGCAGAAGAAAATCTGCAGCTGTTCGAACAAATGAAGAATGGAGAGACTCCTGAAAAGGGCCACGTTTTAAGAGCTAAAATTGATATGGCTTCTCCAAATATGATTATGAGAGACCCGGTAATGTACAGGTGTTTGCATAAAAGCCACCATCGCACCGCGAATGACTGGATGATATACCCATTGTATGACTGGGCTCACGGAGAAAGTGATTTTATAGAAAGAGTTTCACATTCTTTTTGTACGCTGGAATTTCTGCCTCACCGCGAACTTTATAACTGGTTTGTTGAAAAAGTAAGCAAACCTGGAGAAATGCAACCCAAACAACGGGAATTTGCCCGTCGTAATTTAAGTCATACTGTTGTTAGTAAAAGAAAACTGATGCAATTGGTAGAAAAAGGATTTGTAAACTCCTGGGACGACCCAAGAATGCCTACTATTTCCGGATTGAGACGTAGGGGATATACACCAAACTCCATAAGGAAGTTTGCCGACTCCATCGGGGTTGGTAAGCGCGAGAATATGATAGATGTAGCCCATCTTGAATTTCACGCGAGAGAAGATCTTAATATGATAGCTCCAAGAGTTATGGGTGTTCTCGACCCGGTAAAAGTTGTGATCACCAATTATCCTGAAGGAAAAGAAGAATTGCTTATGGCAGAAAATAACCCTGAAGACGAAGGTGCCGGAACAAGAGAGGTGCCTTTTTCAAGGGAAATTTATATTGAAAGAGAAGATTTTAAGGAAAGTGCAAATCGCAAGTTTTTCAGGCTTACCCTTGGGAAAGAGGTGAGGCTTAAAAATGCTTATATTATTAAAGGGGAAGATGTTTTAAAAGACGCTGAAGGGAATATTACAGAAATTCACTGCACCTACGATCCCAAAAGTAAAAGCGGTAGCGGCACCGAGGAATCGCTTAGAAAAGTTAAGGGTACTTTGCATTGGGTTTCGGTAAAACATGCCCTGCAAGCCGAAATACGGCTTTATGACAGGTTGTTTTCAGTCGAGGCTCCTGATGCTGATAAAGAGAAGGATTTTACCGTATTTATCAATCCGGATTCTCTAAAGCTTATTACCGGTTATCTGGAACCAAGTTTAAAAAATGCCGGAGTTCAGGATAAGTTCCAGTTTCAGCGTATTGGGTATTTTTGTGTAGATAAGGATTCTACAGAAGAGAGACCAGTATTTAACCGTACGGTAAGTCTTCGCGATTCCTGGGCTAAGAAGAAATAAAGTCTCAACTCGTCTTTAAGAATAATTTAGTAAAGGAAATTAACATATTAACCGGTTATTAACAGCGGTGCTACTAAGCTTCTTGTATATTTGGAAATAACTAGAATCAATTTAAACTAAAAACTATTATGGCAAATACAGGAAATACACTTTTAGCCCTTATTACAGGAGCCGCTATTGGTGCAGGTATCGGATTATTGTATGCTCCCGAGAGTGGAGAGAAAACCCGAAAAAGAATTAAGAGCGAGTCTGATAAAGCTCAGGAACGTTTTAATAAGAAATACAACGAAACTTCTTCAAATTTAACTGAAAAGGCTAAGAAGGCCCGATTGGATTTTGAAGAGCGCTTGGGTGAAACCCTTTCTTCTGCAAGCCATAAAGCCGATGATATACTTTCTGCTATGGAGTCTAAACTCGAAGAATTGAGAAAGCAAAATTCTAAACTTAATAAGGACGCTGAAACTAAAGCCAAAAAAGCATAGTATAACTTATTTATGGCATTCGAAAAACTATCCAACAGTCTTAACGAATTAAATCAGAATCTTCAGGCATTTGCTCATACAAATGCCGAATATTATAAACTTAAATTCTTTAAGCAGGCAATGAGTGGAGCCACCTCTTTGGTGCGATTCCTTATTTTGGGTGCTATAACGGTCATAGCTTTTTTCCTGCTTTCGTTTGCTGTGGCTATTGCAATAAGTGAAGCCATTGGCCAACCAAGTGCCGGGTATTTTATTGTAGCAGGATTCTATATTCTTTTATTCATACTGATTTTAGTATTCGGAAAAAGACCTATAGAAAAACTTATGCTACAAAAATTCTCCAGAATTTTCTTTAACGACTAACTTATGAGAGAATACAGTTCTTTTGAAGATATTGATAGAGATTTAAAGATATTAAAACTTCAAACCGAAATAGATAAAGAGGAGATCAAACTTAGCATCGAACAGGCTAAAAAAAGTATTTCTCCACTTTCAATTGCGGGAAGTATCGTAGGTTCAATTCTGGAAAAAGCGCTCGTCTTGAAAGCCGTAACTAAACTAACCGGACTTAAAAGAGTAACCGCAACGGTCAAGAATTAAAATTAAGATTAGCAGCCGTGTGAATAAGATGAAATTAGATGCGTTTTCGCTCATTTCTCTTTATTTTACACAGCTGTTTTCTTTTACAAACCTTTGCTTACTCTTCAAGATCACTTTTGTTATTTCTTTTATTTTTTCTTGTAGTGCTTTCCCTTTTCTTATCTCTTTCCTGCTGCTCATTTTGTTTTTTCATAGCTTCACCTATTTGATTGGATGCAGAAAATGAAGCTACCATATTATTTAGCATATCACTACCTGCCTGGGGAGAATTAGGCAAAAGGATCAGGTTGCTGTTGGTTTCTTCTCCAATGGCCTGAAGGGTGTCATAGTGCTGGGTGACCACAATTAATGCTGAAGCTTCCTGCGAGTTTATCCCCACATTATTTAAAACATCTACACTTTCCTCAAGTCCGCGTGCTATTTCCCTTCTTTGATCGGCGATTCCCTGGCCTTGTAAGCGTTTGCTTTCTGCTTCGGCCCGAGCCTTAGCTACTATTTTAATCCTATCGGCCTCAGCTACGTATTCTGCAGCCACTTTATCGCGTTCTGCGGCATTTATCCGGTTCATGGCAGCCTTCACCTCCACATCTGGGTCAATGTCTGTTACAAGTGTTTTAATGATGTCGTAACCGTAATCCTGCATCGCCTGGTTAAGTTCCCGGTTAACGGCAATGGCAATGTCATCTTTTCTTTCAAAAACATCATCGAGTCTCATTTTTGGAACTTCGGCCCGAACAACGTCGAAAACATATGAGGTAATTTGATCTGATGGGCTTTCAAGTTTATAAAAAGCATCGTAAACATTGGATCTCACCACTTGAAACTGCACAGAGATCTTCAGTTTAACGAATACATTGTCCTTGGTTTTAGTTTCAATGAGAACATCGAGTTGCTGTACCTTTAAATTGATCCTGCCGGCGATATTATCAAAAATGGGAATTTTTAAATGCAATCCGGAATTACTGATGCGTTGAAACTTTCCAAAACGTTCAACAATAGCAGCCGATTGCTGCCTGACTATAAAAATTCCGGAGAATAGAATAACCAGTCCAATAACAAGAATAACGGGTAAGAAAATATAGCTCATAATGTGTTTTTATATTTTTATCAAGATAGCAAATTATCTGCTTCACTTTAGAAACAAAAAAAGCCGGAAGAAAACATAGTCCCTTCCGGCTTTAATTTAATTTATAAGTTTATCCCAGAGTCGAGATCCCTTTTTCAATTCTTTTAAGCGTTTCTTCTTTCCCGATACTTTCTGCAATAACAAAAAGATCGGCTCCGTGCATAGCGCCTACAAGGGCCAGACGGAAAGGCTGCATAACTTTTCCGAAGCCTATTTCCTTAGCACCTATCCATGATTTCACATTTTCCTGAATTGCAGCGGCCGAAAAATCTTCCTGTTTTTTCAGAAGCTCGCTTAGTTCCTGCATCAATTCTGAAGTATCATTTTTCCAGGCTTTTTTTGCGTTTTTGGGATTGTATGAAGTAGGGGAGATGAAAAAATAATCGCCTTGTTCCCAAAGATCTTTTACAAAAATTGCCCGCTCCTTTACGATCTCAACAACCTTTTTTGTATAATCAAGATCGACATTGATCTTTTTTTCCTGAAGTAATTTCTGAAATTCTTTCGCCAGAAAAGCATTATCTGCTTCCTGAAGGTAATGTTGCTGAAACCATTTTGTTTTTTCAGGATCGAACTTTGCGCCGCCTTTATGTACCCGGTCGAGTTCAAAGGCCTGGGTTAATTCATTTATATCGAAAAATTCCTGCTCTGTTCCGGGATTCCATCCTAAAAAGGCCAGCATATTGGTAACTGCTTCAGGAAAATATCCATCTTCCCGGTATCCGGCAGATACTTCTCCGGTTTTGGGATCTTTCCATTCCAAAGGAAATACCGGAAAGCCCAGTTTATCGCCATCGCGCTTGCTGAGTTTACCTTTGCCTTGCGGTTTAAGAATTAGCGGAAGGTGGGCAAATTTAGGTGCTTCCCATCCAAAAGCGCGGTAAATCATCACGTGCAGTGCTAAGGAAGGCAACCATTCTTCCCCACGAATAACATGGGTGATTTTCATCAGGTGATCGTCAACAATATTGGCGAGGTGATAGGTTGGCATTCCGTCACTTTTAAAAAGCACTTTATCATCAAGAATTTCGGTATTGATTTCCATATGACCCCTAATCTCATCCTGGAGATTCAGGATCTCACTTTCAGGAGACTTAAACCGGATTACATAATCTTCCCCTTCAGCGAGTCTTATCTTCACTTCTTCCTCAGAAAGAGAAAGTGAATTATCCAGTTTTAGGCGGTTATGCCAATTATAAATAAAGGTTTTGCCTTTGGCTTCGTGGTCTTTTCTATGATCGTCCAGGGTTTCTGCTTTATCAAAAGCATAATAAGCCTGCCCGCTTTCTACCAGCTTATTGGCATATTCCTTATAAATATCTTTACGCTCACTTTGGCGGTAGGGACCAAAATCTCCTTCTTTTCCCGGGCCTTCATCAAAAGGAATATTGCACCAGTTTAGTGAATCGATAATATATTGTTCTGCTACGTCCACATAACGGTTTTGGTCTGTATCTTCAATACGAAGTACAAAATCCCCATCGTGTTTTTTCGCGAACAAATAGTTATATAAAGCAGTTCTAACTCCGCCAATATGCAGTGGTCCCGTAGGACTTGGCGCAAAACGTACCCTTACTTTAGCACTCATAATTTTAATTTTAAAAACAAAGATACAAGCTTTAGGCAGCATTCCTAAACACTTGTCCCAGGAGCTTGAATAATTTTTAAAATCAACTTACCTGCAATCCATTCTGCTTCAAAAGGATAAAAATTGTAATTTTAAGCTTGAAAGTGAAGTTGTCGATGGAAAATTACAGCAAGGTAAGAAATAAGCTAAGTGCTTTTATATCAAAATATTACATAAATAAACTGCTAAAGGGAGCAATTCTCTTTACCGCAGTTGGCTTACTTTATTTTTTACTGATACTTTCCATAGAACATTTTTTCTGGCTTAACACCGCAGTGCGGAAGATCCTTTTTTGGCTTTTCATCGGTATTGAAGTGGGTTTGTTGGTTTATTTTATAGCCATTCCGCTTTCCAAATTATTGAGATTATCAGAAACGCTATCTGAAGAAGATGCTTCCCGGATTATTGGGGAGCATTTCCCTGAGGTGAAGGACAAACTGCTTAACCTTCTTCAGCTTAAAAATTCAGAAAAAAGATCGGATCTATTACTTGCGGGAATAGATCAAAAAGCCCGGGAGCTGGATCCAATTCCTTTTAATTCAGCGGTAGATTTTAAAACCAGTCTCAGGTATTTAAAATGGGCTGCTTTTCCGGTCATTATATTTTTAGCTATTCTGTTTACGGGAAACTCTTCATTCTTTTCTGAATCTTACGGGCGGGTGGTGAATTATAATACGGTATTTGATCCGCCGGCACCTTTTTATTTCCAAATAGAAAATCAAAACCTAGAAGTGCGTGAAAACCGCGATTTCACTTTAAAAGTAAAAACCATTGGGGAGGTGAGACCGGCAGGAGTAAGCGTAAATTATAATAACCAGGATTATCTTTTAAAACAGGTGGAACCCGGAGTTTTTGAATATACTTTTAAACGGCTTCAGGAAGATCTTGAGTTCAGGCTTAGTTCCAATGGCATTTCTTCCGCTCCCTATAAACTTGATGTAATCAAGGTACCTACGCTTATAAATCTTGAGATGATTTTTGATTATCCCGGCTACACCGGTAAGAGGGATGAATCAATCTCAGGGACAGGTAACGCCCGGATTCCTGAAGGGACGGAGGTTAGCTGGAGAATAAAAACACGGGAAACAGAGGAAGTCCATTTTAATTTACCCGATTCTACTCTTAATCTGAAAGTAGAATCGGGGATGGTAACCCACCAGACGAGGTTGTCTTCTACCTTAAATTATTCACTTAGTTCCTCTAATACTAAAATTCGGGATTTTGAACCGGTTTCTTATAAAATTGATATCATCAAAGATCGTTTTCCGGAAATTGAAGTAGTAAAAAAAACTGATAGTATTGATGAAGAAATCAGTTATTTCTACGGAAAAGTTTCAGATGATTATGCCGTGAATAAATTGGAACTGGTTTATTATCCTGAAAGTGCCAGCGATAGTTTGAAGAAGATTTCAATTCCTGTTGCAAAAGAATCCTTTGCTAATTTTCTCTTTACTTTTCCGGGAGATCTCGACCTGGAAAGAGGGGTAAATTACCTTTATTATTTTCAGGTTTTCGATAATGACGCGGTGAAAGGATCTAAAAGCAGCCGGAGTGAGGTTTTTGGCTTTAGAAAGAAAAGCCTGGAAGAAATAGAGGAGAAAAAACTGCTTCAACAGGGGGAATCCATTCGAAACATTAATAAGTCCCTGGAAGAAATGGAGTATTCGAAAGAAGAATTACGTGAACTTTCCCGTATACAAAAAGAAAATAAATCTTTTGATTATAACGAAAAAAGGAAGCTCACTGATTTTCTGGAAAGGCAAAAGCAGCAGAATGAATTGATGAAAAATTATTCTGAAAAGCTTAAGAAAAGTCTTGAGGAAGAGCACAGGACTACAGAAGAAAATTCCTACAAAGAAGAATTAAAGAAAAGGCTTGACAGAAATGAAGAGCGCCTAGAGGAAAATGAAGCTTTAATGGAAGAGTTAAAGGAATTTTCTGAAAAAATAAGCAGGGAGGAGTTGGGGGATAAACTGGAAGAGCTTTCCAAAAGAAATCAGACTCAGCAACGTAACATGGAGCAACTGCTTGAATTAACAAAGCGGTACTATGTGGAGGAAAAGAATCAAAAATTAGCCAGAGAACTGGAAAAATTGGCTGAGCAACAGGATCAAATTTCCGAAAATGAGGAGCAGAATGGAATAGAATCACAACAAAAAATTTCCGAGGAATTTGATCAATTCAGGGAGCAGTTGGACGAGCTTGAAAAAGATAATGAGCGTCTAAAAGAACCTGTAGACCTTAATCGGGATAAAGTGGATGAAGAAAGTATAAAGAAAGATCAGCAGGATGCAGAAAAGAATTTAGAGAATAATCAACCTGCCGGAGCAAAAGAAAAGCAAAGGGATGCAGCGAAGAAAATGTTAGAGATGAGTTCTAAAATGAAGGAACAAATGCAGGCACAATCCGGAGAACAATTAAAAGCAGATATTGAAAGTCTGCGACAAATTCTTGATAATCTTGTAAAATTTTCCTTTCAGCAGGAGGATTTATTGGAGTCATTTAAATCGATAAACAGAGAGGACCCTATGTTTGCCGGGAATTTAAATATTCAGAATGATCTAAGGGAAAATTTCAGGCATATTGATGACAGTTTGTATAGTCTTGCTTTAAAGAACCCGATGATAAGTGAACAGATAACCGATAAATTATCTGATATAGAATTTGATATTGATAAAGCTTTAGATAGACTTGCAGAGAATGAACTTCCACAGGGGACTGCCAGCCAACAGTATGTTGTGACCGGCGCCAATGATCTGGCTTATTTGCTAAGTAATATTTTATCTGCTATGCAACAGCAGGCTAATCCGCAATTGGGAAAGGGTGCCGGCGAAGGAGAGGAATTTCAACTACCGGACATTATTCATAAGCAGGAGGAATTACAGCAGAAGTTTCAGGAAGGCCTTGAAAAAAAACAAGGAGAAGAAGGCAGTGAGAAACAAGAGGGATATGGCAAGGAGGAGGAGAATGGTGATCTTTTTGATATTTATAAGGAACAGCAGGAACTAAGAATGCAATTGGATAAATTATTGGAGAAGGACGGTCAGGGTCCTGATGGGGATAATTTGAAGAAGAATATGCAGGAGTTGGAAGAACGGCTATTAGATAAAGGGTTTAGCCCTCAAGGCCTTGAGCGAATGACTAATTTGATGCACGAATTATTAAAATTTGATCAGGCCAGATTACAGCAAGGTGAAGACAATATCAGAAAAAGTGAAACCAATACAATTGAATTTGCCAATCCTGCTAAAGATCAAAACCTTAAGGCAAAAGAATATTTTAATCAGACTGAAATTTTAAACAGACAAATCTTACCTTTGCGCGAAATTTATAAACAAAAAGTAAAAAACTATTTTGAGCGCGGAACAGGAACAGATTAACTTTTTTTCAGAAACCGATTTTAATTTCAAAGATGAGGTTGCTCATCGGCAATGGCTGGAACGGGTTATCGATTCTGAAGGAAAAAGCATTGATGAAATCAATTTTATTTTTTGCGATGACGACTATCTGCATAAGATAAACCTACAATATCTGGATCACGATACCTATACCGATATTATTAGTTTCGATAACTCTGTGGAGGATCAGTTGGCCGGGGATATTTTTATAAGTGTCGCAAGGGTAAAAGAAAATGCCCAGGAATTTAATGTGGATTTTGAGGAGGAATTAAAAAGAGTCTTGGTTCACGGAATACTGCATTTTTGTGGATTCAGGGATAAAACTGAAAGCGAAAGGGAGTTGATGCGACAGAAAGAAGACGAAAAGATTGCAATGTTCCACGTGGAACAATAAGGGAAAATTTATGTTTGAAAATGAATATGATGTTATAGTAGTTGGTGCCGGTCACGCGGGAAGCGAGGCCGCTGCAGCTGCTGCGAATATGGGAAGTAAAACCCTTTTAATCACAATGAATTTGCAAAACATCGCACAGATGAGCTGCAATCCTGCTATGGGCGGAATCGCCAAGGGACAGATTGTTCGTGAGATAGATGCGATGGGGGGTTACAGCGGTTTGGTTAGTGATACCAGTGCAATCCAGTTTAAAATGCTCAATAAATCCAAGGGCCCCGCAATGTGGAGTCCGAGGGTGCAGAGCGATAGAATGCGGTTTGCCGAAGACTGGAGGTTTCGACTTGAACAAACTCCTAACCTGGACTTCTACCAGGAAATGGTTGCTGGTTTGATTATCGAAAGCCATAAGGTTGTTGGTGTAAAAACTTCCCTGGGTCTGGAGATAAAAGCCAAATCTGTAGTTCTAACCAATGGCACTTTTTTAAATGGCCTAATTCATATAGGCGATAAAAACTTTGGTGGAGGTAGAGCAGGGGAAAGAGCTGCGACCGGAATCACAAAAGATCTTGTTGATGTTGGTTTTGAATCGGGCAGAATGAAAACCGGAACCCCGCCAAGAGTTGACGGCCGTTCCCTGGATTATTCAAAAATGACCGAGCAACCGGGAGATGATGTACCTTCTAAATTTTCATTTCTGGATGAGACAAAACCTTTGAGTAAACAGCGATCTTGTCATATGACCTATACTTCTAATGAGGTTCACGAGATCCTTAAAGAGGGTTTTGAAAGGTCTCCTATGTTCAACGGAAGAATTCAAAGTATTGGGCCGAGGTATTGCCCATCAATTGAAGATAAAATTAACCGGTTTGCTGATAAGGATCGTCACCAGCTTTTCGTTGAACCTGAAGGATGGAATACCGTAGAAGTGTACGTGAATGGCTTTTCTACATCCCTGCCTGAGGATGTTCAGTTTAAAGCCTTGAGATCTGTGGCCGGTTTTGAAAATGTGAAATTCTTCCGTCCCGGCTATGCGATAGAATATGATTATTTCCCTCCAACGCAGCTCAAACATACCCTGGAGACCAAACTGGTTGAAAATTTATACTTTGCAGGACAAATAAACGGCACCACGGGGTATGAAGAAGCAGCTTCTCAGGGACTAATGGCCGGTTTAAATGCCGCCCTTAAAATTCAGGAAAAAGAAGAATTTGTTCTTAAAAGGAATGAAGCTTACATCGGTGTTTTAATCGATGACTTAATAACTAAAGGTACAGAGGAGCCATATCGAATGTTTACTTCCCGTGCCGAATACCGAACTCTTTTGAGACAGGATAATGCCGATTTCAGATTAACTGAAAAGTCTTATAAATTAGGTTTGGCTTCTGAAAATAGGATGCGAAAAATGGAGGAAAAAAAAGATAAATCTTTTGCCTTCGTGAATTTTTTAAAGGATAAAAGTGTTGCTCCTGAAGATGCAAATCCGATTTTGGAGAAGTATGATTCCTCCCCTATGAAACAAAGCGATAAGATCTTTAAAATCTTTTCCAGGCCGAATATTGAAATGAAAGATGTTCGAATCTTTCCGGGTGTTGAGGAATTTATACAGGAGAATGAATTGAATTCAGAAATGCTGGAACAAACCGAAATTCAGGTGAAGTATTCCGGTTATATTGCTAAAGAAAAAAACAACGCCGATAAACTTAACAGACTGGAAGATGTGAAAATCCCTAATGATTTTAATTATTCCAGGATTAAATCAATGTCTTTTGAAGCCAGGGAAAAACTTAATAAAATTCAACCTACAAGCGTTTCTCAGGCATCCCGTATTAGCGGAGTTAGCCCCAATGATGTTTCGGTTCTGTTGGTCTATATGGGAAGATAAAAAACAAGTAGTTCCACGTGGAACAATTTAATCTAAGGCGTAATTTTTTACACAATACAAACAATATTTAATTTTTACTCTTGGCAGGCACCAAAATAGAAATAAGCAAAAAGGCATTTATTGAGTGCAGGGATTTTTTGGTTTCTGATGAAAAGTTTCAGCTCGTCCCTCTGGTTGAATTTGAAATTTTAAAAACCATTCCTGTTCCTCAAAATTTAGGTTCCTATTATGAAAGTGAAAATTACATTTCCCATACAGATTCTTCCAAGGGAATAACCAATAGAATTTATCAGCTTGTAAAAAAACACATGCTCGATCAAAAATTAAATTGGATTGAAACATTAAAGTCACCGGGAAAATTATTGGAAGTAGGCGCAGGAACCGGAGATTTTATTTTAAATGCGAAAAAAAGAGGATGGCTGGTAAGCGGTGTAGAACCAAATAAATCTGCCAGGGATCTGGCAATTCTCAAAGATCTCGATCTTAAAAAAGAGCTTTCAGAATTTAAAGGAGAAAAATATGATGTTATCTGTCTCTGGCATGTTCTGGAACACATTCCCGATCTTGAAGAAGAAATCTCCATATTAAAAGACCTTCTAAATAAGAATGGAATTTTGGTAATTGCTGTACCCAATTATAAAAGTTATGATGCGAAATATTATCGGGAGTTTTGGGCCGCTTATGATGTGCCTCGTCACCTTTGGCATTTTTCACAAAACGGAATTAAAAAATTATTTTCTCAGTTTGAGTTTCATTTAATCGAAACCCGACCTTTAATTTTTGACGCTTATTATGTGAGCCTGCTTTCTGAAAAAAACAAGACCTGTTCTTCGAATCCCACAAAAGCTTTTTTTCGGGGATGGAAATCAAACCAGCAGGCAAAAAGGACTTCTGAATATTCTTCTTTGGTATATTTCTTCCGAAAATAGCCAAATTCTTATTTTAAGCTTATTTAAAGCATTTTCATGCTGCAAATGACGTAGGATCTGGCTCTTTTTGTTTTTTATCTTCAGAATCAACAGGAGCGCCTGATTTTCAATAAAGGATACTTATTTAACTCCTTTTGTCCATAGCTTTTTTAAATATCAGACTAAATATGATTTGTATATCTAAAATTTAAAGATTTTAGTTTTATACATTTGTCTAAACAAAATTTAACAAAATGAAGAAATTATTTTTAATTGCGGTTCTCTCCGTATTTTTTGTTTCCTGTAATGAGGAAAAAACAGCTTATGTTGATACCACCAAACTTATTCAGGAGTATCAGGAAATGAAAGACGTTGAAGCCGAATTCAGTAAGAAATCAGATATTGTTAAAGGAGAATTGGATTCTGTAGCCAGCGCCTTCCAAGCAGAAGTGCAGGAATACCAGTCTGAAATGAATTCCATGTCCCAGGCACAACGCCAGGAAAGAGAGCAGGAGCTTATGCAGAAACAGCAGCAGTTACAACAACAGCAGCAACAAAGGGGAGGTGTGTTACGCCAGGAAAGTGATGCCGCAATTGATTCTATTGTAGAGAAGGTTAAAAATTATGTAGAGGAATACGGTAAGGAAAACGGGTACACTTATATTTTTGGTTCTAATGAATCTGCCAGTATAATGTATGCTAAGGATGGATTGGATATCACCGAAGAAATTCTGGAAGAATTAAATGCTTCTTATAAGAAAGACTAATTCCTTTTTAAATAGAGAACAAAAAAGCCCCATTCGGGGCTTTGGTTATTTTTGGATGTGAAATAAAATTTAAGATAGTAGATAAATCCCAAAAATCACTACAATAAAGTAACCTGTAATTGTAAATGCCCCGGCGTAGTCTTTGGCAACTCTTTGTCCGAATAAAAGCATTAAAAGAGTAATAGCAGCCATAAGACATGTATAGAATGCCCAGGCGGAATTATTGTATAAAAGGATCCATATTATTCCTAATACGGCCAATAAGCCTGTTATTATTTCAAGTATCATTATAATCCCGACCATAAGTGGAACCATTCCACCCATAAAAGTTTCTTTGAAATGTTCCTTTAACCAGCCTGTATTTCCTTTCCAGTCGGTAGCTTTATCTATACCCGATTGCAAAAAAGTAATCAGAATAAATAGGAGGATAAGTATTTCGGTAATAAAGTTGTAAAGGTTTGTCATAATTATGTGGTTTTTTTATGCAGATATCGAGTTAGTTTGATTGAAAGGTTGGTAAGAACAATCTTTGAATTTGCGTTGCGACCAATGTGGTAGATAGCTTCTTCCAGCGCCTGGTTAATTTCCAGGATGTTTCCACCATGCACATAGGGAGCGAAATTTTTTATTTGAAATCCTTTTGTCCTGGGTTCCAGATATACCAAACTATTTGCTTTATAATTATACATAAGCGACTGCCTGAAAAAATCCATACAATACAGGAGAAAACTCTTCTGGCTTTCTCTTCCCAGTCCAGCAATTTCTTCGCTCCAGGCGATTAGCTCTAAAACAGTGGATTTATTTCCTTTTGCCTTGAAAGCACTTCTTACCCAATTAATAAACCAGGTTTCAAATTGTTCGTCCCCTGCATTATTTTGTAAAAGATGCAAAGCCCTGGTGTAACTACCATTTGCCTGATGTGCTATTTTTAGCGCCTCCTCCTGCTTGCAGTTTTCCTTTTTAATGATGTGTTCTGCAATTTCAGCTTCGGGCAAGGGTGGGAAATGCAGAGTTTGGCACCTGGATCTTATGGTTTGAATGATCTGCTCTTCTTCTTCAGCAATAAGAATAAAAAGCGTTTTGTTTGGTGGCTCTTCAATCAATTTTAACAACTTGTTGGCGGCTTCGCGATTCATCTTTTCCGCCATCCAGATCAGCATTACTTTAAAGCCGCCTTCATAAGCTTTTAAAGAAAGGGATTTCACAATATCCTGAGCTTCATCTACCCCTATCTTGCCCTGTTTGTTCTCAATGCCGAGATCCTGGTACCAATCGAATAAACTTCCATAGGGGTTAGACTTTACAAAATTGCGCCATTCCTCCATAAAGTGGCCTGAAACGGCGTGGGTTTTTATTTTTTCGTTGTTTGCAACAGGGAAGGCAAAATGAAGGTCGGGATGAGCAAGGTTTTTAAATCTTAGGTTACAGGCCTCTTTACCATATTTATTTTCGCCACCGGTATTTTTACACAAAACGTATTGGGCGTAGGCAATCGCCATTGGTAAAGTGCCGCTTCCAGAATTTCCAACAAAAAGTTGCGCATGCGGAATCCTGTTATTATCGGCAGTTGTGGTAAGATGTTTTTTTATGTGGGCTAAGCCTATTATATCTTCAAAAAGCATAAGCAAATATAAAACTTATATGCACTTTTATATCTTCCGAAAAATTTATATTTGTAATTAAAGCATTACTATGAAAACATTAGACGATTATAATTTTAAAGATAAACAGGCACTTATTAGAGTTGATTTTAACGTGCCATTGAAAGATTCGAAAGTAACAGACGCCAATCGGATAGAAGCTGCAAAACCCACCATAATAAAAATACTCGAAGATGGAGGTAGTGTGGTGCTAATGTCTCACCTGGGCAGGCCAAAAGGTAAAGAAGAAAAATATTCTCTTAAGAATATAGTTTACAAAGTATCTGAGGTACTGGGAATTGAAACCAAATTTGTAGATGATTCTGTTGGAGATAAAGTGGAAGCTGCAACAGATAATCTGCAGCCCGGTGAAGTTCTTTTACTGGAGAATCTTAGATTTTATGATGAAGAGACAGAAGGAAACGAAGATTTCGCTAAGCAACTTTCTGAATTAGGGGACATCTATGTAAATGATGCATTTGGTACTGCGCATCGCGCACACGCCTCAACAACTATTGTTGCTAAATTCTTTGAGGAGAAATGTTTTGGGTATCTTCTGGCAAAAGAGATTAAAAGTCTGGATAAGGTGCTAAACAGTAAAGAAAAACCTGTTACTGCGATTCTTGGTGGCGCAAAAGTGTCTTCGAAAATTACAGTGATTGAAAATATCCTTGATAAAATAGATCACCTAATTATAGGTGGCGGGATGGCCTATACTTTTATTCTGGCGCAAGGTGGAAAAATTGGAAATTCCCTGTTCGAAGAAGATAAACAGGAGCTTGCTCTTGAAATCCTGGAAAAAGCCAAAGAGAAAGGAGTAGAAATTCATTTGCCTGTTGACTCGGTTATTGCCGATAGTTTTTCTGAACAAGCCAGCACTCAGGTAGAGCGTATTGATAATATCCCTGATGGGTGGATGGGCCTTGATGCCGGACCGGAATCTCTTAAGAACTTTGAGGCGGTTATTAAAAAATCTAAAATTATCCTATGGAATGGCCCTCTTGGAGTTTTTGAAATGGACAAATTCGCTAAAGGAACCATCAAAATAGGTCAATTTATCGCTGAAGCCACTGCAAACGGAGCTTTTAGTCTGGTAGGTGGAGGAGATTCTGTAGCTGCAGTCAAGAAATTTGGCTTGGAAGATAAGGTGAGTTATGTTTCTACCGGTGGAGGAGCTATGCTGGAAATGCTTGAAGGAAAATCCCTGCCTGGAATTGAGGCTATTGGGAAATAAGGTACGAAAACTGAGAAAATTCCGTTCTCATTACAAAATTTTAGAACTCAATTGATGAAGTATATTTTCTCATTATCGCTCTTGCTTTTTAGTTTGGGCATTTTAGCTCAGGAAGAACCTGAAAAGAGGCTTGAAAAAGCTAATTTCAGAGTTCAGATCTTTGAAAGACCCAGCACTTCAGAAATAATCCTGACTGATCCTGATCCTGAATTCAGAAATAAACTACCAATTTCAGCATTGATAAAAGATTCTGCAGCGGTAAACCTGCAGGATCTTCCTATAGCTGCAGAGATAGATTCGCTCTGGAAATTGCAACTGCTTAATACTAGTTTATACGATACTATTCAGAAAAGCATTCACGAACAGGACTATTCAGATGTTGTATATAAAGATCTGCCAACAGATACTTTAAAAGCCCGTTTAGAGAAACTTAATTCGAGAACGCCTTTTAATATAGAATATAATCCAATCCTGGAAAGCGTTATAAAATCGTACTTAAAACGCAATAAAAGAGCCATGGAAAACCTGATGGCTTTAAGCGAATACTATTTTCCAATGTTTGAAAAAGAATTGGATAGGTTTGATATTCCTTTGGAGATAAAATACCTGGCGATTGTAGAATCGGCATTGAATCCCCGTGCACGTTCCCGGGTGGGGGCCACTGGTTTATGGCAATTTATGTTTCCTACCGGAAAAATGCTGGATCTGGATGTTAGTTCTTACGTAGATGAACGAATGGATCCTGAAAGATCTACGGTAGCGGCAGCCAAATACCTGGCGAGTCTCTACAAATCTTTTGGCGATTGGGATATGGTTCTGGCTTCATATAATTCGGGTCCGGGCAATGTTTCCAAGGCGATAAGAAGAAGCGGGGGCTCCACCAATTACTGGCATTTAAGGAGATATCTTCCGCGTGAAACAGCGGGTTATGTGCCGGCATTCCTGGCGACACTTTATATTTTCGAATATGCCGATGAACACGATTTTCAGCCTAAAAAACCTGACGTGGCTTTTTTCGAAACCGATACTATCAGGGTAAAAAAAATGCTCACTTTTGATCATATTTCAACGGTTACCGGCATTGAAAAGGAAATGCTTCAATTTTTAAATCCAAGCTATAAACTGGATATTATTCCTTTTGTAGAAGAAAAGAATTATAGTGTTAGGTTGCCAAGATCTGTATCTGGTGCTTTTGTGAGCAATGAAGACGAGATTTATGAGTATGTAACCGAAGATCTTGCCGAAAAGAAAAAAAATATACCAAAATATATTGAAACCGAAGACAGGATTCGGTATAAGGTGAAAAGCGGAGATTACCTCGGAAAAATAGCCGCGCGATACGGCGTAGGAATAAGCAGTATTAAACGGTGGAATAATCTAAGGTCCAATAATTTACGTATTGGTCAATACCTTACCATTTATCCCAGAAAACCTGCCGTTTCCCAATCGTCATCCTCTCAAAATAATGCCGATCAAAGGGCTACAAAAGTATATACGGTTAAAAAAGGAGATTCATTGTGGAGCATTTCCCGCAAGTTCCCCGGAGTTACGGTACAGAATTTGAGGGCTTGGAATGATGTGGGCTCTTCCAGCCTTAAACCCGGGATGAAACTAAAAGTTTCCAAAGGGTGAATTTGAAAATCAAATTAAGCCAAAAATGAAAAAATCTTTAGTTCTTCTTTTATCCTTAGTTCTTTCTATTTCCTGTGATGACCAAAACGAGCAGAAGGAACGCATTTTAGTAGATTCTTCGGGAAATATCAATCAGGTAACTTTAATAATTGAAAATAAACTCTGGGAAGGTCCAGTTGGGGAAGCACTTCGTGATAATTTTGCCGCTACCGTAGATGGTTTGCCCCAGGAAGAACCTATGTTTTCTCTTAAACAAATTCCGCCTGAAACCTTTACTGGTTTTGTAAGAAGAAATCGTTCTTTTATAAAAGTTGAAAAAGCTAATGAAGCAGGAGTAAAGGTGCTAAACAATGTATATGCACGTCCTCAAACCGGAATAATTATTTCAGGACCTGATGAGGAAGAAATTATTCGCGCTATTAATGAAGGTGCAGACAAAGCTGTTGCGGTTTTCAAGGAGACCGAAATGAAGGAGAAACAACGCAGAATGGGGAAATCTTTGGGGAAAGATCAAAAATTAAAAGAAGAATTTGGTCTTTCACTTAAATTTCCATCTATTTATCGTTATGCAGTAGAAGAAGATGGGTTTATTTGGCTTAGAAAGGAGATCACTAAGGGAAATATGGAATTACTTATTTATGAGGTTCCCATCAATCAAATCGAAAAAGACACTAATATAATTGGGAATATTATTAAGATGAGGGATTCTATTGGAGAAGCCTATATTCCCGGACCGGTAGAAGGAAGTTATATGATAACAGAGGAAGCCTATGCGCCTTATCTTTTTGAAACCGAAATAGACGGAAAGTTTGCCTATGAAACCCGGGGTACCTGGGAGGTGAAAAATGCCTTTATGGCCGGGCCGTTTGTGAACTATGCAATTAAAGATGAAGCCAATAATCGCTATTTGATTGTTGAAGGCTTTGTTTTTTCACCAGCCAGAGGGAAACGGGATAATATATTTGAGCTGGATGCCATCCTGCAATCGGCGAGAATTAAATAAAGATAAAGCCCAACTGGAAAGTTGGGCTTTATCTTTTTATAAAAATAAGGTAGTTATTTCTTTTCTTCAGGAACTTTGTTCTCGTCATTGTCATCTTTGGAAGCATCCTTGAATTCTTTAATTCCACTACCTAGACCTCTCATTAATTCAGGAATTTTTCGACCTCCAAATAACAGTAGTATCACAATTACAATTAGTATAATTTGTGGTGCTCCTATCATCAATGGTAATATAAATGCATTCATAACTTTAATTTAGATTACACAAACTTAACAAGAATTCATTAAAATATACCTTTATTAACACAAATTAATTTTCTTAGGTTCTTTTAATTGCTTCATTAAAGGTTATCACAAATTTCATGCCGTAACTCAATAAATGTCTATTTAGAGCATTATAGAATAAGTTTTGGAATCTATTTTGATAATCAAATCTCAATTGCACCGAATAATTTTAATTTATCTTTGCGAAAGCTTTATAATCTATGGCAGCCAATAAGAAACATAAAAAAAAGTTCGCGAAAAAACTACTTCATAAGTACCGATTGGTAATTCTAAATGAAGATACTTTTGAGGAGCGACTTTCATTTAAACTTACCCGTTTGAATGTTTTTGTAACGGTCACTTTAAGTGCGATACTTTTAGTGGCAGCTACTACTATCATAATCGCCTTTACCCCGTTGCGTGAATATATTCCCGGTTATTCTTCTCCTGAATTAAAGAGCAGGGCAGTAGATCTCGCTTATAAATCAGATTCATTACAGAGGGTTTTGAAACTTAATGATCAATATCTCAATTCCATAAGAAGTGTTTTAACAGGAGAGGCTGAAACCGGTTCGCTTAACAGGGATTCGCTAATGGAAAGCCCGGAACCACCAGGAGAAATAGAATCAATTGAACCTTCGCGGGCTGATTCTATTTTGCGCGAGGAGGTAGCTCAGGAGGATAAGTACAATATTTTAGCTTCAGCAGAAGATAACGTTGACTTTTCCTTATTCCCGCCGGTAAAGGGATCTATTTCTGAAGGTTTCAATCTAAAGGACAGGCATTATGCCGTAGACATTGTAGTGCCAAAAAACTCTGCCGTAAAATCGGTGGCTGAAGGAAGAGTGATTTTTTCAGAATGGACAACTCAAACCGGTTATGTCATTATTGTGCGGCATAATTACGGCCTCCTTTCGGTATATAAACACAATGCCTCCTTAACCAAAGAACAGGGAGATATAGTAAAAACCGGTGAAGTGATAGCCACTGCCGGTTCTACCGGAGAATATTCCAGCGGTCCTCATTTGCATTTTGAACTCTGGAACGAAGGAGTACCGGTAAACCCAACTGATTATATTGATTTTGATTAAAATTATATGTCTTTAAAATCCATAGGAGCAAAGATATTTGCCCGATACATACGCAAAAAAATTGATGCCTGGGCTTCAAAACCTGAAGCTACGCAACAAAAGGTCTTCAAAGAACTTATTGATCAGGCTAAAGACACAAAATTTGGCAAGGATCACGATTTTGGTAAAATTAAAACTTATCGCGATTTTGCAGAGAAAATTCCGGTTAGGGACTACGAAGAACTAAAGCCTTGGGTGGATAAAATGGTAGCCGGAGAAGCCGATGTTCTATGGCCTGGAAAACCACTTTATTATGCTAAAACCTCTGGAACTACCAGCGGCGCGAAATACATTCCGCTTACTAAGGAATCTATGCCTACGCACATTAATGCTGCCCGAAATGCTATTCTTTGTTATATCGCCGAGACCGGAAATGCTTCTTTTGTGGATGGAAAAATGATCTTTCTGCAAGGAAGTCCGGAGCTTGATGAAAAAAACGGAGTGAAACTGGGCAGACTTTCGGGCATCGTAGCGCATTATGTACCATCCTATCTTCAAAAGAACAGGATGCCAAGCTGGGAAACCAACTGTATTGAAGATTGGGAAACCAAAGTAGACGCTATAGTTGAAGAGACCCGTAACGAGGATATGACGGTAATTAGCGGGATTCCATCCTGGGTGCAGATGTATTTTGAGCGCCTTCATCAGAAAACCGGACAAAAGGTGGGAGACCTCTTTAAAAACTTTGAACTTTTTATCTACGGCGGGGTGAATTATGAACCATACCGTGCGAAATTTGAAAACTTAATCGGGCGGAAAGTTGATAGCATTGAACTCTATCCTGCTTCGGAAGGATTTTTTGCCTTTCAGGATAAACAAAACGAGAAAGGAATGCTCTTGCAGTTGGATTCTGGAATGTTCTACGAATTCATTAAGGCTGATGAGTTTTTTGATGAAAATCCAAAACGACTAACGATTGGTGAAGTTGAGACCGGTGTAAATTATGTGATGCTTATTTCCAGCAATGCCGGCCTGTGGGCTTATAACCTTGGTGACACGGTGCAGTTTACTTCAACAAAGCCCTACAGGGTAATGGTTTCCGGAAGGATCAAGCATTTTATATCGGCTTTTGGAGAGCATGTTATCGCCAAGGAAGTGGAAGAAGCCATGCAGCTGGCTACAGCGCAAACCAAGGCTCGCATAAGTGAATTTACGGTGGCTCCGCAGATTACTCCCGAAAATGATGAATTGCCCTACCACGAATGGTTTATCGAGTTTGAAAAAGAACCTGAGGATTTAGAAGCCTTCAGAAAAATACTCGATAAATCTCTTCAGGAGCAAAATTCTTATTATTTTGATCTTATTGAAGGAAAAATACTTCAACCTTTGAAGATTGCCCGGGTTCCCTCGAACGGATTTCAGAAGTATATGAAATCCATCGGAAAACTTGGAGGACAGAATAAGTTGCCACGATTGGCCAACGACAGAAAGATTGCCGCTGTTTTGGAAGAAATTATAGAAGCATAAAATATGGTGAATTTAAAACTACAAGGCCGTACCCGGGCGCAGGAAAGTACACATGCCATCGAGCGAATGTACATTACTATGCGGCACCTTTTTAACCGGGGATTTTATAAACCTATGGGGGTTTCCGGAGAGACCTTGCGTGAAGCATTGCTTACTTTAAGGCCTGAGATCTATGGATCTATTGCAGAAGATAAAGTAGAACTTGATGGTTTGCTTTATGTCGTAGACAGACTCCCAATTGGTATTGAGGAATGTGCCTATATCAACCTCACCAGTGATGAGGGTTATGGAAATTCACATTTTAAGCCCATCGTACCTCCAAAACGTCGTAGAAACTGCTACAGGATTGATGAAGAGCAGATGAATATTGAGATAACCCGGGGAAGATCTGAGATCTATGATATTCTTACACATCTTACTTTTCTCTTCGTTGAATCTCATAAAATAATGAGGCGTGTACTCATTGATGAAGAAGGCAGTGTTACCAGGGATTGGGAAAAACTGGAAAAAGCAGTGCTTCAGGATACTGAACTCAGTAGGGAAGAACGGGAAGTAGTTTTAACGCATACAGCAAATATTCTTGGACGTACATTTAACGAACTATGTACTCTGTATCCAAAATTTGCTTCCACCGGGCAGCCCGAACGTTTTCTTAATATAATCTATAATCTTGGAAAACTCGCTATTGCTGAAACTGTACAAAATGAAAAACGCATTATAACCTTTAGTCCGGTGTTACGGGAAAGATTAGGTCACCATATTCATGGAGAGATATGGGCCGATAATATTAAACAATTTCTATTAAAGGAGAACCTTTTGCATCGTCCTGTTCATATAATCAGCGCGAATATGCATAGCGTAATGAACACCCTTTATTCCCCTGTTGCTTTAAAGGAAGAATTTAAGAAGAAAAAAGTTCTTGAAATTTATGAAGCACTGAGCGATAGTGGGAACGGCAGCCTTAGAAATAAGGTGATGAAAGCAGCCCTGGATAACGGAATGAATTTCATAGAAGATAAAAGTGGAACCAACATAGATGTCCAGGTCTTTGATACGGCAAAGCTCAAAAACGGCTATAATGGAAAGAAGTCGGAGCTTAAAGAGGACGAAAATCCTGTTATTGTGGTTATGGATTACGCTTTTGGAGAACAGGCATACGAAACTATGGATGAGCTTTTAAAACCTTATAATTTTGAGGGGAATGAAATAAAAATGAACGTATCCTCGATTTCTATTATGGGGAAAGCCGGAATTCTTGATGGTGGTAAAGGTGATATAATGGTGCCTACCGCTCACCTTTTTGAAGGAACAGCCGATAATTATCCCTTCCGCAATCAATTGAAAAAACAAGACCTTGAAGGTCACGGTGTCAAGATTGTTGATGGCGCAATGATCACAGTTTTAGGAACCTCCCTTCAGAATAAAGATATCCTCAAATTCTTCCATGATTCTACCTGGAATGTGAGCGGTCTCGAAATGGAAGGGGCGCATTATCAAAAAGCCATTCAGGCAGCTTCCAAACTGCGAGGTAGTATCAAGGAAGATGTAAAAGTGAGATATGCTTATTATGCTTCAGATAACCCTTTGGAAACAGGAAGCACCTTGGCTTCAGGCGGATTAGGAACCTCTGGGGTAAAACCCACTTATTTGATAACCGAAAAGATCCTTGACCAGATTTTTGAAAACTAAATTATAATAATGCAGGTAGAAAAAACACCCCTGAAAGATTGTTTTATTATAAAACCCGATATTTATAGAGATAAGAGAGGACTTTTTTTAGAGAGTTATCACAAGAAGAAATTCATCGATCTCACGGGAATCGCCAAGGAGTTTGTGCAGGATAATCAGTCAATTTCCAGCTTTGGAGTTCTGCGTGGCCTGCATTATCAGCGAGGAGAGTTCGGTCAAACTAAATTGGTGCGTGCCATTTATGGAAAAGTACTGGATGTGGTTGTAGACCTTAGACCTGAATCTCCTACCTTTAAACAGGTTTTTAAAACCATTCTGGATGACGTGAACCTGCACCAGCTTTATATTCCGAAAGGCTTCGGGCACGGATTTGTAACTCTATCTAAAACTTCTGTTTTTGCCTATAAATGCGACGAATATTATCACCCCGATGCTGAAGGAGGCATTATCTATAACGATCCCGATCTTGCCATAGATTGGGAGTTTCCGGAGGAAAAGATGATTATCTCAGATAAAGACCTTGCACAGCCACAGTTAAAAGAAATATTCGGATGAAAAAGGTGTTAGTTACAGGAGCTTCAGGACAACTTGGAAGGTGTTTTCAAAAGATCACTTCGGAATATCCTGAGTTAAAATTTAAATCCCTCGATTCTTCTGAACTTGATATCACAGATGAAAATCTGCTTCAGCAAATATTTTCAGCAGAAAAACCCGATTACTGTATTAATTGCGCAGCTTATACTAATGT
This sequence comes from Salegentibacter flavus, assembly GCF_900115145.1. Taxonomy (GTDB): domain Bacteria; phylum Bacteroidota; class Bacteroidia; order Flavobacteriales; family Flavobacteriaceae; genus Salegentibacter; species Salegentibacter flavus. Next base: position 81,986 of record NZ_FOVL01000008.1, on the reverse strand, counting down.
TGAAAAGGCTGAAGATGATAAAGAAACCGCTTTTAAGATCAATGCTGAAGGAGTGAAAAAACTGGCTGAGGTTTGCAAAACTGCTGGAACCGTGCTGATCCATTTCTCTACCGATTATGTTTTTGACGGGAAGGCAAGCGAACCTTATCAGGAAACAGACAAGGTTAATCCCATCAATGTTTATGGCGCTTCAAAATTGAAAGGTGAGGAGTATATCCGGCAGATCCTGGATAAATATTTTATTTTTAGGACTTCCTGGCTGTATTCTGAATTTGGTCATAATTTCTTCAATACGATTCTGAAAAAGGCAGAAGAAGGAGCTAGCCTTAACATCACCACTAATCAAATAGGAACCCCCACTAATGCTAATGATCTTGCGAATTTTGTGCTTCAGCTCATCAATGAAGAGAACACCCATTTCGGCCTTTACCATTACAGCAATACGGGGGAGGCGACCTGGTTTGATTTTGCTAAGGCTATTTTGGACCTAGCAGGAAAAAGCAAGGAGGTGGATATAAATAAAAGCGGATACTATAAAACCCGGGCAAAACGGCCAGTTTTTAGCGTTTTAAATAAAAACAAATTACAGCAAAACTTGAGAAAACCTGTGCTCAACTGGCGGGATAGTCTTGAGGATCTTATCACCAACAGATCTCGAAAATTTAAGTAATTTACGGGAACAAACGAATTATATATGGCTAAACGAATACTTATTACCGGTGCAGCCGGCTTCCTGGGATCTCATCTTTGCGACAGGTTTATAAAGGAAGATTTCCGTGTAATTGGAATGGATAATCTCATTACCGGAGATCTTAAAAATATTGAGCATCTTTTTGGAAATGAAAATTTTGAATTTCTGCATCATGATGTTACCAGATTTGTACACGTCCCCGGAAATTTGGATTATATTCTTCATTTTGCCTCACCTGCCAGCCCAATAGATTACCTTAAAATTCCAATACAAACCCTCAAGGTTGGATCTGTTGGAACACTGCACTGTCTTGGCCTGGCCAAAGAAAAAAATGCCAGAATTCTTATTGCATCAACTTCTGAAGTGTATGGCGATCCTCTGGTACATCCTCAAAATGAAGATTACTACGGAAATGTAAATTCTATTGGCCCGCGTGGGGTTTATGATGAGGCAAAACGCTTTATGGAATCTATTACCATGGCTTATCATCGGTTTCACGGCCTGGAAACCAGGATTGCCAGGATCTTTAATACCTACGGCCCAAGAATGCGACTGAATGACGGCCGGGTAATTCCGGCATTTATCGGTCAGGCACTAAGGGGAGAAGACCTAACTGTTTTTGGGGATGGTCTGCAAACGCGTTCTTTCTGCTTTGTAGACGACCAAATTGAGGGAATTTATCGTCTTTTGCTGAGTGATTATATCAAACCGGTTAACATTGGTAATCCAGATGAAATCACTATCAGAGATTTTGCTGAAGAGATCATAAAACTCACCGGGACGAATCAGAAAATTGTTTACAAAGAACTTCCACAGGATGATCCCCTTCAGCGCCAGCCCGATATTACCAGGGCTAAAGAGATCTTAGGCTGGGAGCCCAAAGTCCCACGGGAACAAGGAATGAAAATCACTTACGAATATTTCAAGAGCCTAAGTCCTGAAGACCTGAAAAAAAGTGAACACAAAGATTTTTCGAAACATATAAGACGTTGATGAATAGCGAGGTTTTGGTTTCTGTGATAATGCCGGCTTATAATTCTGAAAGATTTATTGAGGCCTCTATTCAATCTGTCAGGGAGCAAACTTATTCTTACTGGGAATTATTGGTTATCGATGATGCTTCTGAAGACCAAACTTCAGCAATAATTAAAGAACTGGCTAGCGCAGACAACCGAATTAAATTACTTCAGAATAAGGAAAATAAAGGCGCAGGGGTTTCAAGAAATAAAGGAATAAGTCGGGCTAAAGGAGAATATATCGCTTTTCTGGACGCTGATGATTTTTGGAAACCGCATAAACTCCAAACTCAGCTGGAATTCATGCGGGAAAACGAGGTTTCGGTATGCTTTTCCAGTTATGAACTTTTCACAGAAAACGGGGCGAAACTAAGGGAAGTCGTACAGGCCTTACCTTATGTGACTTACCAGAAACTATTAAAATCCAATTATATCGGTAATCTTACCGGAATCTATAATGCTGTAGAACTCGGTAAAATTTATGGCCCTGAAATCAGAAAAAGACAGGATTGGGGGCTATGGCTGGCAGCGGTAAAAAAGGCGGGTATCGCAAAAAGCATCAAAGAACCTCTGGCGATTTACCGGCTTAGAAGGAATTCTGTTTCAGGAAATAAATTCGAAATGTTGCGCTACAATTTTAATATATACCATAAGGTTCTGGGTTTTGGTTTCTTTAAAAGTCTGCGTTGTATGCTAATGTTCCTGAAAGAACATTTTTTCGTGAAGAGAAAACAAGTAAAAACTACCTAGATTCGTGAGGTAAACTGCTTAAGCTTACCGCTCTTGTCACGATCTAAAACCTCTTTTCTTTCAAATAAAACCTTTAGGTCTTTTCCTACATATTTCTCGATTGCCCTAAGGATTCTTTCAATTTGATTTTCGGTAAATGCTTTTTCGCTTACATAATCAATTTTGAATTTATCCGGTTCGGTTTGGGCCACCACAAACTCCTTGATATTCCCGTTGTCTTCAATAATGGTTTTGGTAACGTAATAGAAAGTAAGTCCTGGTACAAGTTTACCGTTTGCCAGCCTTGCCACATCGTTGGTACGGCCAATTAGTTTTTGAAGAACAGGGGTTTTTGGCGTGCTTTTTTCAGAAAGTATCCCGGTATCTCCAATGTCGTACCTTATCATTGGGTGGGCCAGATTATAAAGCGAAGTGATTACCACCCTGCCTTCCTGCCCATTAGGTACCGGCTTGTTGTTTTCATCCAGGATCTCCACATAAAGATCTTCAGAATTTACGATCCAGTTTTTATGCTCGTCCTCAAATGCGATTAAGCCTACCTCACTGGCTCCGTACTCATTAATTACAGGAACACCTATTGCGCTTTCAATAAGCTCCCTATCTTCCTTAAAAAGTCGTTCTGAAGTAACTATGCAAAGCTTTAAAGAGGGACAAACCTCTTTTAACTGAAGCTTCCTGCTTTTAAGAAATTTCGCAAAAAGAAGGATTGCACTGGTATATCCGTTTATATAATCGAATTTTGACTTTTGAAAGCGCTCAAGAAAAATCTCCATCTTCCCGTCGCTGAGGTCAAATATATTGAAGCGTCTCCGAAGGCTTATTCTATCTTTAAAACGCTCCTGAAGATTGCCATAAAGATCTAAAGGAATCCCGTAAAAACGTGCTTGTAAACTTTTGTTGAGATCTATGCCGTGCCATTGGTACCTATCTTGAAAGCCTGCCCAACTAAGGGCATGACAAAATCGGTCTTTGGCAAAGATAAATGGCTCCCCGCTGCTGCCCGAGGTTTTCCCGACATAAATATTGCGCTTTTTGAAATTCTTGCTAAGCCTGGTTTTTAGTTTTTGTTGAAGTTCGGCTTTTTGAAGCACCGGTACCTCTTCCCATTTCTCAAAGTTATCTTTCTCACAAAATTCCCGGTAAAATGAATTATTCTTTAAATGAAAATCAAGGATCTCGAATTTCTTGCTCTCCAGGTAATCCTCATAATTATCTTCCGGGATCTCCCGGATCTTATCTAAAAGTTTTTGTGCCCGGTTTATGGGGAATTTATTGAGTTGTAGGGACAGCTTAAACCAGTTCAAGGGCAAATTGCGTTTTTATTCGAAATAAATTGGTGCTTCAATTTACAAACAATTATTTTTGGGACAACATTTAAAAGACTTTCAGAATGAAAATTTTAATACTTGGCTCCGGAGGCCGTGAACATACATTTGCATGGAAGGTTGCCCAGAGCAAAAAATGCACTAAACTTTTTGTAGCACCCGGCAATGCAGGAACCGCTCAACTTGCTGAAAATGTAGATCTAAAGCTTAGCGATTTTGAAAGTATTAAAAATTTCGTGATAAAGCAGGAAATTGAGATGCTCATCGTTGGTCCTGAAGATCCTCTCGTAGAGGGAATAACCGATTTTTTTGCCGAAGATCCCAAATTGAGATCTGTGAAGTTGATTGGACCTTCCAAAGGTGGTGCTCTCCTTGAGGGCAGTAAAGAACGAGCTAAGGAGTTTATGGCTATGCACAACATTCCTACCGCAGCTTACGAAAGTTTTACTGTTGAAAGTCTGGACGCCGGGAAAAAATTCCTGGAAAGTCTAAATCCGCCATATGTTCTCAAAGCCGATGGTCTTGCTGCCGGGAAAGGAGTTTTAATCCTTGAAAATCTTGATGAAGCCAAGGCTGAACTTGAAAGTATGCTTTCTGATAAGAAATTTGGGAAGGCCAGTGCAAAAGTAGTGATCGAGGAATTTTTAGACGGGATAGAACTCAGCGTTTTTGTACTTACCGACGGAAAAAACTATAAGATTCTCCCAACAGCCAAGGATTACAAACGAATTGGAGAGGGAGACACCGGGCTTAACACCGGAGGAATGGGAGCTATTTCGCCCGTGCCTTTCGCCGATAATGAGTTGATGAATAAAATTGAAGAGCGAATCGTAAAACCTACCGTTAACGGATTACAGGAAGAAGAAATAGATTACAAAGGTTTCATATTTATAGGTTTAATAAGAGTTGGGGATGAACCTTTTGTGATAGAATACAATGTGAGAATGGGCGATCCAGAGACTGAGGTGGTTCTGCCCAGGATAAAATCTGATCTGGTAGAATTGCTGGAAAAGGTTTCTGAAGGAAAATTGAATGAAGCAAAGCTTGAGATAGACGAGCAGGCAGCAACCACCGTGATGTTGGTTTCAGGAGGTTATCCTGAAGCTTATGGAAAAGGCAAAGAGATCAACGGTTTTGATGACGTTAAGGATAGCATTATTTTTCACGCAGGAACTAAAAAAGAGGGAGAAAAAATCGTGACCAATGGAGGAAGGGTTATAGCGATAACATCGTTCGGAACAGATTACAAAGAAGCGCTAAAAAAATCTTATCAAAATGCAGAGAAACTACATTTTGATAAGATGTATTATAGAAAGGATCTCGGTTTCGATTTATCCTAAAAATGAATGAGCAGAAGGATCCCGGTTTTCTTCGTCGTTATCGTTGAATTTTTTAAGCTGTTTCATCCAGTAGAAAAAAGCAGCTAATCCAATAAGGATAAAAATAAAATTAATGGCGTTGGCTGCCCACCAGGAGTTTAACTCCAATTCACGAAGTGCGTCTAATGGAATCAACAGTATCTCTTCAAAAAGCCATGCGATTCCTTCAAAAAAATCTCTCATTTAAATAATTTTTATGGCTCTTAGCTGTTTATAAAGCGTGGCCAATTGATAACTGGCCTAAAAGGCCCTCAAATGATAACTTTGTTATAATTTAGATTACAAAAATATAAAAAACGGGAATGCTAACAAGCTTTTTTGGCAAATCAAAACCACTTAACGGAATAGTGGTAGCGTTTTTTATGACGCTTATTTTTGTGGTCGCCAATTTTAAGGAATATTATCTGGCATTTAATCTGGCTATTTTTTTTGAAAAACTGGCAGTTTTACTTGCTTTACTGCTTAGCGTATATGTGCTGAATTTTATTGCCAAAAAAAATGAACTCACCCGGCGCAGTGCCTATAAGATTTTGTTTTTTGCTGTTTTTACCACTTCTTTTTTTGCCCTTCTCAATAATACCCAGGTGATTTTCGCTAATTTATGTATCTTATTTGCATTTAGGCGCATCCTGAGTCTGCGTTCCAAAAAGATTATGCAAAAAAAAGTTTTCGATGCCACTTTTTGGATCTGCATCGCTTCAATTTTTTATTTCTGGTCTATTCTTTTTCTGGTAGTGGTTTTTGCTGGAATTCTCTTTTATCTCCCAAAATTTAAGAACTGGTTGATTCCTTTGGTTGCCTTCCTGGCTGTATACTTACTCAATCTAAGTTTCCATTTGTTGGCTTACGAAAACATATACGGATTTGCCCAGTGGTATGAACCGGTAAATTTTGATTTTAGTAATTATAGAGATCTATCTCTTTTAATCCCTCTTAGTCTTATCCTTGCAGTGCTAATATGGACACTTGGTAATTTTCTGGGACTACTTCAAAAAGCCAGTATAAGTCTACGGCCTTCTCTTAACCTGGTTTTGTTTAGTCTTGTTGTTTCAATTGCTATCGCAGTTTTTTCGCCAATCAAAGATGGAAGTGAACTTATTTTCTTTTTTATTCCGTTGAGTATTATCGCATCAACCTGGTTTGAGCGCAAAAAAGATAAGGTTTTTAAAGAAATTCTGCTGGCAATACTCATCTTAATGCCCCTGCTTCTTCCGTTTATTAACTAGGATTTAGATGTCCAAATGGTACGGCCCCGGCTTATTCTTCATAACTATTTCAAAATATGGTACCTTTGCCTGAAGCAAAAAAGAATTGCCTAAGAAATCATCAAATAGGTATACATTTCAGAAAATAAAAGAATATGTTTTCAGACAAAGCAAATAAAATATTTCAGGAAGTAATAGAAAAATACCACGAAAAGGATACGGTAGATCAGCCTTTTTCGAATCCGTACGATAGCGACATTGAACTTATCGAACATTTGCTGTATCGTAAATGCTGGATAGATACTGTGCAGTGGCATTATGAAGATATCATAAGAGATAAGAACATTGATCCTGTAGATGCACTTAAACTTAAACGCCAGATCGATGCCTCTAACCAGGACCGCACCGATACGGTAGAGTTTATAGATAGTTATTTTCTTAAAAAATTTAAGGATGTTGAACCAAAGGAGGATGCCACAATCAACTCTGAAAGCCCTGCCTGGGCGATAGATAGATTATCTATTCTTGCGTTGAAAATTTATCATATGAATGAGGAGGCCAACCGGGAAGATGCTTCGCAGGAACATCAGCTAAAATGCGATGCGAAACTGAAGGTTTTATTGGAGCAAAGAGTAGATCTTTCTACGGCGATCAATCAGCTCCTTGAAGACATCGCTAATGGCGATAAGTATATGAAGGTTTACAGGCAGATGAAGATGTATAATGACGACGAACTAAACCCTGTTTTACGAGGGAAATAAATAGCCTATAGAATTAAGTAAAGCCATATTTCATATTTGTAAAAGTTATGAAACTATGGCTTTTTTTCTGCGGAAAAAGAAACCGGAATTATGAGCAGAATGAAATCAACAAACAAAGCTTCGGCAACTCAAGGTAAAAGCGCCCATATTCTGGTAATAAGACTTTCTGCAATGGGAGATGTAGCTATGGTAGTTCCGGTTTTGCAAACCCTTACCGCTACCTATCCTGAATTAAAGATTACAATGCTCACCCGTGGTTTCTTTAAACCGATGTTTCAGGATATTCCTAATGTTTCGGTTTACGAGGCCGATGTGAACGGTGTTCATCAAGGGGTTTTAGGCTTATCCCGTCTGGCTAAGGAATTGCGCGATGAAGATATTGATGCAGTGGCAGATCTTCATAATGTTTTAAGGAGCAATGTGTTGAAATCGGTGTTTTATCTCTTTGGGATTCCGGTAGAACAAATTGACAAAGGCCGGAAAGAGAAAAAAGCCTTAACCCGGGAAAAAGACAAGGTTTTTAAACCATTGAAATCCACACATCAGCGTTATGCCGATGTTTTTTCAGCCCTGGGTTACCCAATAGATTTAAGTACACACCACTTTCCGAAGAAAAAGCAGCTTTCAGAAAATATTAAAAAGATTGTGGGTCCTGAACCCAAAAAATGGTTGGGAATTGCCCCTTTTGCACAACACAACTCCAAGGCTTATCCTCCTGATCTTATGGCAGAAGTTCTAAATCAACTTTCCAGGAATAACAAAATAAAAGTTCTGCTTTTTGGAGGTGGGAAAAATGAAAAGGAGCAACTGGAATCCTGGGAAGAACAGTTTGAAGATACTTTAAGCGTGGCCGGGAAGCTAAGTTTTGAAGAAGAACTTGCCCTGATTTCTAATTTGGATGCTATGGTCTCCATGGATAGCGGTAACGGTCATTTAGCGGCTATGTTCGGCATTCCTGTTATAAGTATTTGGGGTGTCACCCATCCCTATGTCGGTTTCAGGCCTTTCAAACAACCAGAAAGAAATAGCCTTTTGCCTAACCTTGAAAAATACCCAAATATTCCAACGTCTATTTACGGCAATAAATATCCTGAGGGATATGAAAATGCCATTCGGGAAATTTATCCTGAACAGATCCTGGGTAAGATCAATGAGGTCTTGTTTTAAAACAAAAAAGGCAACTGATTGCTGCCTTTTTCGTTTTTATTTCCCCTATCTAATTATACATCGTCATAATCAACCTTAAGTTTTGGTGTCAAAGGTTGAGCCTGGCAAGTTAGGATAAGCCCTTCGGCAATTTCCTCATCGGTAAGGATCTGATTTTTTCGCATTTCAGCTTTTCCTTCTTTAATTCTTGCGATACAGGAACTACAAATCCCGCCCTGGCAGGAATAGGGGACATCAAGGTCGTGTTCCAATGCAGCATCAAGAACAGTTCCCTTGGAATCCATACTGAAAGTGGTTTCTTCATCATCAACCAGAACAGTAAGTTCTGTCTGACCTTCTACCTTGGTTTCGATGCTTCCGGTATCTTCTGTAGTAAAAAGTTCAAAATGGATATTTTCATCAGAAACTCCGTTTTCTTTAAGCACTTCCGTGACCTGGTTGATCATTTCTTCTGGGCCGCATAGATAGTAACCTGCAAAAGGATGATCCTTGAATTTATTTTTTACCACATAATTCACAGTGCTGGTCTCAATACGGCCAAAATGTGATTTTTCTTCACGGGTACGACTGTAAACAAATTCGATAAACAACCTATCCGGAAATTTAGCCTGGAGCTCCAGCAATTCCTTGAAGAATATGGTCTCTTCAGGAGATTTATTTCCGTAGGTAAGGATAAAACGGCTTTTAGGTTCTTCGGCTAACACAGTTTTTAGAATGGAAAGTACTGGGGTGATTCCGCTTCCTGCAGCAAAGGCTGCATAGTTCTTAGGCTCGGTGCCGGGTTCCAGGATAAATTTTCCTTCCGGCGGATGTACTTCCAGCTCATCCCCGGCCTGGAGTTTATTATTGGCTATCGCAGAGAATTTCCCGCCTTCAACCTCCTTCACGGTAACTTTGAATTCCCCACCTCCGGGTGCTGAACATAGGGAATAAGCCCTGCGGATTTCTTCGCCGTCCACTTGTGTTTTTATAGTAATATACTGTCCGGCCTTAAAAGTGAACTCTTCCTTTAGATCTTCTGGAATTATAAAGGATATACTCACCGCTTGTGGGGTTTCCCTTATTACTTCTTTTATCTTTAGTTTATGGAACTTTTGCATTCAAAAAATAATTTGAGTGCAAAAATACAAAGTATGTGCTATTTTTTAGTGTAACAAAAGACTATTTTTCATTACTTACATTGGAAATAAGCAATTATGTTTACTCGTTTTTTATCTCTGGAGTGGAAAGCCTTTTTTAGGTCGGCAAGTTTAGGGAAAAGTCTGGGGCTTAGAATTTTGATGATTTTCCTGGCGCTTTATTTTTCTGCTGTATTTTTATTTTTCGGCATAGGCTTATACCCACTTTTACAGGAATTTTTTCCCAGCGACGATCCGCTTCAACTGGTAAACCGCTTTGTTTTGGTATGGCTGGTTCTTGAATTGGGGTTGAGGTTTATGTTGCAAACCCTCCCGGTGATGGATATTAAACCCCTAATGTTATTGCCAATTCCCAAGCGTAAAGTGGTGAATTTTGTACTGATAAAAAGCCTGTACTCCTTCTATAACTTCCTACCGTTATTTATTATAATCCCTTTTGGAATATTCAATATCTATAAAAATGAATATACTGTCTCTTCAATACTGGGCTGGATGGTAGCAATGATTGCGTTAAGCCTGTGTGTGAATTACAGTAACTTTATCATCAAAAAACGCTTCACCGAGAACCTGAAGGCGCTTATCCCGGTGATCTTAACCATTGTAATTTTAGGGGCATTAGAATATTTTCAGGTAATTGAAATAAGTTTTTACTTCGGAAAGCTTTTGGATTTTGTTTTGGCCACTCCTTATTTAGCGGCAATTCCGGTTATTTTACTGGTTATTCTTTATAAATGGAACCAACATAACCTGGAAGGTAAATTCTACCTGGATGCCGGGTTAAAAGGGAAAAAAGGGATTACTAATACCCGTGATTTCGATTGGACGAAAAAATTCGGAAGTATTGCACCTTTTCTTCAGTTAGATCTGAAGCTTATCTGGAGAAATAAACGGCCCAAAACCACTATTTATATGTCACTTTTGTTATTGGGTTACGGGCTTTTCTTTTATCCCAATGACATTTATCAGGGGATGCCCTGGTTTTATGTTTTCGTCGGAATTTTTATTACAGGAATTTTTATGATCAATTTCGGGCAGTTTGTGCCTTCCTGGGATGCCTCTTACTACCCGATGATAATGTCGCAGAATATTCCACTGAAACAATATCTGGCCTCTAAGGCCGGTCTTATAAGCTTTAGCGTTGTGGTTCTGGCAATTCTGTCTACGCCTTATATCTATTTTGGCTGGAATATTTTACTTATAAATATGGTTTGTGCGTTGTATAATATAGGCGTGAATGTACCGGTATTATTATATGCCGGGTCGTTTAATAAAAAGAGAATAGACCTGGATAAAAGTCCGTTTATGAATTACCAGGGAACCGGAGCCACGCAATGGCTGGTAAGTTTGCCACTAATGGCGCTACCTGTTCTGCTTTATTGGCTTACAGATAAATTCTTAGGGATGGAAACCGCCTTAGGGCTTTTGTCGGCCCTGGGAATTGCAGGCTTGCTTTTAAGGCCGGTATTGTTAAATAGCATCGCTAAACGTTACCAGGAAAGAAAATATGCAATGATTAATGGTTTTAAGGAAACCGGAGAATAAAAAATTGAATTTATGATTACCGCGACGAATATTACAAAAGTTTACAATGGAACTACGGTTCTCAATATAGAGCACCTGGACATCCCGGCTGGCCAGAATTTTGGACTGGTAGGGAATAATGGGGCAGGAAAAACCACATTTTTCAGTCTATTGCTGGATCTTATTCAGCCAACCACGGGGAATATTTTTAATAACGAAATTACCGTGAGTCAAAACGAGGAATGGAAAAGTTTTACTGCTTCTTTTATTGATGAAAGCTTCCTGATTGGATATCTTACTCCCGAGGAATATTTCTATTTCGTGGGAGAGTTAAGAAATCGCAATAAAGCCGATGTAGATGCACTTTTAGCTGAATTTGAAGACTTTTTTCATGGTGAGATTCTTGGCCGTAAAAAGTACCTGCGTGATCTTTCCAAAGGGAATCAGAAAAAAGTAGGCATTGTAGCCACACTTATAGGTGATCCCAGGGTCGTGATTTTAGATGAACCTTTTGCGAATCTTGATCCCACCACGCAAATTCGGTTAAAAAAGATCATTAGGGAACGAGCCGCAGCCAATGAAACTACCTTCCTGATCTCAAGCCACGATTTGATTCACGTTACCGAAGTTTGTGAACGTATAGTGGTACTGGATAAAGGAGAAGTGGTAAAAGACATACAGACTTCAGAAGCAACCTTAAGGGAGCTGGAAGATTATTTTTCGGGGGAACCTATGCAGCACCAACCCGAGAATATCTAAAAACCGGTTTTTGTTTCTAAAAAGAAGCGTATTTTTACATACTAAAACAGCGGTAGCTGAGTTAATCATATTACCTAGAACCGGTTGATTTTGAATAGTTTTACTAAAATTTTTGTGCTTCTTATCCTCGTGGGCGGTATTCTTGGCTGTTCGCGCAAGAAAGACAAATTTCTAAACCGGAACTACCATGCGGTAACTACCGAGTATAATACCCTTTATAACGGCCATCTCGCTCTCGATCAAGGTCGGGAGGAACTTATCCAGACCTACGATGATAATTTCTGGGATATTCTTCCTATAGAGCGCATGCAAATTGAGGAGCAAATCCTGCTTCCGGATAGCATTAGAAATCAGAATTTTGGTATAGCTGAAGAAAAAGCGGTAAAAGCTATCCAGAAACACTCCATGTTTATTGGAGGAAAAGAGCGAAATCCACAAATAGATGAAGCTTATATGTTGTTGGGAAAGGCAAGATATTATGAGCAGCGGTTTATTCCGGCCCTGGAAGCCTTCAACTATATCCTTCACAAATATCCGGCGAGTAATAATATAAATACTGCCCAGATCTGGCGGGAAAAAACAAATATGAGGCTGGATAATAACCGGCTTGCCATCAAAAATCTGAAGAATATTCTGAAGCAGGAAGACCTGGAAAGTCAGGCTTTTGCTGATGCTAACGCTACTTTAGCCCAGGCCTTTGTAAATCTTCAGCTTATTGATAGTGCCGTGGTACCCCTTCAAAAAGCCGCTGGAATCACCGGTAAAAATGAGCAAAAAGGGAGATATTATTACATTCTGGGGCAATTGTACAACCGTATTGATCAACCCAGTCTTGCCAACGAGGCTTTCGATAAGGTTATAGAATTAAACCGAAAATCCCCGAGGGTCTACATGGTTAACGCTTACGTTGAAAAAGCACGTAATTTTGATTACAACCAGGGAGAAAATTACCAATTAAGAGCATTGCTTACCGAATTGGAGGAAGACCGGGAAAATCGGCCATATCTCGATAAGATTTATTTTCAGATAGGGGAATATTACAGGAATATCGATTCCACGCGTCTTGCGGTTGAATACTACAACAAGTCATTGCGAGCCCCAATTAGCGACAAATTCCTAAAATCTATTAATTATGAGATCCTGGCCAACAGGAATTTTGAGGATGCAAGATACCGTGATGCCAGTAAATATTACGACAGTACCCTGGCAGTGATGTCTCCCCGACTTAGGGAATACAGGACTATCAAAAAGAAGCGCGATAATCTGGAAGATGTTATTTTATATGAAGAAAGTCTGGCAAGAAACGACAGTATTTTAATGCTGAGCAGGATGCTTCCCGATGAACAACTCGAATATTTCACAGCACATATTGAAGACTTAAAAACAAAAGCCGAGTCTGATAGACTCGCCGGAATTGTTGTTGAAGAAATTCCGCAAACCTCACTTCCCGGTCCGGGGGCAATGCCAACTCCCGGAGGGGCCCGTAATTTCTATTTTCACAACGAAAGCAGGCTGCAAAACGGGCTTCAGACATTTAAAAATATTTGGGGAAACAGGCCTTTGGCAGATAACTGGCGATGGGGAGAATTGGGTTTTGCCGAGCAGGACACCACCGAAGAAACCGAAACGGCTGAAATAAACTTTGATGACGATCCGCGTTTTGATCCTATGACTTATGTAAATATGATCCCTACAGATCAACGAATCCTGGATAGTCTAGCCAGCGATCGCAATATAGCCCGCTATCAACTGGGAATTATTTATAAAGAAAAATACAGGCAGTATGATAGGGCTGCTGAAAACCTGGAAGCGCTGCTGAAAGATAGTACTAAAGAAGACCTTATTCTTCCCGCTAAATATAATCTATACCAAATATATGGGATTACCGGTCGTCTTGCCGATCAGGAAAGAATAAAGCAGGATATTCTCAATAACTATCCCGAATCACGTTATGCTACCTATATTTTAAACCCTCAGGCGATTACTGAGGATGAGAATTCTCCTGAAGCGGTTTATGCTGAAGTTTACAGGAATTTTGAAGAGGAAAAATATGATGAGGTGCTCGTGGAGACTAATAAGTATATTAATGAATTTTCCGGGGAAGAAATCCTGCCAAAATTCGAATTATTAAAAGCTATGGCCATCGCTAGATTGCTTGGTCTTGAGGCTTATAAAGATGCCCTAAACCATGTGGCGTTAACCTATCCGCAAACGGAAGAAGGAAATAAAGCACGGGAATTAATAACCCAGACTATTCCTTCGCTTTCCGGGATGGAATTTAACCGGGATAGTCTTCAGACTAATTTTAAACTGGTTTACACCTTTGATATTTCTGAAAAGGAAAGTGCTTCAGCGCTAAAGGGAAAAATAGATAAAGCCATTGAAAAGCTTAATTACGACCATAAAACTTCAGTAGATATTTACGATCCTGCCACGGTTTTTGTGGTGATTCATGGACTGGAGAACAAGGAAAGGGCTTTGGGATTTGCAGAATTACTTCAGAATAAAGAATTTAAAATTGAAGATGAATTCATTGCCATATCAACAGAAAATTATAGAATTGTACAAATTCATAAAAATTTAGACGCTTACCCACCCCCCAATAATTAAAACCCTACTTATGTTTTCAGATCAAAAAAAATCTAAATCCAAATCCGAAAATACCAAAGAACAAAACCGAATTGCTGCCGGAACAACTATTATCGGAGACATTAGCGGCAAAGGAGGATTCAGGATTGAAGGAACCTTGGATGGTAATCTCAAAACCGCCGGCAAGGTTGTAATTAGCGAAGGCGGCCTTTTAAAGGGCAAACTAGAATGCGAACATGCCGATATTGAAGGCAAAATAAACGGAAACCTGCATGTAACCGGAACTTTGAGCCTGAGAACCTCTGCGGTTATTGAAGGGGAAGTTAGCGCCGGAAAACTCGCTATTGAGCCTGGAGCAACGTTTAATGCCACCTGCCAGATGAATGGCGATGTTAAATCGCTTAAGCAAAAAGATGAAAAAAAATCAGCCTAATAAGTACCTGGCCTATGTGAATATTGCCTTCCAGATGGGTATTATTATCGCAGCCGGTGTTTTTATTGGTATTTGGCTGGATGAGAAGTTCCCAAATAAATATTCAGCTTATACCATCTCACTTTCCCTGTTGGGTGTGTTTGTTGCACTTTACCAGGTTTTTAGGGGTTTAAAGGACCTAAGCGACGACGATTAATATTATGAAGAATAATTTACCAGGATTTTTAAAGGTATTCCTTCTTTTTAGCATTGTACTTTTTGTAATACAGTATTTACTGCTGAATTTTATTTTTGAAAGTGAACTCTTTTATCCCGTATGGGCCATCTATCTTTTTCACTTTTTCGCTACTTTAATCATTTACAGCACTCTGATTTGGGTACATCAGAATTTTCAGGACAAAATCGGGTTTGCTTTTATGGGACTTAGTCTTTTAAAGATGCTAGCTGCGGTGATATTTCTTTTACCCCTTATTTTAAGCGGAATCCCCACAACCTTTTTAAATATCATAGCATTTTTCATCCCTTATTTTTTATTTCTGATCTTTGAAACCCTTTATGTCGTAAAGCTTATTAATTTAAAATAAGTTGTTGTCTCTCAACGAAATCCTTAAATTGGAGTTTCGGTTTAAAAATTTATAACCGGGGCTTTCAGATAAAAATTAAAAGTATACCTTTGCAGCGAAATTTAGAGCCCATAATTTTTAAGCAGAACAGGTACTATGATAGCACATAAATCTTTTAAGATTATAGTGACGTTAACACTAGCCTTCGCCTTACTTCCTTTTTTAGCTTTTGCCTCGGCCGATCAGGTTGAAAATGAAACTGAAGAAAAATTCAATCCAACAGATATGATCCTGCATCATATTGGTGATTCCCACGGATGGCATTTTTTTGGATCAGGCGATAACTCTTACACTTTACCACTACCTGTGATTTTGTGGACAGATAATGGATTAGTGACTTTTATGTCCAGTGAATTTCATCACGATACCGAAGGGGAATACATCGTTGAAAAGGATGGAATGCAATTCGTGAACTATCATGAAAAAATATACCAGTTAGAGGAAAGTGCTGAAACCGTTAAGTTCGACGAAGAAGATTATCCTTTAAATGCCGAAAGACCTTTGGACCTTTCCATCACTAAGAACGTAGCGGCTATGCTTTTAACCGTTATTCTGATGATTTGGTTCTTCTTTGGGTTGGCTGGTTTTCACAAGAAGAACAAACATGCGCCTAAAGGTTTTAATAACGTGCTGGAAACCCTGGTATTGTTTGTTAGAGATGAGATAGCAAAACCTCAGATTGGTGAAAAGAAGTATATGAAATTTATGCCCTTTTTGCTTACCGTGTTTTTCTTTATCTGGATAACCAACTTATTAGGTCTTTTACCGGGAGCAGCTAACGTAACCGGAAACATTGCGGTAACAGTCTCTCTGGGATTATTTACCCTTGCTATAATTATTATGAACGGGAATAAAGATTACTGGAAACACGTTTTCTGGATGCCGGGTATTCCAACGTTCGTAAAACCAATTTTGGCTGTAGTTGAGGTCTTGGGTGTGTTCATTAAGCCTATTGCCCTTATGATTCGTTTGTTTGCAAATATTACTGCGGGTCACATTATTATATTGAGTTTATTAGGATTGATATTTATACTGGAGAGTGCCGGAGTAGCCGGAATTTCGGTGCCGTTTGCACTTTTCATCACAATACTGGAATTGCTGGTAGCATTCCTTCAAGCGTTTATTTTTACAATGCTGTCTGCCCTGTTTATCGGAATGGCAGTTGCGGAACATGAACATCATTAATTTTAATTTTTAATTTATCTATTATGGAATTATTGTATGTAGGTCTTGCAGCTCTAGGAGCTGGATTAGCAGTAGTTGGAGCAGCTATTGGTGTTGGTAAAATTGGTGGTTCAGCAATGGACGCTATTGCCCGTCAACCAGAAGCTTCTGGAAAGATCCAAACAGCTATGATTATCGCCGCTGCACTTGTAGAAGGTGTTGCCCTTTTTGGGGTGGTTGCCGCTTTACTTGGTGTACTTAGATAATCGAACCTTAAAAAAATCCACTTCGCAACGGTTGGTTGCGAAGCGGTTTTTTAAATGATGCTTTTAAACTTTTTTACAATATAGATTATGGATTTAATAACTCCTGAATTCGGATTATTTTTCTGGCAAACAATTGTGTTTTTGGTGCTTATCTTCGTTATGGCGAAATTTGCCTGGAAACCAATTTTGGGTGCAGTTAATAACCGGGAACAATCAATTAACGATGCCCTTGCTTCTGCTGTAGAAGCGCGAAAGGAAATGCAAAATCTTAAGGCCGATAATGAGCAATTATTAAAAGAAGCTCGTGCCGATAGAGATGCTATCCTTAAGGAAGCGCGTGAGATAAAGGAAAAGATAATCACTGAAGCTACTGAAGATGCTCAGAAAAAAGCCGATAGGATTGTAGCTCAGGCCCAGGAAAACATTAAATTGGAAAAGCAGGCCGCAATGACTGAATTGAAAAATCATGTTGCCGCGCTTTCTATTGAAATTGCAGAGAAAGTAATTCGTAAGGAACTTTCAAGTGATGAAAAGCAGCATCAAATGATCGATAAGATGCTTGGTGATGTTTCTACTTTAAACTAATTTAAGATGAAAGGAACCAGGGCAGCACAACGTTACGCTAAGGCAATAATCGGTCTGGCAAAAGATAAAAACGCCACCGATGCGGTATATGATGATATGCAAAGCATATCTCAAACCATTGCTAACAGCAAAGACCTAAAAAGTATGCTTGGTAGTCCGGTCATTAAGTCCGGAATTAAAAAAAGTGCCCTTCGGGAGATATTTAAAGATGCTCACGCGATAACCATGAGTAGTTTTGATATCCTGGTAGAGAACGGTCGAATTGACCTTTTAGAAGTTGTAGCGAGACAGTACATTGCAAGGTATTATACGATGAATAATACTCAGCAGGCTATTGTTACAAGCGCAGTTCCTTTAACAAAGGAGCTTGAAGATAAGGTTCAAACTAAAATTAAGGAACTAACCGGGAATGAAGCCAGCCTCAAAAATGTTGTTGACGAAGATATGATTGGTGGTTTCGTGTTAAGGGTTGGCGATTTGCAATTTGATGCCAGTGTAGCCAACAACCTTAACAGGCTTAAGAGAGAATTAAAAAACAACACATACGTTTCAAAATTTAATTAAAACCGTTACACTTAAAGTGTGACATTTTATCCTAAATAATTATGGCAGAAGTAAATCCTGCTGAAGTATCAGCAATATTAAAGCAGCAATTATCAGGTTTTGAGTCAGAAGCCAGTTTAGACGAAGTGGGTACCGTACTTACTGTAGGTGACGGTATTGCTAATGTTTACGGTTTGGCAAATGCTCAATATGGAGAATTGGTTCAATTTGAAAGCGGCCTTGAAGGGATGGTGCTTAACCTGGAGGAAGACAACGTTGGAGTTGTACTTCTAGGACCAACCAAAGAGATCAAAGAAGGTTCGGTAGTAAAAAGAACCCAACGAATCGCTTCCATTAAAGTTGGAGAAGGCATCGTTGGCCGTGTGGTTGATACCTTAGGAAACCCTATAGACGGAAAAGGTGCAATTGAAGGGGAAACTCTTGAAATGCCACTTGAACGTAAGGCCCCCGGAGTAATCTTCCGTCAGCCAGTTAACGAACCTCTTCAAACCGGGATCAAATCTATTGATGCCATGGTGCCAGTAGGTAGGGGACAGCGGGAACTTGTGATTGGTGACCGTCAAACCGGTAAGACAACGGTTTGTATCGATACCATCCTAAACCAAAAAGAATTTTACGATGCCGGAGAACCGGTATACTGTATATATGTTGCCATTGGGCAGAAAGCTTCTACTGTTGCAGGTATCGCCAAGGTACTTGAGGACAGGGGAGCGCTTGCTTATACAACAATTGTAGCTGCAAACGCATCAGACCCTGCACCGATGCAGGTTTATGCTCCTTTTGCAGGTGCAGCGATAGGGGAATTTTTCCGCGATACGGGTCGTCCTGCGCTAATTGTGTATGATGATCTTTCTAAACAGGCGGTAGCTTACCGTGAGGTTTCTCTTTTGCTTCGTCGTCCACCGGGGCGTGAGGCATATCCTGGAGACGTTTTCTTCCTTCACTCGAGACTTCTTGAGCGTTCAGCGAAAGTGATTAACAATGATGAAATCGCTAAGGGTATGAACGACCTTCCTGATCCTTTAAAAGACAGGGTAAAAGGAGGAGGATCACTAACGGCACTTCCAATTATTGAAACCCAGGCGGGAGATGTTTCGGCATATATCCCAACCAACGTGATCTCGATCACCGATGGTCAGATATTCCTTACTTCCGATCTTTTTAACTCGGGGGTTCGTCCTGCGATTGATGTAGGTATTTCTGTATCCCGTGTAGGTGGTTCGGCTCAGATTAAATCGATGAAAAAAGTTGCCGGAACCCTTAAACTTGACCAGGCACAGTACCGTGAACTTGAAGCTTTTTCTAAGTTCGGTTCGGATTTGGATCCTTCTACCCGTCGTGTAATCCAAAAAGGTAAGCGTAATGTTGAGATCCTGAAACAGGGCCAAAATGATCCTTACCCGGTAGAAAACCAGATTGCAATTATCTTTGCTGGTTCCAAGAACTTGTTAAGAGACGTTCCTGTAGATAAGGTAAAGGAGTTTGAAAAAGATTACCTGGAGTTTCTTGATACAAAGCACAGAAATGTTCTGGATACTCTTAAGGCCGGTAAATTAACCGATGAGGCTACTGATACCCTTACGCAGGTAGCTAAGGAAATTTCAGAGAAGTATAAAAAGTAAGAATTATTGTCATTCCCGCGAAGGTGGGAATCTCATAAAGTAACTTATGGCAAACTTAAAAGATTTACGTAGCAGGATTATTTCGGTTTCATCAACCATGCAGATTACCAGTGCCATGAAAATGGTATCGGCTGCAAAGTTGAGCAGAGCCCAGGATGCAATTACCCAAATGCGTCCTTATTCTGAAAAGTTAACCCAGTTGCTACAGGATTTAAGTGCTACCTTAGATGATGCGAGCAGTAAATATGCCGAGGAGCGCGAGGTTAACAATGTGTTGATCGTTGCTGTTTCATCAAACAAGGGATTGGCCGGTGCTTTTAATACCAATATCATAAAAGCGGTTAAGTATAAGGCTAAGAACGATTACAAGGCTAAAAATATAGATATTTACACAGTTGGAAAAAAAGCCAATGATATCCTGAAAAAGGAATATGATATCTATAAGAATAACACTGAGATCTATGATGATCTAAGCTTTGAAAACGCCTCAGCCATCGCTGAAGAATTGATGCAACTTTTCCTTGATGAGAAGTATGATAAGATAGTTCTTGTGTATAACCAGTTTAAAAATGCGGCGACGCAATTCGTTCAGCATGAACAGTTTTTGCCTATCGAGCAGTTTGATTCTGAAGAAAACAAACAACTGGACTATATCTTTGAGCCTTCAAAATTAGAGATCGTAAAAGATCTAATTCCGAAGTCGCTGAAAATGCAATTCTTCAAGGCTCTTAGAGATTCTTTCGCTTCAGAGCACGGTGCGCGAATGACGGCTATGCACAAAGCGACAGAGAATGCTACAGAGCTTAGAGATGATCTTAAATTGTCTTACAACAAAGCCCGACAGGCTTCTATTACCAATGAGATCCTTGAGATTGTTGGTGGTGCCGAGGCCCTTAATGGTTAATCATATAAAATAAGCGGAATTTCTTTCCGTTAATAAACCCTGTCTAACGGCAGGGTTTATTTATTTGGTATATCTTTTGTTTTTGTAACTTTAAAATCACAAAACCCCTTACTATGAAAGCTCCCTTTTTTATATTCAGTATAGTGCTTTTAAGTATTTTAAGCAGCTGCGGCAGTAATAAAGAACTTCAGGAAAGAGCCCCGGCTCAGTTTAACGAGGTTTATTATTCTGAGACCGAAGATGGTTTAGATCTTTACATACCTGTTTCGGTAATTCAGGAAAGCAGGGTGCAGCTGGAAAGTGTTTATTTTCGCGGAATGCATTCCCCGCTTCAGTTGGATGAAGAGCAATCTAATCTTTATATAGCTTCCTTCGCCTTAGGAAAAGGAGATAAGGTGATGCACGTAGATCCTAAAGAAGAATACGGTAATAAGGCGCCACAAGCTCCCAAGGAGAGTCCGTTTGAAATCAACAAAGATGAAGCTATCCTTGTTTTTAAGCAAAACGATAAGACAAAATACTATAAGTTAACCGGAATAGAGGAAAGAAATTAATATCTTGATGACAAAACAGGTCCCCGGTTGAGTACTTTAAAACGTTTTTTTCAGGACACTATAATATACGGTTTTGCCACGGTGCTTCCCAGGCTAATGAACTTTATCCTGGTGCCGCTGCACACCGCCGCCCTTAGTACCGGAGACTATGCTATAAATACAACTTTCTATGTTTGGGCTGCGTTTTTTAACGTAGTTCTGACCTATGGGATGGAGACCGCCTTTTTTAGGTTTTTCAGCCATTCTAAAGAAAAAGGGAAAGTTTTTTCAACCGCTTTTATCACCCTTTCCGTAACAACGGTTTTCTTTTTTATCCTCGTCTTTCTTTTCAGAGATTATATTTTTGGCCTTCTGGATTTGCAGCCATTTTATTTCAATATTCTGCTGGGGATACTTGCGCTGGATACCTTAGTGGTTGTGCCTTTTGCCTGGCTACGCGCTTCTAATAAACCGGTTAAATTCGCCGGGGTTAAGATCATCAATATCGCGATAGTAGTGTTGCTGAATTTTTATTTTCTATGGTGGGTACAAAGATTTCCGGGTTCTACTCCTCAGATTATCCTGGATAACTACTCCGATGCGGATAAGGTCGGGTATATTTTTCTCTCTAACCTTGCAGCCAGTGCAGTGACCTTTTTGATCTTATTGCCGTATTTTTTCAGAACAAAACTAGATTTCAGCTTTCCTTTGCTGAAGAAAATGTGGCATTACGGCTGGCCGGTTATGGTTGCCGGACTTGCCTTCGTGATCAATGAAAACCTGGATAAACTGCTGTTGAAGGATATGATTTCCGATGAAATTATGGGAGCCTACGCCGGTTGTTACAAGCTGGCTGTATTTATGACTATTTTTGTGCAGGCTTTTAAGCTCGGCGCCGAACCTTTCTTTTTCAATCAGGCTAATGCCGAAAATGCAAAAAACACCTATTCTCTTATCCTTACTTATTTTGTTATTGCAGGAAGCTTTATTTTGCTGTTTTTGGTAGCTTTTATAGATCTTTTTAAGGAACTCATAATCCGAAACAGCGATTATTGGGTTGCACTTTCTATCGTGCCTATTGTTCTGTTGGCGAATTTGTTTTTGGGTATCTATCACAACCTTTCGGTTTGGTATAAACTAACAGATAAAACCCGAATTGGGATGTATATTTCTATTTTTGGAGCAATTATTACCGTTTTATTCAATATCATCCTGATCCCGGTCCTTGGTTTTATCGCTGCAGCCTGGGCAACTCTGGCGGCTTATGGAAGTATGGCCGTGATTTCTTATTTCCTCGGAAGAAAATACTATCCGGTGCCTTATGACGTTAAAAAAATAGCTTTTTACCTGTTATTGTCTACCGGCTTTTCCATAATTTCCTTTGGTTTTTTCAGGGAAAACTATATCGCCGGTTCAGGCTTTGTTTTGGGATTCCTGATTATAGCCTTTATAAACGAACGAAAACAGTTAAAACAAATAATAAATTAACAAGCATTTGTTCTAAAATGAACTTTTAAATTTAAATGAATGAAAGTAAAAATTATCAACAAATCGATGCATAATCTGCCTCACTACGAGACCGAAGCTTCGGCGGGAATGGATTTGCGTGCAAATATTTCAGAATCAATAACCATTAAACCTCTCGAGCGTGCAATTGTAAAAACCGGACTTTTTATGGAATTGCCGGTAGGGTATGAAGCGCAGGTTAGACCCAGAAGCGGCCTCGCTGCAAAAAAAGGAATTACCGTTTTAAACTCCCCAGGCACGGTTGATGCCGATTATCGTGGCGAAATTGGGGTGATCCTGGTTAATCTTTCCAACGAAGATTATACTATAGAAAACGGAGAAAGAATTGCCCAAATGGTAATCTCCAAACACGAACATATCTCCTGGGAAGAAGTAGAAGTTCTGGAAGAAACCACCCGCGGTGCCGGAGGTTTCGGTAGCACGGGGCATAAATAAGAATATTATTTGGCCGGTTATTACCGGTTGTGCGGAAAATTAATATTAACAGAAAATTCTCTACAATTCAGGGAATTACAAATTACACCTATGAAAATTATAGTACCAATGGCAGGTCGTGGTTCGCGACTTCGCCCGCATACCTTAACAGTTCCAAAACCTTTGATCCCCATTGCGGGAAAACCGATAGTACATCGGCTAGTCGAAGATATCGCCGGAGTGCTGGATGAAAAAATAGACGAGATCGCTTTTGTTATCGCAGAAGATTTTGGCCCTAAAGTAGAAAGCGATCTAAAGGCGATTGCCGAGAGTTTAGGAGCCAAGGGAACAATTTATTACCAGGATAAACCTTTGGGTACCGGGCATGCCATAATGTGTGCTAAAGAGTCTCTGGAAGGTCCAGCCGTGATTGCTTATGCAGATACCCTTTTTAAAGCCGATTTTACATTGGATAAAGAAGCCGATGGCGTAATTTGGGTAAAACAGGTAGAGAATCCTGAAGCCTTTGGTGTAGTGAATCTTAACCAGAACAACGAGATCGTTGACCTTGTGGAGAAACCACAGGAGTTTGTTTCAGACCTTGCGGTGATTGGGATTTATTATTTTAAAGATGTTGCGGTTCTTAAAAATGAACTTCAGGGCGTACTCGATAAAAAACTTACCCGTGGCGGAGAATACCAGATCAATGATGGCATCCAGGCTATGCGAGCAAGCGGACTTCGTTTTGTGCCCGGGAAAGTCGATGAGTGGATGGACTGCGGAAATAAAAACGTAACCGTTGAAACCAATGGCCGAATGCTGAATTTTCTTCATCAGGAAGGAAAGGACCTGATCTCTAAGTCTGTAAAAATCAAGAATTCTGAAATTACCGAGCCCTGTTTCATTGGAGAGAATGTGGAATTGCTCAATGCTAAGATCGGCCCCAATGTTTCAGTAGGAGATGGCACCAAAATTGAGAATTCAACTATAAAAAACAGCCTTATTCAGAATTTTTCAGAAATAAAAAATGCGAAACTGGATAACGCCATGATTGGAAATCATGCTAAATTCAACGGGGAGTTTACCCAGATTAGCATTGGAGATTATTCAGTTTTAGAATAGCTCCTTCCAAAAGGCCTGAGGCTTCAAAAAAATGTCATGAAAAACCCGCTTTATATATTTCTGCTGTGTTTTTTCTTTCTTCTGCCGGTGACGGCTCAGGAGAAGGAAGCTATCGTAGACGAGGTAAATGAAGATGACCTGGGAAATGTCACCGATGAATTTCAGGAACATTTTTTTGAAGCCCTTAAACAAAAAGGCATTGAGAATTATGAGAAAGCAATAATTGCCCTCGAAGCCTGTCTCGAACTGGAATCCAATAATGCCGTGGTCTATTTTGAATTGGGTAAAAATTATCGGGAGCTGGAAGAATTTGAATCGGCACTTGAAAACTATAAAAAAGCGCTGGCACTTGAACAGCGGGAAGACATTCTCGTGGAGATTTATCATACCTATCGTAGCACCGGTGATTTTGAACAGGCTATTTTAAGTGTGAGGGAGTTGATGGAATTTAATCCTGATTATAAGGAAGATCTTGCCAATCTCTATATGCTCAATGAGCAATATGAGGAAGCACTTCGGGTTCTTGATGAACTCGATGAAGAAGAGGGGGTAAATAACTATAGAACCATAATGCGCAGGCAGATTTATGCCAGAACCGGCAACACCGATGCGCAAATTGGAAATCTAGAGGAAGGGATCGCGCAGGATCCTGAAAACGAACAGAACTACCTTAATCTTATTTACATATACAGCGAGCAGGGGAATGAGGAAGAGGCCTTTCAAACTGCGCTGGAACTGCTGGAGACCAATCCGGGTAGCCGATTGGTGCACCTGGCGCTTTACAAATTTTATCTGAATCGCAACAAACCTGACGCAGCGGTAAATTCAATGAAAATTGTCTTTGAAAGTGAAGAGATAGACCCTGAGTCTAAGTTTAAAGTTCTTAATGATTTTCTGTTATTCGTTAATGATAATCCCGGTTATGAAAAGGAGTTACTGGAAGTGAGCCAAAACCTTATCGAATGGGAAAATACACCAAAACTATATGAAGAACTAGGGAAATTCTACTTGAAAAATGATAAAAAAGAAGAAGCCTTAAAATTTTTTGAAAAGGGAATTGGTCAGGACCCTAATAACTTTGAACTCACTAAAAACACCTTGCTTTTACAAATTGAAGTAGGCCGGAATGAAGAGGCGCGAGATCTTAGCCGGGACGCTTTGGAAGTTTTTCCTGCTCAACCTTTTTTATATCTGTTGCAAGGGGTTGCTTTAAATAATCTGCACCAATACGCCGAAGCAGTAGAAATACTTACATTTGGTCTCGATTATCTCATTGATAATATTAGACTTGAGATTGATTTTTATAACCAGCTAGCCATCGCTTATAAAGGTTTGGGAGACGAAGAAAAAGCCGCCCGGTTTAAAGATAGGACTGAAGAATTATTAAAAGAATTGGAATAAATGATTAGAAGGATATTTGTATTGTTTTTGTTAAGTGCTTTTATGATCTCTTGCGGAAGTGGACGTGTTAAAAAAGGGATAGCGACCAAAGACCTTGAAGCAGCTGGAATTATAGCGAAGCATTACGAAAACGAACCCGATTTCGAGACCTTAACTGCAAGGCTTCGTACGGTTTATCAAACTGAAGATAAGACTCAAACAGTCAATTTAAATTTCAGAATGGAGAAGGATAAGGCGATTTGGATAAGTGCCACAATTTTGGGTTTCCCAATGGCCAAGGCCTATATTACTCCCAGTAGTGTAAGTTATTACGAAAAAATTGGTAAAACATATTTTGAAGGTGATTTTAGCTTGCTTAGCGATATCCTGGGGACTCCCCTTGATTTTGAAAAACTTCAGAACCTATTATTGGGACAGGCTATTTATGATCTGCGAACAGAGGAATATAAATTCTCTCAAACGCCAAGAGGTTATCAGTTCTTACCGGTTAAAGACGATCTTATAAAAAAAATGTTTTTGCTGAATACCGGGAATTTGAAGGCAGAAGCGCAACAACTTGCCCAGGAGGAGGATAATCGCAGGGTCACCGTTGCCTATACAGGTTACCAGGAAACTTCAGGAAAACTTTTTCCCCGTCATATCAGAATCATTGCCAACGAGGGCGCAAATAGCACTCATATAGAACTTACTTACCGCTCACTGGAGGTAAACACAGATATTAGCTTTCCTTTTGAAATTCCTTCAGGCTATGAAGAAATAAGTGTAGAATGAAGCTAAAAAAGTTTACATATTCATTTTTGATCTTCGGATTTTTAATTTTGTTGGGGCTTCCGGCGAATGCGCAAACATCCCGTGAAGAACTCGAGAAGCGCCGTCAGGAATTGCGCAGCGAAATAAAGCGGATCAACGAATTAAGAAGCAGTAACAAGCAAAAAGAGCGTTCGGTCTTAAGTGAAGTTCAGGATCTGGATCAACAGATAAAAAGTACCGAAAATTTAATAAGAGTTACCAATCAGCAGGCGAACCTGCTTACCCGTGAGATCAATTCAAACTCAAGTAAAATAGGTCGGTTGCGCAAAGAACTCGAAGCTCTGAAGGAAGATTATGCCCGTATGATTGAAAAATCATATAAGAGCAAATCTACCAACAGCAGGATAATGTTTTTGCTGTCTTCAGAGAATTTTCTTCAGGCGTACAAAAGGCTTCAGTATATGAAACAATATACGGCTTACAGAAAGCAACAGGGAGACGAAATCCAGGCCCGTACGGCCGAACTTCAGCAATTAAATAAAAATTTGGTCAATCAAAAAGAAGAAAAGGATAAACTCATCGCTGAGAACAGGCAAACCCGGGCAGAGCTTGAAAAAAATCGTATAGCGCAGCGGGAGTTGATGAAAACCATTAGAAGTAAGGAAAGTCAGTTCGCTTCACAGATTAAGCAAAAGCAACAGGAAATCAATAAAATAGACCAACAGATAGAAGAAATGATTCGGGCTTCTATTGCTAAGGACAATAAAGAGAGCGGTTCAGAATCCAGGGATACCTACAAGTTAACTCCGGCAGCAAAAGCCCTCGCCGCCGATTTCATTAAAAATAAAGGGAAATTACCCTGGCCCGTGCGTACGGGTGTGGTAACCATGAAATTTGGTACCCAACCACACCCGGTAGTGAGATCCACAACCATTAACAGCAATGGTGTTCGGATTGATACAGATAATAACGGTAAAGCCCGGGCAGTTTTTAATGGGACAGTTAGTGAGGTACAGGCTGTAAAAGGAGCCAATAAAGCTGTGATGCTTCGTCACGGCGATTATTTAACTATATACAACAATCTTTCGAAAGTATTTGTAAAACGCGGTGACGTTGTTAACATAGGGCAGGAATTGGGCGAGGTTGCTACAAGCCGTAGCACCGGTAAAACAACATTGCATTTCCTAATATATAAGAATACTCAGAAAATGAATCCTGCCGACTGGATCGTTCAAATGTAGTCTAAGAAATTAAATTTTATCCTCAAACAGTGCTTTAAGCTCTGTAGCGTCCTGAGGTTTCATCTTTCCGGCCAGTACCAGGCTGAGTTGTTTTCTTCTAAGAGCGGCGTCGTAACGTTGCTTCTCGAGCTCGGTTTCCGGTTCCAGTGGAGGTACACTTACGGGTGTCCCGGTTTCATCTACCGCTACAAAAGTATAAATAGCCTCGTTGGCTTTGGTGCGATTACCGCTTTCACGGTCTTCCACCCAAACATCAATAAAGATCTCCATAGAAGATTTAAATGCCCGCGATACAGCTGCTTCAACAGTTACTACACTTCCAAGGGGAACGGCCTTATTAAAAGCTACGTGATTTACAGAGGCGGTAACCACAATTCGCCGGCTATGACGGCGGGCGGCAATACTTGCAGCACGATCCATTCTGGCCAGTAGTTCACCTCCAAATAAATTGTTTAAAGGATTGGTTTCACTGGGTAAAACCAGATCGGTAAGGGTAGTACGGGATTCCTGAGGATGTTTTGCTTGCATATTGCCAAATTTTCGGCAAAAATAAGGTGCTTAGATCAATTAAAACCTAAAATCCTATTAAAGTTCCTGAATAAGCAGCCAGGCGCCTTCGTTGGATCTTTTAACATCCCGTAGTACTTTTAAAGCTTCACCGCGGGTTTGCAGGCTTTGGTAAACTACCTGATGTAAACCGAATTTATTGACGTCAATTAGCCTCGCCTTATAACCTTCATTGCGAAGTTCTTCAACTTTTTTCTTTGCATTTTCTTCAACCCTGAAAGCTCCGGCTACTATATGGTAGTTACCCGATTGCTTTTCAATGTTAAAGGTAATAGCAGGTAGCGGATTGTCTATTACAAAGGTTGCCTGTTGAATTTGCTGTTGAAGTTGATCCTGAGCTTCCTGCTGTTCTGCAAGATTATGTTTTGTTACCTGATCGCTGTAGATGTTAAGGCCGGTGAAACCTCCAAGCCCAAGTGCTATAACGGCAACAGCGGCGTATTTAAGGAAAGCAGGTGTTTTTCTTCTTTCCGGGGTGAAATTGATTGGAGTTTTTTCCTCCAGTTCTTCCACCTGTTCTTTATAAACCTCACGATTGACTTTTCCTGCATTAATACTTTCCAGGCCAAAGGAATCGGTAAGGAAATTGAGTTTTTCAACCGGTTCAAACTGAAGATTTCCCTCTTCGGAATAGCTAAACTGGCCAATGTCCTCAAGTTCTACCGTACCATCGCTATTCAAAGAATTCTCAAGATTATCTACAAAAAATACAATACGGTTTACCGCAGCAGGATAAGAGATATTTTCGGCTTCAGAGATATAATTTGCCAGTAGGCCATCACTTTTCACGAGCTGTCCGTTAAAGGAAACCAGCTTTTTAGGAGGGTAAAATGCTCCGGTGTCTTCCTGGATATAGGCCGGTTGTCTCTGGGAAAGAAAAGCCCCAAAACCGGGCAAGATCACGCATTCGTAACGATAAAGTAAATCCTGGATGTGGTTAATTATATTCATTGGCGCAAAAATAACAGGTTTTATGAGGGTTTTTAAAGTTACCTAAAGAATATTTATTAACAAATCTTTTTTCTGTAAATTTAGTTGAAAATGATTTTATGAACGCTTCAGATTTATTATACGTTCTGGCCTTGCAACATATTCCGAACCTGGGAGATAGCACCGCCAAGAAATTGATAAGGCGCTTGGGTTCTGCGGAAGCGGTGATAAAAGAGAAGCCTCAAAATCTTTTGAAGATCGATGGGATAGGCAAAACCAGGCTGAATGAATTCAGAAGTGGAGATCATTTGAAGGCTGCCGATGAGGAATTAAAGTTCATAGAAGACAATAAAATAAATACGCATTATTTTCAGGAAGAAGATTATCCTGAAAAACTAAAGCACTGTTTTGACGGCCCTGTGCTACTGTTCTCCCGGGGAAACATCAATCTTGCCAACAAGAGAATTATCAGCGTGGTTGGGACCAGGCAAGTCACAGCCCATGGTCTGGCGTTTTGTGAAAAATTTATTGAGGAAATTAGCCCTTTGGATCCGGTAATAGTTTCAGGTCTTGCCTACGGGGTTGATATTGCGGCTCAAAAAGCAGCGCTTCAGCATAACCTCCAAACCATAGGCTGTCTCGCTCACGGCTTGAATCAGGTATATCCTAAAGTGCACAAGAAATATGTAAAGCCAATTGAGGAAAACGGTGGATTTTTTACCGATTTCTGGAGTACCGATAAATTTGACCGAAATAATTTTTTAAAACGCAACCGTATCATTGCCGGTTTAAGCGAAGCCACTATCGTGATTGAAAGCGCCGAAAAAGGTGGTTCCCTGGTAACAGCCGATATCGCTAATTCCTATAACCGGGAGGTTTTTGCTGTTCCCGGCCGTCCAACCGATGCCTACAGCAGAGGTTGTAATAACCTGATAAAATCTCAGAATGCGCACTTGTTAAGCTCTGCGGCAGATCTCCTTTATATGCTCAACTGGGAACTCGATGCTAAGGTTCAACCAGTCCAAAAAATGCTGTTTGTAGAATTGGAAGGCGACGAGAAAAGTATTTATAATTTCCTCAAAGATCGTGGAAAAGCACAATTAGACAGTATTGCCCTCAACTGCAATTTCCCTACATTTAAAACAGCAGGAATTTTACTCAATCTGGAACTGAAAGGCGTGATAAGACCCTTGCCGGGTAAGCTATTTGAGCTTATTTAATAACCTAGCTTTCTTCTAACCCTGTTTAAAACTTCATGGGCTACCACAGAAGCTTTTTCGGCACCTACCGCCAAGGCTTCATCAATGGCGTCAAGGTTTTTCATATAATAATCATATTTCTTCCGGGCCTCTTTGAATCTTTCGGATAAAACTTCATAAAGTTCCTGCTTCGCGTGACCATAACCATAACCACCGGCTTCATAATTTTTACGCATTTTTGCAATTTGCTCTTCAGAAGCCACTAGTTTGTAGAGAGCGAAAACATTGCAGGAATCTGGATTTTTTGGTTCCTCCAGCGGTGTGCTGTCAGTTTCTATGCCCATGATTTGTTTTCTGAGCTTTTTATCGGTTTGAAATAGATTAATGGTGTTGTTTTGTGATTTGCTCATTTTTCCGCCATCGGTGCCGGGAACGTACATGGTGTTTTCCTGTACTTTAGCTTCAGGGATAACGAAAGCCTCCCCCATTTGATTATGGAATCTGGAAGCTACATCGCGGGTGATTTCCAAGTGCTGTAACTGATCTTTTCCTACCGGTACAATTTCAGCATCATAAAGCAGAATATCGGCCGCCATCAACATTGGGTAGGAGAAAAGTCCTGCATTAACATCCTCGAGTCTGTCAGATTTATCTTTAAAAGAATGCGCCAGGGTTAAACGCTGGTAGGGAAAAAAGCAACTTAAATACCAGGCGAGTTCCGCGGTTTGTGGGATATCGCTCTGACGGTAAAAAACAGTTTTTTCAATGTTTATTCCACAGGCTAGCCAGGTGGCTGCAACAGAGTAAGTATTATGTCTCAATGTTTCAGCATCCTTGATTTGGGTGAGCGAATGCATATCGGCAATAAAAATAAAAGATTCGTTTTGAGGCTGGTTAGCCATTTCAATGGCAGGAAGAATGGCTCCTAACAGGTTTCCAAGATGAGGAGTTCCTGTGCTCTGAACTCCGGTAAGTATTCTGGACATTGTCTTTTTCTGATTTTTCACAAAGGTAATTTTTTTGGGGAAGACACTCACTTCAATTTAGTATTTTTGGCGACCATGGGTGTACTTAAAAAAATGGCGGTTGCAGTTTGGCGAATTTGGTTTTATGTGCTAATGGTTGTGCCAATAGTCATAATGTTGCCTTTTTTGCTCATTTTTACATCTTCAGAAAGATTTTATCCCCAGTATTATTTTTGCGCGAGAATATGGGCAAAGAGCATTCTTTATGGAATGGGGCTTTACCCGGTTTGCAAATCTCCGGTAAAACTTAAGAACGGGAATAGCTATATGCTGGTGGCCAACCACACTTCTATGATCGATATTATGCTGATGCTGGCCGTGGTGAGGCACCCGTTTATATTTGTGGGAAAAAAAGAACTGGCCCGAATTCCCCTTTTTGGTTTTTTCTATCGCAGAACCTGCATTTTGGTAGATCGTAACTGCAACCAAAGTAAGCACAGGGTTTTTAGTGAAGCTCAACGCCGACTTAATCAGGGAAATAGCATTTGTATTTTTCCGGAAGGAGGGGTGCCGGAAGATCATGCCTTGCTGCTGGATAATTTTAAAGATGGCGCCTTCCGGATCGCCATAGATTACCAGATCCCTATTGTACCTTTTACCTTTTATGATAATAAGAAACGTTTTCCTTACCGGTTTTCTTTTGGAGGTCCGGGACCATTAAGGGTTAAGGCCCACGATATGATCCCTACTGAAGGTAAATCTCAGGGCGATCGACGGGAACTTAAATTAAGAACACGCCAACTTATCCTGGAAGATTTGCAAACCATGCAGAATTAAAAAACCTCTAAATTTCGCGGTTTTCACAGGAGTAATAAGCAAAAATTAAAATTTATAACTTAAACCAGAATATACCCCAAAATAATAAGGTTGTAGGTTTTGGGTGTTATTAAAAGTGTTGATCTGGTATTTAAATATTGGCTCCAGGTTTAATTTAAATCTTTCGGTGAGTTTATAATCCACGCCCAACCCAATATTGGTGCTAAAACTCAAATCATTAATATTATTGGCTTCACCTAAATGAGCGCTTTGGTTGTTGGAATTAAGCAACAATGTATTTTCATCTAAAATAAGGCTACTTCCTCCTCCAATGATATTTAGCCCAATTTTTTTATCGATAAGTTTATACTCTATTTCAAGGGGAATTTCAATATAACCAAACTGTTGGTTGATTTCGCCCAACATTGCTCTGGAAGCACTTTCGGGGGCAAAAGAGGTTTCTGCTGAAGAATAACTGTTTCTTCCCGAGTTCCCTTGTATTTGAAAATTACTTCCTTCGGGACTATAGTCTATGCTGGCAATAGCATTGGGAATAATGGCGGCCGAAAACATTACATCTTGTATATCATAGCTCATAGCCACTTTTCCTATTCCTGATCTGATTTTTAATTTATTAGATAATTGGTAGGACACATTTACACCATAAGCCATTGTTAAATTCTGACTGGAAGGATTACCTGCGAATTGAGGGTCTATAGGATTACCCTTTCCAAAATTGTCATAAACAACAGGGGCAGCGAAGGTGCTTAGACTCAATCTGCTTTTTCCCGTTTCTGTCTCATCCTTTTCTTCTTTCCCGTCCTTACTTTTTTCTTCCAGAGAGGCGATAGCATTTTCAGCGATGCTGTCTTTTTCATTTTGGATATCAGTTTCAGTCTTAGCGGCAATTAGGCTGGTGGAGTCTGACCTATTATTTGAAGCTGGATTATTCTTGTGTTCTGAATTTTCAATAATCTTTTCTTCTGAAAAACTTTCTGTTTCGGCAAGCGCGGTGTTTTGGTCGATGAGGTTTTTATCACTTTCTTCTTTTTCTGAAGAGTTTTCTGCTGAAGCTTTTTCATTTTTGATTTCACTACCAGAAGATGCAAGACCATTGTTACCTGAAACCAATGCGTTATTGGAGGAACTGTTTTCATGCTTATCTGAAGTTATTTTTTGAAGAAGATTCCCTGTTTCGGTAAGGGTTTTATTATCGAACGAAGTTTCGATTTGAGGGCGTTTGATCTCCTGGAATTCAAAGACCATCCCTGGTGTGTTACCAAAGAAGTTATTCTGATAAACAAAATAACCTCCGGACAATAATATGGCCAGCATAGCTGCGGCCCCGGCTATTTTAAACCAAATTGGAAGAATTAACGGCTTTTTTCGTTTATCCTCTTCCAGTCGATCGGCAATATTTTTCCATACTCCGGGTGAGGGAGA
Source organism: Salegentibacter flavus (assembly GCF_900115145.1). Lineage (GTDB taxonomy): Bacteria > Bacteroidota > Bacteroidia > Flavobacteriales > Flavobacteriaceae > Salegentibacter > Salegentibacter flavus. The sequence goes on along the minus strand of NZ_FOVL01000008.1, from coordinate 48,615 downwards.
AGCTTCAAAATCTTTGAATTTCTCCTGGTAAAGCCGGTCTATGTTCTTTTTCTCTTTCATAATGATCGCACCGAGTTGTTGTTTTGGTGGTTTTCAATTCTTTCTTTCAAAATTCCCCTGGCTCTGGCAAGGTTAGATTTTGAACTTCCCTGGGAAATATTCAGCAAGCCAGATATTTCTTTGTGGGAATAACCATCTAAAGCATACAGATTAAAGACTTCGCGGTAGCGCGGGGGCAGTTCCTGTATGAGTTTTAGCAGAAAATCTACAGACAAATCTTCTTCATCGATCTCAATTTCCTGCTCCTCTAATAGATCTTCATTAATGATATCTAGGTATTTTTCTTTTCGGTATTTCTGAAGAGCGGTATTGATGATAATGCGTTTCATCCAGCCCTCAAAAGAACCTTTATCCTGGTATTGTGATATTTTTTTAAAGATGGTTAAGAAACCATCCTGCAGGTTATCTTCTGCCTGCTGATAATTTGTAGAATATTTAAGGCACACGCCAAAAAGCCTTTGGGCGTATAGCCGGTAGAGCTCTTCCTGTGCCTTAATATCCTGTTTTTTACACTTTTGGATGAGTTTTTCTAAACCCACTTGCTTGTTGGGGTGTTACTCATTACTATTTTCATTTTTTATTCTTCTTCTTCCCCCGTGGTATCGGGATCTTCTACAGGTACTTCTACAGTATAGTATTGCGTTTCTCCTGATGAATCCTGGCCTATCCAGAATTTGAAGGTGTACACCGTACCAACTTCTCCTGTAATTGTAACATCTTTCAAGGTAGCTTCCCTGGAGAGATCATCTTCCTCTTTGTTGCACTCGGTTAGGTTAGCATCATAGGAAGTTACCACTCCAATGAATATTTCGTTGCTGTTTTCACCTTGACCCTGGCGTGCATCAAAACCATTAAATACATGGCAGGCTGAAGGTAATAAATATGTAACAACAATATCATAAGATTCCCCCCGCTCAAAATACTCAGGTAGATCTGCATCGGTAATTTCAGCAAATTCCAGCAATCTGTTAGGGCCATCGTCTTCCAGGCTGCAACCAACCAGGCTGAAAGCAATCAATAGTAAAAAAGCCAATTTTTTCATTTCAATTTTTCTTTTTGATTTAAGTGTTAATGTTTTAGTTCTACCTAGTAGATGCAATTAACTTCAAATGGTTGCGTATTGAAATAAAAAATCCCTTAAAAAAAGGGATTTGATTTTTTACTCGTTGGCTATTTTTATAGCCTCTTTTATTTTGACCTCGAGTTCCTCCATAAGATCGGGATTGTCTTTCAGCAAGATCTTTACGGCATCGCGTCCCTGGCCTAACTTAGTATCTTCATAACTAAACCAGGAGCCACTTTTCTTGATGATCTCATAATCTACTCCCACATCTATGATCTCTCCGATTTTAGAAATCCCTTGGCCATACATAATGTCGAATTCGGCGGTTTTAAACGGGGGTGCTACCTTGTTCTTTACAACCTTCACCCGGGTTTTATTACCTAATACGTTGCTGTTGCTATCTTTAATTTGGGTAGAACGTCTTATGTCGAGCCTTACTGAAGCATAAAACTTAAGGGCATTACCACCGGTGGTTGTTTCCGGGTTCCCGAACATTACTCCAATTTTTTCCCTTAACTGGTTGATGAAAATTACGGTACAATTAGTTTTACTAATGGAAGAAGTAAGTTTTCTTAAAGCCTGAGACATCAGCCTGGCGTGAAGCCCCATTTTAGAATCACCCATTTCACCTTCTATCTCACTTTTTGGGGTAAGTGCGGCAACAGAATCTATTACGATGATATCGATCGCTCCCGAGCGGATAAGGTTATCGGTGATTTCCAATGCCTGCTCCCCGTTGTCGGGTTGAGAGATGATGAGGTTTTCGATATCTATATTCAGGTTTTGAGCATAGGTACGGTCAAAAGCATGTTCGGCATCAATAAAAGCAGCGATGCCTCCGGCTTTTTGGGCTTCGGCTATTGCATGCAGAGTTAGGGTGGTTTTACCCGAAGATTCAGGTCCGTAAATTTCAATTACTCTTCCGCGGGGATAACCTCCAACGCCAAGTGCCAGATCCAGCCCAAGGGATCCTGTAGAAATCGCATCTACATCGCTTACGGCCTGGTCACTCATTTTCATCACCGTACCTTTTCCGTAGGTTTTGTCCATCTTATCCAGGGTAAGCTTTAGAGCCTTTAACTTAGCTTCTCTTTCTTTATCGTTGCTCATGATTTTTATAATATTAAATGAAAGTTGCTAAATTACTATAAGTTTTGGTGCATCACAATTTTAAATTCGGGGCATTTATATTCGAACTGAAATCTTAATAAATCCCTGGGTAATGAGGTATGATTTTTTGGTTTCCCCTGATCTTATAATGTTAGAATAACATGTTAAACTGAATTAAACCGTAAATAACATCGAAAACAGCAACAGAAATCCCGGAAAACCTTTGGATCTTATTAAGATTACCACATTTTTTCTGCTGCGATTAAAGTTTATCTTTGCAAAAATTTTCTTTAACCTTATAAAATTAGTATAGCATGCAACTGTACAATAAATTAAGCGCTAAAGAAAGAGAAGCTTTGTTAGAAGAGGCCGGCGAAGACCGGTTAACACTCTCTTTCTATGCGTATGCAAAAATTGGAAATCCTCATCTTTTCAGAAATCACCTTTTTATCGCCTGGGATCAAATGGAAGTTCTTGGACGTATTTATGTAGCTCACGAGGGGATAAATGCACAGTTATCTGTACCTGCTAAACGCTTTGACGAATTTAAAGAATTTATAGATGGAATTTATTTCCTGGAAGGCGTGAGGCTGAATATCGCTATTGAGCACGACCTGAAATCTTTTCTTAAGCTTAAGGTGAAAGTGCGTAAAAAAATAGTAGCCGATGGATTGAATGATGATACTTTTGATGTTAGAAACAAAGGGGTGCATGTTGATGCGGCTAAATTTAACGAGTTAATCAGCGACCCCAATACCGTTTTGGTGGATATGCGTAATCACTACGAAAGTGAGATAGGGCATTTTGATGGCGCGGTAACACCAGATGTGGATACTTTTAGGGATTCCCTGCCAATTATTGAGGAAGATCTTAAAGAGCACAAAGAAGATAAAAACCTGGTGATGTATTGTACCGGTGGTATTCGTTGTGAGAAAGCCAGCGCTTATTATAAACATAAAGGCTTTAAAAACGTTTATCAGCTTGAAGGTGGAATTATAGAATATGCCAGACAAGTAAATAACCAGCAGCTGGAAAATAAATTCCTAGGGAAGAATTTTGTTTTTGATCACCGCCGCTCCGAATGTATTTCCGGGGAAATTATCGCCAATTGCCATCAATGTGGTAAGGCCTGTGATACCCACGTGAACTGCGCTAATGAAGCCTGTCACCTTCTTTTTATTCAGTGTCCTGAATGCGCAGAGAAAATGAATAATTGCTGTTCTGAAGAGTGTATGGAGATAAACGCTTTGCCCTACGAAGAACAAAAGAAATTGCGAAAAGGTAAAGGCAACAGTAATAAGATCTTTAAAAAAGGTCGTTCTGAAGTTTTAAAATATAAAAGCTAAGCCGACGTTCTTTAAACAGAGCCAATTAATATTGGTATATTTACCTTTTTAGAATTAATTATAAACCTACAAGCCTGCAGCACTAAACTAGCAAGGCTTCCTATATATACAATAATTTATGGCTTGCAGCAGTTGCTCAACCAAAGACGGTCAACCTAAAGGATGTAAGAATAACGGAACCTGTGGTACCGATTCCTGCAATAAACTTAGCGTTTTCGACTGGCTTTCAAATATGTCTCTCCCTCAGGGGGTAGAAGTTTTTAATTTTGTAGAAGTGAGATTTAAAAACGGCAGAAAACACTTCTTCAGAAATACCGAGAACCTTAGCCTGAGCATGGGTGATGTAGTAGCCACGGAGGCATCGCCTGGCCACGATGTAGGAATGGTAAGCCTTGCCGGGGAACTGGTGAGGGTACAGATGAAAAAGAAAAAGGTGGCTCCCGATAGTGAGGAGGTCCTTAAAATATATCGAAAAGCTACTCAGAAAGACATCGATGTTTGGGAAGAATACCGTGAAAGGGAAGATGCTATAAAAAAACGCGCCCGGGAGATCGCGATCAGACTAAAACTCAGCATGAAGATAAGCGATGTCGAATTCCAGGGTGACGGCTCTAAAGCTACTTTTTATTATACAGCCGATGATCGGGTGGATTTCCGCCAGCTTATTAAGGAATTTGCGCACGAATTTAATACCCGTATAGAAATGCGCCAAATAGGTCTTCGTCAGGAAGCCGCAAGATTAGGTGGTATTGGTTCCTGCGGAAGGGAATTGTGCTGTTCTACCTGGTTAACAGATTTCAGGTCGGTGAGTACCTCGGCGGCCAGATACCAGCAATTATCGCTAAACCCTCAAAAACTAGCCGGGCAATGCGGGAAACTAAAATGTTGCCTCAACTATGAGCTGGACACCTATTTGGAAGCTCTTAAAGCTTTTCCAAAAATAGATACAAAGCTTTATACCAAAAAGGGAACGGCGGTTTGCCAGAAAATAGATATTTTCCAGGGCTTCCTTTGGTATGCCTATGAAGGGGAGTGGATGAACTGGTATAAGATCACTGCAGAGCAGGCTAATAAGATTATCCATGCTAATAAAAACAAGGAAGATGTTGCCAGCCTGGAGGAATTTGAAGTTCAGCTATTGGAAACGGAAAAACAACCGGACTTCAACAATGTTGTAGGTCAGGATAGTTTAACGCGTTTCGATAAACCTAAGGGCAAAAAACCGCGCGGAAAGAGCCGTAAGAAAAAGCGTAAGGGTAAACCGTCTAAAAATGCATAAAATAAGTGTTTTTTTAATATTATTGCTTGTTTTTAGTGTATTTGCCGGTTGCGATAAAAAACGGGTTTTTGATGACTATAAATCCGTGAATGGGGAGTGGCATAAAGACTCGATAATAAATTTTGAACTGGGCAAATTAGATTCGCTTAGATCGTATAATTTATTTATAAACATTAGAAATAACAACGATTTTAAATATAGTAATCTGTTTTTGATAACCGAAATCAGGTTTCCGCAGGGAAAAGTGATTACCGATACTCTGGAATATGAGATGGCAGCACCTTCGGGCGAATGGCTTGGCAAGGGTTTTGGTGATGTAAAAGAAAACAAACTCTGGTATAAAGAAAATGTTCGTTTTGATGAACCGGGCAATTATCAGGTACATATTAAACACGCTATGCGTAAAAACGGCGAAGTAAACGGTATAGACAACCTACAGGGAATCACACACGTTGGCTTCAGAATAGAAAACACTTCAGAATAATTTCAGCATAAAAAATGGCCAAGTCACCTACAAAACAAGAAAAGACTACCCGAAGCAAATCCTCTTACATTCTTGGATTCTGGACCCTCTTCGGATTAGGAATATTAGTTATTATTTTCATCTTTTTACTAGCCAGTTGGGGCGCTTTTGGAAAAATGCCAACTTTCGAGGAACTTGAAAATCCCGAAACCAATCTAGCTACAGAGATCTTTTCTTCTGATGGGAAAACCCTGGGGAAATACTACAGCGAGAACCGTACCCCAATAAGGTATGATGATTTGCCTGATCATCTGGTTGAAGCCCTCGTAGCTACCGAGGATGAACGTTTCTATAAACACGCGGGAATAGATCCTAAAGGCACCTTGCGAGCTGCGGTTTTCCTGGGGACACGTGGTGGGGCAAGTACTATTACCCAGCAGCTTTCTAAATTACTTTTTACTGAACAGGTTTCTAATAATCCCCTGGCCAGGGTCCTGCAAAAGGTAAAGGAATGGATTATTGCCACACGTCTTGAGCGGCAGTACACCAAGGAAGAGATTATCACTATGTATTTTAATAAATATGATTTTGTGTATCAGGCAGTGGGAATTCGTTCGGCTTCGAAGATCTATTTTGGTAAAGAAGCAAAGGACCTGAATATTGAAGAATCGGCAGTGCTTGTTGCTATGCTTAAAAATGCTGCTCTCTATAACCCAGTAAGAAGACCGGAAATGGTAGAACAACGTCGCAACCAGGTGTTTGTGCAAATGTATAAGAACGGATATCTCTCAGAAAAGGAAAAAGACTCGCTGCAAAAACTCCCCTTAACTCTCGATTTCTCTCCCGAAGGTCACGATGAAGGTATGGCTACTTATTTTAGGGTTTATCTGCAGGGATTTATGAAAGACTGGATTAAGAAAAATCCAAAACCAGATGGAACAGAATACAATATTTACCGCGACGGACTTAAAATATATACCAGCATAGATTCAAAAATGCAGGAATATGCCGAAGAGTCTGTGAAGAAGCATATTTCCCATCTTCAGAAGGAATTCGACCGCCAGAATGAAAATAATAAAACAGCTCCGTTCAGGGATGTAACCCCGGATGAGGTCAACAGTATAGTGAGAAGTGCCATGCGTCGTTCTGTGCGTTGGAAAGAGATGGAAGAGCAGGGGAAATCTGAGGAAGAGATCCTGGCATCTTTTGATAAGGAAAGAAAAATGAGGGTGTTTAGCTGGAATGGTACTAAAGACACTGTAATGACCCCAAAAGATTCCATTTTTTATTATAAAGGTTTTCTCCAGGCAGGTTTAATGTCTATGACGCCTCAAACCGGAGAGGTCAAAGCCTGGGTAGGCGGTACCAACTTTAAGCATTTTAAATACGACCACGTTAAACAGGGAAAAAGACAGGTGGGTTCTACCTTCAAGCCATTTGTTTATGCTACGGCTATAGATCAGTTAAAACTTTCCCCATGTGATACTTTACCTCTTAATCCTTTTACCATTGAAGCAGGTAAATACGGAAATGTCAAGGACTGGTCTCCACGAAACGTAGGTGATAATTATGAAGGAATGATCTCCCTGAAAAATGCCCTGGCACAATCGGTGAATACTGTAACCGCAAGGCTTATCGATAAAACTGGCCCGGGCCCCGTGGTAGATTTGGCTACAAAACTTGGTGTGGATACCAGATATTTTTCTACGGGACCTGCTATTGCTTTAGGTACTGAGGATATGAGCCTGTTTGAAATGGTTTCAGCCTACAGCACTTTTGCCAATGAAGGGGTATATATTAAACCGGTTATGGTAAACCGTATTGAAGATAAAAATGGTACTATGCTTTATCAGAATGTGCCGGAAACCCGCGACGTGCTTAGTAAAGAAGCGGCGTATGTCACGGTAAATCTTTTAGAGGGAGTAACCCAGTATGGTTCCGGGGTACGCCTGCGCGGTACTTACGCCAAAGATCTCGATCATTATAAACGTGGGGTAACAGGCTATCCTTATGATTTTAAAAATCCCATTGCGGGAAAAACCGGAACCACCCAAAACCAGAGTGATGGTTGGTTTATGGGAATTGTTCCGAACCTGGTAACCGGGGTTTGGGTTGGTGCTGAAGATCGTGCGGTACATTTTCCTACTATAACTTATGGTCAGGGAGCTACTATGGCTTTGCCCATCTGGGGGATGTATATGAAAGATCTTTATGCCGACGAGGAGTTGGAGATTTCTAAAGATGATTTCCCAAAGCCGGATAATCTTTCCATAGAAGTCAATTGTTCCAATTATTACCAGGAAAACCAGCAAAATTCAGAAAACCTTCCGGATGAGCTTGATTTTTAAGATTCATTAAATTTTCATTGAATTAATTCTGAATTAGATAATTTAAGGCTTCAAAAGCATTGTCCTTAGCGGTTTATTTTTGTATTTTTCGGTAAAATTATACCGATGATTCGAAAAACTGTAGAGAATGTTCAGGAGGCGCTAAAGGATGTTGAAGACGGCATGACTTTTATGCTTGGCGGCTTTGGTCTTTCGGGAATTCCTGAAAACGCAATTTCAGAACTTGTTCGCTTAAATGTTAAAGACCTTACCTGTATTTCCAATAATGCCGGAGTAGACGATTTTGGTCTGGGACTACTGCTTCACAAAAAACAAATCAAAAAAATGGTTTCTTCCTACGTGGGAGAAAACGAAGAATTCGAGCGCCAGATGCTTAGTGAAGAGCTGGATGTAGAGTTAATTCCGCAGGGAACTCTGGCGGCAAGGTGCCAGGCCGCCCAGCAGGGTTTTCCTGCCATTTATACTCCCGCAGGTTATGGGACCGAGGTCGCAGAAGGCAAAGAAACCCGCGAATTCGACGGGAAAATGCACGTGCTGGAAATAGCCTTTAAAGCCGATTTTGCTTTCGTGAAAGCCTGGAAAGGAGACAAGGCAGGAAACCTGATTTTTAAGGGTACCGCAAGAAATTTTAATCCCAATATGTGTGGCGCCGCAAAGATCACCGTGGCAGAAGTAGAGGAGCTTGTAGAGCCGGGAGAACTTGATCCCAATCAGGTACATATTCCGGGGATCCTGGTACAAAGGATTTTTGAAGGAAAAAATTATGAAAAAAGAATTGAGCAACGAACCGTACGGTCAAAAAAATAAATTATGTCTTTAGGAAAAGAAGGAATCGCACAACGCATCGCAAAAGAAGTTAAAGACGGTTATTATGTAAACCTGGGGATTGGGATTCCAACCCTGGTGGCCAACTACGTGCGCGACGATATAGAAGTAGAATTTCAAAGTGAAAATGGAATCCTGGGGATGGGACCTTTTCCTTTTGAAGGCGAAGAAGACCCCGACCTTATAAATGCGGGAAAACAAACTATTACCGCACTTCCAGGGGCCAGTTTTTTTGATTCCGCAATGAGTTTTGGAATGATAAGGGGGAAGCATGTGCATCTTACAATTCTTGGTGCTATGGAAGTAGCCGAGAATGGCGACATCGCTAACTGGAAGATCCCGGGTAAAATGGTAAAAGGTATGGGAGGCGCGATGGACCTGGTGGCCAGTGCCGAAAATATTATTGTGGCTATGATGCATACCAATAAAGCAGGACAATCTAAATTGCTGAAGCGTTGTAGTTTGCCTCTCACCGGCGTGGGTTGTGTAACAAAAATCGTTACTAACCTAGCAGTGATAGAAGTTACTCAGGACGGATTTAAACTTATGGAAAGAGCTCCCGGGGTAAGTGTAGCGGAAATTGAACAAGCCACCGAAGGCAAATTAATTGTGGAAGGAGATATTCCAGAAATGAAATTATAACAATCATGTCTGTCTGAAAAATTCAGAAGCGGCCTTCAATGAACTTTTCAGACAGACACTTTTTATATTCAGGAATCGAGGAAAGAAGTTGAAGTCTCTTTGATATTTATTAAGAATTCCATCGCCTCATCACGGGATAGTACCTCACCTCTAGCATTGGCCTGCGAGAAATAGTTATACCAGCCGGCATCTTTTAGGTTTTCTTCCAACATTTTCACCTCTTCTTTTGAAGGCATTTCCCAAACCGTCATATAGCGGTAATCGCTGCGGTAAGGAGTATGTTCATCGTTTCGGGCCCAGCCAAGGTTTTTTACTCCACGAGACTTCATCTCTGATATTCTATCTTCCATTTTGGTAAAAACCTTACGCCGTTCTTCGGTTGAAAGATCCAGCCATTTTCGGGTAACGTTCCACATTTCTACGTATAAATACATAATTTTCGGGTTTTTGGTTAGAATATTTGATCGCCGAAGTTTCATTAAAAAATCAGCCATCTTAAAGTTACAAATTTTTGAAGAGGAAAATGGGGTGTTTTAACTGAAGTTTAGCGGAATAAGATTGAAATCAGCTTTTTAAACCGAAATTACTTCCGCTTCTTCAAGTAGTTTTTCCTGCCTGAATTTCAGAATGATCTGGGCGATGGCCACCACATCTTTCTCGCAGTAGGCAATTATTCTTTGAGGATCTTTTTCTTCATAAAAAACCGTACACACATCGCTGCCGCTTATGTCGTCTTTTGGAGAGGGAATCCCAAGAATATTTGTGAGTAACTTCAAAGAGGTGAAATGTTTATAATCCCCGAATTTCCATAGCTCCAGGGTATCGAGGTGAGGAACCTCCCAGGGTTTCTTTCCGAAGAGATTTAATTTAAATGGAAGCGGAAGTTCGTGAATAAGCATTCTGCGGGCTATAAAAGGGAAATCGAACTCTTTCCCGTTATGCGCACATAACAAATGATAAGGCTGAAAAAAATGCCCTTCTAATAGTTCGCTGAAATCCTTAAACAACTGTTTTTCTTCCCCGCTGAAGGTGGTTATCCTGAAGCTGCGCTCTTCATTTTTATAATTAAAAAAACCAACCGATATACACACGATTTTACCAAATTCGGCCCAAATTCCTGCTCTGTCATAGAATTCTTCCGGAGTATATTCCTCCTTACGCTGGTACTGGGTTTTGTCTTCCCATAAAATTTTTTTCTCCTCGCTTAACTCGTTGAAGGAGGCTGTTTCTGGCACAGTTTCAATATCGAGAAAAAGTATATTTTCCAGATTTATTTTATGAAGCATCTTTTAGCATTTTATATGTTTCATCAATATACCTGAAAAAATCAGGATAATGCTTTTCATCATCTTTTTTGATAAATTTCTCTCCCAATCTTACGATCACCAGGTCATCTTCGGGGATCACAATCACATATTGACCGTGCACCCCGCGCATATAGAAGATTTCCTTATCCATATAATCGGTTAACCATAATCCATAGCCGTATTCCGGGCTCTCCTTAAAACGGGCCTGGGTCATTCTTTCAATATAACCTGAATCCAGAAGGGGCTGGCCGTTCCAGGTGCCTTTATCTTTAAACAATTTTCCGAAGCGGGCAAAATTTCGGGCATTAGAGGCAATGCAGCAAAAGGCTTTTTCCATACCGTATTCTTCACTGTCTAATTGCCAAAATGCGTTGTTTTGCATTCCCATGGGTTTCCAGAAATTTTCACTCAAATACTCAGAGATGTTTTCTCCGGTAGCTTTTTCCAAAACCATAGCCAGCAACTGGGTATTTCCGCTTAAATATTTAAATTCTTCACCCGGGGTTTCGGTGACCTCCAGCTTCAGGATTTGTTTTCTCAGGTTATTATCGTAATAAGCTCTGGCCGTCATTCCGAAGGGATTGTAATAATTTTCGTCCCAGTTTAACCCTGAGGCCATCGAGGCGAGGTCTCCCACTTTAAGGCCTTTATCGAATTGCGGAAAAAAATCGGCAACCGGTTGCTCCAGACTTTCAATATGCCCCTGCATAATAGCTTTACCCAGCATGGCCACTACAATGCTTTTTGCCATAGAAAAAGAGTTAGACCTTATTGGTGGAGTATATTCCCGGTAATATTTTTCAAACCATAAGCTGTCATTCTTAATCACTAAAAAAGACACGGTTTTTAATTCTTTATTTATTTTCTCCAAAGCTTCGGTAGCTTCTTCTGAATTATAATCGGAATGTTTGGGCCATTCCTGGCCGTTATCTCCGGCCTCAATTATCCTATTGTCAAATTCATGATAATCGGAGATATAAGCTGAGGTGTGTCCGTTTAGATAGGTTATTCTAGCGGCTTTTAGTATATATTCATAATTGAAAATATAAAGAAGAACAATGCTCAGCACCAATACCGCCATAGTAATACCGAAAATTCTTAGAAACTTCTTCATGCCAACTTGCTTTATCTAGAAAAGACTTTGTTGTGTTAATGCGCCTTCATGTTCCAGCAACCATTTCTTACGGTGAAGTCCACCGGCATAACCTGTTAAGGAGCCACCGCTGCCTATTACCCTGTGACAGGGAATTACAATCCATAGCGGATTTCTGCCATTTGCCGATGCCACCGCCCTTATAGCTTTAACATCACCTATTTGTTTTGAAAGTTCCAAATAAGAGACTGTTTTTCCATAGGGAATTTTAAGGAGTGCCCGCCATACTTTCTTCTGAAAATTGGTGCCTTCTAAATCAAGTTTTAAATTGAACTCCTCCAGCTCTCCTCTAAAATATGCCTCAAGCTGTTCCACAACAGGCAAAAGAACGTCCGGAATTTCAGAAGAAGGTTGCGGGGATTCATCCAGAATTTTTATTTCTGAAACTCCTTCTTCACTTCCGCTAATCTTTGCTACCCCCAATGGAGTTTTCAGATGTATCTTCATCGGTCTTTTTATCTTGTTCTTCCTCGCGCTTGATCAATCCAAGTCGTTTTGCGCGACGTTCCCAGTTTTGACGGGCAAGCAATTGCATATCTTCGATACTGTCGCTCTCGTCCATTATTTCAAGCCCCAGCAGGGTTTCTATGATATCTTCCATGGTGACCAAGCCTACGGTATTTCCATATTCATCTACTACCATAGTAATATGAGCTCTTTCCTGGATGAATTTTTCAAATAATTCGGGGATAGGGGTGTTGGCAGGAGTCATAAATACGTCACGACGCAGGCTGCTAAGGGGTTCAGGACCTTTTTCGTCAATCATTTCTTCCAGCACATCATCTTTAAGGATAAATCCGGTTATGTTGTTGGGCTTTTCTTTATATACAGGAATTCTGGAAAATTTAAGGTTCCGGTGGGCCCGATGGAAATCTTCGATAGAAGTAGCTTCATCTTCCACAATCGCTACCGAAAATGGTGTCATTACATCTTTTGCCTCTACAGATTTAAATACCAGTAAATTTTTAATAACGGTAGTCTCACTTTGTTCAAAAACACCTTCTTCTTCAGCAGCATCGGTAATCGCCATAAATTCTTCCCGGCTCATAGAGCTAACATGGGCAGATTTTCCTATTAATTTTGTGGTAAGCATCATTAGCCATAGAATTCCGGTATATTTCAGCGGAAAGATCATAATTTTTAAAATAGTAGCAGTAAAGCCACCTAATTTTTGCCAGTATGTTGCACCAATCGTTTTTGGAATTATTTCAGAAATTATTAAAATCGCCAAGGTCATAACAGCCGATACAATACCTACAGCGTTACCTCCATCTCCCCAAACTTTTTCGGCCTGGACACCCACCAAAATAGCTCCTACGGTATGAGCAACAGTATTAACAGTTAAGAGTGCAATTAAAGGTCGATCTATATCCTGCTTGAAATGGGCTAAAGTATCAGCATAGCCTTTGCTCTCCTTTTTTTTTATCTTAATAAAAGAGGGGGTAAAACTTAATAACGCGGCTTCCAGTATAGAACACAGGAAAGAAAAAAAAATGGAAATTAAGGCATAAAAAATAAGTAAACCCATAATGGTTTTTAAGGTTGTTTAGGCCACTAATTTAGGTATTCTCCCATTAAATTAATAAAAAGAAATATTAAACCTCCGGAAAGCTAATGGATGATGGTTTTCCATTTTGACTGCCGGAGGTTTTGTGTTGCTTTAATCTTATGGTTAAGTTCTAATTAGATTTTCCCATTTTTTAGCGAGAACTAAGCAGGCTTCAGCATTTAAAGAATTTTCGTCATCTTCATTATAGAAGACGATTTCATCTAATTTTTTGTTTTTTACACCAAATAGATTCAAACTAATATAATTCAGACGGCCTTCAGGATTTTTATCCTTTTGGGTTGATAACCCGATCTCTTTTAACTCCTTAAGATTTAGTATGTTATATTCAGGATTTTTGCCTGGGTTCACAATAAGTAATTTACGAGCTTTTAAATCCAGGCCTAGTATTAGGTTTTCTAAGAGTTCTGTGGTGTCAGGATTTAAATTATTATCCCTACTAATAGTTTTAAGTTTATTGAGTGTTTTTTTCTCTTGTTTATTCTGTTGAACAATTAAAATAAGGATAGGGCCTATAAACACTAATAGTAGACCCAAACCAATTAAGCTTGAAGCTGTATCCATTTTTTTGTTTTTTTTAAAGGTGAAATAATTTCTGGGTGGTCGCTTGATCTAAAAAATGACGTACCTGCACCCGGGCCTTTTCTAAAGCCTTTTATTTATTCAGATTAGCTGAAAATGTTCACCAGAAAAAATGGAATGGGAAGATCTTGTGCTTCAGGTCGTGTTTATGATCCTGAAGGTATTTTGTAGCGTTTTTTAAGCTGTGTGCATTCCTGAAATGAAAATTCCCGGTCACGGCCAGAGAGCCTGTTCCAAAGATATATTCTGAAAAATTTTCGGAATATTCACTTGTCTGACCATAAGTATTTTCCTGAAAGAAAATTACTAAAGCAGCAGATTTAGTTTGAAAATTGAATTCTTGATCAGAATCCTCGGTAAACTGAGGTAATGAAAAAGCAAAAGCCTGCTGTCCATATAGCAACAGCAAACTCAGCATAATAAATGCAATTAAGCCTTTATTTCGAAACTTTTTCATCTCTCAAAAGTATGTAAAAAGCAGGTTGCTTTTTAAACAATTTAATTATCAAATTATGGGCCTAAGAGATAAGCTTAACGGCTTCTTTTGCAAAATAACTGGCAATCATATTTGCTCCCGCGCGTTTAATAGCGGTTAGCTGTTCCAGTACCACGGCATCGTGATCCAGCCAGCCCTTCTCTGAGGCGGCTTTTATCATCGCATATTCCCCGCTAACCTGATAAACCGCCACTGGCACGTTCACCGCGTTTTTAATGTCACGCACTATGTCAAGATAACAGAGACCGGGTTTTACCATAACGATATCGGCGCCTTCCTCTATGTCCATCAGGGTTTCACGGATGGCTTCATCGCGGTTGCCCGGATCCATTTGGTAGGTTTTCTTATTTTTCGGAATGTTCTCGGCATCAACAGGAGCTGAATCCAAAGCATCACGGAAAGGTCCGTAAAAAGCAGAAGCATATTTTGCGCTGTAACTCATAATCCCGGTATCGTGAAAACCTTCGTCTTCCAGTAGACTTCTGATCTCAAAAATGCGTCCGTCCATCATATCGCTGGGGGCCAGAATATCGGCACCGGCTTTGGCGTGGGAAAGTCCCATTTCAGCTAAAACAGCAGTGGTGTCGTCATTGATGATCTTTCCTTCAGCAACTATTCCGTCGTGACCATAAGCAGAGTAGGGATCCAGCGCGAGATCAGTCATTACCAGCATTTCGGGAACTGCTTCTTTTACCGTTTTAATGGCGCGTTGCATTAAACCTTCTGAATTTAAAGCCTCGGTACCTGCATTATCTTTAAGGTTTTCCGGAACCTTAACGAAAAGCAAAACTGATTTCAAACCTAAATTCCACACCTCTTTTACTTCCTTCTTTAAAAGATCCAGGCTCATCCTGTAATAACCCGGCATAGAGGCGATCTCTTCTTTTATGTTTTTTCCTTCTACCACGAAAAGCGGAACGATAAAATCATCTGGAGTGATGGCAGTTTCTCTAACAAGGCTTCTTACTGCCTCATTAGTTCTTAGTCTTCTATTTCTACTTAGTGGATACATTTTTTTGTTTTTTTCTGATTTTATTCGATCTCTTCAAAAAGATAATCGGAATTATATTCTATATTATATGTGTTCAAAAATTTCAGATATTCTTCCCTGAAATTTAATTTTTTGTGATGACTTTCCTGCTCCTGAATGTAATGTATCACCGTGTCTAATTGTGAATGTCCGCAAGAAAAAGCACCGAAGCCTTTTTGCCACTCAAATTTTCCCGCAATCCAATTTCTGGTATTTATAAATCGAGACGAATTGGTTTTTATATCACGAATAAGATCTGAGATATTTTTATTAGGTTTTATTCCCAGAAGGATATGTAAATGGTCCGGCATCCCGTTTATAGCAATTAATTTCTGGCCTTCATTGGTTACGATACCGGTAATGTATTTATATAGTTCGTCCTTCCATTTTTTGGAAATCAGGTTTTGTCGTCCCTTAACGGCAAAAACGTAATGAATATATATTTGTGTATAGGTATTGGCCATTTTTAAATTTACAAATATCCTACGAATAATCTATGCCGCCTCTCTGAGGCTCTCCCTAGCCCGTAACGCTAATTTTCTATAAATATGTCGCTCCTACTGGAGCTTGCGGAATTGCCTTCAATTAGAATATTTAATATAAATTATAATTTTTCAGCCTCGTAGAGGCGATATATTTATAGATTGTGTTTCATTGTGTGTAATGAGCTCCAGAGGAGCGACACATCACCACCAAAACAAATTGGTTATATATTTTGTTCATAGGTGTGGATCATTCTGAAATTCCCAATTATCCAGCGAATAATCTATGCCGCCTCTCTGAGGCTCAATGGAACGTATATCTTCATATGTTCTATAAATATTTCGCTCCTAACGGAGCTTTTGGAATTTCCTTTAATCAGAATGTTTAAAATTATTTAGAACATGTTAGCCTCGTAGAGACGACATACTTATAAAAATGTATCCTGTTTTGTAAGAAGAGCTCCATAGGAGCGGCATTTTATACCCACTCCCGTGGCTTTTCCAAAACCTTCAACAATCTCTCCTCTTCACTGCCTTGCTCAGGATGATGGTCGTAAACCCATTGCACGTGCGGAGGAAGGCTCATCAAAATACTCTCTATCCTGCCATTTGTCTTCAAGCCGAAAAGTGTGCCCTTGTCGTGTACCAGATTAAATTCTGCGTACCGCCCACGCCTGATCTCCTGCCAGTTTCTCTGAGCTTCGGTATAGCTTAAATTTTTTCTTTTTTCCACAATTGGTACGTAAGCTTCGAGAAAACTATCGCCCACTTCGGTCACGAAATCATACCAGGCCTCGATGCTCATTTCTTCGGAAGCCTTTAAATAATCGAAAAACAATCCGCCGACGCCCCGGGCTTCGTCCCGATGAGAATTCCAGAAATATTCATCACACTTTTTCTTGTATTCAGGATAGAATTCAGGATTGTGCTTGTCGCAGGCTTGCTTCGAGATCTTATGAAAATGAATAGCATCTTCCTCGAACAGGTAATAGGGAGTTAGGTCCTGTCCACCGCCAAACCATTGGTCTATCACTTTTCCCGATTTGTCATACATCTCGAAATAGCGCCAGTTAGCATGAACCGTAGGAACCATAGGGCTTTTAGGGTGAAGTACCAGGCTGAGGCCACAGGCGAAAAAATCTACATCACCTACCTTAAAATATTGTTGCATCGCCGGGGGCAAAGGTCCGTGTACTGCCGAGATATTCACTCCGCCTTTTTCAAATACATTTCCGTTTTCAATCACTCGGGTTCTGCCACCACCACCTTCGGGGCGCTCCCATAGATCTTGCTGGAATTTCGCCGCTCCATCGATCTCCTCGAGTTTGGCAGTTATTCTGTCCTGTAATTCCTCTATATATGCGTAAAATTGTTCTCTCATTTTCGATCTTCGATATAAACCAGCTGATTCTGATGGGCGTTTATCTCCTCTGTTTTGCTCACCTTTATGGCCTTTTTCATTTCCTCTTTTAAAAGCGTGATAATAGCCAGATTTTCTTCGGAATAATTCTTTTTAAAGAGCTTGCGACCTATTCGATTATTATGCAAGTCCATCAATTTGGCGGGTTTATCATTCGGTGCGAGTTCCTCGTGCAAATCGGTTATCTTTTTGCTCCATTCTATCGATCTTTCAACAGAACCAGAAACTTTATAACATTTCTCACAGATCAAATAATTCCAAAGCGCGTGCCTGAAGGCGTTAGTACGATTATTTTCGTGATGGTCATCTCCATAAAGTTCATCACAAATCTCAATACTTTGCCTGGTGGCCTTTATTGTTGGAATAATAAAACGGGGCTGCCTGATAGAGACCTTAAAAAGTTGAAAAACTTCTTGTGGCCCCATATTCATTAATCGTCCCCAGATCGCCATCCTGTTATTTATATTCTTTCACTGCTTCAACAAAGGCGATGGCATTTTCCACAGGGATATCGGGTAAGATGCCGTGTCCCAGGTTCGCGATATAACGATCTTTACCAAATTCATCGATCATCTGGTGCACCATCCTTTTGATCTCTGCCGGAGGCGAATATAGTCTGGATGGATCAAAATTACCTTGTAGGGTAATCTGCCCGCCGGTTAAATATCTTGCGTTTTTAGGGCTGCAGGTCCAATCAACGCCAATAGCAGAAGCGCCGGATCTCGCCATAGTATGTAGTGCAAACCAGCAACCTTTTCCGAAGGCGATCACCGGGATCTCATCTTTTAAAGCATCTATGATTTGCTGAATATATTTCCAGGAAAATTCATCGTAATCGTTGGGACTAAGCATCCCGCCCCAGGAATCGAAAACCTGAACTGCATCAACACCGGCCGCAACTTTGGCTTTGAGATAGGCGATAGTAGTATCGGTTATTTTTTGAAGTAGTTGATGCGCCGCAACGGGATTGCTAAAGCAAAATTTCTTGGCGATATCAAAGTTTTTAGAGCCCTGTCCCTGTACCGCGTAGCATAAGATAGTCCAGGGAGAACCTGCAAAACCAATAAGCGGAACCTCATCATTAAGTTCCTTTTTGGTCATTTTTATCGCTTCCATTACGTATCCCAGAGTTTCATCGATATCCGGAACAATCACGCGATCTACATCTTCCTGCGTTCTTATAGGATGAGGGAGCCAGGGACCAACACCCGGTTTCATTTCCACTTCAATGTTCATCGCCTGCGGAATAACCAGAATGTCACTAAAAAGGATAGCGGCATCGGTACCCACCTGTTTTATCGGCATTACAGTAATCTCTGTAGCCAGTTCGGGGGTGCGACAGCGGGTAAAGAAATCGTATTTCTCCTTCAGCTTCATAAAATCTGGCAGGTAACGCCCTGCCTGTCTCATCATCCAAACCGGTGGACGTTCTACGCTCTCTCCTTTTAAGGCTCTTAAAAATAGGTCGTTTTTTATCATTTTAAGTTCTTTTGTGTATAATGCTTCACCACAGTTACGATCAGGTTTTCGATGCTGGGTTTGGTGGCAATTATAATATTTTCAGTGTGTTTTTCAGCTTCTTTTGCGGTGGTCTTACCTATACAAAAGGCGGTGCTCTCCTTTATTTTATTTTCAGAGGCAAAACTCTTTACGCCACTGGGGCTGTAAAACATGATCCCATCAAATTCCTGCGGAAAGCTTTGTTTGTTTAAACTTGTTTTATAAACCTCCACCTCCTGAAATTCTATGCCTTCTTCTTTTAATACTGAAGGTAATTCTTCCCTACGAAGGTTTCCGCAGAAAAAGGTAAAATTATCTTCCCGGTATTTTTCAGTTATAATTTTAGCAAGATCGCTTCCGTAATCTGAAACTTCGCGAATATTAAAGTTATGTTTTTTTAAAAAACCGGCAGTTTTTTCTCCTACACAAAAGCAATTCTGAATTTTTAACTGTCTTTCAATAATAGCTTTTGCGCTGCTCCTGCTGGTTATGATGGCATTTTTGATCTCTTTTTCTGGAAATTCAAAGTCCAGGAATTCAATATTAATGGCATCGTATTCTACAAGGCTCAGCCCGGTATTCAGAAAAAGATTTTTCTGGCTTAAGCTGAGTTTTTTAGTAGAAAGGACCGTCATTATTTTAAGACCTTTCTTATCTCAGTCATCAATTCTTTCCCACCTTTATTCAACACTTCACGGGCACAGCTGGTTCCAAAACCCTGAATTTCGTCAATTCGTGTGGTTTTTTCAACTTCAATTTTTTGTTTACCATCAAGACTGAAAAGCGCGCCTTTAAAATACACAATATTTTTTTCTATGGTTACAAGAGCACCGATTGGGGCGGTACAGCCACCTTCCAGGGTTTTGAGAAATTGACGTTCGATATGAACACTTATTTTGCTTTCCTGGTGATTGAGCAGTTCAAGGGCTTTTCTGGAAAATTCGTCGTTTTCCATAGCTACTACAAGCATTGCTCCCTGGGCGGGAGCCGGAATCATCCAGTTGAGATCTACGTAGTTTTCGGGTTTCAAAGCGATGCGTTCCAGGCCTGCTGCGGCGAAAATGGCACCGTTCCAGTCGTTTTCCTTTATTTTTTTCATCCGGGTGTTTACGTTTCCACGTAAATCAACCACTTGATGATTTGGATACCTGTTGAGCCACTGTGCTTTCCGGCGGAGGCTTCCAGTGGCGATTGTCCCTTCAGAATTCAGGAAATCAAGGCCTTTATGAATTAATAAGTCTTTAGAATTTGCTCTTTTCAGGATAGCGGCTTCTACAATTCCTTTGGGAAGTGCGGTAGGGACGTCTTTCATAGAATGAACGGCAATGTCTATTTCGCCTTTTATCATTGCCACATCCAGGGTTTTGGTGAAAATCCCCGTGATCCCCATCTCATAAAGAGGCTGATCCAGGTTGAGGTCTCCGGTAGATTTTACAGGAACAAGTTTGGTTTCATGACCTAACTTTTCCAGGGCATTTTGTACAGTTTTGGCCTGCCAAAGAGCAAGTTCACTGTCCCGGGTGCCTATTCTAATTGTTTTTTTCATTTCTGAAGCTCTTCTAACTGAAAAACTTTCTGGATGAGTTCCAGGCTTTCATCAGTGGTTTCAGAATCGCTTTTTAGATGATTTGCAAAATGTTTGGTAATCTTTTGAATGATGCGATTGCTTATTATTTCGGCCTGTTCATCATTAAAATCGGTTATTTTTCTGCGTTGAAAATCCAATTCGTCATCCTTCATGGTTTTCAGTTTTTTCTTTAAAGCCTTGATGGTAGGGGCGAATTTTCGGGTTTCCAGCCACTTGTTAAATTCAGCTTCCACTTCGATAATGATCTCCTGTGCCTTGGGAATAAACTGCTGGCGTCGCTCCAGAGTGGCGTCGGTCATCTTTGAGAGCTGATCCAGATGGACGAGCCTCACGTTAGAGAGTTCTGCCACGTCATCGGCCACATTTTTTGGAATTGAAAGATCAAGAATGAGCAGATCTTTTTTGGAATAGATGAGCTCTTTAGAAATGGTAGGATTGTGCGCGCCGGTAGCCACGATTAAAATATCGCTGTTGCGTATCTCGGCTTGTAAATCGGCATAATCTTTAACGATAAGATTAAATTTTCCCGCAACGCGTTCAGCTTTGTCTTTTGTTCGGTTGATTAGGGTAATATGATGGTTTTTTGTGTGTTTAACCAAATTTTCACAAGTGTTACGGCCAATCTTACCGGTTCCGAAGAGTAAAATATTTTTTTCGGAAATATTTTCAATGTTGTTCAGGATATATTGAACAGATGCAAAAGCAACAGAGGTAGCTCCGCTGGAGATCTCAGTTTCATTTTTTATGCGTTTGCTTGCCTGTATGACCGCGTTGACAAGACGCTCTAGAAAAACATTGGTGAGTCCAAGTTTTTTAGACTGGATAAAGGAATTCTTCAGCTGACTTATAATCTCAAAATCGCCCAGGATCTGGCTATCCAGTCCGGTCCCCACCTGGAACATATGAGCTATTGCTCTCTTATTTTTATGCACATAGGCAACCTTTTCAAATTCTTCTACGGTGCCATGGGTATGTTCGCAAAGCAATTTGATAAGTTCAAAAGGGTGATGGGCAAAACCATAAATCTCGGTACGGTTACATGTAGAGGTGGTTAAAATAGCCTCAATTCCTTCTTCGTTGGCCTGTTCCAGCAGTCGCTGTTTGGCTTCTTCGTCAAGGCTAAAATGTCCCCTTATCTCGGCATCAGCTTTTTTGTAGCTTAATCCGATAGTGTAAAAATGTTTACCTCCAGAAAAATGAAAATTCTCCATGTATGTTATTAGGATTGCGTGGACAAAAGTAAAACATAGCTTAAAGAAAATATAACGCTAAAAGTACTAAATGTGTCGATACCTGATAAATATCAGTTAAAATCGGCCTAACTTTGAAAAATAGCCTAAATAATAGTAATTTCAATTGCTTGAAAGGCTTTTATATAGGTGATGAATAAGGAAAGAATTATTTTATGATGAAAACAAACGGCAAAAATATCGCTGGAGGAACCATAGTTAGTACTCAGATAGAGGAAGGCTTTTACATATTCAAGTTCCTTAATGATTCTGCTGAAACTCAGAATTTTGTCCGCGAAATAGATAGTAGTTTTATCCAATTCCATTTTAATGTAAAGGGGAACAGTAGGTTTTTGTTTAACGCTGGCGGGTATGAGTTGCCGCTTCAGGAGGAAAATTCGCTGCTGCTTTATAATCCACAGCAGGCTCTTCCCTTAAACCTAAATCTTGAACCCAATTCCTGGGTGATCTCCCTGGTGATTTCTATTAAAAAATTCCATTCTCTTTTCTCTCAGGAAGCCGATTATATTCCTTTCCTGAGTTCAGAAAATCGGGATAAAAAATATTATAAGGATGCGCCAATTACACCATCTATGGCAATTGTACTTAACCAACTTTTAAATTTCAGTTTAACGCCAAGTATAAAGAACCTGTATTTTAAAGGGAAGGCATACGAGTTGCTTAGCTTATATTTTAACAGAACCGAAGATCCGGATCTTGAACAATGTCCATTTTTGATTGACGAGGAAAATATCCTGAAGATACGCCGCGCGAAGGAGATTGTGATCTCCAAATTGGCCGAGCCGCCATCGCTGCAGGAGCTCGCTAATGAGGTTGGTTTGAGTTTAAAGAAATTAAAAGACGGATTTAAACAGATTTATGGCACTTCGGTGTATAGTTTTCTGTTTGATTATAAAATGGAATACGCCCGAAAATTGTTGGATACCGGAGAATATAATGTAAATGAAGTAGGCCTGAAACTAGGCTACAGCACTGCCAGTCACTTTATAGCTGCCTTTAAAAAGAAATTCGGGACAACCCCGAAGAAATATATTATGTCTTTATCTAAAAATCTTTAGAAATGAGAAGTTTGAAATATTTATCAATAGTTTTTCTTGTACTGACGATTTCAACAAATATGCTTGCTCAGGGGGAGGAAGAGAAAAAAGGAAAAAAGGAAATTCTGGTTTTTCATAAAGCCGAAGGCTTCTGGCATGAATCTACTCCTGCCGGTCACGCGATAATAGAAGATCTCGGCGAAGAAAACGGCTTTGAGGTTGAAGAAACCAATGATAGCGATGATTTTAACGAAGAAGACCTTAAAAAATATGATTTGGTGATTTTCTTAAACACCACCGGAGATGTACTGAATGATAAAGAACAAAGCGCTTTCGAAAAATATATTGCCGATGGTGGAAGTTTCTTCGGAATTCATGCCGCCGCCGACACCGAATATGATTGGCCCTGGTATGGCGAGCTGGTGGGTGGTTATTTTGTGAGTCATCCCGAGGTGCAGCGGGCTAACGTGATCGTTGAGATGCCCGATCACCCAACTGTTTCCCACCTTCC
Source organism: Salegentibacter flavus (assembly GCF_900115145.1). Taxonomy (GTDB): domain Bacteria; phylum Bacteroidota; class Bacteroidia; order Flavobacteriales; family Flavobacteriaceae; genus Salegentibacter; species Salegentibacter flavus. Next base: position 25,556 of record NZ_FOVL01000008.1, on the reverse strand, counting down.
CAATCCCTGGTCGAGAATAGATGAGTGGTATAATTACAAAAATCTTAACCCTGAAAATAAAGTACTGCTAAGCCTTGATGAAACGACTTATAATGGCGGAGAGAACGGAGAAAGCCATCCCATTGCCTGGTATCGTGAGCTTCCCGGTGGTGGTGTTAGTATATACACCGGAGGTGGCCACAGGATCCAGTCTTATATGGAACCGGGATTTCAGGAACATTTATTAAGATGTATACTTTTTGCTCTTGGAGAAGAGAACGATACCAATTTGATTATTGAACAATAAAGATTCAGAATAGCGGCGGTTTTCACCTCCCGTATTATAGTTATATTTTTGTGACGAAACTAATGAAGCTATGAGTAAAGGCGTATTACTGGTCAACCTGGGATCCCCGGAGAGCACCGATCCAAAAGATGTGAAAAAATACCTGGACGAATTCCTTATGGATGAACGGGTTATAGATGTTCCTTATTGGGCACGAGTACTTCTTGTGAGAGGAATAGTACTGAATACCAGGCCAAAAAAATCTGCCGAGGCTTATAAAAAGATCTGGTGGGAAGAAGGTTCGCCTTTAATAGTACTTTCTGAAAGACTGCAGTCAAAAATAGACGATCTAACTTCGGTGCCAATAGCCCTGGCGATGCGTTACGGGAAGCCTTCAATTATGGAAGGCTTGCAAGAATTACATGACAAAGGGGTAAATGAAGTCTTGCTTTTTCCGCTTTATCCTCAGTTTGCGATGGCCACTACCGAAACTATCTTGGTTTTAGCTGAAGAACTTAGGCAAAAGCATTTTCCGCAGATGCAATTCACTACCGTGCCGCCCTTTTATAATCATCCCGATTATATACGGGTTCTTGCCGAAAGTATTTCTGAAAGCTTAAAAGGAAAGGATTTTCAGCATTTATTGTTTTCTTATCATGGGGTTCCAGAAAGGCATATTCGCAAAAGCGATATCACAAAATCTCACTGTAAAATTGATGGAAGCTGTTGTCAGACTCCTTCAGAAGCACACCAGTTTTGCTACAGGCACCAGTGTTTTGAAACTACCCGTTTAGTGGCTGAATACCTGGAATTGAAAGAAAATTCCTATAGCGTTTCTTTCCAATCCCGACTTGGTTTCGACCCGTGGCTTCAACCATATACCGATAGAACCATTGAACGCTTCGGGAAACAGGGAATGAAAAAACTTGCCATTGTAACTCCGGCTTTTGTTTCAGATTGTCTGGAGACTTTGGAAGAGATCGCTATGGAAGGAGAAGAAATATTCCACGAGGTAGGAGGAGAGGATTTTAATGTAGTAGCCTGTTTGAATGATCGCGATGACTGGGTAAAAATCCTGTCCCGATGGATCGATGAGTGGGCATATCAAAAGGCTGTTGAGGTATAATGTCAAAAATCACTGCTGCCGAACTCGGAAATAAACCCATAGGGAAACTTCTTATTCAGCAGGCAGTTCCGGCATCTGTCGGGATTTTGGTGATGTCCCTGAACATCCTTGTAGATACTATTTTTGTTGGAAACTGGATAGGCCCGGTAGCTATAGCAGCTATTAATGTGGTTTTACCGGTTTCTTTTTTTATTGCCGCCCTGGGAATGGCCATTGGGGTAGGAGGATCTTCGGTGGTGTCCAGAGCTCTGGGTGCAAATCATTCTGAAAAGGCCTTAAGAACCTTTGGTAATATGATAAGCCTTACACTTATCCTATCTTCTGCGCTGGTAATTCTTGGACTTCTTTTTGTAGATTTTCTTATTCCCGCTTTTGGAGGAAAGGGGGATATTTTTGAACCCGCAAGAATTTATTATCAGGTTGTTGTTAGCGGGGTGCCTTTTCTCGCCCTTTGTATGATGGGTAATACAGTTATAAGAGCTGAAGGCAAACCTAAATTTGCCATGGTCGCGATGATCATTCCTTCTGTGGTAAACCTTTTCCTGGATTACCTTCTTATAAATGTTCTGGAAATGGGAATGCTAGGGGCGGCCTTAGCCACAACTGCTTCTTATATCTTCTGTTTCATCTATGTATTTTGGTTTTTCCTCTCAAAAAATTCAGAATTAAAGATCAGTCTAAGTCATTTTGGTTTTAAACTACCTATCCTTAGGGAAATATCTTCATTGGGATTTGTTACCCTGGCCCGGCAAGCCGTGGTAAGTGTAATCTATCTTTTAATGAATAATATTCTCTTTGATCTGGGTGGAGAAAATGCGGTCACGGTTTATGCCATAATTGCCCGAATGCTGATGTTCGCTTTGTTTCCTGTGCTAGGTGTAACCCAAGGGTTTTTACCAATTGCCGGGTATAATTATGGTGCCAGGGAATTTTCCCGGGTTAAAGAAAGTATTCGCACCGCCGTGATCTATGCCAGTGGGCTAGCTTTGCTGGTTTTTGCCGGAATAATGTTTTTTTCTGAAGATATTGTGAAGATCTTTACCGGAAACGAGGAGATTATCGCTGCAACACCCTCGGCAATGCGCTGGGTTTTTGCGGCTACTCCAATTGTTGCACTCCAATTAATAGGAGCAGCCTATTTTCAGGCGGTAGGTAAGGCACTGCCAGCCCTTTTACTTACGCTTTCCCGGCAGGGTTTTTTCTTTATTCCTCTGGTGCTTATTCTGCCCAACTATCTGGGAGAATTAGGAGTTTGGATTTCATTTCCGCTGGCCGATGTTTTGTCGACTATCGTAACCGGTTATTTTTTACACCGGGAAGTAAAATCAAACCTGAAACCCGATTAAGATTTAAGATTCAAATACCTAAAACAAATACTTATCTTTGTTAGGATTGAAAGCTGTTTGAGCTACCGATAAAAACAAGCAAACTTATAATTTGTGATAGAATATTACCACTACATTAAAGCACTTCATTTAATTTTTGTGATCACCTGGTTTGCCGGGCTTTTTTATATCCCAAGGTTATTTATTTACCATATTGAAGCCAGCCTCAAACCCGAACCGGAAAAACATATCCTTAGTGAACAATTAAAACTGATGACCAAAAGGTTGTGGTATATTATCACCTGGCCTTCAGCTATACTTGCGAGTCTATTTGCGTTCTGGCTGTTATTTTTGATGCCTTCATTTTTGCAAATGGATTGGATGCTTATAAAACTGGCTTTCGTAGTGTTATTGTATGCCTATCACTATAAATGCCATTTGATTTTCAGGGAAATGCAAAAGGATGTTATTAATTGGTCTTCCACCCAAATGCGGCTATGGAATGAAGTATCTACCCTAATCCTTTTTGCAGTTGTTTTTCTGGTTATCCTTCGGGATTCACTCAACTGGATCTATGGGGTGGTAGGAATATTTTTGCTTGCCGGCATGTTGATGCTGGGCATTAAAATTTACAAGAGAATACGAGCCGGAAACCCTAAGGCCTGATATTTGCTTAAATGGAGCTGTATGAATTTGTTAAACCTTTCTTTGCGTTCCCGAATTTTCTTCTCTATGCTATTATTGGTATTAGGGACTTCCATCCTTATTGTTGGAGTAACCGTTTTTCAGTATAAGAAGGAGGCAGAACAGTATCACAGTGAGCGACTAGAAAGAAAGGAACAGGCCATAATGGAAAATATTCGCTTTGTTCTGGGAAGTACTACCTATTATGTGAATACTGAAAATATTGATGAGATCTTCAAGGAACGCGGAAAGATCTATGAAATGGCGCAGGTTCACGAAATGCAGATCAATATCTACGATCTGGAGGGCCGTTTGTTGGTGAAATCCAACGAATCTTTTTTTAAGGATACTACCGATGTACAGTTAGATAAGGAGCTCCTGGAGAGGCTGGATAATTCTTCCGGAAAAAGAGTCTTACAGCATACCGAAGTGAATGGGGATAAATTTCAGTCTTCCTATTCCTATATCACAGACAATAAATTTAAACCGCTTGCTATCTTATACCTGCCGTATCTTCAGGATGATAGTTTGTTGAATCGTGATCTCAATAATTTCCTTATGCGTATGGGTGAGGTCTATTTATTGATGTTGGTGTTGGCCATTATTTTGTCTTATTTCCTTTCAAAGTATATCACTAAAACCCTGAAAATTATATCAGACAAGATCAACCAGACCAGGTTAGACAAGCGCAACCAGAAAATTGAGATCGGCAATGCTTCCGAGGAGATCTATGCCCTGGTATCGGCATATAACAGTATGATTGATGAGCTTGAAGAAAGCGCGGTGAAGCTCGCTACCAGTGAGCGGGAACAGGCCTGGCGGGAAATGGCCAAGCAGGTAGCTCACGAGATCAAGAATCCACTAACCCCAATGCGGCTTAGCGTGCAAAGTTTTCAGAAGAATTTTGATCCAAATGATCCCAACATAGAACATAAGGTAGATGAATATTCCCAAACCCTCATCAATCAGATAGACACGATGAGTTCTATAGCTTCGGCTTTCTCGAATTTTGCTAAAATGCCGGCACAACAAAATGAAACCCTAAACGTACCGAAGATCGTTAAGTTGGCCCTGGATATTTTTAATGAAAGCTATATAAACTTCACTACAGACAGGGAGGAGATTCTGGCTAAATTTGATCGTACACAGCTAATTAGGGTAATTACCAACCTTGTTAAGAATGCCATCCAGGCTGTACAGGACACAGAGAATCCTCAAATTCTGGTGAGTGTGCAAGATGAAGATACTATGGTTTGTATTTCGGTTTCTGATAACGGTTCCGGAATTGCAGAAGAAAATAAAGAAATGGTTTTTGAACCTAAATTTACCACTAAAAGCAGCGGAATGGGACTTGGTCTCGCGATGGTGAAAAAAATTGTAGAAAACTACCAGGGGACTATCAGTTTTAGTTCAAAACAAAATAAAGGCACTATCTTTAAGGTGCGATTTCCAAAATAGCTAAAAAATTAAATAATGGATTACGAAAATATTTTAACCGAAGAACAGGACGGTATACTACACATTACAATAAACCGCCATACAAAACTTAACGCTCTTAACAAGGCTACCATAAAAGAACTTCACGAAGCTTTTTCTGAAGCTAAAGAAGATCACGATGTAAAAGTGATCATCCTTACCGGAAGTGGAGAAAAAGCTTTCGTGGCCGGTGCCGATATCAGCGAATTTGCTGATTTTACTCCGGAAGAAGGCCGTGAACTTGCCGCCGAAGGACAGGCTTCACTTTTTGATTTTGTAGCTAATTTTCCTAAACCTGTGATTGCTGCCGTAAACGGATTTGCCCTTGGAGGTGGTTTGGAATTGGCGATGGCTGCTCATTTTAGAATTGCCAGCGATAATGCCAAAATGGGATTGCCGGAAGTCTCCCTTGGAGTAATCCCCGGATATGGTGGTACACAACGTCTTCCTCAATTAGTTGGGAAAGGTCGTGCGATGGAAATGATTATGACGGCGGGAATGATCGATGCTAACCAGGCGCTTCAGTATAACCTGGTTAATCACGTGACTTCTTTAGATGAACTTCCCGAACTTGCTCTAGAACTGGCACAAAAAATAATGAAAAACTCTCTTGTTGCAATAAGTGGAGCGATTAGATCGATAAATGCTAATTACCAGGATGGTGTGAACGGTTTTGAAGTGGAAATAAGCGAGTTTGGCCATGCCTTTGGTACCGAAGATTTTAAAGAAGGAACTTCTGCCTTTCTCAATAAACGCAAAGCCGATTTTCCTGGGGAATAATCTATATTCTTAAGTTTCCTGTTAAATTTATCCTCTAATTTCCTTAAATGGATATATTCCATATTTTTGTAATATGTCCAAAAATGAATTCATAAAAGGAAGAGGAGCGCAACTGAATGTATCCAATAAGTTCGAGGCGCAGCAGCACGAATTTCGGGATGATTTTCTGAATTATTGTGCGGCAGAAGGGGATGAGGTACAGAATAACAATACGGTTTTAATTGATACTTTCTCAAAAACCATTGTAAACAAAGTAACCAGTCCCGATGTTGGAATGGAATACTCACTTAATCCCTACCAGGGCTGCGAGCACGGCTGCATTTACTGTTATGCACGTAATTCTCATGAATACTGGGGTTACAGCGCCGGCCTTGATTTTGAAAGAAAGATCCTGGTTAAAAGGAAGGCGGTAGAATTACTCGAAAAGAAATTCCGAAGCAGGAAATGGGAAGCTAAACCAATTATTCTTTCCGGAAATACCGATTGTTATCAACCCATTGAAAAAAAACTGAAGATCACCCGGCAGTTGCTGGAAACTTTTCTAAAGTATAAACATCCGGTAGGGATAATTACCAAAAACGCTTTGTTACAAAGGGATATGGATATTCTTCGCGAGCTGGCAGAAGATGATCTGGTAAGCGTTACACTTAGTGTAACTTCCCTTTCTGAAGAAACCCGAAGGATTCTGGAACCACGTACGGCCAGTATCAAAAAACGACTGGAAACCATTGAAATACTTTCCCGGGCCAACATCCCGGTGAATGTAATGATGGCACCCATAATTCCTGCTATAAATTCCCATGAGATTATGCCTTTGGCCAAAGAAATTTCAGAAAGAGGAGCCTTGAGCCTGGGCTATACCATAGTTCGCCTGAACGGTGCGATAGCAGAAATCTTTACCGATTGGATTAAAAAAACCATGCCCGATAGAGCTGATAAGGTGCTAAATCAAATAAAAAATATTCACGGCGGGAATCTTAATGATAGCCGTTTTGGAACACGAATGAAAGGGGAGGGGGAATTCGCTAGTCAGGTTGCGCAGCAGTTTAAGCTCGCAAGAAAAAAATACTTTTCAGATAAAGAAAGAATTAAGCTGAACTGTAAACTACACGAAAGCTTTAAAGATGGGCAAATGAAATTATTCTAAGTGAGACCGTCCCACTCGTTGTAAAACTGCTGGAGATAATTCTCCATAAACCTATGTCGTTCTTCGGCAATTTCCCGGCCGGTTTCGGTGTTCATAAGGTCTTTAAGCAAGAGTAGTTTTTCGTAAAAATGATTAATAGTAGGAGCAGCCGAGGCCTTGTACTCCTCTTTTGTCATATTCAGGTTTGGTTTGATTCCCGGATCATATAAAGCGCGACCTTTAAAACCGCCATAATTGAAAGTGCGGGCAATGCCAATTGCGCCTAGAGCATCAAGCCTATCGGCATCCTGCACGATTTTTAATTCAATAGAATGGAAGCTTTGCTTTTCATTTCCACCTTTGAAGGAGACATTCTCGATGATCTTTATAACGTGATTTTTTTCCTCTTCGGGAACTGCCTGGGTTCCGAGGAATTCAGAAGCCATTTTAGGGCCCTTACTTTCGTCGCCATTGTGAAATTTATAGTCGGCGATGTCGTGTAGCAGGGCACCGAGTTTTACAATAAATCTGTTGGCGTTTTCTCCTTCGGCAATTAGTTTAGCATTATTGTATACTCTTTGTATATGAAACCAATCGTGGCCGCCCTCGGCATCGGCCAGTGTTTTTTGCACAAATTCAACGGTGTTCTTGATTACTTCTGGTTTGTTCATAGAGGGAGGTTTTTGAAAATCAATAATCCGTTCCTATTTAATATCTGCGATGATGGTTCGCTCTACTTTTGCTACAAGGCTCTCAGCGTCGTCTGAATTAACCGGGATAGGTTCGTGAACCTTTAAGGTAACATGGACTCCGGGTTCCATAGGGAAATTGCCGTGCTTAAATAATTTCCAGGAATTGTTGATAGTTACAGGGACGATAAGCGCATCAGGCATTTTTTTAAACAGTAACTGAAGTCCGCTAACGGCAAATTTCTTTGGTTCCCCTGTTCGGCTTCGGGTACCTTCGGGAAAGATTACGGCAGAATGTTTCGTCTTGTTTAGATAATCGGCGAATTTTGCCATTTTCACCATGGCTTCCCGTTTGTTTTTACGGTCAATTAATACTGAACCACCGTGTCTTAAATTGAATGAAATACTCGGGATGCCATGTCCCAATTCCTTCTTGCTGACAAATTTGGCATGATGCTTTCGCATATACCATATTATGGGTGGAATATCATACATTCCCTGGTGATTAGCTACAATAATACAGGGTTTGTCTGTAGGAATATCGTACGGGTTATTAAAGGTAAAGCGCGTGCCGAGAAGGTTAAGACAGCGCATAAGGAATAAATTAAAAATATCCACGCTTTTCTTATGCGGTTGATAACCACCAAGTTTCAGACTTATCCATTGTATTGGATGAAAAACCAAAAGGGTTAGAAAAAAGAAGATATAAAACAGTACCGATAATGGGTAAGAAAGTATTTTTTTCATCTTAAATATTATGGGGCTAAAGTACATATTTAAGCCCAAAATTTAAAAATGTTAAAGGGTTTCACATTTTCCGTTCACGCAACCAATTTTTTCCGGAGGAGTGACTAACATGCAATCTGAAACGATCCCATATTTTCGATTAAAATCAGATTCGGCTTTGTTGTAGTTCTCAACTAATTCTTCCAGTTTTTGTCTGTCTATTGAGGAAGAGAATAGCAGATAGGTTTTGGGTCCGCCACAGGCCTTGCTGCCAGCGGCTATAAAATCGCAGCGGTTTTCTTCATCACAGGATTCCCGGGAAATGAAATCTTTTATCTCCTCAAGTTGAAGATCAAGTTCTTTCCGATCTGCCTGCTGTGAATTTTCGTTACTATCGCAGCCCGAAATTGAAAGAAAAATTGAAATAAAAATCACCAGCATTCTCATAAGGAAGTTTTTTCAGCATAAATATAAAACGAAAAAAGGCCGCCTGCATCGCAAACGGCCTTTTTTATAGCTTACTTTCTATTAGCAAAAATCGTTATAGGCAGCCATTAGGTTTTCAGCGATCATCTCGGCCGGGCGTCCTTCAATGTGATGACGCTCGAGCATATGAACTAATTCTCCATCCTTGTAAAGTGCCATAGATGGCGAAGAGGGAGGAAAAGGCAGCATATAATCACGGGCCTGGGTGGTAGCTTCTTTATCTACACCGGCGAAAACTGTATAAAGGTTATCTGGTTTTTTTGCGTTTTGTAGCGATAGTCTTGCACCGGGACGGGCATTTGCAGCGGCACAGCCACAAACCGAATTAACTACCACCAGGGTAGTTCCTTCTTTCTTCATTGCGGCATCTACATCTTCTACGCTGTGCAATTCTTCAAAACCTATGCTGGTCAAATCTTCGCGCATTGGTTTTACTAACTCTGCTGGGTACATATATTATTTGTTTTTGTATTAAAATTTTTATGAAAAGCAAAGATACCAAATTAACTTAAGCTGAGCATATCTCAATTTATTATAGGTGAATAGGTTATGTCAATTACATTCAGTAGGCTGGCATTCGGTTAAACTTTGGTAAAATAGTATCTTTGCCGCTTACTTAAAATTAGCTTGATGTTTAAATGGGTACTTGCGGTCCTGGGTTATATGTATTTCCGCTTTGGTGGAGCGATCCTGGGATTTATAATTGGGTCGGTAATAGATAACTGGACACGCTCGGGGCCTGGGATGCGGAGAATGTTCAGCCAGGAGGAAAAAAAGGTCTCTCCCGGAGATTTTGAACTCAACCTGCTTTCGCTGTGTTCCATAGTGATAAAAGCCGATGGTAATGTAACCCAAAAGGAACTCGACTACGTGCGGTCCTATTTTGTACAGGCCTATGGAAAGGAGCATGCTAATGCCACCTTCAGAACTTTTAATGATCTTATCAAGGATCGGGAGATTTCTGCCTCGCGCATTTCGCAATACCTCGCTGCCAGAACCAAATATCCGGCTCGCTTGCAAATCATTCACTTTCTCTTCGGAATAGCCCAGGCCGATGGCCGGGTGAGTGAAGCCGAAGCCCGTGCCATCCAGGAGATTGCTGGTTTTCTGCGTATAAGCCGCATGGATTTTGAAAGTCTGAAGGCTATGTTCTTCAAATCGGCTGATAATGCTTATAAAATCCTGGAGATCGAAAAGTCAGCAAGTGATGACGAGGTGAAAAAAGCTTACCGTCATATGGTGAAAAAATACCACCCCGATAAGCTTGGGCATATGGATGAAGCCTACCGGAAAGGGGCGCAGGAAAAATTCAATAAAGTGCAGGAAGCTTACGAGCAGATCCAGAAGGAACGCGGGATGTAGCTTTAAAAGTCATATTTCAAATTCAGCATAATATTTCTTCCCGGGCTGCTTACATTAAAAGCTCTTAGTAAAGACATATGATCTACATAGGTTTTATCTAAAGCATTGTGGATGGTAAAGCCTGCATCCAGAGAATTCTTTCCAAACCTGAATTTTTTGTTTACACCCAGATTCAACAGAGTATAACCCGGAGTTTTTTCTTCGTTTAGACCAGTCTTGTTTTGGTCACTTATTATTCGAAGCCTGGAGAAAATGGTCATACTTTTATCTGAAAGCGCATAATAGGTAGCTTTCAGATTAAAATTATCGGGTGGGATAAAACTAAGATTTTCCCTTGCATCCAGATCTCTGGCTCGCACAAACGCTCCGGAAACCGATGTTTCGAGTCGGTTTTCGTTCAACCAGTTATATTTTACATCGAATTCCATGCCGTAGAAGCCTGTATTTGTTTGGAGATAACTCCATATCTCCTGATTATTTTCAGGTGGTTGCTCTAAGGAGGCTGTAAAGAAAATGTAGTTTTCTACCAGATTTCCAAAGACCGAGACATTAGCCTGGAATTTATTTTTTCTGAAAGAATAGGTTGCATCTACTTGGTAACTTTGCTCCCGCCCAAATGTGTCATTCCCTTTTTCAAACCTGTTGGTTCCGGGATGTGGCCCATTGGAAAAAAGTTCGGCCAGGTCCGGAGCGCGAAATCCGGTGGAAAAGTTAAGCTTAAGTTGCTGTTGGTTATTAAAAGTTTTTGTTGCTCCAAGGGAGCCTGTGAGCCCTCCAAATTCCCTGATAAGCTTGCGGTTTTCAGGATTGCCGGGCAGGATAAATTCATCGGCGATAAGATATGCTGCAGTGGCATCGGCAGTTACCTGGCGGTAATCATATCGCAGGGCACCCTGTACATACCAGGAATCCAGAGAAGCGCTGGCGAGATAATAAATTCCACTTTCAAAAACACCGGCATCCGGGATTAGGAAATCTTCTGAATTCTCGAAATTTTTGGTTTTCACAAAACTCCCTTGAACTCCAAAACTGTGTTTTATTTTTCCATTTGGCAGACTCAAACGGGCATTGAAAAAAGTATGATTTTGCTTTAATCCGAGGTCAATAAGCTCCCTTGCCGATTCTATTTCACGCCTTTCATTAAAATGACGCGAAATGTGTAAAGATGTCTCAAACTGTTCATTTTTTGTTTCCTGGTTATAAGAGAAAAGATAATCGGAAACTTCCTGGAATGGCAACTGCATTTTGCGGTCATTGGGTGTAGTTGCAAGACTTTCTGAAGGCAACATCTCTTCATCATGAATTATACCCAGGTCCTGGTCATTATAGGTAAAAGCCAATTTATTTTCAAAATTTTCTTTTTTCACTCCGGAATGTAGGCGAAGGCTTTTTGAGTTAAACCTGCTGTTGCCAATAATTCTTTGATCACCATTCTGATAATCGGCATGGTTCTCCATTGCCATATCCACAGCAAAGAACAAGTCATTTTTAAAAGATTTTCCCGCTGAAGCGTAAGTTCTAATCCCCCTGGAAACACTATTATAGGTGCTGCCAATACTGCCCGTAATTTTTTCTGAATTCATAAAATTATCTTCATCCTTAACCAGCAATACTCCTCCCAGAGCACCCGATCCATATAATACCGATGCCGGGCCCTTAACCACTTCTACGCGTTTCACACCAAGATCATTAATTCCCAAGCCGTGATCTGCACCCCATTGGTGATTTTCCAGTTTATTGCCCTGGTAAATAGTGACAACCCGGGAAAATCCAAGTCCACGAATGAAAGGCTTAATAATTCCCTGGCCGAATTCGGCTCCGTAAAGCCCTGGGAGCTCTCTAAGGCTACCCATCATTCCATTGGGATTACCTTTGTTTTCTATCCCCTGCATACTAATAGTAGAAACATTATAGGGTGTTTTCCGGGTTAAACCGGTTTGGGTATCTACAATAAGAATTTCATCCAGCTGATCTTTCGATTCTCCCAGGGTAACATTAATAATTTGATCTTTTGAAATTGTTATTCCCTTTTTAATGGTCTTATAACCCATGGCACTTATCACCAGTTGATAACTACCCCTTTTAATATTCCTTAAAATATATTTCCCGTCTTTTCCGGTAGTGGTACCTTTTTTTGAATCTTCCAGATAGATATTGGCCAAAGCAACGGGCTCCCCCGATTTATCTCCTACTTTACCACTTATAGTTTGAGCAGTGGATATATTTCCGCAGAAAACAAGGAGGACAATTATTAGAGATCTCATCTTTTTTTAGGCAAAACTAATTAAAATATTTAGTCTAATCTAAAAAATTGATAAGATCAAATAAAAAATGTATTTTTGCTTCTTTAAAAATCATATATGTTTAGTTTTTCAGAAGAGAATTATCTTAAAGCTGTTTTTCACCTGGAACGTAAGTATAAGGGAGGGGTGAGTACCAATGCCCTGGCCGAAGAGATGGAGACCAAGGCTTCTTCGGTAACCGATATGATCAGGAAACTATCAGATAAGCAACTGGTGATCTACAAAAAATACCAGGGCGTGAAGCTTAGCGAAAAAGGCAGGGCAACCGCCATTGAGGTAATCCGAAAACATAGGCTTTGGGAATTCTTCCTGGTAGAGAAATTAAATTTTAACTGGGATGAGGTGCATGATGTTGCCGAACAACTCGAGCATATAAAATCTGAAAAGTTAACCCGTGAACTTGATAAATTTCTGGGCTTTCCCAAACGTGATCCCCACGGCGATCCAATTCCGGATGCTGAAGGTAATTTTTCGGTTTCCAATAAGCTCCTGCTTTCAGAATTGGACAAAGGGCAAACCGGAATTTGTGTAGGAGTAAAAGATACCTCTGCCGATTTTCTTAGATATCTCGATAAAAACAAAATCGCACTGGGAAAAACGGTAGAAGTAAAAGATATAGAAGATTTTGATAATTCTATGTTGATAGTTATAGACGGGGAAGAGCTTAGGATATCCCAGGCAATCTCCGGAAACCTGTTTATTAAAATGTGAATATGGAAAATATTATAGACTATTTTGAAAGTATAGATCCGATTTTAGCAGCCTTTCTAGCCACCTTGTTCACCTGGGGATTAACTGCATTGGGCGCTTCACTGGTTTTTCTTTTTAAAGGATTAAACCGTAAATTCTTTGATGGGATGCTGGGATTTACCGGGGGAGTAATGGTTGCAGCGAGTTTTTGGAGCTTGCTGGCCCCGGGAATAGAAATGAGTCCGGGAGAAGGCTTTGAAAAAACCGTTCCGCCGCTTATAGGTTTTGGTCTGGGGGCATTATTTCTTTTCGGATTAGACAAAATTCTGCCTCACCTTCACGTTAACTTTCAAATGAGTGAAAAGGAAGGCATAAAAACGCCCTGGCATAAATCTACCTTACTCACGCTTGCAATAACACTACATAATATTCCGGAAGGTTTGGCTGTTGGGGTTCTTTTTGGCGGAGCTGCCATGGGTTTTGAGGGAGCCAGTATTGGTGGCGCAGTGGCCCTGGCGATAGGAATCGGTCTCCAGAACTTTCCTGAAGGATTTGCAGTGGCAATGCCTTTACGCCGACAGGGATTAAGCCGATGGAAGAGTTTCAACTACGGTCAGCTATCGGCAATTGTGGAACCTTTTGCCGCAGTGCTTGGTGCCTGGGCTGTGATGACTTTTGAACCCATCCTGCCTTATGCGCTTTCCTTCGCAGCAGGAGCGATGATCTTTGTGGTGGTAGAGGAAGTGATTCCCGAGTCGCAGCAGGAAAGATTCACTGATATTGCCACGATGGGCTTTATCCTCGGGTTTATGGTAATGATGGCCCTGGATGTAGGTTTGGGTTAATATTTGCAACATCAGGAAAAACGAAGCGGCTTTAATATTAATAGTACTTATGAGAATTTTTCTTTTTCTGTTTTTTGTGACCAGCCTTGGATTCTCGCAAAGCACACCTGGCCCGGAGCATCTTTACTCCTCACTAGCTCCCGGTCAAACATTTACTTTAGAAGGCAAAAGTCTAAAGTTTAAAAAAGTGATTTCTGACTCCCGTTGTCCAGAAGGTACCACCTGTATCTGGGCAGGGGAGGCTAAAGTATTGGTTGAAATTTTTGAAAACGGAAAATTACTCGAAGAGCGGGTTATAAGTCTGGGAGCATCCCGGAATCTACCCTCCGATTTACTGGGAGAAAATATATTTAATATTTCGGCACTTCGTTTAAGTCCTTATCCTGAAATTTCCGGGAAGATCGCAGCTTCAGACTACAGCCTCTACATTGAAGTTTCAGGGTCTGCAGAGATATAGCTTAATCACAGCCACAGCCGGAAACCCCACAGGATTTAGTGGTTTTCTTTTTGGTTAAAAAGGAGGGCGTCCAGATTAGTTTGGTGAACAAATATCCCAAAGCAAAAAGGAAGCTTATTAAAACCAATATATTCTGAAGTAGTTCCATAATAAAATTATTTTAATAGTTGGAATGCCGTTAAAGCAATAATATAAGCAAATACACTCATCCCTACGAGCTGAAATAAAGGCCATTTCCAGGTGTTGGTTTCTCGTTTAACAATAGCGAGGGTACTCATACACTGCATAGCAAAAGCATAGAAAAGCAATAAACTTATCCCACTGGCAAAGGTAAACAAGGGTCCGCCTAAAATGGGGTTTGTTTCAGCGGCCATTCGGTTTTTAATAGTTTCTTCTTCATCACTGCCAACGCTGTAAATTGTAGCCAGGGTACCCACAAAAACCTCCCGGGCAGCAAAAGAACTTATGATAGCTATTCCTATCTTCCAGTCGTAGCCCAGAGGAGCCACCACTGGTTCAATGCCTTTTCCCATAATCCCTATATAGGAGTTACGCAGTTTAAAAGAAGCGATCTCCTCATCAAGATCTGCTTCTGAAACAGGGTTTTCTTCTGAATAATTAACGCTTACGATCTCTTCAGCATTACTGAATTTTTCGCCGGGGCCATAACTGGCCAATACCCAAAGAACAACAGAGATCGCCAAGATGATCTTTCCGGCACCAAGGACAAAGGATTTTGTTTTTTCTACAACATTAATTCCTACGTTTTTCAGCATAGGAAGTTTGTAATTGGGCATTTCTATCACGAAATAGCTTTTGGAGCTTATTTTAAGAATTCTATTCAGAATCCAGGCTGAAGCTATTGCCGTTCCAAAACCAATGAGGTAAAGTAGCATAAGGGTTAGACCCTGAAGGTTAAATCCCCAGACACTGCGGTCTGGGATTACCAGGGCTATTATGATAAGATACACGGGCAATCTTGCCGCACAAGTGGTAAAAGGCACTACCAGAATAGTAATAAGCCTTTCTTTCCAACTTTCGATATTTCTGGTGGCCATTACTGCGGGAATAGCACAGGCGGTACCAGATACCAAGGGAACTACGCTTTTTCCACTTAGCCCGAAACGCCTCATTACTCTATCCATAAGAAAAACCACCCGACTCATATAACCACTTTCTTCCAGAACTGAGATAAAAAGGAATAAAAAGGCAATCTGGGGGATAAAGATCACGATCCCGCCTAACCCGGGAATTACTCCTTCAGCGATAAGGCTGGTGAAAGCACCGGCAGGCAGATTGTTTTTTGTCCATTCACTAAACTGGGCGAAGGCAACATCAATCATATCCATAGGATAACTCGACCAGTTATAAATCGCCTGAAAAATGAGAAGCAGGATTGCAAAGAAAATCACATAGCCCCATATTTTATGAGTTAGAACGCGGTCTAATCTGGCACGTAGGTCTTTTGCCGCCCTGGCATCTACACTCATGGCTTCTTTAAGGACCCCATTGATGAACTGGTAGCGCAAAATTGTTTCTTTCTGCTGAAGCCTTTTCAGGTCACTTTCAGATTTAGTTTGAAAGCCTGAGGTTTTTGCCAGTTCATTGCGACTTAGATTCCCGAAATTCACATCTTGTGTGATCACCAACCACAACTTGTAGAGGGACTGATTGGGATAAGCACTGCGCAGCCCATCAAAATATTCGGGATCTATCACTGAAGCGTTTACACAAGGTTCGGTGGAAAGGTGCTTGTAATTTATGATGAACTCTTTAAGCTCGTCAATACCGGTGTTTTTTCTTGCGCTTACCAGGGCTATTTTGGTGCGTAATTTTTCTTCCAGTCGTTCAACATCCAGTGAAATTCCTTTTCGCTCCATCCTGTCAGCCATATTCACCACTAGAATGGTAGGTATTCCCAGATCTTTTACCTGTGTAAAAAGCAAAAGATTCCTCTTTAGGTTTTCCACATCGCTTACCACCACAGCTACATCGGGATAATCTTTGTCATTCTTGTTGAGGAGCAGTTCAATAACTACATTTTCATCAAGGGAAGAAGCATTGAGGCTATATGTACCTGGAAGATCTATTATATGGGCTTTGAGCCCCCGCGGGAGTTTACAGATCCCTTCTTTTTTTTCAACAGTGATACCTGGATAATTACCTACCTTTTGATTTAGACCTGTGAGTTGGTTAAACACTGAGGTCTTTCCGGTATTGGGATTTCCTATAAGGGCGACATTGATCTGCTTGCTCATATTAATCGATAAGCTCTATTTCTATATGTAAAGCGGTCTCTTTTCTAATAGCGAGATGGCTACCATTAACATTGAGATACATAGGGTCCATAAAAGGAGCGGTTTGTATGACTTCAACTTCATTGCCGGGAAGACAACCCATTTCAAGAAGTTTTAGCGGAACATCTTCGGTTGAAAAGTCCTTGATAATCCCGCGTTGTCCGCATCTTAATTGAGCCAGAGTGAGCTTCACTTTATTTAGATTCATTTTAAACAAGACAAAAGTACTGCAAATTACATAAGCAGAAAAGTTTGAGCCTTAAAAACTTAATCGGCGTATTCTGCTTTTAGAATTCTTATATCATCCATCAGATCTTCAATGGCTTCAGGATCGGTTCCGTCGTAGAATCCGCGAATGCGTTTTTGTTTATCTACCAAAACAAAATTTTCGGTATGGATCATATCGTAAGGGCCGCCATCTCCATCGCTTTTTGAGGCCAGGTAAGACTTCCGGGCCAATTCATAGATATGTTTTTTATCGCCGGTGACCAGGTTCCATTTTTCATCTATGATTCCTTTTTCTTCAGCGTATTTTTTAAGTACCGGTACAGAGTCGGTTTTTGGGAAAACGGTATGGGAGAGCAGTAAGACTTCAGGGTCGTTTTTTATCTCTTTCTGAATCTGCAACATATGGTCGGTCATTACGGGGCAGATGGTCAGGCAGGTGGTAAAGAAGAAATCTGCAACATAGATTTTGTCCTGGTAAAAATCCTGGGTGATGGTATCTCCGTTTTGGTTTATCAGTTTAAAATCGGCTACAGTATGGTATTTCCTGACGTGCTGTACGGTAGTGTCTACCAGTTCAGCATTTACCATGTCGGGCTGAAATATGGGCAGACGCTCTTCAGGTTTCAGAAGTGTATAAATAGCAGAAATGATTATTACCGAAAGAATAGCCAGAACTATGGCTAAGGTTTTAAATTTGGCAAAAAACTGGATCATATTTTTAGGATTGAATGCAAAATTAATGGCTGGCGCTCAATTAGTCGCATAGTCTGGATTAAAATTTCAGAAATTCGTTTGCGGCTGTTTCAGATTAACTTTTTTAGGAGTTTTTAAAAGGTTACTTTTGTGCGATTTAAAAATTTGAAGAGTAAAGAATGGATCCATTTTTAGTTAAGGCGATACAATTATTGTTGAGCCTGTCCTTACTTATTGTGCTGCACGAACTGGGGCATTTTATCCCCGCCAAAATATTCAAAACCAGGGTAGAAAAGTTCTTCCTGTTCTTTGATGTAAAATTCGCCCTTTTTAAGAAAAAAATAGGGGGTACCGAATACGGAATTGGATGGTTGCCGCTGGGTGGCTATGTGAAGATATCAGGAATGATAGACGAGAGCATGGACAAAGAACAGATGGAAAAACCTCCTGAACCATGGGAATTCAGAAGTAAACCGGCCTGGCAACGACTTATTATTATGCTTGGCGGCGTTACCGTTAACCTGGTACTTGGTTTCCTGATCTTTATCATGATAATGTTCGTTTGGGGAGAGAATTATGTTGGAGCCGAAGAAATGCCGGAAGGTTTTGCAATTGTTGATGAATTTAAAGAATATGGTTTTAAGGATGGAGATCGAATTCTACAGGTTAATGGAAAGGATTTCCAGAATAGCATAGATGTCAATAAGCATCTTTTTATGCGTGATGTGAATACTATCACTGTTTTGCATCAAAACGGGGAGCAGGAAGTTATTAGTATCCCTGAAAATATTGGAGAAAGTATGTGGGAAAAGGGAATAATGCAACCATTTATCCCAATACAAAGGCCAATCCTGGATAGTGTACTCACCGAAAACCCTGCAGGAATAGCCGGATTAAAAAAGGGAGATAGCCTTATTTCGGTAAACGAACAGGAAATTGGATACTGGCACGAATTAGCGCCTATTGCTAATGAAAATAAAGGTAAGGAGCTCGAGGTTGTATTTAAGCGTGATGACGAGATTAAGAGTGTAATGGTCACTCCTGATGAAGAAGGAAAATTCGGGTTCTATCCACAATCAAACTTTGATATCAAAACTCAAAAATACAATCTGGCTGAAAGCATCAAAGAAGGATTTGATTATGGCTACTGGACCTTACGGGATTATGTATACCAATTTAAATACGTGTTTACCTCAAAAGGAGCTAGTCAACTTGGTGGTTTTGGAGCCATTGGCGGATTGTTCCCCGACACCTGGAACTGGCAGGGCTTCTGGTACACCACGGCCCTGATTTCTATTATCCTTGCTTTTATGAACATCTTGCCCATCCCGGCTTTGGATGGAGGGCACGTAGTGTTTCTGCTGTATGAGATGGTGACGGGTAGAAAACCCAACGATAAATTTATGGAAATCGCCCAAATGGTAGGCTTCTTTATCCTGATCGCTTTAGTACTTTATGCCAACGGGAATGACGTATATCGCTGGTTATTTGAATAGTAATTCAGGCTGGAAAAAATTACCTGAAAAAAGTTATAGTTTGTTTTGTGGTGATTTAAAATTTGGTTTATATTTGCAACCGCAAAAGAGCAACACACTCCTCCTTAGCTCAGTTGGTTAGAGCATCTGACTGTTAATCAGAGGGTCCAAGGTTCGAGTCCTTGAGGGGGAGCAGAGTAAAGACAAGCCATTCAAGAAATTGAGTGGCTTTCTTTTTTTAGTAGGTACAACATAGGTACAACACTTCAATAATTCAAAAATTTCCTTAATTTGACTGATCCAGCTGATGATCTAGCTAACCTATGGCGTTTTCAAAACTGTAAAGAAAATTAATTTTCAATTTTTCCTATTAGTAGAAACCTTATGTATATTTCGTTAAGATTTTATGAACAAGCCTCTATTATTTTGAGATGGTTGTTTTTTAATTAAAACCTCACTGTTTATTAGATTAAAAGAAAGGCTGCTGTTTAATGGAAATAGATTTAATTAAATCATTATTTAAAGGACGAACAGATGTATTTGCTATTCATTGGCAGAAAGGAAAAAAGAATGGTTACATGCCAACATATAGTTATGATCCTTATATGTATCGGCTACATAAGATGAAAGGAGGCTCGTTTAAAGATTATAAAGACAAAACCCACCAGCCATTAACCGATTATCAAATTGAAAAACATCTTAGCGGCAAACAATTAATAGGAATCTACCCCTTACTTAAGGACAATACTTCTTGGTTTATTGCTGCTGATTTCGATAAGCAAGATTGGATTCAAGAATGCCTGAAATTAATTGAAATTTGTATTAAAAATGGCATTCCTGCGTATTTAGAAAGATCCCGTTCCGGAAATGGTGGACACGTATGGATATTTTTCAGCCAAGCTTATCCTGCATATAAAATCAGGAAAATTATAATCAGATTAATGGAACAGGCGGATTTGTTTTCCGTTTTTGAGAAAAACTCCAGTTTTGACCGGTTATTTCCAAACCAAGATTATCACTCCGGGAAAGGATTGGGAAACCTTATTGCCCTACCATTCTATAAACCTGCCACAGAGGAAGGAAATAGCTGTTTTGTTGATCCGTCTACGAAGGGATTAGAACCTTATTTTGACCAGGAGAATTTCTTAACTACAATTCAAAAGACTTCAATTGAACATCTTGATCAATTATATAATTCACTTGGTCTTGCCACAATAAATAATTCAGAAATAAAGAATAGTTCAGAAAAACTTCAAATAAACCTGAGTAATGCGTTGCGTTTGAATAAGACCGGAATAAATTCAACTTTAATTAACTTTTTGAAGGAAAACCTGAATTTTGCCAATTCTGAATTCTTTATCAAGAAGAAATCTGGAAAAAATACCTGGGGCATACAGCCTTACTTCACTTGTATAGAAGATACCGAAAAGGAGATAATTTTACCCCGGGGATTTGTTGGAAAGTTAATTCGATTTTGTAATAAGCAGCAGTTGAATTTTGATTTGCACGATAACAGGCAAAAACAAGCATCTGTTGAGTTCTATTGTGATATAAATCTTCGATCTCACCAAAATTTAGCGATTAAAGCAGCTGCAAAAAAAGATTTTGGAATTATTTCAGCTCCTCCAGGTTCAGGAAAGACCGTTATAGGGTTGAAGATTATTGCAGAAAAAAGGCAGCCAGCACTTATAGTTGTTCATAGAAAACAATTAATGGAACAGTGGATCGAACGAATTATAGCCTTCTTGGGGATTCCTAAAAATGAAATCGGGAGAATAGGACAAGGAAAAGTCAAATTGGGTAAAAAAATTAGCGTTGCAATGATTCAAAGCTTGGGAAAATACATTGAAAAACAGGAAACAAAAGAGTTTACCCAATCTTTTGGCATCTTGATAATTGATGAGTGCCATCATATTCCTGCCAAAACTTATAGAGATACGATATCAGGAATTTCATCTTATTATCAATATGGGCTAACTGCTACCCCTTTTCGTAAGGGAAGTGATGAAAAGCTACTGTTTGCTTATTTAGGAGAGAATATTGCCGAGATTAAACCTAATGATGTAGAGGAATACAGGCGCCCAAGGATCGTGATAAGAAACACTTCTCTGAATATTCCGTTTAATTCTAAAACTGATGCTTTTGAAACTTTATCAAAAATCCTCATACACGATTCTTCCAGAAATAGATTAATCCTAAAAGATGTAGAGACCGAGCTAAAGCTAGGTAAAAAGGCAGTTATTATCACAGAGCGAAAGGAACATATTGATGCTTTAAACCAATATCTCAAACAATCTTATGAATCTATAACCTTAAGTGGAGAAGATTCGGAGACAAACCGTAAAACCAAATGGAAATTACTGAATGAAGGAAATTACCAGGTTTTAATTACTACCGGACAATTTTTTGGTGAGGGCAGTGATCTTCAAAATGCTTCTTCTCTTTTTCTGGCCTATCCGTTTTCGTTTAAGGGAAAACTAATCCAATATATTGGCAGGGTACAACGCTCAGAGATTACTCCGGTGATATATGATTACCGTGATTATCACATCGATTATTTAAATCGTCTTTTTCTGAAAAGGAATAAGCATTACCGGAACTTTGACAGGCAGGCGACCTTATTTGATGATGAAACAAATACAAAGACTTCCACTCATCTTTTAACAATCGATAAGAAAATAAGAATACTCGTTGAGGAATTGGATTTTCGTTATGGAGCAGCTGCTTTCAAATATCAGGATTCAGAAATGGATAAACCGCTCGAATTTGAAATTGAAAATGATGAGTTACGACCGGAATTTGATGTTCTTAAATCCTATTTTTCCAAGATATTAAAATCAAAATATGTTGAAGTAGAGATTTATGTGGAATATGAAAATGAAGTGTTGGTGGCTCTATCTGCTTTCTCCAAGGATATAGAGCGCATTAATCAAGATCTTATTGAAAGTGTAAGGTTTCGTTTCATTGAAAAAGATATTTTAGGAAAGACGCCTTCCAACTTCGAAGATGAAAATCTATTAGATTTGAAAAATTTACAGGGGCGGGACAATTTATCACTTTATAATTCTGACGAGGATTTAATTAATGATCTCTTAAAGAATAAAGATGTAAAACATTACCGGCAAATAAAGTATCTGGCTTCAAGACATGAGATCGAAACGTTGAGGCTTAGATTTGTTTTGCAACCTTTTTCTTTTGTTTTCCTGATTTCAGGAAAAGATGCGTATCATTTAGTATTAGAAACATTAAATACTGAAGAAGCAACTTATATTTGGCATCTTGATAAAAAAATAGAAAGTCTAAAACAAAATATAAATTTTATTGATAAAGATTTAAGTCTAATTCGAAACAAAGGACGGCAGCATTTTTTGGAAATACCAAAAAGTAATTTCAGCAGAATTGTACACGATTACTCCGATGAGCGCAAAGGTTTTGTTGTTTGGATGGATACACTGGAGCATGTTGACCCCCCTAAAGCCCACCTTATAGGTAGCTGCCGTTCTGGCGGATGCTGACCCCCCTTAGAAAAAGAAGATAGCTGAATTTTTAAATTATTCCGGAGCATGTTGACCCCTCTGGATGATTTATTTGGGAGCATGTTGACCCCCCTGGCTATTTTCTTTCTGGTTTTGGTTTATTTGATGAATCCCATCAAAAAGATAACTAATGGCTGGAAAACCAAAACCAATGAGTCAAGTAAAACAAATACTTCGCCTGCACCAGCAGGGAAAAGGTAAGAAAACCATTGCCAAGGCCCTGTCGGTCAGTAAAAATACCGTGAAGGATTATATTAATAAAGCTATAGCGAGCAACTTTTCCATAGAAGTTTTATTGGCTTTGGAAGATCCTGTGTTAGAGGGGAAATTATGTCCTGGGAACCCTGCCTATAAAGATGAGCGTTACGATCAGCTCAAACCCCACTTGGATTATTTTAGCAAAGAGCTTAAGAAAGTAGGTGTTAACCGACAGGTGCTATGGGAAGAATATAAAGCAGGTAATCCAAATCCTTATAGCTATGGCCAGTTCTGTTACCATATCCAGCAATACCTCCGCAGCGGGAAGCCCTCCATGGTACTGGATCATAAACCGGGAGAAAAACTTTATGTGGATTATGCTGGCAAACTTCTATCCTATATTGACAGGCAGACCGGAGAGGAAATTAAAGTCCAGGTTTTTGTAGCTTGCCTGCCGTACTCTGACTATTGTTTTGCTATTGCCGTACCTAGTCAAAAAGTAGAGGATTTTATCTATGCCCTGGGCTGTTGTTTAAACCAAATAGGTGGCATACCCCAGACTCTGGTGCCGGACAATCTTAAAGCTGCAGTGATTAAAGCGAATCCCTATGAACCAGATATTAACCGGGCACTGGAGGATTTTGCCAATCATTATGGTACTTCGGTAACCCCTGCACGCCCCAGAAAACCTCAGGATAAATCGTTGGTTGAGAACCAGGTGAAGCTTATCTATAGCCGGGTATATGCCAAGTTACGCAAGCTCACTTTCTTCGACCTTCCTTCATTAAACAAAGCCATTGCCCAAAAAGTCAGGGAGCATAACCAAACCCGCATGCAACAGAAAGCGTATTGCAGGGAAGAGAAATTCCTGGCTGATGAAAAGCATACTCTTCAGTCATTACCGGCGGAGCCCTTCGAGATGAAGTACTACAGGGAGCATAAGGTGGCTAAAAACAATCATATTTACCTGGGTATGGACAAGCACTATTACAGTGTCCCTTTCACTTATATCGGGATGAAGGTCAAGGTGATCTACACCCGATCCCTGGTAAAGATATACCACAAGGCACAGCTAATTGCTACCCATCCCAGGAACCACCGAAAAGGTGGATATACCACCCGCAAGGAACACCTGTGTTCCCATCATCAGTATTACAAAGAACGAAGCCCTACGTATTACCTGCAACGCGGCTATAATCATTCAGAGACGCTGTATCAGTATTTGGAGGCTTTATTCAAACAGGATAAATATCCAGAGCAGCTTTATAAAACCTGTGATGGCATCTTAAACCTGGCTCGAAAAGCGAACCTCGAATCATTTACCAAAGCTTGCGACATAGCCTTGGAACATCAGAATTACTCTTACAAGTTCTTAAAACAAGTCCTGGAAAACCGGATGACCGAATACCCCGAGGAGCCTGTGGTAAAATCCCTGCCCTCCCACGGGAATATCCGTGGGGCATCATCTTATAAATAAGTAACCTTTTAAATTAATACACATATGAGTACCATTGAAAATCAATTAACACAGCTACGGCTTAATGGCATGCACAGCAGCTGGAAAGCCATGGTAGAAACCCGGCAGCACCACGAACTCTCCTTCGGGGAAGGCCTGGAAGTTTTATTGCAAGCGGAAGCAGAAGACCGAACCCACCGCCGGTTTGAACGGCTGAAAAAAAGTGCACAGTTCAGGTACCAGGCTAGCGTGGAGGAGCTGAGTCTGGATGCCTCTAGAGGGATCAATAAAACACAAATTACAGAACTCACCAGTGGCTCCTATCTTGAAAAAGGAGAATCCATCCTATTAACCGGAGCTACTGGTTGTGGCAAATCGTTTCTCGCGTCAGCCCTCGGCCACCAAGCCTGTAGTCAGGGGCATAAAGTGCTCTATTATAATACCCAAAAGTTAATGATGAAGACCAAAATGACCCGTATTGACGGGAGCTTCCTGAAATTCTTTGATAAGCTGGCAAAGGCAAACCTGTTGATCCTGGATGACTTTGGACTGGCGCACCTGGACAGAAAACAGCAAATGGATCTAATGGAAATTATTGAGGACCGTCATGGAAGATCATCCACCATTATTGCCAGTCAGCTCCCAGTGGCAAGCTGGTATGAAATCATTGGGGAAGCAAGCATCGCTGATGCGATTTTAGATCGATTAGTACACACCTCTCATCGAATAGAATTGAAGGGAGAAAGTCTAAGAAAAAAACTGTAATATTGTCATTATCTTATCTTTTTGACCAAAATCCTTAGGGGGGTCAGTATGGCCTGAACGGGGGGTCAGCATCACCGGAATATCCATTTGGAAAAGCGCATTAGAGGAAAGACTTTTTTAATGAATTAATATTTTGCTATCCTGTTAATTTTAAAGACTATCAATTATTTTAGTCTTGTGGTCCTTTCAATTTATGTTTAAGGTGATAGCTTAAAAAAGCTCCTCTTGGGAGTGTTAGCTCAACTCTGTCTCCTTCCTCCTCCGGGGGTACCCCCGGAGGAGGAAAATTTAGCTTTTCGTTTTATTGGTTGCTAAATCCAACTCCAGTCGGCCTTCAAATTTAATGGCTAATTGTTGAACTACCAAGCCCCAATTCTGCAGTGGAGCGTTCCATTTCTTTTCAATTCTTTGGGTAGCCAGATAAACCAGCTTCAATAACGCCATATCATTAGTGAAAGCTCCTTTGGTCTTGGTTACTTTTCTTACCTGCCGGTGAAAACCCTCTACGGCATTAGTAGTATATATGAGCTTCCTAATGGGCGCCGTATACTCAAAATAGGCACTCAAT
>NZ_FOVL01000007.1 GCF_900115145.1 Salegentibacter flavus | reverse complement strand
GACATAGCCTTTGACGGTATTTTTACTAATCGAAAGGTTCTTTGCGATAGTTTTTATTCCCTTTCCCTGTTGGCGTAGAAGAAGTATTTGTTTTACTTGACTCATTAGTTTTGGTTTTCCGGACATTTCTCATCTTTTGGTGGATACCACCAAATAAACTAAAACCTGAAAGAAAAAGCCTGGGGGGGTCAACATGCTCCCAAATAAATCATCCAGAGGGGTCAACATACTCCAGAATAATTTAAAATTCTAGCTATCTTCGTTTTCTTAAGGGGGGTCAGCATCCGCCAGAACGACAGCACGCTAAATATAGACTGTTAGGGGGGTCAGCTTAGTCCAGTATATCCACTATTGCTAAATCAGGGTTGCACCATGAAGAAATTTTGTTTTGAAATTAATGTAAGAAGTTGTTTTTTAATTCAGTTCTTTTTTAGTCTACGTATTAATACTGAGTTCTGTAATTGTATCCTTAGTAATTTTTATAAATTCTTCTGTCGTTCCTTTTCTGCCCAACTTTTCTTCGCTATTTGCTATTCTTCTCATTATTTCTTCTTTATATCGAGATGGCATTTGCTCTCGATTTCCGCTTAGTTTTTGGTGTACTATATCTAACGAAAAACGGAGATATTCATTCCTTTTACTTGCTGCAAAGTGAGCAAGCCTTTTACAGATAACATTATAATTGTCGTGAGCAATCCCATAAACTGTTTCCTCGCAAAACGGTGTGTTGAAAATGGCATTTTTTTTAAACTTTTCGGAATCGTAAAAATTTTGAACCATTCCATTTAGATGAGTCTTTTTAAAATAGAAAAAAACTAAATATTCATCTATTATAAAAGAATATGGTCGTTGAAATTCAGGTGACCAATGTAACCAAGTACTGTACTTATCGGAAAAATAAGGTGAGCGAATAATTTTGTAACCAATATTAGCCAAATCTGGGTCGGAAAGTTTTGGCTGTAAATCTTGTGTTTTTATTGCCAAGTATTTATCCAATATGCGCCGTAATTTATTTTCTTCCTTAATTTTAAGTTTAAACCCACTATTGTTTTGAACTGATAATCTCCAAACAATAGAACTCCAGAATAAAAACCCTAATAATGGTCTTTTTTCGCTAATATAATTTTGGTCAATTTTTGTTGATTTCTCTAAAGTTTTTGCATATTTATTTTCAATGACTGAAAACCTTTTTTCACAGGAAGTACAAAAATAATTGTCAACTATATCTTCAATATCATTTTTTTCAATCAATTCGTCTGTAACTTCTCCATAAATTTCCTCTAATTTCTCCGGCAGTACAGCTTTTCCAAAAAAACTCCCAGTTGTCTCGGGTGTTATTTTAAAGCCTAATTCTTTATCCCTTTCACGGGTTCCAACTTCATTAATAATCCTTTTCATTAAAAAATGAGGCACAATATGCGAGCCCGTTTTATCTGCAGTATTTTTTTTACAAAGTTTACAGTTTTTCATATATGTAGGCTAACGTTTAGTATATGAAAAGTAGGAGATTTCGAAGCACAAAACTTTCAGTTAATCACTTTTTGATACCAGCCAAATCCTTGAATTTACCGATATTTGACCTATTTTTCATATACATTGTTGGGGCATCGTTTTCTATTCACCTGCTAAAATTTTAGGAGATTCAACGGGCATTCAGCCGATCTATCACCTTTGTCTTGTACTAGTATTACAACCTTTCTTTTTGCCCGCGTGATCGCGTTATACATCAGTTTTCTGCGATAAAGATCGCCTTTAGGAAGAGTATAGTTTGGCCAAATAATGAAAACATCGTCAAATTCTCTGTTCTTAGCTCCATGCACGGTTAGGAAGATTCGACTCCTTCCTGTTCGTGATAGAAAGGTATTTACGAAGTGAATGCCAGACGACAGCAGACCGCTAAATTCCGTTTTTGAAAGGTGAGTTACGTTTCTCAGTTTCATAATTCGCTTGGCTCTTTTTACTGCATGACTGAATCCTAAATGACCCTCGAACGACCAACTATTTAATTCTTTCATTGTCAAAGAATCTAAATCTTTCCAATCATTGAACGATGTTAGAATATCAAGCGCAGAAATTCTTTCATTTCCCTCATGAAAAAATGGTCTGGGGCCGAGAGAGTACTTGTTCTTTTTTGTCATCGGTTTCTGAATGCGCTCCAAAGTCTGTCTAACAAATGCATCCCTACTAGGGCCGACAGGAGAAATAATAGCCACTGTCCTCTTGCCACCGCCCATTCTGTCGTTCCATTGCATGTTCGATAGGATAAAAAATGCCGCCAAATGGTGTGACGCAACATACTTCGTCTCTACACCATTTGTAGTTTGGGCATTTGACCTAATCGCAACAGAACTATCTAGAATCTTACTGTCGTTAGTTCTCCAAACATGCTCTAATCTTTTTAGTTCTATAGATTCAGACAACCATTTTGTTGCAATGCACTCTTCATTTGGATTTAGATTTTGAAAATCATCAGCGGCAACGACAAGCTCACAGCAAGCGTTGAGCTTCTTTACAATCTCAAGTAGTAGACCATCGCAGTCTTGAAACTCATCTACTACAACGATTGGATATGAAAAGCTTTGAACTTGTTTGACTATTTTAAATTCAAGCAGTTCGTTGGCAAATTGTCTGATGATGTTTCGGCCTAAGTGCAATTTCCCTTCAAAATCCCTCTTTTGATTCGGATCTTCATCAACGACTATTGCTCTGTCAATTCCAAGATAGCTTCTGTATCTCTGAAGTAGATTTAGACTATAGGAATCAATTGTCATGCAATTGACTTGAACTCCTTTTCGTTGGATTGGCTTGAGCTTTTCTTCCAACCTCCTGCGAGAACCATGCATGAACGTTATCGCCAGCAAAGAAGCTGAATTTGGCCAAGAGTCAAGATCTAAGGACTCATTGAGTCTAGCAATAAGTTTTGTTGTCTTACCAGTTCCTGCTTGACCTATATAACCAATCCCAGCCACTATAATTCGGGATATTGGAAGTTGTATAATATGGAGTTTCCCGTACTCATATCATCATCTTGCAACCACAGCAATCCGTAATCTCCTTCTAGATTTTCGATGCTATAAACCGAGTTTACAAAAAGACGTGCTCTCTTGACGCAATCTTCATTTCTCAATATGTAGTCTGCTAGGGAATCTTGGTAACCCCAATGAGACTTGTTTCCGTGAAGGAAGTTTCTCAAAGTCTGCCCTTCGAAAGGAGCCAAGACCTTTTCTAACTCTGCCAATCTTTCACCCTTTTCAGGTTTGACAATCCAACTTACCAAATCTTCCAATTCTTGGTCTGCACCCATACTCAAGATGATTTTCGGTGGAGTCTCATCGGCAAGCAACTGTTTGACATATTTGCGCCCAGCGGCATCCCCATCAACCAAAGGAATAGCATCCTCGATAAGGTCTTTAAATCGAGAATATGTACCGACTACATGTGAGTTCTGAGTGGGAATAATGCCAAATGATTTCGTTCTATCTGAGGCAGTATTGTATGCTTCCCAACCCTCAGCAGTTGTGCTCGCACTGATTAAAAGTTTTAGCCATCGAAAATCAGTTGCCCCCTCAGGTACAATTACTTTTTTATTCATTAAGGCTTCGCATACTTCCTTTCTATAAAGAGTATACAGACGCATTAATGAATTAGATTCAGGAGGAGTCTCAGATTCAGCTAGAAGAGGTGTCACTGAAAGTACTCCATCCCTATTATTGAGGATTAAAATTTCATCTGGTTTGTAATATGTTGCTATTTCAGGTGAATGTGTTGTGGTCAAAGTCTGATTTCCCAAACCTCTTATCCTCCCAACTAGTCGCCTATGCAACCCAGGCTGTAGATGCAATTCAGGTTCTTCTGCACAGAGAAAGAAGTTCTTCCCATTTTCATTCCGGTATCGTCCAAATTCCAGCAGTAAGAGAAGAGTCTGCAGCGAGATCAGTCCAGAGCCATGTTTGCTGACTGGAATCTTTACATTATCAGTCGCTTCAATGAAGGGCGTCAAGTTGTCCAGAACTCCTTGAATATCTCCTTGTGTAGGCAAGAAGGTTATGTTCTTACCATCATCAGTGACGAATCCAGATAATTCAAGATTTAGACGGCCAATAATGGCATCAAGAGGCTCTTGCTCCTCAATCTTATTCCCATCGTTTCTCAGATCATTTCTGAGATTCACGACTGTTTGACCTGGAACAGCTTCTTGAAATTTCAAAACTCGTCTGAATAGCTCGGAGTTGAACGTCATTGTCCTATCCCAAGTTCTTTTTGCAGGTAGTAGATAGAACCCCAATTCCTTTAAGTGGGTATGACCCTTCAAGATATTGATAGCAGTATCTTCAAACGGATCCCCTTCGCCCGAGTAGAAGTATCGGATGCTCTCATATTCTAAGTCATCAACATCTAATCTCGCACAGAAAGCAATTTCTACACCTAACACGCTGTCTGGAGGTTGTTCCCCCTTGGTGACAACTTTGGTTTGCGGATTGAACCATACAGGAATGCCGCCAGAGTTATCATTGAACCAATCAGGGCTAGCTTGAGGAGATTCGTCAGCAAAGCCAGTCAGTAGACCTTTGATAAAGATTCTATCCTCAGGCTTTGGATCTCCACCGAAGAAGTCATAATCCCCCATAGATCTAGCGAGTCTGTCTCGGCCAAGTAAGACTCCAATCGCATCCATGACGGCACTTTTCCCAGAATCGTTTTGTCCAAGCAATACATTGTGGCTGCCAAAGTTGATGATTGAGGTCCTAATTCCTCGGAAATTGAGAATCTCTAGTTTAGATAGTTTCACTAATTAGTTGTTTTCAATATTGGTTGTTATTGGAATGTGCCCCAACTCGTTATATCCGGCTTAATATAGCTTTTTTGAAATATATATCCTGGGATAAACGCAATTTTGCTAAATATAAACCAATAGAATAAAAGGAGATTACGGAAAAACGTAAAAAGAGAAAAATTGCGGTTAGTTTGGTAAGGGACGAATTATTTTTCTAAAAAAAACTAAAACCCAATAACTTTCGGTAGCGGTTAGCAAGCTCTAGCTCTTTATTTTCCTTCAAGTTCTGCAATTCGTTTCTGAAGTATGAATTTTGTCTCTTTTAAAGAGTCATTGGCATCTTCTAAAGCATTATTTGCTTTTTCCAAAGCATCTAATTGACTTTGAAGATTAACTAATTTCTCCCGCAGAACTTCTGGATCAGTTTCTTTATTAATTGAATTAGCGGAATCTTTTTGAAGCATAGGTCCATTTCCTGTAAGAATCCATTCTGCACTATACTGGGGATAATTATCAACCAAAGCCAATAACCATTTTGCTTGAATATCGGTGCCTTTATTTATTGCTCTCGACAACACACCTTTACTTGCACCAATCGTTTTCTCCAAATTGGTAATGCTAATCCCTTCCTTTTGGGCGATATCAGTAAAAACTTGCAAAATATTTCTCATATAGAAGATAATTATCTTCAAAATATTAGTTTAGTTGAAAATTATCAACTATATTTGATTTTGTTCCCAATAAAGGAACAAATCAATGAACAGGCAAACTTACGTAATTTATGAAGAAAACTTATAATACGGGAGTAGTAAAAGCCCTTGCATGTAAATATAAGGTTACTCCTCGGTACATACGATATTGTCTGAATGGTGATAGAACTCCAGTATATGCAGATGAATTATTAGCAGAATATAATAAAAAGTTGGAGCAAGTAGAAAAGGCATTAAATTCAGATAAATGAATAATTGATCAAGCAATTTAAAATTGATGTCTTAAGTGGAACACCTGTACTTGAGTGGAATAATTTTCATTCAAATCACTGATAAAATTAATAGGGCATATTATGTTACAGCGTATTTTTGAATTATTACAACAAGGTCATCCTGATGCTTTAGAGTTTATATATACCAAGTACCACCGCAATATCTTCTGGGTGGGTCGGCAAATTCTTGATGATGATTTTGCTGTAGAAACCCTGGTCCAGGATACTTTTCTCATATTATGGGAGAAAAGGGACCGTATAGAACGTCCGGAACATATTTACTATTTTCTGCGAATGGTAATGAAAAGGGAATGCTATACCTATTATGTCCGACCTAAAAATAAGTTTTTCAGGACCATCAATTCCCTGGAAAGTTACGAGAACTACCATGACTATTTGCACGGTTTTGATCCAGAGAAAGATGATCAGCACTTTCTAAACCACGAGGCACAGCAAAAAGCCTTTGACAGAATAGAAAAAGTTTTCCCATTACTTAGCTCCGAAAGAAGACATCTTATTGAACAATGTTTAAAATATGATTTTCGCTATAAAAGGGTTGGTCAGGTAATGGGGTTCAGTATTACCCATACCAGTAACGAGGTGAAAAGAGCGATAGAAGATATTAAAAATATCATCCATCAGGGAAGCACTTTGGATACAAAACCAAAACCGTTGTTGGCAGTTAAGCTACAGGGAGAAATGACCGAGGAACAGAAAAAGGTCTTGAAACTTCGTAATAAAAGGCAGTACTCCTTTGCTGCCATTGCCAGGGAGCTGAACCTTTCCCAAAAGGAGGTCCACCAGGAATTTTTGACCGCCTATAAGCTGATGCAGCTAAAACACGAACAACAACAATCGGCTTAGTTATGGGAAAGGAAACGATAACACTCACCCGAAGGATCCAATTGTTGATCGATTTGCCTACCGAGGAAGAACGCAGGGAAGCGAAAGGTAAGCTTTATCAATGGCGTTACCGCTGCCACAAGGCTGCTAACCTTATTGTTTCCCATCTATATGTTCAGGAAATGATCCAGGAGTTCTTCTATCTATCAGTAGGAGTAAAGTATAAACTGGTAGATAAAAAAAAGGATGAACTGGGCCTCTTCAACCGCTCCCGGATGAACACGACCTACCGGATGGTATCCGACCGATTTAAAGGAGAAATGCCCACCAACATTTTATCCCAACTCAATAGTAGAATTCAAAGTACTTTCAAGAAAAACCGGGAGGAATACTGGAGAGGCGAGCGTTCCTTACATAATTTCAAAAAGGAAATGGCTTTTCCCTTTAGCATGGAAGGGGTTTGTGGCCTGGAATTCAATCCAGAGAAAAGCGCCTTTTGCTTTCGGTTCTTTTCCATCCCGGTAAAAACCTATTTAGGCAGGGCATTTAATGACAAGTGGAAATTGATGCATCAGCTGACTAAGGGAGAGATTAAAATGCGTACTTCCCACCTCAAGTTAAAAGATGGAAAGATCTTTATGTTGGCCACCTTTGAAATTGAAAAAGAAAAGCACAAGTTACGGCCGGAAGTAGTTGCGGAAGCTAGCTTGTCACTGGAGTATCCTATTATGGTGAAGATCGGTAAAGCCAGGCTTAGCATCGGCAGCAGGGAGGAATTTCTATACCGGAGGTTAGCAATACAGGCCGCCTGTAGAAGGACCCGGGAGGGAGTCAAATATGCCAGGTCGGGCAATGGACGTAAACGAAAAGCAAAGGCCGTGGAAAGATTTCGGGAAAAGGAACATAATTATGTAAACCACCGATTACACTTGTATAGCAGGGAGCTTATCGACTTCTGTGTAAAACACCAGGCAGGAACGCTGGTTTTAGTGGACCAGGAGAAGAAAATTGAAATAGCCAGGGAGGAGGCTTTTGTACTAAGAAACTGGAGTTATTATGACCTGATGACTAAAATTAAATACAAGGCCGAAAAAGCCGGTATTGAATTAATAACAGATTGAACGATAAATTATGAGGGTGCTTGTACACCCGCAAGGTGAGGTGAACATTTCACTCACTAAATGCAGTAAGCATATACAACGCGTGGGTTTCTCTTAGTAGAATTTTAAAATCGCAAGTACATTCACTGCAAACTAGTTAGACGAATTTTGAAGCACGGATATAAATTATCCGAAAAGAATATGAGGGTGCCTGTACACCCGTAAGGTGAGACAGATTGTGGTACTCACTAAATGCTTAGGTATATACAGAGGCGTGAGTTCTCTATTTATTCAGCCACATAACAGGCACATTGTCAATCAATCTAATCTTTTTAATTTACTTAAACATACTCACTCAAATTTACAAATTAAACCCACATACCTAACCTATCCTGCACATCGTTCCTATTTTTCTAATAGCATAAGGTAAATTAAACGTAAAATAGAAACAGCATAAGGTCTACTTTAGACTCTTATAGCCAATTGGGTTAATTTATATTCTTTACAATACTTTCAATTACAACAATACTGTACAATAGAATTCGCAGCACTCTTTTTAGAATATATATTAAATTAAGGGGGAAAATCCCCTTTTTCAAGGAAAGAGGTGTCATTTTACATGCATCATTCATTCAAACATTTTAAATTCTATACATTTAAACGTTAGAAACTCATAAATGATTAAATACATATGTGGAGTGATAATGAAACTCATTCAGACTTTATAGATTTTAAGCATCTCATTGATGCTTCAAAAACCATTATTGATAACGATCAACTATTACCTTGTAGTATTGGAATATATGGAGATTGGGGTGGAGGAAAATCTAGTTTAATGAATATGATCGAGACAACCTATGAAAATGAGAAGGATATACTAGTAATAAAATTTAATGGATGGCTCTTTGAAGGGTATGAGGATACGAAAACGGTATTATTAGGCAGGATACTGGATGAGGTAATTAAAGGGAGAAAGCTTAGTGAAAAAGCTAAAACATTAGCGGCTGGTTTACTACGAAAAGTTGATCTTCTTAAACTAACTGGTTCGGTAATTAAATATGGTGCCGGTATGGCTACAGGCCCAGCAGGTATTGCAGGAATTACCCTTTCAAATATGATGAATGAAGGAAAAGATTTTGATTATAAAAATTATCTGAAGGAAGACAACGAGAATCCGGATGAACTTATGAGAAACAATATTCAGAATTTTCATCAGAATTTTGAAGATCTTGTGGCGGAGACTAAAATAAAGAAGATAATCGTATTTATCGATGACTTGGATCGTTGTACCCACGAAACCATAATTGGGACTTTAGAGGCTATTAAGCTATTTTTATTCACCAAGAAAACAGCTTTTGTAATCGGTGCAGATGAACGTCTTATTAAATATGCGGTCCGCAGAAGATTCCCTGAAATCCCAGGGGATAATAGTGAAGTGGGCCGTGATTATCTGGAGAAAATGATCCAATATCCCATCCGTATCCCACCTTTAAGTGAATTGGAATTGAGTATCTATGTGAACCTGTTGTTCTGCCAGTTATATCTGGAAAAAAAAGAGTTTGAACCTGTAAGAAAAACCATTTTACGAAAGAAAAATGAAGATCAGTTAGGCTTTTCTTTTAACTTTAATAATGCAAATGATTTTATAAAAGAAGTCCCCGACGCTTTGAAAGAAGCGCTACTACTTTCGGAACAACTTATTCCGGTACTGACAACAGGTCTCAATGGGAATCCCCGACAAACGAAACGATTTTTAAATACTTTATTGTTGCGATCTAAAATGATCTCCGGTACCCGGGAAAAGTTTGAGAAACGTATCCTGGCCAAATTGATGTTAATGGAATATTTCAAGGGAGAAACCTTTAAAGATTTTTATGAAGAACAGGCACGTAATAAAGGCGTGATCCCAGGGATGAAAGCGCTGGAAGATTTATCAGAAAATGATTCAAATGGTTTAGATGAAAAAGAAAACATTTCTTCAATGTACCTGGATTTAATGGAGGACCCCTGGATTAAAAATTGGTTAGCTTCTAAACCTTCTTTAGCTGACGTGGATCTTCAACCCTATTTTTATGTCTCCAGGGACAAACTGTCAATTATGGGTACTAATATTCGAAGGATGAGTTCTGATGCTCAGGAAATTTTCAGAAAATTGATACACCGATCTGAAACTATACGCGGAACGGCCCTTCAGGCCTCGAAAAATATTAGTCAAGGTGATGCGGCGACGGTATTTGAATCTCTAAAGGAAAAATTTCTTCAAACTGAAGAGGTAAGTGGAGAAGGTTCTCCTCTTAAAATACTGTTTGATTTCTGTAAGATCCGTACTGAATTAAATTCTCAGCTACTCTCGATGTTAGAAGATCAGCCGGATTCACGGATTCCGTTAGTAGCAGTAACTCAGGTGATTGAAATCAGTAAAACTGGGAGTCATAAGGAGAAGGTAAAAGAATTGATCACTGGATGGAGTAAGTCCGTTTCAAATAAACCACTTGCATCCATAGCAAAGAAAAAATTGACAAAATCATAAATTATGGGAACATCTAAATCGGGTTCCGGAATCCCCGGATCCTCCCCGCTTTTACCTGATTGGACTCCACCGGCATCACCTCCAGAAGAAGACGAACAGCAGGACCCACAGGATGATAAGAATGAAGAAGAGGCTCAAGATCGGCCAACTTATGAATCCACGGCTGACTTTCAAGCCGTAAAATCAAACTTTACAAAATATGTAAGCAAGCCATCGAAGCCTACTTTTAAAACAGCTATACGCAGTTATATTCGTAAAACAGGAGGCGTAAAAAAGGCAACTACTTCCTCGGCAGCAGGGATAAGAACCGGAAGAGGATACATTAGTTTTTTAAATAATCTAGGGTCCCAGGGATTATCAGAAACACTCTCTCAATTAGGACTGACAAGTCAAATTGGCAAGTCCAGTGAAGAAGTACTAGCTATTATTGCAGATAAAATTGCACCGGTAGGTTCTACAAATGATGAAGCGATTGCTCGGGCGGCGGTATTAATAGCCACCGAAAAACTCTATGGGCGACTGGAGGAAGATGGCCAGGATCTGGCTACTTTAGACACCCTGGATGAAGCTCTTATTAAAGAGGTAGTGATAGAATATGTAAGTGCCTACATATTCAAAAAATGGGTATATGAAGCTGGTATGGCCCTGGAAAAAAATAAGCTTTCAGAAAATAAAGCTATTGAGTTAGAGCACCAAATGAAAGATCTAATAAGACAGGAAGTAAAAGTGGGAATAGAGAAGGCTAATCTCAAAGATTTTGATCTAGCACAAGAATCCGGTCGAGATCTGGTCTTAGAAATTTTTGAACTGGCTTACACAACCTTAGAAGAATGAAAAGAATAAAAGTAATTTTTAAGCAACATAGACAGGATAATTTCATTTTGAATCAAGGCAAGGATGTTTTAACTATCTATACCAGTGATCGGGGATTATCAGATACCTTGGTGACAACCAATGTATTTGAAATCTTAAAAAAGCGCGCTATCACTCCGTCGGAAGAAACATATGATCTGCTTCACTTTGCTATCGGTCTATATGTTATAGATCAGGTATATTCCAGAAAGGCTTTTGGTTTCCAGGGATGGAGTCGTTATTTTGAAATCTATGTACCAGTTGCAAAACCTGAACTTTGGCAGGAAATCAAGGAAGAACTTGAAAATACCTTATCTTTTCTTAGTGGGGATAGGTGGATCTTGCATTTTAGAGAATTAATAAAAGAAGAAAAGCAATTAAAAATTCCAGAAGAAAAACAGGCCTCAAAAATCGATAAAGTAGCGCTTTTTTCCGGAGGAATGGATTCTTTTATAGGGGCTATCGATTATCTTGAGCAGGGAAATCGTATGGCTTTTGTAAGTCATCATAAACGAGGTTCTGAAGGAACAGCCCAGCAAACATTGTTTGGAGCTTTAAGAAAAAAATATGGGGATGAAGCGTTTGAGACATTTCGATTCTGGGTTCAACCGGTTAAGAAAAATGCGCCTTCTGCAGATATTAGCAGTAGAATGCGCTCATTTCTTTTCGTTGCCCTAGGTCTGACCATTGCCAACAGCCTGGACGAAAAAATAGATTTTATTATCCCGGAAAACGGACTGATATCATTAAATGTCCCTCTAACAGGTACACGGCTAAGTAGTCATAGCACCCGCACTACTCATCCTTACTATATCTATGAACTTCAAAGTATCTTCGGTCACTTGGGAATTAAGAATAACTTATATAATCCCTATCAAACTGCTACTAAAGGGGAAATGGCGCTAAACTCTAAAAATCTGGAACTATTGCGAGAATTAAACAAGGATACGCTTTCCTGTTCTCATCCAGATCAAAACAGATGGAGAAAGGGAGGAAAATCAGGGGTTCACTGTGGGTATTGCGTGCCTTGCATCATAAGACAGGCTGCTGAAAAAAAAGCAAGTTTAAAGGGTACTGTATATGTTCATAATATTATTAGTAATCCCACTTCTTTAAAATCCCAGTCCGGTGAAGATCTACGGGCTTTTCAACTAGCATTGGAACGAATAAAAAGTATCTCTGAGAAATCTCTTAC
This sequence comes from Salegentibacter flavus, assembly GCF_900115145.1. Taxonomy (GTDB): domain Bacteria; phylum Bacteroidota; class Bacteroidia; order Flavobacteriales; family Flavobacteriaceae; genus Salegentibacter; species Salegentibacter flavus. The sequence goes on along the minus strand of NZ_FOVL01000007.1, from coordinate 162,883 downwards.
CTTTGAAATTATGAACTCCGGCCCCCTTTCATTTCCGGGGAAGTACGAATTATCAGATTATGTCGGTATATATAAAAGAGGCATGGAAGAGGTAGCAGATTTTCTATATCCATAATTATGCATTTCCACGATACGCATTTTCACCTGGACCTTATGAAAGATCCTGAGGCTGTAGTTCAGCAAATCGAGAGTAATAAATGCTATACTATTGCTGTGACCAACAGTCCGAGCGTATTTTTCTATTCCAAACGTCTCAGTCTGGACACTAAATATCTCCGGGCTGCATTGGGATTCCATCCTGAACTGGTTGCAGAACGGTACCAGGAATTACCGAAATATCTTGACCTCCTTCCTCAAACACGTTATATTGGTGAGGTTGGTTTGGATAATTATCAAAAAACCACTGCCGATTTTCATAAGCAACTAGTTGTTTTTAAGAAGATAATTGAATCTTGTAGAACTTCCGGGGATAAAATTATCACGATTCACAGCCGCAAGGCTGAAAAAGAAGTACTTCAAATTATCGGGCCTAATTTTCCAGGAAAGATAATTCTCCATTGGTATTCGGGACCATTAAAATTATTAGACACTGCCCTTAACTATGGCTATTACTTTTCTGTTAATAAGCGAATGCTAAACTCACAGAATGGCAGAAAAATCCTTCAAAAGCTACCTGTGGATCGTATATTGCTAGAATCTGATGCCCCCTTTACATTATCCCCGAATCAGAAATATCATTCCATTTTATTTCAAGAAATGGTATCCGAACTTGCTAGTTTAAAAGATTTTGCTCCGAATGAAATGTTTATCTATCTAAATAAAAATTTTAAGAGGCTTATAGAAACTATAAAATAATCCATATTCCGAAAATATTGAGTAGCATCACTGTTGGTATGAGGCCTACTCCTTTTATCTATCCCTACTGAAATTAGCTAGGAAATCAATCTGAAGAGCATATTAATTCCGATAACTTCCACTGCCAAATCAGCCAATTGTTTCTGAGTGATGTACATATGGTATCGACACTTCTAGATTAATCTAATTCCTTGTTGTTTTACCGACATATCTTGAAATTAAAAATCCTAACGACACACTATGATGGTGGTTTTTACGAGCAATATTTTATAAAAACCCGTTCAGCCCATTCCCACTACATTACGCAAAAGCTTCATTTCGGGAAAAGCGCTTCTCTAAAAAGGTCTTGGACACCATCGAAAAAATTTCGACTTCCATTCCGCTAACCCGATGAAAAATCGGATCGCTTCACTCCCGCTCGAAATTTTTTCAATGAAGTCCGTCTGATTGAATTTCAAATCGAAGCTTATCTTTTCGAAGAAAATAGTGGTTTTTCCTAATCCTATTTAAGCTTCATCCTCACAGCCCTCCCCTTTTAAGACGCGAAAGAACAACATCCTTTCTTGGACAGCGGCATAAAGCCGTTCTGGCTCTGCCTTCTCTTTTTATACGCTTTACCAAGCCAGGATGTTGTAAAATAAAAGCATCAAAAAAGGTAATGTGACGGCTCTATAGGAAGTAAATCAGCAAGGAATAGGTAGAATCAATCCAAAACCTAAAAAGTTAAAACGAGTCTGGGGTTAAAAAACAAAAAAAGGAAAATGCTCTGGATATAATAAGTAAATCATTTTAAAACAAGTTCAATGAATGAGTTAGGTAGTACAAATTTGGGTCGGATTTTTTAGGTTAACGATGGGAATTTTTAACGGGTTCTTGGCATCTAAAATTAAAAATCTGCCGTCGAATTTTTTTCATTTTTAAAAAAGTGAGGGTTTTTATACCAAATCAGGCTAATAGATATCAAATTAATTGAATAATAAATTTTATTTGAATTGTTATAATTAGTAACTTTAAGTGGTGATCTTCTGTCGATTCTTAAAATAGAGATCCCACTGATTTGACTTTCGCTGAATAATTACACCCATTTAAAATTTTAAAGGGATTTTTTTAATTCCCTTAAAGAAATGCAGTTGGTGCAAACCAAAATGTATGAAAATTTTGTCCCGCCTGCGGGACGAAATCGAATAGCAAGAGGGTAACACGTTTCACGGTGTTATTCGATTTCTTCATTCGTAAAACGTTGATTTTATTGGGCTTATTAATTATTAAAACTAGAAATATATCCATCCTAGTGGATATACCCCACTGGAAGGCTCTGTAAAATCAATGATGGCTATAGCCAGCAAGTATTAAAATAGTATCCATTATGTCAAAATCAAGGCTGCAATTAAAAGCAAATACGGCAAAGAGGTTCCGGGAGTTTTCGAAAAAGAACAATAGCAACCAGTCCGAAACTTTAGACCTGATTCTGGACTTTTTTGAGAAAAATAACCTCTCCCCTTTTGAAACCTTAGTGCCTTCAAAAGTAAGCCTGGAACAGCTTATTAAAAAACGGATCGATGCGGTTATAGCAATCCTTAAAAATATTGAAAAGACCCAGACCAAACCAGGTTTGTTAATGCTGGAGTTACTTATGGAAGGGCGTTCGGTTCCAAAAGTGGAAGTTGGCAAAAAGGAAAAAATTTCCACCTCCAAAGAAAAAAGCCTGGAACAATTGAAATTAGAAATCACTCGACTTCAGGATTTAGTAGAAGCAACAAATAAAGATCTGGAGTACCTGCTACAACATGTGGAAATAAAGGGTAACACCTTTGGGGCGGATTATCTAAAGTTAAATATCCCTCGGTCAGAGTTAGAACGAATTAAAATAGCCATAAAACATAAGACCTAAATGTATATCACCATCTCTCCTCAAAAATTAGGTGGCGCTTTTTCACAAAGCGCAGGGGATTTTGTGACATATCTGGAAAAAGAAAATCAGGGAAAAAGCCCGTCGGAAAAGGAATATTTTTTTAATCAATATGAGGATAAAATACGCCCGTATGAGGTAATTAAAGAGATCGATGGGAATACAGCAAAGTTAAAACTCAAAGAACCCAAATATTATTCTATTACCATAAACCCCAGCCAGTACGAATTAAAACATATTCATAATAATCCTGAAAAACTCCGGGCTTTTGTCCGTAATGCTATGAAGGAGTATGCCAATTCCTTTAACCGAGAGATTCAAGGGAGGCCCATCAATGTTGATGACATTAAATATTACGCCAAAATTGAACAAGAGCGAGCCTATAAAAGTTATGATGTTGCTATTCGGGAAAATAACCCCTACAGTAAGCAGATTGCCAAATTGAAAAATGAACTTAGTAAGGTAGAACGTGGTGACATATCCGGAAATACCCGGCAACTTAAAAATGATATTCAAAAACTGGTCCGAGATGCTCCCTATAAAATTCGAGGAAAGGTGGTGGAACCGGGAATGAAAAAAGAGGGCCTGCAAAGCCATATCCATATCATTGTAAGCAGGAAAGATGCTTCAAATACTTACAGCCTTTCCCCAGGCAGCAAATACAAAGCTTCTGAAGTGAAGATGCATGGCAAAATCGTAAAGCGGGGGTTTGAGCGGGATCGGTTTTTTCAGAATTCTGAAAAAGCTTTTGACAAGATGTTTCAGTATAACAGAAATTATGTGGAAAGCTATACCGCCAGAAAGACGTTGAGTAAGGATCCAAAACAATATTTTCTGTCCTTAAGAAACCTGGGGATAAGCGAGAAAAAGATTGCTTTTAAAATGATTCGACAAACCGGACTGCAACTGCCTGTATTACACCTGCCCCAGAATAAAGTGGGGTTCGCTTACAAACAACTAAAGAAAATCATCGAAACCGGAATTAAAGCAAGTTCTATCAGTTATTAAAATCATCCGTTATGCCTTTAAACATCTATTTTATCTTATATTTTTTCGGAGCAAGATTCGGAATTGAATTATCAAAGAATATCCAGGAAAACCAAAGGGATGTACCAATCTGAAAATCCAGAAAAGTGAGGGAGGTCAACTACATACGCCATCTCAACGCAGCACTGCGAAAATTCTCTGATGACGACAAAATATCGTCCTCACACCGCAGTTTATATCTGGCCTTTTTTGAAGTATGGAATCAAAAACGCTTTCCGAAAACGATCATGGTTAATAGTAAACGGGTGATGGCTCTGGCCAAAATACGTTCCAGGACTACTTATCATAAATTACTAAAGGATCTAAAAAACCGGGGGTACCTGCAATACCATCCTTCCAATAATCCGCAAATCGGTTCACTCGTCGAGATGTTCAGATTTGATGTGTGCTCTGTTCAAAAAATGAACAAGACTCATTCAGTTTCTGAACAGGTTTCTGTTCAAAAAATGGTCTCTTTTAATAAAGATAATAGTAAACATATAATAAACTCTTATAAACAATCAGGTCCAAAAAATGAACAAGTAGTTATTGAATATTTCAAAAAAGAAAATAGAGGTGCTCTGGAGGCTAAAAAGTTTTATAATTTTTACGAATCTATAGGTTGGAAATTAAATGGTAAAAATCCGATCACAAACTGGCAGGCCTGTGCGCAAAATTGGATGCTAAAAGCTGATGAAATAAAACATGATCAAAGGTCTAAGCAACCAGGCCAAAATGGGGACAACTTGAATACTGGTAGGAATAAAAACTATGGGAAGCCGTTTTGAAAATGATAGGGCAATTATAAAATAAATTTGAAGAAAGTATAAGAGCAAGAAAAATAAAAGGTTCATCATCTCCCCATTCTAATAATATTCCTTTATATACCCATACGCCCTATCAAAGAGCACCTGGTCTTTATGTAGTTTATATTTCAGCAGTGATTTTCTAAGAGACTGTTGCACTTCTCTTTCTCCGGCTGCTGAACCCTGCCACCCTGGAAAACGTACAATTCTCACAATGGAATCTATATCTTCAACGATTCTTGAAACCACTGCCGGAGTTTGGTTGGTTTTAAGTTCAAGGAACAATTCTGTTAGTGCAGCTTGAGGTGTTTTTTCCTGGATCATCTCCTCAATTTCTTTTTCTGCCTGGACTGTTTCTTTGGCTATTTTACAAAGGTCTTTCACAAATTCTATGGAGGTAATAAGCCCCTGCTCTGCCCTGTCCCGCAATTCTTCCAGACGATCACTCAACTTCTTAAACTTCGGATCATTCCCATGCTTCTTGAAACGCTTTATCAGCATTTTCTCAAGACGTTTAGCGTTTCTGGGATCCGGGTTATTGAAAATGTCCTCTATCACATCGGCATCCAGAACATACTCTTCCAAATTATGAACATCGCCTACATGAACATTGTCATGAATAAGTTTAGTAGTCTGGGCTCCTAAAGCAAACCATAATAACTTACCTGTGTTATCTGAAGCTGGTCGGACTGATTCATATACCTGGGTTAGCCATTTATAGTCTTTCACAAAAAGGTCCAAAATTCTGTCGGGAGAAAGAGATTCCCATATCTTGGATAGATATTTATAATCCTTGGCGAACTCATCCTTTTTTTCATCGGTATTGATGGCATTTTGTGCTGCCTCCAGACCTTCAAAACCATCTAAATCTCGGTCCACTCCCTCAAAATGGGCTAAGGTTGCAGCCATTGCCTCCGGTAATTTTTCCCGCAGTACAGATAGATTAGAAATGATTTGCTTTATGGTATTTTCATCAAATTCCAAAGCTTTTGCAGTGTCATCAAAAACTCCAAAATAATCTACAATTCTACCATAATTCTTTCCGGGATAAACCCTATTTGTTCTACAGATTGCCTGTAACAAGGTATGATCCTTGAGAGATTTATCCAGGTACATAGTCTGCAGCACCGGCGCATCAAAACCGGTGAGAAGTTTTGCTGTTACAATAAGGAATTTTAACTCCGATTTAGAATCCTTAAATCTGTCGACTATCCGTGTCTGCTCGCTTTTATCTATTCCCCATTTCTGCTTGAATTCCTGCGGATCATTAGCCGAGGTTGAGATTACTACCTCGCTTGTTTCTTCCGGAAAGTGTTTATCTAATTCTTCTTTATACTGTACACAAGCATATCTGTCTGGAGTTACTATCATGGCTTTAAAACCATGCGGCTCTACTTTTTCACGGAAATGATGGGTAATATCACCAACGATCTTTGAAATCCGTTCCGGGGATTTAAGGAAAATAGCCATTTTAGCTGAGCGTCTGTTTATTGCATCTGCCTCTTCATCACTTAAGGCGGCACTCTCTCTAAATTCCTCAAAAGCTTTATCCAGAGTTTCTTTGTCCACATGAACATCTACCAACCTTGGTTCAAAATGAAGGGGTTTGGTAGCTTCATCTCGTAGAGAGTCCTGAAATGTATATCTGGATAAATAACCTCCCTGATCTTCCTCGGCACCGAAAGCCCAAAAAGTATTTTTTTCTGCTTTATTAACGGGAGTTCCGGTTAGACCAAAAAGAAATGCGTTAGGCAAGGCTGCTCGCATTTGCATTCCCAAATCGCCTTCCTGAGTCCGGTGGGCTTCATCTACCAGGACAATAATATTTTCCCTCGTATTCATATTGGGTTTCGCATCCCGAAATTTGAAGATCATAGATACAATTATCTTCCGGGTATCTCTTTCCAATAATTTCTGTAATTCCTGAATACTGGAAGTGGTCTCTACATTTGGGATATCAGCTGCATTAAAATCACCGGAAATCTGAGAGTCCAGATCGGTTCGGTCTACTAATACTAAAACCGTAGGGCTTTTCAGTTCCGGAGCTCTTCTTAATTTCTGAGCTGCAAACATCATTAGCAAGGATTTACCCGATCCTTGAAAATGCCAGATTAATCCTTTCTTTATCTTACCCTCTTTTACCCTTTCAACAATTTTATTGGCTCCTTCATACTGCTGAAATCGAGGTATTATTTTTATTCTCCTACTCTTTTTATCAGAAGAAAATAAAGAAAAATTTTGAAGAATATCCAATAACTTTTCTGGATGCATTAAATCTGTTAACTCCTTCCCTATTTCTCCTAAGCCTAAACGCTTTGCCAAATTTTCCTCATCATCTTCCAAACGCCAGGGAGACCAAAATTCAAGAGGAGTTCTTACAGCACCATAGTATAATTCTTTCCCTTCTGTTGCGAAAGATAGTATATTCGGCACAAATAACTGCGGAACCGAATTTTCATAAATATTGTGAATTTCATTAGCTCCATCCAGCCAGCTTATGGAAGGTCTTATAGGAGTTTTGGCTTCTCCAATTACGACAGGAATTCCATTAATAAAAAGCACTATATCCGGAATTTTGGTTTCCCGAAAGTGAACCCTGTACTGATTGGTAATATGATACTTATTTTCCCGAAGCTTCTCCTTATCAAATTCAATAAGCTTTACAGGAACATGCCTGTTATTTTCACCGAAGGGCATAGTCTTGTCACCTCTTAACCACTTAAAAAATTCCTCGTTTGCTTTTACCAGTCCGGTTTGATTTACGGCAATAAGTACAGCTCTAAGTTTGTAGATAACTTCATCAGCTAATTCTGGCCGCGCTTTTATTTCAGGGTTGAGTCTGATTAAGGCCTTTTTCAGCTCCTCTTCATTTAAAATCTCATTGACGTTCCTCTTCAACTCATTCGCCGACTTATATTCCCACCATTTTCCGTAAGTCTGCTCCGGTTCTGCAGCATCACCATTATTAAGATTTTCTCCACTTAATTTGTGAAGGATGTAGTGCTCTACGCTGTTGAGTTCGTTAAAGGCCATATCTTAATCTTCAATTATTTGATTGATTTTTTCAATTACCAGTTGCATCCGCTCTTCTAGCATGAGAGGGTGAATATATGCCGTAAGAATCTCCTCCAGGATATCATTATCTGTAAACTTCTTAAATTCTGAGCGCAGAAATTCCCGGATTTCCGGCACATCATTCTTAATTTCCTGGACAATACTTGTACGGTTATCTATGACGTAGATAACATCTTCCAGGTCGTGACTCCAGCGGTAATCTCCGCCACGATTATTAAATGCTTCAAATTTGGTAGCGAGAAAACAGGGGGCTGATAAGATTTTTATTTCCTCGGTATTTGCTTTAGCTGTCCATAAATTCTCAAATCCGATCTTATACCAGGGATTGGAAGGACCAAACGGGCTATCTTCGGTAGACATAATATCCACCGGAATTTTATTAAACTTATAACTACAAATAGATTGTCCCTGTGGATCTGGATAAAAGCCTAATTCGGCTAATTCTTCCTGTATTTTTTGCCAATGACCAAGATTTATCACATTTAGGGTCAAATCAATATCCTTTGTGGGTCTGATTTCATCTGCCGCGGGATCATCTGCATATAAACTAACTACCGACCCACCTACAAAAACCATTTTATCTTTGAAGTGTTGGAGTCCATGAGCAACTTCTTCTACTGTTGAAATATTTATAGTTCTATTTTCCAATTATGCGTTTTTTTAGCTCGTTTAATGCTAGCTCTCGTTCTCTCACTCTACCCACACGAAGGGCATCAACCAGGGCGAGTAATTCATGTAGAGCATCATCAAATAAGGCCGCTTCGGGAACAGAGGAATATAAAGGGATAATGCTATGACCTCTTACAGGTCCTTTAGCATAAGGCCAGACATAGTTTTCGTTACTTGTTATTTGTTCGCTCAATGGCAAAGCTGAATGCGAAGTAGGAATTCCACGTACCACCGGACCCGGTTTTTGTGGAAATACATACTTTAAACCAAATTGTAAAAAGTCCATAAAAGCCATTTTCATCACTTTTTTTCCTTTAGGATCTAAAAGTCCTGAATACTTCGATCGGGCTACCGATTCACTTACTTCAGATTGACTCATCCCTAAAGCCTCAGCTACTATTTGTTGTTTCCAGGAGTTATCATTAATGCTAATAAGCTTTAACAGCAATAGGATATCCTGGGGTTTCATTTGAGTATTTAATGGTTTCATAACGTTTATTGCATATCGCGATATGCAATATTAACATTTAAAACTCAAAATATCAGCATTTTATTTATTTTTATCGCGTATCGCGATACGCGATATTTAATCTTTAGTTCGTGCAATCTGTTTACACTTATTTCTTAGTAACCTTATTTCCTCCAGAGCCCCGGGATTCCCGGCGATATTTAATAAAGGAAGCTGTTCATTTAAAAGCACAGCCTCAAAGCTGCTTAAGTCCTCTTCCAACTGCACCCAGTTTACCCGAAGATTTTCGTTGATCCAGGCTATGATCTTCTTTTCATCCCCTTTTGCAAACCTGTAATTATTCTGATTTCTTTTCCCGACTAAAGAACCCTTCTCCGGGACATAACCTAATACCGCCCCTATACTTCTGAAAAATGTACCGTGACCTTTGGCTCTTAATTCCTGATTAAGCCGTTTGCGTAAACTTTTAGAAGCGATTCCTATATAAATAATATTATGCTCGCGTGATTTTAAAACTGAAGAAAAAGAAACAGGCAGAATTCCAGGCTGTGCAATTCGTAAACAATATAAGCCTGGTATGTCTGGTAAATTACCATCTATCTCACCGGCCGGTTTAAAGTTTTTTTCATTCATCAAAACTTTTAAAGTCAGTTTAAGTTTTAAATTTTCATCACTTAAACCGACTTTTCCTTTAGGCTTCGTAATATTAAGTTTCTTAGTTCCCGTATTACTTTTCAAAGAAATAAGAGAACCTTCTTTTCTGAATAAATGTGGATAATTCTTAACTCTTGCACCTATCTGACTACTTTTAATCGCAGAACCATCCTTTTTAGAGTACCAACTATTCTTATTTAGAGAATCAGCTATTTCTACCGGGGTCATCATTCTTTTTCCCTGTGCAAGTACTTGTTCTATGGCTGCGTGTAAGGTCATATTTAAATTATTTAGGATACAACGTCTTCTTTTGCTTTTAGAATTTCAATATTAAAAGTTGATTTTATCACCTCATTAAAATCGCGAAGAACTTTGTCGGTGGCTTCTTTATTAATAAATTCCATCATATCATAAGAAACTCCTACCCAATCTCCATTTTCACTCTTTAGAATTCCATTTGAATCTTTCGATAAATGTGGAGGTAAAAAATCTTTAAGGGGAAAAGAATCATCGTTTTTACATAGAATCAGAAACAAACGGGTCTCAGATTCATCCACCTCATTAAAATTATCTATTGCGAGCTTTGAGAGTTTCATGTCTCCGTTATCATAGAATCCGGTATCAGCCTGATGAATTACCCGAAAACGATAAACATCTTCACCTATCCTAATTGGGGAAAATTTGAAGGAATAGAAATATAACACCAAATAGTTCCACCCAGAGTAATCAAGGTTAAAATATTTGCCATTACCCCCGGCTTTACAGAATTGTGGGCCACCTCTTTCAAAATCAAGACTGTACTGATTTCCAATGTAATTTACAAGATCCAGTAGCCGTTTTTGATATAAAGCTAATAGCCTATAGGAAGACCGTACATCTTGAAATAAATTCGTTAAATCCTGTTTATTTAATTTTTCCATTCTGAAATATTATTTATGTCCTGCATCCTATTTAAATTTGAAATAGATATAGACTCTGGTTTTATGAATCTTTCTAACCATTCCCCTGTAAAAAAGCCATACATCCCAAAAGACAAGACAATATCACTCAGAATATTATGAATGGCTGTATGATTGTATGTCAAATCATAAGAAGATTCAAGCCTGTATAAAACTTCTTTTACCACATGCAATATTCTTCGCCATTTACATTTGTAAATTTTTGTGGTATAATAATCATGAAGAACAGGTTCTGTCTTATTACTATTGAGTCCACCCAGAGCTATATATATTAATTCCTTTTCTTCCCCATATTCTGTGTGATAAGCAATTACCTGGTTCTTCCATTGGAAAGGATCCTGCTGTTTAATATCATAGCGTTTGGTTTCAATGATAATATCCGACTTCCGGGTACGGATAAAAACATCCGGTTGAACATGATTGGAATTAGAAGTCTCCTCTGCACTCCAATTTGGCCAGTATTCAACACTTTCCATGCTGGTTAAATCCAGTCCCGGAATGGTATCATATAAAGCCTTTTCCAGAATATGGTGAAACATTTCCTTAGGTAAATACCTCAACCTTTCAAAAACCGAAGAGGTTAAGGAATCCTCATTTAATTTAAATTGGTTCCGGTCAACCTTATTATGTTTTACAGCGTAGATCATAGAGCAAGTTCAAGTATTGTTTTTTCATAAATTTCCCCGGCTATTCTCTTAGCCGAAGCACGTTCATTGTTGTTAAAATGAATCTCATTCTGAAACTCCGGCCACTTCCCTGTCTCTTCTCTTACCTTATAGACCAACTCAGCTTCAACAGCTTCAGCCATTAAAGTGTATGGTTTATCATCTATATGTTTACCTCCCTTTAATTCTTTATCAAAAACATAAACCAATAACTCAAGTTCATCAACCTGTTTCCATTTATAGCCGTGATAACCATTGAGCCCTTTTGCTTTAATCCCCTGGGATAGTCTTGTTCCTATTGATTGACTGGCATAACCCACATAAACTATTTTACCCTCATGCTTAAGAATATATATCTTTGGAGTTTTGGTTAAGGTTAGAGGTTGCTTAAAATTGGTTGGTTTTCCATCAGATTCTTTTTTAGATAAAACTCTCTTCTCTTCTTCTCCAGAAAGAAATAAGGTGTAGCAATAAGGGCCGGTGTAATTCATATTTTTTTAAAATTTAAATCTCTCTTTTACATAAGGCTTAAAATCAAAATAAGTCCCGCCTGACTTTACATCTTTCAAATATAGATAAGATCTATCTGCTGAAATCTCCAGATCTACGGCATCTTTATCCTGCCTAACTTTAAATTTCGACTCTAGGTTAGGAACAAAATCTTTTGGCAACTGAACCCAAATTATCTCCTCATCTTCCTTAAACAACAAATTAACCGGAGCATCAAATTTGTGCACAGAAACATTAAACCACCAAACCTGTTTTGATTTGTTGATGTTGGAATAACTGGTATTACTGCTATTCACTGAACCTGCGGCAAAAGTATTTTTTAGATACTCAATAATCTGGCTTTTTTCGCTCATCTTAGAATATTTTGTTAATCAGATTCTTGGAAAATAGGGCCGAATCTTTTAAGAGCAATTCTGATTTCCTTATATTTTTATTTATTAAATCAATTTTCTCAAACATTTCATCCTGAACATTTCCTTGTAAGAATGGAACTTGAATTTTTTCGATAATTGGTTTTCTTAAAGAATTAACTGTTGAGCCAACAGATTTTTGTAATAGTTCCCCAACCTTGCCTTGAATTATATCTTTATACAAACCTAAATTTAAATTCAAATTTTTTCGTTGAGTAAAGATGTAGGTTCGCTGATGAACATCAAATTTACCTTTGTAATGTTTTATAACGTAATGACCTTCTCCTGGTAATAACAAAGCCTCTTGGTCGTAGGTATATTGATTAATCCTTTGCGTTTCAGCAGCCCTAGTGAAAAAAGGATATAAACCATTTTCTTCTGCATCTTGAGCATTCATTTTCCCTGTTTTAATCTCAAATAACTCTCCTAAAGTTTTTAATGGAAAATTAGAAGAATCCTCTTTTGAAGTGATTTCTTGTTTAATAAAACTTAGCTTAAATAATTTCTGTTTGTTCTCCAGAAATTTAATTTTTTCTTTCAGTTCATCCATCACCCACAGTAATTCGGCTAGTTGCGCCTGTTGGTCTTTTGGCGGGAGGAGAAATTCATATTTGGCTAGATCTTTAAACTTTACCCTAGGAGAAAGACCGCCGGCAGAATGTTTTACGGCATAATCAAAAAACTTCTCATTATTGACTATAAAAGGCAATAATTCAGGCATCAGGTTTTCTTTAGCTCTAAAAACTGTAATATCTCCTGAACAAATTCCGGAAAATGATGCCCGTGCAGCTTTCTTTAGATAGGCCCGTCTTCTTCCAAAGAGCACATCTCCTTTTTTAAATGCTTTTGTAAAAGTTGTACTTTCTTCCAGCGTAGCGTAATTTCTTAGATGTATGTCTTCCGGTTCTAAATGCTCAAGACCAAGTACATGTTGAATTCCTGAGGCTACAGGATCTTTTACCGATTCTTTAGGTTCTTTAACTACATCTCCAAATCTCACCTTTTGCCAGGAAGATTTATCAAGCTTTAATTCGTTTTCCAATATCGCTTCCATTAATTTTCCAGAGTTTCAAAAAGTTGATCCATAGAGACTTTTAATTCACTGGATGATTTTTCCCAATTCTCATAAACCTCCTCAAAATTTTTATTTTTATTTGCGTCATATTTATTAGCTCTTGCGTACAAGCTAACAGACATATTTCCGCCATTATGAAGAACCTCATCTTTACTTACTAAAGCAGCAAAATCTTCTTCATTACCGAAATTAGAATAGGCATTAAAAATTTTATCAATATGAGCCTGTTCTAAAAATCCCATTGTTTTCTCCTGTTTGACTTCATTCACCGCGTTAATAAAAAGAATTTGCCCTTTCTTATGTTCCGGCTTTTTGGTTCTTGTAATTAACAAACAAGCTTCCATTGGAGAGTTATAAAAAAGATTGGGTCCGAGACCTATCACACATTCAACCAGGTCTTCTTCAATCATTTTTTTTCGCATAGCCGCTTCAGAATCTCTAAATAAGATTCCGTGCGGCCATAGTGAAATGGAGCGGCCATTTTCAGAATCTAAACTTTTTTGAATATGCTGTTGGAAAGCATAATCGGCACAACCCTGTGGTGGCGTGCCCCAGAGATTACGGCCATAAGGATCATTATCAAAACTTTTCCGGTCCCAGGATTTTATAGAGTAAGGTGGATTGGCAAGAATTACATTAACCTTTTTTAGTTCGTCATATTCTAAAAAAGCCGGCCTGGCTAAGGTATCTCCCCGCACTATTTGAAACTCTTCAATTCCGTGCATAAACATATTCATCCTGGCAATGGCAGAAGTAATCAAATTAATTTCCTGGCCATATAATTTTAGGGTGCGATACTCTTTTCCTTCATCTCTGAGGTGTAAAGCGCAATTTAGAAGCAATCCTCCGGAGCCACAGGTGGGATCATAAACACTTTCCCCCGGTTGCGGGTCCATGATCATCGTCATTAGCTTTACTACCGTTCTATTAGTATAGAATTCAGCGGCTGTGTGTCCGCTATCATCAGCAAACTCCTTGATCAGGTATTCATAAGCATTTCCCAGTTGATCATCGGGAACATTCTTCAGGTTTAATTTATGCTGGGAAAAGTGTTCTATGAGGTCTGTTAGGGTTTCATCGCTAAGCCTGTTTTTATTTGTCCAGCTGGCATCACCAAAGATTCCGTAAAGCGTATCGGGATTGGCTTTTTCAATCTCACGCATAGCTTCCTGAATAGCCATTCCTACATTCGTAGTGGTTTCCCTCACCTCATTCCAGTGCGCTCCTTTAGGTATCTGAAATCTATGATTCTCTTCAAAAGAGGCATATTCCAGGTCGCCGGCACTTTCTTTTAACGCGTTTTCAAATTCTTCATCATAAACATCACAGATACGCTTATAAAAAAGAAGTGGAAAAATATATTGTTTGTAATCTCCGGCATCTATCGTACCACGTAAAGTAGTAGCCGCCCCCCAGAGATATTTTTCAAGTTGTTGTTGGGTCATTAAGTCCTTCTTTGTGAGTTGATAATTTCTTTTGCTTTTGCTCTAAGCTCAGATTCACGTTCAACCTTATCATATATTTCATTTATACAATGCTGAAGGAATTCATAGCCATCTAACAATTTATTTATATCAACCCCTTCAATATGACTTCCCGCATTTCCAACCCATTTCGTTGCAATTAAAAAATCGCTTAATTCTGGTCTTTCCCTTCCAAACTCTTCAAGCCTTGAATGGAGACTTTTCAATTTCCCCTTTTCACAGAATTTTGCAATTCCTTGCTCACTTATAATAAATTCAATTGCTGTTCTCAAGGCATTTGCAGCTGCTGCAGGATCATTGAAATAGTGACTAAATGAACGGCGAATATGTTCTTCAAGCTCTTTCGGACACTTCTCAGATATCGGAAATATTTGTAGCGGAGGGTAAAAAAATTTAGGTATAAAATAAGTGGTATGTCTCTTACTGAATTCTGGAAAATTCCCGGATATACCTACAACTGCCACATTTTCTCTACAACTAGGATTTTCACAGTTTAAAAAACCAGTAAACTGATACTTAGCCTTTTCAGGAAAGTTTCTAAAGTATTTTGGGTTTTCTTTTGCAGTCACGGAATTAGGTTTTCTTTTGAACCATTCATCTTCAAACCTCAGACTACATACTCCACAATTAGGACATACCCAATTTGGTTTTTTTGATGGAGTAAATTTAAAATTCACCCAACTATTTCTATTTATTTCATTAAGCATTAAATGAATTTTTGCAATATATTTTTAAACTTTTCTTCTGCTTCTAAACTTTCATTCCATGCCTGTTTTAAATCAGCCAGTGCCTCTTCCACAGAAGGCAGATCGTCTTTTATTATTTTCTCCACATAAAGTGGAATATTCAGATTAAAGTCATTCTCTTTGATCTCCGCCAGCTCTGCCACCTTCACATGATTCTCTACATCTTTATAATCCCCGAACCAGGAATAAATTTGTTGCACGTGTTCCGGCTCCAGGAAGTTTTGTGCTCTCCCCACCCGCACCTGGTCGGCACCATCTATAAACAGCACTTTCTTCTTTTTCTCATCCTCTTTCACCTGTTTAAAAACAAGAACACATGCAGAAAGTTGAGTTCCGTAGAATATATTCGGACCAAGACCTATAACTGCTTCCAGAAGATCTTCCTCTATAAGTTTTTTGCGAATCTTGCCTTCAGCATTTTTTCTGAATAAAGCTCCATGCGGCAGAACAACGGTCATCCGGCCGGTACTGTTCATCGATTTAATCATATGTTGCACCCAGGCCATATCGCCGTTCCCTTTGGGAGGGACTCCGGCAATATTCCTTCCGTAGGGATCATTGGCCCAATTTTCCGCTCCCCATTCTTTTAAGGAAAAAGGAGGGTTGGCAATTACGCAATCGAAAGTTTTTAAACCATCAGCTTCAAAAAAAGCCGGTTGCCTTAATGTATCCCCTCTTACAATCTGAAAATCTTCAATTCCATGCAGGAACATATTCATCCTGGCTATGGAACTGGAAGTAAGATTTTTTTCCTGCCCGTAAAGCTTTAAAGTCCGGTAATCTTCATTGTTATCTTTAAGATGATCCACACACTCAAGAAGCATTCCTCCTGTTCCGCAGGCCGGGTCATAAATGCTTTCCCCTTCATGAGGGTCGAGTATCAATCCGAGTAAATGAACTACAGAGCGCGGAGTATAGAATTCCCCGGCTTTCTTATTGGTAAGATCAGCGAAGTGCTTTATTAGGTATTCATAAGCCTGGCCCAGCATATCGGGATCCACTAACTCGTTTGAAAGCTTGTACTGAGAAAAATGCTCCACCAGGTCAATGAGCAATCTATCAGAGAGCTTATTTTTATTGCTCCACTGCGCATCCCCAAAAATCCCATACAGGTAATTTTGATTGGCCTGCTCAATACAGCGTAAAGCTTCTTCTATTTTCTGACCAACGTTATTTGTGGTATCCCGTACATCGCGCCAATGACAATCTTCAGGGATTTCGAAACGGTGAAATTCTGGTAAGGAGGCGTATTCCTCGTCTCCGTCAGATTCTTTTAAAGCTTTTTGATACTCTTCATCATATACATCAGAAATTCTTTTAAAGAATAATAAAGGAAAAATATATACTTTGAAATCTGAAGCATCTACCGGCCCTTTAAGGATCCAGGCTGCTTTGGATAAATATTGTTCAAGTTGAGATAGGTTGATTTTTTCTTTCTGCATTAGAAAAGTCAATTAGTTGAAATCGAATAGCTGAAATAAGTGTAGGGAAGTTTTTCAGCCAGCAGTAAATATAGGAAAATCTTAGAGGAATGTTAAAAAGGACACTATAGAAAATTGTAGCATTGGTAAACCTATAATTCTCAGAGTAATTCAGCGTTGATATGATTAAAGAAGTGGCGGTCTATGCTGTTTAAATCTAAATGATCAAAACATTAAACTTTGTTATAGGGAGACCAATCCGGTGACCAATTTTTTAAACCTCCGTAAGACTTAAATATACTACAAAAATCATCTTTCAATCCGACGATCGCGCAGCTCAAATTCCTACGCTTGATCCCGGATCAAACTAAATTCATAAGAATTACAGGTAAATAGAAACAATTAATATCAATTAAAAGTTTACTTATGGATAAGGAGCTATTCTGTACCTATTCTGTACCCCTTGTAAAAAACAAAGGCTCCACATTTCTGTGAAGCCTTGTCATTGCTAGTAGCGGGAGCTGGACTCGAACCAGCGACCTTCGGGTTATGAGCCCGACGAGCTACCTACTGCTCTATCCCGCGATATTGGACTGCAAATATAAGACAGAATTTAAGTTCTCACAAAGCTTTTTGTAGAAAAATTAGCTAGTAGAACATCCGTAAAATTTCAGCTTCTGAAAAACAAGCTCTTAAGACGTAAAACTATTGTTCAATACCGGAAGCTTCAAAAGACTGAAGTTCATTTTCAGAAAATTCCACCTTAATTTCAATAGGATTGCAACAGTTTTCACAATCTTCAATATAGGTCTGGCGCCTAACCGAAGGATCAAGTAACACCGATATTTCCTGCCAGCAATAGGGACATTGGAAAAAGTGTTCAAACATTATAATTTTATATTTAGCAACTGCCCGGTAAGCTGAAGCAATTCCATTTCAGCAAGCTTGGCATCATACTTGGCAAGATTCAAACTGGTTTGGGCGTCCAGAAGATTGACCTGTGCCTGGCGAAATTCTATAGAAGTGATACGCCCCAGTTTGAATTGTTCTTCTGAGCGTTCAAAATTATCCTGGTTGGTAGTTACATTTTCCTCCTGAACCCGGAATATGTAAAGCTTATTCTGGTAATTGCCCCAAGCATTTGCAATGTTTCGTTTTACTTCAAGTTCTATTTGCTTTTTAAGCAGTTCCTGGTTCTCATAATTGATCTTAGCATTCTGGACCCGGACACTGGTCCCTCCTCCATCAAAAAGGTTCCAGTTAAGGCTAACCCCTGCCGAAATCCCATCGGTGGTTGTGGTACTTCCGGGAAAAAATGCCGTAGCTGCACTTCTGTTTCTGTTCCAACCATAAGACCCGGTGAGGTCTATTGTAGGTAAATACGCTGATTTGCTGATTTTAATATCGTAATCGCTTATATTGAGATTTTTCTCTATCTGTAAGAGAGAGACATTATTCAAAGCTGCTTCTTCTACAAAAGCCTCTAATTGAAGTTCAGGGATAAAACCTACCGTGGTATCTACTACAAACTCTTTATCGATGATTTCCCTGTCCAGTAATACATTGAGATCTCGTTTGGTATTATGAAGTTGCTGCCGTGTTTCCAGCAGGTTTATACTGTCGTTATTTACATCTACCCTGGCATTTAAGACCGCCAGGTTATTGGTTTGACCATAATCAAATTGATATTGTGCCCGGGTAACCCGTTCCTGTGAAGTTTCCAACACATCCTGAAGAACTTCTATATTTTGGGTTAGCCGTGCAATCTCGTAATAGACACTCATAAGCTGCAGGATAGTGTTTTCTATGGTTTCCCTGGCTTCCAGTTGTGAGAGGTCGTATTGTTCTTTAAGGCTCTTATAATTATATAATCTTCCCAGTCCGTCAAACAAAGTATAATCAACATTAATAGAAGCGTTATACCTGTTGCTTTCAATACCTTTCTGGTCTACGTTTTCACGATCTTCAGGTTCTGTAAGCCGGTCATTAAGATCATAGCCTGCACCGGCCTGCCCCCTAAGCCTCGGCAAATATCCTGAATTAAGTATCCCCTGATTATTCTCTGCGATCTCCACCTGGTTTCTGGCGATCTTTATTCCAAAGTTATTCTCCAAAGCTCGTGCAATAGCTTCCTCTTTAGTAATAATCTCTTTCTCCTGAGATGAAACCTGGAATACAACTAAAAGAATTATTACAAACGCAAACCTAAGTTCTTTCTTCATGCTCTTTCTCTTCATTTTGTTCCTTAATTGCTCGCTCTACCGCTTCATTGCTCACCCGGTTTCCGGTTGCGAGCCATTTCCCTCCAACCTTAATATTATTACTGATAGATAGCAACAATGGCAGTAATAAGAGAGTTAAAACAGTGGCAATGGCGATTCCGTAGGAAATTGAGATTGCCATAGGTTTCAGAAATTGAGCCTGCCTACTCTTTTCAAGCAGTAAAGGTGCCATCCCGGCAATGGTAGTAATCGAGGTAAGAAAAATAGCTCTGAACCTCGCCCTTCCGGCTTCATACAAGGCATCTTCGAAATTCATTCCAGACCGCAGATTCCCATTAAATTTACTTATCAATACTAAACCATCATTAACCATAATTCCAATAAGTGCAATAATGCCCAAGGCTGAAAGTACATTTACAGGAAAATCGTGAATCCAGTGTCCCCAGGCAACTCCAATGATACTGAAAGGAATCATTAGCATTAATAAAAATGGCTGACTGTAACTTCTGAAGGTAAAGGCTATTGTTGCATAAATTAGAAATAAAATTACCGGCAGCACACCCTTGGCAGAATTAGTCAATTTATTTGCTTCCCGGTTCTGGCCTTCATAGGAAACTCCTATACTTGGATATTTCGCCAACAGCTCGGGCATTATATTATTTTTAATATCGGTGAGGATTTCTGTCGAGCTGCCATTTGGATCTTCCATATCTGAGCTTACCCTTATTTCTCTCATGCCATCCAGATGGCTTATAGATTCAGTTCCCCTAATAATTTCGTAAGTAGCTATTTCATTAAAAGGCACCCTGCTTCCCGATAAAGTGGTAAGACGCATATCATCAAGATCATTAATAGAAGACCTGTTTTCCCGGTTGTAGCGCACCCAAACCCGTATTTCATCCTGCCCACGCTGAAAACGCTGGGCCTGAGTTCCAAAAAATCCATTTCGTACCTGTCTCATCACTTCACTAAGATCTAGACCAAGAGCATAGGCGTTATCCTTTAGCTGAATATTGATTTCTTTTATCCCTTTAGGATCATTGTCTTTAACATCTTTTAGAAGTGGGTTATTTTCAAAAATTGCTTTTAATTCCTCTTTAGCAGCTTCCAGCTCCTGAAGATTATTACCCAGAAGAGATACCGAAACAGGATCTCCCCCAAAATTTCCACCAGATCCAAAGGTTAAATTCTCCACCCCAAAGACAGGTCCAACTTCCTCCCTAATCGCGTTAGTGATCTCAGGAGAACTAAAATCTCTTTCTTCTCCAGGCAGTAAGTTTACCTGCAACGATGCTTTATTATTTCCGGGGCCAACCCTTTTAATGGTATTTTCGATTACCGATATATTATCGGTTTGTCTTGCAGTAAAATCTTCGTTCACCCGCCAGGCGGCATCTTCAACCATCGAGATTATAGAATCTGTACGAGCGGGATTCACCCCTTCCGCCATTAGCAAATCAATACTCACCCGGTCACTGGCGATACTGGGAAAAAGAGTGACCCTAATCCAGTTTCCTCCAATAGCACCTATAGTTAATATTAAAATTGAAGCCAGGATTCCCAAGGAAAGAATCTGTTGTCGCAACACGAATTTTAATGCAGGGCTATAAAATTTATCCCGATTATAGCGCATAATACGATCACCAAGTTTATTTATTTCACGCATTTTGCTGAAAAACCCTGTTTTTTTCTTTTCCGGATTTTCTGATTTTCGTCGTTGCAGTGCCTTCGAGTGCGCGATATGGGCAGGAAGAATTATAAGCGCCTCCACCAGGGAAACGGTTAAAGTAAGGATTACCACAGTAGAAACCTCACTGAAAAACTCTCCTATACGACTATCAAGAAAAAGGAAGGCTGAAAAGGCAAGAACAGTAGTGATTATCGCTGAAATAATTGGAGGCACTACCTCCATCGTTCCATCGAGAGCAGCCTGAACGGGCGATTTCCCCATTTCATAATGCTGATAGATATTTTCTCCAATTACAATCCCATCATCAACCAGGATCCCTATAACGATGATCATTCCAAAGAGAGAAAGCACGTTAATGGTTACCCCAAACTGGCCGGCGAAAATAAACATCCCCAAAAAAGCGATTGGCAGGCCGAAGGCCACCCAAAATGCCAGACGAATATTCAGAAAAAGAGCAAGAAAGAATATCACCAAAAGAATTCCAATCGCTCCGTTTTCCATAAGCAGGCGGGTACGCTGGCCCAGAGTAATGGAGGAATCTGAGACAACATCTAATCGAATATTACTGCTTTTGGAATTATAATCGGCGACGTATTTTTTTACTGCGGAAGCAGCAGATAATAAATCTTCATTGTTGGTGTTGCTAATGGAAACATTCACTGCAATATTCCCATTGAAATAAGAGGCATTGGAGGTTTCGCTAAATTGATCCCGTACCGTAGCTACATCACTAAGCCGGGTGATCTGCCCACTCTCCGAAGAACGCACCACCAGGTCATTAAGAGCGTCGGCGTAGTAGGAACGACTGTTGGCTCTAATTAAATAATCTTCCGCATCGGTTTTAATGGTACCACCTGTGCTCAGTATATTTGCTGATCCTACGGTGCGAGCAACCTCTTCGAAGGTGAGGTTATAGGCGAGTAAATCGTTTTGGCTAACGGCAATTTCAATCTCTTCCTGAGGGAAACCGGAAATCTCAATCTGGGAGATCCCATCTATTCTTCTCAGGTCGTTCTCTATCTGTTCGCTAATACGCTTTAAAGTGACCAGAGGGACTCCTTCTCCGCTTATCGCAAAACTTATGGAAGGACGAACCCTTTCCTGTTTTGAAACCACCAGGGGTTCCATTCCCCCGGGAAAAGTGGGAACACGATCTACCGCGTTCTTCACTTCAGTAAGCATCACATCAATGTTTTCATCCTGTTCTATCTCTACTGTAATAGAACCACCGCTTTCACGAGCTACAGAGGTCACCCTGTCTATTCCAACAAGCCCTTTAAGATTATCTTCAATCTTAAGAATAATTCCCTCTTCAATTTCTTCGGGAGCAGAACCGGGATAATTCACACTAATGTTTATAATCCTGGAATCTTGCAACGGAAAAAAGGAGGAATTCAGGCTAAGAACCCCAACCAGGCCAAAAATGGCAAATGCGAGGATGACCACGTTTACGGCAACTTCGTATTTTATAAAGTAACTTATTAATTTTCTCACAACTATAGGTTTTTAGTTGTGTCTTCCTGCTGAATCTTCACTACCTGACCTGGATAAGCTCCGGGAACCGGGGCCGAGATCAGTTTTGTACCGTCTTCCAATCCTTTAATCACCACGCTTTTTGAAGCAAAATATACGGGATCAACTTCCTGGAGGGCGAGAATACTATCCCGAACCACATACACCTTAGAACGGTCTATTAATAGTTCTCTGGGAATCTCAATGGCGTTTTCCTCATCGCGGGCATCGAGACTTGCCTCCAGATACATGCCTTCACGAATATCAGGATCTGCAACTTTTATAAACACCTGGATAGTTTGGGACTGCCTGTCTACTCTGGCATTAATCCGGCTTACTGTGCCATTATAGGTTTTGGTTTTTTCGAGGTTTTGGAGAGAAACATCCTCCCCTGCTTTCAGTAGATCTGTAAACCTTTTAGGTACCGCTACTTCCAGTTCATAAACCGTAGGATCTATAAATTCCCCAAGTTTCTGACCTGGGCGAACAAGAGTTCCGGGATTTACGGCAGCTTCCGTTAGCACTCCGTTAAAAGGAGCACGAATCGTAAATTTGCTCAACCGCTCTTCCAGGTTTTTTATCTCGTAATAGGCTGATAAAATTCCGCGACCTGTGATGAAGTACTTTTCCTTTTCTGTATCCATTTCGGGTAAGGGCGGGGTGGTTTTATTTACATCGAAATTAGTTAAATACATCTGCCATTTCTGAAAAGCTTCAGGATAATCCATTCGCAAATCCGGCATTATTGAGGTAATGGTATTGTACAATTCGCTTTTCGCTGAAAGTACCCCTGCATAGTATTCTTGAGAATCGATAGTAAGAAGTACCTGTCCACGGGAATATTGCTGGCCGGGTCTGAAATCTTTGCTGCTGGACCGGAAGATTCCCTGTACTTCAGAAAACAATTCAAGTTTTTTAAGGGCAGTTACATCTCCGTTGGCGGGAATAACGATAGGAACCGTTCGGTTCTTTACAGTTTCCACAAATACATTTTTAACGGTTTTTCTGGCCTCGGGAACTTCCTGCACATTACTGTCTATAATTGCTTTAGCTCCGAATATTGCTAATATAACCAGCAATATTCCTAAAATCGAAAGAATAATTTTTCTTGAATCCATACGGCGGTTAGACTTACAAAGTCTAAAATAGTTTAATAAACAATTTATAAATTATGCATATTGGTCAAGTTTCTCCTGAAGCTCTTCCCATTCAAGCATTAATTCTTCAAGTTTCTGTTTGTTCTTATTATATTTTTCAAGAAAATCTGGTTTGGCCATCATTTCTTCATAATTAGTGGCAAGCTCAACATCTTTTTCTTTGATCTCCTTTTCAAGTTTAGCAATCTTAGCTTCGGTATTGCTGAGTTTATTCTGAAGGGATTTTATTTTTTTCTGATCTTTGTAAGACTGCTTTCCTTCATCTGGCTGACTTCTCTTTGCTGCCCGGGCGACTTCATCTTTTTTCTCGATTGCCCGCATATTTTCAGCTTGCCGCTGGTCCAGGTAAAAGTCAATATCGCCAAGATATTCCTTTATTTTCCTATTCTTAAATTCATATACTGTTTTTGTAAGCCCCTGAAGGAAATCCCTGTCGTGAGAAACAAGAATTAAAGTGCCTTCAAAATTCTTAAGTGCTTGTTTCAGTACGTTTTTAGATTTGATATCAAGGTGGTTTGTAGGCTCATCCATTACCAGCACGTTAAACGGCTGGAGCATCAGTTTTGCCAGTGCCAAGCGGTTACGCTCACCTCCTGAGAGGACTTTCACCTTTTTATCTACCTCTTCCCCCCTGAATAAAAATGAACCCAGAATATCTCTCACCTTACTCCGGTTCTTTTCATTGGCAGCATCGATCATCGTGTCGTGCACGGTTTTTTCCCCATCAAGATATTCTGCCTGGTTTTGCGCAAAATACCCTATTTGGACATTATGGCCCAATTTTAATTTTCCGGTATACGATATTTCATCGACAATAATCTTGGCAAGAGTGGTTTTACCTTGTCCGTTTTGTCCTACAAAAGCAATTTTACTCCCGCGCTCAATTAGTAGATTAATATCTTCCAAGACCTGGTTATCGCCGTAAGCTTTTCCTACATTTTCAGCCTCAATAACCACCTTCCCCGGTTGTACAGAAATAGGAAAATGAATGTTCATTACGCTATTATCATCTTCATCTACTTCAATTCGGTCTATTTTATCAAGCTTTTTTACGAGCGATTGAGCCATAGATGCCTTAGAAGCCTTAGCCTTGAATTTATCGATGAGCTTTTCATTTCGCTCGATCTCCTTTTGCTGATTCTTTTGCGCAGCCAGTTGTTGCTCCCTCAGTTCATTGCGGAGTTCCAGGTATTCTGAATAAGGCTTTTTGAAATCATAGATCTTTCCGAGAGAAATTTCAATGGTTCGATTTGTTACATTATCGAGAAACATTTTATCGTGGGAAACGATCACCACGCATCCGGGATAATTGGTAAGAAAGCTTTCCAACCAGATGATACTTTCAATATCGAGGTGGTTAGTAGGCTCATCCAGCAATAAAATATCATTATTCTGAAGCAGGATCTTGGCAAGTTCTATCCTCATTCTCCAACCTCCCGAAAAGGTGTCGGTAACCTTATCAAATTGATCCCGGGTAAAACCAAGGCCTAAAAGCACTTTCTCAGTATCTCCCTGATAATTATACCCTCCTATTATCTCATATTGATGAGTAACCTCGCTCAATTCCTGAATTAAGTCTGAATAGGAATCAGTCTCATAATCTGTTCTTGTAGCAAGTTGGGTATTGATGTGGTCTATCTTTTTTTCCAGCATTTTGATCTCTTCAAAGGCCTGTTGTGCTTCTTCCACAACGGTTCGTCCCTGAACAAAATCTATATCCTGTTTTAAAAAGCCAATCTTAAGCTCCTTCTCTTTAGCGATCTGTCCTTCGTCATATTCCTGTTCTCCCGCCAGGATCTTAAGCATTGTAGATTTCCCGGCACCGTTTTTTCCAATTAGACCAACCCGGTCACCACCGTTTAATCTAAAGGTTACTTTTTCAAAAAGGTACTCGCCGCCAAAGGAAACGGACAGATTATGAATATTAAGCATTTATAATTTTTATTTTTGCAAATATGCCTAAATTTACCTTGCAAAAAAAATGAGATGAAGTTCCTGAAAGGCAAAAAGTTATATAGTATTTTATTTGGTGTTTGCCCCGTGTGTCACGAGGAAAGTATGTACAAGGAAAATAACCCCTATAAACTAAATCGCATCTTTGATATGCACGAGCGTTGTTCTAATTGCGGGACTAAATATAAGATAGAGCCTTCGTTTTTCTACGGCGCTATGTATGTAAGTTATGCATTAGGTGTAGCCTTTGCCGTGGCCGCATTTATTATTAGCCACTTATTTTTTGGGGCAGGTTTAATGATCTCTTTCTGGTCAATTATTGGAACCCTGGTAGTTTTTATGCCGGTGATCATGCGACTCTCAAGAAATATCTGGATTAATTTCTTTATGGATTACAAAAAGGAAGCGGGTAAAGCGCATCAGACTGAATAATGCTTTTTGGTAAAACGGGCTAAGTCCACCTCTAGCGGTAAAGGCTCTGCGGTTTCCGTTAGCTTAATGATTTCTTCTGAAAGCATTGGCGAGATTAACATTCCCCTGCTTCCAAAACCATTGCAACAATAAAGATTCCTATACTCCGGATGCTGTCCTGCCAAGGGTCTTCTGTCTTTACTGGCAGGCCTGATCCCGGCCACCTGATCGACCACATCAAATTTGCAACTTATTACCGCCGAAAGCTTGCGGATTAATTCCTCTCTTGCTTTAGTGGTAGGTTCAGGAGATTTATCCTGGTTATTATAAGTAGCGCCTACCCGATACAGGTTGTTGCCTATCGGAATTATAAATACTGAAGATTTTACAATTTCATTCATCTGAAGCTCTTCAGAATAAATTGTAATATATTCTCCTTTATTCCCGGTTAAAGGCAGATAATTGAAAAAGGGATTATTTATAAGTCCGAAACCTTCACAGAAGATTATTTTTTTAGCCTCAAGCCCCTTGTATTCCAAATGATTTTCTTCGATTTTCAGAGCATCATAATCAAAATTCTCAAAACTAATTTTATCCTGTTTTCTTAAATGAATCCCATATTCAGAAATCATAAGCTCTGTATTTACGGTACCGGTATGCAAGACTTCCCCGAAGCCATAATCCGATTTTATACAAGAATTCAGTTTCGGCTTAAGTTCGGTATTGAGAAAGTCTGAAAGTCCGGGTTTATCGGCAGCAGAAAACCAGTTGTTTTGTTCCTCAGCAGAATTAAACCTTCTATAGATATTATTCGGATAGAACAATTTTACCCGCAGTTTCTCCTCGATATTCTTATAAAATGGGATGGCAATTTCCAGTTGCTCATCGGCCTTCCAGGCGAGGGTGAAGCGTTTCAGGATCACTGGATTTATGAGTCCCGCTGCAACAACTGAAGCTTTTTGCACACCTCCTTCAAACACCCTGTAACCAAGTCCATTTTCTTCGAGGCGCTCACAAACAGAAATTCCACTTAATCCTAAACCTACAACTATATAGTCTACCATAACTTAAAAATAAAGTTTCTAAGGGAAATAAGAAAACCCTGGATTCAATTCATTAAAAAAGCGTCCAATAGGGACGCTTTAATGTTTTCACTTTAAGGGACTAATTAATAGTTCCACATATCCTGTTCAAAGTTACGAATTTGTTCTTTTATACGTTCAGACTCCAGGAGCTGCCTAAATGCATTATCAACTATATAGTCATTGATCTGGCGATCGCCATGCACATTTTCTTCCTGATAGATTATCCCGTTAAAGCGCCTGGCATTAAGCAAATGGTCAAAGCTTATACTTTGAGAAGTATTGCCTCCACTAAAAGCTTTGTTTTTGTGTAACAGTTCCCTGGCATCGGGAAACCATACCCAGAAAAGTTCTACAAGATCGGTTTGGCCGGAATCAATAAAGTTCACATCAGGTGCAACGGGTGCAATACCGAGTAAACGATACTTCAATTCAGCCTGTCTTTTGTCGAAATACCACATCCCGCGGATATGATATTCAGCAATATCAGCAGAGCTAAGGTCACGTCTATCAATAAACTGCTCGTCCACCTGTTCTCCTGCGTTGTATTGCTCAATTCCAAGATCGGTAGTATCTACTTTAGAAAGAGTTGCCTGGATATCTTTAAGGGAACGCTTTTCGGTAAAATAAGAATCGGCATATATATTCTCGATTGTCCCATCCTTAATTCCTTTCATAAGGATATCGTAAAGCGAACGCCGATTTCCACCAATATTATTAGTGTCTATTGGATAAAACAACGGAAAATTCACCCTTTCATCCAGGTCTATTATTTCCCATACATTTTTAGACCAAAGCACATCTCTGTCTTCAATGTAGCCGTATTCCAGGGGCTTATCATTAAGGTCGCTTTGGCGCTGAGCTTCGGTTTGTTTACCGATATCTCCAGGGTCTTTGGCGTTCAAAATATTTGTCTGCCCGAAGGAAACTGTGGTCACTAACACCAGTGTTATAACAAATAATCCTCTCCAGCTCATGGTCATAAATTTTATTAATTAGTCAGCTCAATTACTACAGGAGCTACTTTTTTCAGCATATATCCAGAATTATTAGATAAACGTGCATTGATGTCAAATATTGTAACATTCTCTCCTCTTCCTGCACGTCTCAAGGCAGCTTTGGCCCTGTCATCGAGTCGACTTCCATTAACCTGGATAGTTGGTTGTCCCGGAACTTTAAAGCTAAAGCCAGTTACATTCAGATCGATGTCAAAATCGAAATCAGGCAAGGCGGCACCAATTGTGGAAACTTCCAGACTGTTACGTTGCATTTTAACTGCGCCATCTTCTCCACGCACTGTACCAACAGGACGAGGAATATCTTTAATTCTGAAAGTGGAACTTGAAGGATAGCTCTCGCCATCTATTGTGCCGGTTACATTGATCTTAACCTCTCTGGCCTGAACATTGGTAACATTCATCATATAGCTGCTTCCTGAAGTCTTTCTTAACCCCGGCGCTGATGCACTAACATTATTATCTGGTACCCCGGCCATAGAAATGGTAAGCGGATTCTGTACTCCACGATAAAGAACATTCATTTTATCTGCAGAGATTGTAGCCGCATTGGGTTTTGGAATTACAGAAAACTCCTGATCTACAGGAACAACGGTTTCTTCTCCATCTTCAACGAAGATAAGACTACCTTCAAGTTTATGTTGTCCGGCATTTCCAGCGTTCACATTCAAAACCACACGACCATCTTCGATAGAGTAATCAGATTCGCTTAACTTTTGTCCATCAAGGCTTAATTCAACCCTGTTTGGTTTGGTGGTCGCATCTTTTCTTCCCAGTACAATAGAACCATTAAAAGTTTCTCCCTGGTAGTATGCAGACCTTGGAGTCTCAAGCAAGGTGGTATAGTTAGTCATTGCAACCTCACTTTGCAACTGGCCGGATAACATAGCCGAAAGAATATCGTTTTCGGTTGTTTTAATATCAGACTGGGTTTGCGTCATCTTAGTTAGAGAAGCAATTAGAGGGTAACCCTGGTAATGATACATCAGCCAAGGCTGGGTTACATTCTCTCTATTGGTCACCTCCTCAGTAGAAAATTCTTCAGCAACTTCTTCAGCAATTTGAGCATAATCATCTCCTACGATATCGATTACTCCTTCGCGGTAGATTCTTATCTGTTCAAGGAACTCCTCTCCTTTGGGACTAACCCTTCCACTTGCAAAGAACATATTGTCCAATTTGTCTGACCTGTCCATTGCTTCGTAATCTCTTTGCCCGTCTTCATCATATTCTGCCAGCAGTTCGTTTTTTATGCCCTGAATATAATCGTTAAGATTCTGCGAGAGTTCGTGAACTCTTTCGGCATCTTCCATTATGGCTACATATTTTTCAGGTTGCTCATCGGCTTTGGCTTCAAGGCCGGCCATAAAAGCATTATTACGTTCAGTAGTAGATATATTCGATGCATTCAATTTTTCATTCATAAGTCCGAAGGCCGTAAGAACCTCCTTAGACATATTTAATGCCATCATCGCGATGAAAACCAGATACATCAGGTTAATCATCTTCTGTCTTGGTGTTTGTTTTCCAGACGCCATGTGCTAATTAGTTTTGTTGTTTAAAGTTTCGGATAACTGATCGGGTTTTAATTAAACTAATTAGTGGTCACCCTGGTACCATTCATCGCAGTAAGCATTCCACCATAAACTCCGTTAAGAGAAGAAAGATTGTTTGCGAGCGAATCCATTTGGTCTTTTAGTCTACCAGCGTTTTCTGCAACTTCCTCGTTGATCTCAGCCTGACGTGAAGCCGATTCAACCTGCACTTTATAAATATTATTAAGAGTCTCCATTTGAGCGGCAGCCATAGTAAGTTCTTCGCTGTATTTCTTTTGAGAGGCCATAGAGTCTACCGTAGGAGCAATTCCTTTAGCAGCCCCTTCAAAATTACGGATACTTTCACCAAGACTACTCATAAGATTTGCATCTATTTTAGCATCGCGCAGCATTTCATCAAGTTTCTTAGATAAAAGACCTTCTGCTTCTTTCTCTTCTTCGATAACCATAGATTGTTTTCTGTTATCGGCTGCGGTTCCTCCTGCCAATTCAGGATAAACCAATGACCAGTCAAGATCATCGTCTACTGGTTCAAAAGCTGAATATGCAAAAACCAGGGCTTCAACAATAAGTCCTGCAATAAGCATTGGGTTACCACCAGGCCAGTGCATCAATTTAAAAAGCGCTCCCAATATTACAATAGATGCACCTAAACCGTACACCATATTGGTTATTTTTTTTGAGGATCTTGAATTTGCCATAATTAAGAGAGATTTAGATTTTCTTTATTTTAAAAATAGGTTATAGTTCAGGGTATATTAACGGTTGTTCTGGTTGAGGGTAACGTCTGTACCAAGGTAATCCTGCACAGTTCTGAAGCCGATATAACTTCTTGCAGAATCTGCATATTCATAATCTCTGGAGCTAACCTGAAGGAAGTACGCAACATCTTTCCAGGATCCTCCACGAACAACTTTACGCATATCATCTTCATTGTTAACAGTAGGGTTCATAGAAGACATGTATTGATATGATGCCGGATCATAAGAGGAGTTCACCCATTCTGAAACGTTTCCAGCCATATTATAAAGACCATAGTCATTGGGATCGTATGACTTCGCTTCAACCGTGTAAAGCGCCTGGTCTGCTGCATAATCACCACGTAGCGGTTTAAAGTTTGCCATAAAACAACCTCGGTCATTTTTGGCGTAAGGCCCACCCCATGGATAGGTTGCTCCTTCAAGACCACCACGGGCAGCGTATTCCCATTCCGCCTCGGTTGGTAATCGGTATAAAGGCACATTATGGTCTCCTTTTGATCGCCTGTAGGCATTATGGTAAAAAGTTCGCCATTGAGTGAAGGCTTTCGCTTGTTTCCAGGAAACTCCTACCACAGGATAATCATCAAAAGCACTATGCCAGAAATAATCGTTGTGCATAGGCTCATTATAGGAATAGTTAAAGTCTTTTATCCATACGGTAGTATCAGGATAGATTGCAATTTCTTCATCCTGGATAAAATCACCTCTGCTTCCCTCAGTTCTTGCGGCCTGCTGGATATCCATGTAGGAATACTTGAACTTCAGTTTTTTAACATCGATAGTTCGCTGCCCGTTAAACACCTCTTCCATTGGGATATACATAGCATCCATAACTTCGGCATAATAAACGTCGGGATAGTCTTCAGTATCCCATATTATATCAACGTCCTTATTCAATTTTCGATTTTCATAATTATCGGTGGGTCCACCAGTACCATAAGAATTAAGCATATATTCTTCATAAGGCGTAAGATTGTCGGTATCTGCATCTGCAAAAGCAAATTCACCAATTCCTCCACTACCTGGTGTCTCCCCCATATCTTCAGCCATAATTGCCAGTCGAACTCTAATGATAGAGTCTTTCACGTAGT
The DNA here is from genome assembly GCF_900115145.1 of Salegentibacter flavus. Taxonomy (GTDB): domain Bacteria; phylum Bacteroidota; class Bacteroidia; order Flavobacteriales; family Flavobacteriaceae; genus Salegentibacter; species Salegentibacter flavus. Next base: position 131,699 of record NZ_FOVL01000007.1, on the reverse strand, counting down.
CTACAAATTGGCGGTATTCCGCATTAGTGATCTCGGTTTCGTCCATATAAAACGACCGCACAGTCACCGTTTTTGGAGGTGCATTCTTTTGGTCGGCAATATCATCATCAGATTTCCCCATGATAAAAGCTCCACCTGGGATTAATGTCATACCGTAAGGTTTCTCCGGATTCCACTTTTTCCCTTTCGCACCCACCAGCTGCCCCCGGTCTCCGCGACCACAACTAAAAAGCAAGGTTAGAACAGCAATTAGCGAAATAAACTTCTTCATAATTTCTCTTAAGGTTAAGACATATTGCTTTTACGGCAGTAAACCTATCTATTTATTTTTTAAAAAACAATAATTTTGGTAAAAATACAGTAAATACAATTAGTGTCTGAAATTTGTTTAAACTTCGTTTTTTCTCTTGGCTTTATACCATCTTTCAGGGATTACCTGGTTGCAAGCTTCCTTGTAATCTTCTTCGCTGCAAGGTAATAACGTATGGCGTTTTAATTTAGTATTGACGTTTGCAAGAAAAGGTATTTCTATCCACCATCTGCCACTTACCGGACTTTTATAAAACACCAAAACATCATCATCTATCGGCACCTGATATTTAATAAACTCTTTTCTGGCCGAAATAGTATTTTCATTGGTACGGTAATTTACACCTTCAATAAAATACCATAGGATCTGTGCGACCAGCATATCACCTCTTTTCCCCATTTCAGGCGTGTACTCATAAAGCCCAAAGGATGAGACCTTATCGCTGATTCCTGCATACCTGGAGAGGGCACAAATCTCTCTTCCTTCAAAACCATTTGGCGAGATTCCGCTGCCTAAAACCGCAGAATTCAATGCCCCCAGGTCAATACCTACCAGATCGGCATCACGCATCACCGGTTCCACCAAACTAATATCATTTACTACTTCCCCTAAACGATATGCATCAAAGAAAAGCCGGTCCATCAATTCTATTTCATCCTGCGAATTAAAATAGGTCTGATATCCCAAATTGGAATAATTAAAAAGATTGTAAGGCTGGTTCACCACGATTTTTCCTACGTAAGAATGATTGCTTATAGTTTGTTCGGCATCTCCCAAGTCAAACCTGTGGTCGATATTTACCAGGTTCACCATTTGATCCAGGTTATCGTAGGCGCGATATTGAGCATATATTAAATCCTGTCCTCCACCCAGAATTACAGGAAGAATATCTTTTTTTACCAGGTCTGAAACCAGGTTTTGAAGAGCGTAATAAGTATCCTCTACTGATTCTCCCTTTTCAATATCTCCCAAGTCAACTATATTCAAGTGCCAGTTCCCGGGATAAAGATTATAAAAAGCCCTCCTTATTTTATCAAAATGAAGCAGGCTCTCGCCTTCTTCGCTCAGTCGGTTTTCCTTAACTCCTACCAATGCGATCTGCACATTTTCCAGTTCGGGTAACCCTGCACTTTCAGTATGAATTTCCAGATTATTTCGAAGAGTTTGGCTGTTTCCACCAGAGATCTCTTCAAGCAATTCAGGATTTACGGGACTCAGGAATTCTAAATCCATAAATTATTTCTTTTTGGTAGTTTTCTTTTTTGCGGAAGTCTTTTTTGCTGCTGTTTTTTTAGCCGGAGCCTTTTTCTTTGCAGTTTTCTTTTTTCCTCCCTTTTTTTCAAGGATATCTTTAACTTCTTCCAAAGTCAGTTTGGTTGCATCAACAGTTTTAGGAAGTTCAATTTTGGTTTTCCCTTTGATGATGTTAGAGCGGCCCCACCTAGCCTTCTCTACCCTAATTCCTTCATCTTCCCAATTATGGATCACTTTATCCTTTTCTTTTTGGATCTTGTCCTCAATTAAGGTCTCAATGTCGTTATCTGATAGGTTATCAAAATCGTATTTCTTGTTTACGTTTATGAACATCCCGTTCCATTTAAGGTATGGTCCAAAGCGACCTACCCCTTTTTGCACGGGCATCCCGTCATATTCATAAATTGGGGCATCGGCCTTTTCTTTTTCCTTGATAAGTTCCAAAGCTCTATCAAAATCCACACTTAAAGGATCTTCACCTTTGGCCAGGGAAACATATTTTTTACCGAATCTCACATAAGGCCCAAAACGGCCATTATTCACCTCAACATCTTCTCCTTTATATTCTCCCAAATGCTTCGGAAGCTGGAATAGGTCCATCGCTTCTTCATAAGTTATGGAGTCTAAAGTCTGATCTGGGCTCAGGCTGGCAAATTTTGGTTTTTCTTCATCTTCTACCGACCCTATCTGAACCATAGGCCCAAATTTCCCTAATCTCACACTTACCGGTTTTCCTGTTTCGGGATCTTCTCCAAGGATGCGCTCCCCAACTTCTCTTTCGGCATTTTTGGCAACGTCTTCAACCTGCGGATGGAAGGTTTTGTAAAAGTCCTTCATCATCTTGGTCCACTCCTCATTACCTTTAGCAATATCATCAAAATTCTGTTCCACCTTTGCGGTGAAATTATAATCCAGGATGTTTGCAAAATGATTAACAAGGAAATCGTTAACTACCATTCCCACTGCCGTAGGAACCAGTTTCCCTTTATCGCTGCCCACGGTTTCGGTTAATTTCTTTTCCGAAATTTTATCTTTAGAAAGAATAAATTGGATATAATCCCGCTCTGTACCTTCTACCGAACCTTTCTCGATATAATTCCTGTTTTGAATAGTAGAAATTGTAGGAGCGTAAGTTGACGGACGGCCAATCCCAAGCTCTTCCAACTTTTTTACCAGGGAAGCTTCTGTATATCGATATGGTGGGCGCGTGAACCTCTCGGTAGCGCTTATGTACTTACTTAAAAGCTTCTGATTTTCCTTTAAAGCCGGCAGCATTCCGCTTTGTTCCTCTGTTTCTTCTTCATCGTGGCCTTCCAGATAAACCTTTAGAAAACCATCAAATTTTATCACCTCTCCGTTGGCCGTAAACTGCTTATCGTGTTTATCAGCTTCAATTTTAACATTAGTGCGCTCTAACTGGGCTTCGCTCATTTGAGAGGCGATGGCTCGTTTCCAGATCAACTCGTATAAACGCTGTTGATCTCTGTCGGCGTTTACCGTATGATTCTCGAAACTGGTTGGCCGAATGGCCTCGTGTGCTTCCTGTGCACCTTTGGTTTTTCCTTTAAAATTTCGTGTTTTCGCGTATTTTTCTCCGTAAGCCTTAAGAATTTCGGCATTTGCGCCTTTTTTCGCATCATCTGAAAGGTTTACACTATCGGTTCTCATATAGGTAATATGCCCCGCTTCGTAAAGTCTTTGTGCCATCGTCATCGTTTTGCTCACCGAAAAATAGAGCTTTCGGGCGGCTTCCTGTTGTAGCGTGGAAGTCGTAAAGGGCGGTGCCGGGGATTTTTTCGCGGGTTTGGTGGTGAGTTCGGCTACTTTAAAGTTTGCACCGAGATTTTCCTTTAAAAAAGCTTCAGCTTCTTCCCGGGTTTCAAAGTTCTTCGGAAGTTTAGCTTTGAAAGATTTACCATCTTCCGTAGAGAATTCAGCATCAATTCTGAAAGAACCTTCCGGAGTAAAATCCTGGATCTCTCTTTCCCGCTCAACAATAAGCCTTACAGCTACCGATTGTACTCTTCCTGCTGAAAGTCCTCCTTTCACCTTTCGCCACAGCACCGGCGAAAGTTCGTAACCCACCAGTCTGTCCAGCACCCTTCGCGCCTGCTGTGCATTTACCAGGTTGTAATTGATATTACGCGGATTCTCGATCGCTTTTAAAATAGCCGATTTCGTGATCTCGTGAAAAACAATACGTTTTGTCTTTTCGTCCTTAAGATTGAGTTCTTCGGCAAGGTGCCAGGCGATAGCCTCTCCCTCGCGGTCCTCATCACTTGCCAGCCAAACCATTTCGGCATTCTTGGCAAGGCTCTTCAATTTCTTAACAACGTCTTTTTTATCTTTGGAGACAATATATTTAGGCGTAAAATCCCCTTCGGTATCTACCCCGAGTTCTTTGGTAGGCAAATCGGCAATATGCCCAAAGCTCGAGGCTACTTTATAATCTTTGCCAAGAAACTTTTCTATAGTTTTGGCCTTGGCCGGGGACTCAACGATCACTAAATTTTTTGCCATAATACTGCATTTTGAAGTTGCAAAAGTATATCAATTTTTTTGTAACCCATAGCTTGTCTTAACAAAACAACAACAAACTTACTCTATAGAACCAGTAAATACAGGTTCTCAGAGATTACAAATTTTATAATTTAAAGTCTGAAAAAGGTAGGGTAATTAACGACTTTTCTGATTGATCAAATCTAAGAGGTCTACATCATTTCCGAGTAAAACCTCTTCAGAATTTATTCTTCCTTTCGGGGAATCATTTTCCAGTTTAAGCACTCCGCGAGGGCATACCGCCGAGCAAATTCCGCAGCCTACACAGCTGGAACGCACAATGTTCTCCCCTTTTTGAGCATAGGCTCGCACATCGATTCCCATCTCGCAATAAGTAGAGCAATTTCCGCAGGAAATACACTGCCCGCCATTGGTGGTAATCCTGAATTTTGAGAACAAACGCTGCTGCATTCCGAGAATTGCCGCCATAGGGCAACCAAATCTACACCAAACCCTGTTTCCGAAGATAGGGTAAAAGCCAACACCAATTACTCCTGAAAAAGCTGCGCCAATTAAAAAGCCATACCATTCCCGAAGTTGGTAGCCTGGAAAGAAAAAGATATTTCCGTTTCCGCTGAAATAATTTATCCCAATAATAGAAAGAATTATAACAAGATAGCCAATAGCCCCATATTTAGCATCTTTAGCCAGTTCGTTACGTTTAAAGATCATGATAGCAGCAAACAATAAAGTAAGAAACCCGGCAGCCCCCCAAAGAAAGACATCACGGGTCAACCAGAAATCCCCGGCATTTTCTCCCAAAAACGAATACACCACAGCAATAGTCATTACCGTTACAAAAACAAGCACGCTATGTATTACCCAGCGCTCCACCTTCCAGGCGAAAAGGGATTTGTCTGAAAGATGCCGGTAAGGATCGCCGGCAGTCTCGGCAAGGCCACCGCAACCACAAACCCAGCTGCAATACCAGCGTTTTCCGTATTTATAGGTTAAAATAGGTGTAATCACGAAAATGGAAATCAGCCCGAAGGCCAACATAAATACTCCAATATTTCCTGCGGAAAGGAATTCGTCAACCTTGTAACCGGCAAAAAGATCGTAATTGAGCGGCCAGATGTTGGCAGGATTAAAATAAGGCTGGTTAAGCCTAATAAGAATTTCAGGAATAAGAAAGGCAAAGCCCAGCTGAAAGAACATCACCGAAAATGTTCGCAAAACCTCGTAGCGGTTATTTCGGTATTTAAGAATAAACTTATAACCGAAGATAAAAATAGCAAGGGTGTAAAGTGTACCATAAACAAACCACTGACTCGCAGGACCACCATTTATGAGGTAACTCAAAGGATCGAAAAGAGAAATAACTCCGGTATTAGGACCGTTTTCTGTTAAGCCTAAAAATTCAGGAAACCAATAAAGTACGATATAGAATAAGGTAAGTGCAATCCCGGTAATCCACGCCCAAAGGCCACGACCAGTCATAGATTTAAACCAGATGCCGTCGTTCTTTATTCCCGCGTGCTTCCCGCGATATAGATCGTTAGCGAAGATTACGGTCCCAGCAGTCATCAATATAAGCGAGAGACTTAAAAACAAGGTTTTATTAGGAAAGTTCACATTAGCCAAAGCCAACACCAAAATGAACAAGCCAATCAGGCCAATGGCACTGGCAATTCTTTGGGTAGCAGAAAGCGCGGCTGGAGCCTGCCCGGCTAATGACATATTTCTCTCTATCTTACTCATACCTGCTCTATATTCTCTTTAAAACTTCTGAAAATCTGCTTTTCATAACTATCATAAAATTCAGGATCGAAACTGGCTTCTTTTAAGTTCTGCAATACATAGTTGATGCTTTTCTTTTCGTCTAGCCAGCGATCAAAAACCTCATGTCTCATCCGTATCCCAAAAGTATTAATACCCAAAAACTTATTATCTGAAGCATTAAAAGCAATCGTAATTGCTTTGGTATTATCTTTATGTTGCCAGTTAAAATGGACTTCCCCCTCAGGAGGATCTGCAGAAACCTTCCCGTAGGTCTGGTATTCAATATCGAAAAATTTAGCCGAATTAAACCAGTTCCCGGGATTATATTTTCTCAAATTTCCCGTAAGACTTTGTGCAAGGGTTTCGCCCATCATCCTGCCGGTGTACCAAACCGCTTCAATAGAATTTCGATTAGGTTTGGCTTCCCTGAGTTGTACGCAATCGCCAATAGCATAAACATCATTGATATTGGTTTGCAAATATTCATTTACCAGAATTCCTTTTTCGGTTTCAAGTGCTGAATCTTTTAACAACTCAATATTAGGCCTAACCCCGGCGCAAAGACCTACCAATTGACATTCAATCTCTTCCCCGGCACCTGTGATTACCGATTTTACACGGCCGTTATCATCTCCTGTAATTTTATCAAGTTGGGTTTCCTGGCGAAGATCAACGCCATGCGATCTTACATGGGCTGAGATCACTTTGGCATCCTGCATCGGTAGCACATTTTGCCAAAAGGCTTTCTCTCTGATCAAAAAGCTAACCTCAATATTTCGGGTTTTTAGCATTTCAGCAAGCTCCACACCTATAAGTCCCCCGCCAATTATTACGGCTCTTTTGCAATTTTGAGTATTCTCTTCTAGAAGTTCCAGGTCCTGTTTCGAAACCAGGCCTTGTACACCCTTCAAATCCTGTCCTTCCCAGCCAAATCTATTGTAAACCGATCCGATTGCCAGCACCAGTTTATCGTAACTCATTGTTTCTTCAGAAGAAAAATAAAGTCTTTTCTGCTGAAAATCTATTTTTTCAACCCAGGCTTTTTTGAGTTCTATTCGGTTTTTCTCCCAGAACCAGTCTTCATAGGGTTTAAGATGTTCCCATTTCATATGGCCCATATATACGTACATCAAGGCGGTACGGGAAAAGAAATAATCGCTTTCAGCAGAAATCACCGTAATGCGTTTATCAGAGTTTTTCCTTATATGCCGGGCGCAGGTTATCCCCGCAATCCCATTTCCTATGATGACAATATGTTCCATAATTTATTTTTAACAACAGCCACCACCATCATAATGATAGGTAGATTCGCTAATATAAATATCGTCTCTGCCAAGCTTGGCCAGGTCTCCGGCGGTTTTATCACAAATAGCCAAAGGTTGATTTTTCAGCAGGATGTGGCCTTTTTCATCGTCAAAGTAATCATTTTCCCCGTAATAGATCGCGGCTTTTCCCGTAAAAACGCAGGGACCATCTTCCGGCATAGGGTCTTTTATAGCGGCAACTTCCACCGCTTCAATATAAATTAATTCTGAAGTTGGATAGTTCTTTGGATCTAAAATTCGGTATGGTTTTTTCGCCCTTATTTCTATGGTTCCAAAGCCCACATCGGTGAGCGCTTTCACATATTCCTTCAGCGGAAGACTTCCGCTAAGACACAAGGCCCGCAAACGCTCATCATCTCTAAGTTCATCATTCATCCCTTGTTCACAAACGGGATCACTCATAACAAGTCGTCCGTGAGGTTTTAAAACCCGATACATTTCCTCGAGTGCCTTTTTTAGATCATCAGCTTTAAAAATATTAAAAAGGCAATTCTGTGCTGCCACATCTATACTGTTATTTTCTAAAGGCAAAGACAAGGCATCTCCTTTTCGTAGATCAACAAATTCTGATTTAAACCAGGGGTTTTGTTTTTCAGCTTCGATGAAATTTTTCCTTGAAGCTTCCAGCATTTCTGAAACAGAATCTACACCGATCACCCCACTCTTTTGACGTGAAAAATAGGCGAATTGAAGTAATTCCATTCCTCCTCCCACTCCCACGTAAAGAATTTTTGGATTGTTCCCAAGGTCCCGCGGGTGCACGGTACTCCCGCAACCGTAATTCATTTCCTGCATTTTTTGCGGGATTTTAAGTCCGGGGAGTTCCCAAACGGGGTTGGTGGTACAGCAAAGGCCAACATCGGGAGTTAATGCTGCTTCCCGGTATACATCTCTTGTGGTTTCCAGATAACTCATCTTTTCTAAATATTTTTAATTATCTCCTTAAAAATAGTAATCATTTTCGGTTCAGCTTTTTCTGCCATGGCAATGATATCTTCGATATTTACCGGCTCCAGATTGTCGGGATCTCCTACATCGGTAATAACCGAAATGGCCGAAACAGGGATCTCAAGATGGTTGGCTACAATCACTTCGGGAACGGTACTCATTCCTACAGCATCGGCGCCTAAGATCTTCAGCATTCTGTATTCTGCGCGGGTTTCCAGTTGGGGCCCCAGCACCGCAGCATAAACGCCTTTATGTAATTTAATGTTATTCTTTTTTGCTGATTCTTCTAAAATTCTGTTCATTTCGGGGTCGTAAGGCTGGCTCATATCTACAAAGCGTTCGCCTAATTTTTCTACGCCGTGGAATGCCAACGGAGAATCTCCTAACAAATTGATATGATCATCAATAAGCATAAGTTCGCCCTTTTTGAAATCGAGGTTAATGGAACCCGAGGCATTACTTACAAGCAATTTTTTTACCCCTAACTTCTTCATCACCCAAACCGGGTAAGTCACATCCCGTAGGCTGTAGCCTTCATAATAATGGAAGCGACCTTGCATAACCATCACCTTTTTACCTTCCAGTTTTCCAAAGATCAGTTTCCCTTTATGAAACTCTACCGTGGCGGTGGGAAAATATGGAATATGATTATAGCTAACCTCAGCTTCTATCTCAATTTCCTCTATAAGTTTCCCCATTCCCGTTCCCAGGATAATTCCGATTTCCGGGTTATCAAATCCCTTGGAAATCAAATAATCAGTAGATTCATTTAATTCTTTAATCATTGCTTATTTTATATATTTTCTTAATTCTGAATCTCCAAGAATATCGCTTAATACATCAATATCATTACGGGATTTCAAAAGTTTTACATTCTTGTTTTTAAAATCTTCCAGGGTATTTTCCAAAACCGAAGCTGTACTCCAAGCCTTGTTTTTAAACACCTTCGAATTTAGTGATTTCATTCCTAATAAGTAGTATCCGCCGTCTTTTGCAGGACCAATTACGACATCCTTCTTTTTTAGCTGAAGAAAGGCATATTCAATATCCCTCTGCGAGATATCCAGGAGATCGGTTCCAATAATAATAACACGTCTATAGGCTTTTGCAAAAGCATCTCGAAAAGCATTTTCCATTTTTTCCCCCAAATCTTGTCCACATTGCAATTCTTTGCTGAAAATTTCAGAATCAGAAATATCTTGCTGCGGAAAATTTTCAGCATAATAAATCACCTTATCCACCTGAAGGTTTTTAGCAATCTTAAAGGTGTGATTCAACAGAAATTTATAGATATCAAGAGCTGCATTATTCCCGATCTCTTTGGATAAACGGGTTTTCACCTTGCCTTTTACCGGGTTTTTGGCGAAAATTATCAGGAGTTCTTCAGAGTCTTTCTTCAAAGCAGAAAAGAATTTAATTTCAGAAAAATCAAGCCACTGTTCCCTGGCAACTGCTGCCGGCACCGGCGGTACAACCATAGCAATGTTGAGAGATTATTATCTCACGATCCTGCAGCGCATCTTCGTTATATTCACTAATATGCTTTACGCTGGAAGCTACTTTAAGTTCCAGCATCTGGTTAAAATCGCAGTCGTACAACCAACCATCCCAGCTAACCGAAATAGTGTTGGTGCACATAACACTTTTAACCGCTTCGGGGTTGTAGGCATTCACAAGTTCATACATATAGTCTTCATAGTTCTCTGATGCTATAAGGTATTCCAGAAAACGACTAATGGGCAAGTTAGTGATCGCAAAAAGACTATTGAAATCTATATTAAAATCTCTTTTTAAAGCCTTTTTAAAATCCTGTTCCATCAATTCCTGATTTGTAGGCAAAAAGGCTCCGGCGGGATTGTATACCAGATCTAGTTTTAAGGCGGTTCCCTCCTGGGCATACCCCACCTTGTTAAGCATCTGGAGGACTTTTATAGATTTATCAAAAACTCCACTACCACGTTGCTTATCTGTTTTTTCCTTTTTGTAAAAGGGCAGCGAAGAAACCACGTGAACATTATATTTTTTAAAGAATTCAGGAAGATCGTGATATTTCTTATTGGCTAGAATTATAGTAAGGTTAGACCGAACTATAAAGTCTTTGATCCCAGCCTCGGAAGCTTCCTCTACAAACCATCTGAAATTTGGGTTCATCTCGGGAGCGCCGCCGGTGAGATCTAAAGTATGGGCACTTGTTTTCCTGATCACTTCAAGGCATTGCTCCATAGTCTCTCTGGTCATAATCTCCTTACGGTCTGGCCCGGCGTCTACGTGGCAATGCGAACAAACCTGGTTGCACATATAGCCAAGGTTTAGCTGAAGCACTTCCAGTTTCCCGGGTTTTAAAGGGGAAATTCCGGTTTCGGCAATTTTATCTTTGAAATAAGGAAGGTCCCCATCTTTAAAGATCCCATTGCTTAATATCTCCAACTGCTTTTGCGGATTTGAAAGATCGTTTTTTCTGGCAGATAATGATTTCTTAGTCATAAACCTTTTTGATAACGTTTAAATTACGCAAATGGCACCTTCAAGTAGTCGCTTGGGAAAGTATACCCTTTCCAGAATGCCAGGGAAATGTATGGATAAATTGTAGGAGACCAAAACACAGTTTTCTGCAGGAGGAGCAAATCTACGTAGCCACTTCGTAGTGACTTGAATCTGAGATCCCGATTTACATCGGGATGAGCGACTTCTAAGTCGCCGCTGCGCGGCTCCTTGAATCTGCTCACATACTTAGTTTTTTGTGTTTGTTCATCATTTGAACACCGTGAACAAGGGTGGCGCCGCTTTTTATGGCGGCTCCCACATGCACGGCTTCCATCATTTCCTCTTTTTCAATACCGCGTTCCAATCCGTCCTTAGTGTAGGCATCTATACAATAAGGACATTGCACCACATGGGAAACTGCTAAGGCGATCAGCGATTTTTCCCGGGCAGAAAGTGCACCCTCTTCGAAGACTTTTCCGTAGTAATCAAAAAATTTCTCTCCCAGCTCCTCACTCCATTCGGTAATATCACCAAATTTCCGAAGATCGGCCGGGTCATAATAAGTTTTTGACATTTCTTTATTTTTTCGCTAAAGATAGGTTTTTCTTCATGGAATTCCAGCCTGCAAACCTACAGTCTTCTTATAAATTCCAGGGATATCATACCATAGCCACCAAACCTGACCAGCTTGATTTCGCGCGGAAAATATAGTCTATGTTTTTTAAAATCAAACCCCCTTTTACAGTAGTTGATCTTTTTATTTTTAGTATCTTTTGTTAAATAAGGTAACTGAAAACTACTAAATAGGAAAGTCGATTAACTACAGAACCAAAGAAGAAGAAAAATGAGAGGTTTATAAAATAATGCAGGATTAGATCCGGTCTTGACGGTCGCGCCTGAATTTTATCAATTTTCTGATTAAAAATATGGCAACCCCAACAATGATAAGTATTTCAAGCCCAAGAAATATATATATTAATACCATACCAATTCAATTAGAAGAACCAGATATAAGGGCTCTAAAAATTTAAGAATGTAAAACTCTGATAATTAATCAGCTCTCATTAACGTTATAAAAACTAATCTTACCACTTATAATAGGCCTGAAAAAGTAACCTTAATTATTTCCATCTCACCCGAAATTCTAACGTTTTTGAAACTACTATTGCCTTATTAGCTATTTAATGACGTATAACAAATGTTAAAATTTTAGTTTTACCGGGAACTACTTATAGTTAAGGTTTCTTAAATTAAAAAGAATTTAAGACTAGACGCATTATTTTAGGTGTGTAATTATTATTGCAAAATTTATTTATGAGAATAGATGTTAAAACGCTTCCGGTTATTGAGATTATTGAAGATATAGCTTCTGTTATTGGAGCAGCAATAGAAAATGACAATGGCGAACATGTCATGGATATTCCGGAAAACCTGGGTGTAGGCTCCATACGGGGAGCAAGTTTTGACAATGGATTGGGCGTAATCACTTATAACTGTAAATTCTATGAGGATGTAGAAATCCATTTCTCCCTTAATACTGTACATCCTTTAAAATTCATTTTTTGCTCAGAAGGGAACGTAGGGCACTCTTTTCAATCTCAGGAGAAGATTAATACCATAGAAACCTATCAAAATATAATTGTCTCCAGCAGCGGGTATGACGGGCATGTATTATTTTTCAAGGCTAATGTACTTACCCATGTTTCCAGTTTGGAAATCATACGATCTGCTTTTTCTTCCCGTTCCAACCATAACTTCAAGGACCTTGATCCAACCCTTAAAGACCTTTTTAAGGATGATGTTTCTAAAAAACAGTTTTACTACCAGGGGAATTACAGTATCAAAGCTGCCGATTTAATGGAGGAAATAGACACTCGCAATTATACCGGCTTTTTGCGGTCGTTATTCCTGGAGGGAAAAGCCTTTGAAATGCTGGTAATCCAAATCGCCCAATACCAGGATGATGAAGCAGGAGACAAACTTCCTCAAATTCTGCGTAAATCTGATATAGAAAAGGTTGATTATGTAGTGAAAAGAATCCAGGGAGACCTTGGCAGCAATCTGACTGTAGAAGCTCTTGCCAAAGAAGCCGGCACTAATGTAAATAAACTTCAGGAAGGTTTTAAATATGTTTATAACCTTACCGTCAATAAATATATGCAGCATAAAAAGCTGGAGGCTGCTAAGGAGATGTTGATGAATTCAGAAAAAAACATCTCAGAAATCGTTGTTTCTATCGGTCTTAATAACCGGAGTTATTTCTCTAAGATCTTCAAAGAAAAATACGGGGTAAACCCTAAATATTTTCTAAAGACGCGGCACAAGCAGGATTAAAGGTCAATGTTCTGAAATATTTCAGGAACAACTTCAGGTTCAAAATCCCATATAAAAGGTAAAGCGTAATACACTACAAAACTTATCAAAAAGATGGAAAACAAATTCATCCATATCCCGGTTTTTATCATATCGGGAATACGCAAATAACCTGAACCAAAAACCACAGCGTTTGGCGGTGTTGCCACGGGCAACATAAAAGCACAGGATGCGGCGAGAGTTGCACTAATCATAAGCGAAAAAGGATGGAGGTCCAGGGCGAGTGCCATTGAAGCCAGGATAGGTAATAACATCGCCGTGGTAGCCAAATTCGAAGTTACTTCGGTTAAAAAATTCACTGCTGCCACTAATATCAGAATAAGCAGGAACAAAGGTAAATGTTCAAGGTTGGTAAGCTGATCGCCAATCCACACAGCCAGACCTGAATCACCAAACCCTTTGGCAAGAGCCATGCCGCCACCAAAAAGCAGGATTATTCCCCAGGGAAGTTTTACAGCCTCCTCCCAGTGTAACAAAGGGCCAGCTCCTTTTCCTGCCGGAAAAGCAAACAAAATCACCGCGGCCGTTATAGCTATAATAGTATCATCTACAAATGGCAGCAATGGGTGGAGTAAAAAAGACCTGCTTATCCAAAGAAAGGCCGTTATGGCAAAAACCGCCAACACCCTTTTCTCGGCTGTGCCCATTTTTCCCAAAAGACCAAGTTGCCGATTGATCTCGGCTTTTCCTCCCGGAATTTCCTCCTGCTGAAATTTAAAAGCATAACCGGTTAGATATTTCCAACAGATGAAGAGCAGGAATATGGAGATAGGCAGGCCCAGCATAATCCATTTCAAGAAACTTATTTCTATGCCATATAGTTCCTCGACAATTCCGGCGAATATCAGGTTAGGCGGAGTTCCAATTAGCGTAGCAATGCCTCCAATAGACGCACTGTAAGCAATAGAAAGCATTAAAACTTTACCAAATTGTTGATTTCCTTCCCTGGAAGCGCCGGGAGTTTCTTTCAATTGTGAGATTATTGCAGCGCCAATGGGGAGCATCATCACCGAAGTAGCCGTATTGGATATCCACATAGAGAGAAAGGCGGTGGCAAGCATAAAACCAAGAATGATCTTTTTAATGTTAGCCCCAATAAGACTTATAATAGATAGGGCTATACGTTTATGAAGATTCCATCTTTCTATCGCTATGGCCAGGATAAAACCACCCAGGTACAAGAACACATATTTATGGCCAAAAGCAGCCGTGGTGACCTCAATTGAAAGTGATCCTGTAAGTGGAAATAATACGATAGGCAATAAAGCGGTAACGGCTATAGGAATCACTTCGGTTACCCACCATAACGCCATCCATATTGTAACGCAAAGTACATCAAAAGCCGCATCGGGCATTGATGCAGGTTTTCCTATGAGCTGGAGCAAGATAAAAACAAGAGGGCCGGCGAGTAAAATTGCCGTTTTTGCATTCTTATTCATACAGACAAAGGGAATTATTTCAGGAAAACCGCTGGTTTGCTTCCAAATTCAAGGGAAGTTACTAATTTTAACCTAAATTTCCTGCTATCATGAAAAGAATGCTCACCGGAGTAATCGTTTTTCTGCTTCTGGCCTGTCAGCCGAAAACTCAAAAAAAAGATCTTATTTCCTGGCTGCCGCAAGAATCGGCAGTGGTGGTTCAATCCCACGACCTGAAATCTCTTTCTGAAAATATTTCTTCCATAGATTTTGTGAGCAACAATGAATTCAAACTGAAAAAAGAGGTTCAGGAAAATTTCGGATTTCTAAAATATTTAGACAGCCTGGGCAATTCGTTGATCGCTTTTTCTGATCTGACTGAAAAAAACTACATATTTACCTTAATAAGTGAAAATCAACCACAACTGAAGCTGGATTCCGTCAAAAATAAATCGGTAGAGCGATTGAAATTTGATGGTTTCGAGATCGATAAGGTAAACCTTGAAGACAACATCATTTTCACTTCCAGGACGGGCGGGATCTTTTTGGCCGGAAATTCCCTGGAAAAATTAAAAACCCTGCTGGAAGGAGAAAGCTTTTTGAGCGATGCCGAATTTCAAAAAGCTTTTAAAGCAACAGACCCTAAGGAAACCTCCATATTTATTCGCCACGACCGGATAGGAGGGAAATTTAAAGAATGGTTTCCCGCCACAGACTCAACGCTAGCGGATTTCGCCAGTTGGAGCGCAGTAGACCTCAGCCATAAAAATGGCTCTCTAAATTTTAATGGCTTAAGCCTTTGGCCCGAAAAACCAAGCCTCCAGCATATTTTCAAGAACGTGGGCTCCTCTGCAAATCAGATTGCCAGAGTTGTCCCGGCAACAGCGCCAGGATTTTCTTCGTTTGGATATAAAGATTTCGACCAATTTCAACAAAATATCAACACTTATTTTCAAACGAAATTCTCTGAGGTTGAGAAAGAAATCCTTAAGAATGTTTCGGAAATTGGCCTGATTAATTATCCATCTGGAAAATTACTTGTTTTCAATAATATTGATGTAATCCTTGCCGAACAGAATCTGGCTAGGTTTAGTGGCGAGAGCAAGGAATTCCGAAGTGCTAAGATTCATCAACTTGATAATCCTGAGCTTTTCGCTGAACATCTTGAGCCTTTAATCAGCCCGGTTGATCTGAATTTTTATACTATTCTGGAGAATTTTGTGATTTTCAGCAAAACTGAAGAGCAACTCCAGAACGTGATTTCCGCCTTTGTGAATAAAAATACCCTTGCACAGCAGGAGCATTTCCAGGGAGCCTTTGAGCATTTGGCAGAAGCTTCAAATATTCTGCTGGTTACCAGTAACGAGAAATTTAAAGAACTTATAAAAGAAATGAGTTCAGAAGAGTTTGGAAATGAACTTTCCAACCTGAGTTTTGACAGCAATAAGCTCTCGGCAATCCAGATTGTTGCCGACAGGAATTTTTCTCATATCCACGGGATTTTTCATAAGTCTGAAGGCAGCCTGGCTACCAGAAATACCGAGCAACTTCTCTCGGTTAAGCTGGATGAGGAAATTCTGGGGAAACCGGTGTTTTTCAGCAATCACAATAACAACCAGGAGGATATCGCGGTGCAGGACATTAATAATGTGCTTTACCTAATCTCCAATAAAGGGGATATCTACTGGAAAAAACAACTGTATGGCCCGATTTTAGGCGAAATTAAGCAAGTTGACATCTTGAAAAATGGAAAGTTCCAACTGACTTTTGCAACCCCAAACCGACTTGAAGTAATTGCCCGAAACGGAAATGCCGTAAAACCTTTTCCTCTGAAATTTAAGGATGAAATCACCCAGCCCTTAGCCTTATTCGATTATGATAATAACCGCAATTACCGGTTCCTAATCACTCAGAATAAAGAGCTTTTTATGTATAATTCGAAAGGAAGAAGCGTAAAAGGTTTCGATTTTAACAGGGCAGGCTCAAAAGTTTTATTTCCTCCCAAACACATACGAATGGGCAACAAAGATTACATTCTAGTTGCTGAAGAATCGGGCAGGCTCAATATTCTATCCCGCCAGGGCCGGCATCGGGTAAAAGTGAATGAGAACTTCAACTTTTCAGACAACGAATGGTTTCAGTATAACGGGCATTTCATCTCCAGTAATAACCTGGGTGAACTTATCCTGGTAGATGAAAACGGAAATGTTTCAAATCAAAATTTAAACCTCACTCAAAACCATAAAATAGACGCCACCTCCAATTTACTGGTTAGTTTTTCTGAAAACATTCTGAAGATTAGAGACAAGAAACTTAACCTGGATTTCGGACTTTATACCGAACCGCAGATCTTTCTGGAAAACAATAAATACTACATTAGTATCACCGATTTGCAAACTCAAAAAGTTTATGTTTTTGACAGTAATGCCGAATTATTACCCGGCTTTCCGGTTTACGGCACCTCAGGAATAGACATCGCTAACATCGATATTGATAATTCCCCTGAATTTGTTGTGAAGGGTGATAAAGGTGAAATATTAATCTATAGGTTTTAAAAATTATAACAAGGCCATATTATTAAATTTCTGAACTATGAAAAACCTTAATACCTCTGTTTCTTTTATTTTCCTGGTGCTACTATTTTTTGGAGTTCCGCAAATTTCGTTTGCACAACAGGAAAAACAAGGTTCCTTATTTATTATCGGTGGTGGCTCCAGACCTCCGGAAATGATTAAACGAATAATCTCAGAATCGGGGATTGATAAAAAAGGTTATGCCGTAATTCTCCCTATGTCCAGTGCCGAACCGGATTCGGCCGTATTCTACTCCAAAAATCAATTCACTGAATTTAATCTGGATAATATTTATGGATTGCATTTCGTGAAAGGTAAAAAAGCTTCAGAAGAAAAACTGGACTCTCTAAGAAACGCGAGCCTGATTTATATTTCAGGGGGAGACCAGGACAGGTTTATGAAAGTGGTGGCTAACACAACTATAGAAGAAGCTATAAAATATAATTTTGAAAACGGCGGTATGATTGCCGGCACCAGTGCCGGGGCAGCTGTAATGAGCAAGAAAATGATTACCGGCACCGAATTAAGGCATCCCAGATATCACTCAACATTTCTTCACCTGGAAAAAGATAACCTGGAACTTAAAGATGGCCTGGGACTTATTAAGAACGTAATTATAGATCAGCATTTTGTTAGACGGAGCCGATATAACCGGTTGCTTACTGCAGTTATAGAGTTTCCGGAAATAACAGGCATAGGTATCGATGAAGCCACCGCTATTCTGGTGAGAGGGAATAATGCTGAAGTAGTGGGGAATTCTCAGGTAGTGGTTATAACTAATCCTTCAAATTCAAACAAAACTACCGGGGAAAAAATCTCAGCGCGAGGATTAAAGCTTGATATTTATCTTCACGGCGAAAGTTTTGAACTTGAGTAGAATTTAATTAAGGTATTAAAACAAAAAGAGGAGCAATGGAGCTCCTCTTTTTGTTTTGGCCAATTAATTCAATTTAATAGCCTGGGTTCTGTTCCAATTCTGGATTTGCATCAATTTCTCTTAGAGGAACAGGCAAAACCAGCTGATCAGCATCAGAAGGAATATCGTTAATGCTATAACCTAATCGCTTAGCTTCAAACAATGCAAAGCCCTCAAAAGCTAATTCTCTTTGCCTTTCTGCTAAAATTAAACCCAAATCCACTGAATCGTAGGTAGAAGCATTTGCTCGTTCCCGAAGTCTATTAATATCGTCTAAAGGTGTTGCTCCTTCCTCTGTATCGAGTCTTTCATTTGCTTCAGCTCTAATAAGATACATTTCAGCAAGTCTTAGCACCGAAATATTCCCAAATTGATTCTGCCATTTTGTAGTAGCTACTCCACGGGTAGTAGTATAAAAGAAGTTGGCGCGGTCATCTTCAGGGTCGTCATACTTTTCATAATGTGGCTCTTCTACAGAAACATCGGGGTTTCCAATACGACCTCCATAATCAACCCCGGCCCAATAAACGTTCCAGGAGTGCTCACTGGCATCCTGACTGGTTACCTGGATGGCAAAAAGGTCTTCATCTGAATTTTGAGTATTATTAAAGGCTTCCGCAAATGTGGAAGTAAGTTGGGCACCACTATTCAATATCACATCGTTGGCTGCATCCCTTGCGTTTTCATATTCTCCCATTTCTAAATAAACCCTCGCAAGTAAAGCCTGTGCGCTGTATTTATTGGCAAAATAATCATTAGATGAAGGAAGTAAATTATAAGCATCGGAAAGATCATTAATAACCTGGGCATATACTTCGTCAAGGGTATTTCTTGCAGGATAGGTTACCGCAGTTGCATCCAAAACCGGTTCAAGAATAATTGGCACTCCGGGTTGAGTATTCGGTTCTCCAGGAGTGTAAGGTTTAGAGAATAATCTTCCCAGGTCAAAATAGGCAAGAGCTCTTAGAAATTTTGCTTCACCTTCTACGCTTGCTTTCTCATCTTCATCGGTAAAAATCTCAAGATTCGCCAATACAATATTAGCCTGGTTGTTCATATCATATGCATTTAGCCAGGCATCGGTTACGAATCCATTATCTGCCACCATTGCTTTCTCGTTATATTCTGAAGGTCCAACAAAAGTTCCGTTCCAGGATAGGTCACCATCATTACCAATCAACTCAGATGCAAGGCCAATCCCTCCTCCATAGCTATCACCGGAACGTGCAGTCCCATAGATATTATTCAGAATGTTTTTTACGTTTGTGGGAGTTTCAGTGGCTACTTCAGGCGAAAGATTTTGCTCTGGTTCCACATTAAGATTATCATCACAGGAAAACAGGCCAAGGGCTATGAACGCCAGTATATAATTTATTTTCATATATTTTTTCATAATAAAATTTTTATAGTTCAATATTTAAACCGACCGTAAAGGTCTTTGCCGGCGGAGCGGAATAAAATGTGATTCCCCTCTGAATATTTGAATTCCCCAGGTTATCGTAGGTAGATTCCGGATCAAAACCGCTATAATCGGTAAAGGTGAGCAGGTTAACTCCAGTGAAATACACCCTAAGGCGATCTACTGTAAGTCTGTCGCTCAAACTCGCCGGAAGAGTATATCCAAATGTTAGATTTCGCAACCTGATAAAATCTGATTCCTCAAGATAGCGTGAAGAATCCTGCTGCCCATTAGTTGAATACATTCGTGCTTGTGGCACATCCGTGATATCCCCGGGATTTTGCCAGCGGTTTAACTGATCTCTGGTCTGGTTATCTTCATAACGGGCATTACCCGATTGGAATTTCCCACCTGAATTATATAAGGACGCTCCCCACTCTCCCTGGAAAGTAAAAGAAAGATCAAAATTGAAAAAGTTGAGGTTATTGGTGAATCCGGCCATAAATTCGGGATAGGGACTTCCCATAACTACCCTATTGGCTTCAGAATAATTCGCGGTGGTAGACCGGTCAAAAGAACCGTCTGCATTTTCGGTATTTCTGTAAAATAAAGCATCCCCATTATCCGGGTCTACCCCGGCATATTCAACAACATAAAAAGATGAGATAGTTTCTCCTTCGCGTACCAGGTTAAGTCCTGAAACAATATCACCGCCAGGCAACGAAGTCACTTCATTATCTAAAGTTGAAAGATTAAGGGAAGAACTCCAGCTGAAATTTTCGGTTTGGAAGTTTTTAGTGTTCAACACAAATTCAAGTCCCCGGTTTTCCAGAGACCCAACGTTACGGGTAATGGAAGTATAACCGGAAGTTCCGGGAATGGGTTCGTTAAGTAGAAGATCGTTTGTTTTCTTCACGTAATAGTCCAGTTCCCCACTGATTCGGTTATTCAATAATCCAAAATCAAGTCCTATATCAACCTGAGTTGTTCTTTCCCATTTTAATTCGGGATTGGCCAGTTGAATTGGTGCCAAAGCCGATCGTTGGTTATATGCTCTCCCTGTGAAAAGTCCGAGACTAGCAAAGTTCCCAATCCCGGCGTTACCGGTAACACCCCAGCTTCCACGAAGTTTTAAAAGGGAGAAGGTAGAGGAATCGGTTAAAAAATCCTCTTCAGAAATTATCCAACCTGCCGAAGCGGCTGGAAAAAATCCATAGCGGTTTTCGTCCCCAAAACGGGAAGATCCGTCATACCTTAAGCTACCTTTAAACAGGTATTTATCGAACATTGAGAATGTAGCTCTTCCGAAGTATGAAAGAAAATTATATTTAGTCCTTGTTGAAGTCCCTGAAGTAATTTCAGAAGCACTGGCAACGGTTTGCAAATCGTCTGAAGGGAAACCTGTACCTGCTACAAATTGATTCTTTCTTGAACTTTCTTCAAAATTCATTCCCACCACCAGGTCAAGGTCATAATCGGTTCCAAGGGTAGTGAAATAATTGAAGTAGTTGTTCAGGTTATATTTATCAGACTGAACCGCATTAGCATCAGCATAACCATTTGTGGAAGCAGACTGGGTTAAACTTCCCGAAAAGTATTCTTCTGTTTGTCCCAGATTATCATAACCGAGTTCAGTTCTGAAATTTAAGCCGGGAATAATCTCATATTGCAGGTAACTATTAAATAAAACCCTGAAAATATCAGCATCCCAATCTCCGTTATATTCCTGCATCAGAAAGTTATAATAAATCGTAGACTCGTTGTTAGGAATCACACCATCTTCCAGATATGCTGGAGATAAAGGTGATTGCGCTACTGCCTGCAATGGCGTGGAAAACGAATTGTCTGTTCCAATACGGGCAATCTGAGTTCTGCTTGCGCTGGCATTAACCCCAACGTCAAATTTATCTGAAATTTCGTGATCTATATTTGTTCTTAAGGAATAACGCTCAAGGTTGTTTCCTCTAATTATAGCTTCGGTACGATTATAACCTCCAGAAACAAAAAATCGGGTTTTTTCATTCCCTCCGGAAATTGATAATGTATGATCCTGAACGGCTCCGTCTACCAAGGCATAATCCTGCCAATCTGTATCTACTTCTCCGTTTCTCCAATCCAAACCATTGGCCATAAAATCAAAATATCCTCCTTCTTCCGTGAGCCAGGTATCTTCGGCGCCATAAGAATTGGTAGATGCCTCGGTAAAGAGTTCAATATACTCTTCGGCATTCAGCCATTCCAGTTTATTAGTAGGTTTACTCCAGCCGGTGGAAGTATTCAAAGAAACCTTGGTTTTCCCTGATTTCCCGGATTTTGTAGTAATAAGAACAACCCCGTTAGTACCTCGCGCTCCATAAATGGCAGCAGAAGAGGCATCTTTAAGGATTTCAATAGATTCAACGTCATTCGGGTTTAAAGAGATCAACGGGTTAATTGGAGCCTGAGACACACTTTCGTCGTCATTGATTAAAGGCATACCGTCTAACACATATAATGGCTCCTGGGAAGAAGAGATACTCGAAATACCCCGAATTCTCATTTTCACGCCTCCTTCAACCTTACCGTTAATTTGAGTGATCTGAACCCCGGCAGCTTTCCCGGTTAGAGCACCTTGTAAGCTGGCAACAGGAATATTATTGATTTCATCTGCAGAAATCGATGCAATATTATCGGTCACCTTTCTTTTGGATTGGGTACCATAACCTACAACCACAACTTCTTCCAGGCTACTATCTGAAGCCATCTGTACATTAATTACAGAATTATCCCTAACCGTTCTTTGTTCGGTTGCGAATCCTATAAAAGAAAAATTCAGGACATCGCCTTCAGAAGCTGTAATGGAATAATTCCCATCAAAATCGGTTTGGGTTCCGGTGGTGGTGTTTTCTATTACAATATTCACCCCAATAAGTGGCATCCCATTCTCATCAGTAACATTTCCCGAAATTTCGCGTTCCTGGGCAAATGTTAGTTGAACCATCAACCCCAAAAGTAGGGCTGAAAAAACTTTCATGTTTAATCTCATTTGAAAAGTAGTTTGAATTAGCGATTTAAAAGTCTTAATAAAATATTAAATTCACAAACAAAAAGACTATACAAACAATTTTAAGACCATAATTTAACACTAGAGATGCACCGAAATCAAAACTACAGCAGTGTTCCCATGCATTTATAAATATAAAAATTGAAAGTCCTTATAAAATGTTAAGAAAATAAGGAATTATTTATTTAAAAATTTCAGTCCTGACATAACAGGAAAGTCAGAAAGTTCTTAAAAAGTTTCATCTGGACCTTTGGAATCTTCTTCCGTAGGTTTATTGAAGATCTATAATTCTGGCCCGGTTTAAGGAAAGCAAAAGTTCCGGCTCTACTTTAATATCTCTGCCTCGAATAGCCGGGAGAAATGTTTCAGTAATTTCTCCTGAACTTCAACCATGGGGATTTCCTTTTTTCCGAGCTCCACATTTAGGGAGGTCACGGCTTTTCCTTTAATTCCGCAGGGAATAATATTATCGAAATAACCCAGATTAGCATTCACATTCAGGGCAAAACCATGCATGGTCACCCAGCGACTGGCTCTCACGCCCATAGCGCAGATTTTACGGGCAAAAGGCGTACCTACGTCCAGCCAAACCCCGGTTTCTCCCGGGCTTCGTTCAGCTTTAAGTCCGTACTCCTTTAAAGTTGATATCACCATTTCCTCAAGCAAGCGTAGGTATTTATGAATATCGGTGAAGAAATTTTCCAGATCCAGTATAGGATAGCCTACGAGTTGCCCTGGGCCGTGATAGGTGATATCACCTCCGCGATTTATCTTATAATATTTCGCATCTCTTTTCTCCAGTTCCTCTTCAGAAATCAGGAGGTGTTTGATATCACCGCTTTTACCTAGAGTATACACGTGGGGATGCTCCACCAGAAGAAAATAATTGGGAGTTTCTAAATTGAGTTCTTCCCGGCGGTTCTTTATTTTAAGAGCCAGTATCTGTTTAAATAACTCCTCCTGGTAATCCCATGCATCCTTATAATCCTTTAGCCCAAGTTCCTGTAATTCAATTTTCTTATTCATTCTTTACCTCTTCGGATTATTCAGAATTATAAGTGCGGCGATCACTCCGGGAATCCAACCCAGCAAAGTTAAAAGCAATACGATAAGAATAGAGCCGCAACCTCGGTCATACACGGCAAGGGGCGGAAACAACACAGAAAGTATAACTCTCCAAACACTCATAATTCTAAAATTTAAAGCGATTCTGGTTGCAAAGATAAGATTAAAAATTCGGCCTGCACCTCCATTGATTGGTAGCCTGATAGTCACTATATTTGCATCCGCCTTGCAGAAAAGCAGGTTTTTAATTTTCAAACTATTATCATGCACCTATCTGAACAGGAAATTATACGCCGCGAAAAGCTCGCTGCACTTCGCAAAGAAGGTATCAATCCATATCCCGCCGATCTTTTTCCGGTAGATCATACCACCAAACAGGTGAAATCCCACTTTGAAGAAGGTAAGAAAGTAGTGATGGCCGGCCGGCTAATGTCACGTCGAATTCAGGGTAAAGCTTCTTTTGCTGAACTTCAGGATTCTGAAGGAAAACTTCAGATCTATTTTAATCGTGATGAGATCTGCACTGGCGAGAATAAAGATAAATACAATAATTTCTACAAAAAATTACTTGATATAGGTGATTTTATTGGAATTGAAGGGGAGCTTTTTAAGACCCAGGTTGGTGAAATGACGGTGATGGTGAAGGATTTCACTTTACTAAGCAAATCTCTCCGCCCTCTTCCCCTGCCTAAAACAGATAAAGAAGGAAATACCCATGATGGTTTTAACGATCCTGAGCATCGATACCGCCAGCGTTATGCCGATCTCGCGGTAAATCCTCACGTTAAAGAAATCTTTGTAAAGCGCACGAAATTATTCAACGCTATGCGTAATTTCTTTAACGAGAAAGGCTACTTCGAAGTTGAAACACCAATCCTGCAATCTATTCCGGGAGGAGCGGCCGCAAGACCTTTTATCACGCATCACAATGCGCTTGATATTCCGCTTTATTTAAGGATCGCGAATGAATTATACCTGAAAAGACTTATTGTAGGAGGTTTCGACGGAGTGTATGAATTCTCTAAAAACTTCAGAAATGAAGGAATGGATCGCACCCACAATCCTGAATTCACAGCGATGGAAATCTACGTAGCCTATAAAGACTACAACTGGATGATGGAATTCACCGAAAACCTTCTGGAGCACTGCGCCCTGCAAGTGAATGGGACTACCGAAGCCGTTTTTGGCGAATATGAAATAGATTTTAAAGCGCCATACAAGCGTGTCACCATGACCGATTCTATTAAAGAATTTACCGGTTTCGACATCACCGGAAGATCTGAAGCAGAAATAAGAAAAGCCGCTGAAGATATGGGCATTGAGGTTGATGAGACCATGGGGAAAGGAAAGCTCATCGATGAGATCTTTGGAGAAAAATGTGAAGGAAAATATATTCAACCAACCTTCATAACCGATTATCCTAAGGAGATGAGTCCACTTTGTAAGGAACATCGGGAAAATCCGGAGCTGACCGAGCGTTTTGAACTTATGGTTTGTGGTAAGGAAATCGCAAATGCTTATTCTGAGTTAAACGACCCTATAGACCAGCGTGAACGTTTTGAAGAGCAGCTAAAACTTGCCAAAAAAGGAGACGATGAAGCTACCGAGTTTATAGATCAGGATTTTCTTAGAGCTTTGGAATACGGAATGCCGCCTACCTCAGGTCTGGGAATTGGAATGGATAGACTAATCATGTTCCTAACCAATAACAGGTCTATTCAGGAAGTATTATTCTTTCCGCAAATGAAACCCGAGAAAAAAGCGGTGGAATTAAGCGATGAAGAAAAAGAGGTTTTCAATATTTTAAAGGATAATGAAATTCACGATTTAGAGGAGGTGAAAACCAAATCGGGATTGAGCAATAAAAAATGGGATAAGGCTTCAAAAGCATTGCGAAAACATAAGATGATAGATGTTTTCAAAGAAGGGGAAACCATGAAGATCAAGACGGTTTAAACACTGCAAATTGATTTTTCAGGCTAAACAAAGGTTAAATTGAGTTCTTCTTAACCTTTTTTTAAACCTTTTTAAGAATTATAAGTCAAAAGACTGCCTAATGGTGGTCTTTTTTTTATTTTGGCTTACGCTGAAAATAGTTCCGCCTTCAGAAATTTTTAATCAAGTAAAGAACTTTTTATGAACAAATTTTTTTCACATAAACTGCTCCTCATAGCCCTGTCGCTATCGGTTAGCAGTTGTGCTGTTTTTCAACCGGAAAAAGATAATGCCCAGGCCGCAAAAGCCGATGAGGGTAAAAAGAATGGCAATGGGGTAAAACCTTATGATAAAGTAATCACCAAAGACGCAAAGTCAGATCCCGGGATGTTCACTGTTCATCGTGTAGAAGACAAATATTTCTACGAGATCCCAGACAGTCTTTTTAACCGTGAAATGCTTACTGTAACCAGAATCGCCAAAACCGCAACAGGAATTGGTTTTGGAGGCGGAAAACAAAACACCCAGGTGCACCGCTGGCAGAAAAAAGACGGCAATGTATTATTACGAGTTGTATCCCACGAGATCTTCGCTGCAGATTCCCTACCCGTGCACGAAGCCGTGGTTAATTCGAATTTCGAACCTGTTTTACAGCGCTTTCCTATTAAAACCTACGGAAAAGACTCAGTGAGCAAAACGACGGTAATCGATGTCACCGAACTTTTCACCAAAGATGTTATGGCTCTTGGTCTTCCAGACAGGACTAGGAAACAATACAAGGTATCCCGATTGGACGATGCCCGTTCTTACATAGACACCATTAGAAGCTATCCCGAAAATATCGAGGTTCGCCATGTAAAAACATACAATGCCGGCGAACCGCCTTCAAATGAGAGCACCGGATCTATTTCTTTGGAATTCAGCAACTCTATGATTTTGCTTCCGAAAGCACCGATGGAACGCCGTTATTTCGACCAGCGTGTTGGATGGTTTGCTCGTGGACAAGTTGACTACGGCCGGGAAGATCATAAAAGTAAAGAGGTGAAATACCTTGACCGCTGGAGACTAGAAGTGAAGGAAGAAGATAAAGAAAAATTTGAACGAGGTGAATTGGTAGAACCAAAAGAACCCATAGTTTATTATATAGACCGGGCCACCCCAGAGAAATGGAGACCATTTATCAAACAAGGGATTGAAGACTGGCAGGTAGCATTTGAAGAGGCCGGTTTTAAAAACGCGATTATAGCAAAAGATCCGCCAAGCAAGGAGGAGGATCCGGATTGGAGTCCTGAAGATGTTCGCTATTCGGTAGTGAGATACCTGGCTTCACCTATTCCAAATGCCAACGGGCCCCATGTGAGTGATCCCCGGTCAGGAGAGATCCTTGAATCTGATATCAACTGGTATCACAATGTAATGACCCTCTTAAGAAACTGGTTTTTTGTGCAGACCGCAGCAATAAATGAAGACGCACAGATGCCTCAATTTGAAGATGAAGTAATGGGTAGATTAATCCGTTTTGTTTCCGCCCACGAAGTAGGTCATACTATTGGTTTACCGCACAATATGGGAAGCAGTGCTGCTTATCCGGTAGAAAAATTGCGCGATCCTGAGTTCACTGCTGAATTCGGAACCGCACCTTCTATTATGGATTACGCCCGCTTCAACTACATCGCCCAGCCCGGTGATGGAGATGTTGCATTAATGCCAAATATTGGCCCATATGATAAATATGCTATCAAATGGGGGTATAAGCCAATTCTTGATAAGACCGCCGAAGAAGAAAAAGAGATCCTTGATCAGTGGATTCTGGAAAAAGCAGGAGACCCTCTTTATCGCTTCGGAAAACAGCAAGGTGGAGGAGTAATTGATCCCAGCTCTCAAACCGAAGATCTTGGTGATGATGCCATTCTTGCCAGTGAGTACGGAATTAAAAACCTGAAACGAATTGTTCCAAATCTAATTGAGTGGACAGCTGAAGATGGTAAAAATTATGAGGATTTGGATGACTTGTATTCGCAGGTACTTGGACAATATAATAGATATATGGGTCACGTAGCCGCTAACATTGGTGGGGTTTATGAATACTACAAGACCTATGACCAGGAAGGAGCGGTTTATACTCACGTAGATGCTGCACACCAGAAAGATGCAATGCAGTTTTTGCAGGATCAACTCTTCACAACACCCGAATGGCTTATAGACCAGGATATTTTCAACAAAATTGAATTTGACGGAAATATAGAACGCATAAGAACCTTCCAGGTTCGCACCTTGAATAATATACTTGATTTCGGAAGAATGGCTCGTTTAATGGAAAATGAAGAAATTAATGGAAACGAGGCCTATGGACTTTTAGACATGATGGGAGATGTACGCAAAGGGATTTTCAGCGAATTGTCAAGAGGGCAAAAAATTGATCGCTACCGCAGAAACCTTCAACGTGCCTATATAGATAGAATGGAATATCTGATGACCGAGGAACAGCCTGAAATTCCAGCACGTATGCGCGCCTGGTCTTCCAGAAGTGAGGTAAATGTCGCGCAAAGCGACATTCGTCCTGTAGTTCGTGGGGAACTTAAAACCCTGGAACGACAAATTAGAAATGACATTAACAGAACTGGCGACACAATGACCAGGTACCACCTTCAGGATGCATTAGAAAGAATTGATCTAATACTAAATCCTATTAAATAGAAGTAAGATTTTCAAGCATTCGTTTAATTTTTTAAAGGCCTGCCCATTTTTTGGCAGGCCTTTTGTTTTTCTATTAAACCAATCCCACTTTTGGGAGTCTTAATAACAAAAATAGAATGCTATGAAAAAGATAAGTTTAATCCTGATACTTTTGATATCGGTATCAGCCTTTGCACAGGAAAGAAAGCAGAAAAAAGCCCATAAGGATCGAGTAGAAATGACCGCAGAAGAAAGGGCAACCCTTAAAACAGAACGAATGACTTCTGCATTAGACCTAACCCAGGCCCAACAAGAAGAAATAAAAAAGTTTTTTACAGAGCAGACTCAGGAAAGAGAAGAATACAGAACCGAAAGAAAAGAAGCACGCATTAACAACACAACTGCAAGAGCAGAACGTTCAGAAGTAAGAAACTTACGTACAAAGAAACGCGAAGAACATCGTGAAAAGATGAAAGAAATACTGACAGATGAGCAATATTCAACCTGGCAAGAAAACCTTGCTAAGAGAGAACGTAAAGCTCACAACAGGAAAAACAGAAACCACCGTAAATAGTTTTAGTTTGTTTGAGCAGGTAAAGAGAATCCGGAAATTTAAATAAGCTTAAGCCAGGCTAACTAGAAGTTTTTCCTCTTTGCCAAATAGAAAGAGGCCGTCTTATCCAGACGGCCTCTTCTTTATTATTGAATTAAAAAATCTAGTGGCAAATTTAATCTCTACCCATATAGATGCTAAGAAAGTATAACAATGTGGCCAGAGAACCAACCGCGGCTACTACGTAGGTACGTGCTGCCCATTTTAAGGAATCTTCAGCGGCATCGTGTTCCTGAGTAGAAAGCATATTTTCATTTTCTAACCATACTAAAGCTCGCTTACTGGCATCATATTCAACCGGTAGGGTTACAAAGCTAAAGAGTGTTCCCATACCATAAAGAATAATTCCTATTAACAAAATAGTGCTGCCCATCGCCGTGGTCATCATTAACATCAATCCTCCAAAGATCACCCATTGGGAAAACCTGGAGGCCACACTTACTACAGGCACAAGTTGGCTACGCAATTGTAACCAGCTGTAGGCCTGGGCGTGCTGTATGGCGTGCCCGGTTTCATGAGCCGCAACTGCAGCAGCCGCAGCATTTCGTTGTGTATAAACTCCTTCACTTAAATTAATTGTCTTTTTCTGCGGATTGTAATGATCGGTTAACATTCCGGGAGTTGAGATTACCTTAACATTATTAATCCCATTATCACTCAACATTTTTTCAGCGATTTCTTTCCCGCTCATCCCATTTTGCAAGTGAACTTTAGAGTATTTTTTGAATTTACTCTTGAGTTTATTGCTAACATACATACTCAATATAAAGAGTACTCCCGCAATTACATAATATCCTATCATTCCCTGTTTATATTTATTTTTTTCGAACTTCAAATATAGCAAAAACCTCGCCATAACCTACAAACTCTTTGGTAAGGCTTTTACAAAGAATCCATTAAAAAACCTTATTTATCACTATAAGATAATACCTATATTTGCAGCAATTAATTAAAAACCGGCTATGCATTATAAAAGAATACTTTTAAAATTATCGGGAGAGGCTTTAATGGGAGACCGTCAATATGGTATTGATCCTGTTAGGCTGGCAGATTATGCCAAGGAAATTAAATCGGTAATAGATAAAGGTGTTGAGGTCGCTATCGTTATTGGAGGCGGAAATATTTTCAGAGGCGTTGCCGGAGCCAGCAAAGGAATGGACCGCGTGCAGGGAGATCATATGGGGATGCTTGCAACTGTTATTAATGGGCTGGCACTTCAGGGGGCCCTTGAAGATGCCGATATTCAAACCCGCCTGCAATCGGCCATCCACATTAATGAAGTCGCTGAACCATTTATTAGAAGAAGAGCGATAAGGCATCTGGAAAAAGGCCGGGTAGTAATCTTCGGTGGAGGAACCGGAAATCCCTATTTTACAACAGATTCCGCAGCCGTTTTAAGAGCCATAGAAATTCATGCCGATGTTATCTTAAAAGGAACCCGCGTGGATGGCATTTACACTGCCGACCCTGAAAAGGATACCAAAGCAACAAAATTTGATTATATTACCTTTGATGATGTAATTCGAAAAGGCCTTAAAGTAATGGACACTACTGCCTTTACCCTAAGTCAGGAAAACGAATTACCCATTATAGTTTTTGATATGAATACCCCCGGAAATCTTCTAAAAGTAGTAACCGGTGAAAATATTGGAACCAAAGTAAATCTATAGTTCAAAAAACCTGCATTTTAAACTTTATAAAGATGGAAGACGAAATTGAATTTATTATTGATAGTACTAAAGAAGGAATGGAAAAAGCCATTTCTCACCTAAAAAAACAATTAGCAAATATCAGGGCCGGAAAAGCCAGTCCATCGATGGTTGGCGGTGTGATGGTGGAGTACTACGGTTCGCAAACACCTCTCAACCAGGTAGCCAACGTGAACACTCCCGATGCCCGAACTATTTCCATTCAGCCATTTGAGAAAAGCCTTATAGGCGATATCGAGAAAGGAATTATGCAGGCCAATCTTGGGTTTAACCCCATGAACAATGGTGAAAACGTAATTATTAGCGTACCACCATTAACCGAAGAAAGAAGAAAGCAGCTTACCAAACAAGCCAAAGCTGAAGCTGAAGATGCAAAAGTTGGAGTTCGTAACGATCGAAAATCAGCTAATAATGAACTTAAAAAGCTAGATATTTCTGAGGATCTCCGTAAAGCTTCTGAAGACGAAGTACAGGAGTTAACTGACACTTATATTGCCCAGATCGATAGAATTCTCGAAATCAAAGAGAAAGAGATTATGACTGTATAGCAGAAGACATTTTATAATTTAACATACAATTGTCAGATAAGCATACTCGTGCCTGTCTGACAATTTTTATTTTAGGCTTAAATTCCGGAAATTTAAGCTAACCCGTAAAGAAATAATATGCGCCATCGGTACTTCTTCGTTTTCGTTTGCATTGTTTCTTTTACCAGTGCTTTTGCTCAACACAAAATTTCCGGACGGGTGGTAAATGCCCAAACCGGAGAGCCGCTTCCCTACGCGAAAATCGCCATAAAGGATCAGCCTATAAGCCTAACTAATATTGATGGTTCCTTTTTAATTGATCTGAAAGAGTCTTTAGCCGAAGCCACTTTTTCCTATGTTGGCTTTTCACCCCGAACAATCCAGCTTTCTGCTGCGACAGAGTTTATCTTTGTGCGGCTGAAGCCTTTTACTGAAACCCTGGATGCCGTTTTATTAAATTCAGAAGAAAATCCGGCGAACAGGATCATCAGGAAAGCCATCGCCAGGCGCGACCAAAATGACCCCGAAAAAGCCGTGAATTCTTTTAGCTTCAGAAGCTACAATAAATTCTTAATAGACAACGAAAACAACCGAATAAGCCTGGAGACCGACAGTACCATGCTGGAAGTTGAAACGATTATCCAAACCGGGGCCGCTTATTTTTCAGAAAAAATATCCGAATATCGATTTGAGAAGGGAAAAGATCTAAAAGAGGTGGTTTTAGGAATGAAAAACGCAGGCTTTAAAAAACCGGTTTATGAGCTGCTTTCGCTTTCAGTAAACCCCTTTTCTCTCTACAAAAAAGATTATAACATTTTTGAAACCGAATATGCCGGGCCACTTTCCAAAAAGGCTTTTAGAAATTATAAATTTAAAATACTGGATACCACCAATACCGCACAACCTGCCTTCGTGGTATATTTTGAACCAAAAAGGGAACAGGCCGTCGCCGGGTTAGAAGGAATCTTATACTTGGATACCACAAGTTTCGCCATACAAAAGACCAAAGCGCAGTTGCTGGGCGCCATTAAATTGGAAACCGATCAGGAATATGAATATTTTGAGGGTGAAAATCTCTGGTTTCCTAAAAAACAATTAACCCGAATAAGGCCGGGTAGCGGCGGAAAAGATATTTCGGTTTTTGGCGGGGTGATCTCTACGGGGCGTCTTCAAAGTGGAGGCGATATAATTAGCACGGTACTTTCGGGAAATGATACAGAACCTGGTTTATTTCTCACCTCTACTACTACCAATTATGAAATTCAGTTTAATTCCGAAGAGAAAATAGAAAATCCTTCTGCGCAGGTGGAGATAGCCTCCGGTGCGTTTAATCCCGGGGAAGAATTCTGGCAAAATAACCGGAAACAGCCTTTTATTTTTGCAGATGAAAACTTAGAAGAAAGAGTTATGGACCTGGTAAAGGAAAAGAATGTAGAACGCCAGATAGAAATAAAAAATACAATCACAACGGGGTATTATCCTGTTAACTTCTGGGATTTTGACCTGGGGAAATTTTTTAAGTATAATAATTATGAAGGCTTACGCCTGGGTTTTGGGGGAAAGACCAATAATAGGTTCTCAGATAAATTCAATATTAACGGTTATGCCGTTTATGGATTTAAAGATGAGGTTTTCAAATATGGCCTCGGCACAGAAATATCGCTTCATAAACCAAGTGGTACTAATCTGAAACTGAACTACACCAGCGATATTATTGAAGTGGGTCGTTTTAATTATCTACAGGGTGTTAACGAGTTCTCTATCGTTGAACCCCGTTTCGTGAATATCAATTTTTTCTATACCGATAAAACATTTAGCGGGGGCCTAATCCACCGTTTCACTTCCAGGCTTAATAGCGAACTGCAAATTAGCCACAGCCAGATTTCAAATATCCTGGATTATGCCTATATCCATGAAGGACAACATCTCAGTGATTACAATCTCAGCCAGACCACTTTTTCTTTTTTATGGCGGCCATTCGGAAGATTTTTAAAGACCCCAACAAGTGATATTCTGATAGAAAAAGGATACCCTAAATTCACAGGGCAGATCACCCAGGCTTTTTCAGGTTTTATGAACGGCGATTTCAGTTTCATCAAAGCCGGATTGAAAATAGAACACGAAATTAAGAGGTTGGATAGATCTCGTACAGAATTCATCCTGGAGGGAAATTTTGCTATAGGTGAATTACCGCTAACCCATGCTTTTCATGCGTTCCCGAACAATGGAAACCAAACAGAAATCCTAAAGCGTTTCTCGGTGGCAGGGCATACCAGCTTTGAAACCATGTATTACAACGAATTCTTTAGCGACCGCCAGGCGATGCTTCATGTGAAGCACCAATTTAGACCAATTGAGCTCAACAGGTTTATGAAACCTGAAGTTGTACTCATCTCCCGCCACGCCGTTGGAACATTTAAACATCCTGAAGACCACGCAAATATTTCATTCAACACCCTGGATCACGTCTACTCAGAAGCCGGGCTAGAGGTTAATAATATCCTGGCCGGTTTTGGTCTTGGAACCGCTTATCGTTATGGTGGATATAACCTACCGGGTTTTAAACAAAATTTTGCTTTTAAATTCACCTTCCAGCTAAAGATCTAAAGACTGCACTTTACAATTAAAACTCCGCTATTTAGTGTGGCTTTTTATACCTTTGCGCTCGTTTAAACTTCACCCATGTCCAAAATTTTCAGCTTTGGTTTCTGGAACTCTGTTGCGAGATTAATTCTGCGTAACAGAATTATTATTATTTTTCTGGTATTGGCCGCCACTGCCTTTCTTGCTACCCAGTGGAAGAACATGCAGTTTTCATATACCGAAGCCAATTTACTACCCGATGATCACGAAGCCAATTTAACTTACAATTCCTTCCTCGATACTTTTGGGGAAGAAGGCAACCTCGTGATTCTTGGGGTCAAGGATTCTGCTTTATTTACTCCTGAAAAGTTCCAGGCCTGGACAGCACTAAATGAGGAGCTTGAAAATTATCCGGAAGTAGATCATGTTATTTCGGTAAGTAATTTAAAGAAGTTGCAAAAGTTTAACGACCCCAACCGCTTTGAAATGGTTCCTTTTATCAAAGAGGACAAGCCCGATAAGGAACAGCTGAAAGCTTATGAAAACGAACTCTTTACCGCGCTTCCTTTTTATGAAAACCTGGTTTACAGTTCACATTCCAACACCATTCAGTCTGCTCTTTATATCAATAAAGAGATCGTTAATTCGGAAAAACGAAAGGATTTCGTGCTGGAAAAACTAAGGCCGCTTATCAGGGAATTTGAGGAAATGCACGAAATTGATGTTAAGGTCTCGGGAATGCCTTACATACGTACCCTTAACTCACAGAATATCATTGATGAAATTGGTCTTTTTATCCTGGCGGCATTAAGTGTGACTTCCCTGATTTTCTTTTTCTTCTTCCGGTCTATTCGCGCTACTATAATCTCGATGATTACCGTTTGTATTGGAGTGATGTGGGCATTTGGGGTTATTGGGCTGCTCCATTATGAGATAACAGTGCTTACAGCTTTAATTCCACCGCTCATCATTGTAATAGGAATCCCTAATTGTATTTTCCTCATCAATAAATATCAGCAGGAAATAAAAAAACACGGAAACCAGGCAAAATCCCTTCAGCGGGTTATAACAAAGGTGGGAAATGCCACCCTAATGACCAATGTTACCACGGCTTCCGGTTTTGCAGCCTTTATCCTAACAGATAGCACTTTGCTGAAGGAATTTGGGTTAGTGGCTTCCATAAACATTCTGGCGATATTTGTGCTCAGCCTTCTTATCATTCCAATAATCTATAGCTATATGTCTATTCCAAAAGACAAACACCTTAAACACCTTAACAAAAGGTGGATAGGTGGTTTTGTAGACTGGATGGAACGTATGGTACGACATCACAGGATTGCAATTTATATAGTTTCAGTCTTTTTGCTGGTAGTTAGTATTATTGGAATTTATACTATAAAAATTTCAGGCAGTCTTCTGGAGGATATGCCCCAGGAAGCGACCTTTTTTCAGGATATCAAATTTTTTGAAGAAGAGTTTGATGGAGTAATGCCGATGGAGATCCTTGTAGACACAAAACGTCCCAGGGGCGTGTTGAAGCTCTCTACCCTGAAACGCATGGAGCGCCTGGAAGAAGAAATCACAGATATCCCTGAACTGTCTAAACCCCTTTCGGTGGTGAGATTGGTGAAATATACCAAACAGGCGTATTATAACGGCAATCCAAAATACTTTCAGCTTCCTACTTCCCAGGAACAAAATTTCATAATGCCGTACACTAAAGGAATGAATGCGGGAGAAGACCTACTGAACTCCTATGTGGATTCTACCGGCCAATATGCCAGGATTACTACCTTTATGAAAGATATCGGGACCGATAAGATGGAACGTATAGAGGAGAACCTATGGCCTGAGATCAACAAGATATTTCCCGAAGAACAATATGATGTTTCGCTCACTGGGAAAGCGTTAATCTTCCAAAAAGGGACAAATTATCTCGTAAAAAACCTGATTATTTCTCTTTCCCTGGCCATTTTGCTTATCGCTCTTTTTATGGCGTGGTTGTTCAGGTCATTCAGAATGATCCTTATTTCTCTGGTTCCAAACTTGCTGCCATTACTGGTAACGGCGGGAATGATGGGCTTTTTAGGAATCCCGATAAAACCCTCCACTATTCTTGTTTTTAGTATTGCTTTTGGGATATCGGTAGATGATACTATACATTTTCTCGCAAAATACAGGCAAGAACTAAAAGCCAACAACTGGAAGATAAAGCGTTCGGTTTATGCAGCCCTAAAGGAAACGGGGGTGAGTATGTTCTATACCTCCATAGTACTCTTCTTTGGGTTTTCAGTATTTATGATTAGTAGTTACGGCGGAACAGTAGCGCTGGGAGGCCTGGTTTCAGCGACCTTGCTTTTCGCAATGCTCTCTAACCTATTATTGCTACCATCCCTTTTATTATCTCTGGAACGAAGTATTGCCAATAAAGAAGTTATGAAGGAACCGGCGATGAAGATCATAGAAAGCGATGAGGATGAGGAGGAAATCACAAAAGAAGAACAGAATCACCCTGAATAAAATTAATTACACCGAAAGGCATTCAAAATAAAGCGCTTACTTGCTAAGCATAAACGGAAAAATTATCTTTGTCCCTTTCTAAATCTAACATAAATGATACAAGCAAAAATTGCTGAAATATTAGACAGCAATCAGTTTTTACAGGAATTTGAAGTAAAAGGTTGGGTACGCTCTTTTAGGAGCAATCGCTTTATCGCGATGAACGATGGTTCAACAATCAACAACCTTCAGTGTGTTGTAGATTTCGAAAATTTCAATGAAGAACTCTTAAAAAGGGTTACGGTTGGAGCAGCCATCCGGGTTCTTGGAACACTAATAGAGAGTGAAGGCAGCCAGCAGCGCGTAGAAATAGAGGTAAAGGAATTGGAAATACTGGGAGATGCGAATCCGGAAGATGTAAAATTAACCATCCTATCTCCAAAACGCCATAGCCTGGAAAAACTTCGTGAACAGGCTCACTTAAGGGTTCGAACTAATACTTTTGGCGCCGTGATGCGTGTACGATCCAAGCTGTCTTTTGCCGTACATAGTTATTTTCAGCAAAATAATTTCCATTATGTAAACACCCCGATTATCACCGGAAGTGATGCTGAAGGAGCCGGGGAAATGTTTAAAGTGACCGCATTTGATATAGAAAATCCGCCGAAAAAAGAAGACGGTAGTATAGATTATAAAAAGGATTTCTTCGGAAAAGAGACTAATCTCACCGTTTCGGGACAGCTGGAAGCCGAAACCTATGCGCTAGGCCTGGGGCAGGTTTACACCTTTGGACCAACCTTCAGGGCTGAAAACTCAAATACCTCAAGACACCTTGCAGAGTTCTGGATGATAGAACCTGAAGTGGCTTTCTGTGATCTTGACGGCAATATGGATTTAGCTGAAGATTTTATCAAGTATGTTTTAAAATACGTTCTTGAAAATTGTAAAGATGATCTTGCGTTTTTAGAACAAAGACTTCTGAATGAAGATAAGTCTAAACCTCAAAACGAACGCAGTGATATGAACCTAATGGAAAAACTACATTTTGTTCTGGATAATAACTTTAAGCGGGTTAGTTATACTGAAGCGATCGAGATCTTAAAGAACAGTAAGCCCAATAAAAAGAAAAAATTCAATTATGTTATTGAAGACTGGGGCGCCGATCTTCAGAGCGAACATGAGCGTTTCCTTGTAGAAAAACACTTTAAATGCCCAGTAATATTATTTGATTATCCGGCAAATATTAAGGCATTTTATATGCGTCTTAATGAGGATGGAAAAACGGTTCGGGCAATGGATATCCTTTTCCCTGGAATTGGCGAGATCGTTGGAGGTTCACAAAGGGAAGAGCGCCTTGACGTGTTGCAATCCAAAATGAAAGAACTCGATATAGACGAAAAGGAACTTTGGTGGTACCTGGAAACCAGAAAATTCGGTACATGTGTGCATAGTGGTTTCGGGCTCGGCTTTGAACGCCTGGTGCAGTTTGTTACAGGTATGGGGAATATAAGAGATGTAATCCCTTTCCCAAGGACCCCACAAAATGCTGAATTTTAATATTTGAAACTTATAGAAACCCATATAGTTCCTGCAGGCGTGAAAGATATACGGCTGCAGGAATATGCGGTTTCAATCTTCAAGGCTGCACCTACCAAAAGCAGCATTAAGAAAGCCATTAAACGCAGAGAGATAAAGATTGACGGTAAGGCATCTAATACCGGAGATTGGGTTAAGGAAGGTCAGAAAATTGAACTTTTCAAACAGGAAATCCCGAAAAAGGTTTTCAGTTTAAAACTCGAAGTCCTTTTTGAGGACGATCATATCGGAGTGGTAAATAAGCCGGCCGGATATCCCACCAGCGGAAATTATTTTAAGACTATTACTAATGCGCTTCCTTTTAATTTAAAGGTCTCGACGGAACCTACCGTCCTTGCGGCACCACAACCCGCCCATAGACTGGACAACCCCACCTCAGGATTACTGCTAATTGCAAAAACCGGGGACAGCCTTAGAAAACTACACAGAGATTTTAAAGAAAAGAAAATTCAGAAAATCTATACAGCTTTAGTTTATGGAGAATTTCCAGGGGAGAAGAGCCTTCAATATAAAATTGAAGATAAGGTTTCTGAAACTGAAATCTCACTTATAAGGAGTTTCCATATTAACAGGAATGATTATTCTTTTGTTTCTGCTATTCCAAATACAGGAAGAACCCACCAGATAAGGATTCATTTGGCGAAGGCAGGTTTCCCTATCGTTGGGGATAAACTTTATGGTAAAGAAAATAGTACGGGCAATATAAAAGGATTATTTCTTTCAGCTACTTCTTTGAAATTTCAACACCCAGTAACGCTGGAATGGATGAATATTGCCGTAGCTCCTCCCAAAAGATTCATAAAAATAGAAGAACAAAGGGAGCTTACTTAACAAAATTTTACCACAATCATTTACTGTGCCAAAGCTAGCGTAGCGTTGTTTTGCTTATTTTTGTATTAAGGCAAAATTATATATATGCTTAAACAACAATTAAATCTAAAACTCTCACAGAAGCTATCTCCTCAGCAAATCCAGCTGATGAAACTTATACAGCTTCCTACCCAGGCTTTTGAGCAAAGGATTAAGGAAGAATTGGAGGAAAACCCTGCGTTGGAGGATGGTAAATTAGAGAGTGAAGATGAATACGAAGAAGAATTTTCGAATACTGAAGATGATGACAACGA
Organism: Salegentibacter flavus; assembly: GCF_900115145.1. Lineage (GTDB taxonomy): Bacteria > Bacteroidota > Bacteroidia > Flavobacteriales > Flavobacteriaceae > Salegentibacter > Salegentibacter flavus. The sequence continues at coordinate 93,048 of NZ_FOVL01000007.1, read as the reverse complement.
TAATGAAACTATTGAAACAGAAATTGATGTAGATGAATATCTAAGCGACGATGAAATCCCCAGCTACAGGCTTCAGGCTAATAATTACAGCGCAGACGACGAAGAAAAAAGTGTGCCCTACGCCTCGGGAACTTCTTTTACACAATATTTAAAAACCCAGTTAAGCACATTAAGGTTTAGCGAAAATGAACAGGAGATCGCAGATTTTCTCGTGGGAAGTATTGATGAAAGTGGTTACCTTAGAAGAGAGCTTCAGGATGTGGTAGATGATCTTGCTTTCACCCAAAACGTTTACACCGATGAAGAAACGGTAGAAGGCGTATTGAAGAAAGTTCAGGCGCTTGATCCTGCCGGAGTGGGTGCCCGCTCCTTACAGGAATGTCTTTTACTTCAGTTGGACCGCCGGGAACCTACTAAAGCCGTTCAACTTGCTATCGATATGCTGGAAAGATCCTTCGATCTTTTCAGCAAAAAACATTATACTAAACTGCTTTCCCGTCACGATATAAGTGAAGATGAACTCAGAGAAGCGATAGAGGTAATCGAGCATCTCAACCCGAAACCAGGGGGTTCCTACTCTGGAAATACTAGAATTATAGAGCACGTAATCCCTGATTTTACGATAAAAATTGTTGATGGAGACCTGGAATTAACCTTAAATGGAAGAAATGCACCTCAAATGCATGTTTCCAGGGATTACAGCGATATGCTTAAAGGCTATAAAGAGTCTAAAGAAAAAACCAAAGACCAGAAAGATGCGGTGATGTTCATCAAACAGAAACTCGATTCGGCAAAATGGTTTATTGAAGCAATTAAACAGCGCCAGCAAACCCTTATGGTTACCATGAGTTCAATTATGAACTACCAGAAGGAGTATTTTCTAACCGGCGATGAGCGCAACCTCAGACCGATGATTCTTAAGGATATCGCCGATGAGATTGGAATGGATGTATCTACGGTTTCCAGGGTTGCCAACAGTAAATACGTAGATACCCCGTACGGTACGAAACTGATAAAAGAGTTCTTCTCTGAATCTATGAAAAATGACCAGGGTGAGGATGTTTCCACGCGGGAGATCAAAAAAATTCTGGAAATGTCTATAGAAGAAGAAAACAAGAAAAAACCTTTAACAGATGAGAAACTCGCGAAAGTATTAAAGGATAAAGGATACCCTATTGCACGCCGCACTGTAGCCAAATACAGGGAGCAACTCGATATTCCAGTGGCCCGTTTACGAAAGGAAATTTAATGAACTTTCTGTTAAAAAGCGCTTCTTATATTTTTCATCCAATATGGATGCCGCTAGGCGGAAGCCTTATTTATTTTTTAGTTACTCCGCGGTTCTTTCCATCGGGGGTGATCCAGGCTAAATTACTGGCCATCGCTATTCTCACTATCTTTATTCCAGTAGTTTTTTACTTTTTGCTCCGAAATCTTGGGAAGGTAGACAGCATTTTTATGCGTAATGCCAAAGAGCGCAAATGGCCACTATTTTTCTTTATCCTGCTAATATTGATGATACTAAAACAGATATTGAATGTATACAACTATCCGGCGCTCTACTATTATTTTACAGGGATATTGATTTCAGGCGTGGTGGCTTATCTTTTTTCGGTCTTCAGAATAAAAATAAGTCTGCATATGATGGGGCTGGCGGGTTTAACAATGTTCCTGGCCGGCCTGAGTATTCACTACCGTATTAACCTTGTCTATAGCATCCTGTTTTTAGTCCTTGCCAGCGGATTAACCGGTTCTTCCCGATTATATTATAAGGCACATACTCCACCAGAACTTCTACTCGGATTCCTGGCAGGATTTCTTCCACAATTAATTCTGTGGAGATTTTGGCTATAGAATGTAAAACATTAAACCTAGGCGAACCAGGTGCATCCCAATTTCAGAATCATCTACTTTCGCATCCTTAAATAACGGATTAAGGCTGTAATAAAAATGGAAGTTAAAGGTATTATACCCAAAAGTGAGATTCGCTCCCAACCTGAAGCGGTTTAATTCGGGCAGGTCGTATTGTACAACCTGATTGCCCGGCTGTATGAAATTAGATTTAAATTTATAAATATATCCTAATTTCAAACCCGTATAAACACGCCAGAATTTATAGCTTTCAGCTGAAGAAGTGCGCCATCTGAACTCAATAGGAGCTTCTATAAGCTGGGTAGTAAACCGATTGGTGTCATAATCAAAGCTTCTATCAAGGCTTCTAAAAATGCTTTCCCCATCAATGGTCTGGCCTATAAAAAGATTATGTCCAAAACTATTCAATGACCAGCCTAGACCAGTACCTATAGCGATATTTCTTTGTTTATTAAGAGGAAAATCCCTTATAAATCCAAGGTGTAAACCTCCTGAAAAACCCGATTGAGAAATAGAGGATGGCTTTTGATCTATTAGGTTAAAAGTAAGGCCTATATAAAACTGATCTTCCCTGTAGAGACTATCTATAACCGAGGGTACCGAATCGGGGATTCGTCTTGTTTCTTCCTGTTCATTTATCTGTGCAGTAAGCATTAAAGGCAGGAAAAGCAAAAAGCAAAAATAAAGCCGCACCAACTTCATCTGGATTTATAAATTTAATTATTAAATATAAAAAAACATCCTGCCAAAATTAATTAAGGCAGGATGTTTTTACAGTATTGAAAAGATCTAACGGGTTCGCCGTTATTCCATGTTTCTTAAAGCATCACCTTGTAATGTGGTATAATTGATTTTAAGAGCTTCAGCTTTTCTCAATTCCTGCTTGATATCTGAAACCAATCCCATATTTGTTTCTTCATCTACCTTTAGGGCAGTTGTTAAATAGGGAATCAATTCTTCGCGTTTAGTTTCCCTTTCGGCAAAAATAAACTGCTGTACTTCACTTACACTGGCAAACTTATCATTCAACTGGATTCTGGCTTCCGTTCCAAAACGTTCCTGATAGCGCGGACTCGGTTTTCCTGCATAGATATACATTACCAAATCCTTTTTATCAAGTTTTTCAACCTGATCGGCATAAGGTAATTTATTCTGTACCATCAACGTATTCTGGCGCATTACGGTTACCACCATAAAGAAGAACAGTAGCATAAATACAATATCCGGTAAGGATGCTGTACTAATAGCAGGTTGCCCTTCGTTTGTTTTCTTTTTGAATTTAGACATAATTAAGTCTCAAATTTAAATTTTGTTAGTAAGCCTCTTAACTTGTTGGCTCTGCTTCAGAAAGCTTTTGAGGTATCATATCTTTAATAGCCCCAATTTGTTCCTTCAGTTTTTCCTTATTCCCAGTATAATTTGGATCGTTATACTCCTTTTCCATTTGGGTGAAGGATTTTCCATATAAACGCTGGGCTTCTCTATCCCTCAATTGGTTATAAGCCGCTACGAGTTCATTTTGAACTGCGATATAGGTCCCATATTCGGTACCACGGTTATTCACCAATGAAATAATCGCTTTCTGTGGGTTCACAGATGAAGATGGATCACCGGGGCCCTGACAGAAATCACAAGCCTCGTCTCCGGTTCCTCCTCCGTTATCTAAAAATTCGAAGGCTGCCTGACGCAATTCCTCAATCTCCATAAATTCATCTTCTACAAGCAACTCATTATTACGGTTAACAAGTACAGTGAAGATGTTTCTCTGCTTAATTACCGGCGGCTCTTGCTCTTCTGGCTGCCACGGGGGTAGTTTCCTACTTATCCCGCTATCTGTCTCAATGGTTGTTGTTACCAAAAAGAAGATTAGAAGCAAGAAAGCAATATCGGCCATCGAGCCGGCATTAACTTCTGGTGCATCTCTTCTTGCCATATTATTACTTCATTAATTTTTTAACTCCAGAGAATACCATTGCTAAGATAGCAATTCCTGCAAGGATGTAGAATGTTACTAATCCTGCACTTATCCAATGCGCTCCACTCGCCGAAAGAATACTTCCGTCTTTAAGAGTCATTTGGGATCCATCGGTTAGCACATATGCAATTACGATAACTGCTAAAAATGCGCCCAGAGCAATAAGTGTGTTTTTAATATTTCCTTTAAAAAGGCCCTTTATTACATAGAAGGCTACTAATATTAACACAATGGCCAATACCAGATACGCTACCCACATAAACGGATCAAGAAGGCTGTTCTGCATATCGGCTGAGGCCGCTATAGCATCATCGTTTGCAGCTAAGATCCTCCCAAGAAGGATAAGACCTATAACACCAATAACGAGGGCTATATATTTTAATATTTTATGTAAAGTCATAATTTAATCTGGTCTTAGATTCTTTTTTTGTTTTTGTAAGCTACTAACATATCGATAAGGGTAATAGAAGCATCTTCCATATCATTCACGATGCTATCGATCTTAGCGATGATGTAGTTGTAAAAGATTTGAAGGATAATAGCCACGATCAAACCAAATACTGTAGTAAGTAGCGCTACTTTAATACCTCCAGCAACAAGTGATGGTTGCATATCACCAGCAGCCTCAATTCTATCGAAGGCGGTAATCATACCAATTACAGTTCCCATGAAACCAAGCATAGGTGCGATGGCAATAAATAAAGACACCCAAGAGACGTTTTTCTCCAATTGTCCCATTTGGACACCACCATAAGCAACTACTGCTTTCTCTGCAGCATCAATGCTTTCGTCGGCACGGTCCAGTCCCTGGTAATAGATAGAAGCAACAGGACCTTTAGTGTTTCTGCATACTTCTTTAGCGGCATCTACTCCGCCATTGTTTAAAGCATCTTCAACATCCTGAGCCAGTTTTCTGGTATTTGTAGTAGAAAGGTTCAAAAAGATAATTCTCTCAATGGCAACAGCCAAACCAAGAATTAAACATAAAAGAACAATCCCCATAAATGCAGGCCCCCCTTCTATAAATCGTTTTTTAAGTTCCTGGTGAAAACCAAGGCTTTCTTCCTCTACCTCATCAGCGGCAGCGGCAGCCTCATCATCCTGCACAAAATTTACAATTGTTTCAGGTAATGTATTCACATTATTGGCCGCATTCAGGTTTCCGGCTCCTAGCACCATCACCGCGGCGATTACCAAAATAGAAAATAATCTTTTCATTGCTGTTTGTCTTAATTTAATTAGTTAAAGGGTTAAAGATATAAAAATAAAGTTTTAATAAAAATACTATAAATTTTGCAGAGAGGAAGGGATTCGAACCCTCGATACGCTTTTGGCGTATACACACTTTCCAGGCGTGCGCCTTCGACCACTCGGCCACCTCTCTTTCTTAACGTTTTCTAAACGGTGCGCCAAATAACAAAAAAAAATAAACTCAATCAAGTAGTTGGCGTTAATTTTATAACATTTCCCCTCGCAGAGAGGTTTCAAAGATAGTTTTAAAAACTTCCGGACTTAAATCTTTTCCTAATAAATACATTAATTTGGCAACAGCAGCCTCTGTAGTGATATCTTTTCCAGAAACTACCCCAATTTGTTTTAGCTTAACACTGGTTTCATATTGCCCCATATTCACACTTCCAGCTATACACTGTGTCACGTTTACCACACACAAGCCCTCGGCGATCTTTTCCTTTAAGATATTAACAAACCAGGGAGCACTGGGAGCATTCCCGCTACCGTAGGTTTCTAAAACAACCCCCCTTAAATTTTCTTTAGACAAAATATGCCTGATGGTACTTTCACTAATTCCCGGAAACATTTTCAGAATAAGGATATCGTCATTAAAATTAGCATGAAGTTTTGTGGGTTGTTTTCTATTTGGCTTCCACAGAGCATTGTAATTTACTGAAAGGTAAACTCCAGATTCAGCCAGAGGGGAATAATTCATTGATGCAAAAGCCTGGAAATGTTCAGCGTTTATCTTGGTACTCCGGTTGGCACGGTATAATTTATATTCAAAATAAAGTCCTACTTCACTTATAACCGGTCGATCATTCTTTTGCAGTCCGGCGATCTGTATGCTAGTTATGAGATTTTCCTTGGCATCGGTTCTTAAATCTCCTATCGGAAGTTGGGACCCGGTAAAAATTACAGGCTTGGTAAGATTTTCAAACATAAAACTTAAAGCCGAAGCAGTATAAGCCATAGTATCACTGCCATGCAAAATCACAAATCCATCGTATTTTTCAAAATTAGAATTAATGGTGCTGGCAATTTGCAGCCAGCCTTCGGGATCCATGTTTGAAGAATCGATAGGTTCCTCAAAGCTTAAAGTATCAATATTATGTTCAAGTATTTTAAGCTCAGGTATATTCTGAAGTAATTCATCAAAATTAAAAGCCTTCAAGGCACCGGTATCATAATCTTTTATCATACCTATGGTTCCCCCGGTATAAATAAGGAGAATGTTAGCCTTTTTCTTCATAAAGCGCTTCTTTATTGATTACCGGGTTAGCATACATTAATAGGTAACTATTTAGTTCTAGCGCATTTTTCATATCTATTCTTCGAGAAATCCTGCGCTCAAACTGTCGCTTTTCTTTTTCTGAATATCTATCGGAATAAGTATTTGAGTTATTCAAAAGATCACAGGCGATATAATTTGAAGGCCAAAGCTTATAATTCCTGTACACTGCTTCATCAATTTTTGTGGCAATAGTTTGTAACTGTTCGTTAACCGAAGCTGCATTTTTCTCTATTCCATCAAAAACCTCATCCCCCAATATATCTCCGGCACCAATATGAATACGGCCTTTATTGCCCAAAGCACCCTGCATAATACTATTAAAATCTTCATTTGCAGATTTCACATAGGTCTCCTGCATGCGTTTGGCCATAATTTCAGGCATTTTCAACCTATCGGTAGGATCAAATTCATATGAAATTGCAACCGGAACTATCTTTAGTTTCTTCAGGTACTCAGTGAGACTCAGGTCTCCTTTGGCCATTGCGATCATTTTTAAAACACCCTGCTGGGTATGATCGCTACCGTCCTTGGTACGCCCTTCTCTTTGTGCCATCCAAACCGAGCGGCCTTCTTCAAGAAGAAGATATTTAATATAATTGGAAAGATTTTTTGAACTTCTAAGCATTTCCCTGGGACCTAAGCCGCGCTTAACCAGAAAATTCCTATTAAGACGAGAAAGCAACATAAGGAAAGGCTTTTGCACCAGGTTATCCCCTATAGCCGAAGCCGTCATCACCAGATCGTTCTCATACAAAGCACTGTTCAGCAGAGATGTATCTAGCACGATATCACGATGATTGGAAATGTAAAAATAGGATTTATCTTTATTCAGTTTATCGAAACCAGAATAGGAAAGACCTTCAGAACTGCGCTCCAAAACCTTTTGTACAGAATGATAAATCACTTTGATTTGAAACTCCCTGATGGAGGTACAGCCCAAGGTGATTTCTTCAATCTCGGCAAAACTCTTTTCAGGAAAAGTAAACTGCAGCAGTGCCTTTATCATTGGGTGCTTAATATTTTCCTTTAAGGCCTGTTGTACCTCATCGTCGCGGTAAAATCTTATATCTTCAAAATCCTTCACAAAAAGTCTTATTTTCTTAGCAAATGAACAAATTTAAATTTTATTACCCCTTAAATCTTAAAAATATCTTTAGAGCTTTGAGTAGTAATTGCAGCCACCTCCTCAAGTGGGAGTTCGTAAATTTCTGCAACTTTTTCGGCTACCTTTTTTAAATATACGGGTTTATTGCGTTTTCCCCTAAATGGAACCGGCGCCAGGTAAGGCCCATCGGTCTCCAGAACGATTTCCTCTATAGGAATCTGCTTCAGGAATTTATCGATTTTTCCGTTTTTAAAAGTAACTACTCCCCCAATTCCAAGCTTCATATTATAGGACAAAGCTTGCTGAGCCTGTTCGTAGGTTCCGGTAAAACAGTGAAAAATCCCAAAGAGATCCTCACTTTTTTCATTTTCCAGAACTTCAAAAACCTCATCAAAAGCCTCCCGGCAATGAATAACCATAGGTAATTTATATTTTTTTGCCAGCTGAATCTGTCTTCTAAAAGCTTTTTTCTGAATTTCCAGCGTACTCCTGTCCCAGTATAAATCAATTCCTATTTCTCCAACGGCTACAAATTGCCTTTGTGAAAACTGCTTTTCAACTTTGGCCAGTTCTTCCTCAAAATCATCTTTTACGTGAGTTGGATGCAAGCCCGCCATTAAAAAGACATGCTCCGGATAATTTTTCTCCAGGCTATACATGGCCGCAACATAATTTGAATCTATAGCAGGTAGAAAAAACCTTTTGATATCATTTTCAAAAGCTTCTTCAATAAGCTCTTTTTGATCTTTCTGAAAATCTTCGCTGTATAAATGTATATGGGTGTCGGTTAAAATCATAAATGCAAAATTAATTTATTTTGAAGACCTATCTTTGTCAAAAAACAAGGAATGTCACTTAAGAAATTGCTGAAAGAGAAAGGTTATAAGCGTATCAAGCTAAATATCACTAAAACCAACCACCTTGAATTGGTGGCGAAAATAAATAATATTGAAGGAAATTTCATCCTGGATACCGGTGCATCCAGTACTTGCGTAGGAATGGAGGCCGTAGAACATTTTCAACTTCTTGCTGAAGACAGCGATATTAAGGCTGCAGGAGCCGGAGCCACAAATATGCTCACCCAAATAGCACAAAAAAACAAGATTGAAATAAAAGGATGGAAAAAGAAAAAAGTGGATCTGGTACTTTTTGATCTTCGGCATGTTAATGAAGCTCTTATCAATCACGAGGCCGAAAAAGTACATGGCATAATTGGCGCAGATATTTTAAGAAAAGGAAAGGCAATAATAGATTATAAAAACAAATCGCTGTATCTCAAATAATTTAGGGGAAATTTCCCCTTGACGCAAGACACCTTATAATTTAAATTTGGCCTTTAATGTTAGATGATGCCTGTTTTGTTTAAAAATAAGACCCTTTCTATAGTAATTTTTATCATCCTTGCCATAGCAATCATAGGGGTTTTATCTCTTAACATCGCATCCCTTGTATTATTTTAATTTGTTATTGGACTTAAAAAGGAGGCTCTGGGGCCTCCTTTTTTATTTATAGTAACAATGAAAAGACTTTTCTAAAGTTCCAAAGTCCGCTTCACAGCATTATCCATCAATAGTTCTTCAGGATTTTCAAGGGCTTCTTTAATAGCTACCAGAAATCCTACAGACTCTTTTCCATCTATAATTCTGTGATCATAAGACAAGGCTACATACATAATTGGTCTGATTTCTACGTGTCCATCTACAGCAACCGGTCGCTCTACAATATTATGCATCCCCAGAATAGCACTTTGAGGAGGGTTAATAATAGGAGTAGAAAGCATAGATCCAAAAACCCCACCATTAGTTATGGTGAAAGTTCCTCCGGTCATTTCATCAACCGTGATCTCCCCGTCCCTTGCACGGATGGCCAGACGTTTAACTTCTTCTTCTACCCCTCTGAAGCTAAGATTTTCGGCATTCCTAATTACCGGAACCATTAGTCCCTTTGGCCCTGAAACAGCTATACTAATATCTTTAAAATCGTATTTTATCTGATGATCTTCATCTACCATCGAGTTTACATCGGGATACATATCCAGAGCTCTCACAACAGCCAATGTAAAAAAGGACATGAATCCAAGGCTTACTCCATGCTTTTCTTTAAACTCTTCTTTATATTTTTTACGCAGAGCGAAAATTGGAGACATATCTACCTCGTTAAAAGTAGTAAGCATTGCTGTTTCATTTTTAGCAGAAACCAGACGCTGAGCTACTTTTCGTCTAAGCATAGACATTTTTTTACGCGACTCCCCTCTTTTTCCAGGACCAGGAGTTCCCATAGAAGCTTTTGCCTGAACGGCATCTTCTTTGGTTACACGCCCATCTTTTCCACTTCCCTTTACAGATTTAGCTTCAATACCCTTCTCGTCGAGAATTTTCTTTGCAGCCGGAGAAGGACTCCCGGTAGCATAGGTTTCTTTAGAAGATTCTTTAAACTCTTTTTCCTTCTCTTTTTCTTTAGGCTCTTCCTTCCCGGCTTTTTCCTCCCTTTTTTCTTCCGCTTTTGCTTCAGATTTATCTTCGCCACCACCGGGTTTCGGAGCATCGGTATCGATTAAACAAACCACCTCTCCTACTGCTACGGCATCGCCTTCCTCAGCTTTAAGGGTGATTATTCCGCTAGCCTCTGCAGGTAATTCCAGGGTAGCTTTGTCGCTATCAACCTCGGCGACCGCCTGATCTTTTTCAACGTAATCCCCGTCTTCAACAAGCCACTGGGCTATTTCTACTTCGGTTATTGATTCTCCCGGAGAAGGAACTTTCATTTCTAAAGCCATGTTCTTAATTTTTATTTTGTTACCTCTAAAAAGCAGAGATATTTTTTGAATTTACTTCTTATTATTTATTCTTCTAAATTTTTATCAAATACGCAGGCGATAACTTTTTCGTGACGCTTTTTAAACCTCACTGAGCTACCGGCAGCCGGCGAACCGTAGAATTTTCTGCTACAAACCCTGAAGTTCTTCGCTTCATCAAAATGCAGCAATAAATGGCCATAGGCTCCCATATTTCTGGGTTCTTCCTGTGCCCAAACAATGTCATCGGCATTTTTATATTTCTTAAGGGCTTCCTTCATTTCTGAAACCGGTAGTGGGAATAACTGCTCCAGCCTTACCAGTGCTACATCATCGCGACTATTTTTTTCTTTAAATTCCAAGAGATCATAATAGAATTTACCGGTACAGAAAACAAGAGTTTTTATCTTTTCGACCTTCGCCTCTTCATCATCAAGGAATGGTTGGAAACTACCATTAGCAAACTCTTCTTTTGATGAAACAACTTTTGAATGTCTCAACAAACTTTTAGGAGTAAAGATGATAAGGGGTTTTCTAAATCCCGCCTTCATTTGTCTTCTAAGGATATGGAACATATTGGCCGGGGTAGTAACATCGGCTACATACATATTATCCCTTGCACAAAGCTGAAGAAAACGCTCCATTCTTCCAGAGGAGTGTTCTGCTCCCTGTCCTTCATATCCATGTGGCAGAAACATCACCAATCCGTTCTGCAATTTCCATTTATCTTCGGCGGCAGAAATATATTGATCAATAATGATCTGGGCGCCATTCACAAAATCACCAAATTGGGCCTCCCAAATGGTAAGCGTTCTTGGGCTCGTCATGGCATAACCATAATCAAAACCTAAAACCCCATATTCAGATAAAAGAGAATTATAAATAAATATATCCCCATCTCTATCGGGAATATTATTATGAAGGATAATTTCCTCTTCACTATCTTCAACTTTTAATACGGCGTGACGGTGAGAGAAGGTCCCTCTTTCACTATCCTGGCCACTAAGTCGAATATTATAACCTTCGGTCATTAGGGTGCCATAAGCCAGATGCTCTGCCATAGACCAGTCAAGCTTGTTATCTTCGAAATACATCTGCCTCCTACCCTCTATAATCTTGTTTATCTTTCGAAGGAATTTTTTATCCCCGGGCAATTTCGAAATAGTTTCTGCTACCTCATCCAGCTTCTTAATATCCACAGTGGTATCGATGGCTTCCAACATTCCCTCTTGCCGCACTGATTCAAAGCCTTCCCATTCCTCATACATAAATGGTGTCACCCTGGTAGTTTCTTCTTTTCTGGAGTCTTCCAGATTTTCGTCTAGTTTGGCTCTATATTCTTCCTCGAGTTTCCCTACATAGTCTTCTTCAATAACCCCTTCCTTTTTAAGCTTTTCGGCATAAATATCTCTGGGGTTATTGTGCTTGGCAATTGCTTTATAAAGTTTAGGTTGGGTAAATCTGGGTTCATCCCCTTCATTATGCCCATATTTTCTATATCCCAACAAATCGATAAATACATCGCGACCAAACTTCATCCTAAATTCCAGTGCAAATAGAATAGAGTGAACCACTGCTTCAACATCATCGGCATTTACGTGAAGTACAGGAGAAAGAGTCACTTTCGCTATATCGGTACAATACGTAGAAGAACGACCGTCCAAATAATTAGTGGTAAAGCCAATCTGGTTATTAACTACAATATGAATGGTTCCGCCGGTTTTATAACCGTCTAATTGAGCCATTTGCACTACTTCATATACCACTCCCTGAGCCGAAATAGCAGCATCCCCATGAACCAGGATAGGAAGTACTTTACTGGTATCTCCCTCGTAGCGTCGATCTTGTTTTGCCCGGGTAATCCCCTCTACTACGGGACCTACAGCCTCCAGGTGAGATGGGTTCGGAGCAATATTAATATTAATTCCTTTTCCTTTATCGGTAATTCGGCCTGAAGACCATCCAAGGTGATATTTTACATCCCCGTCAAAAATATCCTGCTCGTAATCCTTTCCGTCAAATTCGCTAAAAATATCTTTTGCACTTTTTCCGAAGATATTGGTTAGCGTATTTAATCTTCCGCGGTGGGCCATTCCCATCACAAACTCCTTAACTCCTATCTCCGCCGCCTTTTCAATTATGGAATCGAGGGCAGGAATCAGGCTCTCCCCCCCTTCCAGAGAAAATCGCTTTTGGCCTACATATTTGGTATGGAGAAAAGATTCAAAGGACACCGCTTCATTTAATTTTTTGAGAATTTGTTTTTTCTCTTCCGAACTAAATGAAGGATGATTTTCGTTTACATTGAGTTTTGCCTGGATCCAGGAAATTTCTTCCGGTTTACGAATATACATATACTCGATCCCTATAGAATCGCAATAAACATTCTCAAGGTGAGTGATTATTTCTTTAAGCGTTTTTGGACCTATGCCCAATACGTCCCCGGCATTAAAAACAGTATCCAGATCTTCTTTTGAAAGATCAAAATTTTCTATATCAAGAGTTGGTGAATATTTACGACGTTCCCTTACAGGATTGGTTTTTGTAAATAAATGACCCCGGGTTCGGTACCCATCTATTAAGCGAATAACCCGAAATTCTTTGATCACGTGATCAGGTATCTCTCCCTCTTCAAAGTTTACCGGAGCGTCCTCAAGGGTATCAGGCGAAATGCCATTTTGCTCCATCCCAAAATCAAATCCTTGAAAAAAAGCCCTCCAACTGGGCTCTACACTGTCCGGGTATTGAAGGTATTGATCGTAAAGTTCGGCGAAATATGCTGTGTGTGCAGCATTTAAAAATGAGAATCTATCCATAAGTGGAAACTAATGTTTCTTTAAAATCTTGAAAACAGGACAAAAATACAATTTTTAAAAAAAGGGCCTGTAGAAAACGATAAATTTATCTTATCTCTTATAAGAAATTTAACATAGAAAACCTGCGTATTATCAGGGTAATTAGAGTATTTAAAAATACTTCACATAATTTTCAGAATTGTGCTGGAGCTTAAGTTAAACCTGTCTTTCCATTAAACTTTCTCCAAATTTTCGCAAAGGAGCTTTTTTATCTTCCTTCAAATCTATCTTATCCAAGACATCAAAAGCCTTTTGGGTGTATTTTTCAATTTCGGTCCGGGTGAGCTTGGCGGCGCCACTTTTTTCAAAAATTGACTTTACTGCCTCAACTTTTCCCAAACTCTCGGCCGGATTAATAGAGTAAAGATGCTCTAGCTGCCTGGCTTCCCGCTTACCAGATAGTTCAATGGCCTTTAAATAAAGGAATGTTTTTTTATTTTCAATGATATCGCCTCCTAATTGTTTTCCAAAGGTTTCAGGATCTCCAAAGGCATCCAGGTAATCATCCTGCAGCTGAAAGGCGATCCCGAGCAGTCTCCCATATTGGTATATAGCATCTTTACATTCTCTTGAAGTCCTGGCAATTATAGCTCCCATCTGTAGAGAGGCAGCAACCAAAACAGCAGTTTTGTATTCTATCATTTTAAGGTAATCCTCAATCCTTACATCTTCCCGGGCCTCAAAATCCATATCGTACTGCTGCCCCTCGCAAACCTCCATCGCGGTCCTTGTAAATAATTGCGCTAATTCTTTGAAGACCTTATCCTCATAATTTTCAAATAACTGATACGCGTTTATCAACATTGCATCTCCTGAAAGAATGCCCGTATTGATGTCCCATTTCTCATGAACGGTTTTCTTACCACGCCTTATCGGGGCATCGTCCATGATATCGTCGTGCACAAGGGAAAAATTGTGGAAAATCTCTATAGCCAGAGCAGCATCAAGGGCTTTGCGGTAATCGGCATCAAAAATTTCAGTAGCCATAAGCACTAAAACAGGTCTTAAACGTTTTCCGCCCAATTGCAAAATATATCGCATAGGCTCGTAAAGATTTCTTGGCTCTTTTACTTCAATTTTCGTGTCTAAATATTCCAAAAATTCTTCCCGGTACTCTGAAATGGACCTCATCGTATCAATTTTTTGGCTAAAATACCATAATAGAATGTAATTCAAATTTAGAGACCAGGTTAAATTATTCAAAAACCAGGGAAACTTTCCTTGTATATAAAGTTTCCAAGTTATATTTTTGCAGCCAATTTTTTTAGACCGAATTTTGTGAGAGATAAAATTTTAAATACAGCTACCGAGATGTTTTTAAACCTCGGTTTTAAAAGTGTCACTATGGATGATATCGCTAATGAAATGGCAATATCCAAAAAAACTATTTATGCCCATTTTGACACCAAAACAAAACTGGTGCAGGCGGTCACCAATCATCTGTTTGAGAATATAGACCAGGGGATCAAGGATATCAGGGCAAAAAAAATGAATCCTATCGAGGAGATTTACGAGATTAAAAGCTTTTCGATGAAATACCTGAAGGACGAAAAGACCTCGCCGCAATATCAGCTTCAGAAGTATTATCCTAAAATTTACAAGAGCATTAGCAGCAGGCAATATGAACTGGTGCAATGCTGTGTTATAGAAAATCTTGAATGTGGTATTACCACGGGGCATTACCGTAGCGACATCCCTATCTCATTTATAAGTCGAATTCATTTTACAGGAATGATGGGGTTAAAAGATAAAGATCTCTTTCCCACAGAAGAGTATAGCAATGCCAAGTTAATGGAATATTTTGTGGAATATCATATCCGGGCAATTTCGACCCCTAAAGGTCTTAAAACACTTCAGGAATTTTTAAACAAACGAAAAAATATAAATCATGCGTAGACTTTTTCTGCTCATCTTCCTGATTTCCTCAGGAATTCAGGCTCAGGAAACCGATGACGGATACAGCTTTTCTCTGGAAAAAGCGATCCGATTCGGACTGGAAAACAATTATAGCTCGGTAAATGCCCAAAGGGATATTGACATTGCTATTAAACAAAAATGGGAAATCATTGCCCAGGGGCTTCCTCAATTAGGCGCAATTACAGATTACCAGAATTATCTGAAACAACCGGTAACTCTTTTACCGGGAGAAATTGCCGGAGAAGAACCGGGGACTTTTGTGCCGGTAGTATTTGGCACCAAGCATAACCTTAATGCCACAGCAACCTGGAACCAGCTTATTTTTGACGGCTCTTATATAGTGGGAATACAATCGGCTAAAACCCTACTCCAGATTTCCAAAAATGCGAAAACCAAAACCAATCACGAGGTTAAAAAAGCCATCATTAATGCCTACGGAAATGTACTTCTGGCAGAGGAAAGTGTTGAAATCCTCGAGAAGAACGTTGCCAATGTTGAAAAGAACTACAATGAGACCAAGGAGATTTACAAAAATGGTCTCGCCGAAGAAGAAGATGTGGAGCAATTGGAGATCACTTTGCTGCGCTTAAAAAACAATCTAAGCAGAAGCCGTAGAATGCAGGATATTTCTTATGATGTCCTCAAATTAAGTTTAGGCCTGCCTGTAGAAACACCTGTGGAACTCACCGAAGATCTTGATGAGCTGGCAATGGAGTATTTTGATATGGGTCTACTTGAAACCCAAATTCCGGTAGAAGAAAATATTGATTACCGCATTGCTGAAAACCGTGCTCAATCTGCCGAGATTCAGGTGAAACTTGAAAAATCTAAAGCGCTCCCAAGTCTAAGCGGTTTTCTTAATTACGGAGTTCAGGGTTTTAGTCAGGAATTCACCTTTTTTAACAGTGACCAGGAATACTTTGGGCAATCAATTTTAGGCATCTCTTTAAACATCCCTATATTCAGTAGCGGGATGCGTGGTGCCCGTACGCAGCAAAAGAAAATAGCCTACGAGCAGGCCATATTGGAACTGGAAGAAACCAGGAATGATGTATTGAGAAAGATAAATTCGGCTAAAATCGAATATGAATATAGCCTTGAAAATTTCCAGACTCAAAAGAAAAACCTGGAACTCTCCGAGCGTATAGAACGCAAAAACCAAATCAAATTTTTTGAAGGTGTAGGCAGTAGCTTTGAGCTAAGCGAGGCACAAAGACAACTTTATACCGCACAGCAGGATTTCCTCCAGTCAATGCTGAATGTGATCACCAATAAAGCCGAGCTGGAAAATCTACTCGACACCACAAATTACCCTGATGAAAACTAAATTAAAAAATAGCAATCAAAATATCCCGATGAAGAAAATAGCACTTCTATTAACGATAAGCTTTATTACTTTTTCCTGCGGAAAAAAAGATGACCAGTCAGTTGAAGAGATAATAAAACGCGGTGACCTATCAGAGATCAAGCAAAAAAAAACTGAATTAGGACAACAACAAAGCGAATTAACCGCCAAAATAGACCAACTGGACAAGGCCATTAATCAGCTTGATAAAAACCGCGGGTTAGACCTGGTTACTACGCAGGTTATTCAGGACACCTTGTTCAAGCATTATGCAGAAGTTCAGGGCGATGTCGCTACCGATGAAAATATCATTATCTATCCCGAATTTTCCGGAGTATTAATCGATATCAGAATAAAGGAAGGTCAGAATGTTAGAAAGGGCCAAACGCTGGCTATTATTGATGACGGCGGACTTTCTAGTGAGCTTGCCCAATTGGAAACGCGGGTCGCTTTAGCAAAAACAAGTTTTGAACGCCAGGAAAGATTATGGGAGCAGAACATAGGCTCAGAAATGCAATACCTGGAAACTAAAACCAATTATGAGGCAATCCAAAGGTCGCTGGAGCAATTAAAATCCCGTCTTGCCAAAACAGTGATTACTGCTCCATTTAGCGGAGTTATAGATGAGGTGATCACCGATGAGGGTCAGGTAGTGAATCCCGGTCAGAGTCCGTTATTCAGACTAATAAGTTTAGAAAATATGTATGTGGATGCTGCGGTACCCGAAAATTACCTCAATATGATAGAAAAGGGCACCCAGGTAAAAATAAAGATTGGTTCTATAAACCGGGAGTATGAAGGTGAAGTGAGACAGGTGGGAAGCTATATTAATCCCAACAATCGCACTTTTGGAGTTCAGGTGGCATTGCCTAACGAAGATGGACTGGTCAAGCCGAACCAGATTGCCACAATAAGACTTAACGATTATACTGCCGAAAACGCAGTGGTAATTCCTGAAAATTCGGTTCAACAAAATGCTTTGGGAGAAAATATTGTTTATATACTGGAAAAAGATTCTGATGACGAAACAGGGATCGCCCGTAAAAAGATCGTGGAGACCGGGTATGTTTACCAGGATAAGATAGAGATTACTGAAGGTATACAACCGGGAGAAATTCTTATTGTAGAAGGTGCCAAGAATCTACGCGAAGGTCAGGAAGTAAAAATAAGAAACGAGGAGTAACATGAAATTAGATAAGGAATTCAAACTTTCTTCCTGGGCCATTGGAAATAAAATGACGGTCTACGTGATTATCGCGATAATTATGGTAGGCGGGCTTATGTCTTATTACAATATGCCCCGAGAATCATTTCCGGAGGTTATTGAAACCAAAATTTATGTGAGTTCGGTAAATCCCGGCAACTCTGCCGAAGATGTTGAGAAATTTATTACAGAACCCCTGGAAGAGGAATTCAATAATATTGCTGGAGTAAAAGAAATCACTTCAAATACACTTCAGGATTATTCGCTGGTAATTGTTGAATTTGAAGAAGATATCCTGGTAGATATTGCCAGGCAAAAAGTTAAGGACAAGGTAGATCTGGTAAAAGCAGAAACCACCTGGCCCACTCTGGATAACGGTGCCAAAGTAGAGCCTAACGTTTTCGATTTGAACCTTACCGAAGAAATGCCCATCCTTAATATTAACCTTACAGGAGATTATACTGTACAGCAATTGAAGGAGTATGCAGAATATCTTCAGGAGCGAATAGAACTCCTCCCACAAATTAAAGAGGCGGGAATTCGTGGAGCAGAAGATATGGAAGTTGAAATCGCTGTTAATGTTTACAAAATGACGGCTTCCAAGGTTAGTTTTGATGATATAGTGAATTCGGTAAATGCAGAAAACCGTACCATTTCAGGGGGAAATATCATAACCAGCGGAGCACAGAAAAATATCAGGATAATCGGGGAAATTGAAGATCCAGATGAATTAAATGATGTTGTGGTTAAACGTGATGGTGGCCTTGTATTTCTAAAAGACATCGCTGAAATTAAATTCAAAGAAAAAGACGCTACTACATTCGCAAGGGAATATGGGCAACCTGTAGTGATGCTGGATATTAAAAAACGCGCCGGGAAAAATATGATCGAGGCGGTAGAAAGCATCAAAGAGATCGTTAAAACCGAGCAGGAAAATTATCTCCCGGAAAGTTTACACATAAGCCTCAGTAACGACCAGTCTACCCAAACCATTAATCAGGTTGATGATCTGGTTAACAATATTATTTTTGGAGTTATCCTTGTGGTCCTGGTACTTATGTTTTTTCTCGGTTTCAGGAACTCCCTATTTGTAGGAATTGCCATCCCGCTTTCTATGTTTCTTTCCTATATCATTCTTTCCAGTATGGGGTATACGCTAAATACCATGGTACTTTTTGCCCTGGTAATGGGACTGGGTATGCTGGTTGATAACGGAATTGTAGTTGTGGAGAATGTATACTCCCTGATGGACCAGGGAATGTCGAGAACCAAGGCCGCAAAACAAGGTTTAGGAGAGATCGCATGGCCTATTATCGCTTCAACGGCCACTACCTTGGCGGCATTTTTCCCTTTGGGATTATGGCCAGGTCTTGTCGGGAAATTTATGATGATATTCCCAATCACCCTTTCCATAGTATTGGGGTCATCACTATTTGTTGCATTGATAATCAATTCGATGCTTACCTCCCAGTTTATGAAAACTGAGGAAGAATCATTTTCCAAAAAACGTCTGATACGACTTAGCCTAATTCTGGGGGCTACAGGAATAATCCTACTGACTCTTGGTTTCGTATTAGCGACAGGAGCCCTAAGAGCTTTCGGAAACATTCTTATCCTGATAGTAATCCTGCTTTGGGCTTATAAATATTTTATTTCTAAGGCAGTAGACTTCTTTCAGGTAAGAGCCCTCAAAAAGATGGAAAGTTTCTACGAGAGAACCCTTGTCTATGCGCTGCGCGGAAAAAAAGCTTATTTATTTTTCTTCGGAACACTGTTTCTACTGTTTGTATCCTTCGTTTTGATCGCGTTGGTACAACCCAAGGTATTGTTCTTCCCCGAAAATGAACCTAAACAGATCATTACATATATAGAATATCCCGAAGGCACCGATATTCATAAAACTAACGAACTCACTAAAAAAATAGAGAGCCAGGTTTTTGAAGTTATTAAAAAGTACGAAGATGAAGACGGGTATAATTTTATGGTCGAATCAGCTATCTCGCAGGTTGGTGAAGGCTCCGGAAATCCTATGACTGATGGCGGGCAGCAAAATGAGATGCCACATAAAGCCAAGATCACCCTCTCTATGCGGGAGTTTAATGAAAGACGCGGCGTGAGAAGTAGCAAGGTCTTAAGCGAGGTGCGTGATGCTGTACAGGGCTTTCCGGGAGCATCGGTTATTGTAGAAAAAGACCAGGCAGGTCCTCCTTCCGGTTATCCAATCAACATGGAATTAAAGGGAGAGGATTATGAGCAAATGCTTGCTGAAGCAGAAAATATGCGGGCCTATATCCAGGGGCTAAGCATCCCCGGAATAGAGAATCTTAAGATTGATGTCAATAAATCAAAATCTGAACTGGACGTAAAAGTAGATCGCAGAAAAGCCGGCCAGCTTGGAGTTTCTACTTCAGCAGTTGGACAAACCCTTAGGAGAGCTATTTATGGCGAAGAGGTTTCTACCTACAAAGAAGGTGATGACGACTATGAAGTAAATGTGCGCTTCAATGAGGAATTCCGTTATGATGAAAATGCCTTGTTCAACCAACCTGTAACCTTTATGGATCAAAATACCGGGGAAATTGTACAGGTACCTATCTCCTCGCTGGTTACCACCAATAAGGCTTCCTCTTTTAGCTCAATTAAGAGAAAAGATCTAAAGCGCGTAATTACATTATACTCCAATGTTCTTGAAGGTTACAACGGAAACGAGATTGTAGAACGCCTGAAAACCGAGTTGAAGAATTACGACCTTCCCAAGGAAATTTCTCTCGAGTTCACCGGGGAACAGGAAGAACAGGAAGAAAATATGAGCTTCCTGCTTAAGGCGTTGCTTATTGCCATTGGCGGAATCCTTTTGATCCTGGTAGCACAGTTCAACTCGATATCAAAGCCAATAATCATCGTAATGGCGGTGATGCTTAGTTTAGTAGGAGTATTTTTTGGTTTGATTATTTTCCAGATGGACTTCATTATTATTATGACGATGATGGGAATTATCTCACTGGCAGGGATTGTGGTTAATAACGCCATCGTGCTTGTAGACTACACCCAGATCCTCATAGACCGGAAGAAAAATGAGTTGGGGTTAGAAGACGACCAGTTATTAACCCGCGAGCAGTATTTCAATTGTATTGTAAAAGGGGGAATTTCCAGATTAAGACCGGTGATTTTAACGGCTATCACCACGGTACTGGGACTTATTCCTTTGGCTATAGGATTGAACATCGATTTCTTTAGCCTTTTCATAGATTACGATCCCAAAATATATATTGGAGGAGATAATGTGATCTTCTGGGGTCCATTGGCCTGGACAGTTATTTTCGGACTTGTCTTCGCGACCTTCTTAACCCTGGTCATTGTACCGGTAATGTTTTACCTGGTAAGCCGGGCGAAGGTTAAAACAGCCGATAAAATTGAAGCACGAAAACAAAGAAAGCTGGAAGCGAAAGCATAAAAAACAAAAAACCCCGAAGCTTCAACTTCGGGGTTTTCTATTTAAAAATTAAATTTATTTTCTGTCCAGCTTGTAATCGCTTTCCCGGCTGATTACACCTGCAATTTTATTTTCGTCATAATGTACTTCGGTTAACTGGCTGTTATGCCAAAAAAACCATTTACCAGTCTTGTCACCAAAGGAATATTGGGCGATTGCTTCCTTTTCACCTCTCTGGTTGTAAGAAATCCACTCGCCGTGGAGTTTCCCGTTCTTGTACGTACCTTCCTGCTTAATACTTCCGTCTTCATAATAAAATGTACCTTTAATAAGATCTCCGTCTTTTTCAAAACGCGGCTCAGGCTTATCCTGTGCGTATATGGTTGCTCCGGCAATAAAAACCGCAGCAATTACTATATTTCTGATCTTTTTCATTTGTATCTATAATCTTAACTTAACAAATATAACTAAAAGTTTACTTTTAAACAATATTCACGTAACATTAAATTAACATTGGATCCCTGACACCTTAATTATCAATAGCCTATAAAATCCTAATTTGCATTCAAAATTCACCGGAAAAGTGGGATTTTCAAATAAAAATTAGCTGTTAAGCCACCAGAACTTCTTACTTTTGCTGGCACTAAAACTTAAGGGAAATCATGTACAGAAGTCACACCTGTGGAGAATTAAATACTGCTAATATTGGCCAGAAAGTCCAACTTTCGGGATGGGTTCAGAAAATAAGAGATAAAGGTTTCATGGTATGGGTAGACCTACGGGATCGCTACGGAATTACTCAGTTAATTTTTGACGAAAACCGATCTTCAAGAGATTTAATGGAAAAAGCCCAGAAACTCGGCCGTGAATTCGTTATCCAGATTTCCGGAGAAGTGATTGAACGGGAATCTAAAAACCCTAATATCCCAACGGGTGAGGTTGAAGTCCTGGTTTCAGAATTAAATATTCTCAACACTTCCAAAACTCCTCCTTTTACCATTGAAGAAGAAACCGATGGTGGGGAAGATTTACGAATGAAATACCGATACCTCGATATACGCAGAAATCCGGTTAAGAACAAATTAATGTTCCGCCATAAAGTAGGTATGGAGGTGCGAAACTACCTTTCCCAAAAAGGGTTTATCGAAGTTGAGACCCCTTACCTAATCAAATCCACACCTGAAGGCGCCCGTGATTTTGTGGTGCCAAGCCGAATGAACGAGGGCCAGTTTTACGCGCTTCCGCAATCGCCGCAAACCTTCAAGCAATTGCTTATGGTAGGCGGGTTGGATAAATATTTCCAGATTGTAAAATGTTTTCGCGATGAAGATCTTCGTGCCGATCGGCAGCCGGAATTCACCCAGATAGATTGCGAAATGGCTTTCGTAGAACAAGAAGATATCCTGAACATTTTTGAAGGCCTTACCCGTTTTCTGCTGAAGGAAGTAAATAATGTTGAGGTTCAGGAATTCCCCAGGATGACCTATGCTGAAGCGATGAAGAAATACGGAAACGACAAACCGGATATACGCTTCGGGATGGAATTTGCCGAATTAAACGACCTGGCTAAAAATAAAGGTTTTAATGTTTTTGATCAGCAGGAATTAGTTGTGGGAATTGTGGTTCCAGGTGGAGCCTCGTTTACCCGAAAAGAGATCGATAAGCTTGTTTCCTGGGTCAAGCGTCCACAAATTGGTGCTACCGGACTTGTATGGGCGAAATATAATGATGACGGAAGTTTAAAATCTTCTGTAGATAAATTTTATTCTGAAGAAGATCTTATCTCCTGGGCTGAAGCTACACAAGCTAACAAAGGAGATCTGATCCTTGTAATGGCAGGAGACGCCAACAAGACCAGAACTCAGTTAAGCGCTTTAAGAATGCATCTTGGCAACGAACTTGGCCTCAGAAAAGCAGATGAATTTGCACCGCTATGGGTTGTAGATTTCCCACTTCTGGAATGGGACGAGGAAACCAACCGATACCATGCCATGCACCACCCTTTTACTTCACCTAAGAAAGAAGATTTTGCTTTATTGGAAACAGAACCCGGTAAGGTTCGTGCGAATGCTTATGATCTTGTTCTCAACGGAAACGAAATTGGCGGTGGTTCCATAAGAATTCACGATAAAGAAACCCAGGCCAAGATGTTCGATTATCTTGGTTTTACTCCTGAAGAAGCTGAAGCACAATTTGGTTTCCTTATGGATGCCTTCCAGTATGGTGCTCCTCCACACGGGGGCATAGCCTTCGGCTTTGACCGACTTGTAGCTATTCTGGGCGGTCAGGAAAGTATTCGCGATTTTATCGCTTTCCCGAAAAACAATGCCGGAAGAGATGTTATGATTGATGCTCCTGCAAGCCTTGATAAAGCACAACTCGAAGAACTCCATCTTCAGGTAAAATTATAATTGATAAAAAATCCCGATTCCATATCGGGATTTTTTTACCTTCACTTAAAAATTTTTTGAGTGGTCACTAAAGCTACAAAACTATTAATCCGTTTTTCGAAATGGAGTAACCGGCATTTAAGTCATCAACAATTCTTGATGATTTTAAGTGCTGTTATTGGCTTTACTGCCGGTTTGGGGGCGGTAGTTATTAAGAACCTAACCCACTTTATACAGCGCTTGCTGGAAGGAAGCCTAATTATAAATTACCACCACGCTTTTTATTTTATTTTTCCGCTTATTGGTTTAAGCCTTACTTTGTTTGTTATTAAAGTGATTTTCAAAAAAAAGATAGGTCACGGTATCCCTTCTACGCTTTATGCCATCTCACGACGAAAAGGAATTATGCGTTCTTTCCAGATGTATGCTTCAATAATTACAGCGCCGTTAACTGTTGGCTTTGGAGGATCTGTAGGATTGGAAGGCCCTACAGTAGCAACAGGAGCTTCTTTGGGCTCGAATATTTCGCGTTTTTTTAAGATGAACCAAAGCTCACGCACTTTATTAATAGGTTGTGCGGCTGCCGGGGCTATGTCTTCTATCTTTAAAGCGCCTATTGCTGCGATTATTTTTGCAATTGAAGTTTTTAGTTTGGACCTCACTTTAATTTCTATGGTTCCCTTGCTTATTGCCTCGGTTTCAGCAATTCTCACTTCTTATTTTTTCTTTGGCTCTGATATCATTTTACCTTTTGACCTTGAGGACAGTTTTAATATTTCTGAAGTTCCTTTTTATATTATCCTCGGAATACTTGCAGCTGGCTGTTCTATGTATTTTACCCATATTTATTTCAAAATTGGAGATGCTTTTAAAAAAATAGATTCCCTTTTTTACCGGCTCTTACTTGGCGGACTTGGGCTTGGGATTCTTATTTACTTTATCCCACCACTATATGGTGAAGGTTATGATGTTATAAATAATCTCCTGGCCGAAAATTATCTTGATGCATTAGGGACTAACCTGTTTAATGATTATCTAGATAACATCTGGGTTGTAATCTTTCTTCTTGCAGGCCTCGTAATTTTTAAAATTATCGCTACTTCACTCACTTTTGGAGCTGGAGGTGTTGGTGGGATTTTTGCCCCGGTATTATTTATGGGAAGCGCTATGGGGCATTGTTTCGCCCTCATTGTAAATAATCTTGGAATACTAAAAACCCCTATTTCGGTAAGTAGTTTCACGATGGTAGGAATGGCAGGACTCATGGCTGGAGTTTTGCACGCCCCACTCACCGCAATTTTTCTTATTGCAGAGCTTACCGGTGGCTACGAACTTTTTGTGCCTTTAATGATCACTGCTGCCATTTCTTATATGATTACTAATCAGTTTCAACCGCATTCTGTTTACACCATGGAACTCGCGAAACGTGGCGATTTGTTAACTCACAATAAAGATCAAGCGGTCCTTACCCTTTTGAATATTCAACAGATTATAGAAAAAAACTTTGTAACCCTGAATATAGATATGAACCTTGGCGATGTTATTCACGAGGGCGTCATAAAGTCCTCCCGAAATCTTTTTCCCGTTATTGACGAAAATCGTAACTTTTTAGGAATCATTCTTTTAGATGATATAAGACCGATAATGTTCGACCAGAAAATGTATGACGAAGTAAAGGTGAGCGATATTATGCAAAGAGCACCTGAAATTATTGATCTTAGAAAGGATAGGTCAAAAGATATCATGACTAAATTTCAGGAAACGAATGCCTGGAACCTACCGGTGGTAGAAGATGGTAAATATGTTGGTTTTATTTCCAAATCCAAATTACTCACCGCCTACCGTCAAAAATTAATTGAAGTAACTGTTTAGCTATGAAAACTGTAATGAAAATATTAGGGATCGCGATCCTCATCGCGATTGGAATTGGATTTTATATTAGAACTTTTGATGACCAGGCAATGGGCGATGTCATTATTGGGGTGGCTGTTCTTGCCAGTGCATTCGTCTTAATGCCAATTTTTCTCTATATAAGATGGAATGGTAAAAAGCTAAAAGACTACACCCTCACCAAAGAAAACATGGATCGCATGCGGGACAAAGGCCTGGATTAACAAGCTGATTTTAAAGCGCTTCAAAATAATTTCTAAAAATTTATGGGCTTGTCTATATTATTATATTAAGTTTGTACTTTATTAATTATTTATTTTTTTACAATGGAAGGTACAGTTAAATTTTTCAATGAATCTAAAGGTTACGGATTCATAACCAACGACGAAACAGGAAGAGACATCTTCGTACACGTTACCGCTCTTGATGGGGAAACTCTAAATGAAGGTGACAAAGTTGAGTACGTTGAAGTAGAAGGAAAAAAAGGAGTAAACGCTAGCGATGTGCGCGTTATTGAATAGATAGATTATCCTATTTTCGAAACTACAAAAGCCGCTGATTTTCAGCGGCTTTTTTATTGTATTAACTTCCCAAATCCCCTTCTCTAATTAATTTCAAAGGTTTCTGCCACTCCGTCAAGCATTTTTTTAGTTAGGGCAGCAAGATCATATTGATGCTTCCAATTCCAATCTTTTCTTGCTTCAGAATCATCAATATCAGAAGGCCAGGAATCAGCTATTTTTTGCCTGAAATCCGGGGCGTAATTTATACTGAATTCAGGAATATGTTTTCTGATCTCTTCGGCGAGTTCCTTCGGGGTAAAGCTTATCGCGCTTAGGTTGTACGAGGATCTTATCTTCACTTTTTCTGAAGGAGCTTCCATAAGATCTATAGTTGCCTTAATAGCATCATCCATATACATCATTGGTAATCCGGTAGTTTCACTTAGATATGAGGTATAGGCTTTATTTTTAAGTGCTTCATGAAAAATCTCGATCGCGTAGTCTGTAGTCCCTCCCCCCGGAAGGGTTTTGTAACTTATAATTCCGGGATAACGCATACTTCTAACATCCACGCCATATTTATCATGAAAATACTGGCACCATCTCTCCCCGGTTTGTTTACTAATTCCATAAACGGTAGAAGGCTCCATTACAGCGGTTTGCGGGGTGTTTTCCTTAGGTGTAGTGGGTCCAAAAACTGCTATGCTGGATGGCCAGAACACTTTCTTTATCTTCCCTTCTTTTGCAAGATTTAAAATATGGAAAAGAGAATCCATATTCAGACTCCAGGCCTTCATAGGATGTTTTTCTGCTGTAGCGCTCAGCATTGCAGCCATAAGATAAACATCCTCTATTTTATATTTTTCAATAATGCTTTCTACATCAGAAAAATTAGTAGCATCAAGGATTTCAAACGGTCCCGATTGCATCAATTCTTCATTTCCTTCCCGAATATCACTGGCGATAACCAGGTCATTTCCGTGAATTTCCCGAAGTTTTAAGGACAACTCGGTTCCTATCTGCCCGCTGGCACCTATGACTAAAATATTTTTGGTCATGTAATTCAATTTTTAGCAAATATATTTAATATTATAAAGGTATTCGCAACAAAACCTCCGAAACCTCTCCTCAACTTAAAAATATGTTAATCCGAAAAAAAATTCCATGCTAAAGAGCTAATTTTCATTTAACTTTGTTTGAATATGAGAATCCTATTACCACTTTTTTGCTTACTAATCCTGGTCGGATGTAAGTCTGATGTTAATGCCGAAGCCAACGAGCAAACCGAGCTGGATAGTACCTTGCTGGCTAAAAATATCAATCTGCCGGATACTGAAGTGGAATTGCTTCCTGAAGCCCGGAAACACGCAGTGCAATGGGTAAATTATATCACGGCCCAAAACGAGATAAACAATTTAAAATCGGCCAACCTTAGCCAGATAATAGGGAATGCAAAACCTATCTCCCAAATAATGCAATCTTTAAAATCTACAGTTCCAGACACGCTGCAATCAAAAGCGGTAGATGCCAGGTTAAATGTTTTGGCCACCAAGGCACAAGTACTTGAACAACTTGCCGCTCGCCGGAATAAAAATCTTGAACAAATCTCAGAAACCGCCCAGGACATCCCGGTTGAATTTAATAATTTCAAACTTCAGCTTAATGAATTATTCCTGAAAAGCCTGGAGGATTTTGAACGTGAACTGGACGAACTCGATCAAGAGCAGGACAGTATTTCCAGGGCAACAAGACGCATTAAAGATTCGGTTTAAAAAAACCGGTCTTTAGCTTTTTTCTGAATATCGTTTCTTGAATTTTATTTTTCACTTATGAAAAAACTTGGCTTTACCTTACTTTTCTTCTCACTTGCTATTCAACTATTTTCCCAGGAAACTTCCGAAGAAAAAATCAACAATCTCGTCGATCAATGGCATAAAGCGGCTGCCGAAGCCGATTTCGATCAATATTTCGGCTTAATGACCGCAGATGGTGTCTTTATAGGAACCGATGCCACTGAAAACTGGCAAAACGATGATTTCCGTGAATTTTCAAAACCTTATTTTGACCGCGGAAAAGCCTGGAGTTTTACCAGCCTGGAACGCAACATTTATTTTAACGAAAATAAGTCTATCGCCTGGTTTGATGAGCTTCTGGATACCCACATGGGAATTTGCCGGGGCTCAGGAGTGCTGCAAAAAACAGAAACCGGATGGAAAATTGCTCATTATGTGCTCTCTATCGCCATCCCGAATGAAAATGTAGAAGAGGTTACTCAATTAAAAAAATCTTTCGATAAAAAACTGATCTCTGAAATCAGAAATAATTAGATTTTTTCCTCAGATTCCAGATGAGATAAAAGCTTTCAATAGAAATCAGGCTTAATCACTTTCTATAAACCGCCATTCTACACTTTTAGAATTTTTCATTAAATGCGCTTCTTTTTAGTACTTTAGCATCTTCTAAAAACAATTATTTAACAAATGAAGAAAATAACAAATGTGCTGTTTTATTCATTTTTAGGAGCTGCTGTAGTAAGCGGTTGTAAAAATGATAATGAAGGCAGCGTTGAAAAAGAAGAAATCCACGGGATTAACCTGGCTTATATGGACACTACGGTAAGCCCAAAAGACGATTTCTTTAGAT
Organism: Salegentibacter flavus; assembly: GCF_900115145.1. Taxonomy (GTDB): domain Bacteria; phylum Bacteroidota; class Bacteroidia; order Flavobacteriales; family Flavobacteriaceae; genus Salegentibacter; species Salegentibacter flavus. The sequence continues at coordinate 64,595 of NZ_FOVL01000007.1, read as the reverse complement.
TCGTGAACGGAAAATGGGTGGATTCTACCAAAATTCCGGAAGATCAGACTACCTGGGGTAGTTTTATGGAACTAAGACAAACCACCGATGTTGATGCCCTTGCTTTACTGGAAGGCGCTTCTTCCAACGATAAGCTTGATCCTAATAGCGATCAAGCCAAAGCGGTTTACCTTTACAAAACTATTATGGATACGGCGAGCCGGAATGAGCAAGGCGTAGAGCCAGTAAAACCATACCTGGAAAAAGTTGATGCTATTCAGAACAAAGAAGACCTTCAGGCTTTTCTTACTGATATGCAACAATACGGTGGAGCAGGATTCTTTTCTTTCGGGGTAAGAGCTGATGCAAAGAATTCTAACCAAAATGCTGCTTATCTCTATCCTTCCGGATTAGGCCTTCCTGACAGAGATTACTACGTAGCCGATGATGCCGATTCCAAAGAGAAACGTGAAAAATACAAGGAGCATATCACTAAAATACTTCAGTATATAGATTACTCTGAAGAAGAAGCCTCTGAAGCGGCTGAAACCATCCTCGAATTCGAGACCAGTCTTGCAGAACCTCAGCTTGATAAAGTAGAGCGTAGAGATGCGCGTAATACTTATAACCCAATGACTGTTGCTGAGCTTCAAACTTCAGTTCCGGCTTTAAATTGGGAAAAGTATTTCAACGAAATAGGTGCAGAAGAAATAGACACTATTATCGTAGCTCAGCCTAAATATATGAAGGCTTTACAGGGTGTCTTTACCCGGAATAATGTTGAAGACTGGAAAACCTATTTGAAATGGAGCATTTTTAACGATGCTGCAAATGCGCTTTCTACCGAAATTGAAACCGCTAACTGGGAATTCTATAACAAAACCCTGCAGGGAGCACAGGAACAACGTCCACGTGATGAGCGTGCCTTGCAAACCATTAACTGGACCATAGGGGAAGCGCTTGGTAAACTTTATGTAGAGGAACATTTCCCTGCGGAAGCAAAAGAGCAAGCTGAAGAGATGATCGCAAATATCATTAAAGCCTACGAAACAAGGATCAACAACCTTAGTTGGATGAGTGAGGATACCAAGAAAAAAGCGATCGAAAAACTGGGAACTACAACTATTAAAGTCGGATATCCGGATGAATGGAAAGACTACAGCGATCTAGAGATCGCCGGAGTAGAAAAAGACGGTTCTTATTTCCAAAACATGATGAATGTGAGTAAATGGAGAACTGCCGAAAATATGGCCAAACTAGGCGAACCAGTAGATAAAACCGAATGGTTTATGTCTCCGCAAACGGTTAACGCTTATTATAACCCTAGTTATAATGAGATCGTATTCCCGGCTGCTATTCTCCAGCCACCATTCTACGATTACAAAGCCGATGCTGCCATTAATTATGGTGGAATTGGAGCCGTAATTGGTCATGAGATCTCCCACGGATTTGACGATAGCGGATCTCGTTTTGATGCTGAAGGAAACCTGAATAACTGGTGGACCGATGGAGACCTGGAAGCCTTTGAAGAACTTGGAGGTGATCTGGCCGACCAATACAGCAATATTGAAGTTCTCGACAGTGTTTTCATCAATGGGCAGTTTACTCTTGGCGAAAATATTGGAGACCTTGGTGGAGTTAATGCCGCCTACGATGGCTTACAGATCCATCTTGAAGAAAACGGTCACCCCGGCGAAATTGACGGATATACCCCTGAACAACGTTTCTTTATGTCCTGGGCAACCGTTTGGAGAACCAAAATGCGTGATGAAGCCTTGCAAAACAAGATCAAGACCGATCCACATTCTCCCGGAATGTACCGTGCGTATGTGCCGCTTCAAAATATAAATGCTTTCTATGAGGCTTTTGAAATTGGGGAAGAAGATAAAATGTATGTCGCTCCAGAAGATCGCGTGATCATCTGGTAGTTATTTGAAAAATAATTTATTAAAAAGGCCTGCTGAAAGTAAATTTCAGTAGGCCTTTTTTATTGAAAATGGTAAAAAGCATTTTCCAGATGTTCCAGTTTCACACCCTTCTTATTGATTACAATCGCAATTATATCAAAACGGGCTTCTACTTCAGAGAGGTTTCTGTCATTGATATAGAAGTCGGCGACCTTTAGGAGTTGTCTTCTTTGTTTAGGCTTTACAAATTCCTGAGGTAGGCCAAAATCGGGGGTGCTGCGGGTTTTCACCTCAACTATCACGAGGGTATCACCTGTTCTGGCAATTATGTCTACCTCTGCTTTCTGAAACGTGTAGTTCTCGGCCAGAATCTCATACCCCTCTTTCCTAAGATGCGCCACAGCTAATTGTTCCCCCTCTATTCCTAATGAATTATATTTGGCCATTTAGTTTTTAAGCAAATTAAAATTTCCTGACCGAAAATGAATTGGGGGAATTCCTTTATATTTTGCTTAGTTAACCAGCATTATCGTTTCCACTCTTAGATCTAATGCTTCTATTTCTTCCGGGCTCGCTTCAATTAAGCGGTCACCATAGAAATCATTCCCGGGTTCGTTTTGAGGCCCGAGAAAAACACGTAAGCCTGAATTTTCAAGCTTTCCGTCATTCCACATTACCGCGCCACTGTAATCCCAGCCGAAGCCGTAAAAAGATATGTCCTTTCCATTCAGCCTGTTGAGTTCTTCATAAGTAGTCCCTATTTGAATGCCCTCATCGGATTTCCATTGCCCGTCTACGTCAAATCTAATGTCGTGGATCTCTGTGCGGCTTTTATCTTTCCAGGTTACGTGAAGTTCGTTTGGAGTATCGGGGAAAAGGATTGTATAGGCACGCTCCACGGTGCCTTCTTCAAACATTCCCACATCTTCCCTGAAATTCGCATCGGGATATTCGCGTTTAAGCTCTTCAGAAGAATACTTCTGAAGATTTTCAATTACAAATTTATCTTTGGATGCGTTGTTTCTGGAACTGCCGCAGGCAACCAGTGTCAATACGCTTATTACAACAAATATTTTTTTCATTTTGGTTAGTTTGCTTCCGCAAAAAATTCAGAAAAATCTCTACGAAAAAATTTTGACACTAAATTCAGGAACATTCCACAGAGAAGCCCTGTCTTTTACAAGAATTTAACGCGTATTATTTAACAGTTGCTTACCTTTACGGCTTCCAAAAAGTTTAAGATTAATGAGCGATTCTACACAGCGATATACTATTACAGCGGCTTTACCATATACCAACGGCCCTATTCATATTGGTCACCTTGCAGGGGTCTATGTACCTGCCGATATTTATGCGAGATTTTTAAGAATGCAGGGGCACGACGTGGCTTTTGTCTGCGGAAGTGACGAGCACGGTGTGCCTATTACCATTAAGGCGAAAAAGGAAAGCGTGAGCCCGCAGGATATCGTAGATAAGTATCACGCCATCATTAAAAAATCATTCAAGGATTTTGGGGTTTCTTTTGATAATTACTCCAGGACCTCAGCGAAGGTTCACCACGATACGGCTTCTGATTTTTTCAGAAAGATGTATGAAGACGGCAAATTCATCGAAGAAACCACTCAACAGCTTTATGATGAGGAAGCCAAACAGTTCCTGGCCGATCGTTTTGTAACCGGAACCTGCCCTAAATGTGGGAATGAAGAAGCATACGGCGATCAGTGTGAAAGCTGCGGATCTTCCCTGAATGCCACCGATCTTATCAATCCGAAATCTACATTTTCAGGAGCGACACCAACCTTGAAGGAAACCCGTCACTGGTTTTTGCCTTTAGATCAGTATGAAGACTGGCTGAAAGAATGGATTCTGGTTGGCCATAAAGCCGACTGGAAAAGCAATGTGTACGGTCAGGTTAAATCCTGGATAGACGATGGTCTTAGGGCACGTGCCGTAACCCGCGATTTGGATTGGGGAATCCCGGTTCCCGTTGAAGGTGCCGAAGGAAAAGTGCTTTATGTATGGTTTGATGCGCCAATCGGGTATATCTCGTCCACCAAGGAGTGGGCTGAGCGGGAAGGAAAAGACTGGGAACCATACTGGAAAGACGAAAACACCAAACTCATCCATTTTATCGGAAAAGATAATATCGTGTTCCACTGTATTATTTTCCCGGTAATGTTAAAAGCTCAAGGCGACTTTATTTTGCCGCAAAATGTGCCTGCCAACGAATTTCTTAATCTGGAAGGAAAGAAACTATCTACCTCCAAGAACTGGGCGGTTTGGCTTCATGAATATCTTGAAGATTTCCCCGGGCAGCAGGATGTGTTGCGGTATGCACTTACTGCCAACGCTCCAGAAACCAAAGACAACGATTTTACCTGGAAGGATTTCCAGGCCAGAAATAACAACGAACTGGTTGCCATCTTCGGGAATTTCATCAACCGCGTGATCGTGCTTACCAATAAATATTACGAGGGACTTGTTCCCCAGCCTCAAAAGCTTTCAAAAGTTGATGAGCAAACCATTGCCGAGCTGAAAGCTTATCCTTCAGTGATCGCAAGTTCTATTGAAAAATATCGTTTCCGCGAGGCCCAGGCCGAATTGATGAACCTAGCCCGCCTTGGCAATAAATACCTTGCAGATGAAGAGCCGTGGAAACTTATAAAAACCGATGTCGACAGAGTACAAACCATAATGTATGTTGCCCTGCAGATCGCTTCTGCCCTGGCCACCCTAAGCGAGCCGTTCTTACCCTTCACTTCGGTGAAACTAAAAGGTATGCTGAAATTTTCAGCGGAAGAAAACAGGCTGGAAAACTATGAGAAATCTCAATGGGATAAGATCTCGACCCGGGAATCATTGTTACCTGCGGGTCACCAAATAGGAAAAGCAGAATTGCTTTTCAGCAAAATTGAAGATGAACAAATAGAGAAACAATTGGAAAAACTGGAAGCTACAAAAACTGCAAATGCCGCTGAAGCAAATAAAGTAGAGCCGCAAAAAGATACCGCAAGCTTTGAGGATTTCACCAAAATGGACCTGAGGGTAGGAACTATCATTGAAGCTCATAAAATGCCAAAAACCAAGAAACTTATGGTTATAAAGGTTGACACTGGACTGGATCAAAGGACTGTAGTTTCCGGTATAGCAGAGCATTTTAAGGCCGAAGAGATCATTGGAAAGAAAGTTACAGTTCTGGCCAATTTAGCTTCCCGGAAACTGCGCGGCGTAGAAAGTCAGGGGATGATCCTGATGACCGAAAATGCCCAGGGAAAACTGGTTTTTGTTAATCCCGATGAAGATGGCGTGGAACCGGGAGCGGCAATCAATTAGTTCTCGTTCTCTCGACTCCTCTCGAGCTACAAGCCTCAAATCGGCTTGAACTGACACAGTTGGCAAACCATTTAAACTGAAATTTCGACAAATGGAAAAAATTTGGGTAATAACAATTTCGCTTTTTTTAATAATCACTTTTCTTTTTTGGATTATGACTAGTGGTCATTTCAGAAAAGAATATGGTAAAAAAATGTGGAAAAAATGGGGGACGAGAACCTTCTATTGGCAAGGTGCAATATTTGTCGGTATCGGAGGTACGTTTCTAATAATGTATCTTTTAAAATGGGCAAATGTTTTGACTTTTTAGAAGTGGAAACCTGTGAGGTTTAATCAAGCTAAATGCTAAAAATCGCCTACCATCCTATCTACAAACATCCTTTGCCGGAGGGACACCGCTTCCCTATGGAAAAATATGAGTTGCTACCCAGGCAACTCCTACACGAAGGAACCTGTGTAGATGCAAATTTTTTTCAACCGGAAATTCCGGATGAGAAACATATCCTTGCCGTGCACGATGCAAAATATTTTACACAACTTAAAAACCTTAAACTCGACAGAAGAGCTGAAAGAAAAACCGGATTTCCGCTTTCTGTGGAACTTGTAAAGAGGGAACTCATAATTGCTGATGGTACGATGAAAGGCTGCCATTTCGCTATTGAAAATGGTGTCGCCTTCAACATTGCCGGAGGCACCCATCACGCTTATTCCAATTACGGGGAGGCTTTTTGTTTGCTAAATGACCAGGCTATTGCCGCCAGGTACCTTCAACATAAAAAACTGGCCGAAAAAATACTTATTGTAGATCTGGACGTTCACCAGGGAAATGGCACGGCCAAGATCTTCGAAAATGATCCTTCGGTTTTTACCTTTTCAATGCACGGAAAAAACAACTATCCTTTTAAAAAAGAACAATCTGACCTGGATATAGAATTACCCGATGGCACCGGAGATGAAGACTATTTGAAAATCCTCAAAGAAACCCTTCCGGATTTAATAAAGAATCAAGATCCCGATTTCATTTTTTATTTAAGCGGTGTGGATATTTTAAAATCCGATAAATTAGGAAAGCTCTCTTGCACGGTCGCAGGTTGCAAAGAACGCGACCGCTTTGTGCTGCAAACCTGCCATGATCTTAAGATTCCCGTGCAATGCAGTATGGGTGGCGGGTATTCCCCGGAAATTAAAACAATTATCGAAGCTCATGCCAATAACTATAAATTAGCTCAGGAAATTTATTTCTAGAACAAAAAAATTCCCGCCCGGGTAATGCGGATGGGAATTTCAATCTTCAGAAAATTTAAGGCTCATACACTATTTATTTCCCATTAACAGCAGTTCGTTGCAAACCACTTCGGTTATAAAATGCATTTTGCCTTCTTTATCATCCCAGCTGCGGTTGGTTAACTTGCCTTCAATGCCTACTTCCTTCCCTTTTCCGACATATTTCTCTACCAACTCAGCCGTTTTACCCCAGGCTACGATATTGTGCCATTGGGTGTCTGTGATTTTTTCCCCTGCACCGTTCTTGTAGTGCTCATTAGTTGCGATAGGAAATTTCGCGATTTTCTTTCCCGATTCCAGGTTTACGATCTCAGGTTCTCTTCCTACATTCCCGATCAACTGAACTTTGTTTCTTAAAGTGCTCATAACTCAAAATTTTAATTTAGCTGAAAATCGTTAGTTCATTTCAACACAACAAACTTAGATCTGAACACAAATATTAATCGGTTGGGAATTATTTGTTTTCGTTTATAGGCGTTTGTAAACGTTTGAATTCAGAAAAAATCATTTAAAAAAATAGATAAATCGACGAGCCTGATTTGGCTATTCCCATAAAAAGCTTTATTTGCATAAAAAAATGCCGAAAGAAGAACAACGAGTCTGGTACGCCTGTTATGGCTCCAACCTGTTGGAAGAGCGTTTCAGATGTTATATAGGTGGTGGGCAGCCAAAAGGAGCACATCGTATTTACCCCGGATGTACCAACAAGACTTTTCCAACCGGCACCAAAGGCCTGATCATTAACAGGGAAATGTATTTCGCTAAAAGCTCGAAGACCTGGAGCGGCGGTGGTGCTGCCTTCATTAAATCAGAATTCGACAAAAATGTAGAAACTCTGGGGCGTATGTATCTCATCATCCGACAGCAATTCATTGACCTGGTGCAACAGGAGATAAAATTTGAAGGGGAATTCGATATTAACCTCGAAAAGGTAATTGAAGAAGGTTCGTTGGATATGAAAAACGATTCCTGGTACGGGCAAATTATTTACCTGGGCGATGAAGAAGGCCACCCCATTTTTACCTTTACCAATGAAGAATATCTCGAAAACGAAATAAATGCACCCAACGAACATTATTTAAAGATAATTATTGAAGGACTTAAGCAAACCTATAAGCTGTCGCCTTCAGAAATTCAAAAGTACCTGGAAAACAAAACAGGAATTAAAGGCTTCCCCATTGAAAAAGACTTTCCAGAATTAATTGGTAACTAAAATTCTTATTTTTATCAGCTCACCGCGATCAGAAAACTTATGAAAGCAGCCAGTGTTAGTCAATTAAAAAAAGAACTCGCCTTTCGGTCTCAGGACGAACTTCTGGAACTTTGCCTGAGGCTTTCAAAATTCAAAAAAGAGAATAAAGAGTTGCTTACCTATCTGCTATTCGAATCTGATAATGAAGCCGAATTTATTTCCGAAGTAAAAAAAGAGATAGACGAGCAATTTGCCGGCATCAACACCCGCACCTGGTATTTTATAAAAAAGAGTGTGAGGAAAATTCTGAAGGATGTAAAAAAGCATGCCCGATATTCAGGGAAAACAGAAACCGAGGTGGAGCTTCTTATTTATTTCTGTGCGAAGTTGAAATCTTTCCCAAAACCTATACACCGCAACAAAACCCTTCAGAACCTTTATGAACGGCAGCTTCAGCTTATTAATACAAAATTGGAGAAGCTACACGAAGATTTGCAATATGATTACAGGCTTCAGATAGAAGAATTTAATTTATAAAGTAAAGAATGGAGCTTTTATCAGTATTGATATTTTCGCCGGGATTAATGATATTCAGGTTTATTCAAATTTGAAGTGGATTTATAGTAGGGTCAAAATCGGGAAGGTTACCTTTGTAGCATCTTGATTCTTACCAAAGAATTAAATAAAAATCAGGTTAAAATCATACCGAAATGTCCTTTAAAAAACTGAATCCCCCCTTAAAAGAAGCTCTGGAAAGATTAGGGATTGAAGAGCCTTTGCCTTTTCAGAAGAAAATATTGCCAAAAATAAAAAGCGGAAGGGATCTTTACATTTTCGCCCCGGAAAATTCCGGAAAAACCACTGCGCTGGTAATTAGTACTATTCAAAAACTGGAAAGTGCTGCTTTTGAAGATGCTCCCCGGGCGTTGATCTATGTGAAAGACAAAGAAGCCGCGAAGGAACTTGAAAAGGAATTTAAAAAATTCACCAGGTATATGGATCTCCGGATTTTCAGTGCATATGATGAACCCGATATAGAAGTCCAGAAAGTTGCAATTTACGAAGGCGTAGATATTGTGATTGCGACGCCTAAAAAACTATTCAAGCTTTTTTCCATTACAGGAATTAATGTGAGTCAGTTAAAATTACTTATTGTGGAAGATGCTGAATTCATTACCAATACTGGCATTTTCAACGATTTAATTAGAATACCCCAGCATATTTCAAAATGTCAATACCTTGTATTTGCCAGTGAGACCAACTCAAAAATCGAAAGATTACGGGATTCTTTTATGGCTCGTGCAGAAGTTTTGAAAATGAAATAGTTATAAAGGCTTAAGTTCCAATATCTTGCAATATTCAGGTTTTTCTTATATTTATTGTGAAAACATTAAAAAATGCAGAAAGCCTGTCTGGAATGTGGAGAAAAAATTGTGGGCCGCGCAGATAAAAAATTCTGCAGCGATTATTGCCGTAATGCTTACCACAACAACCTAAACAAAGACAGGAAAAACCTGGTTAGAAACGTAAATAACCGACTTCGAAAGAACTACCGGATTTTGGAAGAATGCAATCCCACCGAAAAAACCACTACGACTAAAAACAGGCTATTGACCAAGGGTTTTAATTTCGATTATATCACAAGCATTTACACTACCAAAAGCGGCAAGGTTTATTATTTTGTGTATGATCAGGGTTACCTGCCGCTAGACAACGGGATATATGCACTGGTTAAAAGAAACTAAGATTTATAGGTGCCAGTTATTGCTTTTTTGTTTAGTCGCCACGCGCAAAACGTCGCTCTGACTTATCTGCCCAACAAGCTTACCATTTTCTACAATTGGGAACCTTCTGTAACGTTTCTCGATAAATTTCTTGGCGGCATCAATCACATTCATATTCCCATCTATGGTTTCTACATTGCAGTTCATACGTTTCCCAACAGTAGTATCTTCCAGAGGCATATTGTAATACTGGCTGTCTGAAACGTGCTTCATACAATCCCCCTCAGAGATCATTCCCAATAAATTATTTTTTTCGTCTACAACACAGCCCCCGGAAATTTTATGTTTGAGGAGTTTTTCAGCAACATCCATAATATTCTCATTTTCCCTAAAGGTGATCAGGTCGGTGGTCATATAGTCTTTTACCAGCATTGGCGAACTCTCCGGTTTTTCGGGAGCCGCCTGCTTTCCTTGATAATTTTTGATAGCCATAGCATAATAATTTGTGTATTAAACTCTTAAATATAAGAAATTTCCTATTAGGGTTAAAGCGCTTTCCTTCTTAAAATCTTGATTATCTTTATTGCTGAATAATTTCAAGTTCTGCTTATGCTGAAAAGTATACCTCCCGTTTTTTCTCTTATTCTTATCGCCGTTGCTGCCTGGTTTACTTTCTATAGTAGCCAGCCGAAAAATATAACTGATGAAGCTATCCCTGAAACAGAGTTTTCTACCCAACGCGCCTTCCAACACGTTGAAGCTATGGCTCAACAGCCTCATTATATCGGTACTGCCGAGCACAGCCGGGTACGCAATTATATCGTAAATGAACTTCAAAAAATGGACCTGCTGGTGCAAACCCAGGAAGATTACACTTTAAATAAACACGGAAGCCTGGTAAGCCCTCAAAATATCCTCAGCCGAATCGAAGGTGATGGTGATGGCCCGGCACTGGTGCTGATGTCTCATTACGATAGCAATCCGCATTCCTCTTTAGGGGCCAGCGATGCAGCCAGTGGCGTGGCGACTATTCTGGAAGGTATCCGCGCTTTTCTTGCTCAAAACAAATCCCACGAAAATGACATCATCATCCTTTTTACCGATGCTGAAGAAGTTGGTCTCAATGGAGCAGAACTTTTTGTGAAAGATCATCCCTGGGTCGAGGACGCCGGACTTGTATTAAATTTTGAAGCCCGTGGCAGTGGCGGAAACTCCTTTATGTTTCTCGAAACAAATTCCGGAAACGCTAAATTGGTTAAGGCTTTCCAGGAAGCAAATCCCGAGTACCCGGTCACAAATTCCCTTGTTTACAGCATTTATAAAATGCTCCCCAACGATACCGATCTTACGGTGCTACGTGAACAGGCAAATATCCCCGGATTCAATTTTGCGTTTATCGATGATCATTTCGATTATCACACCGCCACCGATACCCCGAAGAACCTGGACAAGGAAAGCCTTGCTCACCAAGGCAGCTATCTTATACCCTTGCTCGAGACATTTAAGGATAATGATCTTTCTGACTTTGAAACCGAAGAAGAACTGATATTTTTCAACCTGCCGGGAGGGGAAATGATCAGTTACCCTTTCTCCTGGATTATTCCTATGCTTTTGATCGCTGTAGTGATCTTTATCCTACTTTTGGTTTATGGGTTTTCCCGGAAAAGCCTTGAAGGCAAAGCGGTTTTTACGGGATTTCTGGCTTTCATTCTAAGTTTTAGTATTGCCGGGTTGCTTGTTTACCTTTTATGGAAATTCAACCTCTATATCTACCCTGAATATTCGGAAATGGAGCAGGGATTTACCTATAACGGCTATTACTATATCGCCGCTTTTCTTTTCCTGAGTCTTACGATCTCTTTTTTCACTTATCACCGATATCACAAAACCGATAACCAGGCTTCCCTTTTTGTTTTTCCGTTGTTTTTCTGGTTGTTGTTATGCACCTTTCTTGGCTTTTACTTAAAAGGCGCGGCATACTTTATCATCCCGGTTTATTTTGGGCTGCTGCAATTCTTTTTGATGATAAGGCAAAAAAGACCTAACAATCTGCTTATGGCTTTTTTAAGCCTTCCGGCACTTTTCATTTTTCTGCCGCTCCTCGTGCAATTTCCGGTAGCCTTGGGCTTAAAGATCCTTTTCGCCTCTGCCCTGCTCTGCGTTTTACTTTTTACATTAATGCTCCCGGTATTTGCTTATTTTAAAAGAAAGAAAGCTCTCGCAGTACTCAGTTTCCTCATCTTCAATATTCTCTTTTTCACCGCGCATTTCAAGTCGAAATTCGACGAGGAAAGCCCCAAACCCAATTCTCTTGTTTATCTTTTTGATGCCGATGAAAATACCGCTCACTGGCGTTCCTACGATAAAATACCGGATGAATGGACTGAAAATTTCTTCGGAAAGGATCCGGTGATAATTCCTTCAAGTGAAAAAACCTTCAGCAGTAAATACGGGTCCAATTTCACATGGAGAGCTGAAGCGCCTTCAATAAACCTGGAGTCTCCAGCCATTCTTTTCGATAGTCTGAAAACAACAGAAGAGATTACCCGATATTCCCTTAAGATCGCTCCCAACCGAAAAATCCACCGCCTCGAACTTTTCGCCGACCGCAGTGTGGATTTTGAAGAGTTTACTGTGAACGGTCTGCAAGCCGATGACACCCTATTGGGAGATAACAAATTTAATGTACATACCCGCCGATGGCACGACCGACTGCTCACATGGCATGTTTCCGGGAGAGACACTTTACGGATAGAATTCAGTCTGAAGAATGATGAAAAACCTGAGTTCACCCTTTACGAATCCAGCTTTGACCTCCTGGAAAACGAGGAATTAAATGTTCCAAAAAGATCTGAAACCATGATCCCGAGGCCATTTGTAGTCAATGACGCGGTAATTTTTAAGAAAACCATAAGCCTAGAGTAGCCTTAGGTTTTGTAGTTTTAAGTGATGCAAAAATCGTCATTCTGTCCCGCAAGTTATCGGGATTAAATCAGAATCTCATCACAATGAGCAAAGCTATTTTATTAAAATAAAAAACACCTCCCTTCGGGGAGGGCTGGGAGAGGACCATGAACATATCAATATTAGGAACCGGATGGCTGGGCTTGCCCCTGGGAAAAGCACTTATCGAGGCTGAACATAGTATAAAAGGCTCGGTAACCCGCCGGGAAAAAATGGAGCAGCTGCAGGAAGCGGGAATCACCCCATACCAGATCAAGGTCTTTACCGAAGGCGTACAAGGCGATCTCGCTTCCTTCCTGGCAGATGCCGAAGTTTTAATCATCGATATCCCACCCGGACTGAGAAGCGTTCCCGAAGCCGATTTTGTAGGCAAAATTGGCCGCATAATCGATTATGTGGAAAAGTCCCCGGTAGAAAAAGTAATTTTCGTGAGTTCTACTTCGGTTTATGAAGACAGGGAAGGTTTCCCCGAATACACCGAGCAAGATGAAGCAAACGGCACTTCAGAAGCAGCAAAGCAATTAATCTCCTCAGAAAAAATGTTACTGAAGAACGAGAATTTTCAAACCACGGTTATTCGTTTTGGAGGTTTGCTTGGCCCAGGCAGGCACCCCGTTAAATATCTGGCCGGTAAAACCGGGCTAAAAAACCCGAAAGCCCCGGTAAATCTCATCAGGCAGGAAGAGTGTATAGAAATCATTCTGCAGATCATTAAAAAGGATGTTTGGAACATAACTTTTAACGCTGCCTACCCCGAACATCCCACCAAAGAAGATTACTATACCCGTGCAGCCAAAGAACAGAATTTAAAGCCTCCCGAATTTGACCAAACCGGGGTTTCTAAAGGAAAAATGATAAGCTCAGTGAGGTTAGAGGAAATACTGGGATTTGAGTTTTTGAAAGAGATTTAATGGTGGTCAAGATTATATCGTATAAGTGATGGTGGATAATGAACATTCGCCAATTAAGTTGTCAATGGTCTAATTAGTAGATCACGAGACCTCACAGGTTCTGGAAACCTGTGAGGTCTGTAAAAAATCATCTCTTAAATCCAATTTTTAGGAAGTTTTATTTCTCCTCTACCTCCACCTTTACCTTCAAATCCAAAGGCTCTAAAACCTTTAAAGCTTTGGCTATCGAGTTGATATTTTCAAAAGTAAGCAGCAGTCGCAAGCCGTTTCGGGTTTGTTTTTCCTTCATCTTACAGATCTGCGGGTGGGTTTGCACATATTGCAAAACCCGGGTAAAATTATTGGTCTGATAGAAACGTGATTGCTGGTCGGCTATGAAATAACCTATCATTTTGCCTTGTTTCAGTAAAACTTTCTCCAGCCCGATCTTTGAAGCGATCCATTTGATGCGCACGCTGTTAAGCAGATCTACCGCCTGGACGGGCAGTTCCCCAAAACGGTCTATGAGCTCGGCTTCAAATTTCTGCAATTCCTCTTCCGAAGTGATCTTATTCAGCTGCGTATAAAGATTCAGCCTTTCAGTGATATTATTGATGTAATCATCAGGGAAAAGGATCTCGAAATCGGTGTCGATTTGAGTTTCTTTCACAAAGTTTTTGTCTTCAATATCCTCGTTGCCGGCATATAGATCCTTAAACTCATTCTCCTTCAACTCTTCAATAGCTTCATTAAGGATCTTCTGGTAGGTCTCAAATCCAATTTCATTGATGAATCCGCTCTGTTCGCCGCCCAGCAGGTCTCCGGCACCGCGAATCTCCAGATCTTTCATCGCGATATTTATTCCGCTCCCAAGTTCAGAAAATTGTTCCAACGCACTTATTCGCTTACGGGCATCTTCGGTCATTGCCGAAAAAGGTGGCGTAATAAAATAGCAAAAAGCCTTTTTATTGCTTCGGCCTACCCGCCCCCGCATCTGGTGCAGATCGGAAACTCCAAAATTATTCGCGTTATTGATGAAAATGGTGTTCGCATTGGTCACATCCAGACCGCTTTCCACGATAGTTGTGGAAACTAACACATCAAATTCACCATTGATAAAACTCAACATCAGTTTTTCCAGTTTCTTACCTTCCATCTGCCCGTGACCTACGCCAATCTTTGCATCAGGCACTACCCGCTGGATCATTCCCGCGACTTCCTTTATATTTTCAATCCTGTTATGAATAAAAAACACCTGACCGCCCCGTTGAATTTCATAAGAGATCGCATCCCTGATGGTTTCTTCGGAAAATCTTATCACATTGGTTTCAATAGGATAACGGTTTGGTGGCGGAGTGGCAATGGTAGAAAGGTCTCTCGCGGCCATTAAACTAAACTGAAGTGTTCGCGGAATTGGTGTTGCTGTGAGCGTGAGCGTATCTACATTTTCTTTAATGGTCTTGAGCTTATCTTTTACCGAAACCCCGAATTTCTGTTCTTCATCTACGATTAAAAGTCCGAGATCTTTAAATTTCACCGCCTTATTCACCAGCTGGTGAGTTCCTATGATGATATCTACCTTTCCGCTTTCAAGATCAGCTAGGGTTTCGCGGCGTTCTTTGGCAGTTCTGAAGCGGTTTAAATAATCCACAGTGACAGGGAAATCCTTCAAGCGTTCAGTGAATGTCTGGTGATGCTGAAAGGCCAGAATAGTAGTAGGTACCAAAACCGCAACCTGCTTACCGTTATCCACAGCTTTAAAAGCCGCACGAATCGCCACCTCGGTTTTTCCGAAGCCCACATCACCGCAAACCAAACGATCCATAGGCCTTTCGCTTTCCATATCCTCTTTTACCGCCTGGGTTGCTGTACCCTGGTCCGGAGTATCTTCATACATAAAAGAGGCTTCCAGTTCGTGCTGCAAATAAGAATCGGGTCCAAAGGCAAAACCCTTCTGAAGTCGGCGTTTTGCATATAACTCGATTAGATTATAAGCGATGTGCTTAACGCGGGCTTTTGTCTTTTGCTTTAGCTTTTTCCAGGCATTGCTCCCCAGTTTAAAGATTCTGGGCTCTTTCCCGTCTTTTCCATTGTATTTCGAAATCTTATGCAGCGAATGGATACTGAGGTACAAAATATCGCGCTCGCCGTAGAACAATTTTATGGCTTCCTGCTTTTTACCTTCAACATCAATTTTCTGAAGTCCTCCAAACTTCCCTATCCCGTGATCAATATGGGTTACGTAATCGCCAACTTCAAGATTGCTAAGTTCTTTTAAGGTTATCGCCTGTTTTTTGGCGTAACCATTCTTAAGATGAAATTTATGATAGCGCTCAAAGATCTGGTGATCTGTATAACAAACATTTTTGCCAACTTCATCTATAAAACCCTGGAAGAGAGATAGAGTTATGGTTTCGTATTTCACTTCCTTTTCCTGGTCGTCAAAGATGTCGTGGAATCGCTTCGCCTGTTGTTCACTAACGCAAAAAATATAATTTTTATAGCCGTTCTCCTGATTTTCGATAAGGTTATCGATGAGCAAATCGAACTGCTTATTGAAAGAAGGCTGCGGCTTTGTTTGAAACTCGATGACTTTTTCAGGCTCCATATAGGCCTGGTTACTGAGTTCCACCACAGTGTATTCCTGCAACTGACTTTTAATTAGCTGGCCATCACAGAAAAGCGCTTCGGGTTCACTATGTTTTACTTCCTCTGAAAGTTTCTGAAAAGCTTCCTTTGCCTTGCTGAAAAGTTTATCGGCCTGGGCGGTGAGCAGGTCAAGGTTTTTAACAAAGACTACGGTTTGATTCGAGATATATCTTAGAAAACTATCCCTGATCTCGTCCAGGTGCTTGTCTTCCACATTCGGCATCACCGAGATCTTCTTCACCTTATCGGTGGAAAGCTGGGTTTCCACATCAAAACTCCTGATGCTGTCCACCTCATCGCCAAAGAATTCAATACGGTAAGGCTCGTCATTACTAAAGGAAAAAACATCAATAATCCCCCCGCGCACCGAAAACTCGCCCGGTTCAGTCACAAAATCAACCCGCTTGAATTTATATTCGAAAAGTACTTCGTTTACAAAATCCAGGGAGAGTTCATCGCCAACAGAGATCTTCAATGTGCTCCTATCCAACTCTTTCCGGGTAACTACTTTTTCAAATAAAGCATCGGGATAAGTGACGATTACAGCCGGTTTCTTCCGGGAATTTATTCGGTTTAAAACCTCAGCCCGAAGTAAAACATTGGCGTTATCGGTTTCCTCGATCTGGTAAGGGCGGCGGTAGCTTCCCGGGTAAAAGAGTACATTCTTATCCCCAAGTAGTTGCTCGAGATCGTTAAGATAATAAGCAGCTTCTTCTTTGTCATTAAAGATCAGTAAAAAGGGTTTGTCGGCTTCCTTAAAAGCATTCGCTGTCACAAAGGAAAAGGCAGAGCCAACAAGGCCTTTTAATTGAATTTTAAAATCATTTTTTTCAGAAGAGACAAGGGTCTCCCTCAATTCCTGCTGTTGCGGGGACCGTGCAAAGCTTTGGGCGATAACAGATTTACTCATTGGCGCAAAGATAATTCGCCAATATGGGCCTCGCAACAAGTCAACATTTTTTTAACGTGACAACTTACTTTTTGGATTCTGCCAAGTATTAAATACTGAGTAGACAATGACCTCATTCTCCAAAACTTCGTAAATGATGAGATATGGAAAGCGCTTAATTACAGCCTCCCTAAATGGTTTTCTTTTCTCTGAAAAATGAAACGGATAGTTCTTTATCCATTTGAAATAAGAATCCAGATGATCTAAAAATGAGCCACCCAGCCCTACTTTCTTTTCCTCATAATAAAGAAAAGCCTCAATTATCTCTAATTGGGCTTCCTCTTTTATTATAAGTTTAAATGTCATTTTTTTAAAGTATTCTTAGCTTTTTTCCGAACCTCTTCCCAGGTATAGGATTCGCTTTTATCGTTTAAATGATTTAATCTTCTTTGATCCATTTCCTGATAATCTGTTTCGCTAAGAGGTCTAGATAATTTCTCCTCATAATTTTCTGCAAGGGAAAGCATCATCTCCAAAAGACGTTCATCGGCTTTATCGACATATTTCAATACCGTGTTTTTAAGTTCTACAGCTTCCATATCACCATTTTATTAGTCTTATAAATTTACAAATTTTAAATTTCAATCTCAGATCTAATCTCATTTTAAGATTTACCATTTCCCTAACAGCAAAAACGGGTGGCGTTTATTAATTTCAGAATAGAATTAAAAACTATGGGCTTTAAACATTTTGACGTATTCATAATAGGAACCGGGACTGCCGGAAAAAGAGTAGCTTATGCCTGTATTGATGCTGGGTTGAAGGTGGCAATCGCCGATAATCGGGAATATGGCGGCACCTGTGCTAATCGGGGCTGCGATCCCAAAAAAGTACTAACCGGGTTCACCGAAATCCTGGACCGCACCAAAAAAATGGAAGGCAAGGGAATTACCCGTGGCCCGGGGTTCTCCTGGGAAGATCTGATGAAGTTTAAAAATACCTTCGTTGATGCCGTTCCAGCCGCTACCGAGAAAAAATTAAAAAAACTGGGTATCGAAATGTATCACCAATCGCCCAAATTTCTCGATGAAAATACCCTGTCGGTAGAAGGTAAAACCGTCACCGCTGATAAGATCGTGATTGCCACCGGGCACAAACCAATGGAATTGCGCATCCCAGGCCGTAATCACGCGCTTTACAGCGACGACTTTCTCAATCTCGAAAAACTACCGGAATCAATGATCTTTATAGGTGCTGGTTACATCGGGATGGAGTTCGCCCACGTTGCAGCCCGCCTTGGGGTAAAGGTCACTATGATTGAAATGTCAGACAGAATCCTTAACACTTTTGATGAGGATATGGGTAAATATCTGCAGCAGGTTTCAGAAGAAGAACTGGGGATCAATTTTATCTTCAATGCCGAAGTCACCGAAATTGAAAAACTTAGAAAGAATTTCAGGGTGACTGCAATTCAGGATGGAAAAGAAGTTTCAGTAAAAGCCGAAATGGTTTTAAATACCGCCGGAAGAGTTCCTTCTATTGATGACCTGGATCTGGAAAAAGGCAATGTAGAATTCAGCAGAAAAGGGATCGTTGTTAACGAATATCTTCAGAGTCCAAGCAACAAAAATGTGTATGCCTGCGGTGATGTTTCAGCTAGTGAGGGTTTACCTCTAACTCCGCTTTCTTCACAGGAAGCCCGGGTGGTGGCCGCTAACCTCCTCAACAAAGACAAGCCTGAAAAAGCTCATTATCCTCCGCAACCCACAGTAGTATTTACTTTACCTAAACTCGCTTCGGTAGGGCTGCTGGAAGAAGAGGCCCGGAAACAGGGATACGACTTTAAAGTAAAACATAAACTTGCCACTGATTGGTTTAATGCCAAGCACATCAATGAAAAGGTTTATGCCTACAAAACCCTCATTGACAATAAAACCGGTCAGGTGATAGGCGCTCATCTAATAGGCCCGGAAGCTTCAGAAGTGATCAATATGTTTGTAATGGTAATGTGCGGGAAGCTGAATTGCCAGGACGTAAAAAAAATGATCTTTGCCTATCCCACCTGGGGAAATGATATTAAGGGAATGTTGTAATCCTCCCCCTGCAAGTCTCCCCCCCAGCACCCTCCGAAGGAGGAGGAGATTTATTCTTTATTCAGAATTTTATACATCGGGTTGGTTTTCCTATTCATCCACCCGTGGTAAACAATATTTGAGAAAATAATCACGGCGGTAATTAATGCTGCATAGGAGATTAGAGGAACCTCGTCAAAATGTCTGAAATATATGGCGATCAATGCCCAAACTCCAACTGCGGCGAATTCGCGCATATTCCGAAGATAGATTATCGCGACATTTATAATTCCTGCAATTATAATGAGCAGTACCGTCCATATTTCTTCGGACAAAAATGGGGCTTCCCACCCAATTTTCACCAAATAGGCTGAAACATTGGCAATAGTCGCCACCGCGATCCAGCCGGAATACAGGCAGATTGGCCACCAGCTAAAAGCGATGATGTTAATAGGCGCGTCCCAGCGCTCCATGTTGGTGTTGAGAATCACTTTTATCAGGGAAAATAAAATGAGAAACATCAATAAGACTGAAAGTCCAGTGAACTCGTTTAACCACGCCAAGACCCAGGCGACATTAGCCAGGTTTGCAATAAAAAACCAGTAACCTGATTTTCGAAGAAAATCGAGATCATTTTTAGCTCCGAAAGCCTGATAGAATTGGTAACCCGAAAAAACCAAAAGGCCGAGGAAAATAATACCCCAAATAGCAAATGCATAGCCGGCCGGCGTGAATAAATTGTAATACTCGGCGCTTAGGCTGCCCATAGTATTGCCGTTAATGATTCCGGTTTGGGAGATATAGCTTACAGCAATAACCAGAATCACAGAGATCGAATTTAAAACTGCCAGTCGCTTTTCCATATTCTTTTATTTACTGATTAAAATTACTTCTTTTTGGGTAATTGCATAAGCAGCTTCCCCTTCGTTTAATTCCATCATATAATTTCCGGTAAATTCGCCAAAAGCAGGAAAAATAAGCTGATCTTTTCTTCGGAAAAAACAAGGTAGCTTAAGACTTTGCCTGGCTTTACCGTTTAATCGATAACCCGGGTGAATATGCCCGCAGATATTGAAAAAAAATTCTCTCTGCTCGGGATGGTGGGTAAGCAGAAATCCGTTCAGTTGCCATTCAGAATGAATTTTCAATCCCAATTTTTCGTATTTCAGCGGGGAAATTATATCGTGATTTCCCGCGACCAGAACCACATCTGCCTCTACAAAACTCAGCCAATTTTCGAATAATTTCCATTCATTATTCAAGTTGCTATGAAAAAGGTCACCTAAGAAACAAACAGTTTTCGGGCGGAATTTGCCCACCACTTCGCTCAGTCTTATAAAATTCGCATTAATAGCTTTGTATGGCACAGGACTTCCAAATTTCCTGAAATGCGAGATCTTGCCTAAATGCACATCGCTAATAATCAAGATTTCCTGTTCTTCCCAGAAAGCAGCACCACTGGGGTGAAGTTCGAAGTGTTGGTTTTCTAGCTCAATTTCCATTTAGACTGCCTAAAGCTCCTCGCTTATTCTGTTTAAAATCTTCGCAGCTTTCTCCAGGGTGTCATCGGTTTTCGCAAAACAGAACCGAAGTTGCTTGTTGTCTTTCCCGTCAATATTAAACACCGAAACCGGGATGCTGGCCAAACCGAATTCGGTGATCAGTCTTTTGGAAAAATCCACATCATATTCATCGGTGATTTCTGAGTAATCCAGGACCTGGAAGTAAGTGCCCTTTGAAATTACAGCCTTAAACCTTGTATCCTTTATGAGTTCAAGAAATTTATCGCGTTTCTCCTGGTAAAAATCGCCGAGTTCCAGGTAATGTTCAGGTTCTTTTAAATATTCAGCAAAAGCTCTTTGCATAGGATGATTAACGCAGAAAACGGTGGCCTGGTGAAATTTGATGATCTCTTTCATCAAAATTTCGGGAGCCACACAATAACCCATTTTCCAACCGGTATTATGAAAAGTTTTTCCGAAGGAGGCACAAACGATAGCTCTTTCTGCCAGGCCGGGAAATTTAGAAGCACTCTGGTGCTGTTCTCCGTCAAAGATCAGGTGCTCATAAACCTCATCGCTTAGCAGGATAATGTTGGTGTTTTCCAACAATTTCTCCAGTTTCAGCATATCGGCTTCTCTCAAAATAGTCCCTGTGGGATTATGGGGGGTATTGATAACGATCATTCGGGTTTTGGAATTGATCTTTTGTTCCAGGTCTTCCCAATCGATCTTAAAGTCTTCCCCCTTCAACTGTACAAAAACAGGTTTTCCTCCGGCCAGTTTAATATCGGGCTCATAAGAGTCATAAGCTGGTTTAAAAACGATCACCTCATCTCCGGGATGAACAAATGCGGTGATGGCGCAATATAAAGCTTGGGTAGCTCCGGCCGTAAAAATGATTTCGGTAGTTTCATCATACTTTTTGCCGTAGAGATTATCAAATTTAGCCACTATTTGTTCCCTCAATTCAGGAATGCCATTCATAGGCGGATACTGGTTATACCCATCTTTCATGGCTTTACAAACCAATTCCTTCAGCTTCATGTCTGTTTCGAAATTTGGGAACCCCTGGGACATGTCTATAGTCTTGTGTTTTCGGGATAGATTACTCATTATTGAGAAAATGCTGGTCTTCCCTGCAGGGAGTTTAGAAGGTAAATGCTGAAAATTGGGCATAGTGTTGTGTAATTAAAAGGCTTTCTTAGTAAGGTCAAAAAAAAATCCCGGACTGCAAAGTCCGGGATTAGTATTATAAATATTTTAACCTGTATTATTCCATACTGGCACTAAGGTATTCCCGGTTCATTCTGGCGATGTTATCCAGGGAGATTCCTTTAGGGCATTCTATTTCACAGGCCCCGGTATTGGTACAGTTACCAAAACCTTCTTTATCCATTTGCTCGACCATTGCGAGTACTCGCCTTGTAGCTTCAACTTTACCTTGAGGCAATAAAGCAAACTGGCTCACCTTAGCCGAAGTAAAAAGCATTGCACTTGCGTTTTTACAAGCGGCAACACAGGCTCCACAACCTATACAGGTAGCGGCATCAAATGCATTATCGGCATTGTCTTTTTGTACTGGGATAGAGTTGGCATCCTGAGTATTTCCTGAGGTATTTACAGATACATATCCTCCGGCTTGTTGAATTCTTTCAAAAGAATCCCTATCTACCATAAGATCTTTAATGACAGGGAAAGCCGCTGCTCTAAATGGTTCAATAGTAATGGTATCCCCATCCTTGAACACTCTCATGTGCAGCTGGCAGGTAGTAATGGCTCGATCGGGCCCGTGTGGCTCTCCATTGATCTGGAGGCTACAGGTTCCACAGATACCTTCCCGGCAGTCGTGATCAAAAACCACAGGGTCTTCACCCTTGTCGATTAACTCTTCATTCAGTACATCCAACATTTCCAGGAAAGACATATCCGGAGAAATATCACTTATCGGGTAAGTCTGGAGTTTCCCTTTAGTTGTAGCGTTCTTCTGACGCCATATTTTGAGTGTAAGATTCATATTGTACAGTATTGAGTAGTGAGTAATAAGTATTGAGCATCTAACCCAATACTTATATCTCAATTCTATTTATAGCTCCTTGTTTTAACTTCGATATATTCGTAATTAAGATCTTCCTTATGAAGAACTGCCTCGCTTGGTTTACCGGTATATTCCCAGGCAGCTACATACATAAAGTTCTCGTCATCCCTAAGGGCTTCCCCCTCATCGGTTTGATATTCTTCCCTGAAGTGTCCTCCACAACTTTCGTTACGGTGTAGGGCATCTACAGCAAACAATTCACCTAGTTCAAGGAAATCGGCTACACGGGCTGCTTTCTCCAACTCGGTATTTAGTTCATTTACCTCTCCCGGAATCTTAACATCTTTCCAGAATTCTTCCCGAAGCGCTTTAATCTCCTCCACCGCCGATTTCAGATCTTCGGCATTACGGGACATTCCTGCTTTATTCCACATAATCTTCCCGAGACGTTTATGGAAATGATCAACAGATTTTGTTCCCTTATTATTACAAAGTTTTTCCAGCTGACTGCGAACAGCATTTTCAGCTTCATCAAATTCAGGGCTATCGGTTGGGATTGGTCCTGTTCTAATATCATCGGCAAGATAATTACCTATGGTATAAGGAAGAACAAAATATCCATCTGCCAAACCTTGCATTAAGGCTGAAGCTCCAAGTCTGTTGGCACCGTGATCTGAGAAGTTAGCCTCTCCGGTTGCAAAACATCCTGGGATGGTGGTCTCAAGATTGTAATCTACCCAGATTCCACCCATAGTATAGTGAACCGCAGGATAAATCATCATTGGTGTTTCATATGGGTTCTGATCTACGATCTTTTCGTACATCTGGAATAGGTTCCCGTATTTGGATTCAATAACTTTTTTTCCCAGATCCCTTATCTGTTCATCTGAAGGATTTTTAAGATGCTGGGTGTTGGCTGCTTCCTGACCGTAACGCATAAACGCGGCACTGAAATCAAGGAATACTGCTTCCCCGGTTTTGTTAACGCCGTATCCGGCGTCACAACGCTCCTTGGCTGCTCTGGAAGCCACATCACGAGGCACCAGGTTACCAAAGGCGGGATATCTTCTTTCCAAGTAGTAATCACGATCTTCTTCTTTAAGATCGGTAGGTTTTAAGCGGCCTTCCTGGATAGCCTTGGCATCCTCCAGTTTCTTAGGCACCCAAATTCGTCCGTCATTCCGAAGAGATTCAGACATCAAAGTTAATTTAGACTGATGATCTCCTGAAACCGGAATACAGGTTGGATGAATTTGTGTGAAACAAGGATTTGCAAAAAAGGCTCCTTTTTTATGAACTTTCCAGGATGCGGTAACATTACTTCCCATCGCATTGGTAGAAAGATAAAATACGTTGCCGTAACCTCCTGAAGCTATTACCACAGCGTGAGCACTGTGTCTTTCTATTTCTCCCGAAACCAGATCGCGAGCAATAATACCTCTTGCCTTTCCGTCTACAATTACAAGATCAAGCATTTCATGACGGGTATAAGATTTGATCTTACCCCGGTTTATTTGTCGGTTCATTGCAGAATAAGCTCCTAAAAGTAACTGCTGGCCCGTTTGACCTTTAGCATAAAAAGTACGGGATACCAACACCCCTCCAAAAGAGCGGTTATCGAGTAAGCCTCCGTATTCACGTGCAAAGGGAACTCCCTGTGCAACACACTGGTCTATTATATTTCCTGAAACTTCGGCAAGGCGATAAACATTGGATTCGCGTGAACGATAATCGCCACCTTTTATAGTATCATAGAATAGCCGGTAATCTGAATCACCGTCTCCCTGATAGTTTTTCGCTGCATTTATACCTCCCTGGGCAGCAATAGAGTGTGCCCTTCTTGGAGAATCCTGGTAACAAAAAGTCTTAACATTATAACCAAGCTCGGCCAGCGTAGCAGCTGCACTACCTCCGGCAAGTCCTGTTCCTATTACTATAACATCAATATTACGTTTGTTTGCCGGGTTAACCAGGTTGATATTATTCTTATGGTTTTTCCACTTTTCTTCAAGTGGTCCTGCCGGTACTTTTGATTCTAAAACTGACATAAATCTTACGTATTAAACGTTATTAAAATAGTGATACAGGGCTATAAATATAAAGCCTAAAGGAATAAGAATGGCATAGGCCACTGTAAAACCTCTCAAGCCTTTAGCATATTTGTTCGCCCATCCCATAGACTGGAATGAAGACGAAAACCCGTGATACAGGTGAAGGCTTAACAGGATAAAAGATAATACATATAATCCTGTTCTTACCGGAGACTCAAATTTAGCCACTGTTTCGTGGTAATATCGAGTGGGGTCTTCCGGATGAGATTCTACGTATTTGTGTACAATTTCAGGTACCCAGAAATCATAAAAGTGAAGCCCTAAGAAAGCTAAAACCACAAGCCCGGTGTAGATCATATTTCTGGACATCCAGCTGGAGTTGGCGCTTCCATTAAAACGCACATAATTTATTGGCCTGGCGCTTCTGTTTCTATATTCGAGAACAATTCCTAAAACAAAATGCAGAATTACTCCAAAGATCAGGATAGGCTGAATTAGAAACTGAACGATAAAGTTGGTTCCCATAAAATGGGAAATCTCATTGAAAGATTCAGCGCTTAATACAGAAGTGAAATTTATTATGAAATGCTGGAGTAAAAAGAGTACAAGAAAAAGTCCGGATAAGGCCATAGCAACTTTTCTTGCTATTGAAGAATTAAGTATTCCACCCATTAGTTAAGTTATTTATGAATATTTTAACAACAAAAATACATTTTGAATTACTTACTCACAAACTTTCATTGCCAATTCAGCATCAATTTAGAATTAATTCAAAGAAGCATTTTTTAAGCCTCATTCTGCTGTTGAAAATCCTTTAAATACAAAGCACTTAACCGCATTTTTCTTTTTGCAAAAACTTAACGCAAGTTGGAAGCATTTTTAGTAATTTCAGGTAATAAATCAATCTAACCTTATTCCGAACCAATGGAATTTATAGACTACTACAAATTACTGGAACTGGACAAATCTGCCTCCCAGGCCGATATCAAAAAGGCCTATCGCAAACTGGCCAGAAAATACCATCCAGATCTTAACCCTAATAATAAAGAAGCCCAAGCAAGATTTCAGCAAATAAATGAAGCACACGAAGTTCTCAGCGATCCTGAGAAACGCAAAAAATACGATCAATACGGTAAGGACTGGGAACACGCCGATCAATATGAAGAAGCCAGAAGGCAGCAACAAACCGCTGGTGGCGCCGGATATGGTGGCGGCTTTGGAGGTTTTGAAGGTTATGGTGATGCCCGACAAAGAGGGCAATCCTACTCCGGTAATTTTGATGAAGACACTTTTTCAGATTTCTTTGAACAGATGTTTGGCAGTAGCGCCAGAGCGCACGGATCGAGAAGGGAAAGGCATTTTAAAGGCCAGGATTATAATGCCGAGTTAGAACTAAATCTTAGCGATGTATATACCAGACAGAAGCAAACCCTTACCATCAATGGCAAAAACATCCGGTTAACAATTCCCGCCGGAGTCGAGAACGGACAAACCATTAAAATTAAAGGACACGGCGGTCCCGGCGTTCAGGGTGGGCCAAGGGGTGATCTCTATATCACTTTTAAAATCATCAATAACACAACTTTTAAGCGAGAAAAAGAGAACCTCTACAGCACCGTAAACATCAGCCTTTACACCGCGATGCTTGGCGGGGAGATCACCGTAGACACTTTCAGCGGAAAGGTAAAACTTAAGGTGAAGCCAGAAACACAATCCGGTACCAGGGTAAAACTTAAAGGAAAAGGCTTTCCGAAGTACAAGAAAGAAAACCAGTATGGAGACCTGTACATCACCTACAATGTTGAAATGCCAACCAACCTCAGCGCGAAAGAAAAAGAACTATTCAGGGAACTTCAAAAACTACGCTCATGAATTTAGAAGATCTAATACCTACCGAAGAGATTTGTACCCGCTACAAAGTAGAGCAAACTTTTATAAGCTCGCTTTCCCAAAGTGGCCTGATAAGAATCGTGACCGTAGAGAAATCGCAATATGTTCCAAGTGATGAAATAGCAGAATTCGAAAAACTACGCCGTTTACATTATGAGTTAGACATCAATCTCGAAGGTCTAGAGGCCATACAACATTTGCTGGCACAACTGGAAGAATTACAACATCAAAATCGCAAACTCAAAAACCGCTTAGGCTTATATGAATAATTCCGAAAGAGGGAATCGCGCTATTTCTTTTTACTCTCTTAGATATTGATAACTTTGTAAACCTGAACACAAACGACGCGATTACGCGTCTCAACACTTCTAAATATGAGATACGAACAAATAGACAAGAGCCTTTTTATAAAAAATCGGAAGAATTTTACGGATAAAATGAAACCCTCCAGCCTGGCGGTTTTTAATGCCAATGACATTTACCCCATAGGCGCCGACAGCACCATGCCTTTTCAGCAAAATCGCGACCTTTTTTACCTTAGCGGGGTAGATCAGGAAGAAGCCATCCTGGTTCTTTTTCCAGATGCGCCAAAACCGGAGCACAGGGAAATGCTTTTCTTAACCGAAACCAACCCGCATATAGCCGTTTGGGAAGGCGAAAAACTCACCAAAGAGAAAGCCTTTGAGGTTAGCGGAATAAAAACCGTATACTGGCTTCAGGATTTTGAAAAGGTCTTTTTTGAAGTGATGTCGCAGTGTGACACCATCTATTTCAACACCAACGAGCATTACCGCGCAAATGTTCAAACCGAAACCCGGGATGAGCGGTTCATCAAAAAAACAAAAGAAAAGTATCCGGCTCACCAAGTGGCTAAAAGCAATCCTATTCTGCAAAGACTCCGCTCGGTAAAAGACCCTATAGAATTGGATCTTATGCAAAAAGCCTGTGATATCACTGAAAAAGCTTTCAGCAGAGCATTAAAATTCACCAAACCCGGAGTGTGGGAACACGAGATTGAGGCCGAATACTGGCACGAAATGATTCGTAACCGTTCCAGGGGATTTGCCTACACCCCAATTATCGCAAGCGGAAATAATGCGAATGTCTTACATTATACCGAAAACGATCAACAATGTAAAGCGGGTGATCTTATCCTTATTGATACCGGTGCAGAATACGCCAATTATTCCAGCGATATGACCAGGACTATTCCTGTTTCTGGAAAATATTCAGACAGGCAAAAACAGATCTACAATGCGGTTAACCGCGTGAAAAAAGAAGCCACAAAATGGCTGGTGCCGGGAACCATTTGGGCAGAGTACCACAAGGAAGTAGGAAAACTAATGACTTCAGAGCTATTAGACCTGGGACTGCTGGATAAAGCCGATGTTCAAAACGAAAATCCTGACTGGCCGGCCTATAAAAAGTATTTTATGCACGGCACCGCACATAATATCGGTCTGGATACCCACGATTACGGGATTCTAACCGAACCTATGAAAGAAAACCAGGTATTTACCGTAGAACCCGGAATTTACCTGCCAGATGAAGGTTTTGGCATTAGACTGGAAGATGATGTGGTGATCCAGGAAAAAGGAGAGCCATTTAACCTTATGCGCAATATTCCAATAGAAATTGGAGAGATTGAGGAGATTATGAACTCATAAACCTTTCTTCGGAGATAGTTAATTTTAAAGCCACGAAAGCACAATTTATTTTGTAATTCGTGGCTTTTTATTTTTATTCAACATCGACACCCATCTTATGGAAATCAATTATAAAAACACCAGCATTAATTATTCTACCAAGGGCAGCGGCAACCCCCTTGTCCTGCTTCATGGTTTTCTTGAATCTTTGGAGATCTGGGAAAATTTTCAGGACAATCTTTCAGAAAAAAGGCAGGTGGTTTGCATAGACCTGCCGGGGCACGGAAGATCGGGTTGCATAGACAAAGTTCATACTATGAAAGATATGGCTCTTTCAGTAAAAGCGGTTTTAGACGAATTAAATATTAAAAAAGCATTTCTTGCCGGTCACTCTATGGGAGGCTATGTAAATTTGGAATTTCAAAATATTTTTCCTATAATACCAACCGGATTGGCATTAATCAATTCCACTCCCAAAGCTGACTCGAAGAAGCGTAGATTAAATCGTGACAAAGCTACCCGAATAGTTGCAAAAAACAAAAGAGCTTTTGTGAATATGGCTATCTCTAATTTATTGACACCGGAAAACAACAAAAAATACAAACCACAGGTAGACGAGTTGAAAAACCGGGCGCTTAATTTTCCAAAAGAAGGAATTATAGCCGCCCTCCAGGGAATGAAAATTCGTGCTGACCACAGCCGGTTGCTTGCAGGCTTAAAATATCCAAAATATCTTATGGCTGGAGAAAAAGACCCGATCCTGAATTATGAAGAGGTAAAAAGAATTTCAACCGCCACCGGAAGTGAGTTTAGGAGCTATCCCGATGGGCATCTGGCATTTATAGAAAACAAAAAAGGTTTAATGGATTTTATGCATTTCATCGATTAAATTTAACTTTTTGTCGAAAGTTTAACCTTTTTTTATAATTTAGTATTTACAGAAACAAGAAAATCAACCCTTTATGAAGAAAAGAAACCCTAACCTATTTTCGTTCGGAAAGGTTTTTTGCAGCATTTTTGGACACCAACTAAGAGTATCGAAAAATGTCACCGAACATATTCACGAGTACGAATGTGCTAAATGTGGTATGGAAATGACTGATACAGCGAATGGTTTTTTAGCGCGCTTAACCCCAAAATTTAAAGAAACCAACGATTACCTGGCCAAGATTCATAGAAGAAGAAAAAGAAAAACCTTTGCCCAGGCCTCTTAATCTTCGTTTTTTTTATTTTTATCTTCCATAGAATTCCAACCCCTGGCAATAAGAGGTATCTTAGTATTTGCCCGGGTGATTAAGTGCATTCCTTCTTCTTCCTCAGTCATATGACCGATTACCGTTAGATTTGGATTTGCCTTGATCTTATCGTAATCTTCCTGAGAAACCGTAAATAGCAATTCATAATCTTCACCTCCACTTAGCGCAATGGTTGTACTATTAATATCAAATTCCTCGCAAACCGAAATCACAGCAGGATCCAGCGGGATCTTGTCTTCGTAGAGATTGGCTCCCACCTGAGAATTCTTACATATATGTATAACTTCAGAAGAGAGTCCGTCAGAAATATCAATCATAGAAGTTGGCTTTACTCCCAATTCTTTTAGCATCGGCGGAATATCTTTTCTGGCTTCAGGCTTCAGTTGCCTTTCGATAAGATAAGTATATTGATCAAGATCGGGCTGGGCATTAGGATTGGCCTTAAAAACCTGTTTTTCGCGCTCAAGCACCTGCAAGCCCATATAAGCCGCACCCAGATCACCGGTTACTACCAGAAGATCGTTAGGTTTAGCCCCGCTTCGCAAAACCACATCATCTTTATCTGCAACACCCAGTGCAGTTATACTAATTAAAAGTCCTGATGTTGAAGAAGTAGTGTCACCCCCCACCACATCAATATTATAAAGTTTTGCAGCCAGTTGTATCCCCGCATATAACTCCTCAAGAGCTTCTACCGGAAACCTGTTTGAAACCGCTATGGATACCGTTATTTGCGTAGCCTTAGCGTTCATCGCATAAACATCGGAGGCATTTACCATTACAGCTTTATAACCAAGATGTTTTAGCGGCATATAAGCCAGATCAAAATGAACACCCTCTACAAGAAGATCGGTGGTCACAATGGTATATTTATTTTCAAAATTAAGTACTGCGGCATCATCGCCAATTGCTTTTATCGTGGAAGTTAATTTTGGAGAAAAGCTACGGGTTAAATGTTCTATCAATCCAAATTCCCCTAATTCTGAAAGGTTTGTCTTCATTCCCTGACTATCATCAAACATATTGTAAAATTTTAATCTGCAAAATAAACGAATATTATTCAACTATAAGCATAAACATCTAAGAGAATGACATAAATGAATTTTTTAAAAGATATTGATTATCAGCATAATAGATAAATAGTTCTTTTGAAATCCCTTATTAGCAAGACTTATCTAATCATTCTTAAAACATATGATGGCTCTATGGTAAAACGTCTGTTTTGTAGTATATTTGTCCCCAATTTAGAATTAATCTTGTTAAGCTATGATAAAAGTTAGCGAAGGTGCTAAAAAAAAGATTGCCGCTTTGATGGACGAAAGTGGTTTTGACAGTGTTCAGGACTTTGTTCGTGTTGGCGTAAAAAGTGGTGGCTGTTCAGGTTTGTCTTACGAATTAAACTTTGATAAGCAAAAAGCCGAAGAGGATAAACTTTTTGAAGACAATGATATAAAAATCGTGGTTGACAAACGTAGCGTGTTGTATCTGGCCGGTACAATTCTCGAATATTCCGGCGGACTTAATGGCAAGGGATTTGTATTTAATAACCCTAATGCCCAACGCACCTGTGGATGTGGGGAAAGTTTTTCCCTGTAATTTATTCGAAATTCAACTCTTGAATTTTGAACCTTGAATTAATAATATTGAAATGGCATATACTGAAGACGATTTAAAAAAAGAGCTCGAAACAAAGGAATATGAGTACGGATTTTATACCGATATAGAATCTGACACTTTTCCTGTGGGTCTCAATGAAGACATTGTGAGAGCAATTTCTAAAAAGAAAGAAGAACCCGAGTGGATGACCGATTGGCGCTTGGAAGCTTATCGCGCCTGGGAGAAAATGGAAGAGCCTGAGTGGGCTAATGTGCACTATGAAAAACCGAATTTCCAGAATATTTCTTACTATTCGGCTCCCAATAAAAAACCAAAATACAACAGCATAGACGAAGTGGATCCGGAATTACTGGATACCTTCAAAAGGCTGGGAATATCTCTTGACGAGCAGAAGAAGCTTGCCGGGGTTGCCGTAGATGTAGTGATGGACTCAGTTTCTGTAACCACTACTTTCAAGAAAACACTTGCTGAAAAAGGGATTATTTTCTGTTCTATTTCTGAAGCTATTCAGGAACACCCTGAATTGGTAAAAAAATACATAGGTTCTGTTGTTCCAAGATCCGATAATTACTACGCAGCATTAAACTCTGCAGTTTTTAGTGATGGTTCTTTCTGCTATATTCCAAAAGGCGTAAGATGCCCAATGGAACTTTCAACTTATTTCAGGATCAACCAGGCTGGGACTGGACAATTTGAGCGCACGCTGGTAATTGCTGAAGACAGCAGTTACGTGAGCTACCTTGAAGGTTGTACCGCCCCTACCCGGGATGAAAACCAGTTGCACGCTGCCGTAGTTGAACTTATTGCATTGGATAACGCTGAAATTAAATACAGCACTGTTCAAAATTGGTACCCAGGGAATAAGGAAGGAAAAGGAGGAGTTTATAATTTCGTAACCAAACGTGGACTTTGCGAAAAGAGCGCCAAAATATCCTGGACTCAGGTGGAAACCGGTTCTGCAGTTACCTGGAAATATCCTTCCTGTATTTTGAAAGGCGATAATTCCATAGGCGAGTTTTACTCGATCGCAGTTACCAATAACTTTCAACAGGCCGATACCGGGACAAAAATGATTCACCTTGGCAAAAATACCCGAAGTACAATTATTTCTAAAGGTATTTCAGCCGGGAATTCCCAGAACTCATATCGTGGATTAGTGCAAATAAACGGCCGTGCAGAAAATGCAAGAAATTTCTCACAATGTGATTCCCTTTTAATGGGAAATAAATGTGGGGCTCATACCTTCCCTTATATCGAGGTGAAGAACAAATCGGCACAAGTAGAACACGAAGCTACCACCAGCAAGATCGGGGAAGACCAGATCTTCTATTGTAACCAGCGAGGCATAGATACCGAAAAGGCAATCGCCCTAATCGTTAATGGGTTCAGTAAAGAAGTTCTGAATAAACTACCCATGGAATTCGCTGTGGAAGCACAAAAATTACTGGAGATCTCACTCGAAGGGTCTGTAGGATAAAATTGATCATAAAATCAATGAAAAAGTTTTTACTCATACTTGTTATAATGATTTCAGCAGCCGCCTGCCAGGATGAAAGCCGGCAGGAACTAATGGAGCCTGTTAAAGCCGAGAAAGAACAAGACAGCATTCCAACCTTAACCGGTGAAATCATTTTTGTGGGAGATGCTGCGGTTTTCAGGGGAGATAGCTTCGTTTATGGTGTTACCGTAGATTCTATGGCACAAGCTCTGTCCGAAAAAATCAAACCATATCAGAAGGAAGACTTCGATATGGTTTCAGTAAAAATAAAAGGAAAAATTGTTCCCAGTTCCAACCAGGAAGGCTGGGAAGAAGACATCGAAATAAGAGAAATAATAGAAATTCTGGAAACCGAAAAGGTTTCAGATAGTATTGAAGAATAAATAAATCTATTCCGTTAACGGCGGAATCATACCTAGAATATATGCTTAAAATAAAGAATTTACACGCAAGTATAGACGATAAGGAAATCCTGAAAGGGATAAATCTGGAAATCAATCCCGGAGAGGTTCACGCAATCATGGGACCTAACGGATCAGGAAAAAGCACCCTTTCTTCGGTTATCGCCGGAAAGGAAGAGTTTGATATGACTCAGGGAGAAATAGTTTTTGAAGGAGAAGAACTTTCAGAACTTGATCCCGAAGAGAGAGCACACAAAGGAATTTTTCTATCCTTCCAGTATCCTATTGAGATTCCTGGGGTTTCGGTAACCAACTTTATGAAAGCTGCGATCAATGCGCACCGGAAAGCAAATGGCCAGGAGGATATGCGGGCAAATGAAATGCTGAAACTTATCAAGGAAAAATCTGAAATGCTGGAAATTGACCGCAAATTTCTTTCCCGTTCCCTGAACGAAGGATTTTCGGGAGGTGAGAAAAAACGTAACGAGATCTTCCAAATGGCAGTCCTTGAACCCAAACTTGCTATCCTTGATGAAACCGATTCAGGTTTGGATATAGATGCCCTTAAAGTTGTAGCCAAAGGTGTTAACAAATTAAGGACTAAAGACAATGCGGTATTACTGATAACTCACTACCAAAGGTTACTAAATTACATCCAACCTGATGTTGTACATGTTATGGTGGATGGAAAGATTGTAAAAACAGGAGGCAAGGAACTTGCACTGGAACTTGAGGAGAAAGGTTATGAATGGTTGAAACCGGAGCAGGTTTAGTTAGTTTCAGGTTTTAACACTAATATTAAAGTAAAGATTTTCGCCTTCGCGAAAACGACAAATAGAATTTTGTGATGGAATTAAAAGATAAATTAGTGTCATCTTTTCTGGCTTTCGAAGAAGAGTTCGGTGGTGAGAATGATGATTTGCATAACATAAGAAACCAGGCGATCCAGGATTTTGAGCGTATTGGTTTCCCTGCAAAAAAGGAAGAGGCCTGGAAATACACGTCTCTTAATTCAGTATTAAAGCACGATTACAGCTTTTTTCCGAAAAAGGACGACAGCCTGGAATATCGCGATATTAAAGATTACCTAATCGATAATATTGACACTTATGATTTAGTTTTTGTGGATGGGGTCTATTCCTCTCATCTTTCCCAGACCACGCACGATAAGATTGATGTATGCTTAATGTCTTCAGCATTATGCAAAGCTCCATATAAAGCGGTTGTCGATAACTATTTCAATAAGATCGCTCCAAAAACAGGATTGAACGCTTTAAATACCGCATTCACCCGCGAAGGGGCCTATATTCATATTCAGAAGAATAAAATGGCCGATAAGCCAATTCAGATCATAAATTTATCTACAGGAAAAGAATCGGCAATGCTATTGCAACCCCGAAATCTTATCGTGGTAGATGAAAATTCTCACGTCCAGATCATAGAAAGACACCAAAGTCTTACCGACAGGCCCGTGCTTACCAATTCGGTAACAGAGATCTTTGCAGCCAAGCGTGCCATTG
The DNA here is from genome assembly GCF_900115145.1 of Salegentibacter flavus. Taxonomy (GTDB): domain Bacteria; phylum Bacteroidota; class Bacteroidia; order Flavobacteriales; family Flavobacteriaceae; genus Salegentibacter; species Salegentibacter flavus. The sequence goes on along the minus strand of NZ_FOVL01000007.1, from coordinate 30,296 downwards.
TTGATTACTACAAGATCCAGAACGATTCTACTTCGGCTTCTCTTATTGATAACACCTTTATTGAGCAGCAGTCTGAGAGCTTCTGTTCGGTACACACTTTCTCTTTAGGTGGTAAATTGACTAGGAACAACCTGAATTTCTATCAAAAGGGTGAGCATATAGATTCTACCCTAAAAGGAGTTACTCTCATTGAGGGTAAACAACACGTAGATCATAACACTTTAGTACACCACATAGAGCCTAATTGCGAAAGCCACCAGGATTATAAAGGTATTTTCGATGGAAATTCCACCGGGGTGTTTAACGGCAGTGTTGTGGTTGAAAAAGAAGCTCAGAAAACCAATGCCTATCAGTCCAACAACAATGTTTTACTAACAGATAAGGCTACAATCAATTCAAAACCTCAGTTGGAGATCTTTGCAGATGATGTAAAGTGTAGTCACGGTTGTACCATCGGCCAGCTGGACGAAGATGCTTTGTTTTACCTGAGATCCCGCGGAATTCCAAAAAGGGAGGCCCAGGGTCTTATGATGTATGCTTTTGCAAACAACGTTCTGGAAAGTGTAAAAATCCCTGAATTAAAGAAAAGGATCAACAAACTTATCGCAGAAAAACTTGGCGTTGAAGTAGGTTTTAGCCTGTAATATTTTTGGAATTTTCAGGTTGAAATGACCCTAAAAAAGAGAACACATGAGCCTGACTACTGAACATATAGCTTTTGACATCGAAAAAATCAGAAAAGATTTTCCTATTCTGAAAAGGAAGATTAATGGCTACCCATTGGTCTACCTGGATAATGCGGCTACCTCACAAACCCCGCAGCAGGTGATTGATGTGATCGTAGATTATTATTCCAACTACAACGCAAATATTCATCGTGGGGTACACAGCCTGTCTCAGGAGGCCACAGAAAAATATGAGAATGCAAGGATAAGCCTTCAGAAGCATTTTAACGCTGAAAAGTCCTACGAGATCATTTTCACCTCCGGCACCACCCACGGCATAAACCTTATTGCCAGTGGTTTTACTTCTCTTTTGCAGGAAGGCGATGAAATCCTTGTTTCGGCATTGGAGCATCATTCCAATATCGTGCCCTGGCAAATGCTTTGTGAAAAGACGGGAGCAGTTTTGAAAGTGATTCCTATGAACGAAGAAGGAACACTTATTTACAGCGCTTTTGAAGAGATGGTCTCAGATAAAACAAAAATCGTTTTTCTCAATCACGTATCTAACGCGCTGGGAACCATAAACCCCATCAAAGATATTATCGATAAAGCGCATTCTCATGGAGCGGCTGTATTGATAGACGGCGCGCAGGCCGCCCCACACATAAAAGCAGATGTTCAGGCGCTGGACGTTGATTTCTATGTGGTTTCAGCTCATAAAATGTGTGGCCCAACCGGGGTTGGGATGCTCTACGGAAAAGAAGAATGGCTTAAAAAACTTCCTCCCTACCAGGGGGGTGGTGAGATGATCGCTACGGTTAGTTTTGAAAAAACCACCTATGCCGATCTTCCTCATAAATTTGAGGCCGGCACCCCAAACATTTGTGGAGGAATAGCCTTTGGAGCAGCTGTGGATTATATGAATTCCATTGGATTTGAAAATATTGCAGCCTATGAACAGGAATTGCTTGAATATGCCACAGGCAAACTCCTGGAAATTGAAGGGATGAAGATCTACGGCACCTCTAAGGAGAAAACCGCTGTGATCTCCTTCAATATTGAAGGGCTTCATCCGTATGATATTGGCACCTTACTCGACAAAATGGGTATAGCGGTGAGAACCGGTCACCATTGTGCACAGCCAATTATGGATTTCTATAAGATTCCAGGCACGGTGCGGGCTTCCTTTTCGTTTTACAATACTAAGGAAGAGGTCGACAGGTTCGTTGAAGGTGTGAAAAAAGCAAAAATGATGCTTTCATAAAGAAGCCTTCGGGGAAATTCTTCCGCAGATAAGAAAAGTTAAAATTTCAGAGGAAGAATTGGTATTTTTATCTAAAGAAAATAACGAGCTTTTAAAGCTTCAAAAAATCAAGAAAAGTGAGTAATATAAAGGAAATACAGGAGGAAATCGTAGATGAATTTGCAATGTTTGACGATTGGATGCAGCGCTACGAATATATGATCGAGCTTGGAAGAAACCTGCCATTGATTGATGAGAAATACAAAATCGATGAAAACCTTATAAAAGGTTGCCAGAGCAAAGTTTGGGTTCACGCCGAACTGGAAGGCGACAAACTGGTTTTTACTGCCGATAGTGATGCCATTATCACCAAGGGTATTGTCGCGATACTTATCAGGGCATTTTCCAATCAGCATCCTGCAGATATCATCGAGGCAGATACAAAATTCATTGACGATATAGGCCTGAAGGAACATCTTTCGCCAACCCGTGCCAATGGATTGGTTAGTATGATTAAACAACTTAAAATGTATGCTGTGGCATACCAAACCCAATTAAATTAAGATGGAACAAGAAATAGACACTCAGGAACTCGGCGAAAAGATTGTAAAGGTTTTAAAAACCATTTATGATCCGGAGATTCCTGTAGATATATATGAACTCGGGTTGATCTACGACGTAATGGTAAATACCGATAGCGAAGTAAAGATACTAATGACGCTAACCACACCAAACTGCCCGGTCGCAGAATCGTTGCCTATGGAAGTTGAAGAGCGTGTGAAATCCCTGGATATGGTAAAAGATGCAGAAGTGGAGATCACCTTTGACCCGCCGTGGACCCAGGATCTAATGAGCGAAGAAGCAAAACTCGAATTGGGCTTACTTTAAAGAAAATACCTATGTCTGAAGAGATCATCAATCGCGTAGCCAGCAGCAAATTAATCACCTTTAACCTGGAGGATCACTATCTGGAAGGGGAACGTGTGCTTTTTGATATCAAAGACTGGTTGCTGGATGGTTTTGTGCTTAGGGAAAAAGATTTCAGGGAACAGGCCAAAGCCCATGACTGGGGTAAATATGACGGCCAATATGTTGCCTTAATCTGCTCCAGCGATGCGATTATTCCTGCCTGGGCTTTTATGCTCCTGGCAACTTATCTTCAGCCTTATGCGAAAAAAGTAATCACCGGCGACCTGGAAACCCTTGAAAGCATTTTATATGCAGAGATTATAGAAAAACTAGATCTAAGTGAGCTTAAGGACAAACCGGTAATTGTAAAAGGCTGTTCCCACAAACCGGTTCCGAAGAACGCCTATCTTCTTCTGATAGAGAAACTTCAGCCAATTGTTAAAAGTTTGATGTATGGGGAAGCCTGTTCATCGGTTCCACTATATAAAAAGACTAAAGGTTAATTAAGATTATCAAAGTCATTTCCGCGAAGGTGGAAATCTCTGAAAAAAATGTTTAGTAACTTAACAAGTGGAATTCTAAATACTTATCAATGAAAAAAATTATACTTTTCCTGGCCTTTTTTGCCGGGATTTTCAGTTTAAAAGCCCAGGAAGAAGTGCAGGAAGAACAACAAGAAGGTTGGACTAAGGAAGGTAATTTTGCTCTTCTTTTTAACCAGTCGGCATTTAATGATGAGTGGACCGGTGGGGGTACGTCAAACCTTGCTGGGAACCTTTTACTTAATTATAATTTCAATTATTTAAGAGATGATATCACCTGGGATAATAAATTTATCCTGGATTATGGATTAACTAAACAGAAAACTGATGATTTTGCGAGGAAAACCAGTGACAGGCTTGAATTCAACTCCATTGCAGGGAAGCAAATTAAGGAATCTAACTGGTTTTATTCGCTTTTTCTGAATTTCAGAACGCAAATTACCAAGGGTTATAATTATGATGAAAATGCTGAAACAGGAGAAATAATACGAACCGAATACACCAATTTTCTTTCTCCTGCTTATCTGCAGTTTGGCCCAGGAATGCTTTGGAAAAAAAGTGAAGATTTGTATGTAAACTTATCTCCTGCTACCGGAAGGATGATCCTGGTAGATTCAGATTTCACCTCGGCACCGGGATATGTTGACGAGGATTATTTTGGAGTAGATGCTGAAAAATCTGCCCGCTGGGAACTTGGCGCCTCAATTTCGGCCTATGCCAAATTTGGCATTATTGAAAATGTCTCAATGGAAAACCTGCTGAACCTTTACTCGAATTATCTGGAAGATCCGCAGAATGTAGATATAGATTATACGATGAACATGAATATGAAGATCAACGATTATCTCTCTACCAATCTTATTTTTCAGGCGATCTATGATGATAATGCGGTAAAAGGTTTCCAGATCCGTGAGGTATTCGGATTAGGATTCAATTACGCCTTTTAGGAGCATCTGCAATTTTAGCAAAAACAGAACCTGAAATGCTCTGGCATTGCAGGTTTTTTAAATTTTCACCTCTGTCTGCGTTAAATTTATGTTGAATTAAAAGCAGGAAAAACCGTAGTAGCGATCTATTCTGTAACTTTGTATATATGATTGAAAAAACCGATTTAACCCACGAGAAAGCCGTTTTAATAGGGATAGTAACCCAGCATCAGGATGAAGAAAAGCTGGAGGAATATCTCGATGAGCTGGAGTTTCTCACCTATACGGCAGGTGGGGAAGTTGTAAAGCGTTTCAGCCAGAAGCTCGACACACCAAATCCCAAGACTTTTATTGGTTCAGGAAAAATGAACGAGGTACGTGAATTCGTGGAAGAACACGAGATCGGTACCGCTATATTTGATGATGAACTCTCCCCTGCTCAGCAAAAGAACATAGAAAAGATTCTGAAATGCAAGGTTCTCGATAGAACTACGCTTATCCTTGATATATTTGCCCAGCGGGCAAAGACCAGCTATGCCAGAACCCAGGTAGAACTCGCGCAATACGAATACTTGTTACCCAGGCTTGCGGGAATGTGGACCCACCTTGAACGTCAGCGTGGAGGTATTGGAATGCGTGGTCCCGGGGAAACCGAGATCGAGACAGACCGTCGAATTGTAAGAGATAAGATCGCATTATTAAAGAAAAAACTGGAGACCATAGACAAGCAGATGGAAGTTCAGCGTGGAAACCGCGGACAGCTTGTTCGGGTCGCCTTAGTAGGTTACACCAATGTTGGGAAATCTACCCTAATGAATACCATAAGCAAAAGTGAAGTTTTTGCTGAAAACAAGCTATTCGCAACCCTGGATACCACGGTAAGAAAAGTAGTAATTAGAAACCTGCCCTTCCTGCTTACCGATACCGTTGGATTTATACGAAAATTACCAACCCAGTTGGTAGAATCCTTTAAATCTACACTGGATGAAGTTCGGGAAGCCGACTTATTATTACACGTAGTAGACATTTCCCACCCAAATTTTGAGGACCATATTGAATCGGTTAACCAGATTTTAAGTGAGATAAAAAGTAATGACAAGCCAACTATCATGGTTTTTAATAAGATAGATCAATATAAGGCTGAAAACATTGAGGATGACGATTTAATGACGGAGAGAACCTCTGCCCATTATAGTCTGAAGGAATGGAAAAACACCTGGATGAACCGAATGGGAGAAAATGTGCTCTTTATCTCAGCGCTTAACAAGGAAAACATGGAAGAATTCAGGAAAAAGGTTTACGAAGCAGTTAGACAGATCCATATTACCCGTTTTCCCTATAATAATTTCCTTTATCCTGAATATGATAAATACGGGGAAGAGAAAGAATAACACTTCCTCACTCCTTTTTAATTTTCCAGAACCTCCTTTTAAGAGGTCTTTTCTTGAATTGTTGTAAATTGGATGGAAATCAAGAACATACATTATGAAAAAAATATTTTTTTTACCAATCTTGTTTTGGGTTGGAATCCTTTCGGCCCAAAACATTGAAGGTTCCTGGAAACTGGTTCATATGAACGGAGAAGATGTCACTAACAGAGAAGTAATCAGAATCTACCAGGATGGATATTTCGCTCACGGCGTTAAGTCCCTTCCTGATAACAGTTTTATGAGTGCTGCCGGAGGCGAATTTTCACTTACCGATGACGAAACGCTTAGCGAAAAAAGAGATTTTGATACCGCTGATCCTGAGGCGATTGGGGTGGATAGAGATTTTAATATTTCCTGGGAAGGTGAAGACAGGCTTGAGGTCTCTGATGGAGTACATACTAAAATTTGGGAACGAGTGGCAGATAGAAGTGATGCTCTCACCGGAAATTGGGTGATTACAGGCCGTGAAAGAAATGGGGAGATGAATACTATGTCTCCGGGAGACCGCCGCACGGTTAAAATATTAGGCGGCGGACGCTTCCAGTGGATTGCTTTTAATTCGGCCACAGAAGAATTTAGCGGTACAGGAGGAGGCACCTATTCTGCAGAAAATGGAATATATACCGAGAATATTGAATTTTTCTCCCGCGATGATAGCCGTGTAGGAGCAAGCCTGGAATTTGAAAATGAAGTCAGGGACGGCGAATGGCATCACAAAGGCACCAGTTCAAAGGGAAATCCTATTTATGAGATCTGGTCTCCGTATTCGGAAGCTTACCAAAAGCAGAAATAAGAATACAATTAAAATGAAAAAGCTGTCTAAATTAAGACAGATTTTTTCTTATCTGTACAATAAAGCCCTGTCCGGCAGGTAAAATTCCCCGGGAGGATAGGCCTTCAACACAAAACTTAAACTAACATCTTGTGGGTGATATTGCACTCTAATCCTTCCGGATGTCGCACTGTATCTGCTTTCTATCGTGCCATCATAAATATTTTTGGCTATCTTAATAAGATTTATGCTGTAATCGTTTTCTCTTTTCTGGCAGTCCATTTTTTCTCCGTTATGAAATACGGAACAGTGTTTGCCTCGTATCTTACTGCCATCGATATACTCGAGAGTAAGCTCAAAGTTATCTTCTCCGTTTGGAGAAGTCCATCGCCAGGTTCCTTCCAGGTCCTGTGTTTGTTGGGCACAAACACCAATGCTTAAAAATAAAAAACAGAGGGAAAATTGAAGTTTCATTGGTTGGTAAAGTTAGTTCATACACAAGCTGAATTTGAATAATAAAACTTCAATTTACGCAAAAAATCAATGTCCTGTAATACGAATATTATCAATATCGTAAGTAGTTGCTTTATCAGGCGCCGCTCCTAAATATCTGAAAGCGAAATTTATCGATCCATCCAGACAGGAGATATCCAATTCAGTCTTCAGATACTTTTTCCCATACTGATTCGACGGACCTACCGGAATCTTTGCATCTAAGAGCAACCAATCTGTGGTTAAAGGATTCCCGGAATAATCATTCGTGATCAAGACTTCCAGTATAGTTTCGTTGTCGTAGGAGGCCATAATCTCAAAGGAAAGGCTCTCTGAAGTGGTACTGCCTAAATCTATGGGTGGGCTCACCAACCAGGCTTCCAGGGGACTTTCTTCAGTATTAAAAGCGGAGATTCTTATATACCGGTCGCCATCGAAGGTCCCTGGTTTAAAGACTTCGTTTCCTCCGTTAACATTAAGGTTAGTCCAGCCCTCAGCCTCAAATTTTTCTTTGCTGGTAATGTTAGTGAAGTTTTCCTCAAAAATAACTTCCGGCCCGGCTGTGGTAACATCTCCACAAGAAAAAAACTCGGGATCACAGCGTTCTTCATTAAAGTCAATGGCTTCGGGTGTATTAATAGCTACCACAAAAAAGTCATCGTAAAAATTTCGGGAGAGCACACCTTCAATACTTCCCGATTCCTGCGGAAGTAACAGCGATTTAAAATCGGAAAAAATACTACTCGATAAAACCGTAGTCGCACCGGTAACACAGCTTTCTAATTGACGCTCCCCATCGTATTCGTCTATTTGCTCTCCCGCAAAAGTAAAGCGTAAATCCTCCCGGATTAACTGCCGGTTAAATTGTACGTTTTCAAGCTTTATATATAAATTCAGGTGTTCTGTTTTGAATTCAGAAATTTCCAAAGGAAGTGCTGTGATTTCAGCGGTCTCATTTGTTCTGATAAGGTGTTCGTCAATCAGAGAGTTAGAGATAGCTACCACATCCCCTCTGTTTTGTTTTCCTAGTTGAATAACTCCGTTATTTTGCCAAAGACTTAGTCCGTCCAATTTCACGTATATCTTCCTTCCGAATTCAAAGGTTTCAAAAAGAGAATTATCGTCTACAAGAATTAAAATCCCGGCTGTAGGGTTAGCCGGGCGATCCTGCAGGACCAGTTCTTTATAAAAATTCCCGCCTTCATCACTGGAAACCACATAAGCTTCCATATAGGTCTCTGTTTCTGAAAAAGTGTAGATATCGTTATTTTCAGGATCAAAATTATTTTTTACCGCCGCGATATTAGTGAGATTACCATTAAAGGTGAATTCTTCTGTTTCTATGGTTGGGGTTTCAAAATCATCTGTCTTCACGCAGGAAGTCATGGAAAACCCAAATAAAACTGCTATTAAAAATGTTTTCATTACTCTCATCTGTTTAAAATTAATATCCCAATTGGGGAATTAGGTCCAAACCTATAATCCTATTCCTGTTTGGTGACATTTTTTGGGTCCGGCAGCATGCCGGTTTCATCTCTTTCTTCTTTAAAATCTCACATAAAAATTTGCATAATAGCTTGCTCCCCTACCATACCAGTATTTCGGGTTAAAAATCGGGTAATCCCGTTCCTGATCAGTCTTTAAGGTTCGGTAATTGGCATTTCGGGATTGCTCAAAACCACCGGTTTTATATAGCTCGTCAAAAATATTGTTCAAACTCACAAAGAACCCGATGTATTTTCCTTTTACCAACCAGGATTTACCGCCAATTACATTTACCAGGAAATACTCCTGAAATTGCTCCTGTTCGAGTAAATTCCGGGCGATATCTTCATCAAAATTAAGCAAGGGCAGACCATCTGTATCCAGTTTAAAATTTGCCGTCCGTGTTAGCGGACTAATATCCAGAAAGGCATGTGAGAAAAAATTAACGCTGGCTCCAAACCACCAAAAACCGGGATCCCGATATTCAAAACCTAATTGCGCAGCTCTTTGTGGTCCCCCGGCAATCCTATAGTTTTTGAGATAGGAAGTGCCATAATGTACCGCTTCTTCAAAATCATCTGATGTTAAATATAATTATGGATTGTTGCTGTATGTATATTGCCCCACTGCGGCCGCGGCTTTTAGCTTTATAGTTGTTGTTACTTGAGATTCAACTCCAAATTCTGCACCCAAATGGCGTTTCCCAATTCCGGTCAAAATCTCCTGAACAAAGGCTGTGGAGATTTCAGTAGCATCATTTATTTGGGTAAAATATCCCGTAAGTCTTGCTTTTAATTTAGGAACCCGGTAGCGATAACTCAAGTCTGCGGAATAGATCTTTTCGGTATCCAGTCCCAACACAGTTTCATTATTCTGCCGGGAATTTGAAAATGAGTTTCGTAAATTGGGAGGTTTAGCCAGGTGAGCCGCATTTATAGTAAAAAGGTGCCGGCCCGTCAATCTATAGGTCCCACCGGCTTTAACTCCGAAGCCTGTAAACTGGAGTTTTTCGCTTTCACCTAAAGAATTTTCCGGGTAGTTACCATTTTGAAATAGTCCATTACGCTGATATGTAGTTTGAGATAAATTTACCCCTGCATAAAAATCGGTTTTGGAGTAATTGAACTGAAGCTGGGCAAATGCCTCGGCCGTGTTAGCTTTCAGTTCAAAATTATATTTATAAGGTTCGTCTACTCCCACTATTCGGTTTGGATCCTGGAGATCACTTTGGGCACGGTCTCCCAGGGAAGTTTCAGCATCACCTTCAGCAAAGAAATCCACATCCAGATAACCATTGCCACCCAACAGGTCTTTAACCGAAGCAAAATTATGACTGTTCAGGCTGGTAAATGACAATTTGGAATTAAGACTGATGTTTGCATTCAATTCAGAAGAAATAATCGAGTTCGCACTGATCAACTTATCGTCATTACGATCTTCACTTAATGCATAAATAGTATAACCGGCACTCTGATTGGCCTCGTATAATTTTGCCCAGTCCAATTGCCCGTTTTTAACAAAATCATCCCGGGCTCGAAAGGCGGCTTCGAAATTTGGATTATCAGTAAAACGTAAAAAATATCCGGGTAATTTCTGATAATAAGTGGGATCCGGATTGGCGCCTCCCCCCACAAAACTTTCCTGATCTCCTAACATTACCAGCCTTGTGCCTCCATAATATATGCGACTGTTCCCGATTTTCCCAAACTGAAAAAGTAGATTATTATTTATTTCCATTTTTTCTGAAATGGTCCAGAAATGATTTAGCATCAATACGGGTTCCTTGATCTCCCTAACCCTGGAATTTCTAATTTCACCATCCTGATAGCCCCAATAGGCGTTATACCGTCGTCCTTTAAAATCGATGACTTCCTGGGTATTCGGGGAAGATTTCCCCCTGATATTGGGAGTGTAAAGTCCAGTGAAATTCAGGCTGTGGGTTTCATTGAATTTTTTTTCCACGGAAACATAAAATGCATTTGCGTCGTACAGCGTTCCATCATTATATTCTTCTTCGGCAAATCTTCGGGAAGCTGAAACTGAATATGCCCAGCCTTTCGATAACTCCCCGGAACTATAACTTCCCATAATCCGGCCGTTGTAACTACGGTTGGCAAAGGCATAGGAAATTCTCCCACCCCTGGAATACTGGGAGGCCCGCATAATGATATTGGTGGTTCCCGCCAGGCCGCCAAAACTGACTTCACTGGGAGAAAGTCCCATAGAAAATACCTGGTTGCGCTGCACATCATTTAGACCGCCCCAGTTACTCCATTGTGGTCGGCCGGTAAAAATTTTGTTCATTTCTATGCCGTTTATTAGCACCTTGCCATGTTCACTGTCATAACCACGCGGCCGGAAGAAAGTTTGGCTAAAATCGAAGGCAGCAGCGTTCAGAAAAACATCCCGGGACGCCTGCAGCAGCCCGGCGATATTATCTACATTGGCTTCATCGTCGTTCAACTCGTCATCAGAAAGACTTATGGTGCTTATCTGGAGCTGCTCATCATTAAGATCGGTTTGAAGAAGTACCAGGTCCAGGTTCTTTTCTATTCCTTCTTCAATTATTACCGGCAATCTCAATTCTACATAACTATTTTTAGAAAAATGCAGCACCTGATTTCCGAAGGGCAGATCTTCCCCGGAAAATTCAAAATCACCGGTGGCATTGGTTATTATTTGATAAGAAGTATTCTCAATAGAAACCTGTACCCCGGAAATATTATCATAGGTAACTGCATCAACTACTTTTCCCTTAATGGTAGTTTCCTGGGCTCCTGCCGAAAGCATTAACATGCCAAAATTTATCAATATCAATAATTTCTTTGTCAAAATTTTCCTTGATTCTCTCTTATAATTATAGCTTTTTATTTCATAATAAGCCAGAAATCAGTACATTATGTGGCTAAATCAAACTTTTTTGTAAGGAAATGCTTAGGGGAAAATTACGGGGGATAACCGCTTATCTATGTTTTTTGATTTTTGCTGATTGCTGCTTTGCTCAGGAAAAGCGAAATTTCAACATTAATACCATCGCGTTTTATAATGTGGAGAATTTATTTGATACCGAAAACCATCCCTTTACTTTTGACGATGACCGCACTCCTGAAGGAAAGGATGTCTGGACAGAAGAAAAGTACAAAGACAAGCTTGAAAACATCTCTAAAGTTCTGGCTGAAATAGGAACAGATGTTACCGGAACTTCCCCAACTATTATAGGCATTTGTGAAGTGGAAAACCGGCAGGTGTTGGAAGACCTTCTTAATGAGGAGGCCCTTATAAACTCCAATTACGGCATCGTGCATTACGATTCGCCCGACCGTCGTGGCATTGACGTCGCTCTTATTTATAAGAAATCCATCTTTAAACTTACCAATTCCCAATCCCACCGGCTAATGATTTACGATTTTGTAGATCGGGAAAAACGGGTTTATACAAGAGATCAACTAGTTGTTAGCGGATTGCTGGATGGGGAAAAAGTATATTTTATGGTAAATCACTGGCCCTCCAGAAGCGGGGGTGAAGCCAGAAGAAGTTACAAAAGAGAAAAAGCCGCTGCACTAAACCAAAAGATCATAGATTCCCTTTTTCAGGTAGATCCCTATGCTAAAATTATAAGTATGGGCGATTTTAACGACGATCCCACCAACATAAGTTTTAAGAAAGTTTTAAAAACTAAAGCTAATCCGGAAGAGACAGCTTTCAGGGAAATCTATAATCCCATGGAAAAAATGCTGAAACAAGGTCTGGGCACCTTAGCCTATCGTGATGGCTGGAATCTCTTTGACCAGATATTAATGACAGGCGGATTTCTTCAAAAAGATTATTCAGAATACCAGTTTTATAAAGCGGGAATCTTCAACAAAAATTATTTACATACCCCAGACGGGCAATATAAAGGGTATCCCTTCCGGAGTTATGGCTACGGAGGCTATGTAGGCGGCTACAGTGACCATTTCCCGGTATATATCTATCTAATCAAGGAAGTTAACTAGGAATTAAAACCAGGCACTCCAGGGTATCCTGCTAAGCATTAAAATTAATGCGATAGTATAAAAAATTGCGAGGATCTTAAATTTTGGTTTCGAAGTGAGTTTCGTTTTATGTTTAGAGTAGCCCATGGTGATCAGCACCACCGCAATTATCATAATTAATGGGTGCTCTACTAGGTATAGTCTATGAGTGGAATTCTTCATCACTTCGCCCATTCCTTGCTCCATGAGAACCTGAAAAGAAGGGGTCAGAAAATACAGAACAAGTCCAATTAACAATTGAATATGTGAAGTTATCAAGCTAAATAGTGCAAGCCTGAAATTGGTCGCGCCATATTCCTTGTTGCTGGTATAGCCAACAATGGCATTCACGGCAGCAATGAGTAGAACAATTAAGGTCAGATAAGCCCAGTAAGAATGTATGAATTGTATGGTTGGATACATAATGCTTGATTTTAGGGTAAATATACATTTTTAAATAAAAAAACCACCCCAAATAGGGTGGTTTCAAGAATATATAGAGTTATTCTTAGAAGTTATACTTTACAGAGAAGTTCCATGTAAGACCATTACCATAATAGTAACCATACTGGTCTCTTTGGTTAATATACTCGTTATCAAACAAGTTATACACGTTACCTCTTAACTGAATATTCTGACCTCCAAAGTTAAACTTATAAGATGCACCAAGATCAACAAGAGTGTAGGCCTCAAGCTTTTCAGATTGGTATGTTTCACCTTCAAGGGTAGCGAAAGCCACATCCTCTACATCAACAAATCCATAAAGATTAGCGTAATGATTAATATCCATATCCATACTAAAATTCTCCGTGATTTGTACATCAGTACCAAGTCCTAACGAAGATTGTGGAGCAAGGCCTACATTGGTATCAGTAAGATCAGCTTCCAGCTCATCAACAAAAGCATTAGTATCGTTATTTCGTACTCTAATTGGAGTAGTTCCCTCATATTTCCAATCACCTATGGTTGCATAACCTTTTAGTGTCCAACCATAAACAGGACGGTATTTTACGTCTAATTCAAGACCCTGGTGAACCTGCCCGATATTGGTAAAAAGGAAAGATGCATCTGGAACGGTTTCACCTCCAGCTGGATTATACTCACCAGAAGCATTTAAGAATCTGTTTTCCCATTTGGTGTAATAGGCGTTAAGGTTAGCCTGGAAATCACCTGTTTCAAATTTATAACCAGCTTCCAAACCAAAGATTTCTTCATTTTCTACTTCGGGATCGGCCAATTCAGTGTTATCGGCATAGCTTGGGAAAATGTTATCAAGGAAAGGCTGACGAGAATACTTACCAACATTAGCGAAAACAACATTTTGCTCATTGATATTGAAAGATGCACCACCCTTAAGGTTGTAACCTGTTTTATTTACTTTCTCTGAGGTCTTAGCGGTAGCAAAGTTACCTCTGTCTGTTCTTTGGTAAGATTGATTAGATACAGAGCCCTGGAAGAAAACAGAGAACATATCATTAGCATATTCAACCTGACCAAATCCACCTTGATAATTAATATCCTCAGAATAGTCATAATTGATTCGCTGATCTTCATCGGCATAATCAAATAATGCAGACCATGGGTTAGCTTCAAAAGTTTCAGAAACTACATAACCGTCAGGACGGCTACCCATAGGCTCAATTCTACCCTGAAGTCCTAAAAGATCGGTAAGTTGACGGAAGTGGTCTCCGGTGTACCAACGTAAATCGGTACCAACGTTAAAGGCCCAACCAGTTTCGGTATCGTGGCTAAAGTTAGATACTGCACCATACCAGGCGTGGTTGTTCACAGAAGCTCTTAATAAAGTTCCGTTGTAACCCTCACTTAGCCCTCCTTCAATAGAAGCATTATAATCGTTCTTGATAAAATCCCAATCGATTAATCCATCCTGAGTAAAAGCTCCACTTGGATTTGAATCTAAGCCATTGTCTATATAGTTAGGACCGTTTCCGTAAGTTCCAGTTCCACCACCTCTACCAAACGAAGCGTAAACTACAGTTGAAAGGTCTGATTTTTCAGAAATATTCCAGTCCCAGTTTAAGTTCGTAACAGGTTTGTGATAGTAGTTTCTACGGCTGGTAAGATATTCCCCTTCAAGGAAACCATAGTTATTGTTATATTTTACACCATATTCGTCATAAAGATCCATGCTCTTAGAGAAATTCTGGTCGTGCCACTGTGGGGCACCAGTAAGAAGGAAGTTAAAGTTATGATCTCCCATTTTCTTACCAACAGAGAAAAAGTAATTCTGTCCCTGTCCTTTAGTTCCATCAGCATACTTGCTGTGTCCCTGCCAGTGATCTAAAAGGAAAGAAAAACCCCATCCATTTTCGTTAATTCCTGTATCGTAAGAAACGGTACCTTTAAGGTAGCTACCATTACCAACCATACCTCTTACAAAACCACCCTCGGTTCTTTCAGTAGCTTTAGTAACGATGTTTACGGTACCACCTACAGAAGAAATAGCAAGTTTAGATGAACCTAGTCCACGTTGTACCTGTACAGCATTGGCGATATCTGAAATACCAGACCAGTTTGACCAGTACATGTTCCCATCTTCCATCCCGTTAATAGGTTGACCATTTAAAAGGAATGCAGTGTTGTTTTGGCTAAATCCACGAAGAAACATTTGGGAATCTCCAAACCCACCTGCCTGGTTTGCAACATAAACCGAAGGAGTGTTTTTTAGAATTTCAGGAAATTCCACGTTACCTGCTGCTTTTTTCTGAATTTCAGCTTTTGTAATGGTTGAAACCGCGATTGGAGTTCTACGGTCTTCTTCAAGGTCAATTACCCCTCTACCTACTACGATTACCTCAGAAAGAGCATCCGCATCAGGATTAAGGTTAAATTCCCCAAGATCTTGGGTCGCACCCTGAGCAACATTAAATCTAATGGTTTGCTTCTCATAACCTACGAATGAAATGCTGATACTTCCTGTAGCCGAATTTACATCCAGGCTAAAGTTTCCATCAAAATCGGTAGTTGTCCCATTATTAGTGCCTACTTCCATAATAGTAGCACCCGGCAAGGGACTGTTCAATTCAGAATCAATCACCGTTCCGGTAATGGTTCCCTGAGCAAAAATGGTAGCAGTTGTTAAAAACAACGCTAAAGCTAATAGTTTCCTCATGTTTAATTTTTGTTTGTTGAGTTTTATATTCGCCGCAAAAGAAGCTAAATCCTCAATATTCAGGTTTACCTAAATGTTAAGATTTTTAACTTCAGCATCTTTCACGCCGCAAAATTAAAACTTTTTCAAGTATCTAATTCAAGAGGAATTAAAACTATTAAGAAAATGTTAACATTTATGTTATTTTTATTGTAAAAAGAATTTTAAGAGGTTTTTAGTAGAAGAATCGTGATCATTCAGCTGTTTATTTTCGATTTCCTCAAGGATATTGGACGCTAGTTGCTTTCCTAATTCCACACCCCATTGATCGTAACTGAAGATATTCCAAATCACGCCTTGAACAAAGATCTTATGCTCATACATAGCCACTAGTTTCCCCAGGCTTTCAGGAGTGAGTTTATCAAACAAGACGGTATTTGTAGGTTTATTGCCTTCAAAAACCTTAAAAGGCAGGAGCTCTTCCAGAGCTTCTCGCGACATCCCTTTTTCCTCAAGTTCCTTTATCACTTCCTGAGGAGTTTTTCCCTGAAGCAGAGCTTCAGTTTGAGCGAAGAAATTGGCCATTAGTTTATTATGGTGATCGGTGTCACCAAAAAGACTTTTCTTAAATCCTATAAAGTCTGCAGGGACCAATTTTGTACCTTGGTGAATTAATTGAAAAAAGGCATGCTGGGAGTTGGTGCCGGGTTCTCCCCAAATAAGGGTTCCGGTTTGATAATCTACTTTTTTCCCATTACGGTCTACGCTCTTACCGTTGCTTTCCATGATAGCCTGCTGCAAATAGGCCGGCAATCTATGAAGATATTGAGTATAAGGAATTACAGCTTCGCTTTCAGCATCAAAAAAGTTATTATACCAAACGCTTAACATGGCTAGCTGCACGGGAATATTTTCTGAAAGATCGGTTTCTCTGAAATGACGATCCATCTTCTGAGCTCCTTTCAGAAGGGCTTCAAAATTATTATAGCCTACGGCAAGGCTAACAGACAAGCCTACGGCACTCCAAAGGGAGAAACGACCACCAACCCAATCCCACATCGGGAAAACATTCTGAATATCTATTCCGAATTCCTCTACTTTTTCAATATTCGTAGATACTGCAACAAAATGTTTTGAAACCGCCTCCTGAGGAGACTTTTTTCTAAACCAGTTTCTTATAGTAGTCGCGTTAGACCTTGTCTCCTGGGTAGTAAAGGTTTTAGAAACAACCAGAAAAAGTGTGGTTTCAGGATTAAGGTCCTGAATGAGTTCATGAACATGGTCTCCATCCACATTCGAGACAAAATGTACCTTAAGATGATTATTATAATGCTTTAAGGCTTCGGTAACCATACTAGGCCCAAGATCTGAACCTCCAATCCCGATATTTACAACATCGGTGAAGGCCAAACCTGTATAACCTTTTTTACTCCCATCAATAACCGAGTTGGTGAACTTCTCGATCCTTCTTTTAACTTCCTGAACTTCAGAAATTACATTTTCTCCATCGACTTCTATTACGGCATCCTCGGCAGCCCTTAATGCAGTATGCAGTACCGGGCGATTTTCTGTCCTATTAATTGCTTCTCCGGTAAAGTAGGCTTCTATAGCTTCAGGAAGAGCGCACTCCTCGGCAAGCTCATTAAGCAAACCTCTGGTTTTTGAAGTAATGCGGTTTTTACTGAAGTCCAGATATAAATCTTCCCATTCTAAAGTAAACTCAGAGGCACGACCGGGATCTTTTTCGAACAACTCCTTTATCTCCAGATTTTTTACCTCCTTATAATGTTCAGCTAATTTCTTCCAGGCAGTTGTTTGAGTTGGATTTATATTTTTCACAGCAGTTATTTTAATTAAAAATTCAAATGAATTGCAAATTTAAAAAAGGAAAATACGAAGTCAGCCTCGTAATCAACTTAAAAATTGCCGAGATTAAGAATCCCGACTGGGATCGAATTAAATTTCCTGATAAGGAATACTGTCTAGCCTTTGTTTCAACTCATCTATAGTAGCGAAGTAAGCCTCTTTGTGCTCGTTTTCAATATGTTTTGCAGTTGGCAGGTTCTGGCGATAGGGATCTACCTGCCTACCATTTACCCAAAAGCGATAACATACATGAGGTCCTGTAGCCAGGCCGGTACTTCCAACATAACCAATTATATCTCCCTGCTTAACCCGCTGTCCATTGCGCACATTTCGCTTTGTCATATGAAGATATTGGGTGGTATATTTACTGTTATGGCGCACCTTAACATAATTCCCATTGCCCGAGGTGTAACTTGAAGCGATAACCGTCCCATCGGCAGTACTTACAATAGGTGTGCCTGTTGCTGCAGCATAATCTGTCCCAAGATGGGCTTTCCAGCGTTTTTGTACAGGATGAAACCTGCGCTTTGTATACCGGCTGGAAATCCTGCTGTAATTTAAGGGGGCTTTCAGGAAAAAGCTCTGCAAGGCCTTAGCTTCTTCATCATAAAAATTGGCCTTTCCGGTAATAGAATCAGTTTCATAGTTGAATGCATAAAAAGGTCTTCCAGAATGTTTGAAAACAGCAGCTTCAACATTTTCGATTCCAGCAAAAATGGTGTCATCGATATATTTTTCTTCGTAAACCATTTTAAACTGATCTCCCTTCTGAAGTTTAAAGAAATCTATGCTCCACTGATAAATATTGGAAAGTTCATAAACCAGCAAATTACTTAAACCCTGATTTTGCATGGCTTCTGAAAGGGAAGATGTAATAACCCCGGATATTTCCCGCTTCTTTATAGTAACCGGGCGTTTTGCTTTATATGCCGCGGGCTCATTAAGGTTGACAACAGTGTAGTTTATTTTGTCGTTCTCGTAAATAAAGAATTTAGGGGTTTGAGCAGAATCTTTATCTTTAAGTATAATGTATTTTTTTCCGGCTATAATTCTGGCAGGATTAAAAGTATCTTTTACCTTCTCTGAGATCTCATGTACTTTTCCGGGGCTCACCCCTTGCTTATCAAGGATACTTCCAAAAAAATCCCCTCTGGCAATCGTATCTACAACCACCTCGAAATCGTTGAGCACAAAACCATATTCCTTCACTACCGGTGGTGCTTTCACCTTGGCCATATTTTTATTAATGGCTTCATCTTTCACATCATCATTGCAGGCGGTCACAGCCAGCAATATCAAGATAAGGTAACTAAATTTTTTCAATTTTTTCAAGCTGTTTTTTCTGTATTAAACTTATTCTCCACCCATTCTTTTCCCCATTCTTTAAATTCTTCTTCACTCCATAAATTAGGAAAAAAGCTGTTTTTCTGAAAGCCCGGCGGAAGAAACTCTTTCCAGTTGGTACCTCCGGTGGCCTTTATTGTCTTGTTATCTTTATTCAAATAGCGATAAGCAGCACCAATATGCATCAGAGGCCAGTTAATATTTACGTAAACGTCAAAATTACGCATTGCATTGATCAATCCCGAATTATTTTTTATCTCTTCCGGAAGATCTAAGTAAATTTGATAAAGGGTTTTCCCTTCAACTTCGCGGGCAAGCTTTAAAAAGCTTTCGATATATCGATCTTCGAATTGCTTAAGAGTTAGGGTTTTCTCTCCGCTTTTAAAGTCTATTCCGCCCCTTTTCCAGTAGATATTTTCCAGTAATTCCTCGAAACCATTTTCAGCAGAAAAATTCTCCCGGGTTTCAAAAGGAACAAGGTTCTCCAGGGGTGTCGAATAGATCTCGATCATTCTAAACTGCGCCGACTGGAAACCACTGGCCGGCAATAGTGCCATCCTGAACTTAAGGAATTGTTTCCGGTCCATTCCTTTGATCATCACATCAAAAGAATCGGTTAATATCCTGAAATATCGATTTAGGCGGTGGAATTTTTCAATATAAAACGCCCCATCTTCATTTTTGGCTTCAATTATTTGCTTTTGCTCATGAATAATCAGTTTGAAATATAGTTCTGTAATTTGGTGATAAGAGATAAAAATCTTCTCATCGGGAAAATGAGTAAGTGTTTTTTGAAGACTTAAAAGGGTATCTATATTGATATAATCCCAATAGGTAAGGTATTTATCGTATAACAATCCGTCAAGATACGAGCCGAGGTCCTGCCCTGAATTTCTGAATTTCTCTTCGAGTTTAGCTATTCTTTCGGCAATCTCTGGCTTAATTTCCATGTTAATCTACAATTATTCTGAAGGGGTGTTTTAGTCCTTTATAAGCGTCCAGATCAGCATCCAGGGAGCCAACTTTGAGATCTGCTTCAATTTTTACAGGTAATTTATTAGCATCATCAGAAACCCAAAAAGTAAGGCTTTCTTTTTCCTTAAATACTCTTCCTGCCATCACTAAAGGCCTGAACTTCAGGGTGGCCACTTTCCCAAACTTGGTCTTGATCACCTCGCGACCAAGAAACCTAAGTTTGAAATTCATAGTTTCATCATCTATAAAAAGATTGAGGTTCATCTCATCTCCGGGACTAAGCTCATCACTCTTAATATTGTTGCGAATATAATAAAATGCAGACAACATATCGTGCACATTTTCCTGGGTAGTATAAGTGTTATTTTTCCCATGCTTTTTATCGAAGACATGCGCCTGGTTTTTGTTATGATTGAAGTCTATTTCCAGGTCTTTGGTGTAACCACCCTCATCAATCTTTCTGATGAATTTATAAGGCTTTCCATCTTTTTTATCGATAAAAGTCTGATAATCGTCATCCACCTTAAAAAAGAGATGTAGTAGCCCGGTAGATTTTCCACGACCTTTAATATGATAAACAGGATTATTACGCAGCGTGGTTTCCTCAACCTCCATAGTGGCATAACTGGCATTAAAGGGACCGTAATGAATCCTGAAACGGAACCATTCTCCTGCCTCAAAAGCTTGCTGTGATTGTGCCTCCATAGAAAAGGAGGTTAAAAGTATGGCGAGTATTGCAAATATTTTTTTCATGGCTTTTTCTTCCTGATAAAAGTAAAATTCGTGTTACAATACCAATATTTACAATTTCTATTCCAAATGTAATTAAACAAAAAACCTCATCAAATTAATGATGAGGTTTTTGTCTTATTAACCAACTAAAACTTAAATTATGAAAAAATAAATCACACTGTTTGGTAACCACTCCAAAAAATGCGAGTGCAAAAGTCCTCAAATGGCACTTTATTTACAACCAAAAAATAGACTTTAACCAAAATGGTGTGATTAATTTAAGGTTTTATCAAAATAATTATACAAGTTGACAAATATTACCTCTTAACTTAATGTACCCCGTAAATCCTGCTCTCTCTCAATCGCTTCAAAAAGTGCTTTAAAGTTTCCTTTCCCGAAAGATTGGGCTCCTTTTCGCTGAATGATCTCAAAAAACATTGTTGGCCGGTCTAAAACAGGCTTGGTAAATATTTGCAGCAAGTAGCCTTCATCATCACGATCTACTAAGACTCCAAGTTCTTTTAACGGCTCGAGCTCTTCATCTATTTCACCCACCCTATCCAGGAGGGTGTCGTAATAAGTCTCTGGCACGTACAGGAATTCTACTCCACGATCACGGAGTGCGGTTACGGTTTCAATAATATTATCTGTAGATAAAGCGATATGCTGCACTCCTGCCCCGTTATAAAAATCTATATATTCTTCGATCTGAGATTTTTTCTTCCCTTCAGCCGGCTCGTTGATAGGGAATTTTATTCTTCCATTACCGTTGCTCATAACTTTACTCATAAGCGCAGTATAATCGGTAGAAATATCCTTGTCGTCAAAAGAAACCATTTGGGCAAATCCCATTACTTTGGCATAAAATTCCACCCATTTGTTCATTTCGTTCCAGCCTACATTGCCCACCATATGGTCAATAAATTTCAGACCGGTTTCTTTTGTTTCCACCCTTGAAGTATAGGCTTTATAACCAGGTAAAAACGGACCGGTATAATCTTTTCGTTCCACAAAAAGATGAATGGTTTCACCATAGGTATGTATCCCGGAAATTACTGCCTTCCCTTGCTCATCTTCCAGCTCATAAGGTTCGACGTAGGATTTCGCGCCTCTTTTGGTGGTTTCTTCATAGCTTTTTCGGGCATCATCTACCCAAAGAGCTATCATTTTAACCCCATCCCCGTGTTTATTGATGTGTTCATTAAGATCTCCACCAGGTGTTAATGGTGAGGTCAGAACGATTCTAATTTTTCCTTGTTGTAATACATAAGAAACCTGGTCTTTTCTCCCGGTTTCCAAACCTGAATAGGCCACCGGTTCATATCCCCAGGCGTGCTGGTAATAATAGGCGGCCTGCTTGGCGTTCCCTACATATAGCTCAACGAAATCGGTGCCCAGAATTGGAAGAAAATCTTCTGCTTCGGGCATTACTTTTTCCAGTTTCAATGATGTGTTATCGGTACTCATATTAATATTTTTATATATTCTTGAATTAATTCTACTCTAACCAGGACTTATGATAGCTGTCATCGGCTATTTTCATCGCCTCTTCGGTAAGTTTTAATGGTTTAAAAGTATCTACCATTACAGCCAATTCCTCAGTTTCTATCTGACCAATACTCCTTTCTACAGCTCCCGGATGCGGCCCGTGCGGGATTCCGGCAGGATGCAGGGAAATGTGCCCCGCCTCAATATCATTTCGGCTCATAAAATCCCCATCTACATAATAGAGAACCTCATCACTATCTATGTTACTGTGAGAATAGGGTGCCGGAATTGCATCAGGATGATAGTCGTATTTTCTCGGGCAGAAACTGCATACCACAAAAGCATCGGTTTCAAAGGTTTGGTGAACCGGTGGCGGCTGGTGAATTCTTCCCGTAATTGGTTCAAAATCATGAATGCTGAAGGCGTAAGGGTAGTTATACCCATCGTAACCTACCACATCAAAAGGATGTGTAGCATAGACCATATCAAAGATCTCTCCCTGTTTTTTTACTTTTATGAGAAAATCTCCTTTCTCATCATTGGTTTCCAATTCGTAAGGCTGCCTGAGGTCTCTTTCACAAAATGGAGAATGCTCCAGTAATTGCCCGAACCAGTTCCTGTATCTTTTTGGAGTATAAATAGGTCTTCTTGATTCTACAATGAACAAGCGATTATCCTCATCGTCAAAATCGATCTTATAAATGGTTCCCCGTGGAATCAATAAATAATCCCCGTATTTGAAATCCAGGTTTCCAAGATGTGTTCTTAGTTTTCCAGTTCCTTTATGAATGAATAACAATTCATCGGAATCGGCATTCTTGTAAAAATAATCATCTGTAGAACCCTGCGGAGAAGCAAGGGTAATATCCACATCACTATTGGTAAGCACCACCTTCCTGCTTTCGAGATAATCAGGATGCGGCATGATCTGAAACCCTTTAAAACGATAGGATTTAATATTATTTTCTGTAGCGATCTTTGGTTTTACACTATAACTTCCTTTTATTTCCTTTACCTGTGTTGGGCGGTGTTCATGGTACAGGTTAGACGACATCCCGTCAAATCCAATAGTTCCAAAAAGCTGCTCGTAGTAAAGGCTACCATCTGGTTTTTTGAAAACCGTATGACGTTTGTGAGGAATTTTACCGAGTTTATGATAAAAAGGCATATTCTTGTTTTTTTAGGCCTCCCAATTTTATAAAGAAAATTGAGAATTTACTACTTTTTAGGCCTTAATTTCACTTAAAAACAAATATCGGGAATTTTACACTAAACATTCTTAAAACATCACTAAATCCTGGAAGCAATTTGTAATGAACATTAATCCCTTTCGATTAACTATATATGAATATGACAAAAATTAAACTCAGCATACTCGACCAATCAATTGTTAGAACCGGTGCCACCCCACAAGAAGCTTTACAGGAAACTATAGAAACCGCAAAACTTGCCGATAAACTAGGGTTTCACAGATTTTGGCTTTCTGAACACCACAACTCAAAATTTATCGCCGGCTCGGCTCCCGAATTGCTTTTAAGCAGGCTTGGCGCTGAAACTCAAAAGATCAGACTTGGTTCCGGTGGGATTATGCTCCCCAATCACAGCGCTTTTAAGGTTGCCGAAAATTTCAGAACCCTGGAAGCGCTCTATCCAAACCGTATCGATTTAGGGATGGGACGAGCTCCGGGAGGAGACCGCGTAAGCGCTTACCTTTTAAATCCCTCCAACACTTTTAAAGAGGAAGACTATTTAACCCAGCTTGAACATCTCCAGCATTTTTTCACCGACACCGCCGGAACTGAAAAAGGCAAAGTATATGCTATCCCACAAGTGAATTCCATACCACAGCAATGGATCCTGAGTTCTAGTGGTGGCAGCGCGAAAATTGCCGCTGAAATGGGGATGGGCCTGTCTGTAGCCAAATTCATTAACGGACTGGTTTCTCCTGAAGTGGTTAAGGAATATCGCAAACTTTTTAAAGCATCAGAGACCTTCAAATCCCCAAAGGCTTTTGTGTCTGTATTTTTGATGTGTGGTGAAACCGAAGAGATCGCTGCCAATATGCGGAAATACATCGAATATATCCTGCTTCAGTTTGAACGAGGAAACTTTCAGAATTACCCGGAGTTTTCAGAAATAAAAAAATATGAATTCAGTGAAGGAGAAAGAGAATTGCTGCAGCGAAATTCGGGAAGAATTGTTTCAGGCACCAAAGAATCTGTAAAAACACCATTGGAAGAACTTGCTGCCGATTTTGAAGTAGACGAAGTAATGATTTCTACAATGAGTTATTCAAAGGAGTTGCGCTTGAGATCTTTTGAACTGGTAGCCGAAGCTTTTGATCTAAAACCAGAATCCTAAGTTAAAGAACCAGGTACTGGATTGTGATTCGGGAGACCAGGTGTATTTTATCTCGAGGGGGCCAATAAAAGACTCGAACCCATAGCCCAGGGCATAGCCAGAAAAATCAGGGCCAGAAAACCACTCCCCGGTGGAATAAAGCCTGTTTCCTACGTTGGCATAATTTGCGCTGCCAATCAGGTGATGTCCTCTTGTAAACTCATAATCAAGTTCCGCCAGAGCTTTGATATAACTGTCCCCTGAAATACTTATAAAATCATACCCCAGAAAAGGCTCAAAATTATTGATCAGGTTATTACCATAACCTCCAAGAAAGAAATCCAGGGTATTGGTATTATCGTTACCAATTTTCAACCCAGCCGAACCTTTAAGCCTAAGGGATAATTTATTTAAAGGCGTTACCGCGTAGCCAATTTCACCTTTTGCGATTGAAAATTCAGAGAAATTCTTGTTATAATCTGACGAATACAGGTAAAGATGGAAATCGCTGTTTAAATAAAAACCTGTAGACGGGAAGTATTTATTATCGTAGGAATCAAACCTTAAATTCCCAAAACCACTCAGGAAATGGCTGTTTTCAAAAACATTATCCGGAATCTGGGCAGAACTGCTTTCCAGGGTTTCGGTTTTTATTTTTAGAAATTTATGTTCCGCTCCAATTCCGAAGGAAAAAACCTGTTTAAAGGTGGTTTCAAAATATATCTGATTGGTGAAATCGATGTGATCAATATTCAGCCTACTCACCGCTTGGTCTTCCAGACCGGCATTTTGCCGCGCAAAATCAAAAGAAATATCATCACTGAATTTATTATATCGGGAATGTATTCCCAAACTCCAGTAATACCCCTTATCCAGATAATAGTCGAAATTGTATCTGAAGTTATCGCCCACAATAACATCGAGGGAAGTGACGTCGTTGGTAAAAAGCAAACTTTTATGGGTAACGTTCACTAAAGCGGCACTCCGGTATAATTCGTCAAAATGTACTCCCAGTCTGAGAAAAGTCTTATTCTGACTCTCTTCGATTTGCATGGCTAGGGTAAAAAATCTATCGTCTTCATTCGGAATTAACCGATAGTTTATCCGATTGAAATTTCCTGTAGCCGAAAGGTTGTTAATACCATTATTGAGGTCTTCAAAAGTGAATTTGGTAAAATAGTTAAGGCGGAGTTTTCCCATAATATATTCCCTGGGATAATTGTTGTTGCCCTCCAGGGTGAGAGTACTAATTTGTAGGGTATCAATACGAGGAATCATAAATTCTGAATCGCGAGGCTTCTGCCTTTTAGAAACCTCCTTTAAATCATCAATCCTTTTCTCACTAGCCACCCTCCCCGAGTCTATAATCTCCTTCCCCTTATCGAAAGAGAGAACAGAAAATTTAGAGATATCTGGTTTAATATAGATATCGGTTTTCGGGATCTTCTCCCTCATATCGTTTATCGTCCTGAAATTGCTAATCTGGGTAAGAATATCAAAAACTCCTTTTAGCTCAGAGCGATCCATTAAACTGTCCTGTACATCAACACCAATAACGAATTCAGCACCACGCCTTCGCAGCTCCTCCACCGGGTAATTATTGGCCACACCTCCATCGGTGAGTAAGCGATCCCCTATTTTAACCGGACTGAATATAGAAGGAATCGCACCACTGGCCGAGACCGCCTGAGCCAGGGAACCTTCATCGAGGATAACCTCCTCCCCGGTTTCCACATCGGCAGCTATGCAAAAAAACGGGATAGGCAATTCGCTGAAATCATTTACATTTCCCAGATGCATGGTAAGTTGGGACATTAAATTATAAATATTTTGACCTCGGGAAAGGCCTGAAGGCAAACCTATCTTAAATCGATCAAAGGGTAGAGTTAAGGCATATTTTTCTGAATCTTCTTTTTCATAGAAGGTTTTGGCATCACGCGGAAGGTTATCCTGGATAAGAATATTAAAATTAGTTTCGTGAAATATAGAATCCAATTCGTCAGCCGAATACCCTGAAGCATAAAGCCCCCCAATAATCGCCCCCATACTGCTTCCTCCAATATAATCTATGCGAACTCCGGCTTCTTCCAAGACTTTGAGCGTTCCAATATGGGCGAGCCCCTTGGCGCCGCCTCCACTAAGTACAAGACCTACTTTTAAGTCTTCTTCCTGTGCTTTTCCCAGGAAAGACCAGAGTACCATAAATATAAAGAGGACTTTTTTCATATTAAGATGCATGATAATGCTGATAAATAATTGCAGCTTTGGCATTGCCTATCACCTCACTTAAATCTTTTTGTGAGGCTTCTTTAATTCTTTTAACCGATCTGAAATGTTTTAATAATTCCACTACAGTCTTTTCCCCAATTCCCGAAATTTGTTCAAGTTCGGTATTAAGAGCGGCTTTACTTCTTTTATTTCTATGGAAGGTGATCCCAAACCGGTGCGCCTCATTTCGCAATTGCTGAATTATCTTTAGCGTTTCAGATTTTTTATCCAAATAAAGCGGAATTGAATCCCCGGGATAAAATAATTCCTCCAGGCGTTTTGCGATTCCGATTATGGCGATCTTTCCCCGCAGACCAAGTCTGTCCAGGGCTTTTACTCCTGAAGATAACTGCCCTTTCCCACCATCTACTATTATTAACTGAGGCAATGGCTCTCCTTCATTCAACAAGCGAAGGTAGCGCCTGAAGACCACCTCCTCCATCGAAGCAAAATCATCGGGGCCTTCCACTGTTTTGATATTAAATTTACGATAATCTTTTTTACTGGGCTTTCCGTTTTTAAAGACTACACAAGCCGCCACAGGATTACTTCCCTGGATATTAGAATTATCAAAACATTCTATATGCCTTGGTTCTTCATGGAGCCTTAAATCTTCTTTCATCTGGGCCATCACTCGATTCACGTGCCTGTCTGGGTCTACAATCTTCATCTGTTTAAACCGTTCTTGCCTGTAATATTTTGCATTCCGCTGAGAAAGCTCTACAATCTTCTTTTTATCGCCCAGTTTTGGAACAGTAATCTTTACATTTTCTCCGGCTTCAACCTTAAAAGGCACATAAATCTCTTTTGAATTAGAATTAAAACGTTGTCTTATCTCAGTAATTGCCAGTTCCAGCAACTCAGGGTCGCTTTCGTCCAGTTTTTTCTTCATCTCAATGGTATGACTCCTGATAATCGCGCCATGGGAGAGCTGAAGGAAATTTACATATCCATAACCTTCATCGCTTACAATGGAGAAGACATCCACATCACTTATCTTCGGGTTGACCACCGTAGATTTAGACTGATAATTTTTGAGGACATCAATTTTATTTTTTATCAGCTGCGCATCCTCAAATTCCATCTTATCGGCGTGCTCTTTCATTTGCTCTCTGAACTTATGCAACGAATCTTTGAAGTCACCCTTTACGATCTGACGTATGGCCTCGATGTTTTTATTATATTCTGCTTCTGCCTGCAAGCCCTCGCATGGCCCTTTGCAATTTCCTAGGTGATATTCCAGGCAAAGTTTATATTTCCCCGCTCTTATTTTATCCTCGGCAAGATCATAATTACAGGTGCGCAACTTATAAAGTCCTTTTATGAGCTCGAGCAGGGTGTTTACCGTTTTGAAACTGGTGAAGGGACCGTAATATTCACTACCGTCTTTTATGAGTTTTCGGGTGGGAAATACACGTGGAAAACGTTCATTTTTAATGCAGATCCAGGGGTATGTTTTATCGTCCTTCAGCATCACATTAAAACGCGGCTGATGTTTCTTGATAAGATTATTTTCCAGCAAAAGTGCATCGGTCTCTGAAGCGACAACTATATGCCTTATCTCGTGAATCTTCTTTACCATCACCCCAATTCTATGACTATCGTGGCGTTTGGTAAAATACGAAGTAACGCGTTTCTTTAAGTTCTTAGCTTTACCTACATAGAGTATTCTCCCGTTTTTATCAAAATACTGATAAACTCCAGGACTATTAGGTAAGATTTTAAGCTGAAGATCTAAAGCGGGCGTTTCCATTACCCCAAAGGTATAGTTTTTTAAGTTTCACACCTGCAATTTGGAATTGTTTGGGTACTCCTTAAAAACGATATTTTCATTCGATAAGAAAGATTTTCCTATCAAATTCAAAGAAAAAAACCATTTAAGCCTGAATAGGTTTGGATGTATTAAATGAAAACGCCTGTCTTTAAACAGGCGCTTCCGAACAACTAACGATTACTTAATCACCGATTTAATCTTGTAGTTATAATTTACTGTTCCTATAATTCTCTGATCTTTATATTCCTCCAAGATACTTTTATGCCACCTCCATCGTGGATTTGCAGGGCTATTTTCCCATTAGCCTCACCAATTTTTTCATCAGAAAAATTAACCATTTCCTCCCCATTGAGCCAGGTTTGAACTTTATCACCCTCAACTCTTATTTTCATCTTATTCCAATCTCCATAATTGAGAACATTTTCCTTGTCAGCCTCGGGTTTAATAAGCCATCCTCTCCCATAGGATTCATAGACACCGCCTGTATGTAAATCTGGTGGTGCAACTTCAACCTGCCAACCTGAAATTTTTGTGCCTTCAATATCGGAACGAAAAAAGACTCCGCTGTTTCCATCAGCTTCCTGCAGGAACTCCAGTTCCAATTCAAAATCTTTATAATTCTTATCGGTTGCGAGGTATCCGTATTCGGCATCCGGGCCGCTCTCGGAAACCAATAAACCATCTTCCACATACCATTTTTCGGTACCATAAACTTGCCATCCATCAAGGTCTTTTCCATTAAAAAGATTGGACTCCGATTTACAGCCCACTAAGGCTACAAATAGAAGAGCCAATAAAATTCCTGTATTCTTCATCTTTTAAAGTTCTTTGATTTTTATATTTCTAAACCATGTAAAACTGCCGTGATCCTGCAGGCCAATCAGTCCGGATTTTGCTTTTCCGTAGTCCGGGAAGTCTTTCCACTTTCCTTCTTCCTTTCTTTTCTGCCAATCTTCAGACCAGGGCTCAAATTCAAGCGTTTTCTCGCCATTTAACCAGTAGGTAACTTTCTCGTTGGTAAATCTGATTCTGCTGGAATTCCATTCCCCAATTTCTTTTAGATCATCTTCATTATATTCAGGATCATACATTCCATAATCTCCACCAATAGATTGCCAGGACTCCAGCTCCTGAGGAAAACCAAGTTGATCTATAATCTGGTATTCAGGAGCGGTGAAGTAAGGCGCATCATATTTTTCATCCTCTATCACGTGGTAAAAAACACCACTATTTCCTTCAGGAGAAATCTTCCACTCGAGATAAAGTTCAAATTCTCCAAATTCTTCCTCCTCATAAACTATGTCTCCACCAATATCGCCTCCCTTACCAAGAGACTTCAAAGTGCCATCTTCTATAATCCACCCCTCAGGAAGACCTTCTCCATCTTCCCCATTATATGCCCGCCAGCCATCAGCATCCTGGCCGTCAAAGAGATATTGCCAATCTCCATCCTGACTTGCTTGTTCATTCTTTTCTTCTGTTTTCACTTCCGATTTATTTTCTGAATTTTCAGAAGAATTTTTACAGGCCATCATTGCTGAGACCGCAAAAACACTTAAAATAATTTTTTTCATATGTGTTTTATTTTAAATTTCTTCAATTGGGGCCAAAACTTCCCGTAGGGCTTGCTGCTCTATTATCGGTTTTCACTAATTAAAGTGTGCCATAGGCCCAATTTTAATGGTTTATCTATATTTAAGAGGTACGTGATTATAAAAGGATAAGAAAGATGTAAATTTTCATATGCGTGCTTCCAAAAGGTATTGCTACCTTTCTTTACGACAAGTGTTTGTGCTTATCCAGTTTTCGACTCAATTTCATACACAGGTTTAATTTCCTAGTAAAAAAAACGAGCTCCAGGTTTATCTTTAGGCTACCGGGGTGAGCCTTACATCAAATCCCAGTTTTCTAAGGTGACCA
>NZ_FOVL01000018.1 GCF_900115145.1 Salegentibacter flavus | reverse complement strand
ATAGAACGCAATCACAACCTTATCAGGTTAAAGAAAAAAGCAAAGCGCCTGCTACTCAGTGAAGAAGGAATTGCCCATCGTAAGCGAAGGTGCTGGGATGTAGAGGCCGTTTTTGGGAATATTAAGCAAAATATGGGCTTCAAAAGGTTTATGCTTCGGGGAATGGATAAAATAACTACCGAAATGGGGCTTATAGCAATGGCCCATAACCTAAAGAAGTTTAGTATAGCCTAAGAGAAAAGATACTACTTCTATTTTTCATTCTTAAAAAAATAGGAAAAACTGACCAGAGCCTACAGATCATATAACACAAAAGAAAAAAACCGCCCAAAAATTACTTTTTAGACGGCCTCTTTTTATTTTTAGATCCTTTTATTTGATGGTGATTTGAATGAGAATAGAATAAAAATCCGGCGATTAACAGAAA
Source organism: Salegentibacter flavus (assembly GCF_900115145.1). Taxonomy (GTDB): domain Bacteria; phylum Bacteroidota; class Bacteroidia; order Flavobacteriales; family Flavobacteriaceae; genus Salegentibacter; species Salegentibacter flavus. Next base: position 69,900 of record NZ_FOVL01000018.1, on the reverse strand, counting down.
GCATCTTGTACTGCTGAATATTTTACTATTTTTGGTTACAATTAAACATAGTTTATTACGTTAGATACAAAACCCTAAAAGATACTTATGTTATACTTTTTCCAGCAGGAAGGTGCTGCTCAGGCAGCTCAGGAAGCAGAGCCTGTAGTTGAAGAAAAAACCCTTTCTTTATTTGACCTGATGTTAAGCGGTGGCCTTGGTGGCCAGATTATTATCCTTATTCTCTTTATTCTCCTGTTCGCTGCAGTTTATATTTATTTTGAAAGGCTCTTTGCCATAAAAGCAGCAAGCCAGGTAGACAAGAATTTTATGCTTCAGATCAAGGATAACGTTTTAAACGGTAATATTGAATCGGCTAAAATGCGTTGTGCACAAAGTGATTCTCCCGTGGCCCGCCTCACTCAAAAGGGAATTTCCCGAATTGGGAGCCCCCTGGAAGATATCAATACCGCAATTGAAAACGCCGGAAGACTGGAAGTTTACAAGCTGGAGAAAAATGTGAGTATCCTCGCCACTATAGCTGGAGCCGCGCCAATGATCGGGTTCCTGGGTACCGTAATTGGTATGGTACTTGCTTTTCATGAATTGGCAACAAGTAGTGGTCAGGCGCAAATGGGAGCCCTTGCAGAAGGTATCTATACCGCGATGACAACCACCGTTGCCGGACTTATTGTTGGTATTATCGCTTATATAGGCTACAACCACCTGGTGGTAAAAACCGATAAGGTGGTTCATCAAATGGAGGCTACAGCGGTAGATTTCTTAGACTTATTAAACGAACCTGCTTAATATGAATTTAAGAAGCAGAAATAAAATTAGTGCAGATTTCAGCATGAGTTCGATGACAGATATCGTTTTTCTGTTGTTGATATTTTTCATGCTTACCTCTCCGGTAATAACCCCCGAGGCTTTAGACCTTATCCTTCCGAAGGCGAAAGGTAAAACCACAACTCAGCAAAATATTGCGGTTAGTATTACCAAAGACCTTCAGTTTTATGTGAATGATGAAAGGATTAGCGCCAGCGCTTTGGAAAGAACGCTTAAAAGCAGACTTGTTGGAGAAGATGACCCAACCATAATTTTAAGGGCGGAAGAAGGAGTGCCGATTGAAAAGGCTGTAAATGTTATGGATATTGCCAACCGCAATAGCTACAAAATCGTACTGGCCGTAAAACCTGAATAAAATGTCGATGCTTGAAACAAAACACGAGAAAAAATCCTTTGCCATCACGGTGGTACTTCACGTGCTTTTGATCATTTTGATGTTGTTTTTAGGTTTTAAATATTTAGATCCGCCTCCAGAGAATGGAATTGCGATAAACTTTGGTACTTCTGAAGTTGGTGCGGGAGAAAACCAACCCACCGAACCTATTGAATCTGCTCCACAACAAACCGCTGCACCCGAGCCGGTTTCGCAACCCGAACCTGTAATTGAAGAGGAGGTGGTTACCCAGCAGATCGAGGAGGCTCCCGTTATCGAAAAGAAGAAGGAGCCACAACCGGTAAAAAAGGAAACCCCCGAAAAGCCTGAAGAACAACCGCCGGCAGAAAAACCCGAACCTAAACCCGATAAATCTACCACCGATGCGATGAGCAGTATCCTTAATGGACCTGAGCGCAGCGGTTCAGAAACAGGAGGAGAAGGCGATGATGACCAGGCAGGAGATAAGGGTTCCCCCGATGGTGATCCTAATGCCAATTCTTACTATGGAAATGGAACCGGTATTGATGGAGATGGAAATTACCGCCTCGGAGGTCGTAGAGCCCTGAATAAAGAAAAATTTGTTCAGGATTGTAATGAATCAGGGATTGTGGTAGTGCGTATTGAAGTGAACCGTTCTGGTCAGGTGATTAATGCAACACCGGGTGTAAAGGGGACAACCAATTCTGCTTCATGTCTTACCGAACCTGCAAAACGTGCCGCTATGGCCACACGTTTCAATAGCGATGAAAATGCTCCCTCCAGACAGGTGGGAACAATTATTTATAATTTTAAACTCTCAGAATAGGTGAATACTTACAAAGAAACTGTTGAGTGGATGTTTCAGCAGTTACCTATGTACCAGCGGGTGGGAGATCAGGCTTTTAAGAAAGACCTTACTAAAACCCTTCAGTTTGCAAAACACCTGGGAGAACCTCATAAAAAATTTAAGTCTGTTCATGTGGCCGGAACCAACGGGAAGGGGTCTAGCAGCCATATGTTGGCTTCCGTATTACATGAAGCCGGATATAAAGTTGGGCTTTATACTTCGCCGCATCTTAAAGACTTCAGGGAACGTGTTAAAATTGACGGACAGCTTATCGATAAGAAATCAGTAGTTAATTTTGTGAAGACTCATAAAAAATTTATTACCGATGCTAAACTTTCTTTTTTCGAAATGACCGTTGGCCTGGCCTTCGATCATTTTGCCAAACAGGAAGTTGATATTGCGGTAATTGAAGTAGGAATGGGAGGCCGTTTGGATTCCACCAACATTATCACCCCGGAAATCTCTGTGATCACCAATATAGGCCTGGATCATACAGCTCACTTGGGGAGCACCCTCCCTGAAATAGCCCGGGAGAAAGCGGGGATTATCAAAAAGGGTATTCCGGTGGTGATCGGGGAAAAGCATAAAGAAACCACCCCGGTTTTTAAGGAAATCGCCGAAAAGCAAAATGCGAAACTGGTTTTTGCCCAGGATTTCCGTTTTCCCCAATATAGTACCGATCTTAAAGGAGATTATCAGAATAAGAATATGAAAAGTGTCCTGGGGGCGGTGAAGTTGCTCAGGGAAAAAGGATGGAATATTCCTGAAGAGTGCTTAAAGAACGGTTTAAACAGTGTAAAGCTTCATACATCCCTGCAGGGCCGATGGGACATATTACAGGAGAAACCCAAGGTGATCTGCGATACCGCTCATAATAAGGAGGGGCTTAAACTTGTTTTTAAACAACTGAAAAGAGAAGAATTCCAGCATCTGCATATAGTCCTGGGAGTTGTGAATGATAAAGATCTGGAATCTATCTTACCTCTCTTTCCCAAAGATGCTCAATATTATTTTTGTAAACCGGAGATTCCCCGGGGTCTTGATGCGGGAATTTTAGCTGAAAAAGCAGCGCGATTTAACCTGGAAGGAAGGATATTTGATTCGGTTTCAAAAGCTTATGAAGTGGCTGTAAATAGTGCCTTAGACGAGGATCTTGTCTTTGTGGGGGGTAGTACTTTTACCGTTGCTGAAATAATTTGATTTTTTTTGTTTTTTCTTGGTGCAAAAGAAAAACTAATCTATATTTGCATCCGCATTAAAGAATGGGCGCGTAGCTCAGTTGGTTCAGAGCACTTGGTTTACACCCAAGGGGTCAGGGGTTCGAATCCCTTCGCGCCCACTACCATTCTCAAGGCTTCTATTTATGGAGCCTTTTTTTAATGAAGATTTAGGGCGCGTAGCTCAGTTGGTTCAGAGCACTTGGTTTACACCCAAGGGGTCAGGGGTTCGAATCCCTTCGCGCCCACATTTATACCCAAATCCCAAAGTTCACCTACTTCAGGGATTTTTTTATGCCAAAATTTTACGTTTACATATTGTTTTCGGATCAAGAACAATTTCGGATCAAGCCTAATTGTTGTGTTTATGCAAAAATTGTAGTCAATCTATACAAGAAAGATATAATTCCCTTTGTATTTGGCACTTCCCAGGGTGATGAACTCATTAATTATCCCTAAAAACTTTGGTTTAGAGTTAAATCACAGCCCTTCACTATCTGGAATATTTAATAATTCAAATATCAAATCTTTCCTTTTGATATAGATTAATCTTTTATCTACTTTAATTATTCCTGCATCTTTAAACTGTTTGAGGCTTCTTCCTAAACTTTCAGGTGAAGTGCCAATGAGATTTGCTAAATCTTCTCGTGTCAAATCAATACCTATAGGTTCTTTATACCGCTTTGAGAATCGATCTTGTAGAATTAATAAATTCATAGCCAATCGTGCATTCTGATTCTTCTGGGCCAGAAGAGCTATGATATTAGCAAGAACCCCAAACTCGTGACCAATATTTTTCATAAAGATCTGTTGTAATCTTGGAATATCTTTTAAGAGTTGAAAAAAAATATCTTTTGCTATGAAATTCACCTCTGCATCCTCTAATAATTCACAAGAATCCTGGTACCGTTCTTCTCCAAATAAAGCATGGTACCCTAATATATCTCCAGGTGTGTAGATATAAAAAATTTGTTCTGCCCCGGAAAAACCGCGTTTAAATTTTTTTGCTTTTCCTTTCTTAATTTGAAAGATGCCGGTAGGTACTCCCTCTTCGTAAAACAAAAGACTTCCTTTTTTAATGGTTAAGGATTCCATGGCATTTTGGACAAGTTTTTTCTCCTCTTCGTTTAATGTATCCAGAAGAAGATTGCTTTGAAAATCGAATTGTGAATAAAAATCTTTCATTAGGTAAAAATAGATAATAATTAATAACTATAATAATAACATTTGTTATTATTATAGTTAACATTTGTAGTATATTTGCAGTTAAAAATATTTAGCTATAAATATATGAAGGATAGAATTAGCCTTACAAACGAGAAATTATATGTGCCGAATCAACCAATTATTCCCTTTATTGAAGGGGATGGTATTGGTCCGGACATTTGGAAAGCCACGAAGTTTGTGATTATCGCTGCGGTTAATAAAGCATATGGGAATCACAGAAAAATAGAATGGAAAGAAGTATATGCAGGTGAAAAAGCCCTGGAAAAAACTGGTGAGTGGTTGCCCGAGGAAACTATTAAAACTATTAATAAATATTTGGTGGCCATAAAAGGGCTGAATGGCGCTATTGGAGAAAAAACTGTGACCTATGATTTTGAGAAATTAATGGATGATGCCATTCTTCTCAAATGTTCTGAATTTGGGGGTGCCATCGTTAAACATATGTAAAGAAGATTTATTAAATGATTTTAGATAAAAAAGGTTTCGGAGTGTTATATGACGGGAGAATAAGTAAATCCTTAGCTTTTTCTAAAAATGAAAGGGAAAAATTAGGCTTACGAGGCTCGCTGCCATACTCCATTGTTGGTCAGAATATTCAGGTAAAACGGGTTATGGAGGGCCTGCGTCGTAAAGATTCGAACATTGAGCGTTATATAATGCTATCCGCCTTACAAGATCGAAATGAAAAATTATATTATAAAATTGTTAGTGAATATATAGAAGAAATAATGCCTATAGTCTATACCCCGACTGTAGGAAAAGCATGTATAGAATTCTCTCATATTTTCAGGCGATCCAAAGGATTTTATATCACGCCTGATGATAAAGGGGAAATATTAAAAATTTTAGATAATTGGCCAGAAAAAGATATTCGGGTTATCGTTATTACTGATGGACAACGCATATTAGGTCTGGGAGATTTAGGTGCTAACGGAATGGGAATTCCAATAGGGAAGTTAGCCTTATATACAGCATGTGCAGGTATTCATCCTGGCCAATGCCTGCCTGTTATGCTGGATGTTGGTACAAATAATAAAGAAATACGAGAAGATATTTTATATCTGGGGTATCTAAAAGAAAGATTAGAAGGAAAAGAATATCTTGAACTAGTTGAAGAATTTGTAAAGGCGGTTCAAGAAAAATACCCAAATGCCCTCATTCAGTTTGAAGACTTCTTGACCCCTAATGCCTACGCTTTATTGAATATTTATAAGGAAAAAGTTCGGTGCTTCAATGACGACATTCAAGGGACTGCAGCTGTAGCATTGGCTGGTTTATATGCCGCCACCCGAATAATAAAAGTTCATTTTTCAGATTTACGAATTATGTTTCTAGGGGCTGGATCGGCAGCAACGGGAATAGCAGATCTTTTAGTTTTAGCATTAGTAAAAGAAGGAATGACTAAACAGGAAGCCTTAAAGCGCTTATGGTTTGTTGACATTAATGGATTAGTGGTACAAAGCAGAAAGGATTTAATGCCTCATAATTTACCTTACGCGCATCAGCAAGAGCACTTAAGTTTTATTGAATCGATTAAATCCATAAAACCACACGTATTAATAGGGTGCAACAGGAGCTTTTGGAGCTTTTACTAAAGAGGTTATTGAGGTTATGAGTGATGTCAATGAGCGCCCTGTTATTTTTGCTTTATCAAATCCAACCTCAAAGGCAGAATGCACTGCATATCAAGCCTACAAGTGGAGTCAGGAGAAAGCCGTTTTTGCAAGTGGAAGTCCGTTTGATACGGTAAAGTTAAACAATAAAGAATTTCACCCGGGAAAGGGTAATAATGCATATGTCTTCCCCGGAATGGGCTTAGGAGTTATTATTGCCAATGCCGCAATAATTCCGAATGAGTTATTCTTAACTGCAGCTAAAACCCTTGCTGAATTGGTAAGTGATAAAAATCTGGAAGATGGTGCTCTATATCCACCCTTAAATGAAATCAGAGCTATTTCATTAGAGATTGCATTAGCGGTTGGTGAAAAAGCCTATGAATTAGGTGTTGCTAAAAATAAAAAACCGAAAAACTTAAGGCAAACGATTAAAGACTATATGTATAACCCCAATTACTAAACTATAGTTCATGAATGTCAGTTTTAGAACTTTATGAAAAAAGGAACAAAGCGCTACAGTATTGTTAAATTAAAATGTCCGCGTTGCCAAATTGGAAATTTATTTTGCAAGCCTGGATTAATGGTTTTTTCAAATATTTTGGAAATGCCTGATAAGTGCCCAAATTGCAAGCAGGATTTTAAACAGGAACCCGGTTATTATACTTCTGCCTTATGGGTAAGTTACCCTATTGTGCTTATCATTTTTATTCCATTGATTGTATTAGGTTTCACCCTGGATAGCCTTCATAGCTTCTTTAAATACTTTTATCCAATTATCATAATTTTTGCTTTCATCCTACAAATTCCCTTAATGCGAATAGCAAGAGCTATCCTATTGAATATGACCATAGACTACACCACAAAGTGGTAGATGAACTAATACAATATTTATAAGTAACAATTGTACCAATGCGTAAAGAATTTGTACCAAAACTAGTTACCCTTTTAAAACAAGGGATATCAAAAGAGACTTTGACAAAAGATTTCCTCTCGGGATTAATTGTAGGTATCGTTGCACTACCACTTGCCATTTCTTTTGCTATAGCTTCTGGCGTTTCTCCTGAAAAAGGAATTTTAACTGCAATTATCGCGGGAATTGTAATTTCAATTTTAGGAGGAAGTCGTGTGCAAATTGGTGGTCCAACAGGAGCATTTATTGTTATTATTTATGCAATTGTTCAACAGTATGGGACAGATGGTTTGATCATTGCTACTTTTATGGCGGGGTTTATCATGATTGGATCTGGATTAGCACGGCTCGGGAATCTATTGAAATTCATTCCATATTCCCTTGTCGTAGGTTTCACGAGTGGGATTGCATTGATTATTTTTTCTTCACAAATTAACGACTTTCTCGGTCTCAGTATCGGTCAGGTTCCTGCAGATTTTATTGATAAATGGGCTGTATATTTTGATAATTTACACAATATTAATTGGTATGCCATTAGCATCGCGGCCACAACCGTAATAATTACGCTTCATTTTCAAAAAATAATAAAGAAAATTCCGGGGTCAATTATAGCCATTGTGCTGGCTACCATATTTGTACAGGTATTTGAAATTCCGGTGGATACTATTGAAAGTAATTTTGGTAATATTCCAAACAGCTTAGGCTTACCCAGTATTCCGAATGTAAGTTTCGATACCATTCAGGCTCTTATTCAACCAGCATTTGCAATCGCCATATTGGGTAGCATAGAGTCACTTCTTTCTGCAGTTGTTTCAGATTCAATGATAGGTGCGAAACACCGCTCAAATATAGAATTGGTGGCTCAAGGTGCAGCAAATATTGTGTCATCTCTTTTTGGTGGTATTCCTGCAACAGGCGCCATTGCCAGAACGGCTACTAACGTAAACAATGGAGGCAGAACCCCTATTGCCGGTATCGTGCACGCATTGGTTTTATTAGTAATTATGCTGCTGTTTGCTCCGTATGCCAAATTAATTCCAATGGCGAGCCTTGCAGGAATTTTAATGGTAGTTGCATACCACATGAGTGAATGGAAACAATTTAAATCTATTCTGAAAGGTAACAGAATGGACATTATAATATTACTAACCACTTTCTTTCTTACCGTTATCTTCGATTTAGTAATAGCAATTGAAATTGGAATAGTTCTCTCCAGTTTTATTTTTATGAAACGAATGAGCCAATCGGTACAAATTCAGGATTTTTCAAAAGATAGTGAAAATGACGATCATCTTTTTGAAGAAGAGCACCTGGATTTACCTAAAGGACTTGTATTATATGAAATAAATGGCCCTCTATTTTTTGGGGCGGCCAGACAGTTTCAGGAAACCATTATCAATACTCACACAGCGCCAAAAGTAGTTGTTATTAGAATGCGCTACGTTCCATTAATCGACGCTACAGGATATCAAAGTCTCAAAGAAATCATTAAAACCTATAAGGCTCAAAACATAAATGTGATAATCTCTGGTGTTAGAAAAAACCTCAGGAAAGATTTTGAAAAAAATGGAATGTTCACATTTATAGAAGATAGTTTTGTTGTTGAAGAAATTAATACAGCCATTGAAAGAGTCAAAGAAAATTTATAGTATGCCCTTTTTTACAAACTTAAAACGATTATGAGACGGGCCGGGGATTCCTATCGGATTCAAGTATTATAAAACTTCCCTAAAAAGGCACTCTCTGCAGAAATTTTTTTTACTTACTTTTGAGCTTAACCCGGATATATGAGGCAATTTTTTCTTCTTTTAATTTTAGTGAGCTTTTTGTCCTGTGAGGATGAGGAAAAAAGGCAAACTACTCAGGAGGCGCAGGAAATTGAGGAGATTATTGAAAAGACTATAGAGGTTGCCGGAGGTGAAAATTATAAAAGGGCGACTATTAGCTTTAAATTCAGAGATCACATCTATAAAAGTGAGAGGAATGGCCTGAAATTTTCCCTGGAAAGACAATTTTCAAAGGACTCAGACAGTATCCGTGATGTGGTGAGTAATAGTGGCTTTCAGCGGTACGTAAACGATAGTCTTCGCGTTATTCCCGATTCCCTGCTGGCCCGGTTGAATAAAGAAATAAAAACGGTTCACTATTTTGCACACCTGCCTTATGGTTTGGATAATCGCGGACTTAGTAAGGAACTGTTAGAAGAGGCCCGAATAGAAGGGGAGCCTTATTTTCAACTAAAGATGACTTTCGGACAGGCTGCTCCGGGAGTTGCTGGCCATGACGAATTTATGTTCTGGATCCATAAGGATGATTTCACCCTGGACTACCTGGCTTACAAATTTGTGGAGGAAGAGGAAGGGATCAGATTCCGGGCGGCGTATAATCCCCGTGTTATTAATGGAATAAGGTTTGTAGATTATAGAAATTTTACGTTTCAGGACCCCAAAACCGAGCTTTCCGACCTTGATGAACTTTATGAAGCCCATCAACTGGAGTTACTGTCCACCATCGATACGGAGATCCTTGAGGTAGAGGTGAAGGAGTAAAACTCTCCCTGTAGAAATAACTGACCTCTTTAAAAACTCAATGTGATTTCAACTCCTGAAGCCTCAGGATGAGATACCGGGTCAAGCCCGGTATGACGTTCACCTGGCCTTATGAGATGCCGGATCATTCCGATAGCTATCGGAACGGCAGGACAGATTAGCATCAATGTTTATGCGCCTTTTCCAGTTCACAGGTCTCGCTGTCCAGCTCGGTTTCTATGGTGTAATGTTCAAAAGCATAATCTTTCAGGATCTCTTTTACCTTTTTCTTGACCTCCAGAATTTCTGAAAATTCACTGATCTCCCGTAGTTTCAGGTGGGCGGTAAATACGTGGTGTTCGCCCTCGAGTGACCAGATGTGGGTGTGGTGCAAAGATGCTACCTTTTTTACTTCCAGAATTTTGTTTTCTATTTCTTCCAGGTTCAGATCTTTGGGTACGCCCTGCAGAAAGATAAACAGGGTTTCTTTGAGGCGCTTGAAAACATTCCACAGGATATAAAGGGTAATGAGCAGGGAGAGTGCCGGATCCAGGTATAGAATTTCCTTGAAACTCAGGATCACGGCTACTACCAGCACGGCAAACCAGCCCAGTACATCTTCCAGCAAATGCCAGGAAACCACCTTTTCGTTCAGGCTTTTTCCGCCGCTGAGTTTATAGGCGGCATAGCCGTTTACCGCAACCCCGATTAAGGCAAAAATTATCATTCCGGTGGCATCAGAAGCTTCCGGCTCAAAGAGTCTGCCTACGGCTTCAGAGATCACATAAATAGAACCGATTATCAGGACCAGGCTGTTGATGAGGGCGCCCAAAAGGGAAAAACGGCGATACCCAAAGGAATATTTTGAATTGGATTCTTCCTTGCTTTTTTTATTCAGGTACCAGGCCGAACCCAAAGAAAGACTGTCTCCCAGATCGTGCACCGCATCCGACATTATTGCGACGCTGTTTACATACCAGCCCCCGAAAAATTCCAGAATGGTGAAACCCAGGTTTAGAAAGAATGCCAGCTTCAGATTCTTGCCGGAGGTGTTGTGCGAGTGGTCGTGACCCATATCCTGATTTTGCTCCCGGAAAGATACTAAGAAATTTTCAGGAGCAAAATGAGGAAATGATATTCAGAAAAGTCATTAATTCTCAGTCTTGGTGGTTACCTGAGGCCCGATCCCGCTTATTTCCTGGTCGTAGACCCAGATCTCTGTTTGCGCCCCGTTGATGAGCTCCATCCAATCTTTGGTAAACTTCTCGTGACTGTCTTTGCCGTGTTGTGCCTCAAATTTTTCTTTCCATTTATGATCTTCTCCCAGGGTGGCGAAATCATCGAAGAAGTACACCAGGGAAAGGTCACGACCATCTTTGGTAGCCGCAAATTCATTCACATAGATGCCCAGAGGAGTTTCGGGATATTGATTTTTAAAGACGGCCGATATTTTTTCCAGGTGTTCCATCGCCTTCTCATAGGTCCCCGATTTAAAGTCATAAGTGGTCACATCGAGTTTAGACATCTCGAAATTCAACGGGAAGTGCGAGTTTTTAGCGTCAAAACGCCAGTAATTTATATCCTGCTCGTCCTTCATATAGGGCACCACATTTTCATACCAGTCTTTATCGTGTGCTTCGCGGTCATACATGGGTTTGTCCAGGGCACTCCAGGGCATCGGGCCCATTACTGCCATCATTTTTTCAGCGTTCGTGCCGTTCATCACTTGAAAAATACGTACTCCCAGATCACCTTCAGCATGATATTGATTATTGTGCTCCTTTATTCCCTCCCTGAATTTGAAGAAATCCCCGGGTTCCGGAGCAATCATCATAGTCACAATAATTAGTGGTTCCTGAGTCTCCTGTTGATTTTGGGAGATGCAAAGCAATGGAATAAGCATCATCCAGATAAAAAGAGTTTTCATAAGGTGTATTTTTAGGTTAATAATTACAATTATCAGAAGCCCGGGGCAGAATGGCTCGCTTTTATTCGGGAGGAATTATCTCATTAAGATACTAAAAATATCTCTGAATATCAGCATTTTATAATTTTATTGGTAGTTGTTGAGGCTTGATTTACTCCAAAAAGTGACCAACCTGAGGTCACTCGTATTTCTCATTATGCTGCCCGGTAAAAATTACTAAATTGCCATTTCAATTAAGCCGATGAGCAATCCCAGCCAGAACAGCGATAAGAACAAGGCCCATTATGAGGAGAAATATGCCGATTATTCTATTCGGAATATCCTGCATTGGATCAACAACCTTGATGCTTTCCTGAATTCGGCCACCACTACCGAGACCAGCTGGTTTGCGATGTATCAGAAGGATTTCAGAAATAAGCTGAAAGGAAAAAAGGTGGTGGAAATGGGCTGCGGCGATTGCGTGAATGCCGCGGTGATGGCTGCCTTGGGTGCCGAGGTTTGGGCCAATGATATCGCTTCCTCCAGCGGAAAGATCGTAGCCGCGCTAAATGAAAATCATCCATTTGAACACCCTATAAAATTCGTGGGAGGAGATTTTCTTCGGAATGAACTCCCGGCGGGGAATTTCGATTATGTGATTGGCAAAGCCTTTTTGCATCACCTGGAGCTACCCCTGGAAGCCGAATTTCTGAAGGAAACCGCCCGACTCCTGAAACCCGATGGCGAAGCCCGATTCTTCGAACCCGCGGTAAACAGCCGACTCTTAGACGAGTTGCGCTGGCATATCCCGGTCAAGACTAGGCCTTCAAAATTCAATAAAGCTGCCTTTGCCAAATGGAAAGCTAATGACCCGCATCCCGATCGCAGTTTCAACTCTGCTCATTTTGAAAAGGCGGGGCACCAGTTCTTCAAAGAAGTAGAGATCATCCCTGTAGGCACTCTGGAGCGCTTCAGCCGACTCCTGAAATGGGGTGAATCCCGCAATAAATTCAAACGCTGGGCGCTAAAAACTGAAGCAAGCCTTCCCGGGTTTTTAAATAAACCTTTTACCAGGAGTCAGTTGATTATATACCGAAAGCCGGTAGTAAAGTTGTGAAGTAGTGATGCTGTGACGATGTGGTGCGGTTTGTTATTTCGTGATGCGTTAATTCGTTAATTCGGGTTCTTTTAAGATTCAATGTTTAACGTTCAATGTTCCGGCGGTGATGTCTGAAGCTTTTGCAGATTACTTCGTGCCTCCCTCGTAATGACGAATTCCATTGTTCACATCATCGAGAGCCGGTTGGGTGTGACTGTTTTTTATCATGAATCCAATTTTTGGATGACTTTTCGTGCCGGGATATTTGTTAGTATTTGCAATTCTGTGTGTTCATTTTTTTGCTTGTCCAAAAAAACGAACCAAAAAAAGGACACCTTTTTGCAGGTGTTTCCGAATCGCTATCGCACTTCGGAACCGTACTTTACCGCCTAAATTTTCTCCAAGGCTTCAAAAATTTTACGCCGGAAAAGTACTACACTCAAAAAAGAAGCTAAAAATATGATTTTGGAGAAGTTACCACAAGTTCAAAGAGTAGAGATTTCTATTATAATATAAATTAATCACTATTAAGTTAGAAATTATTTTTTAAAGGTCCTCAGTTTCGACGCCTGTCCTGAGCGCGGAGCAGCCAAAGGGTCGGGACCCGTAGGTGGAAAAGACGACAGAAGAAAATGCTGCACGCCCATCCTGTTAACCTGGTTCCTACGGATATTATAACTCTTCGGTTAAGCAGAAAACCATCCCGGGAGGTTTTCATTTTTTTCCGGCTTTTTCACCGTAACGGGTGAACAAGAAAATGAAGATTAGACTTTTTTGGTTCTTTTTTGGGCGATGCAAAAAAGAACATTAGATCATCTTTATTTTAATTGATATCCAGGTGGTTTTTTAAGAAGTAACTGCATTAAACAAAAGATTACTTCGGTTGTGCTTGCCCGCCGAAGCCTTAGCGCAGGAGGGCCTCCCTCGTAATGACGAATTCCTTTGTTTACGATATCGCGAGCCCGCAGGGGCGCAGCGATCTGTTATAAGGAGTTTCAAATACTGAAATAGAAATAGGTTGTCAAGCTGAGCCCTTTTACCGACCGGTAGTGCGGTTAAAGGAAAGTCGAAGCTCTTGTGGAATTCGAACTACAGTATCTACGAAATACTAAGCACTTCGACTTTTCCTTCGGCTATCGCCTCGGGTTCAGTGTGACAGTGGGTTTTTAGTAAGTAGTAAGAAAAAACCAAGATTGTCAGGCTGAGCCCGACCGGAGGGAGGAAGGTCGAAGCCATCTGAAGATTTCTACTTTCATTTTTTGCTCGCCCAAAAAACGAAACAAAAAAGGGCAATTCAATGTGGAGGTGTTTTTTTGGCAACAAGGCCAAAAAACCGCGTATCAGCAGCTAAATTTTTTCCAAGGCTTCAAAAATTTTTAACGCTGCTGATCCGCTACACTCACATAGGCGTTAAACTCGCAAAGCTCGTAATAGGCCAAGCTCTTAAGTTAGATGATTTTTCATTGAGGTAGTAATGAGAAAATCCACTGGAAACGTCATTGAGCCCAAAGGGCGCAGCGATCTGCCGGTTTGAAACTTCACACCTCACTGTCAACAGCCCCTAACAACTTAAAACCCGACAACTGATAACAGAGAACAGAGAACAGACAACTGAAAAACTACCTCACAAACACCGGCTCACTTTCCTTCTTCGTTTCTTCCTCGCTAAATCGGTAATCCATATAATCAAAACCTTTGATGTCTTCCAGGGTTTTGGCTTCGGTATCGATGATGTAGCGCACCATCGCGCCGCGGGCCTGTTTGGCGAAGAAGCTGATGATCTTCAGCTTGCCGTTCTTGAAGTCTTTAAAAACAGGGGAGATCACCTCCGACTTTAATTTTTTAGCATCCACGGCCTTGAAGTATTCCTTGCTGGCCAGGTTGAGGAAGAGCTCATCTTCTTTTAGTTCACTGTTCAGGTAGTCGGTTACTTTTTTTCGCCAGACCTCGTAGAGGTTCTTTTTGCGGTCGATACCCATATCGGTACCCATTTCCAGGCGGTAGGGCTGGATAAGATCCAGGGGCCTTAAGATCCCGTACATTCCCGAGAGGATACGCAGGGAATTTTGAAGCCGGTCCAGCTTTTCGGTGGGGATGGTATAGGCGTCTATGCCCGTATACACATCGCCGGCAAAAGCGTATACCGCAGGGCGGGAATTCTTTTTGTTGTGTTCGGCTTCAAATTCGTGGTAGCGGTTGTAATTAAGGTCGGCGAGCTTATCGCTGATGCTCATCAGGTCAGAGAGTTCCTTCTTGCTCATCCGGGAGAGCTTTCGGTTTATCTTTACAGCGGTATCCACAAATTCAGGCTGAGTGCCGCGGGTAGTAGGTAATTTAGAGTCGTAATCCAGACTCTTGGCGGGGGAAACAACAATTTTCATACTAGTGTAGTTTTAATCTCAAAGATAAGTTTTCCCTGTAAAACAAGGAAGCCTGAAATATTGATATAAACTATGAAATCATAAGGAGGTTAGTGCTGGTATAATTTGCACTTAGTGATCTTCCGCAGCCGAAAGTTATTTCAACTCGATCTTGTTAATTTCCAGCCTAAAATCTTCTGCCTTTTTATTCGCAATCAGGAAGCGTATTTCTTCGATCATATCGGCAGAGAAGTTGGGCAGTTCCAGTTTCTCCCCACGGAACACCGGTTCCATCTCTTTTAGTGGAACCTCCACGGTTTGCCAGCCTACGGTAGTTTCGAAAGTGTATGTATAGGAAGCTTTATCGTTTATACTGGATTTCATCCTGAACTTATAGGTTTTTCCATCACCTTTCAACAAAATGAAGGCTTTTTTATAGCCCTGAATATCCTTAGGGGCAAACT
Organism: Salegentibacter flavus; assembly: GCF_900115145.1. Lineage (GTDB taxonomy): Bacteria > Bacteroidota > Bacteroidia > Flavobacteriales > Flavobacteriaceae > Salegentibacter > Salegentibacter flavus. The sequence continues at coordinate 54,543 of NZ_FOVL01000018.1, read as the reverse complement.
GATATCGCAGGGAGGCGAATCCGCCATTGTTTTCCAGGGAAACGCTTCCTCTAAAGATTGCATTGCCCCCGGTACTGCTTTCAAGATTACTGCCGGAATTACCTCCCATCACCCCGTCGTTCACTGTTTCCCAATCCGACCAGTCTTCCGTTTTACTGAAATCAAAAAGAAGTAATTTAAACATAATCAAGGCTGTTAATAGTATAGTAAGGAGTTGCTGCTGCAATATTTTGGTTTAAAGTTATGATATTTCCTGAAAATACACCACTCCCGGCGATAATGATCGACCAACGGGGAACAACTCCTAAATAAACTTTCCCTTTAAAACCAGGAAGCCCGAAATATTGATATAAACTATAAAATCATAAAGAGTTTAGACTGGAGGAAGGGATAAGTATGATAGGGCTTATGTAGGGAGTATCCATAGGGATGATACGACATACCGAAAACTTTCTTATAGTGTTTTTCAGGTTTTAGGCCGTCGTTTTCTTAAGGCCGGGAAGAAAGGTTCTTTATGTTGTAAAATTAATGTTAAATTGAGCCAGGTTATGGCCGGAAGACCAGAATTTTCAACGGTTAATTTCTGAAATCATTTAAAGAGTTTTTATTGAATAATGAAAGTTACCTGTGCAATAATTGAAAATAACGGCAAAATTCTATGTGCTCAAAGAAGTGACAAAATGGATTTACCGAAGAAGTGGGAATTTCCAGGTGGAAAAGTAAAGAATGAAACTCTGGAGGAATGTTTAAGACGAGAAATTAAAGAAGAATTAGGAGTTGAAATTCAAGTTTTGGAGCAGTTACCTTCAAATCAACATAATTATTCTAAGTCTAAGATAATCGAGCTAATACCTTTTCGCTGCACATTACAAACTTTTGAAATCGTGCTTCTTGAACATTCAAAGTTAGAATGGCTGCCTATTGAAAAATTGAAGACCTTAGATTGGGCTAAAGCAGATATTCCTGTTGTTAATTATTATATTAAAACGTATAAATGAGTTTTGAAACCGGTCTTTACGAGCAACTAATAACTAAATTAGTTTCCAATAAACTCGAAAATGTAGACTTACAAAAGTTTCACGTCAGCGAAACATCCTTAGATAAAGAAGAAGCTTCTCAATATTTAAGCACCTATTTAGCTGAAACCATCAAGTTTGCGCTAAATGAAATTAAAGACAAAGACCGTCCTTTAAAGCAAATTGAATTATCAAATAAGATTATAAAACTCTTAGTAAAGGAACTCAAGAATGTTGAGTTCTCTAACAATTTAATTGAAAGCGAAGGAAGGATTTTACAAGCCGTATTTTCAAAACTAGATTTTCCCTATTCAAATTTGGAAGCCAGGTTAAAAGAAATTACTCCTTACACGCGGTTAAGTCAAAGTGAACTCTTTACTGGAAATAATGTTGGGATTTCTTTGGAGAGCGAGATTAAAAAAGAAATTCTTTCAGCCGATGAAATTTGTTGGTTAGTATCTTTTATAAAATTTTCCGGAATTCGAATTTTTAAAAAAGAACTTGAAGAATTCACAAGAAGCGGCAAAAAGCTAAATATAATTACAACCTCATATATGGGTGCCACAGATGTGAAAGCTGTAGAATACCTCTCATCGCTACCAAATACTGAAATAAAGGTTTCTTATAATTCAGAGCATGAAAGGTTGCACGCCAAAGCATATTTATTTCTACGAAATTCGGGATTTCATACTGGTTATATAGGTTCTTCTAATCTCTCCCGTTCGGCACTGACCAATGGTTTGGAATGGAATCTTAAAGTTACTACCCAAGAAATTGGGCATATCATTGATAAATTCCAAAAGACATTTGAAACGTACTGGGAAGATCCGGAGTTTGAACACTATCAATATCAAACTGATCGAACAAAGTTAAGCAAGGCCCTAAAAAGGGAAGGCTCTTATAAAACAGGTCTAATCAATACTTTTTTCGATCTTAAACCCTATCCTTATCAGGAAGAAATTTTATCAAAATTACAGGCAGAAAGAGAAATTCATAATCGAAATAAAAACTTATTAGTTGCGGCAACAGGCACAGGTAAAACCGTTATTTCTGCTTTCGATTTTAAAAGATTTAATGACCTTCAACCAAATGCTAATTTCTTGTTCGTAGCGCACCGGAAAGAGATTCTATTACAAGCACAAGCAACTTTTCAGCATGTGCTCAGAGATGCCAATTTTGGTGAATTGTGGGTTGATGGAAACGAGCCTGAAACATATAACCAACTTTTTGCTTCAGTCCAAACTTTGCATAGCCGGTTGAAAAACCTTGATTTAGCTGAAGGCTTTTTTGATTATATAATTGTTGATGAAGTTCACCATATAAAAGCAAACAGCTACCGTCCAATTCTTCATCGATTTGAGCCTCAAATTTTACTGGGCCTTACCGCGACTCCAGAGAGAATGGATGGTGGAGATATAGCGGAAGATTTTCATAACAAAATAGCTGCGGAAATAAGATTACCTGAAGCATTGAATAGAAAACTGCTTAGCCCATTCCAATATTTCGCACTTTCTGATACGGTTGATTTAAGTAATGTAAAATGGAATGGAAAGTATGAAATTAGAGAACTTACCAAGCTTTACACCGAAGATGACCACCGAGTTGCTGATATTATTAAAAACTGCGATGAATATTTAACGGACATACATGATGTGCAAGCATTGGGGTTTTGTGTCAGTCAGGAGCACGCAAAGTATATGGCAGAGAAATTTGTTCTTGCCGGATTACAGGCTGATTATCTTGTTAGTGGGAACAGTGGATCGCGAGATTTGATTCGAAATAAACTCCTCAAAAAGGAAATTAATTACCTCTTTGTAGTCGATATTTTCAATGAAGGGGTTGATATTCCAAATATCGATACAGTTCTTTTCTTAAGGCCTACTGAGAGTTTGACAGTTTTCTTGCAGCAATTAGGTCGTGGCCTTCGGCTTGCTGAGAATAAAGACTGCTTAACGGTTCTTGATTTTGTTGGAAATGCCAGGCCAGAATATGATTTTGAGCATAAATTTAGAGCGCTTGTTGGAAAAACTCATACTTCAATAATTAAGGAAATTGAGGACGAGTTTCCCCATTTACCACTTGGATGTTCCATCGTGTTAGAGAAAAAGGCAAGAGAAGTAATTTTAAAGAATATTCGTGAAGCAACGGAATTCAGAAGGCCACAACTTATTCAGAAAATAAAAAACTTCAAACATCACTCTATACTCCCTCTTACTTTAAACAATTTCTTAGATTTCCACCATTTAGGTATCCGTCAAGTCTATAAAAAAGGAAGCTGGAAACGATTATGTGCAGATGCTGGAGAAATCCCTAATTTTAACGAGCCACAGGAAAAAGAGTTTACCACCTGTATGCAAAGAAAATTAATCAATTGTAATTCTTTAAGTTACTTTAGGTTTATTCAAGATTTAATCAATAATAGGTTGAATTTAAATTTATTCTCAAAAAAGCAAAAAATGATGCTTTTAATGTTCCACTATGATGTTTGGCAAGAAAGCGGCGAAAAATTAAAATTCCCAGACCTTTCTAGGAGTATTGAAGTTTTAAGAAAGAATGAAATTATGCTTGAAGAATTGAATGAATATCTTGAGCATTTAATTGAGAAAATAGAATTTATTGAAAAAGATATTGATTTAGAATTTCCATTTCCATTAAAACTACACAGTAGGTATAATCGGGAAGAAATATTAGCTGCTTTAGGTTTGAGTACTTTTCGAAAGAAATCATCCAATCGCGAAGGTGTAGCTCAAAATAAAGAGCTAAATGTAGAAGTTCTCTTCGTGACGTTAAAGAAAACCGAAAAGGAATATTCACCTACTACGATGTATGAAGATTACGCATTAAATCAGAAACTTTTTCATTGGCAATCTCAAAATAGTACCGCTCCAGGTTCTCCAAAAGGTGAGTCTTATATCAGGCATAAAGAAAAAGGCAAAAAGATTCTATTATTCGTCAGGGAGCAGAATGTAGATGAATACGGTTTTACAATGTCTTATACATTTTTAGGGGAAGCAGATTTTGTGAAATCAGAAGGCGCGAAACCAATGAATGTTGAATGGAAGTTGCACGAAGCAATGCCTTCTTATATTTTAAAGGAAAGTCAGAAATTAGCTGTTGGTTAAAATATGTCAGAAGAGATCATCTTTAAATACTCGACTTATTTCAAAAAACTAAACCGGGGGTATTCCAAAGGTCTTGGACGGGCACCTCATAAGCCTGTTTTACTTTTATCGGTTATTCAATTAATTGCAAAAGGAATTATAACCACCAATAAAATTTTTATTGATTCCGATTTAATGCTTGCCTTTCAAAATAATTGGAAATTATTAGTAGATACCGGCCATTCCAGTAATTTTGCTTTACCATTCTTTCATTTACGGTCAGAACCGTTTTGGAGATTAGTGACCAAGCCAGGAAGTCAATTGACTTTAACAAGTTCAAAAAGCATCAAAAGCTTTAATAGTTTAAATGAGTCGGTTGCTTATGCTGAAATTGATAAGGATTTATTCTATTTATTACTTCTTCCGGAAAATCAGCTGTGGTTTGAACAACTTTTAATCGATTCTTATTTTCTCAATGTTCGTTCCTACTATAAAAGACCTGAGAAATATGCAGAAGAAATCGAAATTGAAAACGAGATTTTAAATGAACCTAAAGAAAAATACCAGACACATTTAATAGAATTAAAGAATAAACTGGAAGATAATCAGTTTGAAGAGGAAATATTTATCCGAGGAAGTTTATTTAAAAAAACAGTTCCCAAAATATACGAGTTTACCTGTTGTATTTCAGGTTTAAAAATTACGTCAACTCATAATGTGCAAATGGTGGATGCCTGCCATATTTATCCGTTTAGTCTCTCAAACGATGACACCGTTTCAAACGGAATTGCACTTTCACCAACACTACATCGTGCGTTTGACCGGGGTTTAATTACTATTAATTCAAATTACGTAGTCAGGGTTTCACCCACAATACAAAATGAAAATAGTAACTATTCAATAACTCTGTTTGAGGGAAAACAAATTCTTCTCCCCGAGAATGAGAAATGGTATCCGTCCCAGGAGTCTTTGAATTGGCATAATAAGGAGACTTTCTTGTTATAGGTGCTTTTAGTTTTACTTATCCAATATAGTCTAGTGATAGAATTTTTTCGTATCTTATACTTTCCAAATTTTCTAAAATTATGGAAGGTTCTGAGAAAAAACCCAATTTAGTGAAGGCTTTTACTGCCCGGTTCAGCTTCAGGGAGTCCTGCGATTTTTTGCTGGATTACAACGGGTTTATGCTCTCCGACGACGATAAAAGCGGGGAGGGAAAGTTTATCAGGATCAGCTTCAACAGCCGTCGCCGCCGCAAACGCAAAGAGAGTTTTAAATGCCGGTATAAGATGATGACGAATTGTGATCGATCCTTGAATTAGTCGGTAGACCTTAGTCTTTAGACGGTAGATTCAAGACTCAAGATTTCTTTTTAAGTTAGTTCCTGTTGTGTTAGTCGGTAGTCCTTGGTCTTTAGTCTTTAGTGGGATTCTGGTCTCTTTTTAAAGTCGGGGATTTTAGTGCTATTCAGCCGTTTGGGGTTTGGTGTTTATTGTTTGTTGTTCTTCTTGTGATGCAGTGATGCTGATAATTGGTTAATTCGGGATTCGTTAGTTCGTGATTCGCCTGCCCGCCGAAGCCTTAGCGAAGGAGGGTTAATTCGGGATTCCTGTGCCTGCCCTTCTTTCTTTCACGCAGAGACCGCAAAGCCCTGCGCAAAGGGCGCAAAGAAAATACGGTTCTCAGTTCTGGGTTTTGAGTTATCGGTTGTTTGAAACAAAATCTGAAAAGACTTTTTTATGATGTTCAAGATCTAAATCGGGAGAAACCGATACCCGGGCGATATAATCTTTGTCGTCTTCTTTGGTCGTTCCCTGGGTAGAGGATGCAGGGATCGTCCAGTAACATCCTTTTAACTGCCCGTAGCTCACACAGTGTTTACTCTCATTTGGGATTTCTGTGATCATCATATCGATCAGTTTTTGATTTAATGCTCTTTTATAAGTTTCTCTTTCTTCATCGGTATTTCCCTTAGTGGGAAGATCTAATGAAAATACAGATGGGGTAAACCCTTCCTGAGCCAGTTCTTCTGAAACAAAATTGATCTTCGCCTCCGGTAAAGTCTTCCTGATGAAGTTGACAAATTCCCGTGTGTTTTTATAAGCATCAATGATCCTTTTATTCATGGAGGGTAATTGTTTTGCCAATATTTCAACCTGAAGAGCTGTAGCCTCGTTATCGCAAAGTAACAGATGCTTTTCTATTTTTTCCAGTAAAGCTTCAGCTTTATTATTTGCTACGCAGTAACCGGCAGTACATTTACCTCCACTCGGAAATTTCGATCCGCTTACATATGAAATGCTTCTTATTCCGGAGAGTATTCCATCATTAGCCAGGAACTGCACATTCGGACAAAAGGTTTGATCTAAAATAAAGACGGGATCGATAGCAGTATCATCGGTAGCAGTTTTACGTTCTTTGCTTAAAACCTCTTTTAATTTTTTAAGATCCGGGACTTCAACTCTCGGGTTGGTTGGGATTTCAGCGATTATGTAAGGGACCGCATCTTCCTTTGCGACTCTATCCAAAACCAGATCAATGCTCTGAACCATATCATTATCGCCATCAACAAGTAGATCCACCACTTCAACATTATCAATACAGGCAGCTACCCGTCTTGCCTGGTCGTTTGTTCCGCCATAACAGTTTGGAGGAACAATAATTTTGATAGCCTTTCCTTTATGCTTTTCCAGGGCATCGTCGATAACCCCCATCATAATCGCATACTGAATAGATAATCCGCTGGAAGCCAGTAAGGCTTTTGTATTGGTTCCCGTAATTTTTTTAATGGAATCTACTACACTTTTTTTGTTGGCTTCAACATTAATTTTCTCATCATTAACAGAAGACTTCCCTATTAGCTGTTGCAAGGCAGAAAAACAATCGGCCGGGGTCATCGCTATGGTCTCTCTTCTTCGAACATGCTGGATTTCTGAAATATAACTTTCGTTTTGTTCTCCATTTACTAACAAAACACTTCCCAGGTTTGGATAAAGGTTGACACAAAAGTCAATTGAGGGATTGAGATCAGCCTTACCAATTTCTCCCTTTTGTGGAATAAAAATGGTGCTGCCGTTAAACTCAGGAATCTCTTCCGCGTTCTTAACCTGCTTTAATTCAAAATTATACCCATACACACTTTTGAGTACTTCGGTATCAAAAAATTCCGGTAATTCACCGGTATAACAGATTTGGGTTTCCTTATCATCGACCAGGTTTTTTCTTAGCACTGCCAACACAGGAATTGTTCGTGATGAAAAACTTATTACATTTTCCGGGTTGAGGTTATTTAAGTTAGCAATTGCCCATTCCAGTACAGAAGATAAAGGATGACCTAAGCGGATATAATCATAAGCAGTAGGTAATTGACTGAGTGCTGAGGTTGAAGAATTATTGGCTTTGAATAAGATCTCGAACTGCTCTAAGAATTGAGATTTAGCCTGTTCCTCATTGTAAATATCCAGGCGATGGGTGGTTAGTTTCAGCCAGTCGGTTGGCATATTTTCCAATACGTCTTCAATATAATTCAGCACTTTACTCTCTGTCATAATCTTAGTTTTTGATAGGCCGCAAATATAGGAATTTGTTTGCGTTGTGACGATGTGATGCTGTGAGCTTGTCGGTTAATTGGGGATTCGTTACTTCGTGATTCGGGATTCGGATCGCGGGTTTCTTTTAAGCAAAGGGTGCAAAATTCGTTGATTATTAAGCATTGCACGGTTGAAATAACCGAAAGATTGCCGCGTCGGGCTTATGGCCTTTCTCAATGACGGAAAATTAGAATATTGAATCCCTTTAACCTCATTTTGATATTCTGTATAAGCTGGGATTTTCGACTGGATCCTGGTAAAATCTCTGTTCTTTTTCCATTGATGAAAAAGAACCAAAAAATCTAGTCTTCATTTTCTTGTTCACCCGTTACGGTGAAAAAGTCTAAAAAAAAGGAAAACATATCGGCAAACTCAGGGTTTTATTCTTGTTTATTGAAGTTCAGAAAGTTATGTCCAAACGGAAAGGGCGTGCAGGCTTTTTTTCTTACGCCTTTTCCACCTACGGGTCCCGAAGTCGAAACTGAGGACCATATATCACAAATTAATGAGAAAAGGTTCAGTAGCTTGTGTCAACTAGCTTTCTTAGACTTAAAAAGCATTTTTTGGTTAAATAAGCCCTATTCCTAATTAAACAATTAAAACCAAACTCCGCTACCGACAAGAGACCAAAGACTAACGACTAAGAAGATTTATAGAAATTTTAGCACTTCAAAGTCTGCGTAGCTCTTCATCTTTAAGTAGTTTTCGGAAGTAACTGAAATAACTATATTTTTAAAAAATTCAGATGAAAATTCAAAAAGTTTTGGTAGCCAACAGGGGAGAGATCGCGATCAGGATCTTTCGTTCCTGCACAGAGATAGGATTGAGAACCGTGGGGATCTATACCTTTGAAGATCGCTATTCGCTGCACCGCTACAAGGCCGATGAGTCTTACCAGATTGGCAGGGATAAGGAACCGCTTAAACCTTACCTCGATATCGAGGCCATTATCAAACTGGCCAAAGAGATTGGCGCCGATGCCATTCATCCCGGGTACGGTTTTCTTTCTGAAAACGCCCAATTTGCACAGCGCTGCGCCGACGAGGATATCATCTTTGTTGGACCCGATGTTTCCGTGCTAAAGAGCCTGGGCGATAAGGTTACCGCCAAAAAGGTGGCTATAGAAAACAAGGTGCCGGTTATTGAAAGCAATACCAAAGATCTCATCGATGAGCAAACAGCCATAGAGGAAGCTACCCGAATAGGGTATCCCCTGATGCTAAAAGCCGCCAGTGGAGGTGGAGGCCGCGGAATGCGGGTGCTACGGAATGAGGAGGAACTGAAAAAGGCTTTTACCGAATCTAAGCGGGAAGCGCTGAATGCCTTTGGCGACGATACGGTGTTTATCGAGAAGTTCATCGAAAATCCGAAGCATATAGAAATACAAATCGTGGCCGATAAGCACGGAAATATGGTGCACCTCTTCGAGCGCGATTGCTCGGTGCAACGCCGCTACCAGAAGGTGATTGAATTCGCGCCTTCCCATAACCTGAATCAGGAAACCAAGGAGAAACTTTACCAATATGCACTGGATATCTGTGGTGCGGTGAATTACAACAACATCGGGACCGTGGAATTCCTTGTAGATGAAGACGGCAGTATCTATTTTATCGAGGTGAATCCACGTATTCAGGTAGAGCACACCGTAACCGAGGTGGTGACCAATATAGACCTGGTGAAGGCCCAGCTTTTTATCGCCGGGGGTTATCACCTAAGCGATAAACAGATCAAGATTAAAAGCCAGGAATCGCTGCAGATCAACGGTTTTGCCCTGCAATGCCGAATCACCACCGAAGATCCTGCCAACGATTTTCAACCCGATTACGGGACGATCACTACCTACCGCAGTGCCTCCGGATTTGGGATAAGGCTGGATGCGGGTAGCCTTTATCAGGGGGTGTCAATCTCTCCGTTTTTCGACTCTATGCTGGTGAAAATTTCTGCCAGTGGGCGTACCCTTGATGGCGCCTGCCGGAAGATGCGCCGTGCCCTGGCTGAGTTCAGGATCAGGGGGGTGAAGACTAATATCTCGTTTCTGGATAATATACTGAATCACCCCGGTTTCCGCGATGGGAGTGCTACGGTGAACTTTATCTCCAGTCACCCCGAACTCTTTCAACTTAAGGAAACCCGGAACCGCGCCACCCGATTGGTGGAATTCCTGGGAGACGTGGTCGTGAATGGCAATCCCGATGTGAAGGAAATAAAAGAAGTACCCGAGTTCATCAAACCTGCAATTCCCGTCTTTGATGCCAACGCGGCTTACCCTAAAGGCACCAAAGATCTGCTGACAGAATTGGGCCCTGAAAAGTTTGCCCAATGGCTAAAGGAGGAGAAAAAAATACATTTCACCGATACCACAATGCGGGATGCCCACCAGAGCTTGCTGGCAACCCGTATGCGTAGTATCGATATGATGAAAGTAGCTGAAGGCTATGCTAAAAATCACCCGGAAACTTTCAGTATGGAAGTCTGGGGCGGGGCTACTTTCGATGTTTGTTTGCGATTTCTGAAGGAAAATCCCTGGGAGCGATTACAATTGCTTCGTAAGGCGATGCCTAATATTCTGCTTCAGATGCTGATAAGAGGTTCCAACGGGGTGGGATATACCGCTTATCCAGATAATCTGGTGGAGAAATTCGTGGCTGAAGCCTGGGAAAACGGCGTGGATATCTTCCGCATCTTCGATTCCCTGAACTGGATGGAGTCTATCGCGCCTTGTATAGAGTATGTAAGAAAGAACACCGATGGTCTGGCCGAAGCATCTATTTGTTACACCGGCGATATTCTGGACACCAAAAACACCAAATATAATTTAGATTATTACCTTCAGCTGGCAAAGGACATAGAAAACGCCGGGGCGCATATCCTGGCGATAAAAGATATGGCCGGCCTGCTGAAACCATACGCTGCCGGAGAGCTCATTTCCGCATTGAAAGCTGAGATCAACATTCCGGTACACCTGCATACCCACGATACCTCATCTATTCAGGCGGCAACCTACCTCCAGGCGATAGAAGCCGGGGTGGATGTGGTAGACGTAGCACTGGGCGGACTCTCGGGGCTTACCTCGCAGCCTAACTTCAATTCCCTGGTGGAAATGACGACCTGCAGTGAGCGGCAGGCCCATTTTAATATGGAGAAACTCAATGAATATTCGCATTACTGGGAAGAGGTACGGAAATATTATTTCCCCTTTGAAAGTGGCCTGAAAGCCGGCACCGCCGATGTGTATAAGCATGAGATTCCGGGAGGGCAGTATTCCAACTTGAAACCCCAGGCCGAATCTTTAGGCCTCGGGCACCGTTTTCACGAGATCACAGCGATGTATTCTAAGGTGAATAAACTCTTTGGCGATATCATTAAGGTGACGCCCAGCAGTAAGGTGGTGGGAGATATGGCGCAATACCTGGTTAGTAATAACCTGAGCATTGAAGATGTGATGGAAAAAGGAGAGAATCTTAACTTTCCGCAGTCGGTTGTGAATTTCTTTAAAGGAGACCTGGGGCAGCCCGTTGGCGGCTTTCCAAAGGATTTGCAAAAGATCATCCTGAAAGGTGAAAAACCTTATACCGACAGGCCTAATGCGCACCTGGAACCTATAGATTTTGACAAGGAGTTTAAAGAATTTGAAAACACCTTCAAGGAGGGAATGGGGCGCAAACTGGAAATGAGCGATTTCCTTTCCTATAAACTTTACCCGAAGGTTTTCACCGATTTCTTTAACCATTACAAACGCTACGGGGAAGTGATGAATATCCCAACCCCCGATTTCTTCTACGGAATGACCCCCGGCGAAGAGATTACCGTGGAAATGGATAAAGGAAAAACCCTGCTCATCGAGTTTCTTTCGGTGGGAACCGCAGATGAGGACGGACTGGTAGACGCTTTCTTTAAAGTGAACGGACAAACCCGTACGGTGAAGGTTCAGGATAAATCGGTTAAAGTGGATAAGGTGGTGCACATCAAAGTGGATAAGGAAGATCCTAAGCAAGTGGGAGCACCACTGCAGGGCTCTTTATCATCTGTCTTGGTCAAGGAAGGGGAGAAGGTTAAAAAGAACCAGCCCCTTTTCGTGATAGAAGCGATGAAGATGGAAACCACCATTACCGCTACTACGGAAGGAGAGATCGATAAGGTTATTCATAAAGAAGGCACTATGGTCTTCGCCGATGACCTGGTAGTAAGACTTAAATAAAAAAATAAAGATTATTTTTCATCACACGCATCCATACCGTCCTTTTATCCCTGAAAACGCGACCAAACTCATCGTGGGTACTTTACCGCCGCCAAGGTTTACCAGGAGAGAGCTGAAGGAGGGCGATGTAGATTTCTGTTACGGAAGTCGGGATGGCTTGCTGTGGAAGGTTCTGGATAAGATCTTCGACCTCGATCTGAAATTTGAAACAACCGAAGAAGCCATCCAACAGCGAATCGATTTTCTGAAGGAACGCGGAATCGGTATCTGTGATATGGTGGAGAGCAGTCATCGGGAAAAGATAGATGCCAGCGACCTGGGGATGCAGAAGGTGGAACTTCGTAATATGATTGGCATCCTGCGGGAACATCCTAAGATCGAGCGGCTGTTGTTTACCGGCGGCAATTCCAAAAACGGTCCGGAGTATTTCTTCCGGAGACACCTGCGGGAAATCGACGAGGATATTAGGCTGAAAGTGATTTCCAATGATGTGCCCAGGGTGCATCAGTTTGTTCTCGACGGCAGGCTCATCAACACGGTTTCTCTCACCGCGCCTTCAGGTTCTGCCAATCGCGCAATTGGTAGTACTGAACTTTATAAATATCTAAAACAAAAAGATACTGATTTCAATACGATAGATTTCAGGGTGATGCAGTATAAAGAATGGCTGTAATCGGTTGTCGGTTGTGGGCTGTGGGTTGTCAGTTTTGAGATTTGGGCCTTGCCCGCCGAAGCCTGCCCGCCGGACAGTTTATTGTTTGTTGTTTTTTCGGTTGTCAGTTCTGAGTTCTGAGTTCTCAGTTGTATGGGTTTTTTTCTTCTCGGCGGGGGTTAAGGATTTGTTCGTGTTTTGAGCTATATCCGCCGAATCCTGTGCGAGAGAGAGTTTATTGTTTAACGTGGGGTTTGATTTTACCAGGAGGGGATGTTGAGATTCTTTCAGAAAAATATTAGGAGGAGATACCGGGTTAAGTCTGGTATGACCCCAACTTACAGAGCGTCATCCTGAACTTGATTCAGGATCTCATTTGAGTGAAGGGAGCGTTGTGAAAATGGGCAGGATGAGATGCCGGATCAAGTCCGGCATGATGTTATTTTGCAAGCCGTCACCCTGAACTTGATTCAGGGTCTCATTCGAGTGAAGGTGGCGTTGTGAAAATGGTCAGGATGAGATACCGGGTTAAGCCCGGCATTAGGGAAAATTCTAGTGTCTACTTCTAAAGACTAGTGACTTTTTTCACGCCAAGCTCGCAAAGGAGTCGCAGAGGCCGCAAAGGGTTTTATTTACCCTTTTTCCAATAAAAACTACTATCTATCGACTAAACACAAAAAAAACCCCAGCCTCAAAGTAAACCTCTGAAGTTGGGGTCAACTGTAAAGTAGTTTTTTACGACTACTCCAGTTTTATTGTAATTCCCATATGTCTTTGCCAACTGGCTATATTCTTATCGCGGCCTTCAGTTTTACTGAAGTTCTTTCTTACTCTGCTCGGCTACTGTGGTAGGCTTCACCTTAAACTTTTTACGTCTGGGGCGTAATCGCCCGTAGGTGCCGATGGCAATTTTTCCGCGTTTGGTTTTTCTATCTCCTCTACCCATAAATTACTTTTTGTTTTGTTGGTCTTTTATGGTTTTTTCGTCAATATCAAACTTATTGGTTTCCTCTTTGTTACCAGATGGATTGACGGGATTTTTCTGTTCTTTTTTTCTTTTTAGTTTATTTTTTTCAATTGGACCTGACATAATTCTCTGTTTTTAAGTTCATTACTAATATACAAAAGCAGAGTCTTAAAACCTGCCAAGGGGATGTTAGAGTTAGGTTAAACCGGGCGGATACTTTTAACAAAATCAGCAATATCCTGCTTTCTACTGCTGTTGAGGTGTTTTATAAATGCCGAACCGATTATCGCTCCTTTGGCGAACTCAGTAGCCTGTCCGTAGGTTTCTTTATCACTGATTCCAAACCCGACGATTTGCGGATTCCTGAGTTTCATTTCTGAAATTCTTCGGAAGTAATCCCGGGTTTCCTTGGTGAAACCTTTGGTTGATCCCGTAACACTGGCCGTGCTCACCATATAGATGAAACCTTCGGAAACCGAATCTATGAAGCGAATGCGCTCTTCTGAAGTCTGTGGCGTAATGAGGAAAATATTGCTCAGGCCATACTTTTCAAAGATTTCCCGGTACTTCTCGTTGTATTCCTCCACCGGAAGATCGGGGATTATGAGCCCGTCGATGCCCACTGCAGCACAACTTTGGCAGAATGCTTCCACACCAAATTGCAGGATAGGATTGAAATAGCCCATAATAATAAGCGGGATCTCAACTTCCTCTCTTATGCCTTCCAATTGCTGAAAGAGTTTTTTGGTGGTCATTCCGTTCTTCAAAGCCACCCCTGAACTCTCCTGAATGGTAGGTCCATCAGCCAGCGGATCGCTGAACGGCAGTCCGATCTCAATAAAATCGATTCCGTTTTTTTCCAGGTCTTTAATAATGGAAACCGTATCCTCTGGTTCGGGGTATCCGGCGGTGAAGTATATGGAAAGCAGTTTTGTGTTCTGCGCTAAAGTGTTTTTTATTCTGTTCATTGTTCGTTAATTCGTGATTGGTTAATTGGGGATTCGGGATTGGTTAATTCGTAAGTGTGGAATTTCGGAAGGAAATAGCACGTAACTCATAACTCATAACTGAGAACTCACAACTGAAAGTAATCAATATACGTACTCAAATCCTTATCGCCACGGCCTGAAAGGTTCACCACTACTATATCATCTTCCTTGAACTTGCGGTCTTCGAAAATGGCCAGGGCGTGGGAGCTTTCTATGGCGGGGATGATGCCTTCGAGTTTCGCCAGTTGGAGTCCGGCTTTCATCGCGGCGTCATCGGTGATAGAAATGAACTCTCCACGTCCGCTTCGGAAAAGATTCGCGTGCATAGGTCCAACCCCGGGATAATCGAGTCCGGCAGAGATGGAGTAGGGCTCGGTGATCTGCCCGTCTTCACTTTGCATCAATAGGGTTTTGCTACCGTGGATGATACCTTCCTTACCTAAAGCCGAAGTTGCCGCGCTTTCACCGGAGTCTATGCCCTTTCCGGCGGCTTCCACGGCAATGATGCCTACTTCGGGAGTATCGAGATAGTGGAAGTAAGCCCCAGCAGCATTGCTTCCGCCACCCACACAGGCCACCACATAATCGGGATTTTCCCGATTTTCTTTTTCCTTCAGCTGCACTTTGATCTCTTCAGAGATCACCGCCTGAAATCTGGCCACCATATCAGGGTAGGGATGAGGCCCCACCACCGACCCGATGATGTAATGTGTATCCACCGGATTGTTGATCCAATCTCTAATCGCTTCATTGGTTGCGTCTTTGAGGGTTCGGCTACCGGATTTGGCAGGGATAACCGTGGCACCCAGCATTTTCATCCGTGCCACATTGGGGGCCTGCCGATCGATGTCTATCTCGCCCATATACACGATGCACTCGATGCCCATTAAGGCACAAACCGTGGCCGTGGCAACTCCGTGCTGCCCCGCGCCTGTTTCGGCGATAATGCGGTTCTTGCCCAGGCGCTTTGCCATTAAGATCTGCCCCACAGTGTTATTGATCTTATGGGCGCCGGTATGGCAGAGATCTTCGCGTTTGAGATAGACCTTTGTGCCGTATTTTTTGCTGAAGCGCTCTGCATAATACAAAGGAGTAGGTCGGCCTACATAATCACGAAGCAGCTCTTTAAATTCTTTCTGAAAAGATTCCTCTTTCATAATGTCCAGATACTGCCGGCGCAGTTCCTCAACATTGGGATACAGCATCTCGGGAATATAAGCCCCACCAAAATCGCCGTAATATCCTTTTTCATCTACCTGATAACTCATGTTTTGTCTGTTGTCTGTTATGGGTTATGATTTGTGGGTTGTTAGTGTAACTATGAACAATGAACCACAAAACTATAAACCTTAATTTTTTAATTTTTCACTAAACTTTTGAAGCAAATTTGGGTCCTTCAAGCCAGGCTCCAACTCAAATCTCGAATTCACATCCACAGCATAAAAGACTTCCGATTTAGCTTGCTGCTCAAAATGTGTTTGCAACTTTTTGATTGCTGCTACCTCTTCCAAACCAATCCCCCCGCTAAGGAAAAAGGGAGTGGAGGAGGGATAGTCTTTAAGCAATTCCCAGTTGAAGGTTTCTCCGGTGCCGCCTTTGGTTTTTCCTTTGGTGTCGAAGAGGAAATAATCTACATTTCCTTCAAACTCCCGCAATACTGAAAAATCGAATTCCTCCTTAACCGAAAATACCTTTATGATCTCCATTTTGTCCATCCCGGCAAAGAGGATTTGTAATTCCTGGCAGAATTCGGCCGACTCACCGCCGTGTAGCTGTACTGCCTGAAGTTTATGTTTTTTGATCATTTCCAGGATATCATCGACGCTGGCATCTACAAAAACCCCGGTTTTTTTTATGCCCGGACTGAGCTGCGGGATTTGAGCTTCAAAATAGCGCGGGGTCTTTTCGTAAAAGATAAAGCCCATATAATCAGGTTGAAGTTTCGCCACCTCGCTGATGTTTTGAGGGTGCTTCATCCCGCAGATTTTTAGTTTAAGATTTTTTATTTTCATTTAAAAAGGTTTTACTTTTATCATCAAAACTTTGCTTTTACATTTAACCGTACTTGCATTGCTATTTCACACATTTTAACCTCAGTTTTTACTTTTATATTTTGTTCTTTCATTTTTTGCTCGCCCAAAAAACGAGACAAAAAAAAGGGCCCTTTGTGGAGGTGTTTTTTTGGCAACAAGGCCAAAAAAACCGCAAATCAGTAGCTAAATCTTTTCCAAGGCTTCAAAAATTTTTAACGCTACTGATTTGCTACACTCACAAACGGGGAATTAGACTCGACAAGCTCGTATAATTTAGAATTCATATCTATTTTTTTTAAATGCTTGATTTTTCCAATTCCTTTATAAACTCTTCTGCTGCCTTGCCGGGATTATCGGTTTTCATAAAATTCTCGCCGATCAAAAAGCCTTTGTAGCCATAGTTTTTCAAATCCTTTATTGTTTCTACTGAACTGATCCCGCTTTCAGAAACCTTTACAAATTCTGAAGGGATCTTTTCTGAAAGCTCTTTACTGATATCGGTGCTCACCTCAAAAGTCTTTAGATTCCGGTTATTTACCCCAAGCATATCCAGGCTGGGCATAATCGATTTCTGGAATTCCTCTTCGTTATGGACTTCCAGCAAGACTTCCAGGTTCAGGCTTTTGGCGAATTCGGAAAGCTGTTTTATCTGCTCTCGCTCTAAAACCGCTGCGATAAGCAGGATCACGTCGGCACCGTGGGCTTTGGCTTCCAACAGCTGATATTCGTCGATTATGAATTCCTTGCGCAATAATGGTAAATTGGCCGAGGCCCTGGCATAAAGCAGATCTTCGAGCGAGCCGCCAAAATACTTTCCGTCGGTTAAAACGGACATCCCACAAACCCCGGCTGCTTCATATCCCCTAGCTACATCGGCCACATTCAAATTTTGGTTGATCACCGATTTTGAGGGCGATCTCCGCTTATGCTCGGCGATGATCCCACTTTCTGAATTTCTCAACCGCTGCGCTAATGAAAGCGTCTCCCGATCAAAAAGCGCTGAATTCTCCAGTTGGGAAACCGGGACTACCCGCTTTTTCAGGTCTATTTCCTTGTGTTTATCGGCTATTATTTTGTCTAGTATGTTCATTTTTTCAGTTCTGAGTTCTGGGTTGTCGGTTGTCAGTCTTGTTTTCTTCTTAGCCCGGGAATTCCCGATTATTTTGCCGTTTGGAGTTTATTGTTTGGTGTTCATTGTTTTTTACTCTCCACTTTTCTCTCTTCACTTCATTTTATTCTACAGACAAAAGTCTAACGACTAAAGCCTATCTACTAAGTTCCTGTAATTTTTTTAATACTTCCAGTGCCCTATCAGACTCCAGGGATTCTTTGGCTTCGGCGAAACCTTCCTGGGGGCTCAGACTTTTTGCGGTGGCGATGGCCATGCCGGCGTTGGCGCAAACCACGTTGTTTTGAGCGGCTGTGCCTTTTCCGTTTAAGATATCAGTAAAAATTTTTGCTGAACTTTCAATGCTACCGCCCCCGGCGATCTCTTCCTGTTTAAGTGTTTCCAGTCCGAGGTCTTCGGGGTTCAGCATCATTTCCGAAGAATTTGAAATGATTTTGGTGCTTCCTGTTAGCGAGATCTCGTCGTAACCATCCAGTGCGTGCAGAATGCTGAAATTCTTATCGGTATTCTGATACAGATAGGCGTACATCCTTGCCAGCTCCAGATCGAAGACCCCAACCAGCTGATGCTTGGGAAAAGCCGGATTCACCATAGGTCCCAGCATATTAAAAAAGGTCTTTACCGCAAGGGATTTTCTGATTGGTGCAACATTTTTCATTGCGGGATGGAAAAGCGGGGCGTGCAAAATACATATACCTGTTTCGTCCAGAGATTTTTCCAGGAAACCGGCATCGTTGGTGAATTTAATCCCGAGTTGTTCCATCACGTTCGAGCTTCCGCTCACCGAGGAAACTCCGTAATTCCCGTGTTTGGTCACCTTAATGCCTGCTCCCGCGGTCACAAAGGAAGCCGTGGTAGAAATATTAAAGGTATCCTTTCCATCGCCGCCGGTTCCGCAGAGATCTATGGGGTTATAAGCGCTGAGGTCTACGGCCAGGCATAGTTCCAGGAGTCCGTCCCGAAATCCTTCCAGCTCCTCGATGGTGATGCTCCGCATCATATATACCGTGAGAAAAGCCGCGATCTGACTCTCGTTATATTCTCCCTTCGAAATGCTGAAAAGCGCCTGCTTGGCCTCCTCCTTGGAGATGGTTTCGTGGTTGATAAGTCGGTTTAAGAGTTGTTTCATTTATTTATCATTGTCACTCCCGCGAAGGCGGGAGTCTATATTTTTTATTCTCTAATGTTTGAATCTTATAGTCAGATCTTCCCAATCTGGATTGAAATCATTTATCAGATTAACTTTCCATAAGCGATTCCATTTTTTTAATTGTTTTTCTCTTCGAATCGCTAATGATGGGTATTTAAATTTTTCATAATAAACTAACTTATTTAGATTATATCTGCCACTGAAACTTTTGAAGTTTCTGTTTCGATGTTGATATAATCGTTGCTTTAAATTTCCAGTAATCCCAATATATTAGGTGCCGTTTTTCCGGTTAGTTATAATATATACGTGATATTCTGAATTTGATTTCATCAAAACTCATTTTATAATCTATCAAATTTCGTGTTTCCTAGAGATTTCCGCCTTTACCGAAGTGAATTCGGTATAAACTGCGGAAATGACTTAATTGGTCACCCAATTTTTTATAATTTTCTTCCCCTCCGGGGTCAACACCGATTCCGGGTGGAATTGCACCCCGCGCACATCGTAATCCCGGTGGCGAAGGGACATTACCTGTCCGTTTTCGTCGTAGGAAGTCGCGATGAGGGAATCCGGCAGTTCTTTTAAAACCACCCAGGAGTGGTAGCGGCCTACCTTTATTTTCTTTGGAAGGTCTTTAAAAAGGGGTTCGTCATCCACGCAAATCTCAATATCGGTAGCGACACCATGGTATACGCTTTCCAGATTTCCCAGCTTCCCACCGAAAACCTCTCCTATAGCCTGTTGCCCCAGGCAAACTCCCAGAATGCTTTTGGTAGCCGCATATTTTTCAATGATAGCTTTCAGGAGGCCTGCCTCGTCTGGAATTCCCGGTCCAGGGGAAAGCAGGATCTTGTCGAATTGCTCCACATCTTCCAGTTCGAGCTGGTCGTTTCTTCTTACCACCACTTCGCATCCCAGATCTTCCAGGTAATGCACCAGATTATAGACGAAGGAATCGTAGTTGTCTATTACTAAAACAGAGGCCCCACCCCGGCCCTCCCCAGAGGGGAGGGAGTTAAGGTCTTTCGCATTGATATTTGTTTTCTCAGTTTTCATTTTATTTGATATTTTTTTAAAACTCCCCCTCCCTCGGAGGGGGCTGGGGGGAGGATTATATCTCCTCTGCTATTTCCAGAGCTTTTGTTAAGGCTCCGAGTTTATTATATACTTCCTGTAATTCGTTTTCTTCAACCGATTCTGATACCACCCCGGCACCAGCCTGGTAATGTAAATGGTGATTTTTGCTCACAAAGGAGCGAATAATGATGGCGTGATTAAAGTTGCCTTCAAAATCCATAAATCCGATAGCACCACCGTAGGCATCGCGGTTCACGTTCTCATATTTTTCGATGAGTTTCATCGCACTGTGTTTGGGAGCACCGCTAAGGGTTCCCGCGGGAAAGGTGTCGGCTACTACCTGCATGGTATCGGTGTTGGCTGCAATCTTTCCGGTGACCTTGCTCACCAGGTGAATCACGTGAGAGAAAAACTGGATCTCTCTGTATTTCTCGACTTTCACATTGTTCCCGTGGCGGCTGAGGTCGTTTCGTGCCAGGTCTACCAGCATCACGTGTTCAGCGTTTTCCTTTTCGTCAGCGGCAAGTTTTTTAGCCAGTTCGGCATCTTCCTCGTCGTTTCCGGTACGTTTAAAAGTTCCGGCGATGGGGTGAATTTCTGCCCGGCCATCTTTTACTACCAGCTGGGCTTCAGGAGAACTGCCGAAGATCTTAAAACTTCCGTAGTCAAAAAAGAAAAGGTAAGGTGAGGGGTTCACGCTGCGGAGTGCGCGGTATACGTTGAACTCGTCTCCTTTAAACTTCTGGGAAAACCGGCGGGAGAGCACCATCTGGAAAACGTCTCCGCGGAAGCAGTGTTTTTTGCCCAGTTTCACGTTTTCCTTAAATTCCTCATCGGTAAGATTGGAAACCGGGCCTTCCTGGCGAGTGAAATTATAGGTAGCAAAATTGCGCACTTTGATCTGCTGTTCTATCTCGGCGATCCTGCTTTCGGTATCGTAACTGTGATCAAAGATGTAAGCCTCGTTGTTAAAATGGTTGATCGCGATGATATTCTGATAAACCGCGTAATAAATATCTGGGATCTGAAGGTCGCCTTTCTTTTTGGAGATTTCAATATCCTCGAAATAGCGAACACCGTCGTAGGCGATATAGCCGAAAAGTCCGTTGTTGATGAACTTAAATTTACCGTTTTTCGCCTTAAATCTTTTAGAGAATTCCTGGATTTTTTCGGGGATGTTCACTTCCGAAGAAATCGGGGTGGTTTCTTTGCTGCCATCGGGAAAAACCTCGGTGATCACCTCATTCTGCAGCTTGATGGATGCTATAGGATTACAGCAGATATAAGAGAAAGAGTTGTCGCTGGCGTGATAATCGCTGCTTTCCAGAAGCAGGGAATTCGGGTGTTTGTCCCGCAGTTTCAGGTAGACGCTCACCGGGGTGATGGTGTCGGCCAGCAATTTTTTATGGGTGGTCTTTAGTTCGAACATTAATTTTATTTTTGTCACTCCCTCGAAGGAGGGAGTCTAATTTTAGCTTTATTCTTATTTGGATTTCCGCCTTTACCGAAGTGAATTCGGTATAAACTGCGGAAATGACCCGACTCGATTTTATGAGATTTCCGCCTGCGCGGAAATGACAAATGATTAAATAAAAAAAGGCTTGTCGTGAGACAAGCCTTTGTATGATTTTATACTATAGCAGTGTTACTTCACGACGTTTGACGTAAATTATTCCACCACCAGGTATTTGTTATTCTGTTTTTCATGACTCCAAAGATAGAAAGCATAATTTTAAAAACAAGCGAATTAATATAAAAAAAGCCGGAAAAGTGAAATTTACTTTTCCGGCCAGAATTGGGGGCAAAATTTTACTCGATAATCGAGATTTAATGCTCCGAGGCTTGTCTCGAAATCAAGATATATTTACCAAAAATTCCTCTTGGGGCTTGCCCGAGGTAGTTTACTTGAATTTCAACTCGATATTTAAATCGAAATTATCGTAGATAGTCTGGTCTCCGAGTCCGCTAAAGAAGCTCCCTGAATTATACCGCACATTATATTTTGAACGGTCTATGCTTAATTTGGTAGTTGCGGTATTATCATTCCAGTCAAGATCGAAGGTCACAGGATGAGTTTGATCTTTGATAGTGAGATTGCCAACCACTCCATATGTCCCATCCTCTTTTTGGGCAATACTGGTGATTACGAGTTTTGAAGTTGGGTAATTGTCTACTCCAAAGAAATCATCTGAATTCAGATGGCCTTCGAGACCTGCTTTATCCTCTCCTTTAAGATCGGTAACTGTGATACTGGTCATATCCATTACGAATTCTCCCCCTTTGATTTCATCGTTTTCCATCCGGAACTTTCCATCTTTTAGATCGATGGTGCCGGAGTGAGATCCCAATACTTTTTTACCTTTCCAGGCTACATTGCTGGCCTGAGTATTTACTTGCTTTTCCATAGTTGTCTTAATTTTTTCTTTTTCTTTTCAATTTCAATAGCAATTTTTCTCCCGTCGATTTAGAATTTCAAATCTACTTCCAGTTCAAAATTATCGTAGATAGTCTTGTCTCCTAAATCGTCGAAGAAACTACCTGAACCATAGCGCACGTTGAATTTTGAACGGTCAATAGTTAAGGCGGTGCTGGCTGAATTCTCATTCCATTCAAGATCAAAAGTTACAGGGTGAGTGTCTTCCTTAATAGTAAGATCGGCAACTACACCATAGGTGCCATCATTTTTCTTGGCAGCACTGGTGATAACCAATTTTGCCTGAGGATAGGTTTGAACTCCAAAGAAATCATCAGATTTCAGGTGGCCTTCCAGTTTAGCCTTGTTCTCACCTTCCAGGTCGGTTACTTTGATGGAGCTCATATCCATAACGAATTCTCCGCCTTTAAGTTGACCATCTTCCACGATAAAGTGGCCTTTATTAAGTTCTACTGTTCCGGTATGGAATCCGGTAACTTTCTCGCCTCTCCAGCTAACTTCACTGTCTTTTACATTAATTTCCTTTTTTTCAAGGCTATTCGCGGTAAAGGCAACAGTAGTTAAAACGATTACCGATGCAAGGGCAATTTTTAAAACATTCTTTTTCATACTTCTTATTATTTGATTTTGGTTTATATTAAATTTACTTATTAAGGCGAGCTAATTGTTCCCTCCGGTTTGTGCCGGGATTAAGCTCTCAACTCATTTAACTTCTCGTTTATCAACTCATTTTCTACGGAATTTATACGGGATGTGATTTCGGTTTCAATATTGTCTATCACCGGATCTACTTCATGGAGGAACTCCAAACCTTTTTTGGTGATACTTATTTCAACCTTGCGCCTGTTAGCTTCACAGGTTACCCGTTCTACCAGGCCTTTGGCGATTAGTTTGTCTACCAGACGGGTAGTATTGCTCATTCTACTAACCATACGCTCCTGTATAGTGCTTAGATTTGCAGGTTTTCCTTTCTGTCCCCTAAGAATGCGCAATACGTTAAATTGCGGAATAGAAAGGTCAAAACCCTTTAAGGCCTCTCCAATCCTGTCGTTAATATGATTTGCTGTCACCAGGATATTGAGAATAAGCCGGCGGGACTCTGGTAACTTATTAGTCGCTTTTATAGTTTCCTCTATATTCATTTGTTATAACAATATTTGTATGTACAAATATAGTTTAGATTAGAAAATTTGAAAGAAGGTGTAGTGTTAAATATTTTACAAAATTTATATTGGGAAATAGGAATAGGCTTTATAAGGAGGAAATCTTTTTACCTTTCGGCCAAAATTGATTAACTGTAGGTCCCTTTCTTCAAGGGAATTAAAAAAATTAGAATTAAGATTTATGAAAGAACTAACTCAGGAAGAATGGAGAGAAAAACTGGAACAGGACGATAAGGCTGTGGTTTTGGATGTACGAACCGAAGAAGAGATGGAAGAAGGATATCTTCCGAATGCAAAACTTATTGATATTTATAAGGGACAGGAGTTTGTAGATGAAATTGAAAAGCTGGACAAATCTAAGAACTACTATATTTATTGCCGCTCGGGACAACGCAGCGCACAGGCCTGCCAGCTAATGGACCAGATGGGATTTGCTAATACCTATAACCTCCTTGGAGGGATTATAGAATGGGAAGGTGAAATAAAGGAAGATTAATTTATTCTATGATAAATATAAATCGACTGCTGGCTGGACTACTTCTGGTAGGGAGTCTGTATTCCTGCAAGGAAGTTCAGGCCGAATCTCCCGGATTACCAAATTCTGTAGAACATGTTAGTGTAGAAGAGATGAAGTTACATCTTCAAATGGAAGATGTACAGCTTATTGATATACGTTCCCGCGAAGATTATACCGATGCCCATATCGTGAATGCGGAAAATATTGTTTTCGATGAAGAATTCAGAACAAACCTGAAAACCCTCGATAAATTTCGTCCGGTATTGCTTTACTGCACCGATGGGTCAAAAAGTAAAAAAGCCTTAAAAATTTTGAAACGAATGGGATTCCAGAATGTCCAGGAACTGAACGAGGGTTTTGAAGAATGGGTAGCCAAAGATGGCCAGGTAAAAAAATACTGATTAATATTTAATCAAAATCATAAAATGATAACAAGTCCCCTGTTTTTAGGGGGCTTTTTTTTTATGGTGAATTTTACATTTATTCGGGCATTTCTTTGATTTATTTCTAATAAAAAAGAAAAAAATTTGTTTTTTACCTATAAAATCATAGATTTGATCGATCTATTAACCTTTTTTTAACCAAACATTTAATTTTATGATTTTACAAAAACTCAGGCCTTTAGCAGCTACTGTGATGGCCGCAGCATTCATGTTCTCCTGTTCTCAGGATAAGGAAGAAAACCAAAGTCTGGAAGAACAGCAAGTAGCTCCTTCCAGTTCAGAAATTATTCAGGGACAGTACATTGTGGTCTTTAACACCGATGTTACGGGCGACGAAGGTGCAAAGTATCCTGAAAGCTATACTAAAGCCCAGGAATCGGTTAAAGCTAAAACCGAACAACTTTTAAGCGAAAGCGCTATTGAGGATGCCGATATTATTGCGGTATACAGTAAAGTGCTTAACGGTGCTGCAATGAAATTAACCGCGGAGCAAGTAGAAAACCTTCGTGGAAAAAAAGAAGTGTCTTACATTGAAGAAGACAGAATTGTAACTTTCGCTCCACCTTGTGGTACTCCAAATGGAGGCCCTTGTGATGGTGACGGTGGTGGCGGAGGCTCTGGCCAGGAAACTCCGTTTGGAATCGCCCGTGTAAATGGAGTAGCTGATTATACCGGTTCCGGAGTAGCCTGGGTGATCGATTCAGGAATAGATTTGGATCACGAAGATCTTAATGTAGATGCTTCCAGAGGTTTTAATGCCTTTACTTCAGGAAAAGATGGAAAATCTACCGACGATGGTAACGGACACGGAACGCACGTTGCCGGTACTATCGCTGCCTTGAACAACGATTTAGGGGTAATTGGTGTGGCTCCAGGAGCTATAGTAATTCCTGTAAAGGTTCTTGACAGCCGTGGTAGTGGATCTTATTCCGGAGTTATCGCCGGTGTAGATCACGTAGGAGCTTATGGAAACAGTGGAGATGTAGCCAATATGAGCCTTGGAGGCCCAACTTCAGATGCTTTGGACCAGGCCGTTCTTGCTGCTTCTCAACAAGGGATCAAGTTTGCTCTTGCTGCAGGTAATGAAAGCAGCGATGCGAATAACTCTTCTCCTGCAAGAGTTAATGGTGCTAATATCGTTACCATCTCTGCGATGGATTCTAACGATAACTGGGCCTCTTTCTCTAACTACGGAAATCCACCGGTAGATTATGCAGCTCCAGGAGTTGCAGTTAAGTCTACCTGGAAAGACGGAGGCTACAATACAATTAGTGGTACCTCTATGGCTGCCCCACATGCGGCAGGAGTTCTTTTACTTGGTGCTGCCAGTATCGATGGTACGGTAAATGGTGACCCTGATGGGAATGCAGATCCTATTATTGTTCACTAAAATATTAAGATAGATCATTAAGAGCATCGGTTTTGCCGGTGCTTTTTTTGTTGATATACGTTTAGCCGATTTTTTGCGTTAAAAAGATATAGAGTATTATTCTATTATTTTATTTAATTGATATATTTACCCGGGAAGTTAAGACCGATAAATCTACATTTATGAACAAAAGTTTTTTACCGATTTTAATTGGGCTAATGTTTTTTAGCCTTTCTTCAAATGCTCAGGAATACAGTTTTGGAGTGAAAGGTGGAATTAATCATGGATCGGGTCCTGAAGTGACAGGTCGATCATCCAATGTGGGTGGAATTGATTATTATAGTACGGATACGTTTCACCCAGATTCAGAGATTGGTTTTCATGGGGGAGTTTTCTTTCAATTAAAATTTGGAAAATTTTTCATCCGACCCGAAGCTATGTACAATACTATTGACATGACTTTCTCTTTTGTTAATTTAGAATCTAAATATTCAGTTGAAAAATTTAGTATTCCTCTGCTTTTTGGTTATAATTTTTGGGGACCTTTAGATGTTTATGCTGGGCCTGCATATCAAAATATTATGAGTGCTAATTTAGAAGATACCCAGGATGCCATAGTTGTACAAGAAACCCCATTAGCCGGACAGGCCGGGATAAAGGCAAATTTCGGAAGATTTGAAATTGATTTAAGATATGATAGACAATTATCAATAGAGGATCCCTACGAAATAAATATTGAAAATGATAGTTCTCCGGGAGGAGCCCGGGATGGAGTGAATTATGCTTACTTTCAAGGACCAATACATCAAGTGATGTTGAGCCTCAGTTTCAAAATAGGAGACAGCGAATCCAATCCCGGCAGACGCCGTGGAAAAGGCTGCTATTTCTAAAAATTAAATAATTATAGAAAAAGCCTCAATTTCGAAATTCGGAATTGAGGCTTTTTTGATTAGGAAAAACTTAAAAAAATCGGGGAAATTTTGTTATTTTGTATGACGCTCAATTGTTTAGAACACTGCTCGTTTTCAGTTTAATCCCGATTGCTATGAAAGATCTATTTTCCATTAAACCCGAAAAGAGGAAACGCCTTATATTATTACTCAGTCTGTTTTTTGCCCTTATTCTTATCGCCGAACTGATCGAGAATAAAAACCTTCAGAAAATCGACAGCGATTTTTCCTCACTGTATGAAGACCGGTTAATTCCCGCCTCACAAATGTATATGCTTTCTGATTTACTTCATGAGAAGCAACTCATCTTTGAACATCTTAACGAAAATAACTATCGGATAGCATCCACCGATCTCGAAAAGATAAAAGATGAAAACCGGAAAATAAATAATATCCTGGCAGAATATGAAACCACTTACCTGGTAGAGGAGGAAGTGGAACACCTTGCAAATTTCAGGACCAATTTAAAAGCCTACCAGGAAGTGGAGTCAAAGATCCTTTATCATCTTGAGAATAAGAATTTCGGAGTGGCACAGGTGCTAATCAATACCGAGGGAAGAGCGCTTTTTAATAATGCGAATACCCATCTAAACCGACTTGCAGAGATTCAGCCGGAAGTAGGCAGAGAACTGCTGGCCGATTATCGTTCCAGTTTTGGAAGTTCCAGTTTGTTGTATTATTTCAAGATAGCAATAACGCTGCTTTTTGGAGTATTTGTCCTCCGATTGCTCGGCCTGGTGAACCTGGTGAGTCAGCCAAAACAAAAATTCGAACTCAATTAATAAACGGGTGCGGCCAAACGGGGATCGATTAAGATAGCTTGTCTTTCTATCGCTTTTATCTGTATGGAAAGATAGCCTAGTTCATCTACCACAATGCCCCGACACAGATAAATTCCTTTGCCTCTTACGGGATACTTCTCGGCTATGTTAGGGAAATGCACCGTGTCAAAAACATCATCGTTTTTATCGAATAAAGTGCCGAAATACATATAGCGTTTGGTGGTGGTTGCTGTTCTCTTCAGGGTGATGAGGTTGCCGTAAATACTAACTTCTTTACCCACATAAGTTTTTAATTCAGCCGCCAGTACCGATGCCTGCATTTTGTATTTCAGCAACCTAAACCGACTGCAAAGCGGAAATCCCAGCAACTCTATCTCGTCGTAGCTATTTATCAATTCTGAATAGAAGAATTCAGGCAATTCATAATCTTTATGCGGAGGCTTGAACAGCACCGCCTGTGAGGTTTTGGGTTTGGTCTTGTTTAGCTTGAAGTGAGCTTTCCATAAAAGCTGATGCTTATCAATGCCTGTAAATCTGAAAGCATTGATGCGCAAAAGAATGCTGAGTTGTTCGATAGAAAGCTCCACCCGGTCTATAAACTCATCGAAAGACCTGAATTCCCCGAAAAACTGTCGGTTCTCAAGGAGCTTCTGAATGCTTTTGAGCTCGAGTTCTTTGAGGTAACCAAATCCCAGGTAGACATCCTTTCCGTAGATTACGGTGGGATGGTCGCTTTTATTGATACAGGGCGGATGGATGTTCCCGCCACATCTTTTTATTTCCTTGAGATAGGTCTCCACGTCATAGAATCCGCCGCCGTTGTTTAGCGCCGCCACCATAAATTCCAGCGGAAAGTAGCGTTTTAAATATAGGCTCTGGTAGCTTTCTACCGCATAGGAAGCCGAGTGACCTTTCGGAAAGGCATAGCCGGCAAAAGAGGCGATCTGTTCCCAAACCTCTTCTATCAGATATTCTTCATAGCCTTTTTTAAGGCAATTCTCTCTGAAAGTTTCTTTGATGCGAAGTAAATCTTCCTGCAGGTATTTTTTCCCGCTCATTCCGCGTCTTAACACATCGGCATCATCGAAATTGAGATCGGCGAAGTGGTGGGCTACCTTCATCACATCTTCCTGGTACACCATTACCCCATAAGTATCGGGCATTATTTCCAGCAGGATGGGGTGTGCCTCTTTCCTTTTCTCCGGATTCCTGTGGCGTTGAATATATTCTTCTTTCATCCCGCCGCTGGAAACTCCCGGTCGTATCACCGAACTGGCCGCCACCAGATTCATATAATCCTGAGTCTGTAGTTTGATGAGCAGCCCTCGCATGGCAGGAGATTCCACATAAAAGACTCCCATACAATCCCCATTTTTCAGCAGGGAATTGATCTCAGGATCTTCCTTGAAAAGCTGTATGTTTTCAATGTCTTCTATCCTGGCTTCGTGCTGATTTTCTTTGATGATCTCAATAGCATCGGTGATCTTGGAGAGTCCGCGCTGGGCGAGAATATCAAATTTATGAATGCCCACATCTTCGCAAACATTCATATCTATCTGCAGGGTCCTGAAACCTTTGGGCGGTAAAAAAGTAGCACAATAATTATAGACCGAATCATGGAGGATCGCGATTCCGCCGGAATGCACGCTTAGGTAATTGGGAAAACCCTCGATAAGGGCGCTATACCTCAGTACCAGCTTCTGGGTTTCGTCAAGTTCTCCCAGCTCAAAATAACCAGAAGCCAGTTTGTCTATCTCTTCCTTTGGCAAGCCGAAAACCTTGCCGAGTTCCCGCGCTACGGCGCGGCGTTTAAAGGTGACGTAGGTGGTGAGCAGGGCAGTGTTCTCATATTTCCTAAATATATAGGCCGTCACCTCGTTACGGTCTTTCCAGGAAAAATCTATATCGAAATCGGGGGGAGAATTGCGGTAGGCATTGATGAAACGCTCAAAATAGAGATCGAGCTCAATGGGGTCTACGTTGGTGATCCCAATGATATAGGCCACGATGGAATTCGCCCCGCTGCCCCTGCCTATAAACGGAAAGTTTTTAGACCGGGCATATTCCACAATGTCGAGATTGATGAGGAAATAAGGCGTGAAATTTAGCTGGGTGATAGCTTTTAACTCTTTTTCCAGCCTATCGAGGATTTGCTGAGTGGGTTCAGGGTAGCGCTTTGGTAAACGTTCATAACAAAGTTCCCGAAGCTTCTTAATGTCTTCGGTTTTGTTGTTTCCGAAAACCTGCAGATTGCGGTTGATGCGTTCTGCTCCAAAGTCGAAGTTTAGGTTACAGGCCTGCATCAGGTTCCGGGTATTTTTTATGATATAAGGGAAATCGTCAAACTCCTTTAAGAGGTCCTCTTCGGGAAACATCTGCTGAGAAAAAGAAGCCTGTTCTTCTTTTGGAAGTTTACTCAGCAGGGTATTATTATCTATGGCGCGTAGGAGTCGGTGCGCGTTATAATCTCTTTTACTTCGGAAGCTCACGCTTTGCAGAAGCACCAGCTTATTCTTGAACTCCAGGTATTTCGAGAATTTCAATTTCCGAAGGCTTTCCGCAGAAACCCCGATGAATTCGTTGTCCCGGAAGCGGGTTTTCTTCCTGCTCATTACTTTTTCCAAGGGATAGATAATGAAGCATTCGGGGAGTTCCGGCGCATCGGGAGAAAAATCCTGTTTTTGGTGGAGGTGTGTTGCGAGATGTGTATTGAGTTCCCGAAATCCGGTATTGCTCGCGGCTATACCCACATATTGCTGATCTACCCCATTTCTGAAGTCTATTCCGATAAGTGGTGTTATACCATATTTCGGGGCTTGTTTAATAAAATCCAGGCAGGCCGAAGTGTTGTTGATATCGGTTAAGGCCAGGCTGGAAACAGCGTTCTTTTGCGCAAGTTTGCACAGCTCCTCAACAGAGAAGGTGCCGTAGCGCAGAGAATAATATGTGTGGCAATTGAGGTACATTATTGTTTTCTATGTGCCAGGACTATCGGCGGCGCTCCATCAAAAGGATTGCCCATCCTGCCGATGGTTTTGGTGCCTAAAGTAACGGCCCGCATCACGCTGTGTTCTCCAAACTTATTGCGAATGTGGTCTATGGAATTGTATAGGTTCAGCATTTCTTCAGAATCATCGAAGAGATTGATCTGGTAATTTCCGCCTACGATCCCGCTGAATTTCACGCCTATCAGCCTTATCAGCAGTCGCCGGTAGTAAAGCTGTTTGAATAGCTGCTCTATTTTTGGGATGAGGATATGGTCGGCGCTGGTGTAAGGAATCTTGACCTGTTTGCTTTGCGTTTGAAAATCGGAATACCTGATCTTTACACTTACCTGGCTGGTAAGTTTATTTCCTTTCCTAAGCTGGTAGGCGAGGCTTTCCGTCATCGCTACCAGGGTGGCATGTAGCCTTATCATATCTATAGTGTCCCGGCCAAAAGTACGCTCGGTAGAGATCGATTTTCTTTCGTGAAAAGGGATGATAGGAGGATTGTCTATGCCATGGGCTCTTTTCCATATCGTGCGGCCGTTCTTGCCCAGCACGCTTTCCAGCATTTCCACGGGCATTTGCTGGATGGTTTCAATTTTATAAATGCCCAGATTCATCAGGGTTTGATAGGTTTTGTTACCTATCATAGGGATCTTGTTTACGTCAAGAGGCGCCAGGAAATTCCGTTCGTTGCCCCGGGCTACTATGCTTTCGGCATTGGGTTTTGCCTCACCGGTGGCGATCTTGGAGACGATCTTGTTCTGGGATAAACCAAATGAGATAGGGAGGCCGCTTTCCTTTATAATATTTTGGCGAAGTTCTTTGGCAAATTTTTCTATTCCGAAGAACTTATCCATTCCGGTGAGATCGGCATAGAATTCATCTACACTGGCTTTTTCAAAAGAGGGGACCTGGTGTTTAATGATCTCGGTCACTACATTGGAGTGGTAGGTGTAGGTGCTGGCATTTCCCCTGATCACGATGGCCTGGGGGCAGAGTTGCCGGGCTACTTTCATAGACATTCCGGAGAAAACCCCGAATTTACGTGTCTCGTAACTCGAGGCGGCAACTACCCCGCGGTCTCCCATCCCTCCTACGATAAGCGGTCGGTTATTTAATTCGCTGTTAAGCAAACGCTCTACAGACACAAAAAATGTGTCCAGATCGAGGTGTATGATAGATTTTGTATTCATTTTAGAAGGATTAAATCCATTAATTTGGATATATTCCAAAATTATGAAATTATGAAGATCCGGCAGTGGCTTCAGGCGTTAAATTTTTAGTATAAAATGTAGTCTGAAAAAATAGTTTCTCGAAACTTTTTTTCCTGAGAAATATCATTCTTTTTGGTGCTTTTATATGCTAAGTTTATTAGAGATATTAACTTAAAATACACACAATGAGAATATTATTTTTATTGGCTTTTCTGTTCTTAGGCATCCAGACAGGGATTGCGCAGGACAGGGATCAAGACAGAGATCAGGATCGTGATCAAACACGATTAATGATGGTAGATGGAGATCTTTTACAGATAAGAGATCAGGACCAACAGCAGCTACAGGACAAAATAACCCTGAACGATGGAACAGTTTTAAGTCCGAATGGCGCTTATGTAACCCGCGATGGGAGAAGACTCCGGCTTAAAAACGGCGAATGCCTCGATATGGACGGAGTAAAGTATAACAGCGAATATCAGTACCGGTTCAAGGTTCAACAAGAGAACAAAGGCTTGTCTGAAGCCCAGATTCAGGAGCGCAATCAAAATCGTGTGCAATATTCCCGTATAGATGGTGATATGTACCAGATAAGAAATCAGTCGCAAAACCGTGTACAGAATCAGCTTAACGTGGGAGATGGTATTTCTGTTAGGCCTGATGGAACTTACCAGGTTCGCAATCAACAACAGATGCGTCTTCAGGATGGCGAATGTTTGAATATGGATGGGGAAAAACTCACCAATATGTATCAGCTTCGTAAAAACATGATGCAAAAGAATATGATGCAGAAGAAAATGCAAAAAAACATTCCAAAAAACGTTCAGAAACAGGTTCAGAAGAACCCTAAGAAGGGGAAAAACAACTAACCAGTAAGCCGGCAATCAGTTTTGGTTACCGGCTTTCTTTAAATCTTAATTATGAAAAGGCTACTACTATTCCTAATGATATTTCAGGGAATTGGTTTATCGGCCCAGGCCGATAAAAATCTGAGGGAAGAGAAAACCGATGAGGGATTTTCTTTTCTTTTTGCAGATTTGAGCTACTCGAGTGATGCAGTTTTTATGGGAAGAAGAGATTCTGTGGCGGCCCCTTATTTGTTGCCGTCTTTAGGATATTACCACCGCTCCGGTTTTTATGCCGATGCTTCCTTGTCTTATCTCGTAAAGGATGAAAACAGGGTGGATATGGGTTTGCTTAGTGCCGGGTACCGCTTTGATGCAAATGGGCTTAATGGGGGGATTGCTGCTACAAAATACTTCTTTAACGAAGAGAGTTACAACGTACAATCACAAACCTCCGGAAACCTGATGGCCCTGTTGGGTTATGATTTTAATTTTCTGGAATTAAGTGTAACGGGAAGCGCTTATTTTTCGGAAGATGGGGAAACCGATTTTTTCGCGGGGCTTATCCTTGATAATACGCTTAGTCTAATTGAAAACAAGCTCGTTCTTAACCCTAGCTTCAGATTAAATGCTGGCTCCCAGTATTTTTACCAGGAATATTACCAAACCAGTCGTTTGGGAAACCGAAAGGGGAAAAACGCGATGCAGCAGGTTCCGGTTGAAACTATAGAGGTGGAGGAAGCTTCCAATTTTAATTTGCTTTCTGTGGAACTCAGTCTTCCTGTATATTACTATCATAATCAGTTTATTTTCTCTTTCAGGCCTCATTTGGCATTTCCGCAGGGAGAGAGCAAGATCATT
Organism: Salegentibacter flavus; assembly: GCF_900115145.1. Lineage (GTDB taxonomy): Bacteria > Bacteroidota > Bacteroidia > Flavobacteriales > Flavobacteriaceae > Salegentibacter > Salegentibacter flavus. The sequence goes on along the minus strand of NZ_FOVL01000018.1, from coordinate 21,073 downwards.
ACTCCAGATTTCGTTTATGAAGAAACTTTGGATGATGTTTTCTATTTTTCAGTGGGGATAGGCTACTGGCTCATTCCGTAGATCCTGTCTATTAAAAAACAAATTGATCTGACTTGTAAGATTTCCTGCTTATTCTTTGAGAAATGCTGCTTTTGTTTTCTCTTGCGTCATAAAATTTTGTGAAAGCTGGGAGACTTAGTTCGTATTGGCTTAAAACTTCTTAGCTTTAAATTTCTTATTTAATAAAACCAAAACTTAAATTATGAGTAACAGTAAATCTTATCAAGTCGAGCCGATCCATCAGGACACATACCTGGCAAACGGAGAATTAATAAAATGGGATGGAAAAAAAGATGAGGTTTATTCTACTATTTCTTCTACTGAAAGCTACAGCAAAACCCTGTTAGGTACAGTGCCGCATATGGATGAGGCTACTGCCCTGGAGGTATTGGAGCACGCCTGCAATGCCTACGATAAAGGAAAAGGAGAATGGCCTACCGCGAAAGTTGCCGAACGGGTTAAGAGTATGACGAAATTCGTGGAACTTATGCAGAAAGAGCGGGAGACCGTGGTGAAGTTCCTCATGTGGGAAATAGGGAAATCTCTGCCCGATTCTGAAAAGGAATTTGACAGGACGGTGGAATATATTTACGATACCATTGAAGATTATAAGCAGCTGGACCGTGATAGCGCTAATTTTCAGAAACGGGATAATGTGCATGCGCATATCCGGCGCGGACCGCTGGGAGTAGTGTTGTGCCTGGGGCCCTATAATTATCCTTTAAATGAAACCTTCGCTTTGCTTATTCCGGCATTAATAATGGGGAATACGGTGATCTTTAAGCCTGCAAAACACGGAGTTTTGTTATTGTCCCCTTTGCTGAAGGCCTTTCAGGAAAGCTTTCCTAAAGGTGTGGTAAATATCATTTACGGCCGGGGGAGAGAAGTGGCGGCCCCCATTATGAAAACCGGGAGAATAGATGTGCTGGCTTTAATTGGCAACAGCAAATCGGCTATTGCCTTGCAGGACCAACATCCGCATAAGAATCGCCTGAGACTCGTGCTTGGTCTTGAAGCCAAAAACCCTGCGATTATTTTGCCCGATGCCGATCTTGATCATACCATTGAGGAATGCCTGTCAGGGACTTTATCTTTTAACGGACAACGTTGTACGGCTCTGAAGATCATCTATGTTCATGAAGAAATCAGGGAGGAATTCAATAAGCGTTTTGCTGAAAGGGTAGACCAGTTGAAATTTGGAAATCCCTGGGATGATGGTGTAAAGCTTACGCCCCTGCCTGAACCGGATAAACCCAAATACATCACCGAATTGATAGAAGACGCACAGGAAAAAGGAGCAAAAATCCTGAATGAAAAAGGAGGTAAGATAATCGACAATTATATCTTCCCTGCTGTGCTTTATCCTGTGACCGAGGAGATGAGGGTGTACCAGGAAGAACAGTTTGGTCCGGTGATTCCTGTAAAATCTTTTACTTCCATAGAAGACCTACTCAACGAGATAGCCGATTCCAATTACGGGCAGCAAGTGAGCCTCTTCGGAAAAGATGTACATCAGCTCGCGCCGCTTATCGATACTATGGTGAATCTGGTATGTCGTGTGAACCTAAACTCTGCCTGCCAGCGAGGACCGGATGTGTTCCCATTCACCGGAAGAAAAGACTCTGCCGTGGGCACCCTGAGTGTGCACGACGCCCTGCGATCTTTCTCTATAAGAACCTTCGTGGCTTCTAAGGACAATGACTACAATAACAAGATACTGCAGGAACTGGTTTCCGGAAAGGAATCCAACTTTGTGAGTACAGATTATATTCTTTAGACTCAGTTCCCGGTCCCGATAAAAATCGGGATCGGTTCTCTGTTGTGGGTTTTTTGCGGGTTTGTTGTCTGTTAATCATTCCTCAAACCTTCATCTCTATACTTATTCAAATCTGTAGCGAAGCTCTGAAGCCTCTTGAGGCGTAATAGGATGCTGCGCCGCTATGGTAAAGGAAAACGGTGTCATATCGTTTGTCACAGAAAAGGGCTCCACACAGTTCCCTGATGTTTTCAGGGGTTTGTACCCAGCTGGAGGTTTTGGTATCAAAATCTCCGAATTGTTGTAGTTGCCGGTATTGATATCTTGAAAGTAATTCAACACCCATTTCCCGGGCCAGGTCCATCGCGCTGTTCTTTGGTTTATGAGCTTTCCTGGCTTCCAGTGCCGCCCGGTCGTAGCACAGACTGCGTCTGCCTTTCGGACTCCGTTCTGAACAGTCGAAGAATATAATTTCGCGGGTTTCCTTGTCCTGGTCTACTACATCGGGTTCGCCCCCTGTGCTTTCCATCTGGTATAATGAACGAAGTTTTTCACCATGAGCTTCTTTAAGTCGGTTTTCTACGGAAGTCCACTTAATTCCTTTATGATGCTCGGGGTGAGCCTCGAAACGCTGTTTCAGGGTTTTTAGGAATTCGTCTTTTTCTTTTTCTGAAAGCTTAAGGGGTTTTCATAATTCAGGAGATTTTACATTAACCGGAATAATATTATTTCTTCTTTCTGCTGAGCATCTCGTTTATCCAGAGGGGAGCAAAAGGGGAGGTGCAACCCTTAGAAACCGGATAATCCCGGTAGATTCCAAGTTCCTCTCCGATGTTGGTAGCCCGTTTCGTGTGTTCAGGGGAATTAATGCCTATCTGAGCCAGGGCGGTATTCATAGTCCATTGTACCTCCGGGGGAGCGGTGGGCATGTCTTTTTCTATTCGGTCTAAAAGCCTATCCAGATCGAGGTTTTGTGGTTCTCTGCTTGCTTTCCCGGCGGTAAGGCTCCAACCTGATCGGGCCGCCCAGATATTTTTATCATTCGACCATTCTTCGCGAAGCTGCTCCTTTTCTGGGTGGTTTTTTAATACATAAGCATTGAACCAGTCGGCAACCTGTGGGGTTTGGATGGACTTCACCATTTTATCGAGGTTCTGAGCCGATAAGTCTTCAGAGTTCATAATAAGGATTGCCAGAAGTCTGGCCTCCATCATTTTGGTGTCCCAGAGTTGTAGTGCGAGCCGATGATCTGTTTTTATCTTTTTTGCCAGTTTCCGCAGGTCTCCCAGTTTGATCCCGTATTGATCGTCGCCTGCTCCGTGCTTCTTGTTACGGGTAAAGACCTTTTCATCACTAAGAGATTCCAGTTGAGTGGTTGTTTCCTGCAGCGTCATTTTGGTTCTTTTTTGAAGAATAAATTTAAGGAAATTGTGAGGATATTTTATCGGCTCCCTGTTTCCGGTTCCAGAAAAGCGTGATAATACTGTGCGCCTGCCATTTGGTGTGGGCGTAAAATATTTACCTCCAAAAGATATCAACTGCCGGACATCATTTATTGTTTGGGTATTCCAGTTCATTTTGATAACACAAGTAAAGGAGTTTGCGCCCGGTATACCAGTTCATTAATCGTGAATTTTCTGAAAAGTTTATCGGTTAGGGAGCGGGAACCCTGTTGAAGAACTAAGAATGAATTATGGCTTTGCTTCATTTTCTCCCTTAACGCAGAGGTAGCATCATTTCCCTTGTATATCTGAATTTCAGACTTAAAACTTTTGTATTCACTTTGTAATTTTAAAAGATGCTCTCTGGCGGACTGTTCTTCTTCGGTTTCTTTTAGAATGGTAAAGAATTCAATTTCCTTTACATTATTTTCAAGTGCCGTTAATACTGAATTCAAGTGCTCCCTGTTTAACTCATAGTTGGGGTGAACTCCCACCAGGAGTTTTTCGGGGAGATTCATCTTCGTTTCTGTGGGTACGGTGACCGTCAACATTTCCGATTCGTCTATGACAGAAAGAGTAGTGCTACCTATAAACAGGGGTTTTAAAACTCCACCTTCTTTTAAACCGGTGAATACCCAATCAAAATATTGTGGCGAGGAGAGTTCTTTGAGAAAAGCAAGGATGGGTTTCTCGCTTATCTGAAAGGAGTCATCACTATAGATTCGGTCTTTTGCCAGTTTACGAAGTTTTGAATATGCTTCATTAGCCTCCCCTTTTATGATCTCTCTTCTGCTCTCTTCATCAGCCATTGCCGGTACCAGTCCGGGTATCTGATGCACAAAAATCACTTTTGCATTGACAATCTCAGCTATGCTGAAAGCAAAATCTATAAGATTCTCTGTATTACTGGAAAAGTCTATCAGGACCAGTATTCTGTTTCTCTTATTCATAGCCTCTTGTTGTAATGGCACCTGTTATTTTAAGCCGTAATTCGCCGTAAATATTATTCCTTTTATGTAGGGTGCTGGTCCTTATAAAAATACGAAAAAAACCTTTATTCTTTAAGATAGGAGAACCGGTTCCGGGTTTCGGGTTCTCTTTTAGCGTTTCGAAAAGTTTTCAGAATTTGAGCCTTTTAAACAGAACCTGGAATTCACGTTGCTTCTGAAGAAATGTATAAAAAAGCCCCGCAATTTGCAGGGCTTTTAATAGTCTTAATTATTTATATTATAGTTAAGCATCAACCGATAAAGCAGTATTAATTCTTGCAATCAAATCATTCCAGTGATATACGCTCAGTTGATCATTTGTTCTGTTTCTCCTGGCTCTAAGATCTCTTCTTAATTGCTCAAGATCTCCGCGCATCAGCGCTATAATATCGGTGGAAGTTACATCGTTGTTTTCCTCTTTTTTCAAATTCTGAACATATTCTGCAGCGGCATCTACATAGGCGCGCTGAATATTCCTTCTGTAGGCATCTACTTTCTGAGACCTGTACAGCTCCTCAAAAATGCCTTTTCGAAGGTCGTTCATCATTTCAACAGCGGTGTAAACCTTATTCCCGTTCACCTGCTCATTGCTTATCATGCGCTGCAGGCGACCTTCGTCCAGAAGGTCATTCAGTGCCCGGCTTTGAAGGCTCTGTACCCGCTCAATGGCGCCGGTAGCCTCAATGCGTTCCAGTAGTTCGCGATCCAACAGCCACTCCGGGGTGGTAAAAGCGTGTTCATTTAAAAATGCCACGGCAGATTTCTGTTTTTCTTCAGGCACCGGGGTATAGACGATTCCTTCCTGGTCGGCTGTTTTTCTGGTTTCATAGACACCGCCTACGTTGGCTACCACATGGGAAACATAACCTCTCCACATATAGGTGAGTTCGCGATAGACTTCAGTTAATTCAGAATAATCGGTATTGTCTTTTGAGGTCCATTCCACAAGATTTGGCACCACCTTTTTCAGGTTGGCAAGTCCGTATTTACTGGCTTTCACCTGGTCATCACCAAGGCTTTCTCTTTGGGATTGCGGATCAATTCCGCCGTAACCGTTTCCGAATTCATAAACAGGATCTCCCGCCTTTTCCAGGATCCACTGGCTTAGGATCGGTTTTTCTTCCTGCGGAGAATCGGCTTCAGGAATATATCTGTAACCCCAGTTGATCGCATACAGGTCGTAAGGCCCCATCATCCTGATGTAGCGTACCTCTTCATCCCCGGGCTGTGCCACATAGTTCACCCGTGCGTAATCCATAATGGAAGGCGTTAGGCCATACTTCTGGGTAAATTTCGCAGAACGCAGGGAATCTGTTGGGTAAGCCGCGCTGGCTTTCATGTTGTGAGGCAAACCAAGGGCATGGCCCACCTCGTGCGCGATCACCATGCGCATCATCTCCCCAATCTCCGCTTCTGGAGTGTTAAGGGTACGGGCCGAAGGTTTCTGCGCCCCGGCCTCGATCATATAACGGTTCCTGTACGAACGCAGGTGGTTGTGATACCAGATGATGTCACTCTCGATAATCTCCCCGGTCCGCGGATCTGTCACCGAAGGCCCCATAGCATTCCGTGTGGTGCTGGCCACGTAACGTACTACCGAGTAGCGCACATCTTCGGGGCTAAAATCGGGATCTTCCTCTTTGCTGGGGGGATCTTTGGCGATCACCGCATTTTTAAAACCTGCAGCTTCAAAAGCTACATTCCAATCTTCGATCCCCTGCCTGAAGTAAGGCCTCCACTTCTCGGGCGTGGCAGGATCGATATACCATACAATAGGCTCCACTGGCTCTACCAGCTCACCCCTTTTGTAAGCTTCAATATCTTTTGGAACGAGCTGCCAGCGGTTGATGATCCTGTAGTCATCACTCTTTAGCTCATCGGAATTATAGTCATACTTTCGGGTGGTGAACCAGCCCACGCGATGGTCGGCCAGCCGCGGTTGCATCTGCTCTTCGGGAAGCAGGATCATAGACTGGTTCATCATCATGGTAATAGTTCCAGCCTGGTCTCTTTCGGGTGGCTCCTCGGCTTCATAGGTCATCACGTGCTTCACCTCGATGTTTTCTGGAAAAGCATTGGCCGATTCGATATAGGAGCGGGATTTATCCAGTTTCTTCACTTTGTAGCGCTTCCGTAGTTCGGGCGATACACCGTTAATGGCGGTTACTTCTTCTTTAAAAAGATCACTCACTTCAATTACTGCAGAAGTTCTTTCATCATTATAAGCTGCGATCTTTGAGCTGAAAAGGATAGGAAAGAAGTTATTCGCGGCGACCGACTGGTAAATAGGCGAACCTTCTTCGCTTTCATTCTCGAAGCTAATCACCTTCATGTCGATATGGTTGCCTCTTTTTGACCAGCGAACCACCTGCTCGTTGGCCTTGGAGCCGGCATTGATATATCCGCCTCCAAAACCTGTGGGCACGCCGGCGATACGACTCACCAGCAGCATGTCTTTCTCCAGCATCTCCAGCGGAATTTCGAAATATAGCTTATCAGCTACAAAATGGGTGGTAAAAAGGCCTTCATCGCTCGTGGCTTCAGCAGTGATTACTTCGTTGTAAGGCTTGGTGTCATCCTGCGTCTTTTTTTGAGCCGGGGCCTCATCTGTTTGTGTCGATACTCCTTTTTGGGTTTGGCAACTTACGCCAACCGCCAAAAGCAGTCCGTACATCGGTATTTTTTTTATCATGGGTAAATGGGATTTTTAAAGTTTACAAGATAGAGAATGAAGTTATAATTACGAAATTAGAGTACGAAGAGATTTTGAGTCAGAATGGTTCCATTTATAGCCCGACCAAAGGCATATCTTTTTTCTTTTTCCGTTTTTCCCCGGCCCTATACTTGTTGCTTAGAACCTAATATCTCTCCAGAATTTTTGCGATTTCTTTTCTATACCGCTCTGTACTTAAAAAATTATTATGCCCCAAACCTTCCAGGGTGATCAAGGTATCTCCAGGTTTAAAATGCTGCTGGATTTTCAGGGAGGAGCCATAATAGACGACTTCATCTTCATCTCCGTGCAGGATCACCACCGGCATTTTGGCTGCTGACACATATTTTCCGGTTTCTAATTTGTACCTGAGCAGGAATGACGGAAAAACCTGTAGCGGCGTCGTATTTTTTGTCAGGTCGGGCAGGGAGTAAGGCGGCGCCTGCAGAATCAACAGTTTCGGATCGTTCCCAGCGGCTAGTCTTGCCGCCATTCCCGAGCCTATGGAATGCCCCAGCACAATGATCTGGCTTTCAGGATACTTTTCTTTTAATTCGTCATAGAGCATCTGCATGTCCTCATGCAGCTGAGCCTCACTTGTTATGGCACCTTCGCTTTTGCCATAGCCACGATAATCGGGGATGAAAACATCATAATTTAGAGCTGTAAAGGTTTCGGCCACGCTGCCCCAGCCTTCCAGAGAACCAGCATTTCCGTGGAGATAAAAGACCAGTCCTTTGGGCTCTTCTGCGCTGAATAACAGGGCGTGCAGCTTTTTAGTATCCCGCATTTCCACTGTGCCCTCTTCGAAATTTTCGTATTGCTGAAAACTGTAATCCTTTGGCAGCGTTTGGGGTAAAAAGATCATTTTCTCCTGGAAAAAGTACCCTAAAATGCAAATAAGCAGGTACAGAATTAATATGATAGAAAAGAAAGTGATCACTTGTGATTTCATTTTTTAGTTACAGACTGGATTAAAAAGATACATTTTTTCTCTTTATTTCTGTTAAGAAAAGGCTATTAGTCACGAAAATTTTTGGGAATTCATCTATCCATTAGTTCTGTTAATTGTTCGCTTTATAAAGCCACGAATACACGAATATTAGGCACTTATTTTTTCTGAAATTTTAAAATCCATTTTTGGAAACCTGCCCTTCTTCATACCGCTGCATCAAGTCTTTCAGAATTTGAGCTTTAAGAACTGGACCAGGGTTTAAAGCGTGGTCCAGGTAGATAAAATATTAAATTTACTGGCGCGAGGTCGTGAGAGCTCACGCAGCGGGTTTAGTGTAAGCGTTTTTTATGTGTTCCTCCCAGTCTCTTTATTTCTTAATTTTCTTTTTTTTACCTGTCATTTTTTTGAGAATACTGGAAAGGAGCAAACTAAACAGGACGAAGCCAATAAAAATGATGAATCCGGGTTGCAAAGATGTTTTATTGGTGGAAATACTTACCAATGATTCATTTTCAATATTCAGATTTGAAAGCTGGTGATCAAGTATTCCCTGGAAGCCTATATAGGCCATGAATACGGCGATAACATAAACATCTGCCATGCTCCACTTCCCCGATTTAAATGCAAAGAATTTAAGAATCTTGTTCTTCCTTAGTTTTTTATTTCCTGCCAGGTAGATTTGAGTGGAAATGAGTTTGGCAATGGGAAAAATAATACTGAAGGCAAGAATAAGGATCCCTACAAAGTATGAATCTATCTTTCCCGTTTCGAATAATATGCCAATCACCTGAAGAATACTTTTACTTTGAAAGAAGATTACCTGATTGTTAAAGCTAATCTGTTCTCCTATCAACAGGAAGTTCACTTGCTGAAAACGCGCATCTATTTCTATCATAGGGGCAGTAAGGCCTGCAAAAAGCAACACTAATGAAAACAATACAGAGATGATGAACAGAGGAGTATGTAGCGACTTCCGCCTTCTTAACAACCACCAAAGAAGAACAAAAGGCAGGATTATCCCGAGGAGGATATAAGTATGGAAGTAGGTTAGTGCCTCCAGTTCCCTGAGATCCTCCGGGATCTTCCGGTTGAAAGCTTCCAGATCTGCTACCCCGTATTTATCAAAAAGTGCATTCAGCCGCAAAACGGCGACCTCAGAATCTGCATGGGTGAGATCGCTGTATTCCTGCAGCTTGCTTTTTATGACATACTTTAGGGCTTCTTTATTCTCCGGTTTCTGGATTTCATCCACGATAGTCTGAGCAAACATGGGAACCAGGGCCCTGATCTTTTCTTCGGGAACCAGCGCTTTTACAGCAAATTTCCTCAGTTTTCCTTTTAAAGTCTTTTGTTTTAGATCAATCAAACTATCCCCTTTATCGATTCCGGTAGTAAGAATGTTCTCTACCTGGAGGACGAGCGTATCTTCCTGTTCAGCGGTAAATTCAAAATCGTCAATACGGTTCAGGGCCATATTGGTTAAATGATCCTTCCAGATATTAACCGACAGGATACCGTGGGTAATGCTGTTAAGTTCGCTGTAGTCTTTTTTGATTTCTGCCGCTTCCGAAGAGTATTTATAAACCAGAAAGCTGCTCCAGCCCGCTATTGAAAGCAATCCACTTGCAAAGAATACAAGTAGTAAACGCTGTAATTTTTTAGACATCAGTTTGCGGAGTTATTTCGAAATGTACTCCTTTTATCCGGATAAATACTGCGGGTTTGAATCTGGAAATACTGCAGGGGGCTTGCGTTTTTTTAAATGTGGTTTTCCAGTTACTCATTACTTCGGTCGCGATTGCAGCGGGCGCGAGGTCGTGAAATTGTAGATTCGACGCAGTCAAAGCTCACGCAGCGGGAGTTTTACTACTCATGTATATAGGTGCATAGGTTTCTACTTCTTTCAGCAATTAAAGTTTCCTTATTTTTCATATTCTTCCAAAAGCCCTTAACTTTAAAAGAGGAAGAAAAATCAAAATAATCTTTCAGATTTTGACGCTAAAAAACTCCCTGGTTTCTGTTAAAACTGTGAAAAACCGCCCGGATGACTGCTGTAATCTCTTTATTGGTAATAATTACGCTGTCCATACTTGCTACCCGTATTGGAACAATAGCCCTTGTTCATACCGGCCTTTCTAAAGAGGCTGCTAAGTTCCAGGCAAGATCTGCTTATTTGGGAGTAGGGTTTACCACCAAGGAATCTGAGTTGGTAGTTAACGATCCAGTGAGAAGAAAAATTCTCACTGTTTTAATTTTTCTGGGTAACGCAGGAATAATTACCACTATATCTTCAGTAATCTTCAGTTTTATATCGATAGAAGAATCAGGATTTTTTTCTACGGAAATTATTGTGCTTTTTTCAGGTTTGTTCTTCCTAATTGCTCTGTCACGCAGCAAATTTATTGATCAGAAACTTTCTTCTTTGATCGATAAAGCTTTGAGCCGCTATACTTATCTTGATGTAAAAGATTTCTACAGTTTACTGCATCTGGAAGAGAATTATCGGGTATCTGAAATCAAAATAAAAAAGGAAGATTGGCTAACAAATAAAACTTTGGAAAAGTTAGAATTAGATGCCGAAGGGGTTCGGGTTCTGGGAGTAAGGCGCCCGAATGGGAAATATATTGGAGCCCCAAAAGGCGAAACAGAGATTAAAGAAGGGGATGTTATAATTCTCTATGGCAAAACTGAAACTCTGCAATCGCTGGAAAACCGCAAAGAAGGAAGTACCGGGGATTTAGAACACAGCAACGCAGTAACAGAACAAAAGAGAAGGGAAGAAAAGCAGGAACAAGAAGATTAACTATTTTTATATTTAAAGCTTAAGCAGTTCACCAAGCCTGAAGCCTTCTAACAACATCGTTTTGAAGTCCTGGGACTTCCAGGGGTATTTTTGTGCCGTACAGCCTGAGATAGCACGAGTTCAGAGACTTCGCACAGGGGAGCTTACACTATTTTTTCGGCAGATACAATTTCATTTTTCCAATTTTTAATATGTCTAAATGTCCCATCTTGCTTTCGTCTTCTGTTATAAGGTGCATATGTAAAAATGAGTCGTGGTGAGTAAAAACGCCTTTATGTTCTGTTGAGAAAAATCCAATGATTTCAGATTCTTCATCGGTTAGTTCGTAGTTCGTTTGTCCTTGATGAGCATCGTCAGGTGAAGATACTTTCGTTCCTTGCGGGAGATCGAGAATATGAATTACCGCTTTGGATACGTTTCCTTGCAATTTGAAGGCAAAGGGTCGTTTGTAATTAGTTGTTTTTTCGTCAATGAACTTTTCTAACTCTGGAATAGTCTTAACATTTGAAGGTAATTCAATTTCATTCCATTCAATTACGTTGGCATAAACGAAAAAAGGTGCTGAAACATCAAATCTTTTTTCTACCGTCATTGTCGAATCAGAAGTTACCTTTGAAATGTAGCTTTTCCCGTTATTAATCAGTAACTCACCGGTCAAATAGCTCTCTGGTCCAAGTCCGTAAAGTCCGTTTTTGGCCGAAATTGTATCAAGATGGATGCTATCTCCTATTTCCCCTTTCCACATCACGTTTTTCATTGCACCAACCATTTTTATGTCGGAGTAGGTTTCAGATGTTTTTGTTTCTTTTTTTGTCGAGTTACAACTTATCATTGCAATGGTAAAAAGCCCGATTATTATTTTTCCTCCTGTCATATTTGATCATTTCAATTTAATTCCTTCTTCAAAGTTTCCTGACTTTGCCAAAGTTACTGTTTTTAAAAAGCTTTTTTAGAAGCTCATTTTTAATATTGGACCACGGTTTAAAGCGTGGTCCAATTAAATAAACCTCAGGCACGAGGCTGTGAAATCGCAGATTTTACGGAGTCAAAGCTCACGCAGCAGTGGCTCCGAAGTCGAAACTGAGGACGGGTTTAATATTTCGGTTCGCGGTTAACAGTATTAGATTTCCGGAGGGTATTTGGGAAAGTGTTTTTTGTTGTTGCGCGAATTCGTCAGACATGGCGTAGCTATAGAAGAGAGGGCTTGGCAGAACGGAGGCTAACACATTCAGGAGATTGTTCCAAATCCAGGCCGCCTCTTTTTTATTATTAAATATTTTGTAAATAAGACTTTACATTTTGTTTTTTTACAGTAACTTTGTAAAGCAAACATTACATAATGTAAACTATTAATTACATCAAAATGAAAAAGGAACGAAAAAAAAATCTTTACACCCTTGCCGCCTGGACGTGGAGTTGGGTGGCCACAATGGCAATTGCTGCTTTTGGGCCTATGTACATTTGGGATGACCACAGTGTTTTAACAGTTTTGGCCGTAGCAGTAAACTTTGTTCATGGAATTTTAATGATTTTCGCAAACAGAAGATTATTTAATAATTTTGATGAGCTGGAACGCAAGATCCATTTAGAGTCTCTGGCTTTAACATTGGGATTAGCGGTTGTTGTGGGCTTGTCATATTCTTTGCTTGACACGACCAATCTAATTGGTTTTGATGCCGAAATAAGCAACCTGGTGATATTCATAGGAGTAACTTATTTAGTCTTGGTCACTATTAATACCAGAAGGTACACATGAAAAACAAGTTAAAAGTGCTTCGGGCTGAAAACAGCTATACTCAGGAAGACTTAGCTGATATTATTGGTGTTTCCCGACAAACGATTAATGCCATTGAAAAAGAGAAATTTGATCCCAGTCTGCCAACAGCTTTTAGAATTTCCAAACTCTTTAAATTACCCATAGAAGCTATTTTTTATTTTGAGGAAACTTAAATGAGTTCAACTAAATTCCCAGCCGTAGAATTAAAATTTCTCCGGTTCTGTAGTTAAGGCGAAAGCAACCATCATCAGGAAGGCAAACATTTAATGGAAATCGGTTTTTTCTATCACTTCATCCCGTGCCACTTGTGTTTTTCAGTTTTTTAAGGTCAAACCAAATCATAGTTTTTTTATTTATTGTTTTTATTTCAAATATTCAAAAGTATTTACCATTTCATATTTAGGGCTTCGGCTAAAAAAATCCCTAAAAAAAGCTGTATGACTCGCTCCCATCAGAATAAAGACTCTATCGTCTTCATTTAAATCAATTCTATTCAGATTTGAATACATTCTGAGATTTCTTTGATAATATTTAGCGGCTTCATCTGCTCCTTCAAATCCGTTTTCAGTTCCAGCGTGAGTAAGCATATCAGCATTTACTGTTATTAGAAAGTCTAAATACCTGTCGTGATTTTTTAGCCTTAACTTATCGAGTAAATTCAGACTGTCTTCATTTATATTAACCTGTGGGTAGAATTTCAAAGAGTTTTCATAGTATTTATCGTACCACACAGAATCAATTGCGTTTTCAATTTCATTTCCGATATTGTAATTATATCCCATTTTATGATCGATTCCATAAATTCTTTTCGTTCCACAAATTCGTCCTAATTCAAAAGCAAGTAGTTCAATTTCAGATGGGCTTTTGAAAAACATCTCAGGATTCTTTAAATACTTATTGTATTCTGATTGCAGTTGCTTGTCGTACTCTGGGGGTGTTTCCACCAATATCACTGTTGGATTAAAAGAGGATAGCTTTTTCGCAATTTCATGCACTCTCTTTTGGTTTTCTTTATTCTGTTCATCAAATTCAGTCTTATTTGAATCTGATGTAAATCCCATATGAAATGTTCCGAAATTTAAAATTTGTATTTTATTAGATTCATTATCGGATATTTCTTCACTTAACCCAATGTGTTTATTTGCTTTTGATTCATTTGAAGGATTGTCTGTGCAAGACCAAAGCATAAAAAACATGGTAAAAACCAGCAACTTTTGTATTGTCATATTTGTACTTTTTAATTGGTTACAACTCCTTATATAATTTATTATCTATTTCTTTAGCCTTATTTTGCCCAAGCTAATTAATAAGTTACAACTCAAAATTGAGCTGTGCAAAGTCTCCCGACTTTGCCCAAGCCCCTATTTTTAAAAAGCTTTGGTAGAAGCTCATTTTTAAAATTGGACTACGGTTTAAACCGTGGTCCAATTAAGTAAACCCCTGAAGTGAGGCTGTAAAAACGGAGAAAGCTTTCGCAGTGCATAGGACCTTGCCCAGCCGGGTTAAAATCTGCACCGGTTTCTGAGGCAGTACGCTTTCAAAGTTGTGAGTTTATACAGCTAAATAGTGAAATTAATTGATTATACTCCGGAAAATATTACCCACGATTAAAATTTTATGATGAAATACAAAATAGAAGTAGAGGACGTTCGTACTGTTGATGAAATTACAGAATACTGGACAAATGACGATTATATTCAATTACTGGGAAAATTTGATTATCCTGATGCGGAAGATACCGGCACCGAAAGTTTAAGGGAATTACTTTTTATGGCCATTTCAGATTTCGAACCTTCTGAAGCTGCCAAAGTGGTTTTGGCTTACAAACTGGGAGAGCATTTATCTGAAGGGCAAATTGACCAGATATCCAATGATATGCTGGATGATACAGTGTGTGAGGAGTATCCTGAAATGGAATTGCAAGCAGCTTTATTTCATGTTAATCAACTCTTGTTTAAAGCTTACAACGGAAAATTTCCAAGCTCCAGCGCCACAATAATTCAGTGTTTCATTAGCCCTTTAGAAGAAAATAATGAGACCGTTCTTACCAAAGAAATGGTGTTGAAGTTGTTTAATGATGGTCTTTCTGACAGAAATATCGTCAAAAGATTGTTTGAAGAGCAATTAAAGGGAAATGCCGATTTTCCTGAAGCAGAAAATATCATTTGGGATCTGCAAAATCCGGAAAAAAACAAATACAGAATTACCACCTCAGGGAACCTGATCAAAAAGGAAGAGGTGATATCTACAGTATGGGAGAGTGAGATAGAATTATCTCCGGAGGATTCTTAATTTGTGATTAGAATTTAAAGTACAAAAAAGAGGCTGTCTAAAAAGGCAGCCTTTTTTTTGTATAATTAAGTGATCATGTTTATTTTTAAGCATGAGCAGCAAAGTAGTATTCAAGACTTACCAACAGGACCAGTTAAGTCTTCTTCCTCCCAGTTATGATGATTTAGTTCCCAAGAATCATCCCGTACGAATAGTAAATACAATTATCGAACATATAGACATCTCTGCTTTGGAGAAGAGCTATAAAGGCGGCGGTACTTCGAGCTATCATCTGCGAATGCTTCTCAAAGTTGTTATCTATGCCAATTCTCATTCTATTCTTTTTTTCTTGTAACCAAATAGATGAAAGCTGTTAAAGCAGAAAGAGCCATAATATAATCTGGATAAACACCAAAATTAAATGCCGCGCTTGTTCCAACAATTGTCCATAAAACAGGAATTGTTACTATGTATTTTGATAATTTAGGCTTTGTAAGCATCAGGAATCCAAATGTTAATATTGTAGACGGACAAGGCAGTCCGAGCGTAATAATCTTTTCAAGCGAATTTTCCAGGAAATAAATAAGAACAGGATAAATAACAATGGCGAATACTATAAAAAAATAGGCGATATAATCCGTAATTTTTCCATTAAACTCAAATTCAAGTTTCTTTCTGGAAAACGTCTCAATAAGAAAAATCAATCCTTGTAGCACGAAGAATCCTCCAAACACATAAGCTGCCTTATTGATTTCTGTAAAAAAAGTAAAATGATAAGCTATCCCTATCCATATCCACAAAACTCCCAAAAAACCACCAATGAGTTTGTTTTTGGAATTAATATTTGAATGTAAAATAATTACTGATAAAATTCCTAATAGGAGGATTATCAGCTGTACAGGAAAGACTGCTAAGTTATATTTTTCAATTATTTCAAAAAATTGTTCTGTTGTAAATGGAATTTTCATAATACCAGTCTTTTTAAAATCAACAATAATCAGCCGCGCAAAGTATTCAGAATTTAAATATTCCTTAAAGACTCCGGACTATACTAAAGTTACTGTTTTAAAAAGTTTTACTGGAAGTTTATATTTCCATAGTTGACCACGGTTTAAACTAAGGTCCATTTAATTAAACTTCTTTGCACGAGGTTGTTAAATCGTAGTTTCGTTGCTGTCTAAGCTCAGGCAGCGGGTTTAATTCAATTCTTTTTTCATTAAAATATCCGTTTGGGCATCTCCGCCCAGATTGAAGATATGTTTGTCAAATTTTATAAAGCCGTTTTTTCCATAAAATCTAATAGCCCGGGAATTTTCCTCCCACACTCCTAACCATATATAATCGGAATTTCTTTTTTTGGCTATTTCAATGGCTTTGTCATAAAGCATTTGTCCAATTTTTTTTCCAAGAAATTCCTGTATTACATAAATACGTTCAATTTCCAGGGCATTTTCATCCTGAAACTCTGTTTGGGAATCTCCATAGTTTACTTTTAGATAGCCAAGGATTTGCTGATCCATTTTAGCGAAATAGAATTCAGAGTTTTTATCCAGTAATTCAGTTCTTATTTTTTCTTTAGAAAAGTTGCTTTCTAAATATCGCTCCATATTATCTTTGGTGTTTTGAGAACCAAAGGCATCTTCAAAAGTTTGTTTCCCAATCTTTTGTAATGGCTCTAAACCCTCAATTCCCAGCTTTTCTATCCTGATATTTTTCATTACTAAACTACTTTATCGGCCTTGCTTTTTTTTGGCGCCATACAACTTATGGTTATAGCGCGAGGTCATGAGACCTCACGCAGCGGTGAATATGATTGCTCATAATAACATAACCATACAGAATAATTCCCTTTTTTTTTATACAATAGGATAAACTGTTAACTATGCAATCCCTATAAATTTGTCTGCTAAAAATATCAATCCAGTCTACAATAGTAGCGGTGATAAAGTGGGCTCTAGTTTGATCTTTTATGGTGTAACCTGCTTTCAAAATTATTCTTTCTTATCTAAAAATAAATAAAATTTAGCGGTTTAAATAGCACCGCTGCGCAAAGTCTTCAGACTTTGAGCCTAAAAATGTTCTTTTAATTTGGACTTTTTTCAAAGTCTCCCGACTTTGCCATGGCTACTGTTTTTAAAAGTCTTTCAAACAATATCTTTTGAAGTCATGAGACTTCCAGTGGCATTTTGGTGCCGTACAACCTGAGTTAGCGCGAGGTCATGAGACCTCACGCAGCGGTTTCGGGTTTGTTATTTTTTTGGTGATGACAGCCCTTGTTAAAAAAATATTAAAATTAAGAGCGCCTGAAATCCTCAAAAAGCATAAAAAACCGGGTAAAATGCACAAATAATTCAGGAATTATATAAAGCGCCGGTTTTAAATCGTATTTTTGAGAAAAACTAAATTATCTATTTAAACCGTTTTGGTTCAGCCGGATATCTGTATGAAATCCTGTCTGGAAGAAAGCAAAACGGTTTAAACAGTTAATTAAGGCCGAACCACTTGTGAAAGATCTTTAACATCCTTCCTTCTTTATTTTGTTCAAATTTCAAAATAATAATCGGGTAATTTTAATTTACCTGGTTCTTGTTTTGCCTAATCACCTTTAACAAAAAAAATATGCCCCACCAACACCCCTTTAGCCAGGTATTTCAGTTTACACCTGCTCCCAGTGTTGTTTTGCTGCCTGACGCTCCAAAATTTACTATTGTAGCGGTTAATGATGCCTATTTGGAAGTAGTAGATACACCTGAAAAGGATCTAATAGGCAAAGGCATTTTTGAAGCATTTCCTGGAAATCCGGAAGATAAGGTATCAAAAGGTGTTGAAAATTTAAGAAACTCCCTGGATCTTGTAATGGCCAAAAAGGATTTGCATAAAATGCCCCTTCAAAAACATGAGATCCCTATTCGCGGGACAACAAAATTTAAGGTCAAGTATGTCAATATTCAGAATATTCCGATAAAGGATGATAATAGCAATATCACTCATATTTTACATTCGGTTGAAGATGTAACGGATAAAAAGAACCTGGAAATAACGTTTGAAATTGAAAGACAGCGTTTCAATGATCTATACTTTCAAGCTCCTTCCAGCATGGGAATCTTAAAGGGACCCGATCATGTTTATGAATTGGCAAACCCACTCTCTTTAGAACTCATAGGGGTAGACGATGTTATTGGTAAGCCGGTAAAAGAAGTTTTGCCTGAACTGGAGGCTCAGGGAATTTTAACATTGTTAGACAAGGTCTACGAAACCGGAGAGACTTTTTCAGCTAAGGAGATGCTGGTGAAATTTGACCATTATGGCAACGGAGAACTCGTCGACAGGTACCTGAACTTCAATTACCAGGCAAACAGAGATGATGAAGGAAATATAAACGGGATACTTTTCTTTGCCACCGACGTAACCGAACTCGTAATAGCCCGCAAAAAAGTTGAGGAAAGTGAAAAACGCTATAAGGAACTAATTCAAAATTTACCCATTGCAACCTATTTCTGTGACCAGGAAGGAAACATATTATTATACAACAAAGCGGCAGTAGCTTTATGGGGAAGAGAGCCTGATATAGGAAAAGATAAGTGGAGCGGATGCTGGAAGATTTATAAGGAAAATGGCGAAGCGTTCCCTGTTGACTTGCATCCAATGTCTATAGCCCTAAAGGAAGGTCGCAAAAATATCATTCAGGAAGTAATAGTGGAACGTCCCAATGGAGATAAACTAAATGTATTGCCCCACCCTGTGCCATTTAAGGATTCAAGCGGTCAGGTGACAGGGGTGGTTAATATGCTGATTGATATTACAGATCGTAAAAAGGTAGAAAAAATTCTCAGCAAAAGTGAAATAAAATATCGTCAGATCGTGGAAACTGCACAAGAAGGTATCTGGTTGATAGATGAAGATAACAAAACCACATTTGTAAACAATAAACTTTGTGAGATTCTGGGATATACCCGGGAGGAGATGATGGGACAGGACATCTATTTTTTTATGGACGAAGATGCAAAGCAAATGGCAGTGCCATTCATGAAAAAGAAAAAAAAAGGCTATATCGGGCAAACACAATTTAAATATATTTCAAAATCCGGGAAAGAAGTATGGACCCATATTTCTACAAATCCTCTTTTTGATGAAAATGGCGTTTATAACGGAAACCTGGCTATGGTTACCGATATTACCGAACGAAGAAACACAAGGATAAAGCTCAAAAAATTAAACAAAGAGCTCGCTTATCAAAACCAGGAGAAAGAAAACCGGGCTGCGGAATTGAGCTTTTCAAATAACGAATTGATTAAAACAAATAAGGAACTGGACCGCTTTGTTTATAGCGTTTCTCACGATTTACGTTCCCCGCTCACCTCTATTCTAGGGCTTATTTCTTTTATTGAAGAAGAAAGCAGGGAACCCGACACCCTTGAACAGGTAAAGATGATCCGCAGCAGCATAAACCGCCTTGACGGATTCATTAGGAATATCCTTAGTTACTCTCAAAATAACCGCACCGGACTGGATACCCAAAAAATTCCTATCAGGAAAACCATACATGAAATTGTAGCCTCGGTGCGTAACATACAAAAGGCCAGTGGAATTTCTTTTCAGATTGATATTGGCGAGCAACATTCCTTTTATTCTGATTGGCATCGTTTTAATACAGTTCTTGAAAACCTTATTTCTAATGCCATTAAATACCATAAAAAAGATGTTCCCGGAAGGTATCTGAAACTTACCGGTACCTCAGATAAGGAAGAATTAAAGCTCAGCATCTCCGATAATGGAATTGGTATAGATCCTGAATTTCACAAAAAGATATTTGAGATGTTTTATCGCTTGCCCGGCAATATTGAGGGTTCCGGTTTTGGGCTGTATATTGTAAAGGAAACGCTTGAGAAAATGCAGGGGAGCATTGAAGTTCAGTCTGAAAAAGGAGTAGGAACTACCTTTAATATTAAGCTCAAAAATTTAAAAGTATGACGAATGAACTTCCAGTAAATTTTGAAAGTGTTATGATCATTGACGATAACCTTATAGACATCTATATTGTATCGCGAATGATCACTAAAAACAATTTCGGAAAAAAAATCTTGCAGTATACTTCTGCCATTGAAGCCTTAAAATATTTGCAGAAAAATCAGGAAAACATTCCCCTGTTGCCCGATGTGATTTTTGTGGATATATACATGCCGGGGATGTCCGGATTTGAATTTATGGTTGAATATGATAAATTGCCAGGGGCTCTAAAAAAACATTGCAGGGTATTCATTATTTCCTCATCGATTGATGAAGAGGACGTGGCTAAAGCAAAGAGGGATAAAAATATAGTGGCAATGGAAGAAAAACCAATTACCAAAGAATTTCTAAACGATTTAAAGCTTAGCTATAACATTTCCTTATCCTGATTTATTTTTTTTAAAAAATTAATAATCGGCAAGGATAGAATTCAAAATTCAACCGGCAATCTAATTTCATTCACAATTAGATTAATAAAAAAAGGACCTGATTTTTACATAAGGTCCTTTTTTTAGAAAATTTATCTTTTAATTAAATAGCTTTATTATTTGGCAGAAGATTAATCACAACCGTACGGTTGTAGGAGCGTTCTTCGGGAAGTTTATTTCCGAAAGGAGATTTGGCAACATCCTCGCCAAGTCCGTGAACTTCTAAAGTCACGTCACTTCTGTTTGAATTTGAAAGGGCACTTTCAAGAATTTTCTTAACGTTGTTGGCGCGGGCCAGAGAAAATTTTTGATTGTTCTAAATCTCTCCAATAATATCTGTATGCCCCTGGATGATGACTTTTCCATTATGTGGGATTTTTGGTGCTACAATCTCGGTAAGATATTTTTCATACCTGGCGATGGCTGTAGCATCATCAAATTCATAAAGGATACTGAATCTCATCCCTTCTTCTAATTCAGATGGAGTCCATTTTACTACGTTAATGTTAGATTCTTCAGTCACTTGGATATACTGGTGATGCTGACCCCTCGTACTGGCCATACTGACCCCTCAAGGATTTTGGTCAAAAAGATAAGATAATGACAATATTACAGTTTTTTTCTAAGACTTTCTCCCTTTAATTCTATGCGATGGGAAGTGTGTACTAATCGGTCTAAAATGGCATCTGCAATACTTGCTTCCCCGATAATATCATACCAGCTTCCTACCGGTAACTGGCTGGCAATAATGGTAGATGATCTTCCGTGACGATCTTCAATAATTTCCATCAGATCCATTTGCTGTTTTCTGTCCAAATGAGCCAGACCAAAGTCGTCCAGGATCAGTAGTTTGGCTTTGGCCAGCTTATCAA
>NZ_FOVL01000002.1 GCF_900115145.1 Salegentibacter flavus | reverse complement strand
AGAAAAAAGCAAAGCGCCTGCTACTCAGTGAAGAAGGAATTGCCCATCGTAAGCGAAGGTGCTGGGATGTAGAGGCCGTTTTTGGGAATATTAAGCAAAATATGGGCTTCAAAAGGTTTATGCTTCGGGGAATGGATAAAATAACTACCGAAATGGGGCTTATAGCAATGGCCCATAACCTAAAGAAGTTTAGTATAGCCTAAGAGAAAAGATACTACTTCTATTTTTCATTCTTAAAAAAACAGGAAAAACTGACCAGAGCCTACAGATCAAATAACACAAAAGAAAAAAACCGCCCAAAAATTACTTTTTAGACGGCCTCTTTTTTCCTTTATGAATTGAAATTTTTATTCTTCTTCGCTTTTTTTATCTTTTGCTTCTTCGGAATCGGTGAAATCTGTAAATCCGTTTTTGATAAGCAGGTTATACCACTGAAAAATCTTTTTTATATCACTTGTATAAACACGATCTACATCATAATCGGGAAGGATTTCGGCGAAATACTTTTCCAGCTCAGCCTTAGAGGATTTAGGACTTATCGCTTCTCCCCCATCCTCTTTTTCTTTGATCTTTTCGAAAATATCTGCCAGTGGCACCTCTTCGGTATAAGTATAGATCGCAATTTCGCTTAACAAACTAACATTATGACGGATATTTACCGCCATTTTTTTTCCTTCAGGAATAGATTTTACTATAAAACCACCCCGACTTTGGGCAGTAAGTTCATATAATCCTGGTTTTCCTGATATTGCTAATATTTTCTCTAATCCCATAGTATGTTTTCAATTTTGGCTGGCAAATATCACCTGCCTGAACAAATTATCAAAGTCTTTACCTCCCTTTTTTCATATCAGGAAAACGCATCTTATAATCGATCTTGATTTTTCCTTTAGAAATATTGGCGAGTTTGCCTTTTAAAAGCCTCTTTTTAAGGCTGGAAAGCTTATCGGTAAAGAGAATGCCTTCAATATGATCGTATTCATGTTGGATAACTCTGGCAGCAAGTCCAGAATAGGTATCACGGTGACTCTTAAAATCTTCATCCTGATATTCTATAGTGATCACCGGTTTTCTGAATACGTCCTCCCTAATCTCGGGAATACTAAGGCAACCTTCGTTGAAAGCCCATTCATCCCCTTCTTCATCAAGAATTCTCGGATTGATAAAAACTTTTTTGAGGTTATTGAGCTGTTCCCGCTCCTGAGCCTCCAACTCTTCATCTTCAGCAAACGGACTCGGATCTATCATAAATAGTCGTATAGGAACACCTACCTGTGGAGCTGCAAGACCAACTCCATAAGCATTATACATGGTTTCCCACATATTATCTATCAATTCCTTCAACTTGGGATAATCTTCAGGTATTTCTCTGCATTTCTTCCTTAAAACCGGATCTCCGTAGGCTACTATTGGTAAAATCATTCTATTTAATTGAATATTTTAATTTTTTAAATTCTGATAGACTTCTGCAGAATATCGATTACTCAATAATGATTATTCACTATTCATTTTTAAAATTTATTTGTATAAATACGATTGCAGGATAATGGTTGCACTTATCTCGTCGATTAATGCCTTGTCTCTGCGCTTCTTTTTTTTCAATCCGCTGTCTATCATTGTTTGAAAGGCCATTTTTGAGGTAAAGGCCTCATCCACCCTTTTTACAGGCATTGAGGGGAACTTTTCAAAAAAACCTTTTAAAAACTCCTGAATATGAACTTCGCTCTGAGATGCTGAACCGTCCTTCTGTTTTGGCTCTCCCACAAGAACCAACTCTACGCTTTCTTCCCTGAAATATTTTTCAAGAAAAGGCAAAAGCTCCCTTGTATTAACGGTAGTGAGCCCTGATGCAATTATCTGAAGCTCATCGGTTACCGCTATCCCGGTGCGTTTAGTTCCATAGTCTATAGCCAAAATACGTGCCATTCCACAATTTTGCGCAAAGGTAATGTTTATAATCCATTACTGCCAAAATTTAGCCCGAAGCCCTTATATTTGCTTAAAATTTCAGAATATGGAACAATTAGAAGCGAAAATAAACGCAGCCTGGAAAAACCGGGACTTACTCAAAGATACAGAAACCATAAAAGCCATTCGTGAAGTTGTCTCGTTATTAGACGCCGGAGAATTAAGAACCGCCGAGCCTACCAAAAACGGCTGGCAGGTTAACGAATGGGTGAAAAAGGGCGTAGTGCTTTATTTTCCTATTCAGAAGATGGAAACTTTAGAAGCCGGTATTTTTGAATACCACGATAAGATTCCACTAAAAAAGGGATATAAAGAAAAAGGAATTCGTGTGGTACCCAATGCCGTTGCAAGGCACGGAGCCTATATCTCCAGCGGAGTGATATTGATGCCAAGCTATGTGAATATTGGCGCTTATGTTGATGAAGGCACTATGGTAGATACCTGGGCCACCGTTGGAAGTTGTGCCCAAATTGGCAAGAACGTACACCTCAGTGGAGGAGTTGGAATTGGCGGCGTTCTGGAACCGCTCCAGGCTTCTCCTGTGATTATTGAAGACAATGCCTTCCTGGGATCCAGGAGCATAGTTGTTGAAGGCATAAAAGTTGAAAAAGAAGCAGTGCTTGGTGCCAATGTAGTGCTTACCGCTTCCACTAAGATCATAGACGTAACTGGGGACGAACCAAAGGAAATGAAAGGAATAGTTCCTGCACGATCTGTGGTTATACCAGGAAGTTATACCAAAAAATTCCCTGCGGGAGAATACAATGTTCCCTGTGCACTTATTATTGGAAAAAGAAAAGAATCTACAAATAAGAAAACCTCTCTAAACGATGCCCTGAGAGAATATGATGTAGCGGTATAGCCCCCCTAACCCCCGAAGGGGGAATTTTAATTCTTCATTTTATGAAAGATGGTCTGGAAATCTTAAATAAATTAAATACATATTAACTCCTCCCTTTCGGGGAGGCTGGAAGGGGCCTATGAAAATACTCATAATACAGCAAAAGATGATTGGGGATGTACTTACTTCCTCAATCTTATTTGAAGCACTTCGGAAGAAGTATCCAGAAGCCGAGCTGCATTATTTAATTTATCCGCACACAAAACCGGTGGTGGAAAACAATCCTTTTATAGACCGGATAATCACCTATAATCCCGAGGAAGATGGGAAACCTCAAAACTTTTTAAATTTCCTGAAACTTATCAGAAAGGAAAATTATGAGGTAGTGATTGATGTATATTCCAAGATTGCTACGGGAATTATAAGTAAAGCATCAAGAGCTCCTGTTCGTATCTCGTATCACAAATGGTACACTGCTCATTTTTATACTAAAACTGAAAAACAGCTCCATAAACCCCAAACAGATGCCGGGTTGGCCGTCGAGAACAGGATGTTATTGTTAAAAGCATTAGGGAAAGATTTCCCGGCAGAATTAAAGCCTAAGATCTATCTCACCGAAGAGGAAAAGACAGATGCTGAAAAACAACTTACAAACGCGGGAATTGATCCTGAAAACTCTTTATTTATGATAGGAGTTTTGGGAAGTTCAAAAGACAAGACCTATCCCCCGGAATTTATGGCTATTCTACTGGATGAAATCGCAAAAATCACACAGGCAGATTTTCTATTTAATTATATTCCGAAGCAAAAAGAGGAAGTGGAAGAAATCTATAATTTATGTGCACCCAACACCAAAAAACGAATTCATCTGGATGTTTTTGGAAAAAGCCTCAGAGAATTCCTCGCCCTCACCGCCCACTGCAATGCCTTAATAGGTAACGAAGGAGGTGCTATTAATATGGCAAAAGCCATGGACATCCCTAGTTTTTCAATCTTTTCGCCACAAATCAAGAAAGAGAATTGGAGCATCTACGAAGATGGCATAAGGAATGTCTCGGTACATTTAAATGATTTCAGTACAGCTTTACATGGTCTTTCCCAAAAAGAGATCACAAAAAATAATGGACGTTATTATGAACTACTGGAACCAAATCTTATTTTCGCCTCCCTTGATAAATTTTTAAAGATAACCTCCACGAAAAAAGTGGGGACAAAATAACATTATGAAGATTATTATTTTAGCCGCAGGTATTGGTTCCCGTCTGGGCAATCCTTTTCCAAAACCTTTGACCCCTTTAAAAGGAGGAAAAAGCATTATGGAAAGACAGATGGAGAATTTGTCGCAAAATTTTAATGAGCATGATATTTCTGTGGTCGTAGGTTTCAAGAAGGACCTTATTATGGAACGTTTCCCCGACCTCACCTATATTTACAATCAATTTTTTGATGCCACCAACACCTCCAAAAGTTTGTTGAAGGCCCTGAAGAAATACCGCAATGAAGATGTACTGTGGATTAACGGCGATGTAATTTTTGATGTTGAACTCTTTTCGGTTTTAAACCAGGAGATCGAAAAAAAGAATTCCTTTGTTTCCGTCAATACCTCTAGAGTAGCTGAAGAAGAAGTTAAATACACTTTAAAAAACGGGTTTATAGACGAGCTTTCTAAACAAGTGAAAGACGGCTTGGGGGAAGCTGTAGGAATAAATTTTATCTCCAGAACAGATATGCCGGTATTCCTGAAGCAGCTTGAAAATTGTGATGACAACGATTACTTTGAAAAAGGTATAGAAATGGCCATCGAACAGGACGGCCTAAAAATAAAGGCTGTAGATATTTCAGATTTCAGGTGCATGGAAGTAGATTTTAAGGAAGATCTTGAAGCTGCAAACAATTTGTTCTAATATGAAATTTACACTCTTTTGCCAGAATCCTTACGCCTTCGGAATTTTAAAGCCCATCATGCAGGACCTGAAAGAAAGAGGAGATGAATATTTGTGGTTTCTAACTCCCAATCTTTCGGATAAATTTCCTTTTGAGAACGAACCCCACACGTTTGATGTGGAAGAGTTAACCTCCTTTGAAAGCGATGCGATTCTGTGTCCGGGAAATGAGGTGCCTCACTATTTACGCGGAGTAAAAGTGCAAATTTTCCACGGACTGGCAGGGGAGAAAAAAGGACATTTCAAAATACGTCATTATTTTGACCTTTATCTCACCCAGGGGCCATATTTTACCCGAAGGTTTAACCAGTTAAAACTAAAACACCGGAATTTTGAGGTCATCGAAACCGGATGGCCCAAACTCGACATCTACGGAAAGGATGCCAATAAATATGAAGCAGAAAAAAAGCAACTCTTAGAAGAACACGCGGCTTCAAAAATGGTACTGTACGCCCCTACTTTTTCTCCTTCTCTTACCTCTGCCCCTTTTCTGCTGAAAGAAATAGAGAAACTTGCAGAAAATAAAGAGTACTTGGTGGTGATCAAGTTTCATGACCTAATGGCTCCTGAAATTATCGCTCAATATAAAGCGCTTGCTGCCAAAAAAGAAAATATTGTTTTTGAAGAAGAGCCCAACATCGTTAAATTCCTACTGATGGCAGATATCATGATCAGTGATACTTCGTCTGTAGTCTATGAATTTCTCTTACTCGACAAACCAGTTATCACGTATAGAAATAATTCCCAGGAAATTCTGTGGGACGATCAGAAAGAGTATTCAGATCTTACCGAAAGAGTGGTTGCAAACTTAGAAAAAGATGAATTCAGGCAGAAGAGGAAAATTGTGATCGCGGAATACCACCCATACAACGACGGGCAGTCTGCCAGGAGAATGGTGGAAGCGGTGGAACAATACATCGAGGAAAATGGAGTTCCCAAAAGAAGGAAACTTCCGCTCCTAAGAAGGAGAAAAATAAACAAGATGTTCAAACAAAAAAAGAAGAAGGTTTAGAAATTATTTTTTTGGCAACTTATTTTTTCCAGAATTTCAATTTCTTTTTTAGTTTCTTTTTTCTTCTGAATTTTTCCTGAAACTGGTTTGTGAAAAACCACATTTTTTCAAAAACCTCGTTTTCAGATTTATCGATCAACGAGGCATATTCATTTGCCATGATCCTTATCATCTCTCTATTTGGAGTAAGGCGCGAGAAATTTATCATGCGTTGGGTGAAATTCAGTTTGCCGAAATTCATTCGATTTAGATCTACCAGAAAGAATTCATAATCATCCCCATGTAGTTTAATTAAGGTGTTACCCGGCGAATGATCCAGAAATTCCACTTCCTGCTCGTGAAGGTAGAAAGTAAACCTCGTAAAAGCTCTTAGGATAGCCTCATGTCCTTCCTGTTCAAGGTTTATTTCCCTAAAGGTAAGATCTGGCTTTAGCTGTTGGCTTACATAGTAACTCCTTAAAAATTGAATAGCAGTAGTTTCCTCGGCGTAGGCAATTGGGGTTGGAGTGCCAATACCTTTCTTACTTAAAATTTGGGCATAATAAAAGGATCTTTCAGCCTTGGATTTTCTAAAAAAACGATAAACTATTTTATTAACTGAATTTGGAACTTTAAAGGATTTAATATTTATTCTCTCCCCATCCAAATTAAAAAGCTTTATGGTATTCCTATCCCCTTTTCCCAAGATATCTCCTTCATTGCTGAAGTTTTCAATGAAATGGGAAATCTGATCTTTCCGGTCCCGGTATTGAGGAGAAACAATTATTTTCATTCTATCGGTTTATACATTGAGTTTTGAGCTAAGTATTTATCTACCCCATTCCGGCACCATTGCTTGTTTTCTTTAATGGTGTTTTGCTGAATCTTAGAATTTACCGCTACAAATTCTTTAGATTTTTCGGGATGATAAATGTGGTAAACAATTCCGCCATATCTCAAGCGTTTCCCTTTTATATTTTTATTGAGCAGTCTAATCACAAACTCAGAGTCTTCCCGCCCCCAACCTTCCATAGCTTCATCGTATCCATTTACGGCTAAAAAATCTTTTCTCCAGTAAGAAAGATTACATCCACGTGTCTTTTCTGAAAAATCAGATTTAGGCTTGTAAAACTCCTGAAAAACCGGAATTCTGATATTTCGGGTTTTATTTTTGATGTTGGAAGAGAAAAGAGAGAATTCTGCTTTGTCTAAGTCCAAAACTTTTTTTACTGCCTCAGGTTTAATATTAACCCTGGACCCAAACAAAAATACTCCTGATTCTGCCCGTGCAAGATGATCTTCAATAAAATCCTTATGCATGATGCAATCGCCATCTATTTGAATAATATAATCTGAAGTACATTTAGCCAAAGCTTTATTAAGAATTGCGGACTTACGGAACCCCTTGTCCTCCTGCCAGATATGAGTGACTTTCAAATTAATCTCTCTCTTAAAATCCTCTATAATATCCCTGGTTTCCTTTCCTGAGCCATCATCAGCAATAATAACCTCATCTGGATACACCGACTGGTTACGAATACTCTTCAAAACTACCTTTAAGGCCTCAGGCCAGTTATAAGTAGAGATAAGTAAGGCAGATTTCATTTCCAAATCATTGCTTTTAATAAGGCCTGATGGCCGTGCAAAGGTAAAGTTTTTAATAAATATAGCTTAATGCAATTAGCCGAAGGTCGGTCTTGCCAGCAAGTATGGTATTCTGACTCATTGCGATTCCCTGAAATTAAATCTGTAATTTAGCTGCCGGTTTTAAACCTGTAGCGATTTCCAAAATTCGGAAATAAATGCTTCTCTAAATTTAATCAAACTGTTTTGAAAATTCTTCATGTTTCCGGAGTAAAAAACTGGGGTGGTGGTGAAAACCAGATACAGGTGCTTTGCCGGGAATTCAAAAATCATCATCCAGAAATTCAAAACCTAATCCTTTGTAATCAAAAAGGATGGTTATACAGGCGTTTAGAAAAAACAGATTTAAAATTTCTTGCCGCTCCCCTGGCCCTTAAAATTGATCCCAGGTTTATTTTGAAATTAATTACTGTTTGTAACCGGGAAAAAATAGACCTAATCCATTTACACGATCCTACTGCCCTTAGTCTGGCAGTAATGGCTGATCATTTTAAAGATCTCCCCCCCTTTGTTTTGAGCAAAAAAACGAGTTTTCCAATAAAACAGAGAAAGCAAAGTCTTTATAAGTACAATTATCCCAAAATCAGAAAAATCTTTTGTGTTTCAGAAGCAACCCGTATGGTTTGTATTAAAAGCATTAAATCCCCGGAAAAAGTCTTAACTCTTTACCACGGGATTGACAAGGATTTGCAGGGATCTTCAAAGGCCAGTCTCAATATTAGGGAAATCCTTAAAATTCCTTCAGAAAAAAAAATTATAGGTAATATTGCCAACCATATAAGAGCAAAAGACCTTCATACGCTAATAAAGACTGCAAACCAACTTATAAATCTTGAAAACAGAAGCGACTTTCATTTTGTTCAAATTGGGAACTTTGCCAAGGAACGTACGAGTTTGCTTAAAGTGGCGGTAAAACAATATGGTTTGGAGGAAAATTTTAGCTTCCTGGGCTTCCGTGAAAATGCTTCAGCACTTATTCCTCAATTCGATATCTCCATAATGACTTCTCAAAGCGAAGGCCTACCTCAATTTATCTATGAATCCTTTTTTCATAAAGTTCCGGTAATAAGCACGTCGGTGGGCGGAATCCCGGAAATTATAACCCATAAATCCAACGGTTTACTGGCAGAGGCCCACGATTATAAAAAATTATGCGAAAACATTCTGTTTTTAGCTAATAATGAAGAATTGATCCCGAAATTTGCAGAAATTTCCTATCAGAAGTTATTAGAGAATTTCACTTCTGTAATAATGGCTAAAAATACTTTTGAAGAATATAAAAAAATACTCAATGAGCGATTATAAAACCGAAATGCAAAATTGCATGGAAACCCTCAAGCGCGGTGGACTCATCCTTTACCCCACCGATACAGTTTGGGGAATTGGCTGCGACGCTACTAATGCAGATGCGGTAGATAAAGTTTATGCTTTAAAAAAACGCAAAGAAAGTCAGGCGCTAATTTGTCTTGTTTCAGATTATAAAATGCTGAACCAGTTTGTAGAAGACGTGCCTGAAGTGGCTTACGATATCCTGAAATATGCCAACAAACCCACAACAATAATTTACGATGATCCCATCAGGGTTGCCGAGAACCTTATTGCCGATGACAATTCACTGGCGATTAGGGTTTCTAAGGATAAATTCAGCAATGAATTGGTTAAAAGATTCAGAAAACCAATCGTTTCCACATCAGCCAACATAAGTGGTGAAAAAACTCCTCAATCCTTTGCTCAAATCAGCCCGGAGATTTTAAAAGGTGTGGACTATGTAGTAAATTTACAGCGCTCAAAACAGTCTGGCAAACCTTCGGCTATCATTAAGTTAACAAACGATGGTAAGGTGACTGTGATTAGGAAATAGGTTAAAAATTTTAAAGGTATTTATTGCATTCTGAATCTGATTAGGTTTTATAATGATAAGGAGCAGAAATAAGATTACCCGGAAGTGCCAGGATACCCCAAAAACCCAAAAGGTGGAGAATTACAAAAACGCCCTTACTCATAATATTTTCAAGGTAATTTCTGAAGCTTCTGAAGAGCTTCAACTGGAAAGCTACGTAATTGGTGGCTTTGTTCGCGATTATATCCTTAATCGCGGCGAACCCAAGGATATAGACATTGTTGCGGTAGGAAGCGGAATTGAACTGGCAAAAAAAGTAGCAGGAAAACTTCCGCATAAACCAAAGGTTCAGATTTTTAAAACTTATGGTACTGCAATGCTTCGAGCTTTCGACATGGAAATCGAGTTTGTTGGGGCACGCAGAGAAAGCTACCAAAAAGATAGCCGCAAGCCGCTCGTAGAAGACGGAACACTTGCAGACGACCAAAATCGCAGGGATTTCACCATTAACGCACTGGCCCTGGGATTAAATGATAAAAACTATGGAGATCTCCTGGATCCTTTTAATGGTCTGAAAGACCTGAATGCAAAAATAATTAGAACTCCCCTGGATCCCGATATCACTTATTCTGATGATCCCCTACGTATGTTGCGCGCAATCAGGTTTGCCACTCAGTTAAACTTTAAAATTGAAAAGGATTCCCTGGAAGCAATTTCAAGAAATAAAAACAGGATCAAAATTATTTCTAAAGAAAGGATTACCGATGAGCTTCATAAAATAATGCTCGCCGATAAGCCCTCAAAAGGATTCTCCCTTTTGCATAAAACAGGTTTGCTTCAAATTATTATGCCTGAACTCACCGCTCTCGAAGGCATAGATGAGATTGAAGGTCAACGCCATAAAGATAACTTTTGGCATACCCTTGAGGTGGTTGATAATATTTCAAAGAACACAAATGATCTTTGGTTGCGCTGGGCAGCACTTTTACACGATATAGGAAAAGCACCCACGAAAAAATTCCATAAAAAAATTGGTTGGACCTTTCACGGCCACGAATTTGTAGGAGCAAAGATGGTTTATAAATTATTCAAACGTCTTCGCCTTCCGCTTAATGAGAAGATGAAATATGTTCAGAAACTGGTATTGATGAGCTCCCGCCCCATCGCTATAGTTGATAACGATGTAACCGATTCTGCAGTGCGCCGACTCATTTTTGATGCAGGTGAGGATATAGAGGACCTAATGACACTTTGCGAAGCCGATATCACCACGAAAAATCCTAAACGCTTTAAGAAGTATCATAACAACTTTAAGCTGGTACGTTCGAAGATGAAAGAAGTGGAAGAGCGTGATCACGTTCGCAATTTCCAACCTCCGGTGAGTGGCGAGGAAATCATGGAAACCTTCAATATTAATCCCTCAAGAGAGATTGGGATCATCAAAGAAACTATTAAGGAGGCCATCCTGGAAGGTGAAATCCCTAATGAACACAAAGCTGCCAGAGAGTTAATGCTAAAAAAAGGAAAGGAGCTTGGTTTAAGGGCTAACTAAGGTTCTTTTGAAATTATTTTATGAGCCTATTATATTAAACAGATGAAAGACAATAAAAAAGTAGTTTACTGGCTGTTTACGGGTTGCATTCTAATATTTATAATGGTTATTGTGGGGGGCATAACGCGACTTACACATTCCGGCTTATCGATTTCAGATTATAAACTTGTTACCGGTACTATTCCACCAATGAATGAGCAAGAGTGGACAGAGGCTTTTGAATATTACAAGCAGTTTCCTGAATACCAAAAGAAAAACTATCATTTTACTCTTGAGGAATTTAAAAATATTTATTTCTGGGAGTGGCTTCACCGCGTTCTCGGTAGGCTAATTGGGATAGTCTTCGTCGTTCCTTTTTTATATTTCCTCATTACTAAACAACTCACCAAACCTACCATCAGGAAATCTCTCATTCTACTGCTTCTTGGAGGATTTCAGGGATTTCTGGGCTGGTACATGGTAAAAAGCGGCCTGGTAGATATGCCTGATGTTAGCCATTATAGGTTGGCGGCCCACCTTACAACTGCATTTTTAACTTTCGCATATACCTTTTGGGTGGCACTTGACCTTATCTATCCGAATCGTAGTAGTATTGACAAAGGTTTTAGAAACCTGCTAAGATTTGGGATGATCATCCTGATTATCCAAATCATTTGGGGGGCTTTTGTGGCCGGGCTCGATGCTGGGTTCATACATAATTCCTGGCCGTTGATGGCTGAAGGAAAACTGATTCATGAAACCGTGTGGATCGAGCAGGAACCGCTTTTAATGAATTTTGTTGAAGGTAAAAGTGGGGTTCAGTTTGTGCACAGGTACCTTGCGTATATCGTGGTGGGGGTTATCCTTTACATCTGGTACAGATCCAGAAAATTAGCCCCTGAGCACCGGCACACAACAGCCATAAATGCGCTGTTAATCCTGCTTGGGGTTCAATTCCTACTTGGAGTGTTCACCTTAATTCTCTATGTGCCGGTTTGGCTGGGAGTAGCACACCAGGTAGGCGCATTTTTCCTTCTGGCGGCAATGACCTATACCTTGCACAGATTTACCAAATAGCTTTCATTCTCATCTAAAAAACGTAACTTTGAAGCCTTAAATTTATTATTATGGTTTACAGATTTAGAGTAATTCTCGATGCAGAAGAAGATGTGTTCAGGGATATAGAAATACTTCAGGAAAGTACTTTGGAAGACCTCCATAATTCCATAGTTCAGTCCTTTGGATTTGACGGTACCGAAATGGCTTCATTTTACCTGAGTGACGAAGAATGGAACCAGGGCGAAGAAATTTCACAATTCGATATGGGTGGTGAGGTTCGTCTTATGAATGAAACCAGCCTGGAAAGTATTTTGGATGAGAAAAATAGAAAAATCATCTACGTATACGATTTTTTAAATATGTGGACTTTCCTCATTGAACTTGGCGAAATCGCTGAAATTGAAGAAGGCCGTGACTACCCTAATCTAATGTTCGTGCACGGGCAGTTACCGGATTCAGCTCCCGACAAAGAATTTATTGCTGAAGACGATGATACAGTAGTTGATGATGATCTGGATATTGACGATTACGATAATCTTTCTTTCGACGAAAACTGGAATTGATTCCGAAGGTATATCATCCAGAACTTGTCTCGGTCCTGTAATTTCGCTTTAAAGTTTTAAAGTCGCCAATTTCAGAAGGAAAA
Source organism: Salegentibacter flavus (assembly GCF_900115145.1). Classification (GTDB taxonomy): domain Bacteria; phylum Bacteroidota; class Bacteroidia; order Flavobacteriales; family Flavobacteriaceae; genus Salegentibacter; species Salegentibacter flavus. Next base: position 264,577 of record NZ_FOVL01000002.1, on the reverse strand, counting down.
ATTCACTACTATTACACCTGAATTTAAAAAACTCTTCCTCGGGTATTTCTTTTTTTCTGAAATCCCACGGACCAGAATTTTGCAATGACTAAATAAGATTTCCGCCTTCGCGGAAATGACTAAAAACAGTATACTGAATGATCAACCTTTTTAATGCTCAAATCGAATCGCTTTCTATTCACAGGGTAGGGAATAAAAGCAGAAACGAAAACCTATTTTTATCGGCAACGCCATATCAGTTGAATGATGAGATCATGCCACTTATCAAGGAATATTTTCTTAAGCCTTTTAGGGAAAAAGAAGAGAATTACTTCAATTTTTCGCACGAGGCAGATATAGAGTTCAATGAGTTATATAATATGGCCAATGCCATCTTTGACGATCCCACGGTTATTCACGAGGTTTCCAAGAAAATCACCACCTTGCTTTTTGAACAATCCTCGCATCCCCACATAAAAAGCGGAGAGGTATATGTGGTTTATTTTGAAAACATGCAGCTGGATAATGAAAAGGTTTCAGCCATCGGCATTTTTAAATCGGAACTTAAACATGATTTCCTTCAGTTTGAAGAAAAAGGCAGCATTTTGGATATGATCGTCCAACAGGGAATCAACCTCAACAAACTTGATAAAGGCGCCCTTATTTTCAATAAAAATCGGGCTGAAGGTTACAAGATCCTTTCGGTAGATTCCAATAAATATGACACCAAATACTGGCTGGAAAATTTCCTTGGAGTAGATGTGATGCGAGATGAAAATTACAACACCAAGTCTTACCTTAATTTTTGTAAGAATTTTGCCAAAGACGTTGTTTTACCTGCGGAAGACAAGAAGGAAGAGGTCATGTTTATGAACCGAAGTATGGACTATTTCGCTAAAAATGACGCCTTTGAGGAAAGTAATTTTTTAAATTCTGTAGTCGACAATCCGGAGCTTTTACCTGAGTTTCAGCACTACAAAACGGAGAAAGGTCCGAAATACAAGATAGAAGATCTCACCGAATTCCCTATTGCTAATAAGGCTGTTACCGATGCCCGGAAAAAGATCAAAAATATTATAAACCTGGACACCAACATTCAAATAAAAATGGACTTTGTTAATGCCGAATCTGCAGATAAATTTGTGGAAAAAGGCTGGGACGAAGAAAAACAGATGTACTATTATCTTGTTTATTTCAATAAAGAAGAGAAGAGTTAAAATTAGAAAAGGGACCTTGCAGTCCCTTTTTTATTTAATCCTGTAGCAGACGTTTCATATTGACATCTTCATAATTCCGCATAACGAAATCCAGCGCCGTGCGAAGAATTTGTCCCATAGTATTGGCTCGTTTAAACTTCATATCGTTGGTGTACCGGTAAAGATCTTTACGAAGTTGTTTCACATTTTGGTGAGTGGAAACATGGTCATTTATCATACACCTAATTAATTCCTTGTAGCGCTGTCGTGTATTGATCATTCTTTTTGCCAGAAGAGAACGTTCTTCTTTGCGGTACTGTTCGATGGAGGATTCCTGTAATTTTTCCTGGACAAGTTTCACCATGGTATAATTTTCTTTGAAAAATTGAGGCCGGTAAACTTTTAAATTTCCTTCAAAACACTGTTGGTCGAAATCTATCGCTCTAATTTGGTATTCCACGTGGTCAAAATCGTGGGTTGGTATCACCACATAATTATAAGACCTCATATCTCCGAGCAGCCGTACCGTACAACGCTCGTTGAACTTCACAAACTGTTTCGCGATTTGAGTTTGTGCCCTGTTATCGCAGGCCGGTAAATGCTCTTCGATAAAAACATCTCCGGGAATCCCCGCTATATGTTCTTCAATCAAAGTGTCTTTATAAACCAGAAAATTAATACGGTGTGGCGAAAGCAAGTGTTCAAATTCAAGTCCGTAGATCCTGGAGGCATCAGCTTTTTTTACATAGAAATAGGTGAAACTATCATTCAGAATATTACGCACCCGCACCCTGAAAGGTTTAGAATTTCCGAAGGTGCAGTAATCTATAGCATCAATATTAAGGAATTCCAGCGAATCGTCACTCCCATCAGAATGCAGGATGGTATACACCTGTTTGAGGCTTTCGTCGATTTCCAGGCGCTCATGGTCTTCATAATAACAACGCACCCAGAAAGTATCCTGTTCATGTTGATCGTAAACCACAATAGAACCTGCAAATCTTAAAAGATCATCATAAAAAACAGGAATCTTAGTGTTACGATTATGTTTGGCTAAATATCTATTAAATCTTTCATTAACAGGAAAAGAAGGTTTTTTCCTGGACATCAATTTTTCTTCCATGCTGCATTCGCTTTTTTCAAAAATAAGCTATCTGCCCTGAACTCTGTAACAAAAGCTTACCTTAGTAGTCATATTACAAAATATTTCTTCAATTTTGGAAACAATTCTAAAAATAAGCCAACTCACCAAGAAATTTGGTTCCCTTACCGCGGTTGACCAACTCTCCTTTAGTATTCAAAGAGGAAATGTATACGGGATTTTAGGCCCCAACGGGAGTGGAAAATCCACTACTCTGGGAATGATTCTTAATGTGGTGAATAAAACCAGCGGAAGTTTCTCCTGGTTTGAAGGTTTCGAATCTACACACGAGGCCCTTAAAAAAGTAGGAGCCATTATTGAGCATCCTAACTTTTATCCTTATATGACCGCAGTGCAAAACCTGGAACTGGTTTGCAAGATAAAAGGGGTAAACAAAGGAAAGATCGAAGAGAAGTTAAAACTGGTTGGCCTGCTGGATAGAAAAGACAGCAAATTCAGAACATTTTCCCTGGGAATGAAACAACGCCTGGCAATCGCCTCGGCTCTGCTGAATGATCCTGAAATTCTCATCCTGGATGAACCTACCAACGGCCTTGACCCCGAGGGAATTCATCAAATCAGGGAGATCATTCGAAAGATCGCTGCCGGCGGGACTACTATTTTACTGGCCTCTCACCTACTGGACGAAGTTGAAAAAGTTTGCACTCATGTGGTGATCATCAGAAAAGGAAAGAAATTATACAGCGGTCCCGTGGATGGTATTAATGCCAGCCACGGTTTCTTTGAGCTCAAATCCAAAAACAATGATCTTCTAATCCAAATCCTGGAAGGACATCCCCATATCGCTAAGGTTTCTGAAAAAGATGGCCTGGTTACCGCAATTCTTGCTGAACCTATGGAGCCGGAAACCATCAACGAATATATTTTTGAAAAAGGTCTTTCTCTCTCCTATCTCATAAAACGCCGCGAGAGCCTGGAAGAACAGTTTCTGGAATTAACTAAACAAACTCATTCTGCTTGATTATGTTACGATTATTAGAAATAGAATTTCATAAATTAAGATATAGCCGGTCAGCCAAAATTCTCGTATTTTCTTATTTTATTCTCCTAAGTTTTATCGCTTTAATTGCGTCAATAGAATTCAACCTCGGAAGCCTGGAATTTAGGGTTGCAGATCAGGGAATTTTTAATTTCCCGTTTATATGGCATTTCAACGCCTATGTCGCTTCCTTTCTGAAGTTATTCCTGGCGATAGTTATCGTCTCGATGATCTCCAATGAATACAGTAACCGTACGTTAAAACAGAATTTGATAGATGGTCTTAGTAAAAAAGAATTTATAAGTTCGAAATTTCTTACCGTGCTGGTTCTTTCTTTAGCCTCCACTCTTTTTCTGTTTATTCTATCCCTTATCCTGGGGCTTTCTTTTTCAGATTATACCGAAGTTTCCATCATCTTTTCAGATATGGAATACCTTCTTGCCTATTTAATAAATCTCATAGGGTTTTTTGCTTTCTGTATGTTCGCTGGAATGCTTATTAAACGATCTGCTTTTGCCCTCGGGTTTATCTTTATCTGGTGGGTTTTGGAAAATATCGCTTACGGAATCATGAAATGGCGTCTGTTTCGTGATTCAGAAATCGCCGATAAAATTGCCGGTTTTTTCCCTTTAGAAGCTATGGGAAACCTGCTAATAGAACCCATAAGCCGACTTGGTGCCGTGCAATCTGCTGCCTCTCAAATGGGTTCTGATATTGAAAAAGATTATTCTGTCCATTTCACCGACCTTCTTATCGTAATGGGTTGGACGGTTATTTTTGTCTTTCTGTCGTATAAATTATTAAAGAAGCGGGATTTATAATACATTGGGGAACACAATATTAAAATGAAGCTCTCCTTATTTTTGCTCTGTATTCTTACGCTTGCCCTTTCCCAGCCCTTAATGGCACAAAGGGAAGCGGCCAACTGGTATTTTGGTGACAGGGCAGGGCTTGATTTCAACACCGGCGTGCCTGTTCCTCAAACCGGTAATCTTCAAACCGTAGAAGGATGCGCCACAATTTCAGACCGATTAGGAAATTTGCTCTTTTACACCGATGGAATCCAGGTATACGACCGGCAGCACAATAGAATGCCTAATGGCTATGGCCTGAAAGGAAATGTATCCAGCACACAATCGGCGATTATTATTCCCAAACCGGCTAACCCGGGCAAATATTACATATTCACGGTAGATAAACCCGATTATTATCAAATTGAAGACGATCCCATAGAAGGTGTTAACTACACCGAAATTGATATGTCCCTAAACAACGGATTTGGAGATGTAGTGCCGAATAGAAAAAACATTCATCTTATCACTTATGATCCTAATGATGCTACCGAAAATGAATTTAAGAATTCGGAAAAAATTTCCGCAGTTAATCACGCCGATGGAAGCTCATTTTGGGTTGTGACCCAGTTCGTAGATCGTTTTCTTGCCTTCAAAGTGAGTGCCCAGGGGGTGAATACCACCCCGGTGGTTTCCACCACACCAAATTCGGTTCCTCCCAGGCTGGATGAATATAACATAAACGTTACCGCCATTGGTTACTTGAAGATTTCCCCTGATGCAAAGATGATGGCTTCCGTAAATAGCTCCACTGCCCTGGGCAGTCCCCGAACCGGAACTAAAAAATCGGGAAAAGTATTCTTGTACAACTTTGATAATTTAACCGGAAAAGTGAGCGATGAACAGATTTTACTGGTAGACTCCTATCCCTATGGCGTAGAGTTTTCACCAAAGTCAACCAAGCTATACGTTACCGCAAATATCTATAATCAGGAAGATGTTTTATTAAACAGCGATCTTTACCAATACGATCTGGAGAGTAGTAATATTGCTAATTCCCGTAAGACCGTAGCCAGTACTAACAATGTTGCCGGAGCTCTGCAATTGGCAATAGATGGACGAATTTACCGGGCAGGTTATCCGGTATTTGAACAAAGGCATCGGTTTATGTCTGTTATTAAGAATCCGGAAGCTGCAATCAATTCAGTTAATTACGCTCATAACAGTATAGGTATAAGACCAGGAGTGGTGAAACTCGGGCTTCCACCCTTTATACAGTCCTTATTTCTAACAAATTTTGACTTTAAAAATCTATGCCTTGGTGATGAAACTGAGTTTTTCATAACCAGTGATGAACCTTTCGATTCAGTTGGATGGGATTTTGGAGACGGAAATTCTTCAACCGCCGAGGCACCTAGACATACTTATGCTTCCCCAGGAAGTTATGTGGTAAGCTTAACGAAATACATAGATGGAGAAGCCCTGGACCCCATCCGAAAAGAAATTTTCATCGCTGAAGTTCCCGCCATAAAGGATAAATATGAGTTGGTACAATGTGATACGGGAGAAGATACCAACGATGGGATTGCGATCTTTAATCTTCAACAGGCTAAAGATCCTTTGACTTACGATAACCCCAACACCCAGGCATTTTTTTATGAAGATTATCAAACCGCGGTGAACGACACCTTGAACCAACAAGCCATTGATGATTTTTACACAAACCAAAGCCCGGGACAAGTGGTTTACGCAAAGATCAATCAGTTTAACTCGGAATGCTTTGATATTGCTGAAGTCACTTTAAAAACAAAGCCTACTATAGATCTTTCCCCCGTTCCCGCCCAGGGTTGTGACCTGGGAGACGGAACAGCTGAATTCAACCTGGAAAGAATACGCCAAAATATAATCGCTGATCTTAATCTTCCTGCAGGGATTGAAATAAGTTTTCACGAAGACGAGGACATGGCGGCAATTGGACAGAACCCTCTACCCGATCTGTATATTTCTGAAGCGGGGACGCTCTACCTGCGTGCCGATCATCAAAACATTTGTTATGGATTTGGCAGTATGGAGATGGAAGTCAATCCATTTCCCGAGGTGGAACAGGTAACCCAACTAAATGTTTGCCCTTCAGCGTTTCCTTTAGAAATTTCGCCTGACATAACGCTTGCCAGTAACGCCGATTTCAGCTTTTACTGGGAGGATGGAAATATCGGTAGAAATTTGTCTATAACCGGGCCGGGCACCTATTCCGTAGAGATCATTGATAACAATATTGGCTGCGTAAGGACTGTCTCTTTTGAAGTTGCTGAACTCTCCAACCCTTCGATCCAGGAAATAGAAATTGAAAGCCAGGGAGACAGAAGTACGCTTAGGGTAATTTACACATCAGATACTCCGACCTCCTTTTCTTTGGATGATATGAACGGCCCTTTTCAGGACAGTCCGGTATTCCGGAATGTGCCCGGTGGTCCCCACGTGATCTATGCGAGAAATACCGATAATTGTGAAATCGTGGAAAAAGAGATCCTGGTTTTTGGATTTCCGTCATTTTTCACTCCAAACTATGATGGATACAACGATAGCTGGAAACCATATCAAATTCAGGATCCAGAATATCGAATAAAAAGCATACATATTTTTGACCGCTACGGAAAACTGATAAAGGAACTTGACCCGGATGGAGTTGGTTGGAACGGGACCTATAATGGAAGCGATATGCCTTCTGATGATTATTGGTTTAAGATCACCCTTGAAAACGGCCGGGAATTCAAGGATCACTTTAGCCTGAAGCGGGAACAAAGATAGCATTTCTTGATTTTAAAAGGTATGATAATTGCTTATGTGGAAGGGCTATAGCAAAAGAAATTTATGAAATTTAATATACAATCAGATTACAAACCTACCGGTGACCAGCCTAAAGCGATTGAAAAACTGGTAAGTGGGATTAATAATAATGACCAGTATCAAACCCTGCTTGGAGTAACGGGATCTGGGAAAACCTTTTCTGTAGCCAATGTAATTCAGGAAGTACAAAAACCTACCCTGGTACTCGCACACAACAAGACCCTGGCCGCCCAGCTTTATTCAGAATTCAAGGAATTTTTTCCCGATAACGCGGTGGAGTATTTTGTGAGTTATTATGATTATTATCAGCCTGAAGCTTTTATTCCTTCTTCGGGCACCTATATAGAAAAAGATCTTTCGATTAACGAAGAGATCGAAAAAATGAGGCTTAGTACAACTTCTTCCTTATTAAGCGGAAGAAGGGATGTGCTGGTAGTGGCTTCGGTTTCCTGTTTGTATGGTATCGGAAACCCGGTAGAATTCCGTAAAAATGTTGTTTCGATTGAAAGGGATATGAAAATTTCCCGTACAAAATTACTTCATAGGCTGGTACAGAGTCTGTACTCCCGCACAGAAGCTGAATTCTCTCATGGAAATTTCAGGATAAAAGGAGATACCGTAGATGTTTACCCAAGTTATGCTGATAACGCTTTCCGAATACATTTTTTTGGAGATGAAATTGAAGAAATTGAAGCTTTCGATCCCGGCACCAATGATCTGATCGAAAAATATGAACGGTTGAATATATATCCCGCAAATATGTTTGTGACTTCCCCTGATGTACTCCAGGGTGCAATTCACCAGATCCAGGATGACCTGGTTAAACAAGTAGATTACTTTAGGGATATTGGGAAACATTTAGAAGCGAAACGACTTGACGAAAGAACCAATTTTGACCTTGAGATGATACGGGAACTGGGTTATTGTTCCGGAATTGAAAATTATTCAAGATACCTGGACGGCAGAAAACCCGGTACGCGTCCTTTCTGTCTTTTGGATTATTTTCCCGATGATTATTTAATGGTAGTAGACGAGAGTCACGTGACCATCCCCCAGGTACACGCCATGTATGGCGGTGACCGCTCCAGAAAGGAAACCCTGGTAGATTATGGGTTCAGACTGCCTGCAGCCATGGACAACAGACCTTTGAAATTTGAAGAATTTGAAGCTATACAAAATCAGGTAATTTATGTTAGCGCCACGCCTGCCGATTACGAACTTCAGAAATCGGAAGGAGTTTATGTGGAGCAGGTTATACGTCCAACCGGTTTGCTGGATCCGGTAATTGAAGTCAGACCAAGTTTAAACCAGATCGATGATTTGGTTGAGGAAATTCATGTTCGCGTAGAAAAAGATGAACGCATTCTTGTGACCACGCTAACCAAACGAATGGCAGAGGAACTCACAAAATATTTAACCCGAATTGATATCCGCTGTCGTTACATACATTCTGACGTGGATACTTTAGAGCGGGTGGAAATTATGCAGGACCTGCGAAAAGGCATCTTTGATGTTCTCATTGGAGTTAACCTTCTCCGGGAAGGTCTGGATCTACCTGAAGTGTCCCTGGTAGCCATTATTGATGCTGATAAAGAAGGTTTTCTTCGAAGTAACCGTTCCCTGACCCAAACCGTTGGGCGTGCGGCCCGTCACGTAGACGGAAGGGCTATTCTTTATGCTGATAAAATAACTGCCAGTATGCAAAAGACCATAGACCAAACCGCTTATCGCCGGGAAAAGCAAATTGCGTACAATAAAGAACATAATATCACCCCTACTCCGCTGGTCAAAAAGATCAATAGTGCGCTGGTAAAGCAGAAGCTGGATGTATACGATTATGAAAAACCTATCACAACCAAAGCCGCGGAAGCTGAAATGGCCTATCTCACCAAACCTGAACTTGACAAAAAAATAAGGGAAAAGCGCAAGGCTATGGAGGCCGCAGCAAAAGACCTTGATTTTATGGGAGCAGCCAGATTACGGGATGAAATAAAGGCCCTACAGAAAAAAGCAAAGGAAAAGGCCTGATATCAGGGTTTCCCCGTAAATTTTGTAAGGAGATAAGCTTTCTGTTAAATTGGTCTATTTTTAAATTCTCCATTACACTTTAGCGAACTTTCACCAAATTCATTCAGAGATGAAATGGACAGTTCTCTTCATTGTATTTTTCTCGCCTTTCCTCGTATTATCGCAGGTAGGCGTAGGCACCACTTCTCCCGGAGCACAACTTGATATTGTGGCTTCCAATCCCTCTAATCCGGAAAATATCGATGGGCTTTTAATTCCACGGGTAAACAGTTTTCCCACTGTCAACCCGGGTCCAGTCCAGCACGGGATGTTAATCTACCTAAGTAATGATCTCCCGAATTTTCCGGCTGGCTTTTATTACTGGTATAATCCGGATGCAGAATGGAAATCTATTGTTTCAGATGCAAAGTCTGCTAATTTCTACAAAGAAAATACCCTGGAGAGTCCGGGAAACATAGATGAACCTATCTTCAGAAAAGGAAATATTGGAATAGGAACCGAACAAATTGTCAGTAAACTTCAAATAGCGATAAATCCCGGAAAAGATTTGGATATTAAAAAAGGAATTGAAGTGGTCAACAGTAATTCGGAAGTTACCCGAAACACTTATGGAATAGAAGTCAAGAACAGCAGTAAAACCAATGCGATAAAATACGGAATTAAAAATCATGTAACCGGTGATGGTGGTTGAGAACGATATGGTATTTATAATACAACCTCCCAGGGTGCCAGCGGATCGGATATTTATGGAATTTATAATTCGGTAGGGAGAACAGAAGGAGCTACCAGTCATAATTACGGAATTTATACTGAAATAGGAGAACCAACCGGCAGGGGCATTATCTATGGAATTTACGCAAAAGCGGAAGGGAATAGCAGTTCAGATGTATATGCCGGCTATTTTGCAGGTCGGGTCGGGATTGGGAGTAATCCGGTTAGTGATTACGTTTTACCTGATGTTCGGGGTACGGAAGGGCAGGTATTAATGGCTGAAAAGAACGGAGAAGTTAAATGGAAAAATAGTGGACATAAGGTTTACACCTCGACAACAAGTGCCACGGGCAATTATGATATTCCAAATGAGACTTATACCTTAAGAATTAATAATAACGTATCGGGAATTAATATGCCTTCGGCTTCTGCCAATAAGGGACGGATCATAATATTAATTGGATTGCCGGGTATTTCTACCAAAACTTTGAATTTTCAAGAGAGTTTTCAGCTCTGGGATATCCAAACGGACATCCAGATAAACCAAATTAATTCTAATGAGGTGTTTACTATTCAAAGTGCGGGTAATCGATGGTTACTTTTATATAGATAAGAGGAAATCTATTTTTCTAAACGAATTCTTACATCCACAGCGGTTAAGTCTTTTTGGGTAGCAATTAGAGGATTGAGGTCTAATTCTGCGATTTCCGGCACCACGTCCAACAGCTTCGAAATTTTCACAATAATTTCAGCAAACAATTGGATATTAATACCGTTTTGCCCTCTTACACCTTCTAATATTGGATAAGCTTTCAGATCAGATATCATTTTAATGGCATCCTCATTTGAAACAGGGGTCATTACGGCACTTACATCTTTTAAAACTTCCACAAAAATACCTCCCAACCCACATAAAATAACGTGAGGATAATTGGTTTCCTTTTTTGCACCAATGAAAAGTTCCATCCCTGTTAACATTGGCTGGATTATAACAGAAGTAGCCCCTTCAATTTGCATCAATTTGTGGAAGCCGTCATATAATTCGGTTTCATTGGAAATATTTAAAATAACACCCCCCACATCAGATTTGTGCAAGGGCCCCTCAACTTTGAGAACTACAGGATAGGTAATTGATTTTGAAACCGTGTGTAGTTCCGTTTTATTCTTAACATGAAACGGAGTGGCAAAATTTACGCCTGCATAATCCAATAATTTAATGGCAGATTCTGTCGGCATGTATCCATTGGGTAGCCCCTCTATTAATTTTCTTGTTCTTTGGAAAAATTTAAAGTCGGTATCTTTATTATTATCACTAGCCATTGGGCGATTAATCACCTTTGCTAAGGCATTTCCAAATAAAACCTCATCAGAAAATGCAATATTCCCTTTCTTTAAAAACTGTTTAATTTCGTTTTTTACATTCACCACCGATGGTAAGATGGCATAGACCGGTTTTTTAGACGTCTTGATTTTCTCATTTAGTATTTCATATACATCATCTACAGCTATTAAGCCCGGACTCCCAAAAATAACTGCCATGGCATCAATTTCAGAAGAATTTTCACAGTACTCAATAATGGCATCTAATTGCTGAGCATTGCCCGTTGCTAAAAAATCAATTGGATTAGAAACGGAGGACCCGTCAAATAATTGGCTTAACAAAATTTCGACGTCCTTTCCTTCTAATGGAGGTATATTTATTCCATTCTTAGACAATACATCTGTAAGCATTACGGCAGGTCCTCCGGCATGGGTAATGATTGCTATATTCTTTCCTTTAATTTCTTTCTGCAGGAGTATTCCTGCAACAGTAATAAGTTCATTTCTGCCATAGCAACGTATTATTCCGGCTTTTCTAAACAGTGTATCTATAAAAAGATCAGAATTGGCTATTGCACCGGTATGTGAGGAAGCCGCCCTGTTTCCTGCTTCAGAACTACCGGCTTTTATAGCCGCTATTTTGCAACCTTTGCGTATTAAGGAAGTGGTATGTTTTAAAAACTTGAGTGGGCTCTTAATGCTTTCAATATACAATAGCTTTACTTTTGAACTTGATTCCTTTTCAAAAGATTCGTCCAAATATTCCAAAATCTCCTCCACCCCTATTTGAGCACTATTCCCTACGGTATAAATACTGGAAAAGGTGAGCCCCATATTTTTTGCAGCTTCAATAGTGAAAACTGCGGTTGCACCGGAACCGGAAACAAAATCAACTCCTTTTTCATCAAGTTTAGGGATGGGTGTAGTAAAAACTCCGGTATAATGTTTATTAATCAATCCAATATTATTAGGACCTAATAAGCTTCCACCTGCATCATTGATTAATCTAACAATGTTTTTTTCTAATTGTTCCCCATTTTGGTCCTTTTCACTAAAACCTGCTGAAAAAATAATAAAGCCTCTAGTGTTTTTGTGTTGCGTAAGAACTTTAACGGCTTCATAGACATATTTTACTGAGATCGCGATTATGGCTAAATCTACTTGGGGAACATCACTGATATCATTATAAGAGGTCACCCCCTGAACAACCTCCTTTTTTGGGTTTACTACAAATAATTGTCCTTTAAATTTATGATCGATTAGATTTTTGAGGACCCTGCCACCGGGACTATGTATATTATCAGACCCTCCAACAATCACGATACTTTTAGGATGAATTAATTTTGAGTGAAGCATACAAGATGAGGATTTTATACTTGTAAAGTAAAATATTAAAAAAGGCTTTTTAGCTGATCGCCATCACATTTTGTTTAATTAAATTTTTGTTGCTTTGATAAGATAGTTAAACCATAAGGATATGTATGCATTTTCAAATGCGGTTAATTCCATGCATTCAGAGGACATTAAGCAATTAATGAAACAGGCATCTGGAAAAAGTATGATTTCATTTGCCGGTGGGATGCCTAATAATGATTTGTTCCCGTTAAAACAGATTGATGCTATTTACAATTCCCTTCCTGAAGACATTAAAAAATTATGTTTTCAATATGGTCCAACCTCCGGATATCCTCCTTTGGTCAAGTCCCTCGAAAACTATTTGGAAAATAAGGGATTAGCAGTACGTAATAATAAAATTTTAATCACTACCGGATCACTTCAGGCCATTTCTATTATTACTCAGGAATTTGTAAACGAAGGAGATATTATATTGACAGAAAACCCCAGTTTTGTTGGAGCCTTATCGGTTTTTGAAACTTTTGGAGCCGAGATACATAGTATCCCTATTGACAAAGATGGTATAGATATACAAGCATTAAAAGATAAAATTAATTCTTTAAATAGAACGCCAAAGTTTTTATATGTTACACCGAATTATCATAATCCGGCCGGTATCATTTACACCCCTAAAAGAAAAAAAGAGTTGTTGGAAGTCTTGGCTGGTACAGGAATAATCCTGCTGGAGGATGATGCGTATAGTGATTTATATTTTGAGGTAGAGGAAAAGCAGCTAACCCGATCCATGAAATCATTTGGGGTGAAGAATGTGGAAATAATTTATACAGGTTCATTTTCAAAAATACTTGGACCGGGCTTTAGATTAGGCTATATGCTATCTTCTGAAGAAATTTTCGAAAAAGCAGAATCAGTGAAACAAGCATTGGATGCCTGTACTTCTAATTTTATGCAAATTTTAGCAAATGAGTTTTTAGCTCAACATAAACTGGAACCGTATTTAGAATTTTTAAGAAGTGAATATCTAGAACGTAAAAATTTACTTCAAAGACATCTGGAAGCCTATATGCCGAAAGAAATTACCTGGAATGAACCAAAAGGAGGTTTCTATATCTGGCTTAAATTACCGGCCCATATTAAATCAACAGATGTGTTTAAAGAAACCGTTAAGGAAGGGGTAGTATTTGTAACCGGAAGAACCTTTGATCCCGCCAGTAAGAAAGATGACAGATTGCGTCTTTCTTATTCAAATATGCCGAAAGATAGTATCGAAAAAGGGGTGATTATTCTATCTACAGCCATAAAAAAAGTCCTCGAGAACTCTGAGGTCACCCTCAAATAACTAATTAAAAACCTGAGTGAATTTTAATCAGTCAAGCCATTGTATTAAGTGGACTAGAAAAACCATATTGACTTGGATACGGAGGGTTATTTTTTTTAACCGTTTATTTCTTAGTTGCCAAATTTGTGAAATCTTCAGCAACTTTTTTACCTTCAAAAAAAGCTTCCCGGTTTAAATTGGTAATCCTTTCACTTTTATGTTGAAATAACTCGGTGATAGCTGCCAATAAACTTTCTTCCGATAATGGCAAAGTAGCAGAGGCCGCTCCCAATAACACCATATTAGCAGCCTTGGAATTACCTATGGATTTAGCAATTTCAGTAGCATTTATAATGATATTATTCGGGTGTTTTTTTATCTGATCAAACAAATCATTTTTATCAGGGTAGTTATTCGTATTAACAAATGGTTCTGAATCGGTTACCAACCAGCCATCTTCCTTTAAAAAGGGTAAATACCTTAATAATTCCATTGGCTCTACTGATAGGATTAAATCAGCTTTTCCCTCAGGGATTAGGTCAGAAAATATTTCTTTATCAGATATTCTTACATGGGATTGAACAGCGCCGCCACGTTGGCTCATCCCATGAACTTCTGATTGTTTAATGAACAAATTTTCGCTTAAAGCAGCTGTATCTAAAACCGCAGCAATTGTTAGAATACCTTGACCACCAACCCCTGATAATATAATATTTGTTTTCATCTGTTTAAACTTAATTGTTTTTAACTAGTTAAGAGAGAATGCCCACCATTAATGGGTTTACATTGCTCCGTTTTCTCTAATTTAGTGATTCAATTTTGGCTTTTATTTCCTTTTTTTGCTCTCTGGACAATCGTACACAAGGTCTTTCAGAAATAATGACCGAAACACCTTTATATTTTAATTCGTTTTGCAATACTTCTACATTTTGTCCATGATTCTTTTTTAGAGGCACCATAGTTTTCAAGTGCTCCGGTTGGACTCCAATTCCCAGACAAATCTTATGTAATCTCCCAACAGCCGTAGATTCCTGGGCTCCTGTCATAGCAATTGCCGAGTTATCTGAAATAATAACAGTTATGGGTGAGTTTTCATATACGGCATCCAAAAGCCCGGTCATTCCTGAATGGGTAAAAGTTGAATCGCCAATAACCGCAATAGCATTCTCCAGGCCTGCATCTGCAGCACCTTTCGCCATTGTTATGGAAGCTCCCATATCGATCAAGGCATTAATGGTATTTAAAGGCGGCAAAGCACCAAGTGCGTAACAACCAATATCACCAAAAACACTTTTGTTTTCCAGATCTGCGACAACTTCATTAATAGTATTAAATAGATCTGTATGCCCACAACCTTCACAAAGCTGAGGTGGCCTTGGAGTAACTACAGAAGGAATAGGTTTAACACTTTCTTCCTTTAAGCCTAATATTTTACCAACAATGGTAGGATTGAGTTCTCCTGTTCGGGGAAGATCACCGGATAATTTTCCTTTAATCTTATCGTTTTCATCAAAGTAATTGTGCAATAACTCTTCAACAACAGGGTAACCTTCTTCTATAACCAGGATTTTATCACAATGTTGGTATAAAGCCATTACTTTTTCTCTGGGTAATGGATATTGGGACACCTTTAATATAGAATATGAAGATTCATCTTCTCCAATATTTTCCATCACATAGTTATATGCTATTCCACATGCGATGATCCCAATCCCATTTTGATCTCCTAATTTCAGCTTATTAAATTCTGATTTTTCAGATAGTTCTATTAAAGTACCTTGCTTATTAACCAATAAATCAAACTGTCTTCTAGCATTCATAGGAAGCAAAGCAAAACGTGAAGTATCTAATGGTAAATTGATCTCGTTTTGATGATGTCTTTCCTTAACATTAATTCCTGCGCGGGAATGCGATAAACGGGTAACCATTCTTAATAACACAGGTAATTTTAATTCTTCAGACAGGTCAAAAGCATACAACATAAGGTCATAGGCTTCTTGCTGATTTGATGGTTCCAATGTTGGAATCATCGCAAATTTTCCATAAAAACGTGAATCCTGCTCATTCTGTGATGAGTGCATAGAAGGATCATCGGCTACTACAACCACCAGTCCGCCATTTATTCCGGAAACAGCCATATTCATGAAAACATCTGAAGCTACATTTAATCCAACATGCTTCATTACTACCATAGATCTCTTGCCAACATAGGACATTCCTAAAGCAGCTTCCATGGCGGTTTTTTCATTAACAGACCAGGTTGTATGTATCTTTAATTCCTTAGCAAGTTTCGATTTTTGAATATATTCTGTTATTTCAGTTGAAGGAGTGCCTGGATAAGCATAAACACCTGACAATCCCGCGTCAATACTACCTTGAGCAAGTGCTTCATTACCTAATAGTAAACTTTTCATGTGTAATTGTTTTTATGGACGGATGGAATGCCCTGATAATCTGTAGATTTTTAAAATTCTGAATAGGCATTTCATAAAATAATCTCTGTTGTAAAAACTAATTTAAAAGTATCGTGAACAATTAGCTATGACGGAGGTCATACTCTGAGGATATTACAGACTATTTTCGATTTAATTAAAATAATCAGGATGCCGGATAATATTTAACTAAATTAAAATCACTTGCTTCCTTAAAACAACAAACCCCACAGGTTTCCTATGGGGTTCGTACAATCAGTAAGCTGTTGATTACTTAATCTCAATCATCCTTTTAGCCTGTAACTTAGCTTCTTCACGTTTAGGAAGTCCGATGAACAAAACGCCATCTTTATAGGAGGCAGAGATTTTCTCAGTATCAACAGATTCAGGTAAACTAAAAGCACGTTTAAAATTGTTGTAGCTGAACTCTCTTCTGGTGTATCTTCCATTTTTTTCTGAAGTTTCCTTTTCTTTCTTTTCTTCAGAAGAAATAGTCAATACATCATTATCAAGCTCGATATTAAAATCGGCTTTGGTCTTTCCGGGTGCAGCCACCTCAACGGTAAATGCATTCTCATCTTCCTGGATATTTACCGCAGGAATACTGGTGCCAATACTATTTACATTAGTAGTACCTCCTAACCAATCGGTTTTAAACATATCGTCAAAAACCGATGGCAACCAATTGGTTTCATCTCTTTTAATTAAACTCATAGCTTTTATATTTTTTAATTGAACATTTCTTTCTAATAAGTAATTAGCAAATTAAATTCCAATTAAAAAATTAATGCCTATTTGTCTGAATTGAAGGGATTTAAACTGTCTTTTTGACATAAACCAATAAATTAGCTGATCTATTCTTTTAGGAAATAACTAACTTAGACCAAACAATTCATTCTATGAAAGAACTATGGGCAAAGTTTAGAACCGTTTTCTTTTCCATTCAAAGCAAGATTGCCTTCTATCCTTCCCTCTTTGCTGTTTTTGGATTTTTACTCGCTTTTGTAATGATCTACGCTGAAAATCGGGGAGTTTCCGCATATCTTATGGAGAATACACCAACCCTGGTCGTAAATAATGGAGATACTGCTTTAACAATTCTGAGTGCGTGTATTACAGGGCTGATCTCAATGATGGTTTTCAGTTTTTCTATGGTGATGGTTTTGCTAAACCAGGCCTCAACCAATTTTTCTCCCAGGCTATTACCGGGTTTGATCTCCAATAAAAAACACCAGGTAATTCTGGGAGTATACCTGGCAACAATTCTCTATTGTATTTTTATTGCCATTTCAATTCAGCCGGATGGTGAGGATTACCAGGTTCCAGGTTTTTCAGTTTTAATGGGAATAATTTTCACAGTGATCTGTATGGGGGCTTTTATTTATTTTATCCATACCATCTCGCAAAGTATACAGATTAATAATATCCTGGACGGTATCTACCAAACTGCAAAAAAACGCCTTAATTATTTGATCGAAGATCCTGCAGATACGACAGGCAGTTTCCCGGATAGCAAAGACTGGCCGGAATTTTATGCTGAAAAAAGCGGATATTTTCAACATCTCAATCTTGAAAACCTAAAAGCTATTTGTGACAAGAAAAAGATTAACCTCCACATTCTCCCGGTCAAAGGAGTTTTTGTTTTAAAAGGTATCCCGTTACTGAAAACTTCTAAGAAGATAGATGAGGAAGCATTCCAGGAGATACGGGATTCCATTGTATTCTCCAGAGGAGAATTGGTTTCCCGAAATTATGCACTTGCATTTAAACAGATTACCGAGATTATCGTGAAAGCAATGTCTCCGGGAATCAATGATCCCGGTACAGCAATGAACGGAATAGATTATCTAACAGAACTTTGGGCAATGAGGATGCAAAAAAATGATTTCAGTGTGCATATAACTAACGAGAATAATAAAATTAAAATAGATGTTATAAGTTTTGAAGAATTAATGTACAATGTAATGGCTTCTCTTCGGACTTATTGCAAACAGGATATTACTATTGTACAGAAACTTGGTCTAATGTTTTATTATTTACAAACCCAGGAAAGTATAGATCCCGACTTTTATAAAGTGATAGACAAAGAGGCGCAAACCTTATTGCTGGATGCATATAAGGAAATCACCAATCCTATAGATCAAAAGATTCTGAAAGGAATTTCTGAAAAATTACATTTGAAAATTGACCCCTGAAATAAGAAAAGTTTATTTTTGCGGTATGGCATTAACAAATAACGATATTTTCAAGAAACTAAGAGTGGCTCATAAATTACGCGATGATGATATCGTAAAGATTTGTGCCCTTGTAGATTTTAAGGTAACAAAAAGTGAAATAGGAGCAATTTTCCGAAGTGAAGATCATCCTAAATATATGGAGTGCGGAGACCAGTTTCTGCGGAATTTCCTCAACGGACTCATAATTCACCTTCGGGGACCAATGTCTGAAAAGAAACCTAAAAAGAAACAGGAGTAAAGTTCTCCGGGGCAAGCCCACTGAGCATTATAATTGAACACGTTTTCAAACTTTACAACATTTACTAACGAGGTTAACCTCGGGGTATTTACCCTTCCAGAATAAAAAAACAAAACCTCCTTCATCGCTGAAAGAGGTTTTTTAGTAAAATTGCTGATGCTTTATCGCACCAGTTTTTTATACTTAATCCGTTTAGGCATAAGATCTCCACCCAAACGTTTCTTCTTATTTTCTTCGTATTCAGAGAAACTTCCTTCAAAGAAATATACCTGAGAATCCCCTTCAAAAGACAGAATATGCGTACATACCCTATCGAGGAACCACCTGTCGTGAGAGATCACCACTGCACAACCTGCAAAATTCTCCAATCCTTCCTCCAAGGCCCTCAGAGTATTCACATCCAAGTCGTTGGTAGGTTCATCGAGCAAGAGCACGTTGCCTTCTTCTTTAAGGGTCATCGCTAAATGAAGTCGGTTTCTTTCTCCACCAGAAAGCATATTCACTTTCTTGTTTTGTTCGCTTCCGCTAAAGTTAAATCGGCTTAGATAAGCTCTGGAATTCACCTGACGGCCGCCCATCATAATAAGTTCCTGCTCATCGCTAAAGTTTTGCCAGATGGTTTTTTCAGGATCAATATTCGAGTGTGCCTGATCTACATAAGCGATCTTTGCAGTTTCTCCAACCTCAAAAGTTCCTTTGTCTGGTTTTTCCTCTCCCATAATCATTTTGAAGATCGTGGTTTTTCCTGCCCCGTTAGGACCAATTATACCAACAATCCCCGCCTGGGGTAAATTGAAATTCAGATCTTCATAGAGCAATTTATCGCCAAAAGCCTTGCTAACGCCTTTCGCCTCAATAACATTCGTGCCAAGACGTGGTCCGTTAGGGATGTATATCTCCAGTTTCTCGTCTACCTGCTTTTGATCCTGGCTAAGAAGTTTGTCGTAGTTATTAAGTCGCGCTTTTTGCTTAGCCTGTCTTCCTTTAGGATTCATCTTTGCCCATTCCAATTCCCGTTCAAGTGTTTTCTGACGCTTGCTCGCCTGCTTCTGCTCCTGCGCCATTCGTTTTGATTTCTGGTCTAACCAGGAAGAATAATTTCCTTTCCATGGGATGCCTTCTCCCCTGTCCAGTTCAAGAATCCAACCTGCAACATTATCCAGAAAATATCTATCGTGAGTAACTGCGATCACGGTGCCTTTGTACTGTGCCAGGTGATGTTCCAGCCAGTGTACCGATTCGGCATCCAGGTGGTTGGTAGGCTCATCCAGCAGTAGAATATCGGGTTCCTGGAGTAAAAGTCGGCATAAAGCTACCCTCCTTCTCTCTCCTCCCGAAAGCACACTTATAGGCTTATCAGGCTCCGGAGTACGTAATGCATCCATAGCGATTTCCAGTTTAGTATCGAGTTCCCACGCGTTGCTGGCATCAATCCTGTCCTGAAGTACGGCCTGCTTATCCATAAGCTTCTGCATCTTATCAGCATCCTCATAAACCTCAGGCAAACCAAACATATCGTTGATCTTGTTGTACTCGTCGAGGATCTCCACTGTCTCAGCAACGCCTTCCTTCACTATCTCTAGGACTGTTTTATCTTCATCGAGTTTAGGTTCCTGTTCCAGGAATCCTACAGAATATCCCGGTGAGAATACCACATCTCCCTGGTAATTTTTGTCTTCTCCGGCAATTATGCGCAGCAAAGTAGATTTCCCCGAGCCGTTAAGACCCAAAATCCCGATTTTGGCACCATAAAAGAAACTTAAATATATATTTTTCAAAACCGGAGTGTTCGCATTTTTATACGTTTTAGTCACTCCAGACATCGAAAAAATCACTTTTTTATCGTCTGACATAATATATTGTTTTTAAATATTTGAACTTCAGAAGTTTAATTTCTGAAGGAATGCAAATATCATAAATTTACTTTAGAAAATTAACCGTTTTTATGCTGAATAAACTCCCAGCAGCCTGGAAATAATGAGAAGCTGTCCTGTATGATAGGCGGTGTGTTCTATCACCAGCAATGCCTCTCGCAACAATATTTGATTTGTCGCATTTTCTACCGGCGATAGCAGGTCATTACTTTCATCTAAAATAAAAGAGACAAAGTGTTCCCGTTCCTTAAAATAATCGGATTTCAATTTATTCCAGACAGCTTCACTTTCAGGAGCTGGGGAATCGGGCCAGTAATCGTCAGGCCAGTTCGGGGATTTATAATCTCCGGAAATACAGAAATCCAAAATATCCTTTTGGGCATATTTTATATGATAGAAAACCTCATAAAAAGAATAAGGTAATTGTGAAGGCCGATCGCCTAACATTTCAAAAGGGACCTTATCAATAAAATCATCAATCGGCAAAAAGGCTTCCCCTCCCCGAAGATGTTTGACCAATTGTTTTCGGTATTCAGTAGAATTCACTCTAAACCCTTCCTTTTAGTGCGTTAAAAGCCCAGGAAATTGCAAAAAACCCAATGCCTGCCACCGAAAAACCTATGGCGTAATCTATATATTTAAGCACACCTAGCAGTACCAGGGCCGCCCCTATGATAAACATAATAAAGGAGGCCCATCCAAAGATGGTATTTTTGTTCATTCCCATAATCTATTCTTTACTGTAAATATCGGATTTTTTTGAGTATAATTTAGAGTTTAAAAATACCACCTATTTTGTATTTTAGCCAAAATTGAGAGCACATTTAAATTAAAATCTGAATTTTCAATAAGGAATAATCCATTTACTTCAGAAAAAAGATAATATGAATATGACCTTTAATAAGAATGAAGACCATAATAAACTCCTGGTATCTTCTTTAAACCATAAACTTAAACGAACTCATCTTGGAGGCGGAGAAAAACGCATAGAAAAGCATCACGCGAAAGGAAAGATGACCGCCAGAGAACGCATAGATTTTCTGCTGGATGACCCTAAAAAATCTATTGAAATAGCCGCGTTTGCAGGAGATGGAATGTATGAGGAGCATGGTGGCTGCCCTTCAGGAGGAGTGGTTGTGAAAATAGGTTATGTTTCTGAAAAGCAATGTATAATTGTTGCCAATGATGCCACTGTAAAAGCAGGAGCCTGGTTTCCTATTACAGGAAAAAAGAACCTTCGCGCTCAGGAAATCGCCATAGAAAATCGTCTTCCCATAATTTATCTTGTAGACAGTGCCGGAGTTTACCTGCCTATGCAGGATGAGATCTTCCCCGATAAAGAACACTTCGGAAGAATTTTTAGAAATAATGCTGTCATGAGCTCTATGGGAATTACCCAGATCGCGGCAGTAATGGGCAGTTGCGTTGCTGGTGGAGCGTACTTACCTATTATGAGCGACGAAGCAATTATCGTGGAGAAAACCGGAAGTATCTTTCTTGCTGGTAGTTACCTGGTAAAAGCTGCTATAGGGGAAAGCGTAGATAACGAAACCCTCGGTGGAGCTACAACACATTCTGAAATTAGTGGAGTGACCGATTATAAGGCGAAAGACGATAAAGATGCCCTTACCCGTATTAAAAATATTATGGATAAGATGGGGGACTTTGACAAAGCCGGATTCAGCCATAAAAAAGCTGTAAAACCTAAGGAAAAACCTGAAGACATCTACGGAATTCTTCCCAAGAAACGCAGCGACCAATATGATGCTATGGAAATCATTAAGCGTCTGGTGGATGGCTCGGAATTTGAAGAATATAAAGCCGGTTACGGACAAACCTTAATTACCGGTTATGCCCGAATTGATGGCTGGGCCGTAGGAATTGTCGCCAATCAACGTAAGATTGTAAAGACCAAAAAAGGTGAAATGCAATTTGGTGGCGTGATCTATTCAGACTCGGCCGATAAAGCAACCCGATTTATTGCCAATTGCAATCAGAAAAAAATTCCCTTGGTTTTCCTTCAGGATGTAACCGGATTTATGGTAGGTAGTAAAAGCGAACACGGTGGAATTATAAAAGACGGAGCGAAAATGGTAAATGCGGTGAGCAACTCTGTTGTACCGAAATTCACTGTAATTATGGGAAATTCCTATGGTGCCGGAAATTATGCCATGTGTGGGAAAGCTTATGACCCCAGGTTGATCGTAGCCTGGCCAAGTGCTGAACTCGCCGTTATGGGTGGAACCCAGGCTGCGAAGGTTTTAGCTCAGATTGAAACCGCTGCTCTGGAGAAAAAAGGCGAGAAAGTTGATGAAGAAAAGGAAAAAGAGGTTTTTAATAAAATAAAATCGAGATACGATGAGCAAACTTCGCCCTATTATGCAGCGGCCCGCCTATGGACAGATGCCATCATCGATCCGTTGGATACCCGCAAATGGATTTCCATGGGGATTGAAGCTGCGAACCACGCTCCTATTAAAAAAGACTTTAATATGGGAGTAATTCAGACTTAATAAACCTTTTAAAATTCTTATGAAAAATATATTCATACTTGCTTTGGCATTAATCACTTCTTCTCTGTCGGCACAGGTCCTGAGCAACAAAGAAGGAAATTATACCGAAGCCGATAGTCTTAGAGGCTCCCTTCGCCCCGAAAGAGCCTATGATGTTCAGAAATATCATCTTAAACTCAAGGTTGAACCTGTAAAACAATTTATTTCCGGTTCTAATACCATTAGTTTTATTGCTGAAGAAGACCTTTCTGTTATTCAAATAGATCTTTTTGAAAATATGAAAGTAGATTCTATTCTTCAGAATGGTGAAGTTTTAGCTTATGAACGCAAACACAATGCAGTTTTTATTGAATTAGACAAATCGGTGAAGGCTGATGAAAAAGGAGAAATTCAGTTCTATTACTCCGGGCATCCTATTGTTGCAAAAAATGCCCCCTGGGATGGTGGATTTGTTTGGGATAAAGATGAAAATGGTGATTATTGGATTGGCGTTGCCGTTCAAGGCACCGGGGCCAGCCTTTGGTATCCCAACAAAGATCACCAAAGCGATGAACCGGAAGAAGTTCAGCTGGATATAGCAGTTCCCAACGGTCTTATGAATGTATCCAATGGGCAGTTTCTGGGAGAAAAAGATCTTGGCGACGGTTTTACACAGTGGAGCTGGAAAACCGTTAATCCCATCAACAATTACAACGTGATGATAAACATCGCGAATTATGAGCATTTTTCAGATTCCTATAAAGGTCTGCAACTCGATTACTACGTTTTGCCCTACAACCTGGAAAAAGCAAAAAAGCAGTTTGAAGAAGTAAAACCAATGATGGATTGTTTTTATGAAAAATTCGGGGAATATCCTTTTGTGGAAGATGGATTTAAGTTGGTGGAAACTCCATATTTAGGAATGGAACACCAAAGTGCCGTGGCCTACGGAAACGAATATAAAATGGGCTATCTGGGCAACGATCTTTCAGGGACCGGAATAGGTTTGAAATGGGATTTCATTATCATCCACGAATCGGGGCACGAATGGTATGGAAACAGCATCACCGCCAACGATATTGCTGATATGTGGATCCACGAAGGTTTTACCTCTTATTCTGAAGCCGTTTATATAGAATGTCGCTGGGGAAAAGAGGAAGCGCTGGAATATCTTAAAGGAACAAGACGTGGGATTGGTAATTCCAAACCTATAATCGGGAATTATGGTGTGAATAGTGAAGGTTCTGGCGATATGTACCCTAAGGGAGCTAATTTATTAAATACGATCAGAAGTATTTATGACGATGATGAACTATGGTGGAAAACCCTTAAAGATTACACCGAAACCTATAAACACCAAACTATAGATACCGAGCAAACCGAAGCATTTTTTAACGAAGCTGTGGAGGTAGATCTTCAGCCTGTTTTTGATCAATATCTAAGACATTCTCAATTACCTCAACTTCAGTTTAAAGAAGAAAATGGAAAAATTGGTTATCGCTGGCAAGCCGACGTTGAACAGTTTGCAATGCCGGTTGATATTTTTATAGATGAAACCGAACAGAGAATCTTCCCGACTAAAAGCTGGCAGTTTTTTGATTCAGAAGTAGAAGATCCGGATGATATAAGAGTGAACGATCTTGAGTTTTATATAGATTCCTCTCTTATGGAATAAGTAAAAAAATCAACACCTAAAAAAAACCTGCAGAATTAAAAATTCTGCAGGTTTTTTTTGTTTTATTTTCAGAATAATACTCTCCTGTTGTACTACTGTATATCACTACTCCTGGCTCGTTAAATTTATTCTAATCCTTTAAGATTCCCCTATTGTTCTGGAAATTATTAGTAACTTAATTTAAAGTAATCATCGGTAGTCATAAAAATTGATAACGTATTTATTAATAAAAATCAATGTAAGATGTCAAAAATTAAAAATCTGAATTTTGGAGCCGTAATTTTAGACATGGATGGAGTGATTACTAAAACTGCAAGAGTTCATGCCAAGGCTTGGAAAAAAATGTTTGATGAATTTTTGGAGAAAAGAGAAGGAGAAAATTTCCAGCCTTTGGACATCAAAATTGACTACAACCAATATATAGATGGCATTCCACGACTGGATGGAATCCGTGGTTTCTTAAAGTCCCGGAATATCGACATCCCGGAAGGAAACCCCGATGATGAACCTGAGAAAAATACGGTTCACGGATTGGGAAAAAGAAAGAACAAGATCTTTAGAGATGTTATAGAAAAAGACGGGGTGCGAGTTTATGAAGATGCCGTGGAAATGATTAAAAAGTGGGAAAAAGAGAATATAAAACTTGCCATAATCTCTTCCAGCCGAAACTGTAAATACATCATGGAAAAAACAGGCCTTGAAGATAAGTTTGAGGTAAGAGTAGATGGAAATACATTAAAAGAGGAAAACTTAAGAGGGAAACCGGAACCGGATATGTTTGTAAAAGCAGCTGAATATCTAAATGTAAAGCTTGAAGATACTATCATAATAGAAGATGCCATCCAGGGAGTACAAGCAGGAAAAAAAGGAAGGTTTGCCTGTGTGGTTGGTGTGGCAAGAAATGGTAAAGAAAAGTCTTTAAAGGAGGCTGGTGCAGATATAGTAGTGAAAAAACTCACAGAACTTTTATACCTGGATAAAAAAACACCAGAGACACTTCCCAATGCCCTCGAAGAAATTGAGGAACTATTTGAAATAAAAGGGAATAGGAAGATCACTATCTTTCTTGACTATGACGGAACATTGACTCCTATTATTTCAGATCCTGACGCCGCAGAATTACCGGATGATAACAGGAAAATAATTGCCGAGCTTTCTAATATTACTCCTGTAGCGATCATCAGCGGTCGTGATCTCAAGGATCTTAAATCAAAAATTGAAATAGATACTGTTATTTATGCCGGAAGTCATGGATTTGATATTACAGGGCCTGATGGTCTGGAGATGGTGCACGAATCGGAAAAAGAAGTTACTCCTGCCCTCGATGAAGCTGAAAAACGTCTAAAGGAGCAGTTAAAAGATATCCGGGGTGTAAATATCGAAAGAAAAAAATTCGCCATTGCTGTTCATTACAGAAATGTGGAAAAAAAGGATGTTCAGAAAGTAAAAGATGCAGTTCAGAAAGAAGCAGATCGTCAGGATATATTAAAAACCGGAAGCGGTAAGAAAGTCCTGGAACTCAAGCCGAATATAGACTGGAACAAAGGATATGCACTGGATTGGCTTACTGAAAAACTGGGCTGGGACAAGGAAAAATATCTTCGGATATATTTAGGTGATGATATTACCGATGAAGATGGCTTTGAGGCACTTAGGAAAGATGAGGTCGGGATCCTGGTAGGCACACACGGTGAAGAAACTTCTGCATCTTTAGCGCTTCGCAATACTAAAGAAGTGACCAGGTTTCTTCAACATTTAAAAGATCGGATAAAATAGGCGGAAAAAAAAATGAATTATGGCACCTTTTCGTATTATCTATAATGATTGGAAACCAGAAGAACAGAAACTCCGGGAGGCTCTTTGTACTTTAGGTAACGGCTATATTGGTACCCGGGGTGCGGCTGAAGAAAATTCCAATAACAACTTCAACTATCCCGGAACTTATCTGGCAGGAGGTTACAATCGGGCAAAAACAAAAATTGCAGGCAGGAATATTGAAAATGAGGACCTTGTGAATTTTCCCAACTGGCTCTGCCTTAGTTTCAGACCTGAGGGAGGAGAATGGTTAAACCTTGAAAAAGTAGAAATTATTGATTACCAGCAGGTCCTGGATATGAAAACAGGCACGCTGGAACGAATTTTCAAAATAAAAGATCCTGATGGCCGAATAACTTCCATTCACAGCCGCCGCTTTGTAAGTATGAAAGATCTTCACCTGGCTGCTATCCAATGGCATTTCACCCCTCAAAACTGGAGCGGAAATTTAGAAATACGCACAGCTCTGGACGGTACTGTTATAAATGATAATGTTGCCCGGTACGGGGAACTGGAAGGGCATCATTTAGATCCTCTGGACACCGAAGTGATTAATGAGAATAGCATATTATTACAGGTACAGACAAAACAATCGAAAATTATAATGGCTCAGGCTGCTAGGACCCAAATTTATTCCAGGCAAAAAATTATAAAAAGCGATATCAGCTCCCATAAAAAAGATGGATATATCGAACAGGTTTTTCATTTTTCAGCTAAAGAAGGAAAAAAATACGTGGTCGAAAAGATCGTGGCTATCTATACAAGCCGCGACAAAGCTATCACAGAAGCATCCCTTGAAGCCTGTAAAGATATTAAGCGAGTGGGAAGGTTCAAAGAATTGCTTTTTAGCCAAAAAGAAGCTTATAGGTTTTTGTGGCATCGGTCTGATATAGGCATCATTGGAAGTGAAAAAATTCAAAAATTAGCACGTCTGCATATTTTTCATAGCCTGCAAACCATCTCTCCAAACACGATGAATCTTGACGTTGGGGTACCGTCCAGAGGCTTGCACGGGGAAGCTTACAGAGGACACATTTTTTGGGATGAACTTTATATTTATCCATTTCTCAACCTGAGGTTTCCTGAAATCACCAGGAGTTTATTGATGTATCGTTATAACAGACTGGATGAAGCCCGCTATGCCGCCACACAGGAAGGCTACAAAGGAGCAATGTTTCCATGGCAAAGTGGCAGCAACGGAAGGGAAGAAAGCCAGATATTACATTTAAATCCCAAATCGGGAAATTGGATTCCGGATAATACTCATTTACAACGACATGTGAATTCGGCTATTGCATTTAATATCTGGAACTATTATGTAGCCTCAGATGACAAACTCTTTCTTTCCTATTTTGGAGCAGAAATGTTCCTGAGCATCGCTTTATTTTGGGCAAGTAAAGCCAAATATAATAAGGAGCGGGATCGTTATGAAATACACGACGTTGTTGGGCCCGACGAATATCATACCTCCTATCCCGATTCTAATGAACAAGGCCTAAAAAATAATGCTTATACCAATATAATGGCAGCCTGGGTGCTACAAAAAGCTTTAGAGATTCTAGAACTTATTGAAAAAAGCCGAAAACGTGAATTGCTCCGGGTTCTAGCCATCGATGATGCAGAATTTTCTTTGTGGCAGAATATCAGTAAAAAAATGTACGTTCCCTTTATTAAAGATGGAATTATCAATCAATTTGAGGGTTATGAAAATCTTCAGGAGTTTCCGTGGAAAGATTACCAGGATAAATATGAAGATATACAACGCCTGGACAGGAT
Source organism: Salegentibacter flavus (assembly GCF_900115145.1). Classification (GTDB taxonomy): domain Bacteria; phylum Bacteroidota; class Bacteroidia; order Flavobacteriales; family Flavobacteriaceae; genus Salegentibacter; species Salegentibacter flavus. The sequence continues at coordinate 236,351 of NZ_FOVL01000002.1, read as the reverse complement.
TCTTGAAAAAGAAGGAGACAGCCCAAATAATTATAAGGCTAGTAAACAGGCAGATGTCCTCATGCTTTTTTACCTGTTTACTCAGGATGAATTAAAAAATATTCTTGAAAATCTGGGATATGAATTTCAGGAAGGGATGATCAATAAAAACATTGAGTATTACAGTGAACGCACTTCTCATGGATCCACCCTTAGCCGACTGGTTTTTTCATGGATCCAGTCAAAATATGACAAAGCAAAATCCTGGAAGAATTTTGAAACACTTATTATTAGTGATTTTGAAGACATTCAGGGCGGGACTACACCAGAGGGAATTCATTTGGGGGCGATGGCAGGATCATTAGACCTTATTCAACGCAATTTTGCAGGACTTGCTGTATGTGATGATGCTTTATGGATAAATCCCAGAGTGCCTGACAGTATCAAAAAAATTTCTATGCGCATCAATTACAAAAAACACTGGATCTTCGTCGCTGTGAATCATGAAAAAATAAAGATCTCTTTTGAAGAAGGCTGGAGCAATGAGGTAAATATTGGGGTTCTTGATGAACTATATAAATTCAAAATTGGAGAAGTAAGGGAATTTTCACTTTTAACAGATACCAATGTGCAGTAAATATGTTTAAGATCTTTTAAATGGCAAAAGAGGAAAAATCTAAAATTGTTGAAAACGCTTATGGCAAAACCGGAGAGGAAGTCATAAAAGAACTTTCTGCAGATCCTGACAATGGTCTTTCGGATAAGGAAGCTAAAAAGAGGAAAAAAAAATATGGAGCAAACGTTCTGGAAGAACAAAAAGAACGCAGCATCTGGCAGATAATTCTTGCTCAATTAAACAACCCTATCATTTATTTATTAACTGCAGCAGCATTACTGGCATTCCTGTTTGGTGATTATGCCGAAGGCACAGCTATAATTATCGTTCTCATCATTAACACGGTAATAGGCTTTTGGATGGAGTTTAAAGCCCAAAAGTCTATGGAAGCCTTGAAAAATATGGATAAAATCGAGGCAAGGCTGTTACGAGATGGGCAGGTAAAAAAAATTAATGCTGAAGAAATTGTTCCCGGCGATATTTTACTGGTAGAAGCCGGTGATTTATTATCAGCCGATGCCCGAATTTTAGAAGCAACCGAATTAGCTATTGATGAATCTCCGCTAACCGGAGAGTCTGTTCCTGTCAATAAATCTACTGAACCTATTGAAGAAAAAACACAGGTTGCCGACAGAACAAATATTCTCTACAAAGGGACCGCCGTCACAGGAGGAACGGCTAAGGCTGTGGTATATAGTACAGGGATGAGTACGGAGCTCGGAAGTATTTCGGCCATGGTTGGCGAAGAAAAAAAGGACGAAATCCCGTTAAACCAAAAACTAAACAAACTTACCAGGCACCTCATTTTCGTAACAATAGGCCTGGCTGTAGCTTTCCTTATTTTTGGCTACCTATCTGGAAAAGAACTTTACATATTAATTCAAACTTCAATTGCCTGGACGATTGCCGCAATTCCTGAAGGACTTCCTATCGTAGCCAGTATTGCTTTGGCCCGCGGGATGCTTAGGCTGGCAGAAAAGAACGTTGTCGTTAAAAAACTTGAAGCAGTAGAGACGCTTGGGGAAACCACTGTGATTTTTACCGATAAAACCGGAACGCTTACCAAAAATCAGCTCACCGTAGACACTTTTTATTTTCCGGGTAATGTTAGGATGAGCGTAGACTGGCATTCCGGAAAGCAGCCGGGTATGAAAGAAAAAGAAGCTCCCGAAGAAAACCCCAATTTTAAGCAAATCTTTAAAATTTCGGTGCTTGCCAATGATGCAATGCTGGATGGAGAAGAAGAAAATCAGGAATCTATTGAAGAAAATAGTAATGAAGAGCAGGGGAAAACTTCAAAAGATGCTAAGATAGAAAAGTCAGCCGTTACTGCTGAATCAGAAGACAAAAATACATCAGAAGAAAAATCAAATATAGGGAAAAAACCCAAAGTAACTTCGGGAGAAGATCAGGAAAAAGAAAGCAGCGAAACTGATCATGAGAAAAAAGACATAGACATAAATGTTGATGTCCAAAAAGATGGGGTAAGCGTAGATGCTAAAACAAAAAACGAAGAAGACGGGGAGAAAAGCGATATGGATATTGATATTTCGACAAGTGATGAAGGTATAAATATCCACATTCGCAAAAACACAATACCAAAAGAAGAAAAGGAAAAACCAGATGTTTCCAAAGAAGAAAATAATAGGAAACCCAACAAGAAAGATAGCAACGATTGGGATGACGAAGAAATAATTGAAGAAGAAGAGGAAGAAGAAGAATTACAGGAAGAGGAAAGTGAAAACGGAGATGACATTGGGGAAAATGAAAGCGGTAAAGGAGAAGGAGATCCCCTGGAAATAGCGCTGCTTAATTACACCCGTAAATTCAGTAAAAGCCGTTATAAAAAATTCCGTAACCTAAAAAGGGAACTTCATGACCCATTTGATTCTGAATCTATGGTAATGGGATCGGTTAATGAAGATGAAGACGGAGAAGGTTTCTATGTTGCCGGAAAGGGAGCCGCCCATGCTATTTTGGAACGCTCATCTAAGGTTCTGGAAAATGGGGAGGAAAAGGAACTTTCAGAAAAAGATAAAGAGTTCTGGAACAACAAAAATGATGAACTTTCTGATGAAGGTTTGCGGGTTTTAGGTTTTGCTTACAGAAAAACCAATTCCCTACCTGAAGAGGAAGAATTTCTGCAAGATTTAACCTTTGCCGGCTTCATCGGTTTTCTGGACCCGCCAAGAAAAGAGGTGGCCGAGGCTATTAACACCTGCAGGGAAGCCGGGATCAAAGTAATTATGGTAACTGGTGACCACCCCGGAACCGCTCGAAATGTTGGAAAACAGGTGAAACTTTATAAAAATGAAGGCGACAAAAAATCCAGAATCATTAATGGAAAAGAACTGAAGGAAAAGCTGGAAAATGAAAAAGATTCCGGTATTACCGAAACTTCAATCTTTTCGCGCGTAGATCCTTCTCAGAAGTTAAGCTTGATAAAGCATTTCCAGAAGCGGGGAGAAATAGTTGGAATGACCGGCGATGGTATAAATGACGCCCCTGCCTTAAAGAGGGCCAATATAGGTATTGCCATGGGAAAACGGGGCACCCAGGTTGCCCAGGAAGTTTCAGACATGGTCCTTAAAGACGACACCTTTGAATCTATTGTAAAAGCCATTAAACAAGGCCGTATAATCTTTGGAAATATCAGGAAATTCATAATTTATCAGTTATCCTATCACTTAAGCGAAATTCTTATTATTGCATCTATCAGTTTCGGATTACTAGCCTTACCCCTGCTCCCATTGCAATTGCTTTTTCTTAACCTGCTTTCAGATGTGTTCCCGGCACTCGCACTGGGGGTGGGAGAAGGAAACCCTGGTATCATGAAAGAACCACCCAAAGACCCGGAAGAACCGCTAATAACCAAAAAGAACTGGATCCAGGTGGCGCTATATGGAGTGATCCTTACAATCTGCATAACCGGCGCCTATTTATACGCGCATTTTGTATGGGGAGAATCGGAAGAAATCACCAATAATGTAGCTTTTTTCAGCCTTGCTATTGCCCAACTGCTTCACGTTTTCAATATGCGGGAAGCCACAGAAAATATATTCAACAACCAGGTTACCCGTAACAAATTCATCTGGTATGCCCTCGCTTTCTGTGCTGCGGTATTAGTGGCAGCTTACCATATCCCGACTATTTCTGAAGTTCTATCCTTCCATGAACTTGAAATGCACATCTGGGGATTAATATTAATTACCAGTATACTGCCTTTAATCATTATTCAATTAATTAAATTAATCAGAAAAGACTTTTAAGAATAAAATGACTAACAAAAAGTGCGATCCAATAAATTAAATAAATAAGATGTTCTAATAACCAAGAAATAAACACCTATGAAAATTGTAACCTTAACCCTGAATCCGGCGCTGGATAAAAGCACATCTATAGATAGGTTGCAGGCGCAGAAGAAATTACGATGTGAAGAACCTGTTTATCATCCCGGCGGCGGTGGAATTAACGTTTCAAGGGCCATAAAGATCCTTGGGGGCGATTCGCTGGCAATTTATGCAGGAGGTGGACCTGTTGGCGATAAAATTGAAGAACTGCTTAAAAAGGAAGAAGTAAATCAACAGCGCATCAACATAAAAGAAAATACACGGGAAAATTTGATGGTTGTTGAAAGTTTAACAGGAAATCAATATAGATTCGGGATGCCGGGAGCAAATGCAGGACAGGAAGGCCTTCAGAAATGTCAGGATGCAATAAAGAATCTTCCCGATGATGTGAAATACCTGGTTGCCAGTGGCAGTTTACCTCCGGATGCTCCGGATGATTTCTATGGGACAATAGCGGAAATTGCCAAAAGCAAAAATATTAAATGCATAATAGACACTTCAGGGAAAGCTTTAGTGAAAGCTTCAGAAATGGGAGTTTATATCTTGAAGCCCAATTTAGGAGAGTTAAGTACGCTGGCAGAGAAAGAGGAAATCTCAGGATTGGAACAGGAAGAGATCGCAAAAAAAATAATAAACGAAGGCAAAGCAGACATCCTAATAGTTTCCCTGGGTGCTAGGGGAGCAATGGTAGTAACTAGAGACACTATTGAATATGTGGTGCCTCCTACCGTCAAACAGGATAGCACAGTTGGTGCCGGAGATTCTATGGTTGGAGGGTTGGTTTTATCTCTTTCCCGCGGAGATTCATTACTGGATGCAGTAGAATGGGGAGTAGCCGCAGGTACTGCTGCCACAATAACCCCCGGAACAGAGTTGTGCCGTAAAAAAGACGTGGAAAAGATATTCGAATGGCTTAGTGAAAAAGAAATAAAGTAGACACCTATTAAAAGATCAAAAAAACAGAACCTTTTTAAAATCAATACTCAGAAAACAAAAAATTAGAAACTGAATTTTGAAACAGTTGTAAAAAATGAAAAAGAAAGTAATCTTAATGATTCTGGATGGCTGGGGAATTGCTCCGGAAGAGGAAAAAGACGCATCTGCCATTGTACAGGCAAATACACCTTTTATGGACAAGATCTGGCAGGAACAGCCCCATACCCAGTTGCAAACTCACGGAATTGCTGTTGGCTTGCCGGAAGGCCAGATGGGAAATTCTGAAGTAGGCCATATTAATATTGGTGCTGGCAGAGTGGTATATCAGAACCTGGTTAAAATAGATCTGGCGATTAAAGACACAAGCCTTAATAAGAATATTGTTTTGAAAGATGCATTTGATTATGCTAAAAAAGAAAGAAAAAAGGTGCATTTAATGGGCCTGATATCTAATGGAGGTGTTCATTCTCACATAGATCATCTTAAAGCACTTTGCAGCATTGCAGCTGAACAGGACGTCCACGAAGTTTATATTCATGCATTTACCGATGGCCGGGATGCCGATCCAAAAAGTGGCATTGGTTTCATAGAGTCTCTGCAGGAACATTTTCAAAAAACAACCGGAAAATTAGCCAGTATAATGGGCCGTTATTACGCTATGGACCGTGGTAAAAACTGGGATAGGACCGCAACAGCATACCGGGCACTGGTAAATGGAGAATCTGAGACAAAAGTAATAGCTGAGAAATGGAAGGAAACAGTAAAGAAAAAATATGAAGAAGATGAAACCGACGAATTCTTAAAACCAATAGTTTCAACTCAAGACGGTGAACCTGTAGCAACTATCCAGGATGGGGATGTGGTAATTTGTTTTAACTATCGTACCGATCGTTCCCGACAGTTAACGCAGGCCCTCACTCAAAAGGATTTTCCGGAGTACCACATGAAAAAACTCGATTTGCGATATATTACCATGACCCGCTATGATAAAACATTTAAAAATATACCGGTGTTATTTGAAGAAGAAGATCTCAACAATACTTTAGGGGAAGTATTATCGAGAAATGGTAAAAAACAAATCAGAATCGCTGAGACTATAAAATACCCGCACGTAACTTATTTTTTTAGTGGTGGAAGAGAAAAGGAATTTGAAGGGGAAACCAGGATTATGATCGATTCTCCTGATGTTTCCACGTTCGATCAAAAACCGGAAATGAGTGCAGAAGGAATACGCGATGCGATTATTCCCAAATTAAAAAAAAGAACCGCCGATTTTATCTGCCTTAATTTTGCCAATCCTGATATGGTAGGCCATTCAGGGGATATGGGAGCTACAAAAAAAGCTTGTGAAACTGTAGATTCCTGTACAGAGGCAGTGGCTAAAACAGCCCTGGAAAATGATTATACGGTAGTTATCATTGCAGATCACGGCAACGCCGATAAAATGGAAAATGATGACGGCACCCCCTTCACAACTCATACTATAAATCCTGTTCCCTGTATTTTATTAGGCGCTAACAAAGATCTGGAATTATCTGAAGGAAAATTAAGTGACATTGCACCTACCATTCTTTCATTGATGGGCATTGATGCTCCTGAAGAAATGAGCGGAGATGTTTTAATACGAAAAAAATCAAAATCATCGGTGTAAGCCCACAAGGTATGTCCCGATAATTCGAGAGGAAAATACTTTTAAAAATTTGCGGCAAGCCTCGGAGAATTAAACCCTCAATGAGGGATTTAACCGTGAATTCTTGAAATTACTGCCATTGATCGATCAAGCCTCCAATAAAAAAAGCAACAGCAGCCGCAGCCCCTCCAATTAGTAACATCTCCCCTCCCGCCAGATAAGGATTGCCTCCAGTAAGTTTTGTTCTCAATGCTCCAACCCCAAATAAAGCCAAACCGGTAGCTATGCCTGAAAAGACAAAAGAGTTTGAGGTAAGAGCTATAAAAAAATATGGTGCAAGTGGTATTATCCCAACAATTACAAAAGCCAAAAAAGTAAATAAGGCTGCAATTTTGGGATTATGTTTTTCCTGTTCCTCCAGGTTATTGCTTTTTTTTCTGGCCAATTCAGCTTTGTTTGCCAGGAAGTCTGAAGAAGCCATGGAAAAGCCATCTGCAAATAAGGATGCAAACCCCACAACCAAAATGGCCGTATTACCCAAATTTGCACCTTCTACACTGGCAACAATGGCAAAAGTTGTTATGACCCCATCATTTGCCCCGTAGACCGCATCTTTTATGTATCTGGTCAGTAATTTTAAATAAGCCATAGCATTCTATTCAAATAATTTATCTCCACCCCCTTCTAAAACTCAATCATTTAAAAATAGCCTTATTCAAACCCATTATCAATGATGGTGATCATAAATTTCACTCAGGGATGTAACTGGGGATGTTTGAATTCAGTTTTTACTTTTTTTAAAAAAATCTAATGATTACTTCACTATTAATAATATAAACAATTCAAATTTAACATATTATGAATATTCCTTTTATCAAAATAGCTTTAAATTATAGTTGGTCTTTACAAGGCAATAAATACTTATTACAAGCCAAAATTTAAACATTCAAATATTTTAAGACATGAGTAAATATATACGATTTTTTAGCGATTTAAGTAACGAGGATACCACCGAAGTGGGTGGAAAAAATGCTTCTCTTGGTGAAATGATAAGTCAGCTGGGACCAAAAGGAATTCGAATTCCTGCAGGATATGCTACTACCGCCCAGGCATATTGGGATTACCTGGAACACAATGGGCTTAGAGAAAAACTTACCAACCTGCTTCAAAAACTAGATACCAAAGAGTTCAAAAACCTTAGAGAAACAGGGAAAAATGCCCGTGAATTTATTTTAAAAGGGAAATTCCCTGATGACCTTGCGGAAGAAATAAAGGAAGCCTACGCGCAACTTGAAGAAAAAGAAGAAGTATTATCCAGTGTGGCAGTACGAAGCAGCGCAACTGCTGAAGATCTTCCTGAAGCCTCTTTTGCAGGCCAGCATGATTCTTTCCTGAATATCCAGGGACCCGAAAACACACTAAAAGCCTGTAAAAAATGTTTTGCCTCTCTTTTTACCGACAGGGCAATAAGGTACAGGGAGCACAATGGATTTGAACATATGAAAGTAGCTCTCTCTGCCGGGGTGCAAAAAATGGTGCGTTCAGATAAAGCCTCAGCAGGTGTTGGGTTTACCATTTTGCCAGATAGCGGATACGAAAAAGTACTTTTTCTCACCGGTTCCTGGGGGCTAGGAGATAATGTAGTACAAGGGGTGGTAAATGCCGATGAATTTTATGTTTTTAAACCAGCTTTAAAAAAAGGAATGCGCTCAATCATTTCCAAAAAATTGGGCACCAAAGAAAAAACAATGGTTTATGCCTCTGGTAGCGGAAAAAATGATACCACAACTACGAACAAAAAAACCCCAGCAAAAAAGCAAAAGCAATATGTTCTTACCGATGATGAAGTTATACAATTGGCAGTTTGGTCTTTGGAAATCGAAGATCATTATAAAAGGGCAATGGATATCGAATGGGCCAAAGATGGGGAAAGCCACGAGCTATATATTGTCCAGGCTAGGCCGGAAACAGTACATTCAGGAAAGGATAAATCAAAAATCAAAGAATACCATTTAAAAGAAGAAGGAAAAGTCATTACCATGGGTACCGGGATTGGAGAAAGGATCACCAAAGGAAAAAGCCGCATTCTGAGTTCTCCCGATGAATCTGACAAACTGCAAAAGGGAGATGTTTTGGTAACTGAAATTACAAATCCCGATTGGGATAATGTGATGAAAAAAGCATCTGCTATTGTCACAAACAGTGGAGGCCGAACCAGCCATGCAGCCATTGTAGCCCGAGAACTTGGTGCTGTGGCGGTAGTTGGCACCGAAAACGCAACCGAAGTGATTAAAGACGGACAGGAAATTACCGTTTCCTGTGCCGGGGGAAATATTGGAAAAATATTCGAAGGTTTATTGGAATGGGAGGAGAAAGAAATAGATTTCGCCAAACAGGAAGAACCTGAAACCGAGGTGATGTTAATACTCGCCGATCCTGACCTGGCATATACTTACAGCAATTACCCTGTAAAAGGTGTGGGATTAATGCGGTTGGAGTTCGTTATAAACAACGTCATCCAAATCCATCCCCTTGCGCTTCGGTATTTCGATAAACTAAAAGACAAGGAAGCAAAAAAGAGAATTTCAGAATTAACTGCTTCCTACGAGGAGAAACATCTTTTTTTCGTTGAAAAATTAGCGGAAGGTGTTGCAACTATTGCTGCTGCATTTTATCCCCGCGAGGTCATTGTAAGAATGAGCGATTTTAAATCGAATGAGTATGCGAATTTAATAGGCGGAAAGGAATTTGAACCTGATGAGGAAAACCCCATGTTAGGTTTCAGGGGTGCTTCCAGATACTACAGTGAAAAGTATAAAGATGGTTTTGAAATGGAATGTGAGGCCATGAAAATCGTAAGGGACGAAATGGGGTTTACCAATGTAAAGCTGATGATCCCCTTTTGCCGAACTGTAGAAGAAGGAAAAAAAGTACTTAATCTCATGGGTGATTTCGGATTGAAACAAGGCTGGAATGATTTGGAGATCTATGTCATGAGCGAAATTCCTTCAAATGTACTTCAGGCTGAAGAATTCGCTGAGATCTTTGATGGTTTCTCCATAGGCTCCAATGATCTAACCCAGCTCACTTTAGGTCTGGACCGGGATTCGGCATTGGTGAGTGATTTATTTGATGAAACCAATCCATCTTCCAAACAAATGATAAGTATGGCGATTGAGAAGGCCAAAAAGAAAGGCAAAAAAATAGGCTTATGCGGACAAGCACCAAGTGACATTCCTGAATTCACCCAATTCCTGGTAGAGCAGGGAATAAACAGTATTTCCTTTAATCCGGATGCTGTAGCCAAGGGAATCAAGAATATTTTAGAAGCTGAAAAAAGAGGACGAAGATGAAAAGTGTAAAAGACAATTTATCAAGGATAAAAAAATGACCGGACACAAAAGACAATTCCTATGGAAATTGATCAAAAACACCCCTATCATAGTATAAGCATTGAAGAAACCTTAGAGAAAGTTTCAGGTAAAAAAGAAGGTCTTTCATCTGAAGAAGCACAGAAAAGACAGGAGAAGTTTGGAAAAAACAAACTCCCCGAGAAAGGAGGAATGAATCCATTTTTACTATTCCTGAAACAGTTCAAAGACTTTTTAATACTAATCCTGTTCATTGCTGCCGGTGTAGCCTGGTGGGCTGACCAAATGGCCGATGTGTATATCATTTTAGCAGTTATTTTGTTCAATGCTATAATGGGTTTCACCCAGGAATATAAAGCCGAAAAGGCCATTGAGTCTATTAAAAGCCTGGTGAAGAAAAAAGCTTATGTACTGCGTAATGGGAAGGAAGAAGAAATGCCTGCGGAAGAGGTAGTACCTGGTGATGTCATAATACTGAAAGAAGGCTCCACGGTTCCCGCAGACGGTCGTTTGCTGGAAAGAAAAGATTTACGTGCAACCGAAGCTTCCCTCACCGGGGAGTCCATGCCCGTTGAAAAGAAAACAGAACCTGTAGATAAGAATGCTGCAATAGGAGATCGCGCCAATATGGTCTGGAAAGGCACTAATATTGCCCGGGGAGAAGGCAAGGCAGTCGTAACCGCTATTGGCAAACAAACCGAAATTGGTGAAATCGCCCGTTCCATGGGTGAAATGAAAATACAGGACTCCAATTTCAAAAAGAAAACAAGTAAGTTGGGTAAGCAGATGGCTATTATTGCCATAACCACGGCATTGATCGTCTTTGCCATTGGCTACTGGTATCGCCACTTAATCTTTCAGGATATCCTGCTGGTGACTATAGCCACGCTGGTATCATCTATTCCGGAAGGTTTACCCGTTGTGATTTCTATTGTACTGGCAATTGGTGCCAACCGCATGGCCAAGAAAAAAGCCATTATCAGGGAGTTTACGGCCACCGAAATGATGGGCTCTGTTTCCACTATCTTATCTGATAAAACAGGTACCATTACCCAAAGTATATTAACAGTTAAAAAAATATTTACCGGCAGCGGACAGGAGCTATCTGTTTCCGGAAGTGGTTATCAGCTGGAAGGAGATTTTAAAAAAGAAGATGAAAACATTAACCTGGATAAAAATCCTGTTGAAAGTAAACTTATGGCCATTGCCGCTTTCTGTAACAATGCCTCCATAAAGAGCAAAGAGGAGAAAGAGAAAAAGGAGGAAAATAGAAAGGAAGACGAGGATAAAGATCAGGATGAGGGACCAAAGGTAACGGGCGACCCTACAGAAGCGGCCATGCTTGTGATGAGCCGAAAGGCAAAAATTAAACAGAAAGAACCTTATAAGAACTATAAGCTCCTGGATGACCTACCTTTTAATTCAGAACAAAAATTCCGTGCAAGCCTAATAGAAACCGAAGAAGGCCCGGAAATTTTTGCCATAGGAGCGCCGGAAAGGATACTGGAGCTCAGCAGTCATTGGCTAAGCCCTGATAGTCCACAAGAGATGACAGATGAAAAAAGAGAAGAGATAGGTGATAAAATAGATCAATGGACTGGAGAGGCCATGCGCGTACTCTCCCAGGGGTACAAAAATGCAAATGGCAAGAATAGTTTAAAGGCAGATGATGTAAAGGATCTCGTTTGGGTAGGTATCACCGGCATCATAGATCCTCCAAGAAAAGGAGTTAAAGAGTCTATCCAGGAGTGCAAAACCGCCGGTGTGCGAGTGATGATGGTTACCGGAGATCATAAAAAAACAGCGGCGGCTATCGCTGTGCAAGTAGGCATTGTAGAGAGTAAAGAGCAAGAAGAAGGAGACAAGTACCCGGTATCACTCACCTCCAAAGAACTGGATGTGAAAGATGAAAAATTTGATGATTTTTTAGAACATGTGAATGTATATGCTCGGGTAGGTCCACAAACCAAACTTCGCATTGCCGAAAGGCTTCAGGCGAAAGATACCATGGTGGCCATGACTGGTGATGGAGTAAACGATGCACCGGCTCTAAAGCGTGCCGATGTAGGTATTGCTATGGGCCAGCGAGGTACTGATGTAGCCAAAGATGCCTCCCAAATCGTGTTGCAGGACGATAATTTCAGCAGTATTGTTAATGCCATACGGGAAGGAAGAATTGTATTTGAGAATGTAAAAAAAACCAGTTATTTCCTGCTTACCACTAATTTTGCTTCTACTTCCGTGCTCATTGTAGGTCTGTCGTTGGGTTTCCCAATTCCGTTAACCGCAGCTATGATTTTATATGTAAACCTAATAACAGATGGGGTAATGGACATTGCGCTGGCTACCGAGCCAGGCCATGGAGAAATCATGCATCAGCCACCAGTAAAGAAAAGTGCCAGTATTCTGAACTGGGATATAGCTCCCTACCTGCTCTTGATGGCCGCCATAATGGTTACCCTATCTTTGTTTGTTCTAGATTATTACATGCCTCAGGGAACAGCTATGGCCAGGACAGGCACCTTTTTAATGGTTGCCATGACGCAGCTTTATAACGTATTCAATATGCGTTCCCTCCGACAGTCAATTTTTGAAATAGGCATATTTTCAAACAAATGGATCAATATTGCCTTTGTTGCTTCCTTAGGCGGGCAGATAGCGGTTATAAAAATACCATTCCTCCGCGACCTGTTTGGCTTCGAAGAGTTGCCTATCCTGCACTTCCTGGTGATTTTCGCCCTTTCTTCTCTGGTTCTCTTTGGAGGCGAACTGTATAAATATTTAAAATTTAAAAAAAGCCTTTTTTAAAATGAAAATTACAGCTTATAATATCTCACCATATGAAAAGCCTTATCTGAAAAAAGCAAACAATGGCAAATTTGAATTACCTAAAAAAAATTACGTGGAAGCCCATATAGCTAAGTAATTAATGATTGTAATGCTGAAATGACACATTGCAATCAATAATGCCAAAAGAAAATTCGTTGGCACCTACCACAAAATCAAGAAAAAATACCTGCAACTATACCTCAACGAATTTATATACGAGCTAAATAGGAGTTATTTTGAGATAAAATTTTTGAAAGGTTAGTAATAGCGAGCATTACAGCGAGTAGACGCTAAACAGATATACAATAATTTATGAATATTTTTAATAATTGCTGATTTTCAAGCAATAGAATTACTAGTTGAAAAACACAAATATAATGTTTGAAGATAGTTCTTTTTCAATACTTTTTACAATAGTCATCATGTTTTTTGATTCCTCTGCCATTGTCGCAACTAACCAAACGACTGGGACTTCCAGACATTATTGCATATCTGGTTGCAGGAATTCTTTTGAGGCTTTCTGGTTTGAATTTTTAAATAAGCAAGCCTTGGTTGATATGGAATTCATCACCCATATGGTTCTCGGGTTTGTCGCTTTTAAAATCGGATTGGAAATGAGGCTTAAGTGATTTTGACCCTGTTCTCCAATTTTCGCTCACAAAAATTTTTAAATATTTGAGATCCAGGCACATATTAGATATATTCCTTCAATCACATTAGGACAATCGGTATTTAAATCAAATTCAACTTTTTCTGCCGGATCCGGGAAATCTACATAAGCTAATCTCGCAGCCAAATAGTCCTGGTCAAATCCGAATGCCGATGCAGGCAAAAGAGCAACCCCGGTATCTTTTAATAATTGTTGACACAAATCATTTGAGGTTTTAACGCCGTAATTATTGAGCTTTTCTTTATGCAAGGAAAAATCGGGAAAAAGGTAGAATCCTCCTTGTGGCAGATGTACCCGTATTCCAGATGAATTTAACTGCTCTGCACAAAAGTTCCCTATTTGATTTAGAATATGTGTTTGCTTCTTCAGATAGGGTACTATTTCATCATAATTCTTATATGCCACTTTTGCCGCTAATTGAACAGGAGTTGGAGCACAAGAATATGTTTCAGAGCCAATCCCAATCAAAGCTTGTTTGAATTCGGGTTCGATATTGTTATAAAGTAAAGCCGCACCAAAACGCCAGCCCCCAACCCCACACCATTTGGACAGGCCTGTGGTTGTTATGGTTCTCTCCGGATAATAATTGGAAAAAGAAAGATGGGAATGGTTATGGTCAAGTAAACCGTAAATTTCGTCCGAAATTACCAATATGTTCAATGCTTTTGAGGCTTGGGCAATATCCTTAAGTTCATCTTCGGTATAGGATAATCCATCTGGATTTCCGGGATAGTTCAATATCATGACAGAAGCCTCGTGCTGCTTGTTTTTAGCTGCTTCATTTATTGATTTGGAACTTATTCTCCATCGCTCTTCAAAGGAAGTATTTACTTTTATGACATTGTGTCCCGCAAGTTTTGCCTGTGGGGAATAGGAGACCCACGATGGAGCGGGAATAAAAACATCGGCTTTTTCGAATGCCAGCAGAATATTGAAGATCAATATTTTTGACCCCGGGGCAATTAATATATTTTCGGGGTCAACTTGCAATCCGTTGTGTGCTTTGTGGAACTGTGCCATATATTCCCTGAGTTCCAAATCACCCTGAACTGATGAATATTCCTTGTGATGTGCTGAATTTTTTAAGGCTTCCAAAACAGATTTGGGAGGCATAAAAGGGGATTGTCCAAATCCAAATGCGATCACTTTTTTATTTTGGACTGCTAAGTTTTTTGATTGGGTATTGATCAGTAAAGTTTGTGACACTTCTACTTGTCTATACATAATGTGAATTTTATTTTTTCGTATCCTGTTATTTAGCATCCAAGGTAAAGGTTCTATTCGCCCCCCCTGATAATGGTAGGTTTTGCCCTAACGAAAACTTTTTATGCAACCTCAATTGAAATGAATTTCAAGGGACTTATAAGTGATTTGCCGAAAAGGTTTTTACGTTTTGGGATCCTCTTTCAAAGCTTCAAATCCGGAAATCAAATCAAATAATTCTTCATCAATGGCGCTTTGACGCCTGTGATGGAATTTACCGCCAAGATCATCCAACATCTCATCTATATTTTTTTCAGCCCGTTGCATAGCGGCTAAACGACTTGAGTTTTCACTGACCGAAGACTCTGCACTTGCCTTAAACAACGAAACAAAAAGAAATTCCCGGATAAGTGCCTTCAGGGTTGATTCTTTTCCTCCGGCAACCTGCGGTAAATTTTTTGTAGGCCATTTTTGAACATCTAATACATGCAACCATTTTTTTTCCAACGGTAACAATTTTTGCATTACAGACTTGTAACCTGTTGGGGGTTTTGGTTGGTTATGAAACAGGTAATATTCCTTCATTTCTTCTGTTTCAAAATTTTCGAGACTTTTAATCAATATTTCTCTAACCAGAACGGTAATTGCGTTAACCGAATTTGGAACGGAAAAAAGTTTTGTTACATTAAGTCCGAGATCCATCAATCGGAATTGAATACGCTCACCTACCACCCAGATTTCTTTTTCGCCTGGAAATTCCTGAAGGGAGTTCGAAACAAAATCGGAAAGGGAATCATTAAAAGGCCCAACAAGGCCCTGATCGGACCCAAAAACAATGGCGCAAATTGATTTTGAATCGTTTTTTTTTGAGGTTAAATCTTCTTCCTTTAGATTGATGTCCTGTTCACTAAAAAAGGCGAGAATCCCCAAGGTTACGGTACGGTAATAATCTCCCAGGGAATTTACGGCAGACTCATATTGTCCAATATTTGAAGCTGCCATGGTTTTCATGGTCCGGACGACCGATTTGAGATCTCCTGCTCCTCCTAGTTTTCTGCGTAAGCTCTCTAAGGTGTCCATTATGTTCAGTTCTTTTTTGGTTCCGGTTTCTCCTGAAAAGAAGAAAGTTTCTCATCGGCAATTTCCAGGATTGACTGTCGGTCCTCATCGCTCAACTTTTTATCTGAAAATATCCGGTCAATAATTTCCTCAGGAATTTCATTGGCTTTCTCCAATAAAGAAACTTCAGCCTCCCGCATTTTGTCAAGTGGAATCGTATCAAAAAGACCGTTTGTTAATGCGAGAAGAACCATAATTTGTTCGGGAACTGCCATTGGCTGAAGTTCTGGTTGTTTCAGACCTTCACGAATTCGTTTTCCATGGTTGATCTTCTCTTTTGTGTCATCATCCAGGCGGGTTCCAAAACGGGCAAAACTCTCCAGTTCTTCAAACTGGGAATACGCGAGTTTTAAGTTACCGGTTATAGATTGAAAGGCCGGCAATTGTGCTTTTCCCCCAACACGGGAAACAGATTTGCCAATATCCACCGCTGGCAAAACACCTTGTTCAAATAATTTAGGGGAAAGATAAAGTTGACCATCATTTATGGAAATAAGATTTGTAGGAATATAGGCTGAAATATTTTGAGCTTCGGTTTCTATAATTGGCAAGGCAGTGAGTGATCCTCCTCCAAGATCTTCGTTTAAATGAGTCGCTCTTTCCAGTAATTTTGAATGTATATAAAAGATATCCCCCGGAAATGCCTCACGTCCCGGTGGCCTTCTCAGCAAAAGGGAAAGTTCTCGATAGGCACGGGCGTGATGAGTAAGATCGTCATAAACAATAAGCACATCTTTGCCTTGTTCCATAAAGTATTCTGCAATACTGGTAGCCGCATATGGGGCTATATATTTTAATCCGGGGGAGTTATTCCCTTCAGCAACTACCACAATGGTGTATTCCATTGCTCCTTTATCTTTCAGATTTGCGATTACTTTTGCAACCGAGGATGAGCGCTGTGAAATAGCACAATAAACACAAATTACATTTTTATCGTTTTGATTAAGTATGGTGTCAATTGCAATGGCAGTCTTTCCTGTTTGCCGGTCACCCAGGATTAATTCACGTTGCCCCCGGCCAATGGGAATCAAAGCATCCACCACTTTTAATCCCGTTTGCAATGGAACCCTAACCTCCGCTCTATCCATAATAGCAGGAGCAGGGCGTTGAATTGGCAAACGTTTATTAAAGGTGATATTTCCTTTGTCATCCATAGGTTTTCCCAACGGATTGATCACCCTCCCAATCAAGCCTTCTCCTACAGGAACATCCAATACCCGTCCTGTCAGTTCCACCTCATCGCCCACGCTCAAATCTGTATCTTCTCCCAAAAGAATTACACCTATTTCACTTTCATCAAGGTTGTAAGCAATTCCAAATAAATCATTGGGAAACTTCAGCAGTTCTTCAAAACCTGCACCTTGAAGTCCGGAAACCCTGACCACGCCAGATGATACGCTCATCACGTAACCAACTTCGCGGGGAGTAAGCGATGGAACGTAATTTTCCCTGCTCCGGGTTAATTTATCGAAGGTCCTCTTTAAAGTTTTATTTAATTCCCCTGACGGCATCTTATTGTTTTTCTGATCCTTTTTTGGATTCTTCTTCTATTGTTTCTGAAATATTTTTCTCCAGAGAATTCAGATACTCTGAAATACTCCAGGAAATTTTAAATCCGTTAGCAGTAAGTTCGATACCACTCACTAATTCCGGTACGGTTTTATATTGAAATTTGGTTTCGGTCCCTAAAATACCCGCAACTGTCTTTTGAATTTCAGTTTTCTGTTTTGAGGGAAGATCAAATGCGCTTCGAACCATAATTGGATCCGACTTAGATTTAAAAGCTTCCAGAAATTCTTTCTTTTCATCTTCTTTCAATTCATTTAGACGGCTGATGAAGACCTTTAGGGTTTGTTCCTCCATATCGAGGGAAGCAAGGTCTGAAAGAGCTTTTCTGGTAATTGCAAAAACTTCCTTCTGTACCTTTTCCTCGATCTCCTGGCTGAGATTCTGTTGGACTTCTTCCGAAGATTTTTTAAGTCGGGATCGAAATTTGCCGGCTTCTTTTCTAGCTTTTTCAAGAAGTTCCTCACGTTTTTCTTCAGATTCCTCAACGGCCTTTTTCATTAATTTCTTTTTTTTATCTTCAAAATCTTCATTTTTTTGTTTGAATTCCTCTTTTTCCTTTTGAGCTTCTTCTTTTTTTGATTCGGCCTCCTCAAGTTGAGAGGAAATTTTGTTTTCGCGTTCTTCAATGGCATTAAGAATTGGTTTATATAGAAATCGTTTGAGCAACCCCACTAAAATGAGGAAGTTAATTATCTGGGCAATTACGGTAAACCAATCAATTTGCATAATGAATATATTATTGAATAAAATGATTCCAGAACGGGTTAGCGAAAATGAGGATCATTGAAAGCACAAAACAATAAATGGCTGTAGATTCGATCATCGCCAATCCCACAAATAACGTCCTTGTAATAGTGGAAGAAGAATCAGGTTGCTGGGCTATAGAACTCAGTGCTTTTGATAAGGCTCTCCCTTCGCCTATTGCAGGGAACATAGTTCCTACTGCTGTTGTAAATCCGGCAGTAATTATTGAGACTACTGCAATTAGTGTTAAATCATCCATTTTTATCCTCTTTTTAGTTAATAGTTATATTGCTTTTATTTTTACCGCCCCAGCTATATAAACTGTTGCCAGAATACTAAAAATATAAGCCTGTATCATTCCTGTAAGCAGGCCAAGAACATTCATGATGACCGGAAAAATAAATGGCGCTATGCTTAAAAGTATGGCCACAATCATTCCTCCACTCATGATATTCCCAAACAACCTTATAGCAAGAGCCAGGGTTCGTGAAACCTCACTTATCAGGTTAAATGGCAACATCATAAACGTTGGTTTGAGATAACTTTTTAGATAACCTCCAAGGCCTTTCTTCCCAATACCAAAATAAGGCACAGACAGAAAGACGCTAATAGCCAAAGCCGCGGTAGCAGAAAGGGAACTTGTTGGTGGTTGATACCATGGAAAAATGACGAATAAATTGGCTAAGCCAATAAACAGGAATAAAGTTCCGATAAACCCGATATATTTTTCTGGTTTTTCAAGGCCTATTTCTTTTATTTGATTGTTTATCATTATTACGATTATCTCTAAAATCACTTGCCAGCGGGAAATATGAATTTCTACTTTGAGATTCCTGGTGATTAATCTTGATGAAATCACCAGAATCAGCATTAATGCCCATGTAGTAACAATGGTTAGATTAATATTAATAAAACCATATTCCCAAAATATAGTTTCATCAGGACTTAGCTTCATGACTTGTCTGTTTTTTTAATTGTATTGATTTTTCTTCAATAGATTTAGTCAGGTAAATAATGATAGTTCGGGCAATAATAAACCCTAAGACAGAAATAAGAAGGTTTTTCCAACTTCCCTGGGACAGGTAATAAAACCCAACTAAAGTAATACTCACCCGAATAAAAAAACTACCAATAAGCCATAATGCAGGCCTTTTTGAGGTAACCGCCTTTTTTACAGTGAACCAAAGCCCTCCAAAAAATAATATTCCTAAAACTAACCCGGCTGTGAGCACAAACACCATGTATATAATTTCATTCATCTTTTTCCTCTTTTGTAAGATTCAACTCTTCATCTTTATCGGTTGGATTCATCTCTCTATCTTCATTAGCCACCCAAAACCACGCTATCAGACAGCCTATTAATAAGCCTATGACCAAAAAGGTCAATGTCCAGGAAAAAGATTGAGGATAATTTTTATCTAACCAAATTCCTAAGATCGTTCCCAACAGCGTAGGTACGGCCACAGACCAGCCCACCATTCCGAACATTCCCAGCCCAGACCAAATGCTCTTTTTTTTATCGCGCAAGGCTTTAAGTTTGCGCCTTTCTTTTTTGCCCACCTGTTGGCTAAATGCATTCCCTTTATTTTTCTTATTTGCAGGTGCCATTATTTTATTCTTTACTTAATTTTTCCAGGCTGTAAATAAATCCGCTTTCCAATTTGGCCATTACAGAGCGGGCTTTTCTTTCATTTTCATCGAGATCCATAAAATCTTTTTCTACCGATTCCCGAAGCTTTCCAAGATCGGCGCCCCCAATGGCATTGCGAACAGAAACCAGTACTTCCGGTCCTGCTTTTACCAGGATCCCTTCATCAATAGCTAAATATCGAACTCCTTCTGCTTCTGTTTCATAAATAAAAATTCCCGGTATCAATGCGGCAACACAGTCCAGTCTTTGTGGTAAAAGACCAAAAAATCCTTCGCCTGTTTCGGCAACAACCCGTTTCACATTTCTTACTTTATCGAAAATCTTGAATGGAAGAAGGATTTTAATGGTCATTAATTCATTTTCCATTTCAATCATTTTTTATTTTGAATTCACTGAACTTTCCTCCTTTTCGGAATTAGAACTATTCTCCTTTCCAGAATCAGAACTTTCCTCTTTTTCGGAATTAGAACTTTTCTCCTTTTCCTTTTTCCTATTTTTCTTTTCTTTTTCCTGAGCATCCTCGATGGTCCCGATCATGTAAAACGCACTTTCCGGCAGATCTTTAAACTCATCTGAAAGAATGCGCTCACAACCTTTAAGAGCATCTTCTAGACTGACGTATTTTCCGCTAATCCCGCTAAATTGTTCGGTAGTAAAAAATGGTTGAGTAAAAAATCGTTCTAAACGTCTTGCCCTATTTACCAGGTTTCTATCGTTGGTAGATAATTGTTCCAGACCCAGCATTGCAATAATGTCCTTGAGATCTTCATACTGTGCTAGGGTTTGCTTAATTTCCTGTGCAAGATTATAATGCCTTTGACCAATAATTCCGGGAGTGGCCATTTTCGAATTGGATTGCAACAGGTCTATAGCTGGGTAAAGTCCTTCACTGGCTTTTTTCCTGGAAAGAACAATGGATGCTGAAAGATGTGAAAATGTATGTACAGCCGCCGGATCGGTTAGATCATCAGCTGGGACGTACACGGCCTGGATAGAGGTGATTGCTCCCTCATCGGTATTGGCGATACGCTCTTCCAGTTTGGAGAGTTCTGTTCCCATGGTGGGTTGATATCCCAACCGGGATGGCATTTGGCCCATCAGGCCTGAAACTTCCATCCCTGCCTGAATAAACCTGAAAATATTGTCAATGAGCAACAAAACATCACGGAACTCATCATCCCTAAAATATTCGGCCATTGTCAAAGCCGCATGGCCAACTCGAAAGCGAGCTCCCGGCGGTTCATTCATTTGTCCAAACATCATCACCATATCATCCAGCACACCGGCTTCTTTCATTTCATGATAAAGCTCATGTCCTTCCCGGCAACGTTCCCCTATTCCGCAAAATATGCTCACTCCCTTGCCATGGCCAACCATATTATGGATCATCTCTGTGAGCAAAACGGTTTTTCCCACCCCGGCTCCTCCAAACAAACCGGCCTTTCCACCTCGTTCCAATGGAATGAGGATATCGATAGCCTTAATTCCGGTCAGGAAAATTTCAGATTTTGTGGATCGTTTCGTTAATGGGGGTTGTTCCTGATGTATATTACGCCACACCACTTCCGATATTTTTTCCTCGTGATCTATCGTGTTTCCAAAAACATCGAACATTCTGCCCAGGATTTTTTTTCCAACCGGAACTTTAAGCTGTTCTCCATCGGTTTCAACCCGCATTCCACGCGCTAATCCCTGGGTGGCAGTTAATGCAATTCCCCGAATGCGGTTTGAGTCAATTTGCGCCAATACTTCAATTGCAATTTCCTTTTCTTCTCCGGTGTGGAGCAAGGTAAAAATAGAAGGCAACTTATTTTCAAACCATACATCCACAACGCTTCCCCTTACCGAAATAACTTTTCCGTAATTTAAGGAGTTGTTTTTATGAGTTGAATTTGCCCCCATCTTTTTAATCTGAAGTAAGATTTTTTAATCCAAAAAATGCTTAATTAATTTTTCAGGATTTCGGATTGCTCTTTTAATCCCTCAACTTCTTCTATTATATGGGGCGTTCATAGAAAAATTGATTTTAAAAACGGAAATCCTTACTTAAAGATAGGATTTTTAGGTGAAAAAGTTTGTGCTTTTTGAATTTGTTCAGCTTTAAATTTATGTGTTCTATAGAAATAAAAGCAAATGCGGCAACCCTGTTTAGCATTCTTCGGGAAATCTATAAATGCATATAAACGTCTAAAACTTACTGCTCAGATTGTTCTTCAGGGTTCCAGGTAGATTCAATGCTTTCTCCTACTTCATAGCGGGCACCAGCGAGTCTTTCATACTTATCGGTTTCCTTGTTTGTGAAAGACAAGTATGCTGCGCAATACAGGGTCTTATTTATATTACCGTGAAATCACCACCCATATATCCACCCTTGCTCTGTACATCAAACCAGGTAGCAGATTTTCAAATTTATCTTTCAGGATCTCATTTACAAGCCTTGCTCTTCCCGCTTAGGAAGAATGTGAACTAAGGTGTTTAAACACTCAGCAGCCCGATTAATAAAAATAGTTTGTAAATATTTGGAATTAATTCACCTTGCTTTTTACGGTATTCTCCCGGTGGATCTTACCGTTTGGTGTTTCTTCGAACTTTTCAATGAGATAAATCTTTTTCGGAACCTCGTATTTTCCAAGGCTTTTTAAGTTTTTTATTTTTTCCCTTAGCTCGCTCAAAAGCTCTTCAGAAAAATCGCTTTCTACAAACAGTATCAGTTTTTGCCCTAAAGCCTCATCGGGCATGGAGGTTACAAACAGTCTCTGATCGATAATCTTTCTCAGCTTTCGCTCAATCTCTTCAGGGAATAGTTTTATTCCTCCGGAATTGATCATATTATCAATACGCCCTTTCCAAATAAATCTTTTATAAGTTAGAATTTCAACCACATCATTGGTAACAATAGGTTCATCTGCCAGTTTTGGGGCTTTTATAACCAGGCAACCTCTTTCATCCTGAGAAATATGAATATTAGGTAAGACCTTAAATGGTTTAGCCTGTTTTTTCTTATTCTTCGGATTTAATCTTTTCGCTGCTATATGGGTAACGGTTTCGGTCATCCCATAGGTTTCATAAACTTTCGTCTCTACGTCCTTAACCATCTTCTGAAGCTTTGGAGAAACGGCTCCTCCCCCAACAATGAGTTTCTGAATAAGATGCAGGCGACCTATGGAATTATCCAGTTGAAAAGGAGTCATCGCGCAAAAATCGTAACGTTTATAAACCTGATCCAATGGATTGGAAGATGGCGGTACAAGATCAAGATGCCAACCCAAAACCATAGCCCGCACCAGCATCATCTTTCCGGCAATAAAATCGGCAGGGAGGCACATCAGGGCCGTGGTTTTTTCCGGGAGATCAAAAAATTTAGAAGTAGCAAGAGCCGAATTAATCATATGCTCCTTTTTGATCCTAAGCTTTTTAGGCTTCCCGGTAGAGCCGGAGGTTTGGACTTCAATCGTATGTCCAGGTTTGATCCAGTCCAGAATAAAATTACCAATTCTTTCTTCAAAAGGCTCCCCTTCTTTTATAAAACTATAGGCAACCTGATAAAGTTCAGCATTAGAAAAACACCGCTTGTTAAGCCTGAAATCCGGATGCGTTTCCGGGACTTTATATTTATCTGCCATTTGTTGAACCAAAATTGGAAATTTACTAATTACCTAAAGTTACCGAATAGTTATGAAAATTTTAAGCCTCTTCTGAAAGTTTTAAGGTTTCCGGCTTTTCCACTTTTCCAAAAAGTTTATGTTTCCAGTCTTTCCAGCCATATTTTCTGGCCATAATATATAAAAGTGCAGGATATATTATGAATATTGGCACAAGTACGTCCCATCCTGCTGTAGGTTCAGAAATATCCTTTAAAATTGAATGGCTCTGGAAAGCTGTCCATTCAGCAGTGACCAGTAGTACCGCCACCAGGTTATTGGCTGCGTGAAAACCAAGGGCTAATTCCAGACCGTCATCCATTAAAGTCATAATCCCCAACATAAAGCCGGTACCAATATAATAGGTCATAATGATATTCCCCATCTGGGTTACCTCCGGATTAAAAAAATGAAGTCCACCAAAAACAACCGAGGTAATTATGAGCGGAAGCCATCTATTACCGGAAAAAACACCTATTCCCTGCATTAAGTAGCCCCGGAAAAAATATTCCTCAAAACTGGTTTGTAACGGAATCATCACTATCGCTATCAGGGTGAGAATTAGGAAAGGAACCGGTTTAAAGTTCACCACGTAATCTTCCGGATTAGCATAATAGTCTACCAGACTTAATAATACGGTAAGAACAGCCACAAGTCCAAAAGCGAAGAAAACTCTGCCCCAGTCTATTTTTTTTCTACTTGTAGTAAGAGACCTTAAGCTTTGCCCGTGAAGATATTTTGCAGCCAGAATAACTGCTACCAGCCCAACAGCAAAAGTTAGCAGCATTAGAAATAGATTGAGGTTTGGTTCGAGTACCTGCATTATCTGGGACTCTTCCATTCCCATTACTTCCATCCCTCCGGAAAGAAAAATCACCACAGCAAGAGGGATTTGCCCAATGATTACCCCCGCGATCACTAAAAGTGTTCCCAAAATATATCGCCAAAATTCATGACGATATTTAAAAGCTTCAGCTATATACATTTGTTAAAGATTAAAATCCCATTTCTTCGCGGGATTATATTGAATTTGACCGTGTTTTACTTCCAGTGGACTCTCAAAATTATTGGTGTAAAGGCTTCCCGTTCCAAGTCCCTGTGGTATTTTTGTATTTTTTGTATAGGTCCACTGTGCAATGGCATTCAGGCCTATATTACTTTCCAGGGCGCTGGTTATCCACCAACCGGTTTTCTGTTTTTCAGCGAGATCGATCCAATCCTGAGTGCCTTTAAAACCACCAATTAAACTGGGTTTAAATATAAGGTACTGAGGTTGTATTTTATTCAACATCTTTTCTTTTTCCTCGCTATCGAAAATCCCAATAAGTTCTTCATCCAAAGCTATTGGAAGGGGAGTTTTGGCACATAATTCTGCCATTTCCTCCCATTGCCCCTGCCTTACAGGTTGCTCAATACTGTGTAATTGAAAATCACTAAGCCGCTGTAGTTTTTCCAAAGCGCCTTCAGCAGAAAAAGCCCCGTTGGCATCAACACGTAATTCAATTTCTTCGGGAGAAAACTCTTTTCGGATGTATTTCAAAAGCTCGAGTTCTGTTTCAAAATCGATAGCACCTATCTTCATCTTAATACAATCAAAGCCGGCTTCTATTTTTTCAGAGATCTGCTGCTTCATATAATCTCTTTCTCCCATCCAGATCAAGCCATTGATAGGAATGGCAGCCTCACCCCGGGTGAATTCCGAAGGAAAAAGTTCAAATTTATTTTCAGAATTTAACGATCTAAAAGCCATTTCTACCCCAAACTGAATGCTTGGGAATTCCTTTAATTCCTCCCACAAAAATTCAGGGCCGGTGTGAATATTGGCACATACCCATTTTAGTTTATCCTCATAATCCGGGCGATCGTCTATGCTCAGACTCCTAAGGATACCACATTCTCCAATTCCCGTTCTCTTCCCGTCGGTGATTTGTAGAAACCAGGTTTCTTTGGTAGTAAGAACGCCCCGGGAAGTTCCGCTGGGGCGTTTAAACTTTAAAATATACTTCTTGTAATTTGCCTGCATCTACAGGTGTGTTTTTATTTATAATTCTATGTTTTCTCCAATTTCAAGAAGCATCAGGTCTTTCCCTTTTTCATAAAATTTACGTTTAGCTTCTTCGTGATCAATTTCAATGTAACCAAAGGTATCGTAATGACAACCTAGTATTTTATCGCATTTCACAAAATCACTGGCAATAATGGCATCATCAATTCCCATCGTAAAATTATCACCGATGGGCAATATAGCCAGATCCAACTTGGTTTGCATCGGGATGAGCTTCATATCCATCGTTAAGGCCGTATCACCGGCAATATAAATATTTTTATGCTCTCCTTCTATTACAAAACCTCCAGGTTGTCCACCGTAGGAGCCGTCAGGAAATGAGCTGCTATGAATGGCGTTCACATACTTTACCGTTCCAAAATCAAAATCCCAGCTTCCTCCGTGGTTCATAGGGTGCACTTCAATGCCTTTTGCTTCGTAATGATTGGCAATTTCAAAATTGCTTACAATTACAGCCCCTGTTCTTTTGGCAATAGCCTCGGCATCCAACGTATGATCCTGGTGCGCGTGAGTGAGCAATATATAATCTGCCTTAAGCTCTTCGATATCGATCTTGTCTTTTGCAAGTTGATTTCCTGTTATAAATGGATCTATCAAAACGTGGGTCTCTCCTATCTTCAATCTCAGGCAACTTTGTCCGTAAAAACTGATTTTCATCTTAATAAATTTTTGGTTGAATAATAATAACACTAAAAACAGCTGAATAGCCTCACCTGTAAATTTAAGGATTAGGCATTTTCTTTATGGTCCTCGCTTTATATAATTTTGTTAAAAACTCAGATAATCTGCCCAATCCCAAAGAGGATTGCTATAGCAAATGTTGAAAGTGCCAGGATCTTTAATTCGGGATCCAGCAACATGGGGTTTTCATTTTCCACGACCCTTTTTAAATGAAGCACCAGAGGTACCAGCGCGGGTAAATAAAGAAAGTCACTTGCACCGTCTAAACTAAGGACCGTATAAACAACCAGACAAAAAATTGCAGCCAGAATCAGGACATAGTGATAATTCTTAGCTTTTTTTTCACCAAGGATCACGGCCAGGGTATTTTTGCCTGCTTTCTCATCAGAATTACGGTCACGCATATTATTGAGATTCAGCACGCCCATGCTTAACAGGCCTATTGTACAGGCAGGAAGTAAAACTTCCCATTTAAACTCGTGTGCATATAGAAAATATGAGCCATAAACCGCCACTAATCCAAAGAATAGAAATACAAACACATCTCCCAAACCGCGATACCCATAAGCCGATTCTCCAACAGTATATTTTATAGCTGCAGCGATTGCGGCGATTCCCAGAAGAAAAAACATGAGTGCGAAAAGAAGATTTTCTTTCCCAAAGGCAGCGTAGATAAGTAAAATAGCCAGCAACAAAGTACCTATCGCAGTTATGATGATTCCCTGTTTCATTTCTGCTCTGGTAATCAACCCACTTTGTAGGGCGCGTTGTGGCCCCACACGGTCTTCGTTATCGGTTCCTTTTACCCCATCCCCATAATCATTAGCAAAATTGGAAAGCACCTGAAGGCCTAAAGTAGTTCCCAGGGCCAGACTGAAAATAGCTATATTAAAATACCCGTGTTGCACGGCGATGGTGGTACCCACAATAATTCCGGAAACCGAAAGCGGGAGGGTTCTTAAGCGGGCAGCACTTATCCAGGAGTTTAATTTCTTCATTAATTCATTATTTTTACCAATAATTCTTTTAAAAGGTCTCCCTGGGAAACATTGGCTGCCCCAATTCCCTTGCTCTTTGCATCGGTTTGATATAAGAGGTCAATCGCCCGGCTAACTTTTTTCATTGGATAATTTCTTGCCGCCACAACATAATCACTTACAAAATATGGGTTAACCTTTAGTTGTTTTGCCACATTGCTCTTGGATTTATCTGCCAACCCGTGATATTGTAACACCTGCGAAAAATAGGCAAACAACAAGGAGATAGTCATCACCAAAGGGTTGTCTTTTGGATTTTGCGTGAAATAATTGATAATGCGATGTACTTTTAGCACATCCCGCTCTCCAATAGCTTTGCGCAGCTCGAAGTTATTAAAATCCTTGCTAATACCTATATTTTCCTCAATAAGCTCTGGAGTTATCTGGGTGTCCTTAGGGGTGATAAGTTGAAGCTTCTCCAGTTCGTTATCGATCTTACCAAGATCGGTTCCCAGAAATTCTACCAGCATCTGGGCCGCTTTTGGAGAAATACTATAACCCCTCGATTTTAAGGTTTTCTGAATCCAGGGGCCAACCTGGTTATCATACAGGCGCTTGCTTTCAAAGATTACTCCTGATTGCTTAATCGATTTATATAATTTCTTCCTTTTATCTATCTTCTTGTATTTATAGCACATCACCAACACCGTGGTAGGCTGCGGATTATCGGAGTAAGCGCTTAAACTTTCAATGCTTCTGGAAAGGTCCTGGGCTTCTTTTACAATAATCACCTGGCGTTCTGCCATCATTGGGTAGCGGCGGGCATTGCTGGTAATTTCATCTATTGTAGTATCCCGGCCGTACATCACGATCTGGTTAAAGCCTCTTTCTTCCTCTGCGAGAATATTTTCAGCGATAAAATCAGAGATCCTATCTATATAATATGGTTCCTCTCCCATCAGAAAATAAATAGGACTGATGTTTCCCTGCCTGATGCTGTTGACGATTTGTTTTGCTTCTTCCATGTAAAGATTTAGTTCCGCTGGTAGTTTTGGAATATAATTGTTAGCCTGGTACAAATTAATCTTCCGACTTTGCTATTTTTGGGCTTATGCTTGACCTCAATTTTCCCCGGTATCGGTTTCGGTTCAAAAATAACGAAAATAAAATAGCCGTTTTTGATGAACTGCGGAAAAAATTCGTGGTTTTAACTCCCGAAGAATGGGTAAGACAGCATTGTGTTCGGTTTTTAATCGAAGACAAAAAATATCCAAAAAGTCTTATAAATGCGGAAAAACAGTTAAAACTGGGGAAACTCGTAAAAAGATATGACCTGATAGTTTATAATTCTGATGGCAGTATCTTTCTTATTGTAGAATGCAAAGCCCCAGGAGTGAAAATATCCCAGGAAACCTTCGACCAGATTGCCAGGTATAACTTAAGCCTTAACGCTGAATATTTAATGCTTAGCAATGGGCTCGATCATTATTACTGCCAGATGGATTATAAGCAGGAAACCTACAATTTTTTAAAGGAACTTCCAGAATGGAACAAGAAATGAAAACCAAAAAAAATAAAGAGGTACCTCTAAGCATAGCCGTAGTTATCTTGAACTGGAATGGCAGAGACCTTCTCCTGGATTTTTTACCCTCGGTCCTCCAACATTCTCAAAGCGCCAATATATATGTGGCAGACAATGCTTCTACCGATGATTCGGTTTCTATTGTAAATAAAGAGTTCCCATCAGTAAAGATAATTCAGAATAAAGAGAATGGTGGTTACGCCAAAGGATACAACGATGCACTGAAGCATCTATCAGAAGATATTTTTATCCTACTGAACTCTGATGTTGAAGTTACTGAAAACTGGTTAGAACCAATCCTCGATATATTTCACAAAGAAGCAGTTACTGCTGCGATACAACCCAAATTACTGGATTACAGAAACAAAAATTATTTTGAATACGCGGGAGCAGCAGGAGGTTTTATAGATATGCTGGGCTATCCTTATTGTCGGGGCCGAATTTTTGACAGTTTAGAAGAAGATCACGGCCAATATAATGACGATACTTATATTTCTTGGGCAAGCGGGGCCTGTCTTGCCATTAGAAATTCGGCTTTTTATGAGGCCGGCGGACTTGATGAAAGTTATTTTGCACACCAGGAAGAAATCGACCTTTGCTGGCGTCTGCAGAACCTGGGATACAAAATTAAATATACAGGTGGGTCCAGGGTTTATCACCTGGGAGGAGCCACCCTTAACACTATGAATCCACGGAAGACCTTTTTTAATTTCAGAAATAGTTTATTTTCCCTGTTGAAAAATGCGCCAGGAGCCGCAGCCTTCTTTCTTATCTTCTTCAGGATGATTCTTGATGCCCTTGCAGGAATAAAATTTATTGCAGCTGGTAAATTTGCTCATTTCTACGCTATTTTACAGGCGCATCTCAGCTTTTACAGGCACATCACTATACTTTTGGAAAAACGTAAAAATCTACCAAAAAAGAAAGATTATTACAGTCAAAAATCTATTGTCATCTCATATTTTATAGGCGGTAAGCGAAAATTCTCTGATTTATAGCAAAACATTTAAAAACTAATGTTAAAGCTTCTTTTCCCCTTTGTATTTTTTTGATACTTTTGGGACATCTAACATTAATAATAATTCACAAGTTATGAAACGAATCATGCTTTTATCGGCTACTGTTGCTGTTTTACTTTCTTCCTGCGTTTCACAGAAGAAATATTCAGAATTGGAAGCCAAGCAAAAAGAAACCCAGGACCAGTTAAACACGGCCACAATTAAATTAAATTCTTGTTTAGACGAGAAAGAAAGTCTTAACAGTCGAATCACTACCCTAAACAATACCAATGCCGCCCTACTAAACAATGTTGGGGATCTGGCAACCCTTTCTAAAAAAGAAGCTGAAAACCTTGAGCGTTCTTTAGAGAGCATAAAAGAAAAGGATCTGGCAATAACCAGAATGCGTGACGCCATCAACAAAAAAGATTCTGTTACTCTTGCTCTTGTTACAAGCTTAAAAGGAGCCCTTGGAAATATGAGCGACGAAGACATCGAGATCAATGTTGAAAAAGGTGTGGTTTATGTATCTATTTCAGATAAATTGTTATTCGATAGCGGACGTTACAATGTAACTTCACGTGCTAAAGAAGTACTTGGAAAAGTTGCTACTGTTGTAAAGAACCGTCCGGAAATAGAATTTATGGTTGAAGGTCATACCGATGACAAGCCAATTAAAACTTCTATGTTCGAGGATAACTGGGATCTTTCTGTAAAACGTGCAACTTCTGTAGTGCGTATTCTTCAGGATGAATTTGGTGTAGAGCCAGCAAGAATGACTGCCGCAGGGAGAAGTTACTACATTCCTGTAGCATCTAACGAAACTGCTGAAGGACGTTCAAAAAACCGCAGAACCCGTATCGTAGTACTTCCAAAACTTGACCAATTCTACGGAATGATCGAAGAAGGAATGAAAGCAGCCGAATAATTATAGCAATATAAATTTTTCATAAAAAGAGAGACCCCGTTTAAAGCGGGGTCTCTCTTTTTATAGCAATCCTAAGAGGTTACATAATTTCGATGCTACCTTTTCCTTCCCTTATAACTTCAGGTTCTGGCGTTGTAAGATCTATAACGGTCGAAGGAATATTATCTCCATAACCGCCATCAATTACAATATCTACCAGGTTATCCCATTTCTCCTTGATTAGCTCGGGATCGGTAGTGTATTCCAGCACTTCATCATCATCTCTTATGGAAGTTGAAACTATGGGATTTCCCAAAGCTGAAACCAGTGCCCTGCAAATATTGTTGTCTGGAACTCTAATCCCTACCGTCTCCTTCTTTTTGAAGACATTCGGCAGGTTGTTATTCCCCGGAAGAATATAGGTATATGGCCCCGGAAGCGTTCTTTTAAGAATCTTAAAGGTTGCCGTATCTATTTGTTTCACATAGTCTGAGAGATTACTTAAATCTTCACAAATAAAAGAGAAGTTTGCTTTTTCCAGCTTAACACCTTTGATCTGCGCGATTTTTTCCAGAGCAGAAGTATTGGTGATATCACACCCCATACCATAAACGGTATCGGTTGGATAGATTACAAGACCACCTTTTTTCAGGCTCTCAACCACTTTATTAATAAGTTTGGGACTGGGATTCTCTTCGTAAATTCTAATTAGTTCAGCCATAATTACATATTTAAAACACCCTAAAAATTACAAAATTCCGGGTGTTTTCAGATTATTATTTAAACTTAATTCCTTTTGAATTTTTCTTCCTGTAGATAGTTATATTTTTAAATTCAGGAAATAGCATACAAGCATAGTTTACCCTGAAGATAAAAAGAAAGCCGCTTTTGGCGGCTTTAAATAACAGAAGTTTAACGGCCTAACTTAGCAGTTTCAGTTTAGCGAATCGCAAGAGAAGTTTCTTAATTCCCCCATTTTCAAAATCGATCTCAGCTTTTTTATCCTGCCCCACTCCATCTATACTTAATACTTTTCCTTTTCCAAAACGCAAATGTTCCACCTCATTGCCGGCTTCCAGTTTTATGGAATTTGTTGCCTTTTGAGGCTCCGTGGCAGGGGGTTTGAGTTTACGAAGTTTCCTTAGTTGGGACTCCGTTGGTTTATGTGCCGGTGGTGGAGTGCCATTTTGCGGCTTTGTTTGCCTAAGCTTGGATTTATCTACGTCTCCAAAAATATCGGTGTCAATAAGTGGCTTATATTTATAATCATCCTGCGGAATCATATAATCCATAAACTTCTCATCTATCTCCTCGATAAATCTACTTGGCTCAGCATCCACTAGTTTACCCCATCGGTATCGCGATTGAGTGTAAGTTAAATATGCTTGTTTTTCAGCCCTTGTCAAGGCTACGTAAAAAAGTCGGCGTTCTTCTTCAAGTTCACTTCTGGTATTCATACTCATAGCTGAAGGAAACAGATCTTCTTCCAGGCCTACGATATATACATAAGGAAACTCCAGCCCTTTCGCCAGGTGAATAGTCATCAGCGCAACCCTGTCATCATCGCTGGTGTCCTTATCCATATCGGTGGCAAGAGCAACATCTTCCAAAAACTCAGCTAAAGAACCATTGGCATCGGCAAGCTCTCTTTGTTCTTCAACAAAATCCTTGATTCCGTTAAGCAATTCCTCAATATTTTCTATTCGGGCAACCCCTTCCGGTGTTCCGTCTTTTTTAAATTCCTGAACCAATCCGGATTTCTTGGTTACTGTATCGGCAACGGTAAAAGCATCGGCATTTTCAGCAAGTATCGTGAAACTCTTGATCATATTCACGAAGTTCTTCAGCTTGGTGCGGGTGCCACTATTGATACCTAAGTTAAGCTGATCAATATTTTCGATAACTTCAAAGATCGAGCGCCCGTATTGATTGGCAGCAATAGTCAATTTATCCATCGTGGTCTGGCCAATGCCGCGCGCAGGATAATTGATCACCCGTTTTAAAGCTTCCTCATCTTTCGGGTTGATAAGTAGTCGTAAATAAGAAAGTACATCTTTGATCTCCTTGCGCTGGTAAAATGAAAGTCCGCCGTAAATCCTGTACGGGATCTCCTTTTTCCTCAAGGCATCTTCCATAGCCCTACTCTGGGCATTGGTTCGGTATAAAATCGCAAAATCGCTGTTTTTAAGCTGATTCTGCATTCTGTTTTCAAAGATTGAGCTTGCCACAAAACGCCCTTCCTCCCCATCGGTCAATAAACGGTTCACCACGATTTTTGGCCCGTCTTCATTTTCGGTCCAAACCACTTTTTCAAGTTTGGTCTTATTTTTTTCGATTATCGAATTTGCCGCATTTACAATATTTTTAGTAGAGCGGTAATTCTGCTCCAGTCTATACATCTGAACATCTGGATAATCCTTTTGAAAATTTAAGATGTTGTTGATATTCGCTCCCCGAAAAGCATAGATACTCTGGGCGTCATCTCCTACCACACATATATTTTGAAATTTATCTGAAAGCGCTTTAACAATTAAATACTGGGAATGGTTAGTATCCTGGTACTCATCTACCAGGATATACCTGAAGCGGTTCTGATATTTATGAAGCACCTCCGGAAACCGGTTTAAGAGTTCGTTGGTCTTCAGCAGCAAATCGTCAAAATCCATCGCACCGGCTTTGAAACAGCGCTCTACATATTCTTTATAAATATCACCTAAACGAGGTTTTTTTGACATCGCATCAGCCTCCTTGAGTTCTGGATTCTGAAAATAGGCTTTCACCGTAATCAGGCTGTTTTTGTAAGATGAGATCCGGTTATAAACCTGTTTGTACTTATAAACATCTTTATCCAGGCGCATATCTTTTATAATCGCCCTTATCACACTTTGGGAATCCTGGGTATCATAAATCGTGAAATTCGAGGGATATCCAAGTTTATCGGCTTCAAAACGCAGGATCTTGGCAAAGATCGAGTGAAAAGTTCCCATCCACAGATTTTTAGCCTCAGAATTTCCAACGATCTTAGCGATTCGGTTTTTCATTTCCCGGGCCGCTTTGTTCGTAAAAGTAAGCGACAAAATATTAAAAGGGTCCACACCTTGGCTCATCAGGTAGGCGATCCTGTAAGTAAGCACCCGGGTTTTTCCCGATCCTGCTCCGGCAATTACAATCATGGCCCCATCCTTCTGCAGTACCGGAGCGCGCTGAGCCTCATTTAATTCGGCTAAATAATTTTCCAAATTTCCTTTAGTTTTTTAAAGGGGTGAATTTAACCAAAATGCCCTGAAAATTAAACCCACAAGACTATTCTTTTTAAAACAAATACTTATGATGTAATGGCAAAAACCTATAATTTAAATATATTTAACCCCATTCACATTAAACTATTATGAAAAAACTTAGCCTTGCATTCTTTGCCCTTTTCGGCATAGGCATTACAGCCCAGGAAATCGATCCTGAAATCAAAATTGCTTCTGAAAACCTTGAAGAACAGGTGATCTCCTGGCGAAGGGATTTTCACCAAAACCCAGAATTATCTAACCGGGAATTTAAAACCGCCGAAAAGATCGCGGCCCATCTTGAGAAACTGGGAATAGAAACTCAAACCGGAATAGCCAAAACCGGGGTGGTGGGAATCTTAAAAGGTGATAATACCGGGAAAACCGTTGCTCTGCGTGCCGACATGGACGCACTTCCTGTGACCGAACGCAATGACCTTCCTTTCAAATCTGAAGTCACCACGGAATTTTTAGGCTCCCAAACCGGAGTTATGCAC
The DNA here is from genome assembly GCF_900115145.1 of Salegentibacter flavus. Classification (GTDB taxonomy): domain Bacteria; phylum Bacteroidota; class Bacteroidia; order Flavobacteriales; family Flavobacteriaceae; genus Salegentibacter; species Salegentibacter flavus. The sequence goes on along the minus strand of NZ_FOVL01000002.1, from coordinate 202,058 downwards.
GCCTGCGGTCACGATACCCACGTGTCAATTTTAATGGGTGTTGCCGAAGTCCTATCTCAAAATAAAAACAAGATCAACGGCACGGTGAAATTCATCTTTCAACCGGCAGAGGAAGGTCCGCCTCCGGGCGAAGAAGGTGGCGCCGGACTTATGATCAAGGAAGGAGTTTTAAAAGACCCGGATGTAGATGCCATTTTTGGTTTACACATCAATTCTGCAACTCCTGTAGGAACCATTCGCTACAAACCCGAAGGTACTATGGCAGCCGTAGAACGTTTTGTAATAAACGTAAAAGGAAAGCAAACTCACGGATCGGCTCCCTGGAGCGGTACCGACCCAATTCTCATTTCAGCAAAGATCATCGATGGATTACAAACCATTATCAGTCGCGATGCGAAACTGGTGGATGGCGCGGCGGTTATCACCGTTGGAAAGATCACCAGCGGAGTGAGATTTAATATTATTCCTGAATCTGCTGAAATGATAGGAACCGTACGCACCCTTGACCCTGATATGAAGGAAATTATCCTTAAAAGAATGCGTGAAATGGTTCCGGCCATCGCTAAGGCATACGGTGGCGAAGCCACTATTGAAATTCAGAATAATACCGCGATCACTTATAACGATCCGGAGCTAACCAGCCAAATGCTGCCTACTCTTCAAAAAGTAGCCGGAAAAGATCACGTAGAATTGGTGAAAGCCACCACGGGAGGTGAAGATTTTTCCTACTTCCAGGAAGAAGTGCCGGGATTCTATTTTTTCCTTGGAGGAAAACCCCTGGACGCTACCGAGCCCGCACCACATCACACACCCGACTTCTTCATCGATGAAAGCGGAATGCTATTGGGAGTAAAAACAATGTCACAAATAGCCATAGATTATTTAAATCAATAATTACAGAATATGGGAAAAATCTGGCTTCAACTTTTACGTATCACAAAGAAAAAGTACCTTTCGGCAGTATAAAAGAACACCTGGAATGCCCGCATCTAGGTGGGAAATACAAAAAAAGAAGTTAAAACCAAAGAAGTAGAAACTGAGGAAACCTCGGTTTACGATAAAAAAGAATGAATCAGATAGAACTTTCACAACTACTTTTAGCACTTTTACCGGCACTTATTGTTGGCGCTCTGGCCTATTATTTTTTTAAATCCTTTATAAAAAGTGAAGAAGGCCGTCGCAGGTTTCTCCTGGTAAAAGATAACCAGAAAACAGCCTTGCCTATGCGCCTTCAGGCCTACGAAAGAATGACTCTTTTCCTGGAAAGAATCTCGCCGGGAAAAATATTATTCCGTGTAAAACCAAATTCAGATGATCCCTCCCAATATGAACAATTGCTTATAAGAACCATAGAACAGGAATTTGAACATAACCTTGCACAACAAATTTACCTTAGCGGGGATTGCTGGGATTACATTAAAACAGCGAAAAATGCCACCATCGGACTTATTAGAAAAGCAAATGGTTTAGACGAAGTAACTACTGCCGATGCTTTGCGGGAAGCCATTTTGAAGAACCTGATGGAAAAACCAGCGCCTACAGATGCGGCACTCGCTTTTATTAAAAAAGAAGTAAAATCTTTTATTTAAAAGAATCCGAAGAAATTTTTCTTACGTTGTTCCAGGTATTGCATATGCCTTTCCCGGGCGTGATCAAAACCTTGTTGCCACCATTCAGACATTAATTTTTTATTGAAAACTAAAGAATTCTCGGTAAGTTTTGTAGGAGTGTAGTAGGTATTCAGCTTCACCTTTTTATTCAGGGCAGCGAGTTTACCTTCCACGATGTCATGATATTCCACCTGGTCTTGCAAAAACCCGAACAGATTGATCATTAACGAGAATGGATTTTTTCCCAGCACTTTATTGTATTCCATATTCTCGGCCTCCAGGATGATTGCATCAACTTCTTTTGCACCGCGTTTTATGGCTTCTCTAATTGGAACCACACAACCTAAGCCCCCATCGGCATACTCATAACCATCTTTTTTAGCAAGACTCATAAAAGGAATATAATTGCAGCTTATCCAGATCCAGTCACAAAAATCTTCATAAGAAAAATCATGTATAGACTTATATTCCACCCGGTTTTTGGAAAGGTTGGACACCGTAACCACTACATCCTTTACCGAGGTTTGCAGCAGTTCAAATTCTTCAGGTGAAAAATTACGTTTTATATGCTTTCTTAAATTATGGCTTTCCCCAAAAGTTCTTTTTTTGCGAATAAATTGCCAAAAAGTATTAAGGTAATTAATAGTCACATATTCACGTCCTTCTTTTTTCTTAACCACAAATGGATTAACACTAAAGATTTTTCGCTGATTTACATTGGTGTATATTTCATATACTTTATCGATGTTTCCCGCGGCGATATGAGGGATGAGTAGGCTTCCGGTAGAAGTTCCCAGAAACATATCGTACTTTTTCCCTTCTTCCTGAATTAAATACTGGGCTACCCCACCGGCAAAAGCACCTTTACTTCCGCCTCCAGATATTACCAATGCTCGCATTCCCTGTTTTTCTTTTTATATTCTGACATCAATCATACCCCGCCAAAATAAGCAAATGATTTAAAACGAAGATAAAAGTTCAGCCTTTAACTCTCTAATTTTTCTAACAAATAAAGCCTTTCCTGCTCAGGCAAATTCGCATTTAGCATTTCCAACTGGCGGCGATAATCAGGATTTTTTAGTAATTCTGAAAGCAATTCCCGGCTAAAACTCCTGAATTGATTGTTATGGTGCTGCGTTGCTTCCATCAGGTTTCTGAGATTTTCATCGCTGAAAGCGTTTATCTGAAAAAGATAACCAAAAGCATTTTTCCTCACTTCAAAAGGGAAATGAGGAGCGGTGTAGCCAGAAAGCTCCATGTAGTTCTCCTGCTGCTTTTCCGGCTCAAAGGCTGGGGTTGCCAGGTTAAGGGTTAACCAGAGAATCCTCAGGTTTCTATCGGTGAAGCCTATAAGTCCACGTGTTTCATGCAGATATCTTGTATTTTCCTGCGGAAACTGCATCCAAAGATTAGTAAGCGCAGCCTCTATGGTCAGCCAGGATTCATCATGTAACAGAGACTCATAATCAGGTTTCAATTGCTGCGGAATCTCATCCATACTCAGGGCAATTGCCTGGCGGACAAAAATATTTTCACTTTGAAAAGCTAATTTATAAAGCTGGAAGGCTTCCGTTGAAGTTTCTCCGGCCAGCTGAAAGACCACTTCCTGGCCTATATAATCATTTACAGGCTTCTGAAGCGCATTTCTCAGGAGATCTGACTTCTGCTCCAACAGACTCTCCCTCAAAGCGGCTATGTCGAGATAATTTCGAATAAATTCAGATTGCTTCAGGGAGTTCAAGGCATCTGTTCCCTGGAAGGCGGTTTGCTTAAGCCAATCGGCTATAAACCCAGAAAGGTCCTGCCCGGAGGCTCTTTCAACTTCAGCAATAAAATTATCGGTATTCACATTTTGATAGGCATAGAGTTCCAGGTAGTTTCTAACCGCTGTCTTAAAAGCTTCGTCCCCAACTTTTTCCCTTAGGATATGCAAAGCCCAGGCTCCCTTCTGGTAATAGGTGAGTGAACTGCCACCCTTTCTCATCAAAACTTCCCCTTTCCCCGTGTCGCTTAATTCCTTTAACCGCTCTGCCGATTCATATAACTTCCAGTAATAATAATTATCACCAAAAATCTCTTTTTCGGCAAGCAGGGCATAATAAGTGGCAAAACCCTCATGTAGCCAATGATGTTCTTCGGCTTCCTGGGTAACAAGGTTCCCGAACCATTGGTGAGCAAGTTCATGGGCATTCACATTTACATAATTCCGGTCCTTAAAGCCTACCTCATCGGTAAGCAAAGCCCTTGAAAAAATGGTAGCTCCGGTATTTTCCATTCCTGCATAAAGAAAATCCTGTACCGGTACCTGTTTGTAATTCTGCCAGGGATAGGGCACCCCGATTTCATCTTCCAGAAAATCAAATATTTCCTTACTATACCTGTAACTCGGCTCCCTGAGGGAATCCTCATCTTCTTCAAGGTATAATTCCATTGGCACCCCAGAAGCCGATTTCAATTCTTCTTTCTGAAATTTCCCTGCCGCAACGGCCAGCAAATAGCTGCTCATAGGTTTCTGCATTTGAAAATTCCAGCGGGAAACCGAATCATTTAAGGTTTCGACCGAAGCCAATTCTCCGTTGGAAATCACCTCATAGTCTTTCTTAAAATCAATGCTGAGATCATAAACCGCTTTTTCATTCAGGTTATCAATTACCGGAATCCAGTTTGAAGAATTCTTCCCCTGCCCCTGCGTCCATACCTGTCTTGAAGCCGGAATTTTCTCCGGAACATCCCAGTTTATGAAATACATCGCTTGTTGCGGTTTGGCTGAATAACTTAACCTGATCTCATTTGCTTCAGAAGGCTTAAGTTTTGTTTTTAACCACAGAACATTCCCGGTATTATTGGTCGGAATGCTTTTTCCATTAACTTTCACTTCAGAAAATTCCATTTTTTGAGCATCCAGGTAGACGGAATCCACCTGGTTTAAAACCTCGAATTGGTAAACCACCTCTCCCTGAACCTTTCCGGATTCGGGAACAATAACAATGCTGGCATTAATATTTTCGAAATCGAGGTTCCTGAGTTGGGAAGAAATAGAATCCTGGGAAAAGACCCCGCTGAAATTCAGCATTAAAATGCTTAAAAAAAGATATTTCATACAGAAGTTATATGACCTCCAAATTACGAAAAACCTGCCCCGTGCGCAACGGTATAATTTTTTAAGAAAATCAAAGCTTAAAAAACTGATTTTAATATCTTCGTTTCCATGAATGCCAATTTGCTCCAAACTCCCATAGACTACCTAAAAGGTGTTGGCCCTAGCCGGGCGAAGGTCCTGAAAACGGAATTAGGCATTCAAACCTATGGCGACCTGCTCAACTTCTTTCCGAACCGGTATTTAGATAAAACCCGTTTTTATAAGATCAATGAGTTGCAGCGTAATTCTGCAGACGTTCAGATTGTTGGTAAGATCACGCATATTAAAAGTGTGGAACAAAAACGAGGGAAACGCCTTGTAGCCGATTTTGTGGACAGTACCGGAAAGATGGAACTGGTTTGGTTTCGGGGTCAAAAGTGGATAAGAGAAAATCTTAAAATCAACACTCCATATGTGATTTTTGGAAAAACCAATTGGTTCAACGGGGTTTTTAGTATGCCACACCCCGAAATGGAACTGGTTGAAGATTACAAAAAACAACTGCGCACCGCGATGCAGCCTGTTTATCCTTCAACCGAAAAACTTGCCAAAGCAGGAATTTCGAACCGGGTAATCAATAAGATCACGCAGCAACTTTTTCTGGAAGCCAAGGGCAGATTCTTTGAAAGCCTATCAGAAGAAATTTTACAGGAATTTAAACTCATTTCTAAATCTGAAGCGCTTTTTAATATCCATTTTCCCAAAAGTCAGGAGCTTCTTGCAAAGGCACAATTCCGTTTAAAATTTGAAGAACTTTTTTACATACAGCTGCAACTCATCCGAAAAAATTTGCTTCACAAAAAGAAGATCAAGGGATATGTCTTTGAAAAAGTGGGAGAGAATTTCACCAACTTTTATAACGAGCATTTACCCTTCGATTTAACCGGAGCACAAAAGCGAGTGATCAAAGAAATAAGGAATGATTTAGGCAGCGGCGCACAGATGAATCGGCTTTTGCAAGGCGATGTAGGCTCCGGGAAGACGATAGTAGCGCTAATGTCAATGTTTATAGCACTTGACAACGACTTTCAGGCCTGTTTAATGGCCCCTACTGAAATTTTGTCAGTACAGCACTATAATGGATTAATTGATTTATGTAAAGAATTAAACACCAGTATAGAAATACTCACCGGTTCAACTAAAACTTCAAAAAGAAGGGAGATTCACGAGAAACTGGAAAATGGGGAAATAGACATCTTAATCGGGACTCATGCCTTACTGGAAGACAAGGTTCAATTTAAGAATTTAGGCCTGGCGGTAATTGATGAACAGCATCGCTTTGGAGTTGCCCAGAGGGCGAGATTATGGAAGAAGAACGACCTCCCACCTCACATTCTGGTGATGACCGCCACCCCTATTCCAAGAACCCTTGCGATGAGTCTTTATGGTGACCTGGATATCTCGGTGATCGATGAACTTCCGCCCGGAAGGAAACCAATTAAAACTGTACATCGGTATGATGCCAACCGCTTAAAAGTATTTGCTTTTATAAGAGAGGAAATCAAAAAAGGCAGACAGGTATATATCGTTTATCCATTGATTCAGGAATCGGAGACTATGGATTATAAAGACCTGATGGATGGCTACGAAAGTATTGCCCGGGAGTTTCCCGAATTCCAGATTTCCATAGTTCACGGACAAATGAAAGCGGAAGCCAAAGATTATGAGATGGACCGTTTTGTGAGCGGAGAAACACAAATTATGGTGGCCACCACCGTAATAGAGGTTGGCGTGAACGTTCCCAATGCCAGTGTAATGATTATTGAAAGCGCCGAACGCTTTGGTCTATCACAGCTGCACCAACTTCGCGGCAGGGTGGGTCGTGGCGCCGAACAGAGTTTTTGCATCCTGATGACCGGCCACAAACTATCGGAAGACAGTAAAACCCGATTACAAACCATGACCACCACCAACGATGGGTTCGAGATCGCTGAAGTAGATCTAAAACTCCGTGGCCCCGGGGACCTTATGGGTACCCAACAAAGCGGGGTACTAAATCTTCAAATTGCCGATATCGTTAAAGACAACGACATTCTTAAAACTGCAAGGCATCTCGCCATCAAGGTTTTAAAAGAAGACCCTAATCTTCAGCTAGAAAAAAACAAGGTGCTCCACCACACTTTCGCCCAGATTTCCAGAAAGAAAACGATCTGGAATTACATTAGTTAACGTAGCTCATCGCAAATTTCATCTATATCATCGAAAAAATAATAAGGAATCTAATGTAACCTTCTAACTTTCCATAGGTTAATCTTAAAGCGAGCCATTTCTTCTATAGTTATAACCTAAAACCAGCTGCGGGGTTTCCCTTATTTTTCCCCTCCTAAATGACAGGCTTTTGGTTTATTCGGTTGAATGCTGAAGTATCCAGAAGCCCCTATTACAAAGGCTTCTTACCATTCGCGACAACATTAAAAATAGATTTGTGTCGCATTTACACCTGTTAGTAGCGATCCTAAATAGCTGAGATAATTCGTAAATTTATTAGGTTAATTATTAAATCTAGGAGTTATGAAGACAAGATTATTGATGTTAACCGGAATCTTTTTTATGAGTCTGGTTACGAGCGCAATTGCACAGGATGAGAAGGAGAAAAACTCTATTGGAGAGGCCGTCTTTGAAGAATACCAGAAAAATGGCATCGATGCAGCCCTTACCCATTATGAGAAATTAAAAAAGGAGGAAAAAGAAAACTACAACTGGGATGAATGGGAATTAAACAACATTGGCTACAAGCTTATGCTCGAAGAAAAAGACATGCCCGCCGCAGAAAAAATTTTTAAATATAATATGAAAGAATATCCTGAAGCAGCCAATCCTAACGATTCCTATGCCGATTACCTCATTGAAAAAGGGGAAACTGAAGAGGCAAAAAAGTATTTAAAAAAATCTATTGAGATAGCTCAAAAAAGTTCCAGCGAAGACGAAAAAACCCGGATTCTTGCCGGTTCGAAGGCTAAACTCTCGAAACTGGAGAACAAACACCGCCAACTCGAATTCTTAACCGGAGAATGGGTTATGGAACAAACCAATTACCGGGATGGGAATGCTATAGATGTTCCCAGCAGTACTCAAAGTATAACCTATCTGCCAGGCGATGCTGTTTTACGCATCAAACATACAAATGCACAGAACAATCCCTGCTGCGAACGCATTATTGCCTATGATGCGATGGACGACCAGTTTGAAATGGCCTATGTAAATGCTACAACTCCCATCGGCATCGAAATTTCAAAATTAGATATTAAAAACATTGGAGAAAACAAGGTGGAGATGATGGAGGAATACATCCAGAACAATGAAAAAAGAATGGCTCGTCACGAGATAACCCGTAATGGAAATGACAATATTGAATGGGATGTGTATCTTCAAAAAGAGGATAGTAAAGAATGGGAGAAAGTGAACCAAATGAGGTTTAAAAGAAAAGCCTAACCCCGAAATATTAGCCCATTTCCGAAAAGAGAAGCTTTCCGCTTCTCTTTTTAATTTGTAATTAGGTCAAAATTAAAATTTCAAATTATGCCAAAACCGTTCGTAATACTATCTTTGCTGCCTGAAAAAACAATTCGATGAAGATTTCATACAACTGGTTAAAGCAATTTATCAAACTCCCTGAAAAGCCAGAGGAGACAGGAGAATTACTTACCGACCTTGGCCTGGAGGTGGAAGGCATTCAGGAATTTCAAAGTATAAAAGGGGGATTGCAGGGCATTGTGGTAGGACACGTACTTAGTTGCGAAGACCACCCCAACGCAGATAAATTAAAGCTTACCAATGTTTCTCTTGGTAGTGGGGAACAGGTACAGATCGTATGTGGCGCCCCAAATATCGCTACAGGGCAGAAAGTCCCGGTTGCGACTATCGGCACAACCCTCTACGATGAAAAAGGTGCAGCCTGGCCAATAAAGAAGGGAAAAATACGTGGTGAAGCCAGCTTTGGAATGATATGTTCTGAAAAAGAACTTGGATTAAGTGAAGATCACCAGGGGATCATGGTTATGAAAGATGATCTTGAACCTGGAAAACCCGTAGCTGAAATTTTTGAAGTTGAAAATGACCAGGTTTTTGAAATAGGTTTAACCCCTAACCGCGCCGATGCGATGAGCCACTGGGGCGTAGCCCGGGACCTGAAAGCCGGTTATCAACAACAGGGTAAATCTTTAGAACTTATCACCCCATCGGTGAGCAGTTTTCACGTAGACAGCCGCAGCCTGAAAATTCCGATTAGTGTGGAAGATTCTAACCTGGCGCCAAGATATTGCGGAGTGACTATTTCAGATATTAAAGTTGAAAGCTCTCCCAAATGGCTTCAGAACAGGCTTAAGGCAATTGGGATCACCCCAAAAAATAATGTGGTAGATGCCACCAATTACGTAATGCACGAACTGGGCCAGCCATTACACGCATTTGATGCAGGAAAGATAGCCGGAAACCAGATCAACGTAAAAACCTTAAAAACAGGCACCAAATTCATCACTTTAGACGAAGTTGAGCGTGAACTGCACGAAGAAGACCTAATGATCTGCGATGCCGAAAAACCACTCTGTATTGCAGGAGTTTTTGGCGGAATCACCAGCGGAGTTACAGAAAGCACTACCACGATATTTCTGGAAAGCGCTTACTTCAATCCGGTTAGCATCAGAAAAACAGCCAAAAGACACGGCTTAAATACCGATGCTTCTTTTAGATTTGAACGTGGTATTGATATCAATTCCGTAGAATATGCGCTTAAAAGAGCCGTGCTTCTAATAACAGAGATCGCAGGTGGGGAAGTTACCAGTGACATAGACGACCTCTATTTCAAGAAAATTGAAGACTTCCAGGTCTTCCTGACCTTTGAAAAGGTAAATAAGCTCATTGGCGAAAACCTGGAAGAAGAAACTATAAAATCTATCCTGGCAAGTCTTGAAATTCGTGTGAATAATGTTACCGAGACCGGAATGGGCCTAACTATTCCCTCCTATCGCGTAGATGTAATGCGTGAAGCCGATGTGATCGAGGAGATTCTGCGGGTTTATGGTTATAACAACATTAAATTCAGCGATAAGCTAAATGCATCTGTAGCTATTTCTTCTAAATTTGAAGACTATAAGCTACAAAACCTCATCTCGAATCAATTGGTGGGACAGGGTTTTTACGAGAGTATGGCCAATTCGCTAACCACTCCTGCATATACCAAACTTAGTGAACAAATCAAGGAAGAAAATAATGTAGAAATGCTGAATCCGCTTAGCCATGACCTATCGGTTATGCGACAGTCTATGCTGTTTTCGGCACTTGAAGCCGCCAGCTATAATATTAATCGAAAGCGTAACAGTCTGAAATTATTCGAATTCGGAAAAACTTATCACAGCTTCGTAAGCGGTAGAACCGAGACAAAACACCTCGCGCTTACCGTAACCGGAAACAGGCAAGCAGAGAACTGGAATATTACTCCCGGAAAAGGCAATTTTTTCTATCTGAAAGGGATCATTATGGCCGTCCTGGACCGGCTTGGCGTAAGCAACAGTAAATCCTCAGCAACAAAAAACGATTTGTTTTCTGAAGGTCTCGCGATGAGCTCTAAAAAAGCGAAGCTTGTGGAATTTGGTGTAGTAAAAAGATCTGTTCTGAAACATTTTGATATTCAACAGGAGGTGCTTTTTGCCGATTTTAACTGGAAAGCTTTAATTGAGGAGGCCACTGCACAAAGAAAGAAATTTAATCCTATTCCTAAATATCCTGCTGTAAGACGTGATTTCGCGCTTCTGCTGGACGAATCGGTTTCTTACGAGGAGATTGAGAATATCGCTCTGCAAACCGGTAAAAAAATACTTAAAGAAGTAAATCTCTTTGATGTATACCAGGGCAGTAACCTACCGGAAGGTAAAAAGAGTTATGCGGTGAGTTTTCTGTTCCAGGACGAGAACAAAACCTTAACCGATAAACAGGTAGATAAGATGATGAGCAAACTTCAGCAAAGATTTGAAAGCGATCTAAAAGCTGAATTGAGATAACAAAAACTTATCCTAATAAAAAATCCGTGGTTTTAATAAAGACCACGGATTTTTTGTTTTTAAAAGCTTAAGAATTAAGGGAATTTCTTGAAAATATCATCTACATAATTTCTTATATCCCTATCCATACGGCGTGTCCCGATTTCCTCTTCGGAAGTGGCCCGCCAGATAATTTCCTTATTTCTTCGATTAATAAAATCTATCACAATACTTCGCTCCCGATACGGCAGCTGCTTTACACTGTTCCCGGTTAAACGCTGAATGGTATAATAATCTTCATATACGTAATCTTCAACATAAGGCCCGATATAAAGTCCCGGGCGATAATAGCTATAATTGGTATACACGGGATTCGCATTTACATCGGCCTTTTCGTCAAACATAGTATGCACATAAATTAGTACATCGGGTTGACGCTTATCGAGAATATAGCCTTCGTCCTTCATATTTGCATTAATGGTAGAAACAATGACGTCATTTATCCTTTCATTATCATAAGCCCGACTCATAATGGTGTCATTGTTAGGCAAAAATGCGTAGGAGTTATAATTTCTTAAAGTTTTTGCTTCATCTGTTAGTCTACTCCCCGAGCCACAAGCTACTAGCAATAGAACGGAGATTATCCCCAGAACGGTGATCTGTAATTTTTTCATAGATTTTTCTTTTTTGAATAAATTCAATATAGTCTGAAAGCCTTAACTCCAAAAGGATTTCCAGCTCTTTTAATATTATTTAACAGAGCAATTTCTGCTTTAACTTTTAATTATCTATTGTTTTCTACAAATTATTTATTTTTAGATTTATTCTAAAGAGAAAGAGAAGATGTTGAAAATACCGCGTACAGATATTGAAATTCAGCTTCAAAAAGTAAGAGACCGAAGAACTGCCGAGAGTAATATCGTGGCCCAGGTTAAGGATATTTTCGAACAGGAAGTTCGGAAAGACCAACAAATCCAGAAGACGCTTAGCCAGGGAAGCGGTGATCAAATAAACACTTTTAATTTTGAACTTCTGGAAAGCGGGAGAATATTTCATCTCTCTGATATTGAAAAGATCTGCATAGATTATCGTCTCAGGTTTTTAGACTCCAGCTTTTTTAAAGCTGAAATTCCCATTGAAGCGATTTCAGAAATAAAGAAACTTGAAAAACAACATCATACCAGCCTGAAGGGATTTAGGATCATTGCTCCTTCTAAATTATTGAAGCTTGACAATGCCGATGATCCTCTGCTTTTCGCACCTATGGGAAATGATTATTTCTACCTGGTCCATAAATGGGGAAATGATCTTCATCCACTGCGCAAACTACTCATGTGGCCATTTAAGTATATGGAAAATTTTGTTTTGGTCCTTTTGATCTGCAGCTTTCTTCTTGCTCTAATGGTTCCAGATGGATTATTCTCCCCAAAACAAACAACCACCCAGTTTTTTATAATTTTCTTTTTTATTTTTAAATGGATTGCCGGCCTGTGTATTTTCTATGGAGTGAAATTCGGTAAAAATTTCAATTCGGCTATCTGGCAAAGCCGGTATTACAACGCTTAGAACGTTAAACTCTGTATAAAACCTATGGCGTAAGCAGTAGAATTCGTATTTTGGTTAGTAACAAAAACCAATCAACCATGAGTAATGAAGAAAGCTATGAACGGGTCTATACAGGATCTGAACCCAATGTCCAATATCTGCAGGAAATCTTTGACAAATCCGGTATTTCTTCACGGGTTAGGAACGATTTTGATTCGGGCCTTAGAGCGGGCTTCGGGGGCGGGCTCCCCGGCCAGGTACAGCTTTTTGTAATCAAAAGCCATTATGACGAAGCCTTGAAAATCGCAAAAACAACCTTTCCGAAAGATTATACCGATGACGAATAATGAGCAACCAACTACCAAACGAAATATATGGAACCTGATTCTGGGAATCGCTTTTACCGGTTATGGTTCCTATAGATTATATTATCACATGAACAGCGTAGAAACAGACACCTTTGGTCTAGTCCTGGCCATAGCATTTGTGGGCTTGGGGATTTACGACTTGTATAAATATTTTGCAGTAAAGTAAAGTTCTCCGGCGCAAGCCCACGGAGCATTACAATTGAACATGTTTTCAAACTTTACAACATTTACTACCGAGGCAAGCCCCGGGATATTTTACCTTCCTATAATAAAGAAAGCCGGAATCACCGGCTTCCTTTATTATATCATAGGGTGTGATTTTACCAGCTAATAACAGCACTGGCCCAGGTGAAACCGCTCCCAAAAGCAGCGAGCACCACCACATCTTCATCTTTGATCTTGCCTTTTTCCCAGGCTTCAGTTAAAGCAATTGGAATAGAGGCTGCGGTGGTATTTCCATATTTCTGGATGTTGTTATAAACCTGCTCATCACTGAGCTTGAATTTATGCTGAATAAATTGAGAGATACGTAAATTCGCCTGATGAGGAATAAGCATATCAATATCCTTAACGTCCAAGCCATTCGCGTTAAGTCCTTCCATAATAACTTCAGAAAAACGCTGTACTGCATGTTTGAAAACAAATTGTCCGTTCATATATGGATAATATGGAATATCGTCTCCCTGCGGATTTTCAGCAATAATCTCAGGCACCCAGTGCATTGTACTTGGCCCCTCAAGCGAAAGTTCCTTTGCGTGTTTCCCTTCAGAATGTAAATGGGTAGACAGGATTCCTTCCCCGTTGTGATCACTTCGGGTAAGCACGGCAGCTCCCGCTCCATCTCCAAAAATCACTGAAACCGAACGTCCACGGTTAGTGAAGTCTAAACCACCACTATGATTTTCACTTCCAATAACAAGTACATTCTTATACATTCCGGTTTTGATAAACTGGTCTGCAACCGATAGTGCATACACAAATCCACTACACTGATTCCTAACATCTAAGGCAGGACAGGTGTTTATATCCAGCATTTCCTGCACTTGTACCCCACAGCCAGGGAAATAATAATCCGGACTAAGAGTAGCAAAAACGATAAGGTCTATATCGTCTTTGGAGATTTCTGCTCTTTCCAGGGCGATCTTTGCCGCTTTCACCCCCATAATGGCGGTAGTATTGCCATCACCTTTTTTAATGTGATGGCGTTCTTTAATACCTGTTCTCTCCTGAATCCACTCATCGCTGGTATCCATAAGTTTTGCGAGATCATCATTGGTGACTACATTTTCTGGCACGTAACTTCCCAAACCGGCTATTTTAGATTGAAACATAATTTAAACTTTAGTATATTTAGAATCTATCATTATTAAAAATTAAGCATTTCATAAAATATGAACCAGCAAGATAGCAAAGATTAATAATCCTTAATCCATGGCAGCTTAATTATTTATTCATCAAAAAAGACATAAATAATGAAAAAAATTATTTTGAGTATTTTTAGTTTTTTCCTTGTTCTGGGAAGTCTCCAGGCACAGGAAAACCTTACCTACCAAAAACCTCCACAGGAAATCCTGGAATTGGTAGATGTCCCTCTCGCACCAAACACTATTATAGATAGCAAGGGAGAAATGATGGTCTTTTTATACCGCGACCAATACAAATCTATTGCTGAACTCAGCGAAGAGGAATTACGTCTTGGCGGATTAAGGATCAATCCTGTAACTAACATTAATAGCCGTGCTACCTATTACAATAACCTGGAAGTAAAAGCTATTGATGAGGAGAAACCCCGACAAATTTCAGGTTTACCGGAGGCCCCACGGCTCACTAATGTTTCCTGGTCGCCCGATGAATCAAAGATCGCCTTCACCCATACCACAAATACAGGCGTGGAACTCTGGGTTGCCGATCTCGAAACAGCTTCAGCAAAAAAACTAACCGAGGCTAATCTTAACGCAAATATGCGGGATGTGGTTAGTTGGTTCAGGGATAATTCAGCAATTTTGGTGAAAATACTGCCTGAGGATCGTAAACCCTTAATCGATACTGAAACTGCTGTTCCAACAGGACCTACCGTTTCGGTGAGCGATGGAAAAGAAGCTCAAAACCGAACCTACCAGGATCTTTTAAAAAATCCAAACGATGAATATAATTTCGAACAACTTGCCCGGTCTGAACTTGTAAAAGTAAACTTAGATGGTAGCAGTCAGAAATGGATGGATGCCAGAATGTATAACAGCATTAATTTTTCTCCAAATGGTGATTATGTAATGGTTTCTCATATCAAAAAACCTTTTTCCTATCTGGTACCTTATTATAGATTTCCTTCGGAAACCACTATTTATGACGCTGAAGGAAATCTGGTAAATAAAGTGAATGACGAACCTCTCCTCGAAGACCTTCCAAAGGGATTTATGGCTACTCAAACCGGAAAAAGAAATTTACAATGGCGCAACGATAAACCTTCAACCTTAATGTATGTAGAAGCCCTTGATGAGGGAGACCCTGAAAACGAAGCAGACTTTCGTGATGAGGTGTTTACCTTAGAAGCTCCATTTAAGGGTGAAGGAAAATCCGTTTTAAAAACCAAAGATCGCTTCAGCGGAATCACGTGGGGAACAGATGAAATGGCCATTGCCAATGATTATTGGTGGAATAACAGAAATACCCGCACTTATGTTTTCAATCCTGCAGATCCTTCAGAAGAACCAGAAGTGATTTTCGACCGAAATTATCAGGACCGCTACAGCGATCCGGGAAGATTTGTGACCACTAAAAATGATTGGGGTCAGGATGTACTGAAACTGGATGATGAACACGCATTTTTGCTGGGCGCAGGATATACAGAAGATGGCCAATACCCTTTTGCCGATAAGATCAACCTGGAAAACGGACAAACCGAGCGCCTCTATCAGTCTGAATACAACGATAAAAAAGAAAGCCTGGTAGAAGCCCTGGACATTGAAGACGGCAAAATCCTGGTTAGGATTGAATCTTCAGCAGAATATCCCAATTATTATATTAGGGACCTGAATTCAGGAGATCTTCACCAGATCACATCTTTTGAAAATCCGTTTAAGAGCCTGGAAGATGTTAGTAAAGAAGTTATCACTTATAAACGGGAAGACGGCCTGGAGCTTAATGGCACTCTATACCTTCCTGCCTACTATGACAAGGAAAATCCCGAGAAACTGCCTATGATCGTTTGGGCTTACCCAAGAGAATTTAAGGATAAAAATTCTGCTTCCCAGAATACCTCCAATGCCAACGATTTCACTTATCCTTACTATGGTTCCCCAATCTATTGGGTAAACCGGGGATATGTGGTACTGGATGATGCCAGTTTCCCTATTGTTGGAGAAGAGGAAGAAGAACCCAACGATACTTTCAGAGCGCAGTTGGTAGCAAATGGCAAAGCGGCGATAGATGCCGTAGATAAGCTGGGGTATATAGATCGTGAGCGTGTTGCTGTTGGCGGGCACAGCTATGGCGCGTTTATGACCGCCAATCTACTGTCTCACTCAAATCTTTTTGCTGCAGGAATTGCTCGCAGTGGAGCTTATAACAGGACCCTTACTCCATTTGGATTCCAAAGTGAAGAAAGGAACTACTGGGAAGCCCCGGAGGTTTATTACAATATGTCTCCCTTTATGCACGCTGATAAAATGAAGACTCCCCTACTCCTTATTCACGGGGAAGCCGATAACAATTCCGGTACTTACCCAATGCAAAGCGAACGATATTTCAATGCACTGAAAGGATTGGGCGCAACTGCAAGACTAGTAATGTTACCAAAAGAAAGCCACGGCTATAGTGCCAAAGAATCTGTTTTGCACGTTTTATGGGAACAGGACCAATGGTTGGAAAAATATGTAAAGAATAAAGACAAGAACACTATAGAAAATAAATCGGAAATGCTAAAAGACTAATTCCGAAATATTAGAAACTTATTTTTGGCTGCGAATTCCCCGATTCCAAATTGGCGAAATTCGCAGCTTTTTTATTCCTGAAAAGTAAGAGCTATAAATAACACTAAAAAGAAAGCCTGATCGCAATTGAAGCGATCAGGCTTTCTACAACCTAACCAATAAATAAAACCTACAATTATGACAGATAATCGTGGAACTTATTAATCTTTACTTTTGCTTTCAGGTCGTGAAGCAAATTGTATAACCCAAAAAACGTACGATTAATATAGAGGAAATGCTTGCTTCCCCGGTTACCGTTCATTTTTCTTAATTCGGTGTCTTTGCTGTATTTTTCGCTTAATTCGGTGATAGAGTTCCAGAAAGATTCATCGGCAAAATCAAAGGTTTCGGTATGAAATGGGCTGGTGAATAAATTCAGCATTTGATAGAACAATTCCGAAAAATATTCTACCTCTCTCGGAGAATCATCTTTTTTAAGAATCTCCAGTTCAAATAATTTGGCATTAAAGAATTCCGGATTATTGATATTTTCCTTTTTAGCGAGCTCAAAATACGGTACATAAAAATCTTCAGGCACCTGCTTGATACAACCAAAATCAATGGCTATAAGATTGGCATCTTCATCGATAAGAAAATTACCGGGATGCGGATCGGCATGCACGGCCTTCAGGCTGTGCATTTGGTACATATAGAAATCCCATAGGGTTTGCCCTACTTTGTTCGCCTTTTCCTGGTCATCATTTGTCTTCGCCCATTCACTAAGGTGAACACCGGTCATCCAGTCCATCGTAATGATGCGTTCGCTGGATAGTTCCTCGTAATATTTCGGGAATTTCAGATTAGGAATATGCATACAGGCTTCAGAAATCTCCTTGCTTTGCTGCACTTCCAGCAAATAGTCGGTTTCTTCGAGCAACTTCCCCTCTACTTCCTTAAAGTATTTTTCTGAATCTTTACCCTGAAGGTTGAACATCCTGGTCGCGATGGGTTTAACCATCGCGAGGTCGGAACTGATACTTTCTGCCACGCCGGGATATTGAATTTTCACAGCAAGTTTTTTCCCATCTTTTTCGGCGCGGTGTACCTGGCCAATACTGGCAGCGTTCACGCTCTGGCTTGTAAAAGTATCATAGAGTTCTTCAGGATATTTTCCATTGTATTTTTTAAAGGTTTTTCTTACTAATGGCGCTGAAAGCGGTGGCACACTAAACTGTGCAAGGCTGAATTTCTCGACATAGGCACCCGGCAACAAACTCTTTTCCATAGAAAGCATTTGAGCAACTTTCAGGGCACTACCTTTCAGGCTTTTCAAGCCATCATATATATCGTCGGCATTGCTTTGATCTAATTCCTCACGGGTAAGTTCAGAATTAAAGGCTTTTTTTCCGTAGTATTTAAGGTAGTTGCCACCAACCTTCACGCCGGTTGTCATCATTTTTGAAGTTCGGCCCAGCTTGCCTGTGGGTATTTTATCTATTGTCTTCATTTAGGCCATCTTTTCTTTCCAAAGGAATTTTCCAAAATCTATAACCCGTTCCAAAGGGATGTTATCGAAAACATCAAAAACGGTATTCACAGATTTTTCTATGGCCACATCGGTACTTTCGAATTTAGCCGAATTATCATCCATCCAGAAATTCAGCAAAAACATCAATTGAATCCAGGCCGCTTCAGAAAAAATAGCTTCTGACTGCTTAAGGACCTTTAAGTTTTTTGTCTCGTTCTCCTCGTTGATTAATTCCTGAGCAAAATGCTTCACCTGTTTTCTCAGTCCTTTTAGTTGCTCCAGGTTCTTCAGCTTACTTTCATACTGCCGTAGACTAAATAAAACAAAACTACGGTTAGCAGAGAGCATCTCGAAAAAGGTGTAATAGAAGGTGAGCATCTTTTCACGATTGGTGAATTCGTGATATTCGGGACTGGTTTCAAGCACTTTTAGAGTATGCTCGAAAAACCGCTCCCAGATTCCTTTTTGAAGACTTTCAAAACTTCCGAAGAAATTATAGAATTCATCTTCCTTTAGCTTATTGTCCTTGCAAAACCTGTAAACACTTTTTGGCGTTTTTTCATTTTCAAGGACATAGTCCATATAAAGAGCAATAAGCTTGTCACTGCTTAAGCTCTTTTTTGTGGTGGTATTTTTCTTTGTTGTACTCATAGCAAATTTTCTTTTTCAAAGATAAATTTTGTTTAATCTTAAATGCATAAAATTAAACAAATTGTTTGTTAAATATTTCGGAGAAATATTAGTAGCAATTTGTTAGACGGAAAAGGCATCCTTGAATTACAAATCCGCTGTCAGTTTGTCAGCGGAGTGTTAATGGTATTTTTTTTGACTAGTGAAGACCAAACAAGATTAATTAAAATTATAAGTATATATGGCAACCGGAAACATTAATGTATCTGTTGAGAATATTTTTCCGCTGATAAAGAAATTCCTTTACAGCGACCACGAAATCTTTTTACGGGAACTCATCTCCAACGCGACTGACGCAACTCTGAAATTAAAACATCTTACTGCTATTGGTGAAGCTGGCGGAGTAGAATATGGCAACCCCAGAATTGAAGTGAAGATCGATAAGGAAAACAAAACCCTTCACGTTATTGACCAGGGAGTGGGCATGACCAAAGAGGAAGTTGAGAAATACATCAACGAAGTAGCTTTTTCTGGCGCCGAGGAATTCCTTGAGAAATATAAGGATTCTGCCAAAGACAGCGGAATTATTGGACATTTTGGCCTTGGTTTCTACTCGGCATTTATGGTGGCCAATAAGGTGGAAATCCTCACAAAATCTTATAAAGACGAACCTGCAGCCCATTGGGTTTGTGAAGGTACTACGGAATTCACTCTTGAAGACGCCGACAAAAAAGAGCATGGAACAGAGATCATTCTTCATATCAATGAAGATGACAAGGAGTTTTTGGAAGAAGCCCGCATTCGTGAGTTGCTGACCAAGTATAATAAGTTTATGCCTATCCCAATCAAGTTTGGGACCAGGGAAGAAACTTTACCCCTTCCTGAAGATGCACCGGAAGACGCAAAACCGGAAACCAAAACCGTTGATGATATTATCAACAACCCAAATCCGGCCTGGACCAAGCAGCCTAACGAGCTGGAAGATAAAGATTATAAGGAATTCTATCGCGAATTGTACCCAATGCAGTTCGAAGAACCTTTATTTCACATTCACCTGAATGTAGATTATCCTTTTAACCTTACCGGAATCCTTTATTTCCCGAAATTAACCGGGAATATGGAGATCCAACGCGATAAAATTCAGTTGTATCAAAACCAGGTTTTCGTAACCGATAATGTAGAAGGTATCGTTCCGGAATTTTTAACGATGCTTCGCGGAGTTATTGATTCGCCCGATATTCCTTTGAACGTATCCCGTTCTTATTTGCAGGCAGATAGCAATGTAAAAAAGATCGCCAGTTATATCTCCAGAAAAGTAGCCGATAAACTGAAATCCCTTTTCAATAACAATCGTGAAGATTTTGAAAAGAAATGGAATGATATTAAGATCGTGATCGAATACGGAATGCTTTCCGAAGATAAGTTCTTTGAAAAAGCGCAGAAATTTGCCCTTTATCCAACAGTGGATAATAAGTACCTTACTTATGAAGAGTTAGAGGAGAAAATAAAAGACAACCAAACCGATAAAGATGGGAATATGGTTATCCTTTATGCCTCCAACCAGGATGCTCAACACAGCTACATTGAAGCTGCTAAGGCAAAAGGTTATGAGGTATTATTACTGGATTCACCAATTGTTCCTCACTTGCTTCAGAAACTGGAAAGCGAAAAAGAAAAGATCTCGTTTGTACGGGTTGATGCCGATAACGTAGATAACCTCATCAAAAAAGATGAAGAAAAGATCTCAAAACTTTCCGATGAAGAAAAAGAAAAGCTTAAAACCGATTTCGAAAGCGTTGTTCCAAAAGAGAAATATACCGTTCAGTTAGAAGCTATGGACAGCGATGCGGCTCCTCTTATCATCACTCAGCCTGAATTTATGAGAAGAATGAAAGAAATGCAGCAAACCGGTGGCGGCGGAATGTTTGGAATGGGTAATATGCCAGAGATGTACAACCTGGTGGTTAACACCAATCACCCACTTATCTCTGATATCCTTAACACCAAAACAGCCAAGAAACAGGAACGATTAATCAAACAATCCCTGGATTTGGCAAGGCTATCTCAAAACCTCTTAAAAGGAGAAGAACTTACCGCCTTTATCAAACGCAGTTTTGATATGGTTAAATAGTCATTTTCAGAATCACTATAATGTAAAAACAGGCTGTCTTTCGGACAGCCTGTTTTTACATTATATCGGCGCCCATTAAGGGTTTAATTCTTTTACCATCTCAACCCTAAGATTCCGGTAAACGATCTGGTAGAACTGCTGTACATCGTAAGGCTTTACAATAATATCATTCATCCCGGCTTCAAAGATTTTATTCCTTATCTCTTCAATTTCCACTGCGGTAAGGGCTAAGACCGGTACTTCTTTATCAAATTCACGGATCCTTCTGGTAGCTTCCAATCCACTAATTCCGGGCATGTTAATATCCATAAGTACAAGATTATAAGAATGGTCCCTTACTTTTTTAATAGCTTCTTCCCCACTGGCCGCCACCTCACAGGTAAAATTTTTCTTTTCAAGGATACGTTGAGTTACCACCTGGTTTATTCGGTTATCATCAACTATGAGTACATTTTTATGCCCATTAAAATCCTTTGATACTGTCTTTGTTTGACTGTCCTCAGAATTTGTGGAAGAACCTACTTCAAATGCAATGATAAAACTAAAGACCGAACCTTTACCCTCTTCACTCTCCAAATTAATTTTTGACCTAAATAGTTTAAGTAGTTTATTCACTATAGGCAGGCCGAGCCCGGTACCCTGGTAATTGTAATTAGAGCTTTTTAATTGGGCAAATTCTTCGAAAATAAGCTTTTGCTTGCTCTGCGGAATACCTATCCCATTGTCCTTAACCTCAAAACAGATCTCTGCCTTAGCATCTTCCAACTCTTCCAGCCATGCCGAAATATAAATATCGCCTCTTTCGGTAAACTTCATCGCATTTCCTACCAGATTCATCAGGATTTGAGATAATCTAACCGGATCACCTTTTAAGGTAGTTGGGATCTCCTCATCAATCTCGAAATGTATCTCATTATGATTTTGAAGTCGGGTAAATTCGAAACTGTTCACGATGCTTAACATCAGCTCCTCCAGATTAAAATTAATATGTTCCAGAGAAACCAGGTTCGATTCCATTTTGTTCATCTGTAGCACATCATTAATAAGGGCGAGGAGATAATCTGCTGAAAATTTCAGGGATCTAATATCATTATGATGTTTTTTCAGCCCTTTTTCTTCCAGTAACAAGGAGGTAATTCCCACCACCCCGTAAAGCGGAGTTCTTAACTCGTGGCTTACGGTAGAAAAAAATTGGGTTTTAAGCCTGGTAAGTCTTTCGGCATTTTCTTTGGCCTCCTGTAACTGCCGGTTTTTTGTCCGCAATTCATTAATAAGGTCTTTCCGATCCTGATTAATCTTATTCAGAATAAGTAAAATCAACATTAACACAAATGAGGAGATCACCATTACCATGACCTTCTCGTTGGACTTACTAATAATTTGTTCCTGAAAAACCTGCTCTTTTTTGGCCAGTTCAAGGTTTTTCTGGTATTCGCTTACATCAAATCTGGCGTTTGCAGCCTCAATCTGTTCCAGTTTTTCCTTTTCAAAAATTGTAGCATTATATTCTTCATGCCTGGAAAGGTTTAAATAGGCCTCCCGGTAACGTTCTTCTTCAAAAAGCATAGCGGCGTATTCCCTGGCTATTTCTGAAGCTGGCAGTAATAATGAATCTTCTTCTGCAAGTTTGAAGGCTTCAGTAAAATAGACCTCCGCGGAGTCTGGTTCAGAAATGGCCCGGTTATATCGCCCCAGCAACATATACAACTGCGAACGCACATAATTATCTTCTTTATCTTTTAGAACATCTACCGATTCCTTTAAATAAGGAAGAGCCTCGTGAGGTTTCTCCAGATCAAGGTAGGTCCAGGCGATATTTATTTTTGGTGCCAGTCCTTCCTGAGGCATTGCCGCTTCCTCGGCAAGGAGAATAACTTTTTCATACATCTCTATCCCCCTGTCTACAGTTTTGGGATTATCTGAATATATATTGCCAAGGTTATTATAGGCCCAGAGAATTAGGGTATCATTTTTAGTTTTTTGAGCGAATTCCAGGGCGTATTCATAATTTTTCTTTGCCCTAATCGTATCATCAAGTTCAGCATAAGCCCGGCCGAGGAAGTTATGTGCGTGATAATGATAATAATCGCTACCAAAATCTTTAGAGGCCTCCATAAGCTTTATAGCCTGGTCAATACCTTCCTGATAACTATATTTGTTAAAGAAACCCGCGGTTTGTTTAAGAAGCTTTTCCAGGCTGTCATGCCTCACTACTTTTTGTTCCTGTGCGTAGGAAAAGACCAGGCTGGCACAGAAAAACACAAGCAAAAGAAAGCTTTTTTTCAAAATAGCAGGTTTATTTAGAGTATTTAAGGCACCGGAAAATTAAGTGTTTTAACCCAAAATTCCAATACAGTTGTTAAAACTAACTTAAATTTTATTTATTTCCTTTCCAGCCAGTTAGTTTTATGAATAATCAAAATCTGTCTATGAGCTATCCCTGGCATTTGTACGCAATGGCCCTAATGTATATTTTTGCCGGCATTTTACATTTTCTCAAACCAAAAATGTATCAGAGAATAATGCCCCGTTACCTCCCAAAGCCCAAATTGCTTGTGTACCTAAGTGGATTGGCCGAAATAGCACTGGGCCTCGGACTCTTTTTCCCAACAACAAAAGATTTCGCTGTATATGGTTTAATTTTAATGTTGATAATATTCCTGAGCGTACATTTTTATATGCTTAGCTCAACCAAAGCCGGCGCTGGAATTCCTAAATGGGCTTTATGGTTAAGAATTCCTCTTCAGTTTTTTCTAATCTGGTGGGCCTGGTTCTATCTTAAATTCTAAAAATGAAAATTGAAGTTTTTGATTTAAAGAATGCCCAACTGAGGTACGTTCCCGATTTCTTTAATTCTGAAGAAGCAAATTTTTATTTTGAAAGATTACAGCAAGAAATCCCCTGGAAACAGGATAAGATCAAACTCTTCGGAAAAGAACATTTTCAGCCCCGCCTAAGTTCGTTTTTTGCTGAACAGGATGTTAACTATGCCTACTCGGGCCTTGAGCTAAAACCAAAAGATTTTTCAGAAGAAATCCTTCAGATAAAAAAAAGCGTGGAAAAATTCTCCCGACTTACATTTAATTCCTGTCTTGCCAACCTCTACCGCGACGGGCAGGATAGCATGGGGTGGCATTCTGATAATGAAAAGGAACTGGGCGAAAATCCTGTGATTGCTTCGGTTAGCTATGGTGCAGAAAGGATTTTCCACCTTAAAAATAAGATCGATAAAAACCTCAAAGAGAAAATCTCACTTGCTCATGGAAGCCTCCTATTAATGGAAGGAGCGACCCAGCACAACTGGAAACATCAGTTGCCTAAAACCAAAAAGAATATTGGTCCCCGCCTGAACCTTACCTTTAGAAAAATATACTAAAAAAGGCCGCCAACCGGCAGCCTTTCCTATTTCTAATCATTTCTTAACGGTAGATCTCGTTTAAAACCTTTGCTAAACGCACTCCCCCTTTCTGCAATTGCTCTCTAACTGTTGGAAACCATTTGTACATATATTCGTACCCGAGTTTTTCCCCAATTTCTACAGAATCGTATAAAACATTGGCCATCTCCCGGGATTCATATACCCAGTCTAGGAGTTGACCGCTTTCCATTTCCTTCAATTCTTCTCGCGTTAATTCCTTACGATTTTCGGCTAATTCGGAATAGCTCATCTGATAGGAATCAATCATCTGGCTGTCCCAGATGCGGTGAATGTTTGAGCCTTCATTAAACCATCTTACCTGAATGTCATTTCCGCCCTTATCGGCGCCGCGACCTACATGAAAGGGCTGATGCAAATCGCCCATAAAGTGAACCAGCATCTTAAGGTAAAACTGTTTGTCTTCACGCGATGCATTTTTATCCTTCAAGACTGCGATGCTCTTCTCAATAGCCTGTAGGAGATCACCAGCTTTATTTGCTTTCTCACGTACATATTCGTTGTCTTTAGGGTCTATATTTACGTAATGCCAGGGATTATATTTGCGGTAGGCGGGATCGCTTTTTATATCGTCAGCATAATTGGCCACAAAAGCCAGGCTTTGCCCTTCTAAAAGTTCTGCGATAGCCTTTTGGGCCTTTTTACTCAAATGTTTTTCTGCAATTTCTCCGGTGGTACGATGCCCGGTTTTGCCCCAGTCATTTCCAGCAAAACTAATGCTGGCATAAAATATCGCGCATAAAACTAAAATTGATTTCTTCATGAAGTATTTGATTTTGGGCAAAGATATACAAGCCTGTATTATTAATATGTTAATTCTTATCTATCATTAAATTTAATACTATATATTTATGATATCAATTTAATATCAATTAATTCAACCACACCATGACACAGGAAAAAGTTATTAAACCCTCCAACGGCTATATTATGCTGTTTGTTTTTTTTATTTTATTCATAGGAAGTATTGCAGCCTTTGTAATTCTTGAAAATGCCTGGTTTCTGGCAGTTATATTTATCCCCCTCTTTATACTCCCCGGGCTCATCCTGGTAAATCCAAACGGTTCCAGGGTTCTCCTCTTATTTGGTGATTACAAAGGTACCGTGAAAAAAAACGGACTTTTTTGGGTGAATCCTTTTTATACCAAAAAGAAAATTTCTCTACGTGCCAGGAATTTTGATAGTGAAAGATTAAAGGTAAACGACAAACTGGGTAACCCGGTGATGATTAGTACAATTCTGGTCTGGCGAGTGCGAGATACTTTCAAAGCCTCCTTTGATGTAGATAACTTTGAGAATTTTGTGGTTGTACAAACCGATGCTGCCGTGAGAAAACTCGCCAGCCTGTATCCTTATGATAATTTCGCCGATGAAGGTCTGGATGAAGATATCACCCTTCGCTCCAGTGTGAACGAAGTAAGTGAAGCCCTGGAAGGGGAACTGGAAGAACGCCTGGAAATCGCCGGGATAGAAGTTTTGGAAGCAAGGATCGGGTATCTTGCCTATGCCAACGAGATCGCCAGCGCAATGCTTAAACGCCAGCAGGCAACTGCAATTGTCGCAGCCAGACACAAGATCGTGGAAGGTGCGGTAAGTATGGTTGAAATGGCTTTGCAGCAGTTAAGTGAAAAAGAAGTGGTTGATCTTGATGCTGAACGTAGAGCTGCTATGGTAAGCAATTTGATGGTTATACTTTGTAGTGACAAAGATGCCACCCCTGTGGTAAATGCTGGAACCTTAAACCATTAAAATTAAATGCGATTTTAATAAAATACGACAATAGTCTTATGAAAGAGAAACTCTTCCTTTTACTACTAATATTCACCGCTAATTTAACAATAGCGCAAAGCAAAGCCTTTATAGAAACAGAGATAAGTATCAACAAATATATTGATGGCACCTTAACCAAACCTGCTGAGACTGAAGACTCACCCCTGGTGATTTTTATTCAGGGATCAGGACCTACCGACCGGAATGGAAATCAATCTATGATGAAGAGTGATTTTGCTAAAAAGATCGCTCACCAACTTGCAGAAGAAGAAATAGCCAGTTTCAGGTTTGACAAGCGAATCTTTAAAATGAATAAGTTAAAAATCAAAGAAGAAGATTTACGCTTTGAGGATTTTGTAGAGGATGTTCAATCGATAATTACCCATTTCAGCGAAGAAGAGGAATTCAGTAAAATCATTCTCGCTGGCCATAGTGAAGGCTCCTTGATAGGAATACTCGCAGCAAACGAAAAAACAGATGCTTTTATTTCTCTTGCCGGAGCCGGCCGAAGTATCGATGAGATCGTTGTAGAACAAATTGGGAAACAGGCGCCAGGATTAAAGGAGAATACGAGAGAATCTTTTGATGAATTGATCGAAAAAGGAAGTACAAGCAGCTACGAACCTGTTCTGGGATCTATTTTCCGACCAAGCGTGCAACCCTATATGCTTTCCTGGATAAAATATGATCCTGCTGAAGAAATTACAAAGCTTGAAATACCGGTAATTATAATTCAGGGAACGGCTGATATTCAGGTAGAAACTTCTGAAGCCAAAATATTACACGAGGCCGCTCCTAATTCAAAAATGGTGCTTCTCGAGAATATGAACCACGTTTTCAGGGAAATTAAAGGCAATGACGCTCTGGTAAACACTAAATCATATAACGAGCCTAAGCGTCCTTTACATCCTGATCTGATTCCGACTCTGGTGGAGTTCGCAAAGAACATTGATAAATAGAAGTATGGGTAATAAAAAAGCATTCGCGCTAAGGGTAGATGAAGAGATGTTGAAAGCCATCGAGAAATGGGCTGCTGATGAGTTTAGAAGCACCAACGGCCAGATTGAATGGATGCTAAATAAATCGTTAAAAGAGGCCAAAAGACATCCCAAAAACAAAAAATAGATTTATATCTTGCGCGCCAGGATAATAACTAAGATTCCATAAGTATATTTTCAATGCAATACAAAATCATCTTTTCCGATATTGATGGCACCTTACTAAACAGGGATCGTGTGCTTTCTCCATCAACTATCGATACCCTAAAACAAGTAAAGGAAAAACTTCCGGTAGTGCTTATTTCTGCAAGAATGCCCGCCGCCATGCGGCATCTTCAGCAGGATTTGGAAATAGAAGATCAGCCTATAATAAGCTATAACGGCGGACTTATCCTAATAAACGGAAAACCGGTGAGCTCAACCGAGATTCCTTTTGCCACCCTGGCAGGTCTTTCAGCATTTAATAAGGAAATTAACTGCCACCTAAGCCTTTATCATAATGATGAATGGTATGTACCACAACATGACCGCTGGGCGGCCAGGGAAGAAAATAATACCCGGGTTTCTCCGGAAATAAAACCCAATGCTGAAGTCCTTGTAAAATGGAAATCAGAAAACAAAAGCGCTCATAAGATAATGGCGATGGGTACCGAGGCGGAGATTGATGCCATCAGGGATTTTTTGCAGAAAGAATATCCGGACCAATTACATCTATACCGTTCCAAACCCACTTACCTCGAAATAGCCAATAAGGAAATCTCAAAATTTACGGCCATCCGGTATTTGCTGGACAACCACTTTAACCTAACTCCAAAGGACTGTATCGCATTTGGCGATAATTATAACGATGTTGAGATGATAAATGGTGTAGGAATGGGCGTTGCCGTTGCCAATGCCCGAAGGGAGGTTCTGGAAGTTGCCAATGTGGTCACCGATGCCGGAACAGAGGATGGTGTTGCCACTTCGCTTAAAAAACTATTCAAACTCTAAAACACCTTTTAAGAGCCAGAGCTGCATCCCATAATTTCTTCAAAAATGCTGGTTCAGCTTTTAAGGATAGTTTAAGAAAAATTGTATTTTGCCGGCCCTATATCAATTATTCTTATGGAAAATGCCCTTTTTACCAATGATGCCGTAGTCTTTGGACTTTTAATGATAGCCCTTGGATTTGTGTTTTACACTTCTTCCCAAAAAGAAGGTTTCTGGAAAAAATTCTATTCGGTAGTACCCGCGCTTTTAATGTGTTATCTACTCCCGGCTATTTTTAATTCTCTCGGGCTCATAGATGAACAATCCTCGCAACTTTATTTTGTAGCGAGCCGTTATCTTTTACCGGCTGCACTTGTCCTTATGACATTAAGCATCGATCTTAAGGCAATTTTCAACCTGGGCCCAAAAGCCCTTATTATGTTTTTTGCCGGAACCATAGGAATCGTAATAGGTGGACCTTTAGCTATTTTGCTTATTTCCACATTTTCTCCTGAAACCGTGGGCGGTGTTGGACCAGACGCGATCTGGAGAGGCCTTTCCACAATTGCAGGAAGCTGGATTGGCGGAGGAGCGAACCAGGCTGCCATGCTGGAGATCTACGAATATAATCCAGACCTCTACGGAGGGATGGTGCTGGTAGATATCGTGGTTGCTAACCTTTTGATGGCCGGCTTACTAATGGGAATTGGCAAAACCGATAAAATAGACCGCTGGTTAAAAGCCGATAACTCGGCAATAGAAGATCTTAAAAATAAAGTTTCCAACTACGCGGCCAGCGTAACCAGAAACCCTGTCTTGCCAGACTATATGATCATGTTGGCTCTGGCTTTTGGTGCTGTGGGTATCGCCCACTTTGGTGCCGATGAGATTTCAGCATATTTATCGGCGAATTTTGAAGTTTTTACCGATAAGAAAAGTGCGCTTTCTTCCTTTTCTTCCAGTTTTTTCTGGATGATCACGATTGCCACTGCAATTGGTATTGGTTTCTCTTTTACCCGGCTTAAAAGTTATGAAGGTGCCGGAGCAAGTAAACTGGGTAGTATTTTCATCTATATACTTGTAGCAACAATTGGGATGAAGATGGACCTTACCATGGTTTTTGATAATCCTGGCCTAATTGGCATTGGTCTGGTATGGATGTCTATTCACGTAATCGTTCTATTCTTAACGGCCAAGATCATAAAAGCTCCCTACTTTTTCCTTGCTGTAGGAAGCCAGGCGAACGTAGGAGGCGCGGCATCGGCCCCGGTTGTAGCTGCGGCCTTTCACCCATCACTTGCAACCGTAGGTGTATTACTCGCTGTGTTCGGTTATGTTGTTGGAACCTATGGCGCTATTCTCACTACTATTTTAATGCAAATCGCTGCAGGGAGTTAGTTTTAAACAGAAATTTATAAGATATTTGCGCTCCTAAATCATAAACTAAAAATGAAAAAATTAAGCCTTCTTTTATTGATCCTAATCGGGGTTTCGGCCTGTTCAACAAAGGAAAGTAACCTGGTGGTGAATACTAACATCAAAGGCCTGAAAAAGGGTACGGTATATCTCCAGAAGATAAAAGACACCCTGCTGGTGAATGTGGATTCCGTAGAGATAAATGGAAATTCGGAGTTCGTCCTTGAAGCCTATATCGAAAGCCCACAGATGATGTACCTCTCCCTGGACAAAGTAGATAATTCTGAATTTGATGATCGCCTGGATTTCTTTGCAGATAAAGGCGAAGTTAGTATCGTCACCAGTCTGGAAAAGTTTGAAGAGGATGCAAAAATTGTGGGCTCCCGAAATCAGGAAAAACTTATTGAATACCGAAAGATCCAGAAAAGGTTTAATGACAGCAACCTCGACCTTATCAAGGAAAGTTTTGAAGCTGAAAAAGATGGGGATGAGGATCGCTTAATGGAAATTGACGAGAAATACGAAAACCTGCTTAGGCGCAGATATCTCTATACAGTAAATTACGCAATTAATAATAAAGACTTGGAGATCGCTCCCTACCTTGCGCTTTCGGAAGTTTTTGATGCCAATATTAAATATCTGGATACTATTTACTCCTCCCTTGATAAGAATGTCCAGAAATCTTTCTACGGAAAAGAATTAAAGAACTTTCTCGAGGAAAGGCGGGAACAGGAAAAAAAGGAAGATGAAATAACCCAGGAAAATACAGAGTCCGAACAGGAATAAATTTTAAAAACATTCATTTCTTTAAACCTCCTCATTGCTGGGAGGTTTTTATTTTTCTACCAGGGAGTCAACAGTATCTGTCCTCCCCACATTAGTTTTGTTGATTTTTCTTGCTTTTTCCCAAAAAAACTTGATACTTGTCAGGATTTTGGATTAAACAAAAATAAAAAATCATTAAAACCTGAGTTTCTATGCAAAACCCTGCTTTAAAAAACCGATGGCTTATCGCCTTATCTGCCATTGGGATCCATCTTTCCATTGGTGCTGCCTATGCCTATAGTGTATATACCATCCCCCTCACCGAAACCATGGGGTGGACAGTTTCTTCGGTAACTTTGGCCTTTACCTTTATGATGGTACTTGGAGGTGGAGCTGCAGCTTTGTTTGGTAAATTTGTGGAAAGAAGTGGCCCGAGAAAATCGGCCATGCTGGCTGCAGTTTTATTTGGATTGGGCCAGGCAGGTTCTGGGCTTTCGGTCGCCATGGATTCTCTACCACTTTTTCTTCTAACCTACGGAATTTTAAGTGGTTTAGGATTAGGAATTGGATACATTGCTCCGGTTTCAACCCTGGTGAAATGGTTCCCAGACCACCGTGGCCTCGCAACTGGAATGGCCGTTTTAGGTTTTGGTACAGGAGCCTTAATAACAGCCCCGGTTGCTGCTTATTTGATGGAAAATCTCAGTATCCCTGTCACCTTCTACATTCTTGGATTCAGTTATTTTCTGTTAATGACCCTCGCAGCACTTTATATTGCTCCGCCTCCCAAAGGCTGGCTGCCGCAGGGCATGAAAGACGCTGTGAAGGCAGGTACCAGGAAGATCAAAATTGACCTGACACAGTCTACCGGAAAGGAAGCTGTGAACAGCAGGCATTTTTGGATGCTCTGGACTATGATGTTAATTAATACCAGTGCAGGGATCATGATGATTTCGGTTGCTTCTCCAATGGCCCAGCAGGTGGTGGGATTATCGGCAGGCGCTGCAGCAACTATGGTAGGGATCATGGGAATCTTTAACGGAGCCGGCCGAATTGGGTGGGCAGCGGCCTCCGATTATATTTCAAGACCGGTGGTTTTTATCAGCTTTTTCATTATTCAACTGGTAACTTTCCTCACCCTTCCAATAATCACCAGCGTGATAATTTTCCAGGTCCTTATTTTTCTTGTGGTAAGTTGTTATGGAGGCGGATTTTCAAATCTCCCGGCTTTTATTGCTGATCTCTTCGGAACAAAGGAACTAGGAGCCATCCACGGCTATCTTTTAACCACCTGGTCCCTGGGCGGATTAATTGGCCCTACTCTGGTCTCTCAAATCTACACCCGCACCGGAAGCTACATCCCGGTTTTCTATGTTTTTGCAGTATTGATCGCAATAGCTTTCATTATTTCAATATTGCTCTTTGCAGATATTAGAAAGGTAAAAAGAAAAAAATCACACCAAAATGCTGTTTCAGCCGAAGCTTAATTAATTGAGACAATAATATATCTAAATTCCCTATTTAACTTTCAACAAAAAAAACTCTCCAGGGAAAGATTTCAATTTAGAGCCGATGGAGGGACTCCCTTCGACTACAGCAGCAAAAAAAGCTGCTTCCGCTCAGGACAGGCTTCTCGTCCCTCAGTATAATCCATAAAAAAAACCTCTCTTTTGAGAGGTTTTGAAATTGAGCCGATGGAGGGACTCGAACCCACGACCTGCTGATTACAAATCAGCTGCTCTAGCCAGCTGAGCTACATCGGCAAAAAACGCTCTTATAAAGCGTTTATCTTTCCTACAAGGTCTTGTGCCTTAGTTTCAAGTTCTTTTTCTATCCCTCTAAAATGTTGCTTTTTATTCTCAACATCCTTCTGGTTTATTTTCACGATAAGCTCATCAAAAGTGGTTATCGCTTCATCAACGATCTCTTCAGTTTGCTTAGGATCTTGTTTTGGGTTTGCTAATTGGTTTATGTAAGCGGCTTCAATAATATCGCCTAACACATAATTCACATCCCTTTTTAATAGTCTTTTACTTGCCATAATGCTTAAATTTCGGCTGCGAATTTAGTCTATTTTTCGTTATCAATGGCTGAAAATAAAACAATTTTCTTTTTAATTAGTTTTGAAGATTTTCTCTCAGGGCCTTTAAGGCTTCATCTATATGTTTACTGGAATTCAGACTATTAAATCTAAAAATCAACTTGCCAGCTTTATTAAACACAAAGGTTTCTCTGCCAGGAAGGAGCCCCAGCAAATTTGATTTCACACCAAAGGCATTTCGGGCTTTCTTTTCG
Organism: Salegentibacter flavus; assembly: GCF_900115145.1. Classification (GTDB taxonomy): domain Bacteria; phylum Bacteroidota; class Bacteroidia; order Flavobacteriales; family Flavobacteriaceae; genus Salegentibacter; species Salegentibacter flavus. Next base: position 169,575 of record NZ_FOVL01000002.1, on the reverse strand, counting down.
GGATCAGAAAGTAAAAAAAAGGGCAATTGATGTTTAGCTTTAAATCTGGAATGTGATTCCTGGGAATCGGAACTCACGCCAATTACCTCAGCACCAATATCTCTGAAATCTTCATAGCTATCCCTGAAACCACAGGCTTCTTTAGTGCACCCTGGGGTGAAATCTTTAGGATAAAAATAAACCACTATTGCTTTATCGGTATTACGGAAGCTAAATTCGTTATCACCTTCATCTTTCAGGCTTAATTCGGGCACCTGATCTCCAATTTTCAACCCCATTTATTCTCCGTTATAGGTTACAAAATTCCTCGGGGTTTCATAAAGTGTTACCTCAAGCTTCAGCTCAGGTTTTAATTTGCTGCGGAGTTTATTCCAGATCACTACTGCAATATTTTCGGCGGTTGGATTCAGATTCTTGAATTCAGGAAGTTCTTCATTGAGATTTTTATGATCGAAAGGAACTTCTACCTCTTCGTAGATCAATTCTTTCAGCAATTTCAGGTCCATCACAAAACCGGTTTCCTCATCAATCTCACCCTTAACAGAAACCACTAGTTCATAATTGTGCCCGTGGTAATGAGGGTTACTGCATTTACCAAAAACGGCTTCATTCTTAGCCTGGTCCCAGTCTTTCCGGTAGAGCCGGTGTGCAGCGTTGAAATGGGCTTTTCTGTGTACAGTTAATCTCATTGCTGAATATGTTTGTAGTATTTATCGAAGATTATTTTAAACCATTCGGTGTAATCATCGGGGTGCTCCTCCATATCCCTTTCAATATCCTCCAGAGACATCCATTTCCAGTCGGCTACTTCGTGGCGATTAGGCTTGGGATCTTCATTATATTGCCCAACCAGAATATGATCATATTCGTGCTCGGTAAGGCCGTTATCAAAAGGAGCGCGGTAAATAAAGCTAATGGTTTCCTTAAGATCTGTAGTAAAGCCCATCTCCTCCATAAGTCGACGTTTTCCGGCGGCTATGTTGCTCTCACCTTCCCTTTGATGGCTGCAGCAAGTATTGGTCCACAAACCCGGAGAATGGTATTTTTCAAGGGCTCGCTGCTGGATCATCAATTCATTTTTATCATTAAAGACAAACACTGAAAATGCTCTGTGCAACAAAGCTTTTTCGTGGGCTTCTATCTTTTCCATCAAGCCTATTTGCTCGTCTTTATCGTTAACCAGTATTACTTTTTCTTTTTCCATTTCTTTCTTTGTTTGCCAAAAGTACAAATCGACCTCAGGATTAACAAGGCGTTTTATTATAATTGCAGGTCTTCTTCCCCGTTATAAATTCTACAATCAATCGACAGAATAAATTCTGATCTACGGTTGACTTCGTGTTGTTTTTCACTACAGGGAATACCATTTTTACAGTTGTTAACCAGTTCGGTTTCACCATAACCTCTGCCGGATATTCGATGTTCTTCCACGTCTTTTTCTATGAGAAAATCACGGGTTGCTTCTACTCTGTCATCAGAAAGTTGCTGATTGTAAACATCGTTTGCCCGGCTGTCTGTATGGGAGCGAATATCCAGCAGAATCGCGGGATTCTTCAGCATGAATTCAGCAATTTCAGTCAATTGTGGTTTCACCTTATCCCTGATTATAGATTCATCCAGATCAAAATGAATGGGATGGAGATTAAGAATTTCGGTAAGATCATCGCCTATTTTCGCCCCCACATTTCTTTTATTGGAATCCCTGCTTTTAAAACTTACCAGGTTTTCTTTCCTTTTAATTTCAGTAGCATAAAAACTCCAATTGAAAAATGCTCTCATGGCAGCTACATGTTCCTCAGTTTCTCCATAAATGCTGTGCCCGGCCTGATACATCACCAGGCCATTCTCAGTATTATCAAAACCATGGCCGTAAATACTGACCGCTGCTTCTCCATTAGAAATATCAGGAATATCCGGGGCATCAGGATCAAAAACCAGAACCTTAGCTCCAGATCGCCATTTATTGATGCGCTTGGGGAAAAATATTCGTTCAGAACCGTTTAGATGTGCTTTATCAGGGCTGCCAAGATATTGTGCGACTGGATCTGACGGAAAAGCATTTTTATATGGTGGTGTGCCGTGCCGATGGTCTCGAAAAGGAACAAGCCCTGCACTTCGGGCACCGGGAAATCCCGCCGATAAAAAATTAAGCTGAATTAGCTCCTCTGATTCTTCCGCTGTGCCGGAAAGATTCTCAAGGATACTGGCAGCGTGACATCCCGCCCAGATCGCACCTTTATATTTTTGATTCCAGTAATAAAGGTTTTTATGGGTTTCGAATTTTGGATCGGCATGAGGCAACACAAAAATATCGTCACAAACTCCAAGTTCAGCAGGGGTCTTCCAGTTTGATACCCGGGCTCCACCATATGCTGAAGATGGAATGCCTGCAGCTTGAAAAAAGGGAACAGCAATATACCCGTTTTCCTTATCCAGTGTCCACCTTGGCGGAATCGTTAAACTGGTAAACACTGGAAGTACCAGATCCTCCTGCATTTTTTGAATTACCACTCCCTTGAGCTCCCAAGCTTCAAAAGTTTCTCTTACCCCGACAGTCACGTAAGAAACCGGAACCAGAAATGCGCCCGAACGATAGTCCTTCTCCCTACAGGAAAAATCAATGCCGTCCTTTTCCTTATTGGGATTTATAATCCATTTGACGTCTACATCGTGATTTTGTAAAAGCTCATATAAAAGACCATAAGGCTTCAGGGCATTTTGATGGCTTTGTGGCCGTTCACCCATATTAATTATATAAGAACCGGTTGAAAAATTTTGTTGCAGATTCTGGCCCTTCAGTGGCAGTAATATCACTGAAAACAGAAGAAAAAGTATTAAGGTCAAAAAGCGCCCCATAATTGGTAAAAATACACATTGTTGGCTGGTATAATTCGGTTTATATCTAATTTTTAACGCTATTTTCTGAAGAAGGTTTAAGCAATTAACCACTTTCCCTTTCAGGGAAATTCCCGAAAAAACTGTACTTTTGCAGCCTTAAAAATTAAGAATGAAGAGCTTTCAGAAAGAGATTAGCAGACGAAGAACCTTTGGAATTATTTCTCACCCCGATGCCGGTAAAACCACACTTACAGAAAAATTGCTCCTTTTTGGAGGAGCCATCCAGGAAGCAGGTGCGGTAAAATCAAACAAGATCAAAAAAGGCGCTACCAGCGACTTTATGGAAATTGAACGGCAGCGTGGGATTTCGGTTGCTACTTCAGTCCTGGGCTTTGAATATAAGGACATAAAAATTAATATTCTGGATACGCCCGGTCACAAGGACTTTGCTGAAGATACCTTCAGAACCCTAACCGCGGTAGACAGTGTCATTGTAGTTATTGATGTAGCCAAAGGGGTGGAGGAACAAACCGAAAAACTGGTTGAAGTTTGCCGGATGCGTAACATTCCAATGATCGTTTTTATCAATAAACTGGATCGTGAAGGGAAAGATGCCTTCGAATTGCTGGATGAAATTGAGCAGAAACTCAATCTCACCGTGACTCCCTTAAGTTTTCCTATTGGGATGGGCTACGATTTTAAAGGAATCTATAACATCTGGGAGAAAAATGTCAACCTTTTTACCGGAGACCCGCGTAAGGATATTGAAGAGACGGTAGAAATCTCCGATCTCAACTCTGAAGAGCTTGATCAATTAATCGGAAATACCGCCGCCGAAACCCTTAGGGAAGAACTGGAACTCGCCCAGGGAGTATATCCTGAATTTGATAAGGTAGCTTATCTTGAGGGGAATTTACAACCTGTATTTTTTGGTTCGGCTTTAAATAATTTTGGAGTGCGCGAGCTACTGGACTGTTTTATTGAGATTGCTCCAAAACCACGTCCCAAAGACAGCGATGTCCGTACCGTAAAACCAGATGAAGACCAATTCACGGGTTTCGTATTTAAGATTCACGCCAATATGGATCCGAAACACCGGGACCGTCTGGCTTTTATTAAGATCGTATCTGGAAAGTTCGAAAGAAACAAGCCTTACCTTCACGTAAGACTGGGGAAAAACCTGAAATTCTCCAGTCCAAATGCATTTTTTGCTGAAAAGAAAGAGATTGTAGATGTATCTTATCCCGGAGATATTGTGGGGCTTCACGATACCGGAAATTTCAAGATCGGGGATACTTTAACCGAAGGTGAGTACCTTAATTACCGAGGAGTTCCAAGCTTCTCCCCGGAGCATTTCAGGTATATCAATAACGCCGACCCGATGAAATCCAAACAACTGGAAAAAGGAATTGACCAATTAATGGATGAAGGGGTTGCCCAACTCTTTACTCTTGAAATGAATGGACGTAAAGTAATTGGCACTGTAGGAGCTTTGCAGTTTGAAGTAATTCAATACAGACTGGAACATGAATATGGGGCGAAATGTACTTACGAAAACCTGAATGTCTATAAGGCCACCTGGATAGAAGCTGAAGATGAGAAAAGTGAAGAATTCAAGGATTTTAAAAGAGTAAAAGCTAAATTCCTTGCTAAAGACAAACAAGGTCAGCTGGTATTTTTTGCAGATTCCCAGTTTTCACTACAGATGACTCAGCAGAAATACCCATCCCTCAAATTTCATTTTACTTCTGAATTTTAATTAAACAAATACCCTGATTACTAACCCCTAAGCCATACTCAGTAAATAAACCCAGGATGGCTTCCTATTAAATAGAAGTTAATTTCATATATTTTCACCGCAAACCTGATTTTATGAGTGAAATAGATGAAATTGTTGCCCAGTTTGCTTCTGCAGTCTGGGGTGTTCCCTTAGTGATCTTATTAATTGGAGGTGGTTTATACCTACTTATCCTTTCCAGGTTTTTACCCTTCCGTTACCTGGGTCATGCGCTTGAAGTTCTCCGTGGAAAATATAACAATCCCAACGATCCCGGGGAGATAAATCACTTCCAATCCCTCTCTACCGCCCTCTCCTCTACCGTAGGAATGGGGAATATCGCAGGGGTGGCTGTAGCAATAGCTATTGGAGGTCCAGGCGCAATCTTTTGGTTGTGGGTTAGCGCAATAGTTGGTATGGCTACAAAATTCTTCACGAACAGCCTTTCAGTGATGTACAGGGGCAGGGATACCCAGGGAAATATCCAGGGTGGTGTAATGTATTATATCGTGGAAGGACTTGGTAAAAAATGGAAATTTATGGCCATTTTCTTCAGCGTGGCAGGACTTATCGGCGCTTTGCCGGTTTTTAACGTAAATCAACTCACACAGGCCATTAACTTTATACTTCTTGAGCCAAACAATGTGCCCACAGGTTTTATAACTAATCTTATTATTGGAATTATCCTTGTTATCATAACCTCAATTGTTATTCTGGGAGGCCTTAGCAGGATAGGTTATACTGTTTCCAAACTCGTCCCGGCCATGGTAGCACTTTACTTTTTTTCAGTATTAATTATTCTGTTTGTTAATTATGAACAGGTGCCCTATTATCTTTCCCTGATTTTCACCGATGCTTTTGCCGCTGAAAGTTATAAGGGAGAACCACTTCTGGGAGGGGTTTTAGGTGGATTAATCTTACTGGGAATCAGAAGAGGTGCATTTTCCAATGAGGCAGGGATTGGAACAGCTACAATGGCTCACGGAGCCAGCAAGACCTCAGAACCCATCAGGGAAGGCCTGGTGGCGATGATGGGGCCGGCAATAGACACTTTATTGGTTTGCACATTAACCGCGCTTACAATTCTTGTAACAGGCGTGTGGCAAACCACAGATGTTAATGGAGTAAGTCTCACCGCAGCCGCTTTCGATGCCTCTATTCCTTATGTAGGAAGTTATTTGCTGTTATTGTGTATTGCGGCATTCAGTATTTCCTCACTTTTTTCCTTTTCTTACTATGGAACAAAATGTCTTTCTTTCCTGATAGGCGCAGAAAGAAAGCACTATTATAATTACTTTTATATTATAAGTATTATCGTAGGAGCGACCACTTCCCTGAGTATGATGATTAACCTCATAGATGGTTTCTTTGCCCTTATGGCAATTCCAACCATGATTAGTACGCTTATCCTGGCCCCAAGAGTAATGAAAGAAGCTCGGATCTACTTTAAAAAATACAAATAGAATTTAGAAAAAAACCCCACTTTTATCAAGTGAGGTTTTTCTTCTTTTCTCTTTAAGCCTGACCAGTAGGACCGAAATTGAGTGGGATAGGTGACTTTTCAAAATCCTGGATTTCTCCATGGGCTTTTTCAAACCGCTGCACATTGTCTCCCAATGCCTTGAGCAAACGTTTCGCGTGTTGCGGAGTGAGTATAATTCTGGATTTCACCTTACTTTTAGGTTTCCCTGGCATAATATTTACAAAGTCGATAACGAATTCTGAAACCGAATGATTTATGATTGCAAGGTTGGAATAGGTTCCTTCGGCTACACTATCGTCCAGTTCTATATTTATTTGTCCTTTTTTTGGCTGTTTTTTTTCTTCACTCATAATGCTGATTATTATTTAATTTCTCTGGTGGTTAATGTTTAAACAAAAGCCGGAATCAATTTTATGAAAATTCAGGCTATCACTAAAATACAAAAAATCCCGTCCAGATAACTATCGGGACGGGATTAAAAAAATTCAGGGCCGCTAATGCAACCCTGATTATATGTGAAATTAATTATAATTAACTTCTTGCTTACGCTCAAGCCTTTCGTCAAATTCCTCTTTAGAACCAACAATAATGCTGTCGTACTCGCGCATTCCCGTACCTGCAGGTATTCTATGCCCTACAATTACGTTCTCTTTCAAGCCTTCAAGTTTATCGATTTTTCCGCTAACCGCAGCCTCATTAAGAACCTTGGTAGTTTCCTGGAAGGAAGCTGCCGAAATAAACGACTTGGTTTGAAGTGATGCTCTGGTAATACCCTGTAGTACAGGTTTTGCAGTTGCAGAGGTCACATCTCTAGCCGTAGCCAGATTCTTATCCTCTCGTCTTAAAAGAGAATTCTCGTCTCTTAAGTCACGTGGAGAAATAATCTGCCCTGGCTTAAGGTTCTCTGATTCTCCGGCATCTTCAACTACTTTCATTCCGAAGACCTTATCGTTTTCCTCGATGAAATCTGATTTATGAACAAGTTGATTTTCAAGGAAAATAGTATCCCCAGGATCCTGGATTCTAACTTTACGCATCATCTGTCTCACAACTACCTCAAAGTGCTTGTCATTAATCTTCACACCTTGTAGTCGGTAAACTTCCTGTACTTCATTTACCAGATACTGTTGAACAGCATTTGGTCCTTTGATATTAAGAATATCTTCTGGAGTTACAGATCCGTCAGAAAGTGGCATTCCCGCACGTACATAATCGTTTTCCTGAACAAGGATCTGGTTAGAAAGCTTAACTAAATATTTCTTAACCTCACCAAGTTTGGATTCCACGATAATCTCACGGTTACCACGCTTGATCTTTCCGAAGGAAACAACACCATCAATCTCACTTACAACAGCAGGGTTGGATGGGTTACGGGCTTCGAACAATTCGGTTACCCTTGGTAGACCACCGGTAATATCACCTGCTTTAGAAGATTTACGCGGTATCTTAACAAGGATTTTACCTACCTTGATCTTATCACCGTTATCTACCATAAGGTGAGCCCCCAGCGGCAGGTTGTAAGAACGGATCACTTCATCTTTTTTACCAAGAATATGAAGTGTTGGAATGAGCTTTTTGTTTCTTGATTCAGAAATTACTTTTTCCTGGAATCCGGTTTGCTCATCTATTTCAACCTGGTAGGTTACCCCCTGCTCCACGTTTTCATATTTGATTTTTCCGGCAAATTCAGAAATAATAACTCCGTTATATGGATCCCACTGGCATACAATGTCGCCTTTTTTAAGCTCTGCTCCATCATTGATAAAGATCTGAGAACCATAAGGAATATTACTGGTACTCAGCACCACTCCGGTTTTCTTGTCCTTTATCTTAAGTTCAGCTGTTCGTGAGATCACTATTTCAGCGTTGCTACCATCAGGAGCTTCACCTTTAACTACTTTAAGGTCTTCAATTTCGGCAATACCGTCTAATTTAGCCTCAAGTTTATTGTCTTCTGAAATGTTTCCTGCAATACCACCCACGTGGAAGGTACGAAGTGTAAGCTGGGTTCCCGGCTCCCCAATTGACTGGGCAGCAACAACTCCAACAGCTTCACCTTTTTGAACCATCTTGTTGGTAGAAAGGTTTCTTCCGTAACATTTTGCACAGATTCCCTTTTTAGCCTCACAAGTAAGCGGAGAACGAACTTCTACACTTTCTATTGGTGCAGCATCTATTTTCTCTACAACCTCATCGGTTATTTCTTCTCCGGCTGAAACTAGAAGATCTCCGGTTGAAGGATGGTTTACATCATATAAAGAAATTCGTCCCAGGATTCTTTCACCTAAAGATTCAACAACTTCCTCATTTTTCTTAAGTGGCTTTACTTCTACTCCTCTTAATGTACCACAATCTTCTTCGTTTACGATAACATCCTGGGATACATCCACAAGTCTACGTGTCAGATATCCGGCATCGGCTGTTTTAAGAGCCGTATCAGCAAGACCTTTCCGGGCACCGTGGGTAGAGATAAAGTATTCAAGAATTGAAAGTCCCTCCTTAAAGTTAGAAAGAATTGGGTTTTCAATAATTTCACCACCACCGGAACTAGACTTCTTAGGCTTAGCCATCAATCCACGCATACCGGTTAACTGACGAATCTGCTCCTTAGAACCACGCGCACCGGAATCAAGCATCATATACACCGAGTTGAATCCTTGCTGATCTTCTCGAATTCGCTTCATCGCTAATTCGGTAAGTCCTGCGTTAGTAGAGGTCCAGATATCAATAACCTGGTTATATCGTTCATTATTAGTAATTAGACCCATATTATAGTTTCCTATAATACCTTCGACCTGTTCGTTGGCTTCATCGATCATTGACTGCTTTTCTTCAGGAATAATAATATCCCCTAGGCTGAATGAAAGACCACCGCGGAAAGCAAAACCATATCCCATATCCTTAATAGAATCAAGGAAATCGGCAGTTTCAGGTACACTGGTTACTTTTAGTATCTTTCCAATAATGTCTCTAAGAGATTTTTTGGTCAGTACCTCGTTAATATAACCAGCTTTCTCAGGTACAGCTTCGTTAAAGAGCACTCTACCAACCGTAGTTTCAATAACCTGGAGAACAAGTTCCCCGGCTTCGTTAAAATCTTTGGTTCTAATCTTGATTAATGCATTCAGGTCTACCCGCTTCTGGTTATAAGCAATTACAAGTTCTTCAGCAGAATAGAAGGTAAGACCTTCCCCTTTAACCTTCACTTCGTCGGTAGAAACTCTTGATTTGGTCATATAATAAAGACCAAGTACCATATCCTGAGACGGTACCGTGATAGGAGATCCGTTTGCAGGGTTAAGTATATTGTGAGATGCCAGCATTAATAACTGTGCTTCCAGGATGGCTTCTGGCCCTAGAGGAAGGTGAACTGCCATCTGATCCCCGTCAAAGTCGGCGTTGAATGCCGTACATGCAAGTGGGTGCAGCTGGATAGCTTTTCCTTCAATAAGTTTAGGCTGGAAGGCCTGGATTCCCAAACGGTGAAGTGTAGGGGCACGGTTAAGCAATACAGGGTGCCCTTTAAGAACGTTCTCAAGGATGTCCCATACTACCGGCTCTTTTTTATCTATAATTTTCTTGGCAGATTTAACTGTTTTTACAATTCCTCTCTCGATAAGTTTTCTGATCACGAAAGGTTTGTAAAGTTCGGCTGCCATATCCTTCGGAATACCACATTCGTACATCCTCAATTCAGGTCCAACAACAATTACCGAACGCGCGGAGTAATCTACACGCTTACCAAGCAGGTTCTGACGGAAACGCCCTTGCTTACCTTTAAGCGAGTCTGAAAGTGATTTCAGCGGACGGTTAGAATCGGTTTTTACTGCTGAAGATTTTCTGGTATTATCAAATAATGAATCTACCGATTCCTGAAGCATACGTTTTTCGTTACGTAAAATTACTTCAGGAGCTTTGATCTCCATCAACCTTTTCAAACGATTGTTACGAATAATAACCCTTCTGTAAAGGTCATTTAAATCTGAAGTCGCGAAACGTCCACCATCAAGAGGAACAAGCGGGCGCAATTCCGGCGGAATTACAGGCACCACTTTCATGATCATCCATTCAGGAAGATTTTCGCGGTTGTTATTGGCATCACGGAAAGCCTCTACAACCTGAAGACGCTTAAGCGCTTCAGTTTTACGTTGTTTTGAGGTTTCGTTATTAGCCTTGTGCCTTAACTCATAGGAAAGTTCGTTAAGGTCAATTCTTCTTAAAATTTCGATAAGACACTCCGCACCCATCTTGGCGATGAATTTGTTCGGGTCGTTATCATCTAAATAAAGATTTTCCTGCGGAAGGGTATCCAGAATGTTAAGGTACTCTTCTTCGGTAAGGAAATCCATTTTCTTCAATGGTTCTCCTTCTTCGTTTTTGGCGATACCCGGCTGAATTACTACGTAGCGTTCGTAGTAAATAATCATGTCCAGTTTTTTGGACGGCAGGCCAAGTAAATAACCTATTTTGTTTGGTAAAGAACGGAAATACCAGATATGTGCTACAGGAACTACCAAATTGATGTGCCCCACACGATCTCTACGTACTTTCTTCTCGGTTACTTCTACCCCACAACGGTCACAAACAATTCCTTTGTAGCGTATTCTTTTATATTTACCGCAGGCACATTCATAATCCTTTACAGGACCAAAAATACGCTCACAAAACAAACCGTCACGCTCTGGTTTGTGTGTACGATAATTGATAGTTTCCGGTTTAAGGACTTCACCGCGGGATTCTGCGAGGATAGATTCCGGGGAAGCTAAACCGATAGAGATCTTATTGAATCTCTGTATTGTACTCTTATCATTATTTCTAGCCATAATAACTGCTGCTATAATTATTGTGAAAATCCTGTTTTAAGGGGACACCTCAGGCGTCCCCGTGTTCTAAAACAGTGTATTATTCTTCTAACTTAATATCCAATCCAAGACCTTTCAATTCGTGCATAAGTACGTTGAAAGATTCTGGAAGTCCCGGTTCTGGCATAGGCTCGCCTTTTACGATTGCTTCGTAGGTTTTTGCCCTTCCTATCACATCATCAGATTTCACGGTCAAGATCTCGCGCAGGGTTGCAGAAGCTCCATAAGCTTCAAGTGCCCAAACCTCCATCTCACCAAAACGCTGGCCACCAAACTGTGCTTTACCACCAAGAGGTTGTTGAGTAATAAGTGAATACGGTCCGATAGAACGTGCGTGCATCTTATCTTCGATCATATGCCCTAGTTTCAGCATATAGATCACACCAACAGTTGCAGGCTGATCAAATCGGTCTCCGGTCCCACCATCATATAGATAAGTATGACCAAAGCGTGGAATTCCTGCTTCATCGGTAAGCTCATTGATCTGGTCAATGGTCGCCCCATCAAAAATTGGAGTTGCATATTTCTTACCAAGCTTTTGTCCTGCCCATCCAAGTACCGTTTCATAGATCTGCCCGATGTTCATACGCGATGGTACCCCAAGAGGGTTCAACACGATATCCACAGGAGTTCCATCATCAAGGAATGGCATATCTTCCTGGCGAACGATTCTTGCAACAATACCTTTGTTACCGTGACGTCCTGCCATTTTATCACCTACTTTTAGTTTACGTTTCTTAGCGATATAAACCTTAGCAAGCTTAAGGATTCCTGAAGGAAGCTCATCTCCAACAGAGATGGTAAACTTCTCTCTTCTCAGGTTACCCTGAAGATCGTTTTCTTTGATCTTGTAGTTATGGATAAGATCGGCCACCAATGCATTAAGGTGGTCGTCTGTAGTCCAGGTACCGTGAGTAAGGTGGGTATAATCGTCTACAGCATTAAGCATTTTAAGGGTATATTTCTTCCCTTTTGGCAATACTTCTTCTCCTAAATCGTTTTGGACACCCTGAGCCGTTTTTCCGCCAATAATAGCGAACAACTTGTCTATAAGCTCTGCTTTTAGATTGGCGAATTTAGCATCGTACTTCTTCTCAAGCGCTGATACATCTTCTTTATCCTGAGCACGCTTACGCTTGTCTTTAATTGCTCGGGCAAAAAGTTTTTTCTCAATCACAACCCCGTTAAGCGATGGGGAAGCTTTTAGAGAAGCATCTTTTACATCTCCGGCTTTATCTCCAAAAATAGCTCTAAGCAATTTCTCTTCAGGAGTTGGATCGCTTTCACCTTTAGGAGTAATTTTACCGATAAGAATATCGCCGGGTTTAACTTCGGCACCAATTCTAATCATTCCATTCTCGTCAAGATCTTTGGTTGCTTCTTCTGAAACATTAGGAATATCATTTGTCAATTCTTCGTTACCTAATTTGGTATCCCGAACTTCCAGGGAATATTCATCGATGTGGATAGAGGTGAAAATATCTTCCCTAACCACCTTTTCAGAAATTACAATCGCATCCTCAAAGTTATATCCTTTCCAGGGCATAAAGGCAACCTTCATGTTTCTACCAAGAGCAAGTTCCCCCGCTTCAGTAGCATATCCCTGACATAAAACCTGTCCTTTGGTTACTCTGTCTCCAACACTAACAATAGGTTTAAGGTTGATGGAAGAGCCCTGATTGGTTTTACGGAATTTAATAAGATTGTAAGATTTTGAATCACTATCAAAGCTTACCATTCGTTCCTCTTCGGTCCTGTCGTACTTGATAATGATTTTCTTCGCGTCTACATATTCTACTTCTCCTTCTCCTTCAGCATTTATCAATACACGGGAGTCTGTAGCTACCTGGCGCTCTAGTCCGGTCCCTACAATTGGGGAGTCGGCTCTTAACAATGGTAATGCCTGGCGCATCATGTTAGATCCCATCAAGGCACGGTTGGCATCATCATGTTCCAGGAACGGGATTAGCGAAGCCGAAATCGAAGAGATCTGGTTTGGAGCAACATCGGTATAATGAATCTCTTTTGGATCTACTACCGGGAAGTCACCTTCCATACGGGCAATAACTCTGTCTGTATCAATCGTTCCATCTTCTGTAAGAGGAATATTAGCCTGAGCGATTTTCTTATCTTCCTCTTCCTCTGCGCTTAGATAAATGGGTTCTTCTGAAAGGTTCAGTTTTCCTTCGCTAACTTTACGATAGGGAGTTTCAATGAATCCCATTCCGTTAACCTTGGCATATACTGAAAGCGAAGAAATCAGACCGATGTTAGGCCCTTCTGGTGTTTCAATGGGACAAAGTCTTCCGTAGTGGGTATAGTGAACATCACGAACCTCAAAACCTGCTCTCTCTCTGGAAAGACCACCTGGCCCAAGAGCTGAAAGACGACGCTTGTGAGTGATCTCAGCAAGCGGGTTGGTTTGGTCCATAAACTGAGACAACTGGTTGGTACCAAAGAAAGAGTTGATCACAGAAGATAGGGTCTTCGCGTTGATCAAATCGATTGGGGTAAAAACCTCATTGTCACGAACGTTCATACGCTCACGAATGGTACGAGCCATACGGGCAAGTCCCACTCCAAACTGCTGAGACAATTGCTCACCAACAGTTCTAACACGACGGTTGGAAAGGTGGTCAATATCATCGATCTCAGCTTTCGAGTTAATTAACTCGATAAGATATTTTACAATGGTAATGATATCTACTTTGGTAAGCACCTGCTTATCCATAGAAACATCAAGACCAAGTTTTTTGTTCATTCTGTAACGCCCAACTTCTCCAAGGCTGTATCGCTGATCTGAGAAGAATAGTTTGTCAATAATACCACGTGCAGTTTCTTCATCTGGTGGCTCGGCATTACGTAATTGACGGTAAATATGCTCTACCGCTTCTTTTTCAGAGTTGGTGGGATCCTTTTGAAGGGTGTTATGAATAATAGCATAATCTCCGGTGGAGTTATCTTCTTTATGAAGAAGAATGGTCTTGGTTCCGGTTTCAAGGATTTCCTCGATATGCTCTTTTTCAAGTTCGGTATCTCGGTCTAATACGATCTCATTACGTTCTATTGAAACCACCTCTCCGGTATCTTCATCTACGAAATCCTCATACCAGGTGTTCAACACACGAGCGGCCAGTTTACGGCCTAATACTTTTTTAAGTCCTGTCTTAGAAACTTTTACCTCTTCTGCAAGGTCAAAGATCTCAAGGATATCTTTATCACGCTCAAATCCGATAGCACGGAAAAGGGTGGTAACAGGTAATTTTTTCTTTCTATCGATATAAGCGTACATAACGCTATTAATATCGGTAGCGAATTCTATCCAACTACCTTTAAAAGGAATTACACGGGCAGAATAAAGTTTGGTTCCATTCGCATGGAAAGACTGTCCAAAGAAAACCCCGGGAGAACGGTGCAATTGAGATACTACCACACGCTCTGCGCCGTTGATGCAAAAAGTACCGCTAGGGGTCATATAAGGGATGGTTCCCAAATAAACGTCCTGTACGATAGTTTCAAAATCTTCATGTTCAGGGTCGGTACAATAAAGCTTTAATCTTGCTTTAAGTGGTACACTGTAAGTGAGGCCACGTTCAATACATTCCTGGATGGAATATCTTGGCGGGTCCACAAAATAATCTAAAAATTCTAGTACAAATTGATTACGGGTGTCCGTAATAGGGAAGTTTTCAAGGAAGGTGTTATAAAGGCCTTCGTTTCCCCGCTCCTCTGATTTGGTTTCTAATTGAAAGAAATCCTGAAATGACTTGATCTGGATATCCAGAAAGTCAGGGTAATCAGGCCTGTTCTTTACAGAAGAGAAACTCACTCTTTCAGTTTGCTTTGCTAACATCAATGGACGGATTATAAATTATATAAAAAAACTGCGCGTTATAAAGCTTTAGCTCTATATACGCAAAAGGGTTTAGACCTTCAGGAGCGAATCCTGAGGTCTAAACCTAAATAATATTGCTTCGGCAAGCTTATTTAAGCTCAACCTCGGCTCCTGCTTCTTCTAACTGTGCTTTAAGTGCTTCGGCTTCATCTTTTGTTACTCCTTCTTTTACTGGAGCAGGCGCGCCATCTACTAATGCTTTAGCGTCTTTAAGACCAAGACCGGTAAGTTCTTTTACCAATTTAACTACTGCAAGTTTAGATCCACCTGGAGCATTAAGAATTACGTCGAATTCTGTTTGCTCTTCAACTTCTTCACCTTCTCCGGCAGCACCACCACCAGCAACAGCTACAGCAGCAGCTGCAGGCTCTATACCATATTCTTCTTTTAAAATATCAGCTAACTCGTTTACTTCTTTAACGGTTAAGTTAACCAATTGTTCTGCGAAATCTTTTAAATCTGCCATTTTCTATCGTTTTAAAATGTTCTTTAAATATATAATTGTTAAAAAGTGCGTACTATACTATCCTTCCTTTTCTGAAAGGGTCTTAAGAATTCCGGCTAGTTTACCGCCACCTGATTGAAGTGCTGAAATAACATTCTTAGCAGGTGATTGTAGCAATCCGATAATATCTCCAATAACTTCTTCCTTAGACTTGATGTTAACCAGGGTATCAAGATACTCATCGCCAACATAAACAGCTTCTTCTACAAAAGCTCCCTTTAAAAGAGGTTTTTCAGATTTTTTTCTGAATTCTTTGATTACTTTGGCCGGTGCGTTACCGGTTTCAGAAATCATTATTGAGGTGTTGCCTTTCAAAACTCCAGGAAGATCACCGAAATCTTTATCAGATCCTTCCATCGCTTTGGCAAGCAAGGTATTCTTAACTACCGCCAGTTGTACGTTAGCCTTGAAACAAGCTCTACGTAAATTTGTGGTCGCTCCGGCATTAAGTCCGGAAATATCAGCTAAATAAATGATTGAATTATCAGTTAACTGGGCAGTTAAATCTTCAATTACTATTGATTTTTCTTCTCTTGTCATAACTATCTAATTATTGCTCAGTGAACCTTTTAGTATCAATCTCCACACTTGGGCTCATAGTAGAAGAGATGTGTATACTTTTAATGTATACTCCCTTTGATGCCTGAGGTTTCAATTTTACCAAAGTAGTTAATAATTCTCTCGCGTTTCCGGCTAGTTTATCAGCCTCAAAAGATGCTTTCCCAATACCTGCGTGTACAATTCCGGTTTTATCAACTTTAAAGTCGATCTTACCAGCCTTAACATCAGATACTGCTTTTGCAACATCCATAGTTACGGTACCGGTCTTAGGGTTAGGCATCAACCCACGTGGTCCTAAAACACGACCAAGAGGTCCTAATTTACCCATTACACTAGGCATAGTGATAATTACATCAACATCAGTCCAGCCTCCTTTTATCTTGTCCAGATATTCATCTAATCCAACATAATCGGCGCCTGCTTGTTTTGCTTCTTCTTCCTTATCAGGAGTTACCAGAGCCAAAACCTTAACATCTTTACCAGTACCGTGTGGAAGGGTTACTACACCTCTTACCATTTGGTTGGCTTTTCTGGGATCTACGTTCAAACGAATCGCTAAATCCACAGAAGCGTCAAAGTTTTCATTGGAAACGTCCTTTATTAAAGCTGAAGCTTCTGCTACCGAATACGTTTTACCGCTTTCGATTTTAGATTGGGCTTCTTTTTGCTTTTTAGTCAATTTTGCCATTTCTTAATTTCTTTTTGGATTAAAACGGTGCGTTACCTTTTACAGTTATTCCCATTGAACGAGCTGTTCCGGCAACCATCTTCATAGCAGATTCTATAGTGAAGGCATTTAAATCCTGCATTTTGTCTTCTGCAATAGCTTTAACCTGATCCCAAGAAACACTTGCTACTTTTTTTCGGTTAGGTTCCCCTGAACCTTTTTTCGTTTTAGATGCTTCCAATAACTGTACTGCAGCTGGAGGTGTTTTAATCACAAAGTCAAAAGACTTATCTGAATAAACATTAATCGCAACCGGCAATACCTTACCTTGTTTATCCTGGGTTCTACCATTGAATTGCTTACAGAATTCCATGATGTTTACCCCGGCAGCACCTAAAGCAGGTCCAACTGGTGGTGATGGGTTAGCAGCACCCCCGCGAACTTGTAGTTTTACAACTTTACTTACTTCTTTTGCCATTTTTTCAATTTTTAGGTGATAGTTTGTTATAGTGGAAGCTTTAAAAAACTATCGAAAAAACTATGTAACAATATAATCTTTATACTTTTTCTACTTGCATATAGCTCAATTCCAATGGTGTTTTTCTTCCGAAGATCTTCACCATTACTTCAAGCTTACGCTTTTCTTCATTAATCTTTTCTACAGTACCGTTAAACCCGTTAAAAGGACCATCGATAACTTTAATGGTTTCTCCAATGGTAAAAGGTATTGCAACATTATCGGCCTTAACCGAAAGTTCATCTACCTTACCTAACATTCTGTTTACTTCAGACTTTCTCAGAGGTACCGGATCACCGCCTTTGGTTTCACCCAAAAAGCCAATTACTCCATTGATAGATTTAATAATATGAGGGATTTCTCCTCCAAGATTGGCTTGCACCATTACGTATCCAGGAAAATAAACTCGTTCCTTATTAACTTTTTTTCCGTTTCTTATCTGGATTACCTTTTCGGTAGGAACCAAAACCTGGTCAATATAATCTTCAAGATTATTATGAGCGATCTCCCGCTCAATATATTCCTTAACTTTATTCTCCTGACCACTTACAGCCCGGACTACATACCAGTTTTTATCCTTAACATCTGCCATTTCCTGCTTTTTTTAAGATTTAATCCACTTGAAGTATTCTTCAATAATCCCACTAAATACGGTGTCTACACCCCATATTGCCAGTGAAAAGATTATAGAAAATACCGCTACAAGAATGGTAAGCCTTTGAGCTTCTGGCCAGCTTGTCCAGGTAACATGGTTCTTTAACTCGTTGTAAGATTCGGATATATAATTAACAATTCCTGCCATTTCTTTCAAAGTATTTGAACGGATTGAGAGACTTCCTTCAGTTTCCCTTAGGACAGGCTTCTCGCTTCTTTTTTTCTGCACGGGTTGAGAGGCTCGAACTCCCGACACCTGGTTTTGGAGACCAGTGCTCTACCAACTGAGCTAAACCCGTAAATATAAGTGAAGGTATCCCGGCTGTTAACCAGGACACCTTTTTATATAAGAACTCTAATTAGTCTAGAATCTCAGTAACCTGACCAGCACCTACTGTTCTACCACCCTCACGGATAGCGAAACGTAGCCCAACATTCATAGCAATAGCCTGAATAAGTTCTACAGTAATAGTAAGGTTATCACCTGGCATTACCATCTCAACACCATCAGGAAGGTTAATTGTTCCTGTTACGTCAGTTGTACGCACGTAAAACTGAGGACGGTAGTTGTTATGGAATGGAGTGTGACGTCCACCTTCTTCTTTTTTAAGGATATAAACCTCAGCTTTAAATTTGGCATGTGGAGTTACAGATCCTGGCTTGGTAATTACCATACCTCTTGAAATTTGAGACTTTTCAATACCTCTAAGTAGGATACCAACGTTATCTCCAGCTTCACCTCTATCAAGAATCTTACGGAACATCTCAACTCCTGTAATAGTAGAAGTAAGTTTTCCAGCACCCATACCAATAATCTCTACAGGATCTCCGGTGTTTGCAACACCAGTCTCAATACGACCAGTTGCAACGGTACCACGACCAGTAATAGAGAATACATCCTCGATTGGCATTAAGAAAGGCTTATCTACATCACGTTCCGGAAGTTCAATCCAGCTATCTACAGCTTCCATAAGATCAAGAACGGTTTTACCCCATTTCTCATCACCTTCAAGAGCTCCAAGTGCAGAACCTGAAATTACAGGACCATTATCACCATCATACTCATAGAAAGAAAGAAGATCTCTTACTTCCATTTCAACTAGCTCTAAAAGCTCCTCATCATCAACAAGGTCTACTTTATTCAAGAACACAACGATTCTAGGGATACCAACCTGGCGTCCAAGAAGGATGTGCTCACGAGTTTGTGGCATAGGTCCATCAGTCGCAGCTACAACAAGAATAGCACCATCCATTTGAGCAGCACCTGTAACCATGTTCTTTACATAATCGGCGTGACCAGGACAGTCAACGTGAGCATAGTGACGACTTGCAGTTGAATACTCTACGTGTGAAGAGTTAATTGTAATACCTCTTTCTTTTTCTTCAGGTGCATTATCGATTTGATCAAAAGCACTCGCTTCTGAATAACCAGCATCAGCCATTACCTTAGTAATAGCAGCAGTTAAAGTCGTTTTTCCGTGATCTACGTGTCCAATAGTACCTATATTAAGGTGCGGCTTGGACCGATCGTAAGTTTCCTTTGCCATAATTAATACTTATTTAATCTTAGTTATATATTAGTGTTCAATTTTATACAAAATCTAGAGCCAACGACGAGAATTGAACTCGTGACCTCTTCCTTACCAAGGAAACGCTCTACCCCTGAGCTACGTCGGCTTTTAAGGAAGCATAACCCCCTATGTTTTTTTTCGGAAAACAAAAAATACCATAAGCCAGCTTCAGGCTTACGGGTCTTAGAATTGCTTATTCCTATTCTGACTCAAAGGCTAATTAAACACCTTATCTACCAAAAAATCAGAGCGGAAGACCGGGTTCCCTTCGATTCGCTCTTCAAGCTCACTCAGGACAGGCTTCTCACCCTGCTTTCTAACCCCAACAACATTCAATCCATTTATAATCAAATATTATCTTCCTCAGAAAGACTTAGAGCGGGAGGTCACGCCTCAGGCGTGACGACCTTCTCTTGAGCGGGAGACCGGGTTCGAACCGGCGACATTCAGCTTGGAAGGCTGACGCTCTACCAACTGAGCTACTCCCGCATTACATTCAAAATTTAAAATTCAAGATTAACTTTGAACCCAGAATTTTGAACCTTGAATCAAAAAGTGGGGAGAGCAGGATTCGAACCTGCGAAGTTAAAAACAGCAGATTTACAGTCTGCCCTCGTTGGCCGCTTGAGTATCTCCCCAAAACAAATTTTCCACTATTTCATAGAACCATAACCACTACCGGTTAAGCTTTATGATGTTTTTTAAAACGGCTGCAAATTAAATGAATTTTACAGCAGCATCCAAAGCATTTTTTCAAAAATCTTAAGAACAATTTTTAGCCGCCTCAACTTCAGAATTTTAATCTCTGAAATATTTTATACACAAAACGACTTTCTTTCCTTTTCAAAATTTCAAGAGCCGATGGAGGGACTCGAACCCACGACCTGCTGATTACAAATCAGCTGCTCTAGCCAGCTGAGCTACATCGGCCTCTAAGCCTACTTTTTAACATAAAAAAGTCCGCTATTTCTAACGGACTGCAAATGTAAATAAATTATTCCTTTCACAAAACAAATCTGTGAAAAAAAATCATCTAAACGTGAGCATTCATTTTTTCTTTGCGTTTAATTAATTGCCTTTGTAGGGACCCAACACATTCATCTACGCATTCTTCAAATTTTTTACAGGTCTTTTTGACTATTAACTCTCCCCCGGGAATACTGAGCAAAATTTCTGTGGTTTTGTTAGTTTTATCACTGGAGTTCTCTGTTTTCAGAAATACATCAGCATAAATTATCTTATCAAAATAGTTGTCTAGTTTATCTAATTTCCTTTGAATAAAATCAATGAGTTTCTGGTCAGCATTGAAATTTACAGACTGCACGTTCACTTTCATAATGTTGAAGAGTTTAATTAAACAATAATTGAATTAGTCTTTCTTGTTCCGGGGATGCGCCATTTTATGAACTTTGCTTAATTCAGCAATGCTGTTGTGAGTGTATACCTGAGTTGAAGCAAGACTCGAATGGCCCAGCAACTCTTTTACAGCATTGAGATTGGCTCCCTGGTTCAATAAGTGTGTCGCGAAGCTATGCCTTAGAATATGCGGACTCGTTTTTAGCTTCCCCGACACCTTACTAAAGTAATTATTAATAATCCTATAAACAAAACTTTCAGATAATTTAACGCCGGATTCAGAAATAAAAAAATGGTTTCCATTCAGACTCACTTCCAAAGCCTTTCTGGCGCTTCGATAAGCCTTAACCGATTCACAAACCGACGCCAGTAAAGGAATATATCTTTCCTTATTTCGCTTACCTAAAACCTTTATTACCTGATTTTCTTCATCGATTTCTCCAGCTTTAATATTGATAAGCTCAATTCGACGAAGCCCCGTGGTATAAAACAATTCAACAATGAGCTTGTCTCTAATTCCCACGAAAGTATCAGTTTCGAAGGAATCAAGCACCTGCTTTACTTCTTTTTCTGAAAATGGCACCTGTACTTTCACAGGAGTTTTTAGGGCCCTGTGTTTAGCAAGGGGAGAAATCTCCATGTGCCCGGTTTTTTGCAGAAACCGATAGTATGCTTTTAAAGATGATACTTTCCGGTTAACACTCCTGTTAGAGATCCCACTTTCCACCAGACTCACGATCCAGGTTCTTATTTGTGGATAGTTTACTTCAGTCAGATCTTCAGAATCAAATTCCTCTTTTAAAAAATTCTGAAACGCAGAAAGATCAGCCTTGTAGGCGGTAAGGGTATGCGCAGAGTAATTCTTCTCTAAATGCAAATAATCCAGAAACTGGGAAAAGGGCATAAAAAAACTGTTGGAAAACAAAGTTATGAAACTTTAGTTTACCAACAGTTATATTGCAATACCAAGAAGCAAGGCTATCCTGGATTTAATTTTAAATCTCTGTAAGAGAAACTTTCTGCAATAAGATTTCCGCCTTCACGGAAATGATTAAAAAGCTCTAGATGTCTTCTTGATCTCTTAAATGCTGAATGTATTCTGCTTTTTGGATTTGAGCCCTACGTTCTACTGACGGCTTTGTGAAATGTTGACGACTTCTCAACTGACGCATCGTGCCCGTTTTATCGAATTTTCTCTTAAAACGCTTCAGCGCTCTATCAATATTTTCTCCGTCTTTTACTGGTATTATTAACATAGTGTCACCTCCTTTCATTAAAAATTAGGCTGCAAATATAATTCAATTATACAAACCCACAATTATTATTCAGATTATTTCCTGCGGGGCATAAAATTTATTTTGCCGCGGGTTTATATTCCTTTTTATCGATGATCATCTTGGCTATTATCTCTCTCAAAATCTCTGAGGTTCCTCCTCCAATAGGCCCTAAACGGCTATCGCGCAACATTCTTGCAAGCGGGTAATCTTCCATATAACCATAACCGCCCAACATCTGTAAACAATCATAGATTACCTGGTCGGCAATTTTAGTAGAAAGCAGCTTAGACATACTGGCTTCTTTCACCACATATTCCCCGGCCTGCATTCTTTTGGTAACCGAATAATTAAATTCCCGACACATTTCAACTTCACTCGCCATATCGGCAATTTTGTGCCTTAATGCCTGAAACTTATTAATAGTCTTTCCGAAGGCTTCCCTTTCGGCCATATATTCCAGGGTATAATCCAGGGCATATGCGGCGCGCGCATGGGCGTTTATCCCCATAATCAATCGTTCCATTGCAAAATGCTCCATAATATATGAAAAGCCTTTATTCTCTTCGCCCATCAAATGATCGGCCGGGATCTCTACATTGTCAAAAGCTATTTCAGCAGTATCTGAAGCTCTCCAGCCCAGTTTATCGAGTTTAGAGGAAGAAATTCCGGGAGTATCGCGATCTACCATAAAAATGCTCATCCCCTTACCCCCCTTCCCGGGGTCGGTTTTAGCGGCTACTACCAGGTAATCTGAATACACACCGTTAGTGATAAAGGTCTTAGATCCATTCAGGATATATTTGTCTCCTTTTTTAACGGCAGTACTTCGCATTCCTGCAACATCGGAACCTCCAAAGGGCTCAGTAATACATAAGCATCCTATTTTCTCGCCGTCTATACTTGGAGTCAGGTATTTCTGCTTAATCTCTTCGCTACCTTCTGTCTTCACATGAGTCATCGCCAGGTATGCATGCGCCCACATAGCTGCAGCAAATCCGCCGGAGTTGATCTTTTGCAATTCTTCCAGAAAGATTACCGTATAAAAAAGGTCCAGACCCATTCCGCCGTATTCTTCAGGTTGATTTAGGCCGAAATATCCCATTTCCCCGAATTTCTTCCAGATGAAACGCTCGATCTCTCCGGTTTTCTCCCATTTATCTATATAAGGCACAACCTCCTTATGAAGGAAATCCTTAAAACTCTTTCTGAATAGTTCGTGTTCTTCTGTAAAATACATACTGTTCATGCGCTAATAATAGGTTTTAGGGTTAGCTGAAGTTTACCCTTTAAATTTTAACTTGTTAAAAATAAAATGATTTTTCAAGATTCCGAAATAAAAAATTCAGGTAAATCCCGTTTAGAAAGATAATTCAGAAATCTTAATCAAGGCTCAAATATAATTGAATCCTATCAATCTTATCCCCCGGAAATCGCTCTAATTTTGATAATTCCTCAAAATTATTAATTTTCTCGTGTAACAATCTGTAGTCAATAATTTCCCTTGCCAGCTCATAGCCAATATATGGCACTTCACTTAACTCCAGCAAACCGGCTTCATTAATGTCTATGATTTCTACTGGTGGTTTGCTTTTTACAGTGAACTGCGCATTTAGTTTTTCACGGGTTTCGTAATTCAGCCCGTAAATATCCTTTAGCTGAATGTCGTTTACAAAACCACCAATCTTATTGCGATAAGTTATGATTCTCCTGGAAAGCACTTCCCCGATGCCGTTTATTTCCTGAAGCTCTTCTGCAGTGGCTTTATTCAAGTCAGTTTTCTCAGAAAAACTTCGGTTAACCACACTTGATTTTTGGTACTGGGTTCGTCTGGGATTAGTTACCCATTCCGGAAATTTAAAATAAGGGGAAATAATTTGGAGCAAAGAATCAGAAACTCCTGTTACTTTCTGAAATTCTCATGCCGAGTTTACCCACTTATCCCCGGCCCGGTATTTATGAAGCCGATCTATTTCTTCCAGGTTCATACCGAGAATGTAGCCACGGTAATCCGTTATATAATTAGGGTTAAAAGGAAATATCTTCAGGGTATCAGCAGCTGCTTTTGCGGTTCTAATAGAGTCTATTTGCTTCTGAAATCTTTCTATTTCCTCATCTTCTGCAGAAATAGCATTCCCGGCATTGGAATCCATAAAATAATAAACTCCCTGCAGCACTAAAACAATTAATACCAAAAGAAAGACCCCATTTTGTTGATTTCTCGAAAAAACAAAATGGGATCTTAAACCTTTCATTGTAAATTAAGTTAGCTCGCTTTGGCCTCCTGCTGTTTTTTAAACAGCTCGCCGGCCTTTAATTTACGGAAATATTCTCTAAGATCTTCCCGCACCTCACCAGACATTATATAAAGCCCGATAATATTAGGAAAAGACATCGCAAGTATCATCATATCTGAGAAGTCAAGAACAGCACCTAAACTAATGGATGCTCCCACCACTACAAATACCAGGAAAAGTACTTTATATACCAGTTCAGTTTTTTTGCTTTTTCCAAAAAGGTAAGTCCAGGAACGCATTCCGTAGTATGACCAGGAGATCATTGTTGAAAAAGCAAAAAGGAATACCGCCAAAGCAAGTACATAAGGGAACCAGGAAATAACACTGGCAAAAGCATCAGAGGTTAATTGTACTCCTCCTACACCTTCTATCTCGTGCATTCCGGTAAAGATAAGAACCAAAGCAGTTAAGGTACATACCACAACGGTATCTATAAAGGGCTCAAGCAAAGCCACAAAACCTTCAGAAGGCGGATGATTTGTTTTTGCAGCAGAGTGAGCGATCGCAGCAGATCCTACTCCGGCTTCGTTAGAGAAAGCAGCCCTCTGGAATCCTACTACCAGTACTCCTATAATCCCCCCTTTTAATGCTGTTGGATTAAACGCTCCATTATAAATTGCTGCAAAAGCAGGTCCTATATTTTCATAGTTTATAATGATAACTGTAAGTGCTCCCAAAATATATACACCTGCCATAAAAGGAACTACTTTCCCGGTTACTTTAGCAATACTCTGTATACCTCCAATAATTACAATACCAACAAGTACAGCGATCACTAACCCGAACCAGAATCCATTTCCAACTAACATTGGGAATTGTCCTGAGAGAATCTCAAAAGACTGGTTCGCCTGGAACATATTCCCTCCTCCAAAAGAAGCTCCTATCCCAAGAATAGCGAAAAATGCTGCCAGAAATTTCCCGAGTCCGCGCATATTTCTTTTTTCAAGTCCGTAGCGCAGGTAATTCATCGGACCTCCGAAGATTCGGCCTTCGGAGTTAATAAATCTGTATTTTACCCCTAAAGTACATTCCACAAATTTGGAAGACATTCCTAAAATACCGGCAACGATCATCCAGAAGGTGGCTCCTGCCCCTCCCAGGGAAACTGCCACGGCTACTCCGGCAATATTCCCTAAACCAACGGTTGCCGAAACAGCAGTTGTAAGAGCTTGAAAGTGAGTAATACTTCCAGGAGCATTAGGATCGTCATATTTCCCTTTGGCCAGGTCTAACGCATGCCTGAATCCTCTAAAATTAATAAAGCCCATTCTAACTGTAAAAAAGGCTGCACCAAAGATCAGCCAGATTACGATAAAGGGAATATTGTGGGTTTGAGGATCCCCGTTAGGGTGAGTCAACATTTCCGGTTCGTCATATTCTATACTGGCAAGAAAATGCGCCCCGGCCTGGATAACATCTTGAGTATTCTCATAATCATAAATAACCCCGCCCTCCTGTACTTTGTACTGAAGTTGACCGGTCGCATTAGCGTAAGCATTTATATCGGGGCCCTTTTCTGAAGCTATAATTGCGATAAGATCGCCTTCTTCCACGTGTTCTCCTTCTGCAACCCTCCATTCCTTAAGAACAAAACGCTCTTCAATCCCGGCTTCCCAGCCCGGAGTAGGCACATTTTTTATATCGGCATAAGCTATTGGATCATATACCCCAATTGCAGAAAATGGATCCCAGAAGAGAATGGCTGTCATACTTTCTACTATAGGAACGAAGGTACCATTGAAGTGTTCGGTAATTGCTTCGGCCTCCACCTTGTAGGACCGGGTGGTAGAGGTGCCTTCACTATCGGTGATTATAATGTTATAAGAAATTCCTTCGGTTAGGCCTTCAGCACGCTCTGAATTTAAACCGGTTTCCTGATGAGACCATTTATAGGTATAGGGAGGAACTCCCCCGCTTACATCCAGATCTATAAAACCATTATTAATTACGTTTGAAGGATTCCCTAATTTGGCCTCAACTTCAAGTTCCTGAGCGTTTACTTCTACAATTGAAAATAAAAAGAACAATGAAAGTATATACTTTCCCATATAGATTATTAGTTAATTAAGCATCTTATTTTTCAGCGAAGCAAGATGCTAAAAAAATAGCCTTTTTCAAATTTTTAGGAGTTAAATTCTAAAGGAATTGTTAAAAATGAATATTCTCCCAGTTTCAAAACCAATTTATAGGTCGAAAACAGAAGAGCGTTTTGTATAAACCAGGTCTTTGAGTTTTAGCCAAAATGCCAGGGTCAAATAAACCACAAAACCAATTCCCATGGTGAAAAAAGACGCATAGATAAAGAATAGTCGCACACTCTTTGCCCGCATCCCGATTTTATCGGCCAGGCGGGAAGAAACATAGAAACCACGTCTTTCAAAAAAATATCTTATGTTGTGAATCAGGGTAAGCATAATGCAAAGATAAACTTTCCCAATTAATTTACAGCCTGTAATAAGCCTGCTCCAATTTCGCAATTCAAACATTTATTCAAATCGCAATAGTTGTTTTTTAGCTGAAGAACTGCTTGGGAATCCAGAGCATTTCTCGCGGTGCCGGGTCTCAAAAAATTAAATTTATCGATGACACTGTTGCTTTCGGCTTTTATTTCGGTTAATATTTTCAGTATATCTTCTTTCGGTTCCTCACCTGTTTCACGAGCATAGCAAAATTTAAGGGGCACAACAGTATTGATCACAACAAGGTCTACAAAACTATTTGTAATCCTTTTGGCTCGTTTTTTATGGGATTTATCAAAACTATAATGGGTCTGCCAGAATTCTGAAGTTTCTACCTTAAAAATCTCAAAAATAGAATTGAGCTCCTTCGCCCTGATAAGTTCAGAAAAAAGATTCTTATGCCGGTGATACAGCGAAGCCAGCTGGGAGAGCCGGATATTTGAAAAATTATCGGGTCTCAACCTAAAGAATTTAGGATGGATAACCTGTTCATTTTTAAGTTGATATTTATGCCGCAGGAACTCATATTCCCTTTTAAGATTTTCGAAATAAGTTTCTGAAAAATCCTCCTCAAGAAAACCGGCCTGTCCAAAAAACAAAGCCTCCAGATTTAACCTCTCTAAAGCACATTTTTGAACCAGGGTAAAATCAAAACTCTGGGCAAAGCTCAGGAAAGCGTCTCCGTTTACATTCAACCCGAAGTTTTTGGAAAGGAGCCTAAACAAAACCGCTTCCCAATTATTTTCAGAAGCCTTTAGCATTTCCAGAATCAACTCCGATTTATTTTCCAGTCTCTCAGAATAAACCCGTTCGAGCCAATGCCGCAATTTAAATTCATCTATCTCAGGAAAGTTTTTTTCGCAATTGATCCATTTCTCCCGGGTCGTTACCAGGTCCCGATATTTGTTTACCAGAGCTCTGTCAACCAACCCGCTTAAAGCCAGGCTTGGGATTATAGAATTATTCTTCCGGTATACCTCAATATTATCTTCCCAGACAACGTGAAGTATTACATTGTCATAATTGCTATCGGTCTCATGCCGGTGAAAATACCAGTCTGAAGCTCTCAAATGAATTTCCACATTTCCTGCCCAAAGCTGATTCCCAATGCGTATTCTCGCATTAAAAAAATCAGGACCAGAATTATAATTATGCATCCCCGGATCTACCAGTACAATAGGTTGACCATCTGAGGTGCGGGCCCGGGTAAAATCAAATTTTTTATGTTTCCAGAGATAATGTAGAAAATCTTCTTGCATTTATTAAATTTAGAAAACTCCCTACCTCTTTAAAAATCCCCGCCTTAGTTTGGCAGTTTTTGGGTGATTTCATCTATAATCTCTTCAACCCAATAGCGGTACATCGTACCACTGGGATGAAGCTCATCCTCTACAAGCAGCCCGGGATCGCGGGCGGCTTCCCGGGAAATGGGAGTGATGTTATAAAAGTCAACGTCATATTCTTCGGCAAGCCTTCTGAAAACCGCGTTGAATTCAGCGATTTCAGCCGAGATCTCTTCAGAGTTCTCCCCGGCAAAAGGAGTTACTCCATAGTCTGGAATACTTAAAGCGAAGACTCCCCGCTCACGTGTTTTTGAATAATTAAGCGCCATTCTAAACACTTCTCTTAGATCTTCTTCATATTCTCTTATGGTTTTCCCCTGGTATTGATCATTCACTCCTATGAGAATTGAAACCAGATCGAACTTGCGGGTATAATTCAACTCCTTTTCCATCGCCTTAAAAAGATTTCGGCTGGTCCAGCCCGTTTGGGCGATAATTTTTGGAGGCGCAACTTTATATCCCCTGTCGCGTAAATTAGTTACCAGTTGGACTGGCCAGCGCTCATCTTCAGCTACACCTTCACCTATGGTATAAGAATCTCCCAGGGCTAAATAACTGTAATTCATCTCATACTCACGATCTACATCTTCCTGCACTGTTTCAACGAGACTTCCGCAGCTGATGACGAAGGCAGCGACTATCAGAATTAGTAATATTTTTTTCATCCAAATTTATTTTAAGCCTGAAAATACTGTATTTTGCAATAACCCAAAACTTTTAAGTATGCAAAAGATCTACTTTTCCTTAATTTTATTTTTAAGCTTTTCCTTTTTTTATGCTCAGCAAAGTCCGGCAGAAAAATTCTGGACACAGCTACAAGGTCACTGCGGGGAAGCTTATGAGGGCACAATAACCAGTGAGAATCCCGGAGAGGATTTCGCAGGTAAGAAGCTTATCATGCACGTGAGGTCCTGCGATGAAAACAGTATTAAAATTCCCTTCTTTGTAGGAGACGATAAATCACGTACCTGGGTGCTTACCTTTAAGGACAACAAGATAAAATTAAAACACGACCACCGTCACCGCGATGGTTCAGAAGACAGGATCACACAGTATGGCGGACAAGCAACAAATACAGGACTTGCCGATCTACAAGTTTTTCCTGCCGACATGGAAACAGCCGAATTACTTCCGGCAGCAGCTACCAATGTTTGGTTTATTGGTCTCGATGAAGACAATTTTACCTATAATTTAAAACGTATAGGCTCTGATACCGATTTCTCTGTTGAATTCGATTTAAGCCAACCGGTGGGAAACCCAGGAGCACCCTGGGGATGGGAGGAAAATTAAAATATAGGACCACAAACAGTTTATTCCAGATATCCCATCTTTTTCATCCACTCATCATTGTACATTTTTCCAACATACCTGCTGCCATGATCGTGAAATAAAACTACCACCACATCGTCTTTGGTAAAATGCTCTTTTAACTGAAGCAGTCCCTTTGCCGCTGCTCCGGCCGAATTCCCGAGGAAGAAACCTTCTTCTTTGGCCAGCTTCCTGGTATATATGGCCGCATCTTTATCGGTCACTTTGGTAAATCCGTCTATTACGCTAAAATCTACATTCTTAGGCAGAATATCTTCTCCAATTCCTTCGGTTACGTAAGGATAGATCTCATTTTTATCAAAGATCCCGGTTTCGTGGTATTTCTTAAATACCGAACCATAAGTATCGATTCCCCAAACTTTGATATTGGGGTTTTGTTCTTTCAGATATTTCCCTACTCCCGAAATTGTTCCTCCGGTTCCTACCCCAACCACAAAATGGGTGACCTTTCCATCGGTTTGTCTCCAAATCTCAGGGCCTGTGGTTTCGTAATGGGCCTGGGTATTGGCCAGATTATCATATTGGTTCACATACCACGAATTAGGCGTTTCTTCAGCCAATCTTTTTGAAGTTGAATAATAAGACCTTGGATCTTCCGGTGCAACATCAGTAGGACAAACTATTACTTCACTACCAACAGCCTTAAGAATATCTATCTTTTCCTTGCTTTGTTTATCTGAGATCACACATACCATCTTGTAACCTTTCACGATGGCCGCCAGGGCAAGGCCCATTCCGGTATTTCCAGAGGTCCCTTCAATTATGGTGCCGCCCGGTTTCAATTTTCCGCTTTTCTCTGCCTCTTCTATCATTTTTACGGCCATTCTGTCCTTTACAGAATTACCGGGATTAAAAGTCTCGTATTTGGCCAGGACCAGGGCATCTATATCTTTCGTTATTTTATTCATCTTCACCAAAGGAGTGTTCCCGATGGTGCCTAAAATGTTTTCTGCGTATTCCATAAAAAGTTTTAACAATTATAACTCACCATAGTAGTCGAAATAACTCTTATGGCTTTCATTTTATTCAAATTTAATAGCTTTTGCGGGGGATATTTTTGAAATGATCACCGATGGGATCAACAGCATCAGCATACATAATATCAGGGTGCCGATATTTACTGCAAGAATATAATCCCAGTTTATATAAACCGGAACTTCGGTTACATAATAGGTGTCAGGGTTCAATGGGAATAATTTAAAATATTTCTGAATCAGCAGCAAGCCTATTCCTATAAGATTTCCCCAGAATAACCCTAATAGGATAAGATAGCCTGCATTGTACAAAAATATCTTTCTTATGCTCCAGTCTCCGCTTCCTAAAGCTTTCAGAATTCCTATCATCTGGGTGCGTTCCAGGATTAAAACCAGCAAGGCGGTGATCATATTTATTCCCGCAACCAGAATCATTATCCCGATGATAAGCGCAATATTGAAATCAAACAGCTCCAGCCATTCAAAAATGGAATAATATTTCTGATTGATCGTTTGCGCATCAAGAAACGAACCCGTGTTTTCATAAACTTCCTGACCTTTCTCGTCCAGTTCACCAAAATCACTTATAAAAACCTCAAAATTTCCTACCTCATCATCCTCCCAGCGATTGATACGCTGAATATGCCTAATATCTGCAAGCATATACAACTCGTCGAATTCCTGGAAGCCAGAACTGTAAATCCCCGTAATTACGAAAGCCCGAAGCAGCGGCCGGTCACTTTCTTCCCTCAGAAAATAAGTAGGCACTTTATCTCCAATCTGTAAACCTAACCTGTTAGAAAGGTAGGCCGAGATCATCACCTCATCATTGAGCGTTCCGGTAAATTCAGGAATTTCACCTGATGTTATAAATTCTTCAAAATTTTCCCACTTATAATCCTCTCCCAGACCTTTCACCAGGACTCCTTCAAAATCTGTTTCGGTTCTTATTATTCCGGCTTTTGTGGCCACAGCCTGAACGTGCTCAATTCCGTCCACTCGGGTGAATTCAGGATAAAAATCCTGCTCTTTGGAAATGGGTTCCAGGGAAACCTGCGAGCTATTATTATCGTAACTGGATATATTTATATGCCCGTTAAAAGCGGCGATCTTATCCCTTATCTTCTCCTGCAGTCCCAATCCCGTAGCAAAGGAAACCAACATCATAATCACCCCAATAGCAATAGCGGTTATGGCAATTTTTATTATTGGGGCAGAAATACTACTTTTATGGCCTTTGGCGCCAATGAGGCGTTTTACTACGAAAAATTCGAAATTCAATTTATCAGGATGATTAAAAGGTTATTCAAAAGTACATTTTTATTCGCTTTTATCGGACTTGTTTCCTGCAGAAACACAGATTCGCAAAAAGAAAGGCTCACAGTTTCTGAGGACCAGAACCCAGCTGAATTGACTTCAGAAGACATAATTGTAGGTGCAAATCGTCCCGAAACATACCTTCCCCTGTTGCATGGAAAAAATGTTGGTCTGGTGGGCAACCAGAGTTCGCGTATCGATAAAGAAACCGGCTATATTCATCTTGTAGACTCCCTGCTTTCACTGGATGTTAATCTAAAAAAAGTATTCGCTCCCGAGCACGGTTTCCGTGGTACGGCTGATGCCGGTGAAGCCATTGAAGACGGAAAAGATGCCGAAACCGGCCTGCCGGTGATCTCCCTTTACGGTGACAACAAAAAGCCAAAACCCGAGCAACTGGAAGGACTCGATGTGCTTATCTTCGATCTTCAGGACGTGGGAGCCCGGTTCTACACCTATATCTCTTCCCTGCATTATGTTATGGAAGCCTGTGCCGAAAATAACATACAACTCATCGTTTTTGACCGACCGAATCCAAATGGACATTATATAGACGGGCCTATCCTGGAAATGGAAAATAAAAGTTTTGTGGGAATGCATCCCATCCCAACCGTGCACGGACTCACAATGGGGGAGTATGCGAAAATGATAAATGGCGAAAAGTGGTTAAAAGATGGAATACAGTGTGACCTCGAAGTGGTAGAAATGGAGAATTACAAGCATTCCCTTGCCTATGAACTCCCGGTAAAACCATCACCTAACCTTCCCAATGCACAGTCTATAAATCTTTATCCCAGCCTCTGCTTTTTTGAAGGCACCAATGTTAATGCCGGGCGTGGCACCGATAAACAATTCCAGGTTTTTGGATCTCCTTATTTGGATAAAACCTATTTTGATTATACCTACACCCCGGAATCTAAAGATGGTGCGAAAAACCCAAAACATCTTGGTGAAACCTGTTACGGGCGGGATCTAAGTAATTATGAAGCGCTGGATAAAATCAATCTGGAATGGCTTATTGAAGCCTATAATAATACTAAAGATCAAGACAAATTCTTTAATGCGTTCTTTACAAAACTTGCCGGGACCACCAAACTTCAGCAGCAAATAGAAGAAGGACTTAGTGCAGCACAGATTCGTGAAAGCTGGAAACCGGGATTAGCAGAATTTTCTGAAAGACGTGAAAAATATTTATTATATTAAGAGATAAATAATCCCTTATGATCGAGTTAGAAACCTCCGGCTTTTGGCTTTCGGCCTTTATGGTGGCGCTCCTTGTGCTTCCGGTATTGGCTTTTGCCAGTTTGCTAAAGCAAAATTTTAAGGGGCGGCATCGATTGATCTGGGTACTGATAATAATTTTCTTACCATTTTTCGGACCTATATTGTATTTTTTAATCATAAAAAATTACAAGAAATTTAACCTCATCAAAAGGAAGTTTAAATAGTTTAGACAGCCGCCTTAGGTTTTGATCCTCCTCTTCATCTCTTCTACAATATTGTACGCAGCAGGACAAATAGCAGTATTTTTTATGGTGAGATTGGAAATCTTGTGAAAATCCTTCCTATCGGTATGCGGGAATTCCCTGCAGGCTTTTGGTCGTACCTCGTAAATGAGACAATAATTATCTGGTGCTAAAAAGGCACAGGGTACTTGCTGTAACACAAAATCATTATCCTCATCTATGCGAAGATACTGCTCGATGAACTGCTGCGGTTTGAGTTTAAGATGTTTACTTATTCTCTCGATATCCTTATTGGTAAAAAGAGGGCCGGTGGTTTTACAGCAATTGGCACAGTCCAGGCAACTGGTGCGGGAAAATTCCTCCTCGTGGAGCTCCTGCATCTGCCGGTCCAGGTCTTTGGGCCGTTTTTTCCGAAGCCGGGAAAAGAACTTTTTATTTTCCTTATGCTTATCTTTGGCCCGCTCGGGGAGATTATTTAGATTTTCCTCCATTTTGCAAAGATATGAATAACAACACTCCAGATAAAGATATCTTCGGAAAAGCGATCTCCGCTTTTTATCATCATAAGGACGACACTCCTATCCACGTGCATTCTCCCGATTTTGACGACGATGTTATCCCTGTTCCTTATTTATTCAGAAATTTTTCTGAAATGCCTCCTTTGGAGCAAAAAGCACTTCAGTTATGTTCCGGGCGCGTTCTTGATGTTGGCTGCGGCGCTGGAAGTCACGCACTCTATCTTCAGAATGAAAAGAAATTAAAAGTTACCGGAATAGATACTTCCGAAGGAGCTATTGAAATTGCAGGTTTACGAGGCCTCAAAGATGCCCGTAAAATCGATTTCTTCGACCTCCACGATGAAAAGTTCGACACGCTTTTAATGCTGATGAACGGCAGCGGAATTATCGGTAAACTCTCCAACCTGGACATCTTTTTTTTCCAGGCCAGAAACTTACTATCTCCCGGCGGTAAGATCCTTTTGGATTCTTCAGACCTGAGTTTTCTCTTTGATCGTGATGAAGATGGCGGAATCTGGGTTAATCCAGAAGATGGGTATTACGGCGAAATTCAGTTTCAGCTTAGCCATAAAAGCGAAAAAGGCGAATGGTTCAACTGGCTTTACATCGATTTTAATTCCCTGGAGCTGGCGGCACATAAAAATAATTTCACCTGTAGACTCATAAAAAAAGGGGAACACTATGATTATTTAGCCGAATTAAAGCCACAAATGCATTAAATTTATATTTTTACCAATATTTCAAATTCTGTCAAATGTTTAAAATAAATCACTTAGCTTTATTTTTATCGCTGTTCCTGGTATTGTCTTCCTGTACAACTGATAATACCGACGATGAAAACAAGATCGATAAAACTGCGAACCTGCAGGGCCTGGGTGATTCGGCCAATGATTTGCTTAGTGACGTGCGATATACTTCCATGAATATTGAAATCGCTTATGTTACTGGTTATGCGCCCTCCCAGGAAGCCATTGCAAAATTTAAAAGTTTTCTTCAGGACAGAGTTTACAAACCAGATGGAATTCAAATAAACCAGCGGGCCGTGGAATCTTCAGGCAAAGCTCCTTTCGATATTGAAGAAATCGCCGCTATAGAAAAAGATATCCGCAGTCTTTATAATGTAGGAGACGAGATTGCCGTATTTATTTATTTTGCTGATGGTAGCAGCGAAAAAGACGAAGATAATCGTTTTGTCCTGGGTTCATCATTTAGAAATACTTCGATGGTGGTCTACGGAGAAACCATAAAAAACTTCGCCAACCGCCCAAACGCCCCATCTAAAGCCGATATTGAAGCGGCCACCCTAAATCACGAATTCGGACATCTTTTCGGACTTGTAGACCTGGGCACTGAGCCGCAATCAGATCATAAAGATGAAGAATATGCCGGGCATTGCAATGTTTCAGGATGCCTGATGCAGGCTTCCATAGAATTTGGTAGCGGAATTGTTGATGTTATTGACGGCGGAAACATTCCCGGTCTTGATGATCAATGCATCTTCGATCTTCAAAAGAACGGAGGCAAGTAGTTCTCGGTTGTCAGTCCCGATAGCTTTCGGAATCAGTTCTATTTCTCAGTTTTCTTCCCTGGAATTTAAATCCAATTTACCAATCAATAAATCCCGATTTAACGAACCAACAGATCACGAATTTACCAAACCTAATTTGCCACCTCACTAATAAACTTGATACGGTATAACCTTAATTCTTCATCATCATACTCCCCGTCAAATTCTTCTATCGCAGCATCTATTTTGTCTGTTTCAGCATCGATAAAATATTCGTGTAATTCCTCCTGCTGATCCTCATCCAGGATATCATCTACCCAGTAATTGATATTGAGTTTGGTGCCACTATAAACTATAGCTTCCATCTCCTTGATAAATTCAGGCATTGTCATTCCCTTGGCTGAAGCGATATCATCAAGAGGTAATTTTCTGTCTACATTCTGAATGATATATAGTTTAAGGGCAGATTTGGCACCGGTAGATTTCACCACCAGATCGTCTGGCCTGATAATCTCATTTTCTTCCACATACTTGCCGATGAGATCAACAAACTCCTTTCCGTACTTTTTAGCCTTGCCTTCACCAACCCCATAAATATTGTTAAGCTCTTCCATAGTGACAGGATATTTCAAAGCCATATCTTCAAGAGAAGGATCCTGAAAAACAACAAAGGGAGGGACTTCCAGTCTTTTTGCTACCTGCTTGCGAAGATCCTTCAATATTTTAACCAGGGTTTTGTCTACACCTCCACCGGTGGATTGAGCGTTAACAGTAACTCCTTCCGTAGTACTGTCAAAAATATGGTCTTCGGTCATCATAAAAGACTGAGGATCTTCGAGATATTTCTTGCCTTTATCGGTGATTTTTATCACTCCGTAGGTTTCGATATCTTTCTTGAGGAAACCGGCTACCAATACCTGTCTTATCAGGGCCATCCAGTATTTTCCGTCACGGCTTTTACCCTTTCCAAAAAGTGGATGTTCATTGGTTTTATGTGATAAGATCAATGCATTGGATTTCCCGATAAGGGTTTTAACCACTTCTTTAGCCTTGTATAGTTCCTTAGTCTCTTTTACAGTTTTCAGCAAAAGTTCCACCTCTTCCTTAGCCTCGTGTTTTTTCTTGGGATATCTAACGTTATCATCCATTGAAGCACCTTCCCCGGTTTCCCCGTCAAATGACTCCCCAAAATAATGGAGGATAAATTTACGCCTGGAAATAGAAGTCTCGGCATAAGCTACTACTTCCTGTAAAAGAGCGTGTCCTATTTCCTGTTCGGCCACAGGCTTCCCACTCATAAACTTCTCGAGCTTCTCAATATCTTTATAAGAATAGAAAGCCAGGCAATGCCCTTCGCCACCATCACGGCCGGCTCTGCCGGTTTCCTGGTAATAACTTTCTATACTCTTAGGGATGTCGTGATGTATCACAAAACGCACATCGGGTTTATCGATTCCCATCCCGAAAGCTATGGTAGCCACTACCACATCTATATCTTCCATCAGGAACATATCCTGGTGCCTGGAGCGGGTCTTAGCATCCAGCCCAGCATGATAAGGCACGGCTTTTATACCATTTACCTGAAGAGTCTGTGCCAGCTCTTCCACCTTCTTTCGACTTAAACAATAAATGATTCCCGATTTACCTTCGTTCTGTTTAACAAAACGAATAATATCAGAATTGACATTTTTTGTCTTTGGTCTTACCTCGTAATACAGGTTAGGCCGGTTAAAACTCGCCTTAAAGGCTTTGGCATCGGGAATACCCAGATTTTTAAGAATATCTTCCTGTACCTTTGGCGTCGCAGTGGCAGTAAGTGCAATTATAGGAATGTTATCTCCTATTCGTTGAATAATCTGCCTGAGGTTACGATACTCCGGTCTGAAATCATGACCCCACTCACTAATACAGTGAGCTTCGTCTATGGCCATAAAAGAGATCTTCTGCTTTTTGAGAAAATCTACATGATCTGCCTTGGTAAGCGATTCGGGAGCTACATATAATAATTTTGTTACCCCGTTGGCAATATCCTCTTTTACCTGCCTAACTTCCGTTTTGTTCAGGGAGGAATTTAAAACATGGGCAACGCCATGTTCCGAGGAAATTCCGCGAATAGCATCTACCTGGTTTTTCATTAAAGCGATAAGGGGCGAAACCACAATTGCAGTTCCTTCTTCAATCAACGCAGGGAGTTGGTAACATAGGGATTTCCCTCCTCCGGTAGGCATTACCACAAAGGTATTGTTTCCTTTTACAATACTGGTAATCACCTCTTCCTGAAGCCCTTTGAACTGGCTGAATCCAAAGTACTTCTTTAGCTGTTGGTGTAAATCAATTTCCTTCAAACTCATTCAATTGTGTTACAATTTTACATACATTTGCAAACTAAAGATACATATTTCTTTAAACCCACAATTCATAATTTTATCTAATTTGAAACTCCAGGAGAAAATTCTTATTGCTGCCCGAGAAACCATTTCCATTGAAGCCAAAGCGATTGCAAATTTAGAACATCTTATTGATAACGAGTTCGTTGAGGCGGTAGAGAAAATTTACAATTCCAAAGGAAGAGTGGTGGTTACCGGAATAGGAAAAAGTGCCATAATTGCCAGTAAGATCGTAGCAACTTTAAATTCTACCGGTACCCCAGCAATTTTTATGCATGCAGCCGACGCGATTCACGGCGATCTGGGGAATATTCAAAAAGACGATGTGGTGATTTGTATCTCCAAGAGTGGAAACAGCCCCGAGATCAAGGTCCTGGTTCCCTTTATAAAAGACTTTAAAAACCCCCTTATCGGAATTACTGGCGATAAAAATTCATTTCTGGGCAAGGAAGCAGATTTCGTCCTTAACTCTTATGTAGAAAAGGAAGCCTGTCCCAATAACCTGGCGCCTACCACCAGCACCACTGCACAAATGGTATTGGGCGATGCCCTGGCAATCGCTCTGGTTAATCTGAAAGGGTTTTCCCGAAAAGACTTTGCCAAATATCATCCGGGAGGCTCCCTTGGCAAGAAACTCTACCTGCGGGTAAGCGATATAACAGCCCAGAACCAGAAACCAATAGTATCACCTGATACTTCGGTTACCGATGCTATAATAGAAATTTCAGAAAAAATGCTGGGTGTTACTGCAGTGCTTGAAAACGATAAGATCATTGGGATAATTACCGATGGCGATATAAGGCGAATGCTGAAAAAAAGTACCGATTTCAAAGATCTTACCGCCAGAGATATCATGAGCGTCAATCCAAAAACCATTAATCAGGACACACTTGCCGTAGAGGCCCTGGATATGCTGGAAGAGAACAAGATCTCCCAGCTTCTGGCCGTAGAAAACGGAAATTATGCAGGTGTTGTCCATATTCACAACCTTATTAGAGAAGGTATTTTATAATGAAACAACTAGGCACACCCCAGGATGAAATGTCTTTCTTAGACCATTTAGAAGACCTGCGATGGCACCTTATTCGTGCTACCCTTGCTGTGGTAATTGCAGGAAGTATCGCATTTCTGGCCAAGGGGTTTATTTTCGATATCTTGCTTTTTGGCCCCAGTAGAGGGAATTTCTTTTCATACGATATTCTTTGCCGTATTTCCACTGCCCTGGGAATAGACGGAGGTTTTTGTTTTGACGAAATGCCCTTCCGCATCCAGAGCAGAACTATGGGCGGACAGTTCTCTGCTCACATCTGGACTTCGATCACGGCAGGGTTTATCATAGCTTTCCCTTACGTGATTTATGAATTCTGGAAATTCGTGGCTCCTGCCATGCATAACAACGAACGCAAATATGCCAAAGGCTTTATTTTTATATCCTCCCTATTGTTCTTTATCGGAGTGATCTTTGGATATTATGTGGTAACTCCGCTTTCCATTAATTTCCTCGGAAAATACCAGGTTAGCGAAACTGTGTTTAACGATTTTGACCTCAGCAGTTATATTGGCCTGGTAAGGGCCTCTGTGCTGGCAAGTGGACTCATCTTTGAATTACCCATCCTGATCTATTTTCTTACCCGAATAGGACTGGTAACCCCCGCTTTTCTAAAGAAATACAGAAAATACGCATTGGTGCTGGTATTGATCCTTTCAGCCATAATCACTCCTCCGGATATTGTGAGCCAGATTATCGTAGCTATCCCGGTGCTTGTTCTTTATGAGGTAAGTATCCTGATCTCAAAGGTGATTTATAAACAGGAACAACGGAAATTAAAAAGACAAGGCTATGAGCAATAAAGTAGAAGAGTTTAATGAGTACCGTGCTCAGATGAACGATAAGATCCTCGGCGAAAATAACAAGGTTCTGAAAAGGATCTTCAATCTTGATACCAACGCATTCAGCGAAGGCGCACTCGATAAAAAAACAAAAGAGCTTCTCGGGCTGGTGGCTTCACTGGTGCTAAGATGCGACGACTGTGTGAAATACCACCTTGAAAGCAGCTACAAAGCACAATTAAGCCGCGAAGAGGTTATGGAAACCCTGAGTATTGGCACTCTTGTAGGTGGTACGATTGTAATACCTCACCTCCGCAGGGCTTTTGAATACTGGGAAGAACTGGAAAAAGTGAAAGAATAGGCTTGGTATAATTAATGTATCTTAGTGCACTAAATTTGCAGAATGAAACCAGCATGCTTCTGGACCCAAAAATGGCAACACACAGGAGTAGGGTTATAAGCCTGTGCCTATTGCCAAATCCTGGTTAAAAAATATAAACAGATGAAATTACGCGCTGAAAACTTAGTAAAGAAATACAAAGGCAAGGCAGTTGTTAAAGGCATCTCTATCGAGGTTAATCAGGGAGAGATCGTTGGGCTTCTTGGTCCTAACGGGGCCGGAAAAACAACCTCTTTCTACATGATCGTGGGGCTTATAAAACCCAATGGCGGGCAGATCTTCCTTGACAAGACAAATATCACTAAGTACCCAATGTATAAACGGGCACAGCACGGTATAGGCTACCTCGCTCAGGAAGCTTCAGTTTTCAGAAAGTTAAGCATTGAAGATAACATTATGAGCGTGCTGGAACTTACCGATTTTTCCAAAAAAGAACGCCACCAGAAGATGGAATCCCTCATTGAGGAATTCGGACTAAGTCATATCCGGAAAAACCGGGGAGACCTTTTAAGTGGTGGAGAACGCAGGCGTACCGAGATTGCACGAGCCCTGGCTACCAATCCTAATTTTATTCTGCTTGATGAACCTTTTGCCGGAGTTGATCCAGTTGCGGTAGAAGATATTCAGCGCATCGTGGCTCAGTTAAAGAACAAAAATATTGGGATATTGATTACCGATCATAATGTGCAGGAAACCCTCGCCATTACCGACCGCACTTATCTTATGTTTGAAGGTAGCATCCTGAAACACGGAAGTCCCGAAGAACTCGCCGAAGATGAAATGGTTAGAAAAGTATATCTCGGAAAGAATTTCGAGCTTCGGAAGAAAAAGATCTTCGATTAATTTTAGTCATTCCAAACTAAACCTCCTCCTTTGCCGGTACCAATACCGACAGCAATACATAACTCACAATAATGAGCGGTATGGCAATAAACCTGAAAATCACAATCAGTACCAGGCACAATAACAAAAAGAAATAACGCAGCTTATTATCGGCAAAAGTCCAATTGCTGAATTTAAGTCCGAAGAGTTTGATCTCTGCATTTAGCAAATAACAGCTCAGCAAGGTTAATGCGATAAGGAACCATTCGTTCAGTAATAAGGAGGATACCATTTCTCCGGGTTGAAAAGTAAGAATTAAAGGCAAGCTCAATATCAACATTGCGTTGGCCGGAGTTGGAAGTCCTATAAAAGAATCGGTTTGGCGATTGTCTACATTGAATTTCGCCAGCCTGAAAGCCGAGGCGAGGGTGATAAACAAGCCGATAAGCGCCAGAGTATTAAAATTCCATTCCCACCAGGTTCCCTGGATACTCCATTCGTTGGTGGAGGCCGCTCCCGGATTAGGAAGTGCCTTGCTAAGCATATGGAACATCACAATTCCCGGCACTACCCCGCTGGTAACCACATCGGCCAGGGAATCCAGTTGCAGCCCTACCTCGCTTTTCACATCGAGTACTCTGGCAGCAAGTCCGTCGAAAAAATCAAAGAAAACTCCCGCGGCTACGAATACAGCCGCCATAATTAAATTTCCCTGTACGGCAAAGATCACCGCTATGGTTCCGCTTAAGAGATTCAGGTGAGTAATGAAATTAGGGACGTATCTTTTGATGGCCATTGGTTTAGTTTTTGGTAAAAATACTAAAAATCAAGAACCTCAGGGAAAGCATACAAAGTATGCATTGAAAATTTACTTTGGTCAATATAGGCAAGCCTTGGAGTATTCAAATCTCGATTATCGAGTTAATTTTAGAAGTTCAGCAGTACTTAAAATTTTCAAAAACGGGGTTCAGCAGGATTTTTCTTTAAGCCGACTAAAAAACAAGCCGCAGTTTCCTATTTTTGAAAAGAATATCAAAATATGAAGAATTTTCTATACGCCCTTCT
Source organism: Salegentibacter flavus (assembly GCF_900115145.1). Lineage (GTDB taxonomy): Bacteria > Bacteroidota > Bacteroidia > Flavobacteriales > Flavobacteriaceae > Salegentibacter > Salegentibacter flavus. The sequence goes on along the minus strand of NZ_FOVL01000002.1, from coordinate 127,901 downwards.
CTCCGGGATCTTACTTGCACTGGCCTGGCCTACCTACGGTTTTCCGCTGCTGCTGTTTTTCGCTTTTGTTCCCCTGCTCTATGCGGAATTCAAGCTGCGGAATTTCTCTAAGCGATTAACAGGCTGGAAGGTTTTCGTACTTGCCTACCTGAGTTTCTTTATCTGGAACCTGTTCACCACTTATTGGCTTTATTTTAGCACAGCCTTTGGAGGTGCTTTCGCCGTCCTGGTGAATTCGCTGCTTATGGCGCTGGTTTTTATGCTTTACCACGTAGTTGCCAAACGTACCGGATTTGGAGCGGCAGCAACTTTCCTGGTGAGCATCTGGATGGTCTTTGAAAAACTTCATCTCGAATGGGAGTTTTCCTGGCCCTGGCTTAACCTCGGGAATGCCTTTTCAGAATATCATAACTGGGTGCAATGGTACGAATACACCGGTACTTTTGGAGGGACACTCTGGGTTTGGCTGGTGAATATTGCTGTTTTTAAAGCCGTGATACTATACCGCGAGTTTAAAGATAAAGCGGTTATTTACCGCGGAATTTTTAAAACCGCCATTTACATTCTCCTCCCTCTGGGGGTTTCCTGGATAATCCTGGCCAATTACAAACCTGAAGGGGAACCGCTGGAAGTAGTGATTCTGCAGCCCAATATTGATCCATACACCGAAAAATATAACGTCAATGATACCAGAATAGGAGAACTTCTTCTGGATCTTGCTGAAGAAAAGACCACAGAAAACACCAGACTCCTGGTGGCCCCTGAAACTGTTTTTGCCGACGGCACTGTCCTTCCTGATTTTGAAAAATCGGAAGCTGCTTTTTTCAGCAGACAAATACTTAACAGGTATCCCAACATCAATTTTTTAAGCGGAATTTCCTTTTATGAACGCTTCAGCGACCCTAACAAGGTTAGGGAACAAAGCAATTATCTGGGCCCGAACGACTGGTACGACGATTATAATTCGGCATTTATGATGAATAGTACCGACTCCACCCAGCTTTATCATAAATCCAAACTGGTGGTGGGTGTCGAGAATTTCCCTTATCAGGAAGTTCTGAAACCCATCCTGGGCGATATTATGATAGACCTCGGCGGAACAGTCGCGATGAAAACCACCCAGGAGGAACGCTCAGTCTTCGAAATGGAGAACGGGAAAGCTGCAGCAGCCGCACCGATTATCTGCTATGAATCTGTTTATGGTGACTATGTAACCGGTTATATTAGAAATGGCGCGGGATTCCTGAGTATTATTACCAATGATGCCTGGTGGGGGAATACCCAGGGACATAAACAACATCTCAGTTACGCGAAACTAAGGGCCATAGAAACCAGAAAAGATGTGGTAAGAAGTGCCAACACGGGGATTTCAGCATTTATAGATCAGAAAGGGAATATCGTAAAGAGCCTGGGCTACGAGAAGCAAGGCAGTATTAAATCGGAGATCCTGGTGAACAACAAACAGACTTTCTACGTCCAATACGGCGACTATCTGGCAAGAATAGCTCAGTTTCTGGCTTTGTTTGTCTTTTTATTTGCTATGGTGAAATACCAGAGGAATAGACCGTCTTAGAATGGCGTTAATTCGTTAATTGGTTAATTCGGGATTAGATACCCGATTCAAGCACAAACCTTGACTTCGAGCCTGCCTGCCTGCATAGGCAGGTGGTTTTTATGCAATGATAGCGGAATAAAAAGCTGTATCGAGAAGTGTTGGGAATTCGTACTATTAAGGGTTCTCGATACAAACTCAACTTGCTCCGCCACTAATGCACGAATGATTTTCACCGTCAATTTTTCTGATTAGTAGAGACCTCTTCGCTGGCTTCGCGCATGACTTCACGGCTTTGCGTGGACCTCGGATTTAAGATTGGAAAATCAATCGAAAAATGACAACGAAAAAAAATCACGTTAAACATTGAACATTAAACAGTATAATTTAAAAATCTACCGCCTAAAAACTAAAGACTAACGACTACAGCCTACCGACTACTAAGAACAAATTCCAGCGTATCCACAATATCCCCATATTCATCGATCTTTATTTCAAAGGGAATAGCCTCGGGTTCCGAAATGTAACCTAGGTTTTCAAGTTGCTCCCGATCGATCTCAGCGGTATATTTTCCGGGTTTTAATCCGAGGTAGGTGAAATAACCATCGCCTTCGCTGAGAATCCTGGCGGCTTTATTTCCGTCTTCATCGAAAATATTTATGATTATCCTGCCTTGTCCACGAAGACCATTATCATCAACGTAAACCATACCTCCCACTTCTCCCATCACCTCTACCGGCACATGGATCTCCTGAAAATGGTTAGGCACGGTATGCACCTTGATCTTGGGGTTAGAGATCTTCCAGGCGATATTATCCAGACTCACCGGATCAATTTCAATCACCATATCAATATAAGGCTGCAGGTCCCGAATCCTCAAGATGGTTTCGTTTTCATGATAGCTAAGCCTTCCGCTGCGGTTCTTTAACTCCATTCCGGGAACGCCAGGTTCCATAGGATCCCGCTGCCCATTTCCGTTGAAATCCAGAAACGGAATTATAGTTAAGCCCGCCTTAGACATAGCACTTCGGTTACTGGTAAGTATTTGCCCGGTATTGTCATCCAGCATCATACTTCCCCGCGCCGATTGTACAAAAGAGGTATTTCTGTTTCCAATTCTGGAGGTAAGAGAAGTCTGAGCGAAATCCAACGCATAGCGAAAACCGACCTCAAAAATATGAGCGTCCCTCAAAAAATTATTTTCATAAGCCAGATTCAGGAATCCTTTTTCAAAGATAGGTCGCTCCAGTTCCAGGATGAGGTTATTAAATTGCGACCGACTGTAATCATACTGTACCTGTGGAGAAAAAAGAAATCGGTTTGGCAATCTGTAGGTTTGGGAAAGTGAGCTGTAAATAGTTGGCTCCTTTACCCTGTCGTTATAGATTCCGTAGGTTGTAAAATTGGTGCTCACCCCAAATACTGCTCCTGAAAGTAGCATTTGCGCGGTAGTGAACTCTGTGGTAGGCATAATGATCTGGTTGAGGCTGAACCTCCCGAACATAGAGAAATTGTTCCCTCTAATTGGGGTAGACAAACTTATTTTTCTTTCTTCCAGGTAATTAAAGTTAATCGCCGTCTGGTTTTCATCATATTTTATATAATTAAGATCTACCTGAAGGTTTTGAGGCGAGCGGTAACTCAACACCCCTTCTCCTTTCACCCCGTACATATACTCCCCGGAGAACAAGAGCCCGGAAGCAATTCGCACGGAAGAATTCACAAAAGGCATCACCTCGCCACTGGTCACTTCAGAAAGATATTCCACCCCACCCCCAAGGGTGATGGCGTTGCTTATTCCGTAATTAAGGTTGAAACGCGAAAAGCGCTGCCATTCTTCATTTTCAACAATTCCGGCGCTCAGGGTGTATTCTACCTCGTTCTTCGGAACAAAATTATAAGGAATATTGATCACTCTTTCCTCAACCCGTTCCTCTCCCCAGGGGCCGTAAAAACGCAGACTCACCGCGGTATTTCCATACATAAGTGGTACTTCAAAGGAATAGAAGCCCGAAGCATCGGCCTGGGTGAAATCTATAAGTACATTGTTCACATAGAGCTCCACCGTCCAGCGAGGCTCGGTATAATCGTTAAGCTGATAAGTACCGAAAGACCTCCGGTTTTGCATAGGGCTGTTGCTCACCTGCACCCCGCTAACCGGTGCAAACAGAGAAGAGGTGGCCCGGGTGAAAATCCGCCCCACACTTACTTGTTTGAACAACCGGCTATCATTATTTACATAGCGCCACTGGTAAAACTGATTTCGGGAATTAAAAGGCACTCTGGAAGAGTAATTCAGCATTAAATTGGTCTCTCCCCCGAGGAACATCGTACCCAGTCCCAGACTAAGTCTGTTATCATTTTCAAAATCACTCTGCTGGGTGGTCACCACGCCCCAGTCCAGGGTTCCAGGTTTAAAAAACGGATATCTTCTCGCGATAGTAGTATCGGGTTCCACTACTCCCCGCACGCGGTTAAGGCTCTCCCGCATCTTTTTGAGACGCATTTCTTTGATCACCGGCAATTCCAACTCAGTATCGAGTTCTACGGAAAGGCTTCGAAAAGAAAACTGAGTGTCGAGTCCGAAAACATCTCCGAAGTAATTCGATTTGAGGTAATTCCCCATCGGGGTTTCGATAAAGTCTGAAGCTTCCAGCTCGTATTCCTCATCTTTAAACTGAATATAATTATCCTGAAAATTTATGCTGTAGGTGGAATCCGGATGAACGATAAAGCCCGTAATCCCTTCAGCAGTCACCTCATTTTTTATCTTCAGGAAATCGAATAATTCCTGAACCGGTAAATACGCATCCTGGCCCTTAATGGCAATCGGAATCTCAACTGTCCCCAATCGCGGTACACTCATTTCTACATTGAGTTCATCATATTCCGGGAAAGTTTCCTGCCCGCTTAATGTTGAAGAAAACAGGAGAAAAATAAAAATCTGAAGATGAAATCGTTTTAGCTTTAAAATAAAGTCCGAAGTAATTCTATTCATCGATAATGGGAGCTTATTGATGGATAAAATTTAAAGTGAAAGTACCATTATAAGTTCCCGGCAGGCTTCCTGAATTATCGGCAGGAATTTGTAAAGTACCGCCCACAAAAACTTCATTGGGAGTCTCGGCATTTGGTGCCTGAGTCACAAAAGTACGTTGACCGGTGCTAAAACTATTGATGAAAAGTAGAATCTCTGCTCCGCTACTTTGATTAACAAGAATATATGAACTTGAATCCTGAATTTGGATAATTGTTCCTGGGTTGGCGTAAACATCGAATAAAGCGGCAGAAACAGGTTGTCCAAAATTAAGCTCAAAAATATCACCATCTATTGTTCGTTGGTCGTCATAACTAACAGTCACATTCCCACCAGCAATGCCCGCAACAAAGGAACCGAAATTCAGGTTTTTTGAAGTTCTTACTTCAACTTGAATAGGTATTGGCGGATTCTCCTGGGCGCTAAGCTGCTGAAAAACACCAAAACTCAATAACCAAATGAGAAACCCGATAGTTTTAAGTCTGCTTTTTTCCATAGCCTTATTTCCTGATTAATACTTTCTTGGTGTAACGCTTCCCGTCTTTCTCCAGGATCACAAAATACACCCCTGAGCTGCTTATCCCGTCAAAACTCACCTGCTCTTTCCCTCTACCTGCTTTGGTTTCCAACAATTGGCCGGTTACCGTGCTCAATCTTAACACACCTTCTTTTTCTTCCTCAAGATTAAGTTCCACCTGCATTTTTCCATCGCTGCTGAAGACACTAAAGAATTCATCGTCTAAATCTTCTTTTGTTAATATGGATTCATTGCTAAAAAGCAGTTCAAACCTGGAATTGTTCTCACCTTTTTTCACTTCAAAACTGTAAGCTTGCTTTCTCAGATCAACTGTTTTATTTTTCTCCTTATCCTTCAGAAAGACAGCAAAATCATAGGGTAGGTTTTCGAAATCTTTAAGGCTGATGCTCATAGTCCCTCCCTTTTCTGTAGTTATTCCAAGAGGTATAGTCTCTTTCTTATCTTCCGGCCGGGCCACCGCATTAATGGAAAGCTGTTGCCTGTCCGGACTCAGACTGTACAGATTGGGAACATTCACATCGGTATTCATCAGTTTATGGGCGTCCAGCTGATTTTCAAAATCCTGGCTCGCCTGATTTTCAAAGTAGATAACCATTCCGTCTTTACCACTTTCTCCTTTAAAGGAGGCATCGAGTCGAATCAAAGATTTCGGTGCAGGCTCTTGGTTTCGGTAAAACTCTTGGGTGAAATTATTTACCCTGGTTGTATTATTGATCCCCAGGGTACCGGTAACGGGATAAGTATCGGTATCAGAATCGCTTACTTTAACAAAAAAGCCCTGCATAGAAGGGATGATGCTCGTGGCACTCCCTCCATTTTGGGCAACTCCGTTTACGAAGGATTCGTAAGTCCCTGTATAACGGTTATCAATGCCTGCGGTGAAGAAATGTATCTGATCATCGATATTTGTCTTGGTCCATCCGGAAGCATTCCAGTCTATAGGCGAAGGATAGGGGTTGCCAACAAGATGAAATCCTTTGGTGTACTCTCCGTTATTATTTTCCAAAACCTGGCTGTAATCTCCGTTATTAACCTCTCCGGTTAGTGAAACTGTAAGCGGGTTGGTTGAAGCACCAAAATTGAGCGCATAGCCTTCCATAACGTTTAGAGCGCCTTCAGCCGTAGTATATGCCTCCCAACCGGTTGCATCGCGAAGCGTATCATTTATATTAATTTTTCGGTTTTCATCGTAACGATAAAAATTAGGGAAAGTCTCCGCCAAATCTATATCGATGAAATCGCCAACTTTGGAAGCGCTAAAAGGAGTAGCAAAATATTTATAACCAAAGGAATTGTCAAGGTAGCGCTGCATAGTGACATTTCCCTGCACCTGTCCCGTTCCTGATCCATCTATAAGGGCAGTTTGGGTAGCGTTGGAGATAAGTGTCAGTAGACCCCCCGTTTCCAGGTTTCCTTCCTCTACCTTAAGCATACCTGTTATTTCAATATTTGCTTCTGAAGTTACCCCAGAGACATTCTTAATTCTTAAATTTTGAACGCGATTATTTTCAAAAGCCGAGGCGGGAATTGTTTGCACTGAACTTCCTTCAAAAGAGATGCTTCCTGCGGATGCATTTAAATTATTATCGTTAGTCAAAGTACCGGCAATTCGCAGCCAGTTATCAGTTACGATTACTGAAGCTCCGGTTTCAATAGTGAGATCATTAGATAAGGCATTGGCTCCTACCTTAATTTCCGGATAATTTTGAAGGCCCGCGGGGATAATCACATCGATTTGCAAATCGGGTATACGCTTACAACTCCAATTTTCTTCATTATTCCAGTTAGTATCAACCTCTCCTGTCCATACTCCGGGTTGTTGTACTACCAGACTCACATTTCGGGAAATAGATATTTTACAGCTGGAATTAGCAGGATCGGTTGGTTTCACGATAAGCCGGTAAAGTTTGCCGCTATCCGTAACTGAAGTGTTTTCCAAAGAATAGATAGGAGAGTCTGTTCCTATGTTAGTCCAATTGGCTTCCCCTATTTTTTCCTGCCATTGGTAATTAACAGATGAATCGGTGATGGGAGCCACACTAAAGGTAGCCGTCTCTCCCTGGCAGACGGTCTGAGAGGAAATATCGCTTAGATCAAAGCAGTTGATCAAGTCAACCAAATCATCGGGAAAACTCTCTTGATTATCTTCATAATCAGCGGTAGAGCCGAAGTCACAGTCTATACCTATATCTGGTGTTCCAGTATAATCCTGCCCGCCGTCACAATTAAAGCTATCAGGCCAACCATTCCCATCTAAACCATCAAAAATATAGATATTGGCTTGATCGATATTCAAAAAAGTGTGGTTAGAACTCCCTTTGGCGATAAACTGGCCATAAATAATTAAATAACTTTCCAGGGAAAGGCTCACCTGGTTATTCACCTCAAAATCTCCGTAAATTATTACGGCTGAGTTATCCCCCATATTGAATCCCTGGGAATTATTGGCCATAGTAACATTCCCCTTCACAACCAGAGTTCCCTGTACATCCAGGTAAGAATTCTTTCCAATTACTAAAGAATTAATTATAACAGTTTGAGCTTCGGGAATCGTGACGGTGCCATTTTCCAGGGTGACATCGCTAGTTTCATCAGGTAAACCGGTTTGAGACCATGATACATTATTCCAGTTTCCCGTTCCCGTTGATTTCCAATCGTTCTGTGAAAAAGAAAGTTGTGCAAAAGAAACTCCCATCACAAGCAAGGTGATTTTCAAAAGCTTATAAAACCGCAGGGAGTTTACTTTCATTATAAATTATTCTAAAGATTTTTCTGCAGTAGCGAGAACGTTTCCTTTTTCTTCTGAATAGCTTATCTTAAGCTTTCCACTTTCAAGATCTACAGTCTCAGCATTTCTTAGCTGAAAGGAAAAGTCTCTAACTGAGTTAGGCGTATACACCGAAATGCCTTTTACCAGCCCGACTTCGGTTTCAATACCATTGGGGGAGATATGGGTAGCGGTTAGATTGCCGTAAACCGACATATTCCCGGAGCGTTTTATTTGAAGGCTGAGTTTTGGTAGTTCAGCCTCAGTATCAAGTTCGATGTTCTCCAGACTTATTTGTGTAGTATTCTTTCCGTTTCTGATGATCACAGGAATACTGATCCCGAATACGGTTTTAATATTGATGGAGATGCCTTCGCTTTCTTCAGCGACTTCTTCACCCAAAGCAGTTTGCTCCTCCACAGCCCTAAAATAAACATGAGAGCGGTATTCGCCCTGTTCCAGATTTCCGGTGCGGGTTAGCTGTACCCTGATAGTTTGCGCCTCATTAGGTCCCAGACTCACCCTTCGCGGAAAATACCTAAGGAAGTCGGTTGCGAAACGCTGACCTTCTTCAGGTTCTTCCACCTGCTCGAAATTCCCGTCCTGAGTCATTTTATAATTCACAAAGGAAATTGCGTATACCGCTGTATCGCTTCCCGTATTGCCCAGGTTGATTTCCTGTGAGCGTTGAGACCCGTCAAAAACCAGGCGTTTAGGCATGATCATAAGATCTCCCTGTGCGTAGGTCGCGAGTCCTGAAAAAATAAAGATGAAAAATAGGAAGAGGGGGTTAAGTAATTTTTTTATCATATCCCTGGGGCTGGATTTTATATTGCACTTTAAGCTTCAAAGGTACTGAATTTAAGCCGAATATGTTAATAAAAGCCTAATGTTTTAGTTATAGGACACCGTCACATTAAAGCCCGAATCATTGGTATAATACCCGGCAGGCTGATTGGCCTCCAGGTTAAGGGTGGCACCAATCTTCAATACATCGATATTTTCTCCAGTGAGCGCTTCTACTGTAAACTGATCGATCACCAGGATCTGGTTAGGATTTTCCTGGTGATAAAGACTAAAAGAGGTTGGCAAGGTGATAGCGTAATTATTGTTCCCGTGGGTCACCACCGCTTCAGCCGGGGCCACGTTCCCGGGGATTGAACTAGAAATTTCTACTCCGTAAGCTACTCTCGAACCATCGGGCGAAAGGATCACAGAACCCGGATTATAAGCCGAGATTACATTCCCGAAATCAAGGTCTACGCTTTTATCTATCTGAATAGGATCTATCACCGTAGCCCTGCTCTCCACCGTCGCGGAAGCCGAAGTCTGGGCCAGGCAAAATTGATGGGCTGAAAGAGTAATAAAAAGAAAAAAGAGTCTTTTCAATTTTATTTTTTTGGTTGACTAGTTAATAATTAAAGCAAAAAACGCCGCCACAGGGGGCGGCGTTTATATATGTCTTTCAATTTTATTCGTAAGAAACAGTTACAGAAACCTGACCTTCATAAGCACCAGGTCCTTGATTTTCATTAACTGTAATAGTAGCACCAACTTTAAACGAATCTGCAGTTGCTCCAGTTAAATCAGTTAAATTGGTTGTTATATCTTTTATTACCATGTCAGGCTCACCTGTCAATGTTAAATTTGTAGAACCGGTTACAACTTTATAAGTTAGCCCCGCTTCCTTTGTAACAGTGAATGTTGGTACTGTAGTATTTATGTTACCTGGAATAGCCATACCTGTAGGCATATTTCTAACGTTGCCAGTAGTAAGCTCTACATCAGTAACTGCAACCGGAGCTGCAATGGTACCAAAATCCAGAGCACTTTCCGAAGAAATGGTTAAAGGTTGAACAATTTCAGCTTTAACAACAGCTGTTCCTTTCACTGAATTCTGAGCAAAAGCACTTCCAGAAATGATAAAAGCCAGTAGGATAAAAGTAATTTTTTTCATGTTGTATATTTTAATTTGATTTGGGTTCAAATGATTTAACGGTGCAAAGATGGGGGAAAACCCCTATCGGAAACTAATTTATTCGATAAGACAAATAAATACTCGTTGAAATGCACTTTTACCCAAAAATCTCTAAAAACTACAACGTTATAGCTGAATTTGTTGAGGAATTTTTAATAGAAATAAGGAAAGACTAATTATAATTTACCGTCACCTGAAGGTCGGCAACCGAGTTATATACTCCGGGTTCCTGGTTGGGATTAACAAAAAGACTGGCACCTACCTTAAGCATGGCGGGGCCATCCCCAAGCAGACTCTGATCAAGCTCGGCCGTGAAATCCTGGATTGCCATGGCTTCTCCCCCGTTGCGGAGTTCATAGCTGCCCTGGGGCAGACTGATATTAAAAGAATATCCCTGTTGCCCTGTTACCATAAAAGTAGCCGCTGAGACATTTGCCGCCTCTTCAAGTTCGAGTCCGCCGGTAGCAACCCTGGTATTATCGGGCTTTAAAATGACCGTACCTCCGTTGCGGGCATCGATATTAGCGAAGTTCATATCAGAAGTTGTGGTGATCCCTATGGGTTCTATGATAGTGACTGAAGCCTTGAAATTAGCCGTAGCTGAGGCTTGAGCAAAGCAGGCACCCCCGGCCAAAAGGAGGATAAGAATAGTTAGTATTTTTAGGTAGTTTGTTTTCATAGCCGTAAATCATAGGGGCAACTTATTCTTTATTAAAGTTAATAAGATTCATTATATTAAACGACAAAATACCAATATATTCGATGAAATGCATAAATATTTAACCCGGGTTGTCCTTAATCCTTTTGAAATTAAACAAAGTATGATTTGAAAATAGAATTTAAAGTTCTAATTATCAGGAATACAACTGTCAAAAATCAGATGAAGAGGAACTCTGCGATCCCAGAAAGTTAAAGCGCTAAGAGTTTCGGTTGAAGCTAGCGTCTATAGACTACAGACTAATTCACTGTCCCCTGTAGAAAATTACCGTACTAAGGGTTTTCAGCAAAATATTAAGATCCAGGAAGATTCCGCGGTGTTTGATATAGTAAAGGTCATACTGAAGTTTCAACAAGCTATCGGTATGACAGGTACCATAGTCGGCCATTACTTGTGCCCAGCCGGTTAGTCCGGGTTTGATTACGTGGCGGGTATCATAAAAGGGAATACTATCGGAAAGCTCCCTGACAAAGACCGGTCTTTCGGGCCTGGGTCCAATGAGGCTCATCTCCCCTTTAAGCACATTATAGAACTGCGGGATTTCATCTATCCGGGAGCGGCGCAAAAATTTTCCAAAGCGGGTTACGCGGCAATCATTCTTTTCAGCATACCTGGGACCGTTAGGTTCGGCATCCCTGGTCATCGTGCGTAATTTCAGGATGCTAAACACCTTCCCATTCTTCCCCACCCGCTCCTGCCGGTAAAACAAGGAGCCTCGGTTTGCCAGGAGATTCCCGATCAAAATAAAAGGAAGGATAAGTGTTCCGAAGATGAGTCCGAGCAGAGAAATCAGCATATCTAAAACACGAAAAACCAATAAATAAAATTTATTCTGATTGCTGCGGCTAAAAGGAAAATACCGGTAGAAGTGCTTATCAACGTGTTCCACAGGAATTCGGCGGGTCACCTCCTCATAAACCTGGATGTAATCCCTGATAGGAAATCCGGTTTTTAAGAGTTCGTTAAGTTGAGTATACAGACTGAGCATTAGCCCTTTTTGATATCCGCTGGCCACTACTATTTCATTGATATGATGTGCCCTGATAGTATCTGAAAGTTTATCGACCTCAAACCTCAACAAGCCACTCTCGTCAAGATCATGGTTGCCCCTATGATCGGTATTTACGAAACCCACCACCATATAATTGGGATCAGATTTCTGAAGGGAATCGGCGATAAGTCGGATATCGAAGGAGTCTCCCACCACCAGCACCCGCTTGTAAAACCGGGGCGTTGAGATCAGGTTGATATATAGAAGACGCCATAAAAGCATAGGTAGGGCAATGGCCAGGAAGAAAAATAGAATCTGCAGTCGGTTTTCAGGAAGCACTGGGGTAAGATAGGGAGTGAGCATAAAGAACAGCACCGTTAAAGCTGTACTTAGCAACACATTCTGCAGACTGGCATCCCACTGACTCGCTTTCCGGAGGTCGTAGAGTTCAAAAACCGTATTGAAAATATTGAAATAAAGCACAAAGACCAGGGTCCAGGTCCAGGTGTCGGAGGTGACGCGGAAGTAGTCGAAATTAAAAATGATCCCTACCAGGCTGAGGCTCAGCAAAACACAAAAGTTGTCGAACAACCGAAGCAGGACCTTGCGCTCGGAAATTTCAAAATGAAATAGCGGACGTTGTTCCGACATATTCTAGCTTGGTTATGAGGCTAAGATATAATTTTTTTGAGTTCTGTGGCTGTTGATTCTTAGAAGTTGGGCCCGGTTGTGAGTTCTCGGTTTTCTGTTTTCGGTTTCTGTAGTATTTTAGGAAAAAAAGGGTTCACGCAAAGTTTGAAAAATAGAGCCTATCAGGATGACGGTGAGAACATTGAACGGGAAACGGAAAACAGTCTTGCCTCGCTCCGTCGGAATGACACAAGCCCCATTTCACTTGTCATTTCGACCAACGGGAGAAATCCCATCCGAGTGAGCAACTATGTTCTCCCCTTTCAAAAAAAGACTAAAACTGAGAACAGAGAACCCAGAACCGACACCAAACCCCAAACAATAAACCATAAACTTTTCAAACCTAGGACTATCCACCCAGAACCGAGAACAGAGAACTCACAACTGAAGTTCCAACAATTCAATCCAATCATTCTTCACAACTTCCCAGTCAAAAGCCTCCACCTTTTCCCGGGCGGCAAAGCTGATCCTTTGAGCCTCTTCAGGCTTTTCCAGCAGGAAGTTAATCTGGTTCAGCATGGCGTTAACATCCCGGGGTGAAACCAGCAGACCTGTTTTGCCATTGTCTATGAGAAAAGGCATTCCTCCTACGTTAGTGGAAACAACGGGAAGTCCCAGGGCCATGGCTTCGATCACGCTTACAGGGGTGTTGTCTATATCGGTGGTGTTGAGGAATATATCGTAGTCGCTTGAAAGCTTTATCCATTCCTCTTTGGTTAACAGTCCGGGGAAATCTACGGGGAGGTTTTTCTCCCGGGCATAGGCCTGACATTCTTCAAAAGATTCATCCTTTTGCGGACCTACCATACAAAGTTTGACTTCCGGATGATCTTTTAGCAAGTCTTCCAGCACTTTTAAGGCCAAAAGCGGATTGTAAATCTCTGCGAAGGAGCGAACCCACAATAGACGTGGCCGATGCTTTTCACGGAGCTTGAATTTATAATCCTCCAGCCGCACCGGGTTAGGGATAAATCGGGTGTTGTTTACTCCGGCCTGCTGCAGAATTTCCTGCATATAGGAAGAGGGACAGATATTAAGCAGGGCATTTTTAAAGAGTTTCCCGGTAATTTCAGAATGGGTTTTGAGCCTTTTATCCAGGTCTCCCCCGTGAAGCAACAGGATATAATCCAGGGAAAGCATGTTGCATAATTGGACGCAAAGGACCGCATACCAAAAGTTACGGGTGCTGTAGGTATCGATCAGCACTGCATCGGTGCTTTTGTGGTGCCGGATAATTGTAGTAAGCATCTCGCTTAGCCGGAGCAGCTGGTTTTTCTTTGAAGAGGCGGTATGAACTGTAAAACCTTCGGCTCTCAAAAGCGGTGCAAGGATATCGATGGAAGTGGGCGTCCCTCCCCGGGCTCTGAGTTCATTGCCTATGTAAACCAGGTTTTTCATTTTTAAGATTCAAGATTCCAGAATTAAGGTTCAAGGTTAAAAACTACAAGCCCCAACAATAAATTACAAACATTTTAAATCTAGGTTTCACGCTAAGACCGCACATAGTTTTTACTTTTTCTTTTTTTCCACTCTCCACTTTCCACCGTCTAAAGACTAAATAAGTACCCTGTTCCATTCGCTTTTCACCTTCTCCCAGTCGAAGTTTTCGACTTTCTCCCGGGCCTTTTGGCACATCGCTGCTGTTTTCTCCTGATCTGCGATCAGATTCTCCAGGGCACCCGCCATTGCCGGGGCATCATTTTCGGGAACCAGGATTCCATCTTCTCCATCCTTCACCAGAATGGGCATTCCGCCTACATCGGTGGAGACGACCCCAAGGCCCAGGCTCATCGCCTCGATCACGCTGATCGGGGTATTATCTATGGTAGTGGTATTGATAAAGAAGTCGTAGTCTTGTGAGAGTTTTGCCCACTTCTTTTTTGGAAGTTTGCCGGGAAATTTCACTTTTAAATTATGTTTTTTTGCGAAGTTTTTACATAGTTTCATACTGCCATCCTTATCGGGACCTACCATACACATTTCGGCATCAGGGTGTTTTTTCTGAAGCAGCTTCAGCACCTGCAGTGCCATCAAAGGGTTATAGCGTTTCTGAAACCTGCGCACCCAAAGCAATTTCGGTCCGAATTTCCGGCGCTCTTTAAAGGGATAGTTCTTCAGCTGGATAGCATTGGGGATGAGCTTTATATTTTCAAAGCCTTCCGCCTTAAAAATATCATAGAGAAAACGGGAAGGCGCGATATTGACCTTCGCCTTTCCGAAGAGACTTTTGCTATAAGACCGGGAGCCAATTAGACGCTCCGGGAGGTTTCCCCCGTGGAGGATAGGGATATAATCCAGCTTATAGGACTGGCAGGTTTTGGCCACCAGGTAGGCGTAATAGAAATTCATAGCCCCGTAGGTGTCGATGAGAACCACATCGGTTTTTTTATGATAGCGCATGATCAGCCCCAGCATCTCCAGCAGCCTAAAGGCCTTGTTATTGCGGGTAGAGGCAGTTTTCACCTTGTAGCCCTCCCTTCGCAGCACTTTGCTGAAGAAAGAGATATAAGTTGCCGTAAAGCTGTTAACGCGTAAGTCGTTTCCTATGTACAGGATCCTTTTTTTCATCTACTATATATAATAAAGCCAGGCCATAAACAAAAGCCGGCAGGGCTATCCGCATAGCCGAGTGGTTTATGGTGAGAAACCAAAAGGCTAAGAACGCCAAAAAATAATAATTGTTCTTGAACTTGGTCCAGAAAATTATTGGCATTAGCAAAAGTATGAATAATGCGACCATTCCAAGAAGCCCATGTTCCGATAACATGCGGCTGATCTCATTATGGGTATTAATCTCTATTCCCAAATTTTCTTCCCGGTATTCCCGACCTTTCCCTACACCAATTCCTGTAATGGGATAATTCACAAAGGCATGTAATTCTGTAGTTACCAATTCCACCCTCCCGGTAGTGATATCATCCTTTAACTGCCCGGCCGCATCTTTATTGCTATAACGGTTCCCTAACAGTCCTCCGGTTTGAACCATAGAGAATAACCAGATCAATAAAGTTGCCCCTCCCAAAAGAATGATCTTGAAATTCAGGCGACTCTGTTCCCGGGCACCCTTCTTGTAATAAAGGATGATGATAAAAGCGATAATACAAACGATAGCGGTAAAGACCCCACCCCGGGAAAAGGTGATCAGGGCCCGATAGCCCATCATTCCCAGGAGAACCAGATCGATAATATTTATTAGTTTATGCTTAATAGTAAAGATCCGGGTTGCGATCAAAAAAGCTCCAAAACCGAACACAGTAGATATCTGGTTTGGTCCAAAACCCCCGGTGGCAGCATAATTCCCGGAAAGGCTTATACTAACATCCTGCATACTGGGAGTATATAAATAAAGGTAGAACATCTGTGCTATAATAGGCAATAGCAGCATTGAGATTACTCTTTGAAAGTCTTCCTGTTTTATCTTTTTATAATAACAATAAAGGGCTGTTACTCCCAGGGCAACGGGACCACTGAGATTAAAGGCGATTAGTTTACGGAATTCCCCCTGATAACTTATAGTCATTGAAGCAACAACTATCCCGGGGATAAGAATAAGTAGATAAGTCCAATAGGGTATAGTACGGGAAGAGGTGCCTTTAAAGAACATTCCTATCACCAGAAAGACGATCACCATATATTTCCCGGTCTCGTAAAATACCATTCCCCCGGTTTGGCGAAAGAAGACCTCCGCCCCTGCGATATAAGCCGCGGCCATCAGGGCTTCATTGTTCCTATTCTCCTTTGTAATTATAAGAAAAAGAAAATAGGCAAGAATTCCGAAAAGTAATAGAGAAGCTATCGGCTCATAAATATAAATAAGGAATGCCATCCCCAGGTGAAGGAGGAGCAGTTCTATATAGTTGAATTTATATCTACTTGTTCCGGCCATTATTTCCGTTTCAAGTTAGCATAAAATTTCAAGAAAAGGGGCAGGACCGCTTCCCGGGAATAAGCTTTTTTAATCCTCTTTTGCAGGGCAAGTGCATCCATATTTCTTTTTTCGGAATCATAATAATATCCCTTTATCGCCTCTGCCAGGGCCAGAGCATCCCCGGGTGGCACCAGCAGTACAGCATCCCCGGTCACCTCCCTGCACTGCCCCACCTCGGTGGCTACCACAGGCAAGCCCGCCATGCCATATTCCAGCAGGACCAGAGGCAGACCCTCCGAGCGGGAACTCAGTAGTCCCAAATCGGCCTGTTGTAGAAGGCCTGATACCTCCGGAAGCCCTCCATAATAAAAGACATTCTTCATATCAGCGACTTTTCCCAGGATCTTCTTTGACCAGGTCGTGCCCGGATTCGCTCCAATAAGATGCAGACTGATCTCCTCCCCTTGCAGTTTTTCAAAGGCAGCAAGCAGGTTCAAATGATCCTTTTGTGGACGGAGGTTAGCTACACAGACTATCTTAAAATCGGTGGACTTTCCTTTTAATTTTATTTTGGACCCCTTATTTTCTGAAGGAATAATAAAATTATTAAGTTGTTTTACCATCCGGGCTTTCAGCTCCTTTTCCGCCCAGAACTTCAGATCATTATTCACGGAAATAATCCCATCAAAATACCGGGACAAAGCTTTTAGGAATTTTGTGTCCCGCCGGTCCAGCTGTTCCGACTCCCCGTAGTGATCATGCCAAACCAGCTTTATTTTCAAACCCGAAATCTTCAGCAATACCCCCCAGAACCAGGAAGTGCCATGCGCATGCACCAGATCAATCTGTTCTCTTTTTACAAATGCCCTCAGCTTCCAAAAAGCCTGCAGGTCGAGACTGTGTTTTTTGTTTAGAAATAGATATCCTACTTCCTCATGCAATTCCTCTTTCAACATACCTTCCTCCCTCGTACAACATAAACACGAAGCTTCCACCTCTCCCACCAGCGAATTCGCCAGGTTCACCGCCATTCTTTCCGATCCACCCGGATTTAAAGTATCGACAATCTGAAGAACTCGGAGATGTTTGGAGTTTGGTGTTTGGTGTTTGGTGTTGTCTGTTGTCGGTTCTGAGTTGTGAGTTGTCGGTTGTGGGTTGTGGGTTATGGGTTGTGGGTTGTCTGTTGTGGGCCTGCCCGCCGAAGCCTTAGCGGAGGCGGGTTGTTGATTGGGGGTTTTTAGTTGTGAATTATTAGTTGCCAATGATGGGAGGTCTGTTTTTTTTACTTTGGAATACTTTGATATTTTGACTGGACCGAGCGAAGCGAAATCTTTATCCCGTGTGTAAGTGTAGCCCATCGGCACCGTGAAAAATTTTTGAAACCCTGGAAAAAATTTAGGTGCTGATGGGCGATTTTTTGGCCCTGTTGCCAAAAAAACACCTCTACATAGGGCGCCCTTTTTTGTTTCGTTTTTTTGGCGAGCAAAAAATGAAAGGATAAGCAATTCCAGAAAAGCCGAATATTCCCTCATAGAAAATTTAAAGAAAATTATAATTATATAAGCCCAATTGCCACAACTCCAAATCCTCAAAATGCTCAACCTTTGCCATACCTAAATATTTATAATTACACTGAATTTTGAACTTTGAATGTTGATCAATGAACATTCTGCAGCATCTGGATTTCATATTTTAGTTAACCGTTTAAAGTTTAAGGTTCAACGTCTGGATCAATTTCAATAAGACCATCTAAAATAAACCTTATCCCTTTAATATAAATTCAAAGCTTAAATTGCTTAGCCATTTTTAAATTGGTTTCAAAAGGTCCTCAGTTTCGAATTCGGGACCCGTAGGTGGAAAAAGCGTTAGAAAAAAATGCTGCACGCCCTTCTAGAATATCCGGACCTCCATGAATCATCGAAATAACTCGAGAAAACTATAACATCCCGGGCTGTTTTCATTTTTTTTAGCTTTTTTCACCGTAACGGGTGAACAAGAAAATGAAGACTAGATTTTTTGGTTCTTTTTCATCAATGGAAAAAGAACAGGCAACCTATCCATTTGATCTCTTAATTTATATCTTTTCCCAAGAGATGTACTTATAAAAAGCTCCTCTACATCCTTACAAATCTCCCTTCCCAACTGCCATACCTCCAGGTCCTCAAAATGTTCAACCTTAGCCATAATCTACATATTTACAAATTCTACACTGAATTTATAAAATTATATCAGACCACACCTTATATCTTAGGACGTAGCTAATTCATTTTACACGTTGAACGGGAAACGTTGAACCCTGAACATCGAACCTTGAACATTGAACTTTGAACATTGAACTTTGAACTTTGAACATTGAACAGGAAACATTGAACCTTGAACATTAAATCATTTCCCGAATCGCCCTATCAAACCTCTCCAAAGTATACTGCTGACTCCACTCCTGCGCTGCCAAAGACATCCTCGTCATCTCCTCCGGATTTTCAATTACAGCCCACACCTTCCTTAAAATATCATCTAAACTTTCATCTTCACCAGGATTCGCAGAACCTTGAACCCGCCCCGGCGGGCAGGCATTGAACGTTGAACGTTGAACATTGAACTTTGAACCTTGAACGTTAAATCTTGAACTCTGAACCTTGAACTCTGAACCAACAAGAATCCCCCGACTCCCCTCCCCTAGCATCCAGGACACACAAGAAACGGGGGTCGCCACCGGAATACACCCATACCACATGCCTTCAGCTATTGTTTTGGGCCAACCTTCACTTTTTGAGAGCAGTACTACAAAATGAGCTTTTTTATAGGCCTTCTTCAATTCTTCCAGGCTTTTTCGGCCTTTTAGTATAACGAAATCCTGCAACTCGTGCCTTTGAATATAATCACTGAGGGAATCTTTTAAAATTCCATCTCCATAGATTTCGAGTTCTGACTTCACTCCTTTTGTCCTAAGGCTTTCGATGAGTTCGATCGCTTCAAAAACTCCTTTACCCTGCACCAGGTTTCCCGTATAGACAAACTTGTAAGGTAGGATGAAATCCTTTTCAACCACTTCCCTATCCTTTTCGGAAAAACTAGCCGTAAAGAAGGGAACTATATTTTTACTCTGTCCCGCCCAGTCACCATACACCAGCACCTTGATATTCCGACTCAAAAAAGTATTGCTCAGGATCCATTTCTGCAACCTATAAGTCCACGGCTGCTTTGCTTCGGGATCCCAGTTCCCGGCGTATTTCACGGTCTTGGGTTTCTTCGGAAAAAATACCTGTGCGATTGCAGCAAGCAATCCAATATTCCCCGGACACCTCAAATGCAAATGATCTGCCCGGCGCATCACATCCAAAATCTTAAAGAAGATGATTGGAATCTTTATAAAAGAATCTAAAACCGCAGGAAAATTCAGCAAATGAAAAGACGGAATTTTAGTGAAATTAATACGGGAATGCTTATAAGGTTCCCCTCGTCCCCCGGTCTCCTTTTCTCCATTTCCTCTTATCTCCTTTTCTCCATTTCCCCTCGTCCCCTGCTCCGTATTCCTCGTTTTCTCTTGTATAGTTCCTACTATTTCAGCCTCCTCCACATACTTAAACCACAAATTCATTTCCCGCACATAGGGACTATAGGCATAATACCCGTCTTCCTGTTCCCGGTGGATCACGTGAGTAAAGACAGCGAAGCGCATCAAGTTTGTCTTTTTTTCATTCGCAGACTCAGATGCATGCATTTAAACATAGCTTCATCGGAATCCAGGGAAGTTTCCCAATCCTCACTATGCCAGGCTTTCGCCTTTTGTATTCTCTTTTCTTCTGAAATAGGCAGGAAACTGATAAATGCGCTCCATTTGGCCTTTCCCAGCACTGCCCTGCGCTCCTTTATTTCAAAGGCTTTTTCAAATTTATAATAAGTATTTTTGGAAAAAGGCCATTCCCAGGCTTTGTCGCTTTGAAAAGGTCGGTAGATGCTTCTGATGAATTTGATGGGAAGACTGGTTTGCAAGGGATCATGACTAACGATCTCTCCACCCGGTTTTAATTTTTCCCGAAGCCTGACTATAAGCTCATCCACATCCTTAAAATGATGAAGGACCCCGTAGGCATAGATAAGGTCAAAATCTTTTTCTTTGAAATCTTCTGAGAGAAAGTCCATAACCTCAGCCCGGGCCCCGGGGATCTTCTCTAATCTCCGGCTCAGGTTATTAATACCTTTCGGGCTTAAGTCTATTCCCAGGTATTCTTTAGAATTTTGGGCCAGGTAAAAACTAAGGGAGTTACCGGCATAGCAGCCCAGATCGAGCACCTTCTTTTGGGAGAGGTCTCCGAACCAGCTTTTATGCAGTTCATAAATATCCCGCTCTACCCCGAGTTGCTTTTTGATCCTGTTCAAGGCCCCGTTCCTGAAATAAGACCACAGCCGGGTAGCAGCGTTCTTCTGCTTGGTGTCGTAGAACTCCTTTTGTTTGGAGTTGACCAGGTTACGTTCTTCAGACTTCATCCTTGGGCTTGTTTAGCAGCAGGCTCCACCATCCGGTTATCCTGCCCAGGCTCTCGCTGAGGGCCTCTCTTCGTTCTGAAGTAGTGATCACATTCCCCAGCCGCACTAAAGTTAATAAAAATGCCGTGGCATGCCATTTGAATCTCGCCTTCAAATCGGGATCAGGGTATTTAACCCGCCAGACATACCAGCCGTTCCTTATCACCATTTTGCCGTATTTGAATTTATCAGGTCTTCCCGATTGTTCGTGATGATGCTCCACCCGGGCAGCGGTATTCACGTATAACTGCCCAAGGCGGGATGCTCTTAAACAAAAATCCATATCTTCATAAAGTCCGTAGCCCTGAAAATATTCTGAAAAGGCAAGCTTTTCAAAGATCTCCTTGCGGTAGGATGCCACCCCACCCATAAAAAATTCTACCGGGTAGGTTTTTCCGGAAGGGGGCAAAAATCCTATAGACAAACCATTGGAGAATTCCGGCATTACTCCCGGAGGGCGGTCGCTTAAGAGGCCAAGTTTTTTCCGCAGGTGATTCCGGCTACCCAGCTTTCTGATATAGCCGTCCATTTTAAATTCATCGAAGTCCGGAACAGCATCGCTTTTTTTCCAGCTGACTTCATTGCTGATATATCCCCCCACCCCTATCGCATTAGGATAAGCCTTATAGGTATTGATTAGTTTTTCAAAATAATCAGGCTCCAGGATGATATCATCATCCAGAAAACTAATGATCTCTATCTCTTTGCCGGTCTCCCTGATCCCATAATTCCGTTGCCGGGTAAGTCCGCTGTCCGTTTCACCTACCTTAAAATATTTTAAACCGGATAATTTAATGTTTTCAAGTAGATCCCGGGTCTTATCATCCGGGGAGGCATCTATCACCAGGATCTCATCGGGAAGACGACTTTGCACAGCCACCGAATCCAATAGTCTGCCGAGAGCCTCGCTTCTTTTAAAGGTACAAATGATCAGGTTAAACTTCATCTCGTTTTCTAAAAGAGGCTATCAAATCCAGTTCTGCATTTAAAGCCACGGCATTAATGATGTTCATATTGGCAAAAGGCCATTGTTTCAGATCCCTTCGGTTTTTAGCCTGAGTTTTTATGCTTTCAATATAGGCCTTTCCTAAATGATCATTTTCAAAATACTCATCCAGATTCTTCTCCAAATCAGGGTTTTGATAGACTTTTACCCAGTTAATCGATTTAAACAGGCGGTAGCGTTTATCAGGATTACCTGCTTTCATGAGGCGTTTTATAAGATATTGATCGATCTTAGAACGCAGGCCCCAACTGGCAAATTTAAACAGATCCGGAGCATTCTGGGGTATTAGTGGAGCCTGATTAGTGGGAACTCTGTAAAATCTTCTCAATTCCTTATTTACAGAAAAAAGCTTTTTTACAAAGCGATAGTTTAAACGAATATTGGGATGCAAGCTACTTGTCCTTCTCAACATTTGCAGAGACATTGCAGGAGAATACGCATCAAACTTAGTATTGGCTAGCAGGAGTTGTTTTGAGAGCCGCATTCGGGTATAGGTGTACCAGGAGAAAAGCTCATCATATAATTCTGTATAGGCTAAATCATGCGCTTCAATCCTTCCAAAGATCTCTTCGAGATCAGCGATAAGCTCTTTCCTTACAGTATCATAATCGAAATCCAGGTCAAACCTGGCCAGATTTTTCTCGTGAAAAAAAATCAGATAAGCTTTGAGTTTTTTCTGCTTCCATTTTTCAAACTTTAAAGGAGAGGAAGCCTCAAAAGTATAATCCTCATTCTTAAGATAGTACTTTATAAAATTATTTTGGCGGAATTCTCTTGAAGCAAATTTAGCGATCTTTCTTGCGGGCAGGGCTTCACAGAGCTCTCCCAATAACAAAGGTTCTCTTTTCCGGTTATCTGCATTCTCAGTTATTTCCAGCCAGGAGCAGAGTTCAAGTCCTTCAGAGTGCCAGGTATATTCCTTGAGTTGTTTTGAAGTTGGAAAATACAGTTCCGGTTGATAGCAGGCCTTAAATTTTGCCGGCTTTAATTTGGCCAGTCGTGCCGCAATCTTTGATTCATAATTCTCACTGCTACCAAAGGTATAACAGGTAATATCTTTCCCTTCCGGAATAGCGCCGAGAGCAAACCGACTATCTATTCCGCCGCTAAGGGCTATATTAACCTTTTCAGAATCATTCAAACAGTAACGAACTTCCTTTTTATAGGCCTTCCAGTACTCCTCTGTAAGATCATGATCCTGATCGGGTTTGCTTAAGCTCTCGTACAACCGGTTATCAAATTCAACGGAGATCAAACTCCCCCGAAAATTATATCTTCGACATTCTCCTGGTAACAATCGTTTACAATTCTTTAAGATAGTTCGGGAGCCCTGATTGGAGAAATCGGGTCCCAAACTGCGCTGCAAAACTCCCGTAGGATCAATCTCAGCATCGGAGATCATTCCGGTTAAAATGATAGAATTTGAAAAATAAAAATCATTATTTCCTGTGAGATAATAAAGCGGATAAAGTCCAACGAGATCTGTGCAGAGGTTTATTGTTTCTTCCTGTTCTGCAATCATTATTGCTGAAAAAGACCCCGTAATATTTTCGGGCAGGGGCCATCCTCCGGAGATCGCCTCAATTAGGCTTTTTTTCTGAGAGGCCAAATCTGAGGCATCCTTATCTAAATTTCTTAAATAACCATCATTGAGAAGATATTTCTGATCAATTTTTTCCGGAGCAATTTCTTTTTCCGAAATAAGCGATAGCTTCCCTAATTGATAAAGGCAAAGACCCCGGGGTAAATCCAGGCTGTTTAGATCCTGCCTATTTGTAATTAGAAATTTCATCATTCAAACGGAAGTTATCAGATCATTTTCAGATCTTTCTTTCTGTAATTTTTCAGCCCAATCTTTACTTTTCCTCCAGTCTTTTTTCATCCGTTTTAGATATTTAAGAGGATTCTTTATTTCCTGTTTAGAGTAATACCTTAGGAACATCTCGGTTTTAAATCCTTTCAATTGTTCCTCGGTGTAATATTTCTTTGCATAGATCATTAAGGTGGGGGAAGGTTTAGGTTTATCCTTCACCCAGGGAGGTAAATCTAATTCCCTGAACCCACCCCGGGGAGCCTTCAGATGCAGAATCTCAATATCAGGATGGTAGATAATATCACAGCCGGCATTGCGTAGCTGCATTCCGTAATCCTGGTCCTCTCCAAAGCCATATTCAAAGACTTCATCGAAGCGTAGATCTTTACAGTATCTAGCATGTACTATACTGGTTCCAGAGCCAAAGCTTCCCCATTGTTTTATTTTATGAAAAAGAGTTTTTTCTCCTTCCTGTTTACAATTAATATTGAGGCAATCGGCGCCCAGTCTTTTCAATTCGTCCAGGCTTTTTTGCAGCAGATCTGCTTCAAATCTTATATCATCATCGGCAAAGAATACCCATTCGGCATCCACCTTTTCCAAAGCCAGGTTCCGGGCCTGACAGGCTCCGGTTTTATGGGTAAAATGATGCACTATTTCAAAAGGCCAGGTTCGGGTTTTTAGCTCAGGCAAATCACTTTGAGAGTCGGGATCAGGATCCTGTTCCACTAGTATCACTTTCTTTGGCAGCAGGCTCTGGACTTTCAGATCTTCCAGTACCTGCAGCAGATACTGCTTTCGCCCCAGGGTAGGAATGATCACATCTATAGAAGTCCCCGGGTTCCCGGTTCTATTTGATTGTAATTCTATTCCGGACAAATCTATATTCTTCTTAAAAAATTTCTTCTGAAAAAGGGCCGTAATCAGGGCTGCTAAAGGAAATGACTTTTCGTATCTCACAAAACACCAGAAGAGCAGCCAGAGGCGGACGCTTTTATAATGCGCCTGAACAAAAGAAAATAATTCCTCTTTTGAAGCTGTGCTTTTTAATCCTTCCCCATTGTCAGGCTGAGTAGCTTGCCCTGAGAGCGAATGCCAAAGAATATCAGGCTGAGCCAGCCCAACGGGCGACAGTCGAAGTCCAGCCTCCTTTACAAGTCCAGGCGCCGAATAACAAAACAGCCCGTTCTGCTGCCCCAATTTCGCAATGGAATTGAGCAGAAACCCAAAATCCTTTATCTGCCCGAACATTTCCCTAAACTGAAGTAAGACCTTTGCGTTTATACCACCTACATCTGTGCTCATTCTCCAGGTAGCGTAGTGTACCTTCCTGTTCACATTAACAAAGGGCAACTGATCGATATAGCCTATTTTTTCAGAGAATAAATCAGTTTTAATTCCATAAGAGGCCATAATGAGATCCTGATGGAAGATCTCCGACCAGGCATCTGTGTTCAGATCAGCTTCAAATTCTTCTTCACACCAGGTAATAATTTCCTCAGGATATTCCTCAGCAAGTTTCCAGAAAACACTGCATAGATCGGTTTCCTCCACCTCCAGCTCATCCCCTTTATAGCGGACGCGGACAAGCTTTTCAGCATGTTGATGGATAAGGAGGAGCATAGATGGTTTTCGGGTTTGAACAAATGTAAATAATTTAGTTGGTAGTTTTTAGACGCTAGTCTTTAGTTTTGTCCGTAATAGCCCTCCGGGCTCTCGATAATGGGCAAGTGCAAGCACTAACGTTGACTTAACGAGCAGGCAATATAAAATAGTACCTGCGTTGACTTCGAGTGATTGCGTAAGAACGGGAGTGAAAACGCAATCGTATCGAGAAGCTTTTTTAGTTCTCCCTTTATTAATAATTCTAACATCGTAGTTTGGAACTATCAACTAGTTCTCCCCTTATTAAAAGTTCTAAAGTGATTGAAACTTTTGTGCTACTCACCTGTTCTCGATACAAATTCAAACAGCTTGGTTTTGTCATAGAAATCGAACCCAACGGCCTAGACTTAACGAGCAGGCAATATAAAATAGTAGCACCTGCGTTGACTTCGAGTGGTCCCGACGTGAGTCGGGATTGTATCGAGAAGTCTTGGGCGTTCTAAAATCAAATCAGATCTTCGTCATTCAAAAACTCCCACCGCTTAAAATCCCTCTTAAGCTCCCTGCCAATCAACTTTTCGAAGTGGGAAGCATCTACCCCATAGCCCTTGGGTTTCTTTGCTTCCAGGTCTTCGAAAGTCAGTTTATGGCCGGCGGGGAGGTCTTTATTTATTGCCAGGGATTTTTCAAAGATATTTTTTAGATCACTAAAACGAGAATTATCAGCTTTATCAAGGGGGTGCTGCAGGGAGGTATGAATGTTTCTTACCGCTTGCACCAGATCTTTTATCTCATCGATCTCCAGGGAGGAGGTGGCATCCGGGCCGAAGCTGCGGCGGTCGAAGACCGCGTGAAATTCCAGGATCTCAGCGCCCAGGGCGGTGGCGGCGATGCAGGTTTCCAGACGGGCCGAATGATCGGAATAGCCAACCGGCACCTTGTAGCGATCTTTAAGTTGCGTAATCACATTTAATCCAGCGTCTTCCGGCTTTGTGGGATAGGCGGTGGTACATTGGAGAATAGAAAATTCCACTTTTCGCTCTTTCAGAAATTTTACCATGCTATCCAGCTCCTCAAAGGAACTCATCCCGGAAGAAATGATCACCGGCTTGCCGGTTTGGGCGATCTTTTCCAGCAGGAGGAAGTTATTCACCTCTCCGGAACCTACTTTATAACGCTTCACTCCCACTTCCTCCAGCAGGTCAACGGCAGCGTTGCTAAAAGGAGAAGCCAGAAAGTCCACCCCTTTTTCATCGCATCTTTGCTTTAACAGCTTCCATTGTTCCAGACTGAATTCCATCCGCTTCCAGTAATCGAAACGGGTTTTATCCTGCTCACTAAACTTCACCCGGAAAGCTTCATTTTCGCTGCTTTCCGCCTCTGCTATATGTACCTGGAATTTCACGACATCTACTCCGGTTTCGGCCAGGGCATCGATATAAGACAATGCAATACCTAAACTTCCTTCGTGGGCCTGCCCTATTTCCGCTATTATGAACATAGATTTATTTTTTAAAACACTTTCCTTTAGCTCCCCCTTCGGGGGCTGGGGGGATTAATTTTTATTCCTATAAAGGTATTTTAATTTTGTAAATATCTTTTCCCTCAACCACCAAATGCTCTGGTGTAGATTGGGATTCACGAAAATAATCTTCAGGCCTCCCTGCCAGTGCCCCTGTGGAAATGGACTATAAGCCGCATTTTTTTTGTTACTGATGGAATGCACATATTTATGACCGGGAAAATACTTTCTTAGCAATTCCTGCTGTGGTATCCTGTCGCCCTCTATGGCAATAATCCCATGCCTGTTCACCAGTTGTTGAATTTTTGCGAGGTCGGGATCTTTTCCGTCGATTATAATCAGGTCAAATTTTCTAGGAGGCACTTCAGATAGTTTAGAATGCACCTTTAATTTTTCATATTTTTCCTCAAGATTCGACTCTAAAGCATTTAGACAAAATTCATTATGCTCTGTCCCTGCATATTCCAGCTGTGCATTAGCTGAGAGTAAACTTCCTGCAATAGCTCCGATACCCAAGCCTACTTCCAGGACATTTTCAATATTGAAACTATCTATTATTTCCTGTAGCTTCAGAATCGCATATTCACTGGCGATATGCTGATTGCCTTCTGCAGTACAGAAATTTTTATAGGCATCTAAAACTAATTGCTCTCTGCTCATACTTCAACACAAAATACAATGCTTTTCAAATCGTTTCCCAGCCTGAAGGAATAATTATGATCTCTGTAATTATAAAGGATCTCTTTTAAAATCATATCATTTACCTCCTTCATAGAAATATAGGGCTGAGTTTGTTTTCCCAGACTTTTTTTCAGTCTGTATTTCCAGGAAGCATAATACTCATCTTCAAAAAATTTAACCTGAACCACCTCTCCTTTCCGTGAAGGCAATTCCTCCCTTAAAAAATGCTCCACCCGGGCCAAAATATTGGGAATTTTAAGTTTTATGTTCGGGTTTTTTAAAACCTTTGCTCTTTCCGAACTAATAAAACTTCCCACCCCCTGTTGTCTTAAAGGTTTAATAATTCCTCGTTCCCGGTTCCGCTCAAAATGCCGTTGATTGATTCGCATGATATTTTTTACCCGGGGATTTCCGGTGAGCAATTTATCTTCTGAGCCTGAAAAGCTTTGATGCCATTGGTGATAAAAGTATTTCTCTTCTCTATGTTCTCTCTTATATCCCGCATTTTCGAGTCTGGCAAATAGATCTTCATCTTCGGCTCCATAGAAATGGAAAAATTCATCCAGGCCATTTACCCGGAGTAGGCCTTCCCTTGAAGTAAAGATCATTCCGTTTACATCCCCAAATCGTTGGGGTTTTAATTTATCGAATTCATAATTCTTAGAAAGCTGCTGTGATTCCTCCTTATCTAAATAACCGAGTTTGAATAAATTAAATTTATCAGGGTTTTGAAGGTTCTCCCAGAGCATAGAAGTTTCAGGATGAAAAATAAGGTCAATATCCGCGATGAAAACATAATCCCCGCTCGCTTTGGTTATCCCGTAATTAAGGGCTTTGCTTTTATTCCATAAGACCTGGGGAACAGGGAGATGATAGAAGCGAACAAAAGGAAATTCCTTCGTAATGTTTTCCAGTTCTTTTACAAGGCTATCCTCACTTCCATAATCTACAAATATCACTTCGAAATTCTGAAGCTTTTGTTTTCTAAGGGATTCAAAAGAAATTTTAATTCTTTCAATATCCCGGTTTCTATGGGCGTAAATTATAGATTGCATATTCATCAAAGATCTTCTTCAATTTTTTGATAAGCTTCCAATACTCTCTTCCTGACTCGTTTCCTTTCAAGGTTTGGTTTTATTCTTTCTGAATTCCAATTAATCGCATTTTTTCTCGATTCAGGATTATCTATAGCCTCTTTCAGAAGTTCTGCAATAGCCCTTGAATTTTCAGGATCTACAATCAATAGTCCGTTCTTCTTATGTTCTATTATTTCAGCCGTTGCTCCACCGGGATTGGATTGAATGGGAAAGACCTCCATAATTATGGCCTCAAGTAAGGTATTAGGCATTCCATCCGAACTACTATTTCCAATATAGATACAGGATTGCCCCATCATTTCCATCAGGTTTTGGTACGTCAGTTTTCCATAAACTTCCAGGTTTTTAAATTCTTTTAAAGCAGAAGTTTCTACGAACTTAAATACCTCCGGGGCCGCTCCAAATACTACAATTCTGTAAGAATTTAATTCCACCCCTAACTCCAGAATTGCCTTTAGAACCGAAATACACTTCCCATGAAGTCCCTGGTACCCCTTAACTAATATAATATTTCTGTTTTCCTGGTCCCTCATAAAAGGATCAAGACTTTCAAAATCAAAACCACCTCCCCCGGGATAAACTCCCAGAAACCTGCCTTTAAAACCATGTTCTTTAGCTATGTTGTGATCTCTTTGGCAATCGGCAAACATATAATCCATATGAGGTAATGTTCTTTTCATGCCTTCAAGATGTTCAGGTTGCTTGCGGTAATAATACATATCGCTGCCCCAGGCGGTATAGGCCCATTTTATGCCGGGAAACTTTTCCATTACCGGTAAGGCAGGAACTCCACCAAGATACATCACAAAACTATGCACTACATCCGGCTCTATTCTCTTTATTTGCTTTTCCAGTTGTTGCTGAAATTTTCTTTCGTTGAAATTATTGATCAGGCGGGTTATTCCTGAAGCTTTTTTTTTAAGAAAATATCTCCCGGGATGATCCCATCTATAACGCCAACCTATAATCTGTTTGGCAAAATCGATTTGCTCAACTTTAGTGTTGGAATCGAAGATATCCAGCCAATAAACCTCATGCCCAGAATCCTTTAACTGTTCAGTCCAGTTAAAGAAATGAGGTGCAAATATGGAGAGCATAAGGATTTTCATTTATAGTACTGAAAATTGACTCTCTAAGTACTCTACTGAAAGATAAGTTTTAAGTTCGCTATAATTATAATCCAGTTGATTCTGATTTGATTTCCAATTATGATACAGTTCCTTAATAATCATAAAGATCTTTTCTTCATCATTAATCTCGCTCCACCAGGGATAATCTTCTCCCAAAAGCCTACGGCTCTCACTATAGTAAGGCCCTAAGAGTAAGATGGGCTTTTCTGCATCGATACAATGTGGAAATTTTCCCGGAAGAAAAGGACTTATTGGTCCTTTGGCTTCCAGGATCACATTCACTGCTGCATTTTTCTGGATGGCTTGTACTTGCTTAAAAGGCAAATAATCATCACTGCTATAAAACTGAGGTATTTCCTTTTTTATTTCTTCAAATTCCCGGGTATATCCTGATTTTGCGCCTAAAAAGATGAGTTGGCTTTCTGGTATCGCTTCAGGCATCTCTTTCAGAAACTTTTTAAACGCCCTTATTAAACCCATTGGATTCCTGGCCCCCATCAAAGCACCGGCGTGGACAATTGTAAAAGCTTCTTTTTTAAAGAAATTTGGTAAAGCAGGCAATTCCATCTCATCTTCATCTATTTGATGAGGGATTATCACAGTTTTCCCTTTAAGTTCACCGTAATAGCTTTGCATCCATTCTGCCAGTAATATACTAGGATAAGCCGCATATCTGGCTTTTGCAGCAACCCTTAAGAAAAACTTTCTTTTTTGCTGATGTCCCGGCTCCACCCAATCATAAGGCCTGGGATAAGAATGCATGGGATAAGGATCATGAATATAGGCCATCCACTTGGAATGCCATTTCGGAAGCTTTAAAAGAGCATGATGGGGACGGAAACTCGCTCCCTTGCTAAGGGTGAGAACCAGGTCGGGCTCAAAACCCCTTACTTTTTTTAAACCGGCTACAATAGAGTTGCGGTCATTGAATAAAGTAAATGAAAATCCGAACAGGTTTTCAATAAGTTTATTAGGGTTAATTTTTAACCAGTATCTTATATATCTTTCCAGTCGGCTTAAAAAGAAAAGAAAGCTTCTCCGGTTTTCTTTGATGTGAAAACAAGGTATTCCGGGAAGGTCAATATCATTTCGGGTGTAATGATATACCTGTAGCTCAAAGCCCGCTTTATGAAGGTTTTTGATAAGGGCGACCCTGCCCTTGGTCCCGCTACTATCCTCTACATCTATAGATTCAGCAACCACAAGTATTCTTTTAATCGAATTGTTTTCCAAATTAGCCGGGCTTTGCGGTAAAGCTATTATTTCTAAACGCAATTTGCAACATCTTTACTTGAGACCGGTTAGGTTTTCCATAACGGTAGCGATTAAAAATGGATAGTTTACAAAAGCACCTCTCAATACAATCCCGATTACCACCGGAATTACGCGATATCAACGAAAATTATGTGAGTAAAAATAAAGTTCTATTCCTACTTTATTATCTTAGCCCTATGCAACTTGACCTCATCGCCGGGACCCGTCCAAATTTCGTGAAAATCGCGGCTATTATTCACGCTATGGAAAACTATAGCCAAGAAATCACCTATCGATTCATCCATACGGGTCAGCATTACGACGACAGCTTAAGCGGGAATTTTTTCAAAGATTTAGAATTACCTGCACCACACTTCAACCTCGGAGTCGGTAGCGGGAGCCAGGCAGAACAAACTGCGGCGATTATGCTGGCTTATGAAAAATTTTTACTCAAGGAAAAACCGAATTTATGCCTTGTAGTGGGCGATGTTACTTCCAGCATGGCCTGCGCCATAACCGCAAAGAAAATGGGAATTAAAATTGCTCATGTGGAAGCCGGTCTGCGCTCCTATGACTGGTCCATGCCGGAAGAGGTCAATCGGGTGCTTATCGACAGTATAGCTGATTATTTTTTCACAACCACTCCCCAGGCTTCTGAAAACCTTATTAAAAGCGGCAAAGCGGAGGAACAGGTATTCTTTGTTGGAAATACAATGATCGATACCTTATTGAGATTTAAACCTAAATTCCGGAAACCTCTTGTTTGGGATCGTTTAAAGCTTCAGGAAAAAAAATACCTGGTTTTAACTTTGCACCGTCCGGCAAACGTAGATGAAACAAAAAAGCTGGAGCAAACTTTAAAGGAGATCCTTAGGCATTCAAAGGGAATACCGGTAATATTTCCGGTACACCCCAGAACCAGAAAGACTATAGAAACTTTAGAGCTTCCCGGAGACAGGCTTTATCTTATCGATGCCTTGGGTTATCTGGAATTCAATTATCTGGTACAGCACGCTAAAGCAGTACTCACCGACTCCGGGGGGATTACTGAAGAAACCACGGTTTTAGGAATTCCCTGCCTTACTTTAAGAGATAATACAGAAAGACCTGAAACGGTAAGTTTGGGAACAAACGAAATAGTTGGCACCAATAGGCAGCAACTGCGTTCTGCTTTAGAAAAACTTCTTTCCGGCGACTGGAAAAGAGGTTGTATTCCCGAACTATGGGATGGAAAAGCAGGGGAAAGAATTGTAGATATCTTAATGAATAAGCAACTTCCCCTTTAAAATAAATAGAGGTCGTAAAACAGGATAGGCAAAATAACCAAATTTATATTTCATCCTTTCCAGAAGACCGGCCTCGGAGTACCGCAGAGCCTTTTCAATTATTCTTTTAGAGTTCAGCTGAAAACCTAACCTGATAAAATAATTTTTAAGAGCAGAAGAAAACAGGTTTTTGGAAGCTAAATTTTCAATAATTAACTCCGAAGCTTTAATCTTGGATTTTATTTTTTCGGGGTCTTTATTTTGAAAATGCCCGGTATTTGAATTCGCGTGTTTCCGGTTAAAATATAAAACTGCATCTGTAGTAATGCCTTTAAAACCCTGGGAAAGTATTCGACTATAACATTCCCATTCCTCGGCATACATCAGATCCTCATTGAATCGTTCTTTTGCAAAACAACGCCTATCCCACATTACACAG
Organism: Salegentibacter flavus; assembly: GCF_900115145.1. Taxonomy (GTDB): domain Bacteria; phylum Bacteroidota; class Bacteroidia; order Flavobacteriales; family Flavobacteriaceae; genus Salegentibacter; species Salegentibacter flavus. The sequence goes on along the minus strand of NZ_FOVL01000002.1, from coordinate 95,423 downwards.
CATGAGGCAAAAGGAATCTTACCGGTAACCATATCATTTAAATCCCCAATTCCAAACTGCGTTACATGGGAATCCTTTATGCTTTTAAACTTTATTTCTTTTGAATCTTTAAAGGGCTTCTTATCATACCTTATAAAAGAGCAATGTTTCTCTTTTTTTAGATCAATACAGTATTGAAGGTTCTCTGGGTGTACAATATCATCATCATCAAAGAAAATCACGTGTGCTCCCTGGGCAAGATCAAGCCCTTGATTTCTGCATCCGGGAAGCCCTTTTTTATATTTCTCTTTTCTTTTATGGTAACTAAAACGTGAATCTTCATTTATAAATTCATCCACCACTACGGCCGTCCCGTCGCTACTGCCATCATCAATTATCAGGCACTCCCAATTCCTATAAGTTTGGTTTTGGATGGTCGCCAGGCTTTCCGTAATTAAATGAGCCCGGTTATAAGTCGCAATTATAATACTAATGTCTATATGCTTCTTATTGCCGCTCAACTTATCTTTCTTTTTAGTTTTCTTGAAAATTTATATAATCTATATTTAAAAGAATACCATGCATTCTCCAGAAGAATTGGTGACGACATCGATGGACTTTCATCATAAGGTTTAAAATTTGATATCACTCCATCAATTCTTTTGGTGTGATCTGGGTCCTTTCCATAAAACCGCGCATACCAGGTATGGTATAATAATTCTTCCCCTCTGTGATCGTATAACAAGGTGGTAGCGTAATCATTCTTTATTGGATTAATAGCATCGAGATATTTTATTTTTTTCCCTTTTCTCAATAGCCATAAATAAAAACGGTAATAGGGTTCAAAGAGTGAATCCGGATCATAATTTTTAAATCTTAGATCATCCGATAAGTCGCAGAAATCGGTCTTATTAATGTACTGATTACTCATCATTTCTTTCTCGTTATAAATACTGTAAATTTCTCTTAAATTTAAAACAGCAAAAAAATGATTTATCATGTGCGGATTCTTATTGCGCCAATGTAATGTTCCTCCATCCCGCATTCCACAAACCGTGAAATCATTAGCTTCCAGATAAGCGATTAGATCAAATACGTGATTCGGTTTGTTAAAAATAACATCTTCATCTGCCATAATTAACCAATCCAAACCATATTTACGTAAGCTTTTTAAAAAAAAGGCGATGCTTTTTATCCCGTAGAAACCCTGAGTACCATCAATAGTAAAATGTTTTATTCCTTCAGGGAAATAAGGCCGGGTTTTTTTATATAAATCCCAGTTAGACACAGTGGTTATTAACCCAATCTTATCTTTCTTTATTAGAGTCATAATTTTCTGGTATCTGGTTATTTTCTATAAAGCTAGAAAGCTCAGTATTTTCTCCCTTGTATACAAAAACCAGATTATGATAAAAGTGTAATGAAACAATATTTAGATCTAAATAGGAAGGTTGATAGTCTTTAAGAATATATTCTGAATGGTTAATACCATCAGCGAGACTTTTAAAAAAATTCATCGCCGTCCCTCGTTTATTTAAATCTTTACTGCTTCCACCAAAAAATTCCCAATAAGAGGTTTGAATATCCTCTACTACGTAAACACCGCCTTTATTTAAATAAGGAAAAAGATTAAGAAAAGAAGAAATTATATGGTCATTGAGATGACTTCCATCGTCTATAATTATGTCAAAAGGACCAACTTTCTTTCCCAAATCAATTAAAAACTTATCATCTGCCTGATTTCCCTGGAAGATCTTGATTCTCTTTTCCTGAAGGGCCGATTTATCATAAATATCCACACCATAGATGTTCCCTTTTCTAAAATAGTGCTTCCACATTCTTAAAGAGGCTCCTCCATAAGTTTTAGACTTATTCCCTCCAACTCCAATTTCTAAAAGATTAATCCTTTTCTGTTTGAAATCTTTAAAATGATGTTGATAATGTGGAGTATAAAAATGTTTTCCCCACTTGTCAGATTTAAAGATGATTGCGAGTTTAGTAAGATCGTTTCTCGCGGTCCACCCCGCTATGCCGTATTTATATTTCCGAAGAGTATTTATCTTAGATGCCGGTAAAATCCTCTTTAAAGATCCTTTTATTTTGTGCAATTTTATCTTATTTTTTCGGCACTAAATTCTGTTTTAGAACCTTGAGGAAACGAAACGGACTTAATAGAAATTTGCCGGCTTTCCACTCTTTGGTTTTGTAAATCTTTAATTGTTCCCTATCCTTTTGTTCTATCCGTTTAAATAAATCATCAATTAAACCTACAAAATTAGCTTTATAAATCTCAGGATGCTTTAAAATTATATGCTTGTACTTTTCCTGTTTTAGTGATTTTATTTGCGCAGTAGTAGAGTCCGGACGAACCTGGTAGTGAAATAAAATCTCCGGGATCACATAAGCATAACCACCGGATTTTAACAACTGAATATAAAATTCCCAGTCCTCAAAGCCTAAGATCGGTAAGTTTTCTTCATAACCCCCACAAGCTTCCCAATCGGTTTTTTTAAACATGGCACTTCCTAAAGCTGAATTTCTAAAGAGAAAATCCTCCAGTTTCCCTCCCCTGGGGGTAAATATATCTATTGTTCCCTTCTTATCAAACCTACGGGCTTTACAGGTTACAATTTTAATAGCTTCATCTTCCTGAAATTTTGGAATAGCCTTTTCTGAAAATTCGGGTTCAAAATAATCATCGGAATCCCAATTTAAAATATAGTTTCCGGTAGCTTTTTTAATTCCATTATTTCTTGCAATGCTTTGCCCGCTATTTTTCTGTTCAATTAGAATATCAATTTTATCCTTTACTGAAGCAATTACTTCTTTGGTTGCTTCATTCGAACCATCATCTACAACAATAATTTCTTTGGATACATAGGTTTGGAAAGAAGCTGCTTCAACGGCCTTACGCACGTCGATATCATTATAACAGGCGATAATTATGGATAGAGCCTTGTCCATTAGTTTCTGGTATATTTTAAAAGAAAATATCCTCTATTACATATAAAGGCACAAACTATACTTCCAAAATAAGCCAAAGCATTTTTAAAAGAATAATATTTCGAAATATGAAAAATTGAATCAATGAACTTATATGGTATTTTCCTATTCCCGGCAACCCTAAAAGAATTCAACATATACCCTCTTAGGAACCATATCTTAAGTTCTTTTTCAGCTGTATTCTTAATATCAAGAAAAGTGAGATACTTTATTTGACTAACTTTAAAATATGTTTGGATTGAATTATAAAGTTTAGGGTTGCTTAACGTGTCACCATGAATTCTATGATAGTTTAAGATCTCATTTACAAATTTCCCCTTATATCCTTCTAAAAGGTATCGCGTAAAAAAATTGTATTCATCTCCATCAGTCTGAATATTCGTATTGAAATTTATATTATTCAATGAATTTCTTCTCCCTAAAAAATCATCAGTTATCCAACCTATTCTCTGCTGGGCAAAATCAGTGGCATTAATTATTTCATCTTCACAACGATTAAATTGATAAGGTTTACCTGAAAAACTCTTTTCCAAATTAATAAAATTGGCTGAGTCACCAACTACAAAATCCAGGTTTTCTTCTTCTAATCTTCCAACCAACAATTCAAGATGCTCGGGTACCATGATATCATCACTATCAAACCAATTTATATAATATCCTTTACTTAGAGAAAACCCATAATTTCTACAGGAATTAGCTCCTTTAACCAGATTATTTGGCCGTCTAAAGAATCTAAAACGGGGGTCCTGTTCCTCTATATCCATCAATAGATCTTGGGTATTATCCTCAGAGTGATCATCTATTATAATACATTCCCAATTTTGGTAGGTTTGATCCTGAATACTGTTGAGAGTTTCTACTAAAAAATGTCCCCGGTTATAAGTTGGAATTATAATAGAGACCAATTTTCCTTTCATCATAAATTTTTTAAAACATTCTTTCTTAGGTAATACCCTCTACCTGTAAGATAATAGAAAAACTGAAAAAGAAAATAATAAACGAAGGCTTTATTTTTTTTTCGAGTTAAGAGCTCCTGTCCTATTTTAAAAATTGAGTTAAACCTTGTTCTTTGAAACATGGAAAAATTCAAATTTCGGTGGAAAAGATAATCTGTAGACTCCTTCGGTGCAATGTTTTTTAGATCCTCCCAGGTTATAAGAAAGAACTCCTGTAATCTTTTATAATATTCCCTCTTATCGAGATGTAATTTATTTTGAATTGAATCAGAATGTATTCTAACATAAGTAAGGTAGACCGGAAGCACCTTACCCTTAACAGAGTAAGAGGTGAGTTTGCTAAAGAAATGTCTTTCTTGAAAAGCCTGTAATTCCTCATTAAAACTTACTTTTTCGAGCAACTCTCGCCTACCCATGAAATCATAAGTAAGCCAATTATTCTTCTGTCTTACGTAGTTAAAATTCGAGATCGAAAAAGAGTTAAAAGTATAATAGTTACCAAAATGGGTGTCAATCACTTCAGCGTTGTGATCTTTGAATGCTTTTGAAAAGGAAATAACATAATCAATATCATTTTCCCGAAGAAACGAGACTTTTTTTTGGATGAAATAAGGAGACATAAGATCATCACTATCAAACCAATTCACATATTGGCCCTTACTTAATTGAAAACCATAATTTCTACAGGCATTTGCACCTTTGGGGGTATCTTTTGGTCTATCGTGATACCGGAACCGCTTATCTCTCTCACAATAAAATTCCATTAGTTCCTCTGTATAATCGGTAGAACTATCATCTATTACTAAACATTCCCAATTAGGATATTTTTGAGCAATTATTGATTCAAGGGTCTCTCCTATATAATGTGCACGATTGTATGTAGGAATAATAATGGAAACCAAGGGCTTCATTAAAAATGGTTTTCGCGCAATTTAAGAATCTTTCTCAAAGGAATGAGGAATGAATAAATGATTTAAACTTTAAGGGCCTTATCTATCAAATCATTCAGCACTTTTATATGCCGATCTAAAGAAAAATTTTTAGAAATATTCTTCTTAGCGTTTGTCCCTAATTCTTTTGCACGGGTATTATTTTCAAGAAGTTCCTGCATTTTTATACTCATTTCTTGTACATCGTGTTCTTCAACCAATAAACCCGTTTTACGGTCAATTACTACATCAGGTATACCTGCATGTTTGGTTGAAATAACAGGTACACCTGCAGCTGAAGCTTCAAGAATTGATACGGGAGTACCTTCACTATCTCCATCCTCAGCTGTAATACTATGTTGTATCATGGCTAAAGATTCCTTTAAATATTCTATATATTGTTCTTTAGTAATAACACCAGGCATCGAAATACTCTCACCCAACTCGTAATAATGTATTAGATTCTTGCAGGTATTCCATAGCTCCCCATCCCCGGCAATTATCATCTTAGCATCCGGAAAATTTTTAAGCACTTCTTTAAAGGAGAGAATTAGATAATAAGGCGCTTTTTTATCTGTGAACCTCCCAATAGCAATAAATTGTTGTTTTTTGAAATTAGGTAGAACTTCTAAAAAGTCCTCTCGTGGACCATAAACATTATAAATAAGTTTAGATTCAGGACAACCCATTTTAAGGAGATCACTGTACATGTTGTTTGAAACTACTAACACATAACTTGCGTACTCAAATAGTTCACAATAATTATTATTTGCCTTTAGCACTTCTTTTCTTGAGGCATCGAATCCGTGAAAATGAACTATTAGTGGAATTTGCAACTCTTTACAAACAGGAAGAAGAGCCTGGCCGGTAGTACCATATTCAGCGAAGACCAGATCTATTTTATTATTTTTGAAGGAAGTAATTACCGCTTGTTCCGCTAAAGAGAATCGGTTTAATCTAAAATGTCCTTTAAAAATATCAAGAATTCTTTTTCTACGGGAATTAATTATAACTCCTCCTTCCAACTCCGTAGGTATCTCACCATTATAATAATAAAAAATATTTCCATTTAACCTCTCCTTATGGGCCTGGATAAAGGTTTCGGAATAAGCGTTTTTATTTGGGGATATTAGGGCAATAGTCATTTATACCGGAAAAGCTTTTATTTTATTCTTTATGAAAGATATTACAAAACTAAGATAATCTCTCTTATCGATCACCACCCTATAAAAATTCCGATTTAATAAATCGGTAAATACATGTAATTCAAACCACGATTGATATATTTTCTTTTTCTCCATCTGTTGAAAAATAGCCATTTCGCTCAACTCTTTCCTAATAAGGCTTTCTTCAAATAATCTTTGTTTCTTTAAATCCGTGCTTTTATGAAATCTTGTGACTGAACTATGAATTCTAAAGTAATTTAAATTTTGCGCTAAAAAACCTACATTGGTATTTTGCACAATCTGAAACCAAAACCACCAATCTCCACACATTTTCATATTTAACATTTTGGTCGAAAAAATAGAATCCTTTACTAGTGATCGTTTAAATACAACCGCACTAGCATTTGGTAAAACATTTTTTGTCTTCAAATACTTAGCTACAAACTCCTTTCCTGAAAGCGTAAAATCAAACTCCCAAATATTCGGTTCAAAATTTGAAGTATAGGATAAACGGTTATAAAGCTGCTTTCCGTTTTCATCGACATCAATTGATTGCGTATAAACTATCCCAAATTTTTTCCCTGACATTTCTATGCATTGAAAAACCTTTTCCAAAAACTCTACCTCACAATAATCATCACTCTCAGCAATCCAGATATATTCTCCTTTCGCCAGATCCATACCTCTTTTCCACTGCTTAAATGGACTCCCTGAATTCTTTTCGTTCACTATAAAATGAGAAACTTTTGGATGATTGGCATATTCCCTTAAAATTGCTACACTACCATCAGTGGAAGTATCATCTAATAAAATCACCTCAAAATTTTGATAGGTTTGATTGAAAATGCTTTCCAGGCGCTGCTTTAAAAAAGCAGCGTGATTATAGATGGGGATGATGATGGAGATCATTTAAATAACCTATATAAAAGTTCTTTTTTTGAATGCTGAAAAAGTTTAGATTTTAAAGATTTTATCCATAACCATATTATCAGATACTCTTTTCTTAATAAAAAAAAATTATTCTTTTTTATATACACTTCAATATATTCGTCAACAGCTTTCTCAATTGTAAGATGATTTAAAACATAATTTCTCAAGTATAAACCATCTCTGAAATCAAATTTTAAAAATTCATTTTGTAAATCCTCAACATTAAATTTTTTATTTAAAAACCTTCCTGAGCAATTAAATTGTATGCTTTCTTCTATAATATCTTTGACATATCCATCTCCAACAGAGTCAAAGTAAGATCTATCATCAAAAATCACTACTGGTCTTCCACAACTCATAGCTTCATATGCACTTCTACCCAAGCCCACAACAATATCTGCCTCATTTATTAAAGACGCAATATCCCAACTTGGATTTTTGAATTTATTGGCCTTGGTAAATTTAAAACCCATTTTATCGCAACATAGTTTAAGCTTTTCATTTGCAGAGTCAGATTGGCACAAAGACAAAACATTTTTTAATTGTTTATTCAAATCTTTTGTTGAACTATACTTTTTTGTGTTTATTCCGTTTTTTATGATTTTGGAAGTGTAACCTAGTTTAGACAGGTGATTTTGTACTTCCTTAGATATTGCAATATGAAAATCAGCAAACTTCGAAGGTTGCTCTAGTTTAGGGAAGATTCCGTGGCAAGTCTGTATGGTATATCCATACTTGAATATATTTTCAACAACCGTATTGTGATTGGCTAAAATTAAGTCATACCTTTTTTCTTCAAAGAAAGAAATCCCTAACTCATTCTCAATTTTATCTGAAACTTCTCCTTTTTTAAAAGTAAAAAAATTCACTTCAATATTTTCGCGTCTTTTAAGTTCCTCTATTAAAGTATAAGTATATGTTTCTGTACCTCCTACTTTATCAAGATGATTTGTAGCCACTAATATGTTAAGTTTCTTTTTTAACATATCACTTTTTCATCAATTTAAAAAAAGTCAATTCATTTCTTAATTTTTCTTCAAGATACAATAACTCCTTTTCGGTAAACTCAATTCTATATGATTCAGCTTTACCTTTTCTAAAAACACCGTTCACACTAACTTTAGATGTATTCTTGTTTGAAGCAATTATATCTTCAACAAAGTCTTTTGAAAGATTCAAATAATCTAATATGCTAACCAACTCTGATGCTGTATTTAAAAGTAAATTTTCATAACTTACTATATAATATTTATCCAATTTGATTAATTCCATTAAACATTTAAAATAAGCCTTAACACTATCTATTGATTTTTCTAAACCATAATCTTCAAAAGCAGTCATTTCAGACCTTACCATGGAATTTACTATTGCTAGTGGGTTTCTAAGAATAATTATATTTCTTGAATTTGGAAAATCATTTAAAATATCTCTCCAAAGTAAAGTATGAGAAGGTGTTTTTTCTATCACCTTATAATTTCTATTTTTTTTTAAAAAACTTTCAATTATTCTTTTTGCATTTTTCGGGTCTTTAACATAAATCCCGCTTTCACTAGTAATATAAAACAGTTGCTCTAAATTATTACTTTCATTAACAAAAGGTTTTACTTCAGAATGAGATTCTAATAATGACCAAAGCCATGTTGTTCCGCCTCTTGCAGAACCAAATATAAATGTGACTTCATACTCTTTATATTTCCAATAAAAAAACTTCTTCAATATTGTTATTTTACTAAATAATTTAATTCCGTATCTAACAAAAATGGAGGCCAAGTTTCAATTTCAACTAATACTTGAAAAGACAAAATATTATTTAATCTTAATATTGGATTTATCATTTTTGTATTCTCATAAACTATTAAGTTTAAAGTATAATTCCCTTTTGATAACTGTAATTTATTATGTGTAAAACTTATTAAAAATAAACCTTTATCTATTGATTTTGCCTTGTAATCATAATAAAAAAATGCAACACCCCTTTGTTCCTTATCATAAATACTAATTGTAATAAAAGGTAAATATTCTAACCTTTTATTATTGAGCCCTAAAATAATTTTTAAATCCTCCCCCCAGCTAATTATATTAGTAGGCTCACCTGTAGTCGGGTCAAGTAGTTGTACCTCCTCCAAACTAATACTCCCATCATCAAACACCACATTACTTTCGTTGTTTACAAAGCTTCGGTAATATAGATCAATTGCTTTTGCTACGTCTTCGCCCTGAAATATAGTTACACCTTTTTCCATTAAAATTATATGGTTACATATACGGGAAACCATTGGCATACTATGGGATACGAAAATAATTGCTGTATTAGGGAGAATCTTATCAATGGTTTTAAAACACTTTAATACAAATCCCAAATCTCCTACTGCCAATACCTCATCAATCAGCAAAACATCGGGTTCCATTTGTGCAGCAATGGCAAAACCCAGTCGCACCTTCATCCCGCTACTGTAATTTTGCACCGGCATATCTATAAACTCCCGTAACTCGGCAAAATCTATAATCTCGTCTAGCTTCTCGTTGATCTCTTTCCGGGTAAAGCCAAGAATAGCCCCATTGTTATAGATGTTTTCCCTTCCGGTTAGAATTCCATTAAACCCTGCTCCAAGCTCAATTAGTGCACCTACCCTGCCTTTTATAGTTACTTTCCCGGCATCCGGGTTAATGAGTCCGTTAAGGATTTTTAGCAGCGTAGATTTCCCGGCCCCGTTATGGCCGATAAGCCCCAGACATTCCCCGCGGCGCAATTCAAAAGATATATCCTTCACCGCCCAGAACTCCTTTTCCCGCAATTCCCGTTCGGCTTTACTTCCTTTGAGATTGCTTAACAAATCCTGAACCCCATACCAAAGACTGGTCTTAAGATCTTTACAGAACTTTTTGGAGAGATTTTCTACTTTAACTAATATTTCCTGGTCCTGTTGAGGCATTATTTTTAAGGGATAATTTTGCTTTAAAAGTAAAGAATTATTTTCCGGGGCAATAAGATTCCTTAAGGTTTTCCCGGGTATTAAAATAATTAAGAACTAAGTTCTTTCAACCAATATGGGGATTGAGATGCGATAACCAATAAGGGCAAGCACAAACATTGGTAAACAAAACCCCAAAACTACGAAGTAATATGTTAGAAATTCGGGTTGCACCCCTGTAAGCAGATCACGACCTGTTAAGATTACCGGCGTAAATGGATTTATTTTCATTACCAGGCTCATCACCCCGGTTTCGGGAATAGCATATACGACTGGCGTGATATACATCAAAAAACTAAAGCCCATACTCACCATTTTTCCAATATCTTTATATAGCATGCTTATAGGTGTAAGAAATAAACCAATGGTAACTCCAAAAAACACAGCTCCAAGGATAACCAAAGGCAATAACAGAAGACTCCAATGAAAACCTATTCCAAATAAAAACACAAAGATCACCAACAATATGATCTTCACTCCGGAATTAAAGAGAAGTTTATACACTCCGGAAAGTATTAATGCTTCCTTTGGAAAATTAATTTTGCTTAACAAACCCCTTGCTGCATTGGTGCTATTTGTGGGAGTATTTATAGCCTCGGTAATTATAGACCAAAGAAGTGTTCCTGAAAAGGCGTATACCGGATAAGGCACTCCTGTTTCGGTAATCTGGATAGTACCGGAAAGGTTCAGAAATATCCATACTGCCGCGGTAGCCAGAGGAGTTATGAAGGCCCAGATTATACCCAGATAAGATTGCCTGTATTGTGCCTTAATGTCTCGTTCTGCTAGTTGCCTGGCTAGAAAACCTGATTTTTTTAAATCGGCAAGAATTTCCCTAAAATGCTTTTTCAAGCTCAGGTTATTTTCTTTCTGGTAGATGCGAGTTTCTAATTTCACTTGTAATTTTAAAACTTAAGAGTTTTCTCTAATTTTTGATTATTTGGTATATATCATTGAATTTGAGATAGGAAGCTTTTAAATTTTTCCGTCATATGTTTTTTATCATTGGCTAATAGTACTTGAATCTCACTTAAGGAAAGACTTTTTCTCTTTTCTTTCATCAGCATTTCCATTAGAGCTGATATTTCCTTTACCGAGAATTCTTTTGTAACCCAACGCAATCTTTCGGGTACAGCTTCCATAATTCCACCACATGGAAAGCTTACAACCGGTTTGTTAAAAGCCGCTGCTTCTAATGCCGCAATGGAAAAGGATTCACTAAAGGAAGTTAGAACAAAACCGTCAAATTCATTCAAATAATGATAATAATCCCAATCTTTTTTTTTGATAAAACAGATCTTGTTTTGAAGCTTATACAACTTAAGGTATTTTTTTAAATATTCTTCATATGCATCATTCCCTCTTGTACCAATCCAAACAAATTTTAAATTTTCATAATTGGACAACAACAATTGTGCAGCCTCAATAAACATTTTTGGGTTTTTATTTATTGTGGTAGCGCCAGACATTCCCCAAACAAAATCGGCAGTCTTAAAACCCAGAGTTTCTCTTATATTATTAGGCTTAACCGGGAGATTGAAATTCCCGAAATTAAGTGGTGGATGGAGCACCTTGATCGCCTTATTATTTTTACAAAATATTTGTAAATAATTTTTCACGTAATGGGAAGAACATAAAATAAGGCTAGCCTCCGCCAAAACTTTTTTAAGCTTTTCCCCATCATGTCCTATCAACATTAACTCAGTCTCGTGAATATATAATATTATTCTATTAGCACGCTTACGAGCAATATCATAGAATTTAAATGAAAGAAAAGTATTCAGAAGAATATAATCAAATTTACGTCTACCTAAACATTTTTCAAAACTTGAAATCGAATTGAAAATATTACGGAATTTCGAAAAAAATAGAGATGATCCCATCTCTTCCTCAGGATATAAGAGGTCTATTCCCGGGGATAATAAAGGCTGTAAGTCCGGCTTTCGTCGCGGAGTAAAAATTCCTACTTGAAAGTCTTTATTTAACTCTTCCAGGAGATTTAGTAAAGCTATCTCTGAACCTGATCTTCCAAAGAAAGGGGTTATAGCTAACAAACTTTTCATCTAATTATTTTTGAAAGGGCAACATTCTATTAAATCCAATTGTACTTTATGCAAAATCTCTCTATCCGGCAAACTAATAGCATCCGGAAAACGCTGATCTTTTAACTTTTCTGTATAAACAAAAGGTTTATATAATGATATGCCCACCGACAGAAAATAGTCATTAAATTTAATATCGTCTCCATCCAATTTATCCGAGAATTGAACCCAAACTGCTTTTACTCCATAAGCATGAGCTACAATTAACCCATGTAATGATGATGAAAACACCAATTGTGAAGTAGCTATTTTTTCAATAACTAATTCTATATCAGAACATTTGAGATCAAGTATCTCCGTTCCATTTTTATAATTAAATTTTGTATTTACCTGCTCATAATCTACATAGTGAGGAATTAGAGTATTAATATTCCGTTGAGTTTTTTTGGGTACAGGAAAATAAAAAGGACAAAGTAAAGCAGGGTCCCCCCATACCTTCTTCATTTTCTGCCCACTCGCAAGGACTCTACTATAAGAAATTGGACCTCTGACTGCCAGAAAGGACGATTTTTTTAATTTAGCATCAGAATTTATAATCCCGGCCCCCCATACTATATTATTTTCCCTCGCCTGTTCCAAAATACTTCCAATTACAAAATAGACCTTTTCCCTTTTTGAAAGCTTTGATATTTCTCCAGCTTTAGGTGTCCAACAGACTTTTTTACCACTTATTTTTTCTACTAAAAGAGGGACTATAGCATCCCCGAAATTATCCCAGCTCTTTCCTGCCAAAAATTTATTAGAAGACCAGTAAATTTTATAAACATCTTCACTTTTAAACCTAGACACTAAACTTTTATATAAATTGTAATTTTTTTTCAATCTGAAATCATTTATTTGATAATAATATTCTTTTCAGAGAATAAAGGTATACCCGAAAAACAAAAAAAGGATTCTTCCGATATATAAGTTCAAATAGCATTGTAATAGATTTAAAAAACCTTCTTTCCTTATTATAAGATGCCATCAACCCCGTTTTGAAATTAATAATACCCTTTTTAAGGCTTTTTTTGTTTTCTTGAAAGATCTGATCTCTGTATAAATTCTTTAAAATGCCGAGATTAATTTCTCCTAATTTACTTTTTTCTTTTCGTAAGGCAGTTGAAGTTCCAAAATCCTTTCTATAAACTGCCGTAGGCTCATTCAGAAAATATATTTTACCTCCCTGGTTTAAGACCAGGAGATATGTAGGCCAATCTGCATAAGGAAAAGCCGGTATCCAGTGTTCCATTTTTTTGGTTAGTGGTACATTCTTAAATAATGAACTAACTGAAGCTATGTAATTTCCAGTTACCAGATCCATGAACACGGTTGTTAAAGGCCGGTCATCATCCTTAGGTCCAGTTTTCTTACCTGATGGAAATAGGCTATAATTATTGGTGTAAATGATTTTATAATCTGGATTTTTTTCCAAAAAATCTACCTGTTTTTGAAGCTTTAAAGGATCTATCCAGTAATCATCCCCATCACAGATCGCTAAATATTTCCCGGTACATTCGGCATAAGTTTTCACATAATTAGCTCCAAGACCTATATTCTTTTCATTAAGCAACAGTTTTATTTTTTCAGGAAATTTAGTCGCATATTCCTTGCAAATTTCCCTTGTCTTGTCCGTGCTACAATCCTCTCCAATAACTAACTGATAGACAAAAGAGGTTTTTTGCATCAAGACACCTTCTATCGCCTGGGCAATGAAATTTTCCTGGTTATAGGTAAGCATAAAGATACTAACAGTAATTTCTTTCATAAGCCTTTTTATCTGTCACCTACCTTAGATTTGAAAGGCAATAAAACAACTTCTACATTTTTATCAAAAAGAGCTCTGTAAATATTCAATTTATTTCTGGGTCCGTACAAACCTCCTAAATGCCATAGTAGCTTCTTTCTTTCAGGAAAATGCTCGAGCATAAAATTATAATCGGCAAAAGGGGCCGAGATAAAAAGTCCGGGCTTATCCTTTAAATTTAAATTTATCCTGTCTAACACCTTCTTCAAACTATCCTTTTGCCTAATTTGGTTTAAACCCGAGGGTAGATAATAGGAGATTTTAAAGCCTTTGTTCAGAAATGGATTTAAATGTTGCGGAAAATGGGATTCAATATAAACTCTGTCTTTGTTCAAATTAACCTTACTAAAAAGACTATCAAGATAATTTGCTGATTTTTCAGCCCAGGGGGCTTTGAGGTTTTTATAATCAACCCAAAGCCCGTAATGTCCTGATATGGGGATATGTTTAATATATTCATCTAAATAAAGCTGAATACTTTCCGCCGGGGGATGATTAACATCAAAATTACCGTTCTCCCAAACCACATCGAGTTCCATTCCTGAGAATATTTCAGAGGATTCTTGTAGTTTTCCAATGCTATTAACTCTATGAGGCCAGATCTTATCGGGAAATAAGGTTCTTAGCACCACAGGGTGCACGGAATATTTATAGACCAACACTGCAGCGAGTCCGATAATGATTGATAATATTAATGTTTTAAGCTTCAACGGCTAAAGATTGAATCGTAATTTTTTTTGTTATAAATAATACGGTCCCGTTCCTTGAAATTCTCATTAAAAATACTACGTTTAAATTGGAAGCCTTTAAATTTAAGGCCCGAAAGATCAGAAATACTAAATATTAAATCATCTAACATATAGGGTCGATCAGGTTCAAAGTTAATATTAAAATTTTCTCTAAAGCTATCTGATTGCCATAAGATAAAAGGTACGTCGTACATAGGATAAGTCCCCTTGGTTTCAGTATGTGAGGCCCCGTCGTGAACCTGGTAAACATCTTCCCCATGATCTGAAAAATATAAAACATAAGAGTATGCGTCTTGCTCTTTTACTTCTGAAATAATTTCAGAAACAATAAAGTCATTATAACGTATGGCATTATCATAAGAATTGACCACATTTACTCCAGCCGAATCATTAAGAATTGGGGGAATATCTGTAAAAAATTCAAAGGAAGGTGGATAGCGATTGGCATAACCGGCATGAGTACCAAGAAGATGAATTACAATAAATTGATCTTCATTCTCCTGAAGAACTTTTTTTAAAGGTTCCAGGACTACCTCATCATGAATACTTTCGATATTATAATTTTTAACATTAAGGAAATGAAGATTATGAGAGGCATTTGCCATTTTGGTAATCAGGGTTTCGTGTAATCCTATTGGTTTTTGGTTGGAAATCCAATGAGTTTCCAGACCAGCTTTATTCATCAATTGAATGATGGTACCCTCATCCAGCCTGCCTTCCTCTTCATAATGTTTAAAACTCATAAGCTTTGATAAACTCGGGATGGTATGGGTATGCGGACTTATAACATTTCGATAGACCAACAATTCCTCTTTAATCTTTTCCAATTTTGGATTAGTCTGCCTTTCATAGCCATATAAACTCATCCGGTGCCTGGTAGTAGATTCACCTATAAGCATTACAAAAACTTTTCGTTCCTCCCTTGTTTTAACGATAACTTCGGGAATTTCTCCTATAGGATCATCCAGTCCAAACTCATCATACAATTCGGTTTCTTCTAAATAATCCTGGTACGAATTAAAGGCTATATTGTATAAATTATGATTTGCCAGCGATTTATACTGATATACAAACAAAAGAATTAGCAGCAGGACTATACTTAATGCTTTTTCAGGTAGATAAATATTAAAAGGTTTGTTAATAAATTTTATAAGAATTAAAGGAGTCAAAAGGCATACAAGCAGAATAAAACTGAAAAAATTTAAATATGCGCCCAGGAATTCAATAGTTTCGGTCGTATTGGTTTCAATTAAAATAAAAATGGTTGAAGCGCTAAGACGGTCAGCAAATAGATTATAATATGAAGCCTGAATAAATACTGCTATCAGAATTAACAAATAGCCGAAATAAAAAGTGAGGGATCTTATTTTCCCTTTGGGAATTAATATATAAAACAGATATATAATACCTGAGAAAAACGCAGTTTCAATAAGACTCAACCTTAATTTATAGGTGTCGGCTTCTCCCAGAAAAAAAACAGACAGAAAAAAAATAAAAGTTGGAAAGAAAAATAAGAATAAGCTGCCCCAATATTTCATTACTAAATTCCGAAACATATTAATTTTCTGCATCAATATTTTTTTTATCCAGATAATAGGATTTGGGCTAAAATTATGTAAAATTACGGAGACCTAATATTCGGTTAACTCGGAACTCAAAAAAATAATACTCAGCAGTATCAATTTTTTATAAAGCCATTAAAATACTTTTTTAAGTCTTAAATTGCATAAATGCTCATAATCTCCAATTACCACTATATCCGTGAAAACTTTTCAGCTCCCTTTCCCAGCATTTTTGGATTGAGCCCGGTGCAATTCAGGAGGCAGATGGAAGAATTAAGCAAGTTTGGAGAATTTATTTCCTTAAAAGATCTTCATCATTACCGGGAGAACCCTCTCAATAAAAATTATTTCCTAATCACCTTTGACGATGGCTTAAAAGAACAATATGAACTGGCAAAACCAGTGGTGGATAGTATGGGAATTTCCGCAGTATATTTTATAAACACCTCTAATTTTACAGAAAAAAAAGTTTCCCTGGTACATAAGATCCACCTCCTACGCTCCCGGGTAGCCCCGGAGGAAATACTTCAGATGATTACTGAATTTGCTAATGTAGAGCTGAATCAAGAGGAAATTGATGCAGCTGTTAAACATTATAATTATGACAGCTCCCAGAATGCCCGCTTGAAATACCTTTTGAACTTTAAACTATCTACTATTGAGCAAGAGAACATTATCAATCCCCTTTTTCAGCAGGTTTTTGATGAGAAAAAAGTAGCCACCGAATTATATTTTTCAGAAAAAATGCTCACTAATTTATGGGAAGAGGGATCGCTTGCCTCACATTCCCATAGTCATTTGCCACTTGGGAAGCTGAGCCAAGCGGAAGTAGAGCAGGAACTAAGACAAACACAAGATTTCTTTAAGAGCGAATTTGGGAAACCGGCGAAGGCAATCAGCTACCCTTATGGATCTTATGAGGCTTGCAAAAATATTCGTGAATCTGCTAGCAACTCAGGCTTCGACTTAGGTTTTAGCATGGAACGGGCAGGAAATATTTCGCTTCAGGAAGACTCCCTCTTGCTTGGGCGTTATGATTGCAATGATCTTCCAGGAGGTAAGAATAATCTGTTTGGCAATAAAAATCCTTTTGAAACTGCGGCAACGCGAAAATGGCATACTTATGCAAACAGTATTACTAACAAGCAATAATTTACGCCATAAATACCTGGCGCATCAAATTTCAGAAAACACAGATCTCCAACTGGTAATTACTGAAAAGAAATCCCCGGCCATAACAGATACCTCCGGCATGGATCCTGCAGACGCTACATTTATTGATCAGCATTTTAAAAAGCGGGCAGCTTCAGAGGAGGATTACTTTGGAGCCTATCACAATTTTCCGGAAGCTGAACTGCTTGAAGTAGAACATGGAATGATGAATTCAGGACAGGTCGTGGAAAGGCTGAAAGCTTTAGATCCGGTTTTTATACTTTTATTCGGCACCTCTATTATAATGTCGCAAATCCTTAATCATTTTAAAAATAGGGTGATAAATTTTCATTTAGGCCTATCCCCTTATTATAGGGGTTCAGCCACTAATCTTTTCCCACTGTACTACAATGAACCTGAATGTATTGGTGCCACACTTCACCTGGCTTCGGCGGAAGTAGATCGCGGGGCTATCCTTTATCAGTTCCGCCCGGAAATATCCAAAGATGATAGTCTCCACGACATCGGGAATAAAACCATTCTGAAAGGCGGTAAACTTTTACCGAAAGTTTTGGAAGCATATAGGAATACTGAAATCGAGACAATCGAACAGCAAGGCGCGGGCCGGGTATGTAAGATTAAAGACTTGACGCCTGAAAAACTTCAAAAGATCTATCAAAATATTGAACAGGGATTAATTGAGGAATATTTACAGGATAAAAAAAGACGGGATCTGGCATTTAAAATTGTTCAACCAGAACTCTTATAAAGTATGAAAATCAAAAATGCTATAATTATTCTTGGCCCCGGAAAAAGCGGATCAACACTACTTAATCATATGTTCTCCTTACATCCCGATCTCTACTGGATATCTACTTATGTAAATAAGTTCCCTGGGCATCCAGAATTGACAGTTTTCAACAATATTTATCGCCTTCCGAAAATTGAAAACCTTACCAGGGAAAAAAGTAATTTCCCGCGTCCGGCCGAAGCCTTTTATTTCTGGACCCGTCATATCAAAACCTTTTGGAGCGACAAACCGGTTTCAACAGAACAAGCTGCAAGACTTATAAAAGCTCTTGATAAGATCAGGAAATATCAATCGGGAAATCGCCTTCTTATTAAATTAACGGGACCTACCCCTCCGAAATTGATTGAGAGTATCTTTGAAGATCCGCATATCATCTGGCTGGATCGTGATCCCAGGGCAACTATAGCCTCCTATTATGCTAACAAATGGCTTTACAAAAACAGGCCGGAGGTTTTTGCCTCTAAATCAAATCTGGAACTGATAAAAGAATATACTGAAAGCTATAAAAAAAGCGAATTACATAAAGGAAAATTCAGAGATTTTAAATTCCTTGAAGTTAGTTACGAGGACCTTACGGAAGAGCCAACAGCATTTTTAAAAAAAATATGTGAATTCACAAACTTGCCCTATCCCTCAACTTTTCATTCTCTTATTATCGACTGGGATATAAAGGCCGGCAATAACATGAAATATCAAAAACTTTTTACCCCCGCGGAAATCACTTATATGGATAAAATCTTACAGGAAAAGATTTAATCAATTCCGTTTTAACCAGATCTACTCCCTGAGATAAGCTCCAACAAATCAAAAATAGACAAACCAAAAACCTCCTCTACCGGACTCTAAAAGTGATATTTATGTAATACGGATTAAATCCAAAGTTAAAAGACTAATCACTTTTGCCTATATTTGAATCCAACCTAACCACCTGTTGATTTGATACCCCAAAAAAAGATCTTCATCCTGCTTCCTGACGGGGTTGGCCTGCGAAATTTCGCCTTTACCTCTTTTGTAGAAATTGGGGAACAAATGGGATGGGAAGTGGTCTTCTGGAACCACACCCCTTTTGATCTTGCCGGGATGGGCTTTAAAGAACTAAAACTCACAGGAAAACCCAGACCACAAACTGATTTACTAAAAAGAGCTAAGATCGAAGTGGAGCTCAACCATTTCACTCAAAAATTTAATGACCCGGTTTATCAAACCTATAAATTTCCTGCTACAAATAAAGGCTTTAAAGCCAGAATCAAAAATACAATAGTTCGGTTCTTAACTAAAACTCATAAGGGACCAATTGGTTTACAGAAACTTAGAAATAAGTTGAAAGTTTCGGAAAGAAAAGGAGAACTCTATAAAGAATGCGTAGAGGTGCTGAAAAACAAAAAACCCGATTTTATTTTCTGCACCAACCAACGCCCGGTGAACGCCATTTCACCACTTACGGCGGCACAGGATTTGGGCATTCCTACCGCAAGTTTTATTTTCTCCTGGGATAATCTGCCCAAGGCCACCATGGTGGCTGAAGCCGATCATTATTTTGTATGGAGTGAGTTTATGAAACAGGAACTGCTTAATTATTATCCGCATATAAAACCAGGACAAGTACTTATAACAGGAAGCCCACAATTTGAACCTCATTTTGATCTAAGCCTGAGAAAAAGCAGAGAAGAATTTTTCAAAGAACATGGACTAAAACTTTCGAAAAAATATATCTGTTTTAGCGGGGATGATATCACCACTTCTCCAGATGACCCACAATACCTGGAGGATGTGGCGGAAACTATAACGCAGCTAAACTCCGGGGAACATAAGCTGGGGATCATCTTCCGCCGCTGCCCTGTCGATCTTTCGAACCGCTACGATAAAGTACTGGAAAAACATAAAGATATCATCGTTCCCCTCGCTCCCTTATGGGAGAAAGCCGGAGAGACCTGGAACACTATTTTGCCCACCAAAGAAGATCTGAAATTACAGATAAATACCATTCTTCACTGTGAAGCAGTGGTCAACCTGGCCTCTTCCATGGTCTTCGATTTTGCGGTCTTAGGCAAGCCCTGTTTATATTCAAATTATGAGGTCACTGATAAAACTCAGGCTGACTGGAGTCCTCAAAAAGTCTATAATTTTGTGCATTTCAGGTCGATGCCAACCGGGGAGGAAATTTACTGGCTAAATTCAAAAGATGAAATACAGCCTAAACTGGAAAAGACTTTAAAAAACCCAAACGATAAAGCTCAAAAAGCACTGGAATGGTTCGAGAAAATTAACCAAACCCCGGCTGAAAAAGCTTCAGAAAGAATTTGGGTTCAGCTTGAGCAAATAATGGAACTGAAAACTGATAACTGACATCTCACAACCGATCATGCATTTAGCCTTCCTAACTCCCGAATATCCTCATCCCCACTCCTCCCCTTCCGGCGGACTTGGCACCAGCATTAAAAACCTGGCTGAGCAATTGATAAAAAAAGATATTCGCATCACGGTTTTTGTTTACGGGCAGGAAAAGGATCTGGTTTTTGAAGAAGAAGGCATCAGGTTTCATTTTATCAAACAATTAAACTATGACTTCTTTGGCTGGTACCGTTACAGGAAATACCTGGAGTACTATATCAACAAAGTAATCCTGGCAGAGCAGATCGATGCCATGGAAGCCCCGGATTGGACGGGGATAACCGCTTTTATGAAGCTTAAGTGTCCGCTGGTGATAAGAATGAACGGCAGCGACTCTTATTTCTGTCGACTGGAAGATCGGTCGCAGAAGAAGAAGAACTTCTGGTTTGAGAAACTGGCTTTAAAAGCTGCAGATCATCTGCTCTCGGTGAGTGAATTTACCGCCGATAAAACCCGGGAGATCTTTAATCTAAAAAAAGAAATAAAGGTGATTCCCAACTCGGTAGATGTAGATGCTTTCAAGTCAACCGGAGAAGCACCAACACCAGATACTATCCTGTATTTCGGGAGTATCATCAGGAAAAAAGGAGTGCTGGAGCTGGCCCATATCTTTAACCTGATACACCAGCAAAATCCCAATGCCCGCCTGATCATGGCGGGGCGAGATGTGATAGATATTCAAAGCAAAAGATCCACCCGCAGCCTGTTTGAAGAAGTATTAACCGAAGAAGCCAGGAAACAACTTCTATGGCCGGGCAGTCTGCCCTATGAGGAGATCAGGTCCCGCATCTCCCGGGCCGCGGTGATCGTGCTCCCCAGCTTCGCCGAAGCCCTGCCCATGACCTGGCTGGAAGCTATGGCCATGGAAAAGGCGTTAGTAACCTCAGACATCGGCTGGGCTAAAGAAGTAATGGTCGATGGACAAACAGGCTACACTGTAGATCCAAAAAATCATAGTGCTTATGCAGATAAAGTACTAGACCTTCTTGGAAATAAAGAACTTGCAAAAAAAATGGGAAAAGCGGCGAGGAAAAGGGTGGTTGAGAGCTTTTCTGCGGGAGTTGTTGTCGAGGAGAATATTAAATTTTATGATTCAGTCTCCATTCATTAGGCTATAGTCGATAGAAGTAAAACCAGGAAGTATTTAATGCTACTAAAACCTTTATTTTAAAAGCTAAATCACCAATAGGAATATTGGCTAAAAGCCCCCTTTAGGGGGTTTGGGGGTATGGGGGTATGGGGGTAAAACTTAAATTCTCATCTACTTTTCCAATCACACTAAATAATGAACTAACGAATCACTTCTAAAAACTCAACCCGGCCTACTTTTTAATTCCGTAGTAAAATCAAGCCAATTGGCCGCGGCGGGCAGCGGAGCATTGCCTAGCGTAGCGGTTGTCCCGCTATCGGGACGCAGGATAGACAATTGGCGCAGTATTTTTAAGGAAATAAAAATAAGCCTAGCGTTTTTTGTTTCTTTTTTGGGCGATGCAAAAAAGAAAATATAAAACTTAAAAAAGCTTCTTCTAACCCCTTCTCGATACATCCCGACTACCGTCGGGACACTTGAAGTCAACGACAGTAATCGGGACGTTGGGTTCGAGCCTGCCGACCGTCAGGTGGGTGCCTTTGCAGGGCGATAGCGGAGCAAAGGTGTATCGAGAACAGGTTTGAAGTACCAACTTCACAACTCTTCCTGATACACCTGACCTAAGTAAAAGAAATCACGTTGAACATTAAACGGGGAACGACTTCTACCATCAACCCACTGATTCCTGATACCACTTATAAATCTGCTTAATTCCTTCTTCCAGGTCTATTTCTGCCTGCCAACCTTTGTTTTTTAGCTTTTGGACATCAAGTAATTTTCGGGGAGTACCGTCCGGATTGGAATGATCCCAGATAATTTCTCCCTGGTGACCGGTGATTTGCTGAATCAAAGCTGCCAATTCAGCTATTCGAAGGTCTTTTCCGGTTCCCACATTATAGATGCTTTCTTCTAGCTTATGCTCCAGACTAAACAAAACGGCCGAGGCCAGGTCATCTACGTGCATAAACTCCCTCCTGGGGCTTCCCGTACCCCACAGCTTTACCGGGGCATGATCCTGGTTTTTTGCTTCTTGGAATTTCCTGATCATGGCCGGGAGCACATGCGAGGTTTGCAGGTCGAAATTATCGCCCGGGCCATATAAATTTGTCGGCATCAGGCACACAAAATCCTTTTGGTATTGTCGGCGCAGGGCTTGACAGGCTTTAATCCCGGCGATCTTTGCCAGGGCATACCACTGGTTGGTAGGTTCCAACTCCCCTGTCAGCAGGTATTCTTCTTTTATGGGCTGAGGGGAATGTTTGGGGTAGATACAGGAACTTCCAAGGAAAATAAACTTTTTCACCCCATAGCTGTGGGCCGCATCAATTACATTATTTTGTATTTGCAGGTTATGCATAAGGAATTCATAGGGAAATTCATTATTGGCCCAAATGCCTCCAACTTTAGCCGCGGCCAGGATCACCACCTCCGGACTTTCCTCTTCGAAAAATCGGTTTACGGCTAAGCTGTCCCTAAGGTTGAGTTCCCCGGAAGTTCTCCCTAAAAGATTGGTATATCCCACTCCAGATAATTTTCTCCAGATAGCCGAACCTGCCATTCCCTTGTGACCTGCTATATATATCTTCTTATTCCTATCCATTTAATCCATGCCTTCCGTTTAAATCCGTGAAATCTGTTTTCTTTTATTCGAAATAATTCAAAGTGGTATAGCCTCCATTTTTCAGGTGTTGTTCTTTCTGCATCAGCATCAGATCGCTATTCATTATTTCTTTTATCAATTCCTTTAAATCATATTCCGGTTTCCAGCCTAACTTTTTATGAGCTTTTGACGCATCACCTACCAGCAGGTCTACTTCCGCAGGCCTAAAGTACCGCGGGTCGATATTCAGAATTTCCTTACCTATCTCAAGCTGAAAACGCTCATCCTTACAGGATTTCACCAGGGCTTTTTCCTCTTCTCCTTTGCCCCTGAACTCCAGTTCTATTCCCACTTCTGAAAAAGCCATTTTAACAAAATCCCTTACTTTGGTGGTGGTCCCGGTAGCAATAACCCAGTCTTCAGCTTCTTCGGCCTGCAGGATCATCCACATCATTCTTACATAGTCTTTTGCATGCCCCCAATCTCTTTGAGCATCCAGGTTTCCCAGGTAAAACTTATCCTGCAACCCCAATGCGATCCTTGCGGCTGCCCTGGTGATCTTCCGACTCACAAAAGTCTCTCCCCGTAAAGGGGATTCATGGTTGAAAAGGATGCCGTTACAGGCAAACATCCCGTATGCCTCCCGGTAATTAACTGTGATCCAGTAGGCGTAGAGCTTGGCAACACCATAGGGACTGCGGGGGTAAAAGGGAGTGGTTTCCGATTGCGGACTCTCCTGAACCTTTCCGAATAATTCAGAAGTTGAGGCCTGATAGATTCTGACTTTTTTCTCCATTCCAAGCAATCTTACGGCATCGAGGATCCGGAGGGCCCCGAGTCCGTCGGTATTTCCTGTGTACTCCGGGATCTCGAACGAAACCTGTACGTGACTCATCGCAGCCAGGTTATATATTTCATCGGGTTGTATTTCCTTAATGAGGCGAATCAGGTTAGTGCTATCGCTCATATCACCGTAATGGAGGATAAAATTTCTATTGGTCTCATGAGGATCCTGGTAAAGATGGTCAATCCTGGAGGTATTGAACTGGGAAGACCTGCGTTTAATACCATGCACCTCATATCCCTTTTTAAGAAGAAATTCACTTAAATAAGCTCCATCCTGACCGGTGATGCCGGTTATCAATGCTTTTTTCATCCTTTTCTTTTAGTCCCCGGAAACTACCCGGCATAGTACAGGACCAAGTTAAAAGATTTTTTGTTTTTTCCCGGGTTTTTCGGTTCCCGGTTTACTGTAGAGGCCTGAATAGGGTTAACCTAAAGGAAAGGTTTTGATTTCGAAGGTTATTGGGTGAATTAATTACGAACTTCACAAGACTTCTCGATACATCCCGACTACCGTCGGGACAATCGAAGTCAACGACAGTAATCGGGACGTTGGGTTCGAGCTTGCCGACCGTCAGGTTGGTGCCTCTACAGCGCGATAACGGAGCAAATCCCGAAAGCTTTTTCTTAGAGAACAGATTAGACCCACTCCACAAGCCCCTGGATACCATTGTATTTTCAATTTCATTCCCAAGGCGCAACCCATATTATCCAATCCTCTCTTCCCCTTTTCCATAATCCAAGGTTCAAATCCCGAATTAACGATTCCAGAATTAAATAATTAATCCAAATCCAGATCAGTCGTGGCAGGAAATAGAAAAAAAGCCCTTATGAATTCAAGACGGCCTACTTTTTAATTCTGTAGCAAAACCAAGCTGATTGGCGGCGGCTGGCAGAGGAGCATTGCCTAGCGCAGCGGTTGCAATGCGCAGGATGGACAATCAGCGCTGTGTTTTCAAAGAATTAAAAATAAGCCTAGATTTTTCTGTTTCTTTTTTTCATCAATGGAAAAAAAGAAAATGATTCTTCAATTGAATAAGACTCAAAGTACCATTGACTCTGCCAAAATACTCGTTGATCCAAACCTGCCGACAGAAATGGGGGATGCCCTTTCAAGCGATAGCGGAACAAAGGTGTGTCTAGAACCAAGTGAATTTAAGTTACGGTAGCAAAATAAATTTGTATCGAGAACAGGTTAAGAGTACCAACTACCCAAAACTCGATACAATCCCGACTTGCGTCGGGACCACTCGAAGCCAACGATGATTATGGCTGGCGTTTAAAACCAAAAAAAAAAGGGAAAGACAGCAAAATCCTTCCCTTAAAGACAAACAAACTTGTATTATTAATGCGTCACCACAAAGCTAACCTTGGTGGTAACACCGTAGGAAACTATTCGGTTTTCCTCAACTTTACCGTTCATATCTTTTACATAGATAGACTTGATGTTTTTCACGGTTTTCGAAGCCTCTTTCAAGGCATTATTGATAGCATCTTCGAAACTATTATCTGAAGTTGCCATAATCTCAATTACTTTTACAATTGCCATAATATTTACTTTTTTATTGGTTAATTAAAATTTATTTCTCAGTATTAATTTAGTACTTATCCAAGGCATAGAAAAACTTATTGAAGTGATTAACAAAACATTATATTAGTTGAGGGATTTGGGAATGGTTAATTGATTAATTAGAGATCAGGAATGACAGACTGAATTTTGATATAAAATTTTACCTAGCTTAGGATGATGATTTATAGCGAGCCCTGCGAGTTGTCAACCCCGTTTTTGAGTGTAGCTCATCGACACCGTTAAAAATTTTCGAAGCCTTGGAGAAAATTTAGGTGTCGATGTGCGATTTTTTGGCCTTGTAGCCAAAAAAACACCTCCACATAGGGCGCCCTTTTTTGTTTCGTTTTTTGGGCGAGCAAAAAATGAAAGGTTGGACAATTCCAGATAAGCTTTAAAATTCCAATTTGAAATAAAACTCTAGAAAGTTATCAAGTATTCCTAACAGAGAGAAATTTGACCTGAACGTGGACATAGCTGAGCCCATTAATGATACCCGAATTAACCAGCCCCCAGAACCTACCAACTGCCCACAACCTATTGCTCAATATTCCCGAATCTCTTACCTTTAACCGATAAACCCTTATTCTGAATGAACAAAAGAAAAATCTGCGTGGTGGTTACCGCGAGGCCATCATATAGCCGGATCAAGTCGGCACTTAGCGCTATTCAGGAGCATCCCGGGCTGGAATTACAGCTGGTGATCGCCGGTTCGGCCCTTCTCGATCGTTACGGAAATGCCGTGGATTTTATTGAAAAAGATGGCTTCCCCATAGCCGCTAAGGTCTTTATGGTACTGGAGGGCGAAAATCCTACCACCATGGCCAAGACCACCGGACTGGGGGTTATGGAACTTACCAATGTACTCTACAATCTGAAACCCGATGCCGTGGTGACCATAGCCGACAGGTTCGAGACCATCGCCACCTCTATCGCAGCAGCCTATCAGAATATTCCGCTGGTGCATATTCAGGGCGGGGAAGTCACGGGTAGCATCGATGAGAAGGTGAGGCATGCCAACACCAAACTCGCCGACCTGCACCTGGTAGCTACGGAAGACGCCCGGGAAAGGGTTATAAAACTTGGGGAGGCTAAAGACAAGGTCATCAACACCGGTTGTCCTTCCATAGACCTGGCAAAGCAGATTACCGAAGAACCCGGACTCAACTTCGATCCTATTGAGAAATACGGAGGCGTGGGAAAATCCCTGGACTGGAAAAACGGCTACCTGGTTGCGATGCAACATCCGGTGACCACCGAATACAAACAAGCAAAACAACATATAACTGAGAGTCTGAAGGCAGTGAAAGAACTCGACATCCCAACCTTCTGGTTCTGGCCGAATGTAGATGCTGGTTCTGATGGCACCTCCAACGGGATACGGACCTTCAGGGAACTGGAACAACCGGAGAACATCCATTTCTTTAAGAATATGGAACCGGTAGACTTCCTAAGGTTGCTGAAAGGCTCCAAAGCCCTGATCGGCAATTCCAGCGTGGGACTCCGGGAATGCGCTTACCTCGGGGTCCCTGTAGTGAACATCGGGAACCGGCAACACCGCAGAAACCGCGCAGAAAACGTGATTGATGTGGGTTATGACAAGGAGGAAATCATCCGGGCAACCAGACAGACTATGAAACAAGAACATTTTCCATCTTCTGATCTATATGGTAACGGGGACTCGGGAGTAAAGATCGCAGAGATCCTGGCTACTGCAGAATTGAGTTTTAGCAAAACGATCACTTATTAAAATTTGTTTATAGTTTGGGGTTTGTTGTTTGGAGTTAAAAAATATCAGGCACTAAAGACTAAAGACTACCGTCTAATGACTAAAAAAATACTCGGACTTATCCCTGCCCGGGGGGGCAGCAAAGGAATCCCCGGCAAGAACATCAAGCTTCTGGGTGGCAAGCCCTTGCTGCAGTATACCTGGGAGGCCGCAAAGCAATCAAGTCTGCTGGAGAAAGTGATTCTAAGTTCTGAAGATCAGGAAATAATTGAGGTTGCTAAAAAACTTGGACTGGAAGTTCCATTTACCCGGCCTGAGGAACTGGCTCGAGACGAGACTCCCAGTATTGAGGTAATCAAACAGGCCCTGAACTTCTTCAAAGAAAACGGACAAGAATTTGATGCGGTTTGTTTGCTACAGCCCACTACTCCCTTTCGTTCGCCTGTACTGATAAATGCCTGCATTAAAAAGTTTGAAGAAAACAACTACGATTCACTGATCAGCGTACGGGAAGTACCTGCGGAATTTAATCCCCACTGGGTGTTTGAGGAGAAAGAAGGCTTGCTGAAACTTGCAACCGGGGAGGAAAGCATCATTCCCCGCCGGCAGGAATTGCCAAAGGCTTACTTTCGTGACGGCGCGATTTACATCACAAAGACTGAGGTCTTGCTGGAGCAGAATTCTTTATTCGGAGAACGTACAGGGTTTTATGATACCACGGGTAAACCTTATGTAAATATTGATACTCCCCTTGATTGGGAAGAGGCGGAGAGGATATTATATAGTGGAGAGTGGAGAGTGGAAAGTGGAGAGTGAAGATTTTTATATAATTGATCTGAATTTGGGATTGTTCCCTGTTGAAGGTTTAACGTATTTTAGTTAAGGATCTAGTGGAGAGTGGAAGGCGAAAAGTGGAGAGTTAGATAACTTTCCTGGTTATTAGGTGGACAGAAGACAAAAGCAGATTATACATTATAAATTATTCATTAAACAATGTGCGGAATAGCGGGAATTATCGGAACGGGGGAACATTCTTCTTCCCTGGAAAAAATTCTAAAAACACAATCGCATCGCGGTCCTGACCATACCGGGCGATATATTGATAAAGCTTTTGCAGCCCTTGGCCATAACCGGCTTTCCATCATAGACCTTTCCCCTGAAGCCCATCAGCCTTTTTCTGATGAAACGGGACGTTTTCAGCTTGTTTTTAACGGGGAGATCTATAATTATAAGGAATTAAGGCAGGAACTGGCTTCCGGGTATATTTTCAGAACTAAATCTGATACCGAAGTCTTACTCGCAGCTTTCATCAAATGGGGCAAAGCCTGTTTGCAGCACCTCAACGGGATGTTTGCCTTTGCCATCTGGGATTCTAAGGGGAAAAAACTCTTCGCGGCTCGGGACCGCTTTGGGGTAAAGCCTTTTTATTACACCGAAGCCAAAGGAATCCTGTACTTTGCCAGTGAGATCAAAGCATTACAGTCGGTCATCCCGCAGACCGCACCCAATGAGAAGGTATGGGCGAATTATTTCGCCTACGGGTCCTACGGAATGCCTGATGAGACTTTTTATAAAGACATCCACCAACTCCCGGAAGGGCATTTTATGGAATATTCCCAAGGAAAGCTCAGCATCGAAGCCTGGTATGACTTTAAAGAGCGGGTCTCAGCGATTAAACCGAATAAAGATTTCGAAGAAGCCAAAGCGACCTATTTTGATCTATTAAAAGACAGTATAAGGTTAAGATTCCGCGCGGATGTTCCCCTGGGCTTCAACCTCAGCGGCGGTGTAGACAGTTCCCTCTTGCTTGCCTTGGTTAACCTGTTTGAAAACAAGAAAAATATCACTGCTTACAGTTTTTATACCGGCGATGAGCGTTACGATGAACTGCCCTGGGTGGAACAAATGATCGCTAGAACGGCAAACCCGCTTAAGAAAGTCAGATTTTCTGCGGAAGAGGTGGCGGAAACAGCTGCTTTCATTTCGAAGAGCCAGGACGAACCTTTTGGAGGAATTCCCAGCCTGGCCTATTCAAAGATCTTCAGGCAGGCCCGGCAGGATGGAGTGAAGGTCCTGCTGGACGGGCAGGGAATGGACGAGCAGTGGGCCGGTTATGATTATTATATGAATCCGCAGAGTAATAATACCATTCAGGGAACGGGAAGCAAAAGCGCTTTCCGACCCAATGTCCTTAACCCCGATTTCCTGGCCTTAGCCGAAAAGCCGGTATATCCAGCGCCCTTTGAAGAGAGAATTCTAAATCTGCAGTACCGCGATCTTTTTTACACCAAGATACCGAGAGCGCTCCGGTTCAACGACAGGATCTCTATGGCCTACAGCACCGAACTCCGGGAACCCTTCCTGGACCACCGGATGGTGGAATTCGCTTTCGCTCAACCCGCAGACTTTAAAATTCACAAGGGAGTACAGAAATATCTTTTAAGGGAGATCCTGAGAGAGCTGGCCCCCAAAGAGCTGACCTACGCGCCCAAGCGTCCCCTCCAAACCCCACAGCGGGAATGGCTGGGAGATGAACTCAGGGAGTTTACGGAAGCACAGCTAGAAAAATTACTGGCTTCCCCTGCTGCCGGTTGGTTCAATAAAAAAGAGCTGGAGAAGGAATGGAAAAAATACCGGGCCGGAGACCGGGAAAGCAGTTTTCATATCTGGCAGTGGGTTAATGGGGGGATGTTGTTGGGTGATGCTGTGATGCTGTGATTCGGGATTCGTTAATTGGTTAATACGGTTTGCCGCTAAAGGCAGGGTGCAGGAGGGTTTTATCGTCCAGGATTTTCTGGCGGTGAGATGAGATAAAATTTTATTTAGCTTAGGATGATGACGTATAGCGAGCTTTGCGAGTTGTGAACCCCTTTTGTGAGTGTAGCGCATCGGCACCGTTAAAAATTTTCGAAAGCTTGTCCTGAGCGAGGACGAAGGGCCTTGGAGAAAATTTAGGTGCTGATGGGCGGTTTTTTGGCCTTGTAGCCAAAAAATACCTCCACAAAAGGCGCCGTTTTTTGTTTCGTTTTTTGGGCGAGCAAAAAATGAAAGGATAGACAATTCCAGATAAACTTTAAGTTTCATAATTGGAATGAAAACAAGCAAGAAAAACAGGAAGCCAAAAAAAGGACTGCCCAACCGACAGATAGTGCTTCCAGAATGAGAAAAGCCTAAGCAGTCCAGGGTTTGAACGTCCTAGAGGTTACAAAGAAAGCCGGTTCAGTGTAATAGTGCGTTTCTAAATAAGTATTTTCATTTTACTCCGGCAGAAAAGGACAGGCTTCCATTAAGCCTTGCTGAAGTGCTTTCACTTTTTTCTTCTCAGGGAGCACGGGATATTTTTCAAACATGGAAATCCATTCCTCAGTAGTCAGGCTTTCTTTAATAAATGGTGGTTCATAAACCGATAATCCTACCGATTCCAGGTAATCGGGATATTTGATACCATCACCGAAGATCTTATCTGAGAATTCTATCCAAAGGCTGGGGATGCGATAGGCATGAGAGACTATCAGGCCGTGCAGGGAGGAAGAGAGCGTTCGTTCACAGCTCATTATCTGCCGGGTCACCTCCTCTACATCCATACACATCAGATCGATCACCCTGATATCAGGATTGTCTTCGAAGAGCTCCACTGCTTTTTTATAATCGTGGTAATGCGGAATGATTCCTAATTTGTATTCTTTTTCTACCTGCGGATTAAAATACTCCGGTAAAAGAAGCGCGGGATCCCCGTAAACCGGCGGACAATCATATCCGAGCTGCTGCAAAAATTCCCGGGTTCGCGGTCCTCTCACCGCTCTGAAGTCGGCTTTGGCCACATGATGTTCCCGGTCTATAATCCCACTTCCCCATACGATGCTGTTTTTGGTGGCGTGGGGCAAAATACTTCCAATAGCCAAATAATGGCTTTTATCCCATTTATACCAGGGCTGCTTCTTCGGGTGAACCCACTTCACTTCGCGTCCGGAGATCTTCTCCACGAGATATTTTGAAAGAAGGTCGCCGTAATTTTCTTTTTCCTTGAAAATGAATTTGATTTCGCTCCAGAAAAAGAGGGGAATGTATTTATTTCTCTTCAATGATTATCTTTTTTTTCGTTGAGTTTTCTTCCGGTTTTTAGTTGATTTTGTGGAAAGTGGAGAGTGGAGAGTGGAAAATGGAGCTTCCGGTTTTCATCGTTAGCCATCTCTTTCGAGGAGAGTGGAGAGTGGATGATGGAAACTCTATTTTTCATTGCTAACAATTATTTCTTTGGCTTTTGTTTTAAATATCTTTGTAAAGCCCGGGTCATTTTTAGCATTTCCAGTAACATATTTCGTGCTTTGATATTTTCCTCTTTTGAGATATAATTCCTTCGAAAAGCAATCGTAGTACAAGCTACGCATTCTCTTATGGAGTCGGAAACCATTTCCAGGTAACGGTTAAATTGCGAATCGGTATCTCCCGATCCTTCGCTGCTATTTAAGGCTATTGAAACGGCAGCACGGGTAAGTTGAGAACGTAGGCCATAATTTTCCCAGGAAGGAAATTTTGCGGCCAGATCATAGGCATAATCGGTGAAATCCAATGCTTTTTGGTAGAGTTTTAGATCCTCGAAGTTAAAATGTACATCTTCCATAAAAAAATCCTGTTAGTTAGACTATTAAGTATGATTGTTTCCAGGTTTAAAATTCACTTTCTAATCTTCCAATACCCCAACAAAATTTCTCACCAATATCAAACCACTTCAAGTAAAATCTAAACTTCCCAATATCACTCTTGCCAGGCAGACTTTCCACTCTCCACTCCCGCCAGAGGCGGGTTAGATCCACTTTCCACTATTACTCAAAATTCCTCATTGCCTTTTTCCACCATTTTTTGAATTTTCGGGTGGGGTCTGATTTTTCTACGTAGCCTTTGGAGTAGCGGTTGTAGCCGTAGCCGTAACCATAGCCGTAGCCATAGCCGTAACCATAGCCATAGCCGTATTTGGCACGGTGTACGAAGTGGTTAAGCACGTAGCTGATGTTTTTGATCTCGCCTTTGTGGTATTTCTCGTTGATGGATTCCAGCATGCCGCGTTTGGTGTAATCCTGCCGGATCATGTAGATGGTGGCATCGGCGTATTTCACGAGGTTGAGGGCATCGGCAACCATCCCTATCGGCGGGGTATCCAGGATAATGTAATCGTATTTTTTTCTTAGCTCTGCCATCAGGACATCCATCTGCTCATTGATGAGGAGTTCTGAAGGGTTTGGCGGCACAGGCCCGGCCGTGATCACATCCAGGAATGGAATTTTACTTTGCTGAATTATCTCTTCTGTGGAGGCCTGATCGATAAGATAGTTTACCACACCCAGGTCGTTATTGAGTTCGAAATCATCAAAGATCTTAGGCTTCCGAAGGTCAACCCCCACCAGCACTGTCTTTCGCTGACTCAATGCGAAGACCGTGGCCAGGTTCATCGCGCAGAAGGTCTTCCCTTCCCCTGAAACAGAGGAGGTAATCAGCAGAGTCTTGGATCCGGTAACTCCCTGCTTTTTATACATAAACTGAAGGCTGGATCGCAGTCCCCGGAAACCTTCAGCAATAGAAGATTTCGGATTATCGAAAACCACCAGGTTAGAGTCTGATTTGCTCTTCCCTATCATCCCCAGAATTGGAATAGGCGAAAGCCTCCCTACTTCCTGGGCATTATGAATATTGGTATTGAGAAAAACCAGTAGGAATACAAAGGTAAGCGGGATCACCCCTCCTACCAGCACTGCCATCACGTAGTTCAGTTGAGTGTTAGGCCCAATTTGTCCGCCTCCGGTATCCTTTGCGGGATCGATGACCATCACATCGCTAACGTTAGCTGCTTTTATGAGTCCGGCCTCGCTTCGTTTTTCCAGAAAGAGGTTGTAACTTTTTTCATTAAGGCTGTAACGACGCTGTATCTTCAGAAGGTCCTGCTCTTCCTGCGGCAATGTTCTAATCTCGGCTTCCAGGTTTGCTATCTGCCGGTTGATGTCGCGCTGTTCCTCCTGCAGCAGGCCTTTAGACGAACTTATATTCTCCAGCAGAATGGATTTCACCGAATTTATCTGCCGGTCTATATCATCAAA
Organism: Salegentibacter flavus; assembly: GCF_900115145.1. GTDB lineage: Bacteria > Bacteroidota > Bacteroidia > Flavobacteriales > Flavobacteriaceae > Salegentibacter > Salegentibacter flavus. Next base: position 62,017 of record NZ_FOVL01000002.1, on the reverse strand, counting down.
AACCGGGGAATTTTCCTTGAGGGTATACTGATAATTACTGCGTTCCTCTGCCAGGCTAATGATCCTGGAAACACCGCCGGCGATGCTTCCTTCGCTAATACCCGCCACTGAAGGCGCCGGTACATTGGAATAATCGGTGCGGGTTTCGAGGTAATTCCGCAGGGTTTCGTAGTAAGAAAGCTGTCTTCTGATATCCTCCTTCCGAAGATCAAGGGTAGAAAGCTTGTTGGATAACTGAGAGCTTTCCGCAGAAATATCCATTATCGCATTTTCATTCCTGAACTGGTTGAGTTCATCTTCCACTGCTTTGAGCGCCTGCGACTGTACGGCAAGGCTGCTGTCTATAAAACGGATGGTCTTGGTGGCAAAGAGGTTTTTTCGTGCCAGCATATTATCGCTTAACACCCTCACCGTTCCGTTCAGATATTCCACGATCCGGGCCTTATTACCTCCTGATTTGCTAAGTCTGATCACCGAGGAACCCTGAGATTCGGGAGAAACATTCACTCCGCGATAACGGCCTACCGCCGAATCAAAATTGAGAAAACTAACATAAAACGCCTTTCCGGGCCGCAGGGCCTGGTTGGTCCTGATAACCCGTCCGTTAAAAAAAGGCAGGTTGATCTTCTCCCCTATTTTAAAATCCCGGTTGAATTCCCTGGCTTCAGTGCTAAGGGATGATTTCTCCTTGCTGCCATAATTCTGAAGACTGAGGGTTGCGGGCACATTAGCCTGAATATTATAGGTCGTTGAATCCTTCATCCTGATAACCATAGTAACATTGAGGGCCTGCGGCTTCAGGGTATCGGTCACCACCTCAAAAGGAGTTCTTCCGTAGGCATCTACCCGCTGATATTCTCCGTCTTCAAGATAATTGGTAAAAAACTGAAGCTTCTCCACTACCTCTTCGTTATGGGATCGGGACCTGAGGATGGTCATCGCGGTATTCACCTTATCTGAGGTACCACCCCAGTTAAAGGTGAGGCTGGTATTGGACGTAAAGAACGGGTTCTGGTCGTCTTTGATGGAAATGGAGTTCCCAAGGCTGTATACCGGAAGTTTCCGTACATTATTATAATAAGCTACCGCCAGGCTAATCCCTACCGAAAGCAGGATAAGCTTCCAGTAACTTATCACCTTCAGGACGAATCCCTTAAAATCGAAGGTGGAGCCTACGTCTGATATGTGATCATCTTCATGTGCCATCTAAAGTCGGGTAAATAATAAGATCGAAGTGGTAACCACCGAGAGCAGGGTAACTCCGGTTCGGAATGCTTCCATTCCAGTAGTTCCGAAACCGAGCGCCTTCTGCGGTAAGGGGTTCACCACGATCATATCGTTGGGTTGTATATAATAATATGGGCTGCTTATCGCGTTGATATTGGTAAGGTCTATGCTGTAGACCTCTTCGCCGTGGGGAAACTGCCTGATGATCTTTACATTTTGCATATCGCCGTATTCACTTATTCCACCGGCATTGGCCACGGCCTCCATAATAGTCACTTTTTCTTTGTAAATCACCTGGCTCCCCGTGCCGATCTCTCCCAGGGTGGTATACCTTATCCCGGCGAGCTTAACGGTGACGAATATATTCGCCTCATCCTTAAAGTAATTTTCCAGCAGAAGTTTTTCAATTTTCTCTCGGACTTCTTTTTCTGTATACCCCAGCACATTGACTTCGCCCAGGGTTGGGACTCTGATATTTCCGTGTGGGTCTACCGTAAAACCGTCGAAGAAAACACGCTCTTCAGTAGTGGCGCTTAGGTTGGCCTCATCGATGGGGTTAAACATCCCTACCAGTTCCTGGTCAAGGGCCTTTACCCTTATGCTTAAAAGGTCGCCGGTCTGGATACGGTATGGTTTTTTTAGTTGCTGAATCTCTATGATACTATCAAGATCCTGCTCGTTGTCCTGCAGGTATGTAATTCTTTTGGTAGAAACGCAGGAAGAAAAGCTCAGCACTACCGCAATAAGGAATAAAATACTTTTATACTGCTTCAGCATATTTCAGAGGCTATTTGTTGGGTAAACTATCTTTTGCAGCACTTTCCACGGATTAAAGAAAAAAGGTTTCAGGCCAAGGCCGGTCTTCCGATACAATCCCTTAAGCAAAACCTGTTTAGATAGTTTTAACAAATATAGTTTTTGTAGGCTAATAATAAAATTAAGTCGCAATTTTCCTGTTATTTTGCAACAAATTTGAATTTGTGAATTACCTATCAGTAGAAAATATCGCCAAATCCTATGGCGAATTGCAATTGTTTAATAATATTTCCTTCGGAATAAATGAAGGTCAGAAGGTTGGTTTTATCGCCAAGAATGGGACGGGCAAGACCTCCCTTCTAAATATCCTCGCCGGAACCGATAGTCCTGATGAAGGAAAAGTGGTGTACCGTAAGGACATTAAAGTAGCCTTTCTGGGCCAGGAACCCAATCTCGATCCGAATCTCACAGTGGAGGAAACGATTTTTTCTTCGGAAAACGATATTCTGAAGATCATCAGTCGGTATGAAAAGGCCTTGAAGGATCCCAATGACGCTGAAGCTTATCAAAAAGCTTTTGAAGAGATGGATGCAGTTCAGGCCTGGGATTTTGAAACCCAATACAAGCAGATCCTGTTCAAACTGAAACTTGAAGACCTGGATAAAGAAGTGAAATACCTTTCCGGGGGGCAGAAAAAACGACTTGCCCTGGCGGTGATGTTGCTTCAGAAACCCGATTTCATCATCATGGATGAGCCTACCAACCACCTCGACCTGGATATGATTGAGTGGCTGGAGGAATACTTTAAAAAGGAAAACTTCACCATTTTCATGGTTACTCACGACAGGTATTTCCTGGAGCGCGTATGCAACGAGATCGTAGAACTGGATCACGGACAGTTATATACTTACAAAGGAAATTACAGTTATTATCTTGACAAAAAGGAAAGTCGGGTAGAACAGGAGCAAACCAACACCGAAAAGGCCAAACAGCTTTACAAAAAAGAGCTGGACTGGATGCGCCGCCAACCTAAGGCACGTACCACCAAATCCAAGTCACGGATAGAGGATTTTCACGATATAAAGAGCAGGGCACAACAGCGCCGGAATGATCACGAGGTGCAATTGGAGATCCATATGGAGCGCCTGGGTAGCAAGATGGTAGAGCTTCACAATATCTCCAAGTCGTATGAAGAAAAGGAGCTACTGAAGAATTTCAACTATAGTTTCAAAAAAGGAGAACGAATAGGCATTATCGGTAAGAACGGAACCGGAAAGTCCACTTTCCTGAATATTCTTACCGGAGCTATTCAACCCGATTCCGGAAAGGTGGTGATCGGGGAAACCATAAAATTCGGGTATTACACCCAGGCAGGTATAGAAGTGAAGCCCGGCCAGAAAGTGATAGAAGTGATACGGGAATTTGGGGATTATATACCGCTGAAGAAAGGCAGGCAGATCTCTGCTCAGCAACTGCTGGAACGTTTTTTATTCGACCGAAAGAAACAATACGACTTTGTTGAAAAATTAAGCGGAGGGGAAAAGAAAAGGCTTTATCTCTGTACCGTGTTGATCCAGAATCCGAACTTCCTCATTCTGGATGAGCCCACCAACGACCTGGATATCGTAACCCTCAACGTTTTGGAAAACTTCCTGTTGGATTTCCCCGGATGTTTGCTGGTGGTTTCCCACGACAGGTACTTTATGGATAAGATCGTAGATCACCTTTTTGTTTTCAAAGGCGAGGCAGAGGTCCAGGACTTCCCCGGCAATTACTCCGATTACCGAAACTATGAAGAAAGCAGCTCCGCTGAAGCCAAAACAGAAAACAAGGAGCCGGAAGGCAAAAAGGAATGGAAAAAAACAAGTAGCGGCAGTAAATTAAGCTACAACGAGCAAAAGGAATTCGGAAAGCTGGAAAAGGAGATCGCTAAACTGGAGAAAGAAAAAAAGAAACTCCAGGAAAAATTTCTTTTGGATCTCGACCCCGAAGAGATCAAAAAGAACTCCATAGCGCTTCAGGAAATAGAAGATAAGATCGAGAAAAAGACGGGGAGGTGGTTTGAACTTGGAGCTAAGGCTGAGTAGTTTGTTGTCGGTTGTGAGTTCTCGGTTGTGAGTTCTCTGTTGTGAGTTCTCGGTTATCAGTTCTCTGTTGTGAGCTTGACCGCAGAAGCCTGGGCGGAGGCGGGTTGTGGGTGAGGAATTTGGAAATTTATAGTATTTTTAAAAGGTGAAATCCTTTAAAATCATCCTTATGAAAAGTTACCGCGATCTCGACATTTACAATTTTGCTTTTCAATACGCTATTCAGGTTCACAAGATCTCTCTGAAATTACCCAAATTCGAATTATATGAGCAGGGCAGCCAGGTAAGAAGATCTTCAAAAAGTATTAAAGATAATATTGTAGAAGGTTACGGGAGGAGAGTTTACAAACAGGAATTTATTAAATTTTTAGTTTATGCCCACGCATCCCTATTGGAATGTCTTTCCCAACTTGAAATGATCGATGAGCTCTATGAAATTGAGGAAATAGCGGAGTTAAGAAACAAATATGATCTCCTGGGCGGTAAAATCTACTCTTTTCAGCAATATGTTGAGAACAACTGGAAATCCTAAAAAACTAAGACCAAAACTGAGAACTCACAACCCACAACCGAGAACATATAAAATTCACCTTATTACATGTGGTTAAGATATCTGAGATTTCTACTTACAAGTCAGAATGAGCACGGCCTACACTCCCCCTTCGTATTTGAATTGGTGACCCGGTGTTTTTATGATAAAACCAAGTATCCTGAATATGAGATTCTGGAAAATTACCGAAAGGAATTGCTGGAAGATAAAAGAAAGATAGAAGTCACCGATTTCGGGGCGGGGAGCAGGGTATTTAAGTCGAAGGAGCGGGAAGTTGCTGCTATTGCCAGGAATGTCGGTATTCCACAGAAACGAGCAAAATTCCTGTTCAGACTGGCAAAATATCTTGAGTGCAGAAATATCCTGGAGTTAGGCACCTCTCTCGGAATAGGCACTGCGGCCTTGGCTTTGAATAAATATTCTCAGGTTACAAGTATTGAAGGCTGTCCACAAACCGCGGAAGTAGCTAGAGGTCAACTTAAAAAGTTTGGATTTGAAAATGTAAATCTGGAAATCGGAGAGTTTGAGATGGTGTTGGGAGATATAGTGGAAAGTGGAGAGGGGAAAAAAAGTGGAAAGTCAAGAGTGGAGAGTGGTCCCGCTAACTATCGGGAGTGGAGAGGGAAAGGAAAGCAACAAATTCTCAGCAAAAACGCCACAAACCAAAACCAACTACCCACAACCGACAACTCAGAACTCAGAACTCAGAACTCAGAACTGACAACCCACAACCGGGAACCACAAACAAATTTCGATTTAATATATTTCGATGGACATCATACGAAGGAGGCCACTTTAAAATATTTTGAATTACTACTACCAAGCGCACATAATGATTCGGTTTTTGTTTTTGACGATATTCACTGGTCGCGTGGGATGGAAGAAGCCTGGGAGATCATCAAAAAACATCCGGAGGTTCGGGTGAGCATCGATACTTTTCACCTGGGAATGATCTTCTTCAGAAGAGAACAGGTAAAACAAGATTTTATAATTCGGTTGTAACAAATCGGCGGGACCGACGTCCTATTCACATAACAACCCTGGAGAATGCCCACAAGGCATCCAGAAGGAAACTAAATTTAACTTCCGGGGGAAGCCTCGGCGCATTATAATCTCGATTATCGAGTAAAACATTCTGCATGAGCAAAGTCATTGAGATCAGGAACATCACCCGGGATTTTCCACTGGGGAGTGAAATAGTAAAGGTTTTAAAAGGCATAGACCTGGACATAGATCGAGGGGAATACGTTGCCCTGATGGGGCCTTCAGGATCGGGAAAGTCAACTTTAATGAACCTGTTGGGTTGTCTGGATACACCGACTTCAGGATCTTATATCCTGAACGGGGAAGATGTGAGCAAGATGAGCGATGATGAACTGGCCGAGATCAGAAATAAAGAGATCGGTTTCGTTTTTCAGACCTTCAACCTTTTGCCCAGAACCACCGCCCTGGACAATGTGGCCCTGCCAATGGTTTACGCTGGCTATTCCAAATCTGAAAGAAGAGCGCGCGCTGAAGAGGTACTCACCAACGTTGGCCTGGCCGACAGGATGGACCACAAACCCAACCAGCTTTCGGGTGGACAAAGACAAAGGGTGGCTGTAGGCCGGGCCCTGATTAATAATCCCTCGATAATTCTGGCCGATGAGCCTACCGGAAATCTGGATTCGGTAACTTCTGTAGAGATCATGAAACTCCTTGATAAAATCCACGCTGATGGAAATACAGTGATCGTTGTTACTCACGAGGAAGAAATAGCAAGACACGCTCACCGGATTGTAAGATTAAAAGATGGCATGGTGGAAAGCGATGTGAAACAGGACCGGGTTTACAACTAAGAATAAGACTTAATTTTTATCTCCCAGCAAAGGCACAAACCTGAACTGCCCAAACTCTGTTTTATCGAATTCCGTGGGGGATTTCCTGATAAACATCGTCATTGTTTGAACCTCGGAACCCACGGGAATAATCATCCTGCCTCCTACCTTTAACTGCCCCAGCAAATCTTTGGGGACATAAGGTGCTCCCGCTGTCACGATTATCTTATCGAATGGTGCATATTCAGGCATGCCTTTGTAGCCATCACCAAAACTCAGGTGTTTTGGCCTGTAGCCTATCTTATTCAGGAAATTTTTAGTCTTTTTATAAAGTTCGCGCTGGCGTTCTATGCTGTAGACCTTCGCGCCGAGCTCGCAGAGCACAGCCGTTTGATAACCGCTACCGGTCCCAATTTCCAGAACCTTGTCGCCTTTTTCAATCTCCAGTTTTTCGGTTTGGAAAGCTACGGTATAAGGTTGTGAGATTGTCTGATCTGCCGCTATGGGAAAAGCCTTGTCCTGGTAGGCATGGTCTTCGAAACTACTGTCCATAAAGAGGTGCCGGGGAATTTTCCCAATAGCTTCCAGCACCTTTTTATCTGTTATTCCCTTTCGGGAAACAGTCTTAACCAGCTGCTGTCTTTTTCCTTTATGACGAAAGTTATCCTCAATCACCTTAACAAAACTTTAGGATGTAAAAATACTTAAAGAAAGCGGTGTTTTGCAAGTAAAAGCTGAAAGGATTATTCCTGTGTTTTCTAAACTATTTGCAATCAAAATACTATTTTTGTTTCAAAAGCTAAAATATATGTTGAAAGTTGGGGTTTTGGGTGCAGGACACTTAGGAAAAATTCATTTACGACTGCTTAACGAGTCAGATAAATATGAGTTAGTTGGGTTCTTCGATCTCAATTCAGAAAACGCAGAAAAAATATCAAAAGAATTCGGTTACCGGTTCTTTTCCGATCTCGATGAACTCATAAAAGCAGTAGACGTTGTAGACGTGGTAACCCCTACCCTTTCACATTTTGAAGTCGCTAAAAAGGCAATTTCAGCCGGGAAACATCTCTTTATTGAAAAACCTATCACCAATACCTACGAGGAGGCCCGGGAGCTTATCAAATTAGCAAAAGAAAAAGGCGTAAAAGGCCAGGTAGGGCATGTAGAACGGTTTAACCCGGCTTTCAGGGCAGTTGTTTCCAGAATAGAGAATCCGATGTTCATCGAAGCCCACCGGCTGGCGGAATTCAATCCGCGAGGAACCGATGTACCGGTAGTTCTGGATTTAATGATTCACGATATTGATGCTGTCCTGAGCGTAGTGAAATCGAAGGTAAAAAGCATTAACGCCAGCGGGGTTTCGGTAATCAGCGACACCCCCGATATCGCCAACGCCCGCATAGAGTTCGAAAACGGATGCGTGGCCAACCTCACTGCCAGCAGGATCTCGATGAAGAATATGCGTAAATCGCGATTCTTCCAGCGCGATGCTTACATCTCGGTAGATTTTCTTGAGAAAAAGTGCGAAGTAGTGAAGATGAAAGACGCGCCGCAGAATCCGGACGAATATGCGATGGTACTTCAGAATGCTGAAGGAATAAAAAAACAGATCTATTTCGATAATCCCGAAGTTTCTCCCAATAACGCCATCCTTGATGAGCTGGAGACCTTCGCCGATGCTATAAATAACAACAGCACCCCAATTGTGACCCTGGAACAGGGCGCAGAGGCCCTTCGGGTAGCCAAAGGGGTGATAGAAAGTTTCAGTAAATAAACCACACAACAAATACGATATAAAATGAAGAATATTTCAGTAATAGGAGCAGGAACGATGGGCAATGGAATCGCCCATACTTTTGCGCAATTCGGATATAAAGTAAACCTGATCGATATTTCAGAAGAAAGCCTGGAAAAAGGGCTTAAAACCATTTCGGGCAACCTGGACAGGATGGTTTCCAAAGAAAAGATAAGCGAATCTGACAAAGAAACCACGCTTAACAACATTAGCACCTTCACCAAACTGGAAGAAGGGGTAAAAGATGCCGATGTGGTGGTGGAAGCAGCTACCGAAAATGAGGACCTGAAAATGAAGATCTTCAGACAGCTGGATGAAAGTTGTCGAAAAGACAGCATTCTTGCCAGCAACACCTCCTCTATTCCAATTACAAAAATCGCTGCAGAAGTTTCAAATCCTGAAAGAGTTATCGGGATGCACTTTATGAACCCGGTGCCAATCATGAAACTGGTAGAGATCATTCGCGGGTATAACACCAGTGATGAAGTTACCAAAAGCATTATGGAGCTTTCAGAAAAACTGAACAAGGTGCCGGTAGAGGTTAACGACTATCCTGGTTTTGTAGCCAACCGCATCCTGATGCCTATGATCAATGAAGCCATAGAAAGCCTTTACAACGGAGTGGCCGGAGTTTATGAAATCGACACCGTAATGAAACTGGGGATGGCACATCCTATGGGCCCCTTACAACTCGCCGATTTCATAGGACTGGACGTATGTCACTCGATCCTGGAGGTGATGTATGACGGCTTCAAAAATCCTAAATACGCGCCCTGTCCTATGCTAACCAATATGGTTAGAGCCGGGAAACTCGGCGTTAAGTCGGGAGAAGGATTTTATGATTATTCAGAGAACAAAAAGGCTGAAAAAGTTTCGGCACAATTCAGCAAATAGGAAAAGGAAATTTGGCAAAAATACTTCCATTCAAAGCTGTGCGACCAATAAGGGCCAAAGCAGGTCTGGTAGCCAGCCGCCCCTATGAAGATTACAGTGCTGAAGAGTTAACCGCTCAGCTGGAGCACAATCCCTATTCCTTTCTGCATATCATAAATCCGGGCTATAAGTTTCAGCAAAATCTGAAGGGCGGACAGCGCTTTCAGATGGTAAAAAACCGCTACCTGGAATTCAAGGAAGAAGGAACTTTTATTCGGGATAAGAAACCGGCTTATTATATCTACAAGGTAAAAAGCCGCGGTAGTAGCATAAGCGGGATCATTGCTGCCGCAAGTGCTGAAGATTATAAAGAAAAGGTCATAAGGCCACATGAAGACACCATTAAAGACAGGGAATTGCTTTTTAAGGATTACCTGAAGACGGTAGGCTTCAACACCGAACCCGTGCTCCTCACCTATCCCGATAACCAGGACATTAACTGCATCATGCGGGAGGTAATGAAAAGCAGGCCGGAATATGAGTTCGCGACTCCTAACCGGGAAACACATTATTTGTGGGTAATAGACCAGCCGGGCCTTATTGAAAAGATCCAAAAGGAGTTTGAAAACACTTCTCAACTCTATATTGCCGATGGGCACCACCGTTGTGCTTCTTCTTACCGGTTAGCCAGGGAATCCAGAGAGGCCAATGCAGGGCATACCGGGGAGGAACCCTATAATTTCTTTATGAGCTATCTCATTTCAGAGAGCAATTTAAAGATCCACGAGTACAGCAGGCTTATCAGTAGCCTTAACGGGCACAGCAAGGAGGAGTTTCTTATTTTACTGGATGAGAATTTCCGCATAGAAAACCGTGGACTGGAGGTTTACAGGCCTTCCCATAAGCATCATTTTAATATGTATCTGGATGGAGAATACTATTCCCTGTATTTGCGCAAAACGAATTATGAGTTTAGCGATTCTTTGCGTAAATTAGATGCTTATATACTCTACCAAAAGGTTTTAAAACCAATTCTAGGCATCGAGGATCTCCGAAATGATAAGCGTATTGCCTATACCCATGGCCGCAATGACTTAATTGAATTAAAAACCCGGGTAGATTCCGGGGAATTTGCAGTAGGATTCGGGATGTTACCGGTGAGCATAGAAGAGATCAAGGAGATCGCAGATGAGAATCTCACCATGCCTCCAAAAACCACCTATATCGAGCCTAAACTGAGGAGTGGGTTGACGATTTACGAATTTTGAAGTTAGAAGAATGAGCATTTCAGAAAATATAAAAAAATACAGGGCCGAACTTCCTGAAAACGTGAAACTGGTAGCCATTTCCAAGACCAAGCCCAATGAAGATATCCTGGAAGCCTATGAGGCCGGACAACGTATCTTTGGGGAAAACAAGATCCAGGAAATGACCGATAAATGGGAAGCGCTCCCAAAGGACATCGAATGGCATATGGTTGGGCACGTACAACGCAACAAGGTGAAGTATATGGCGCCCTTTGTTGGCTTGATTCATGCAGTAGACAGCCTGAAACTATTAAAAGAGATTAATAAACAAGCCAAAAAACACGAGCGGGTGATAAAGTGCCTGCTGCAGATAAAGATCGCTGAGGAGGATTCCAAATTTGGGATCTCTGCGGAAGAAGCTGAGGAAATCCTGGCTTCAGAGGCCTACCAGAAGATGAAAAACACCCAGGTTATTGGCCTGATGGGGATGGCTACTTTCACCGAAGACGAAAAGCAGGTTTCAGGTGAATTCCAATACCTGAAAAAAGTTTTTGATAAATTGAAGGAGAATTATCCCTCCCTTGGGGAACTATCTATGGGGATGAGCGGGGATTACAACCTGGCTGTAGCCAACGGAAGCAACATGGTGAGAATTGGAAGTAATATTTTTGGCGAAAGAAACTATAATTAAGGAGGATTTTGTACGCAATTTTAGACATAGAGACGACGGGGGGGAAATACAATGAGGAAGGAATTACCGAGATTGCTATTTACAAATTTGACGGGCATCAGATAACCGATCAGTTCATCAGCCTGGTGAACCCTGAAAAACCCATCCAGCCATTTGTGGTGAACCTTACCGGCATCAACAACGAGATGCTGCGCAATGCCCCTAAATTTTACGAGGTAGCGAGAAGAATTGTGGAGATCACCACAGATTGTGTGGTGGTAGCTCACAACGCAAAATTTGATTACAGAATACTGAGAACCGAATTCAGAAGGCTGGGTTTCGAATACGAACGTAGATCGCTGTGTACGGTAGAGCTTTCCAAGAAACTTATCCCCGGGCAGGAATCCTATAGCCTTGGGAAATTAGTGCGGGCATTGGGAATTCCCTTAAGTGACCGGCACCGGGCAACCGGAGATGCTCAGGCCACGGTTAAACTTTTTAAGATGCTCCTGGCGAAAGACCTCGATAAAGACATTCTGAAAGATGCAGTGCGGGCAGAACCAAAACGGCATTTAGACAGCAAGTTGGTAAACATGCTGGAAGATCTTCCGGGAATTACGGGGGTATATTATTTACACGATGAAGAGGGAGAAATCCTATACATCGGAAAAAGCAAGAATATCAAGAAAAGGGTGAATCAGCATTTTACCAATGAGCATCATAAATCCAGGCAGATGCAGAAGGAAGTAGCCTCGGTAAGTTATGAAGCTACAGGAAATGAACTTATCGCATTGCTAAAGGAAAACCAGGAGATAAAGCGCAACAGGCCCAAATACAATAAAGCCTTAAAGAGAAACGTATTTTCCCACGCCCTGTATCATTTTACCGATGAGAAAGGTTTTATCAACTTCAAAATAGGAATAGCCGGAAGAGCAAACAGCATCACCACCTTTTCTTCGTTAAAGAGAGCCAGAAATGTTCTGGAAATGTGGGTAGAAGAATATGAGCTTTGCAAGCGGCTCTGCAGATTAGAAAAAGGGACGGGCAACTGTTTTAATTACAGCATTAAAACCTGTCACGGGGCCTGTGTGGACGAGGAATCTACTGAAACCTATAACGAAAGAGCGAGGGAGCTTATCGCTAATCATACCTACTCCAGGCAGAATATGATCGTGATAGATAGAGGAAGGGATATCGATGAAAAAAGCGCCCTCCTGGTAGAGGATGGAGAGTTTAAAGGTGTTGGGTATTATAACCTCAATCATCAAATCAATCATCTGGACATTATAAGATCTATCATCACCCCGATGAAAAATGACCGGGATGCGCAGCATATCATTCAGAGTTATTTAAGGCGTAACAAAAGATTAAAAATCATCCAACTCTCAGTACATGAATAAACTTTTACTTCTGCTATTTTTTCTGCCAAGCCTAACTTCAATTTCCCAGGAAAAGAATTTCAATCTTATGGCCTACAGACCTTCCTTAGAGGAACTAGAAGCCACATCTTACGAAAAAGACACTACGGCAAATGCCTGGTACATTGCCGAGAATGGCTACAGCCGATATGAAAATGACGGGAACTACAATGTAATAACCGATTATGCCGCAAAAATAAAGATCCTGAACCAGGAAGCTTATGACCAGGCGAGTATTTCTATCAGGCTTTATAAAAATAAAAGTGCTAAAGAGAAGATCAGAAAAATTGAAGCCATAACCTACACTCTTGAGGAGGGACGGGTAAAAACTACAGAAATTACAGCCGATGATATCTACACCGAAGAAAATCCGGATTTCGACCTCATAAAATTCACCTTTCCCAATGTGACTCCCGGATCGGTGCTCACCTATCGTTACCAAAAGGAAAGTCCTTTTCGCTATAGCTTTGAAACCTGGTGGTTCCAGGATGAAATTCCAAAAGTTTCCAGCACTTTTGAAACGCGAATTCCGGGAAATTTTAATTACAATATCAGGACCATTGGAGGATTACCTTATAACAAGGAAGATGTTAGCATTATAAAAAACTGCTTTCACCCAGATGGAATTAGCGAAAGCGGAGATTGTGTTCATGCATTTTATGAAATCAGGGATATTCCTGCCTTTATAGAAGAATCTTATTTAACTTCAAAATACAACTACATTGCCCGGCTGGTTTATGAATTAAAAGAGGTGACCCAACTCAACGGACGGGTTAAAAAATTCACCCTTTCCTGGAAGGATGTAGATAAGCAGTTAAAAAGCAAAAAATCAATTGGCCGGCAGTTAAGCCGCACCCGCCTCGTAAAGGACCTGCTTCCCGATAGCCTGAGACAACTTCCTAATAACACCGAAAAAGCCAGGGGGATCTATGATTTTGTGAAAAATAATTATAAATGGAACGGAAAATACCAGCTGCATCGCGATTTTAATCTTAAGGATGTTATCAGGGATAAATCGGGAAATATTTCCGGGATAAATATACTTCTTCATAATCTCTATGAAAGTGAGGGTTTTGAAGTTTTGCCCGTTTTAAGTGCTACCCGTGCTAATGGTTTCCTCACAAAGCTACACCCGGTCATCAATGATTTTAATTATTTATTTCTTCAGCTTAAAACCGACGACCAGGAGTTTCTTGTAGACGCCACTGAAAAATATCTGAATTTTGGAGAAATACCCTTTAGGGCTCTTAATGGATACGGAAGATTAGTTGATTTTAAAAACGGAAGTTCCTGGATAAATATTGAAGCCAGGCATTTTTCAGGTATCCACTACCGCGATTCTCTCATGGTGGATGCGGCAGGAATTGTTACGGGGCATTCCCAGCAAATATACTCGGGTTTACATGCGGTTTCTGCCCGTAAGGAACTCGAAAACCTCCAGATTTCAGAAATTGCCGGAAGACTCTCTAATCCTGCCCAACAAACGGGAGTGGTTACTTCCAGCTTCAAAAATCATCAACAGGTAAGCAACCCGCTCCAAATTCAGCATGAATTAAGCACAACTTCACAGAAAATCGATGAAGTGATCTATCTCAATCCGTTTAGCTTCAGGTTTTTCAGCAAAAATCCCCTTCAGCTCGAAGAACGTACTTATCCTATAGATTTTGGTTATAAGGATGTTTATACCTATTCGGTAAATGTGGAGCTGCCCGAAAATTACAGCCCAATTGAACTGCCGGAACAAAAATTGATAACTTTACCCGAGAATGGAGGTAGAATTCAGCTGGTTGCACAACAAACTGATGAGAAGAATATATTTATTCATTACCGGATAAGTTTTAACAGGGCTTTATATGTTTCAGGTTTTTACCCATACCTCAAGAAATTTTTTAATGACATTATTGAAATACAGAATCAATCCTTAATTGCAATAAAAGAAAATACTTAAATTTGAGAGAACGCTAAGCCGGAACTTCCTTGAAAGAAAAAGACCCTAAAATCCCAAAATGGAAAAACAAGCTTCATGAAATCATTTATGAAGCAGATACTCCGGCAGGCAAATTCTTCGATGTTGCCCTGCTTATCGTTATTTTACTGAGTATTGTACTCGTAATGCTGGAAAGCGTTGCCACCTACAGCCTCAAGTATTTCTGGAGTTTTTATATCGCTGAGTGGATCATTACGATTATATTTACGATTGAATACATCCTGCGCATCATTGCTATAAGGAAACCAAGAAAATATATCTTTAGTTTCTTCGGAATTGTAGACCTGCTTTCAACCATCCCAACCTATATCGCCTTTGTTTTTGGAGGACATAATTTACTGTTCGCGGTAAGGGCATTACGCTTGTTGCGGGTGTTCAGAATTCTCAAGATCACCAGATATATTGGAGAGTCTAACAAGTTGATGGATGCCCTTAAAAACAGTAAGGCAAAAATTTTGGTGTTTTTATTTGCTGTATTTATTATTTGTATCATTGTGGGGACTGTGATGCACCTGGTAGAAGGGGAAGCAGGAGGTTTTGACAATATTCCTATTAGTATTTACTGGTCTATAGTAACCTTAACTACGGTAGGTTTTGGAGACATTCATCCCATTACACCCCTGGGTAGGTTTATCGCTTCCGCACTAATGATCATGGGGTACGGAATAATAGCCGTCCCCACTGGCATTGTGAGTGCAGAATACAGTAATGCCTTTAAAAAGAACATCCCTACCAACACACAGGTTTGTCCGCATTGCCACGAGACAAAACATCTTAATGGTGCCGAATTTTGCCATAACTGCGGAAAAAAATTAAATGTCGACTAATTTTCTCATCACAGTTTCCGGTCCTACAGCCATAGGAAAAACCGCCCTGGCCATAAAGCTGGCCCAACATTTTAATACCGAAATAATCTCTGCCGATTCCAGGCAATTTTTTAAAGAAATGCGCATTGGAACTGCCGTACCTTCCGAAGAAGAACTTGCAGCCGTTCCGCATCATTTTATCCAGCATATTTCAGTGGAAGATAATTACTCGGTGGGCGATTTTGAAAGGCAAGCGATAAGCAAACTTGACGAACTATTCCGGGAGCACCAGGTGGTAGTTATGGTGGGAGGAAGCGGACTTTATGTAAAAGCCATTTTGGAAGGTCTGGATGATTTTCCGGCGATAGCCCCCGGGATAAGAGAGGAGCTTAATATTACTTATGAAACAAATGGGATTGAGCCCCTTCAGCAGCAATTGAAAGAATTAGATCCCAAATATTACGAGGTGGCCGATATTCAGAATCCTCATCGACTCATCAGGGCTTTGGAAATCTGCATTGGTAGCGGGAAGACCTATTCTTCATTTTTAAACCGAAAAAAACCGGAAAGAAACTTTAAGTCCATCAATATAGGGCTGGAGACCGACAGGGAAATAATTTATGATCGCATCAACCGCCGGGTGGATCTGATGATGGATGAAGGCTTGCTTGAGGAAGCTGAGAAGCTTTTTCCGAAACGCCGCCTGAATGCTCTGAATACAGTGGGCTATAAAGAATTGTTCGATTACCTCAAAGGAATTCATCCCCTGGAAACCGCGGTGGCCGAGATCAAGAAAAATACCCGACGTTTTGCCAAACGACAACTCACCTGGTTTAGGAAACAGGAACAGGTACGTTGGTTCGACTATAAGACCTCTTCAGAAAAGATCATCCAATATATTGAGAATAAGATCTCGGAAAAATCCTGATCAATTCCTGATAATAAGTCGCCTGATAATCTCCCCTTCGTTGGTTAGAATCCGTAGGGTATAGACCGCATTTTGTACGCCATCTAACCGAAACCCATATTCCAGATCGCTTTTATCAAATTCTTCTGACATGATAAATCGGCCTCGTTTATCAAAAACAAATACCTGCTCGACTGTCACATCATCTGGCGTGAAAATCTTCACCAGGCCATCAGTAGGATTAGGATAAAGAAAAAGATAATCGTTATCCCGAGCGGGTTCGGTACAGGTTCCGGGATTGGCATTTACAAATACAATTGTGTTCACCGTGGTAGAATTTCCGGAAGCATCGGTTAAAGCTAGAGCCACAGTGTTCTGGCCGGTATCTTCGCAGGTAAAGCGTGATTTGCTAAGATCAAAATTTAAAGTTCCACAATTATCGTAAGAACCGGCGTCAAGATCTTCGGGAGTGATCTCTGCGAGACCATTGGCATCCAGAGTCACATTTATGAAACTTACCTCGGCTATCGGTTTTATATTGTCCTCTACCATCACTGTGATCTCACAGGAACCACTACTCCCCCCTGTCCAGCTTAATTCGATGGTGTTTTCTCCCAAATCATCACAGGTAAAATCCAATTGGGAAGCTACCAGGTTCAATCCTGAAGCATCGCCGGTGTAGAGATCGTCTAATTGAAGACTTGCAGCACCGGATTGATCCAGCTCGAGGGTGATGGGGGTTTGAATGCAGCTGAAATCGGTGGATGTATTTTTCACCTCTATGGTTACAGTTGCCACATTAGAATCATCTGTGCCATCATTGGCGATATAAGTGAAAGTATCCTGGCCGGTAAAACCCTGATTTGGCGTGTAGGTGAAGGAACCATCAGTATTAAAAGTCAGGTTACCATTTTGAACATCATCTTCAAGAATAGCAGTTAGAGTATCTCCATCGGGATCTATATCATTATTCAAAATACCAGGTAAAGCTATATTCAGAATATCATCCTGGTCAATATTATAGGGATCATCTTTAGCTACCGGCGAGGAGTTAGTTGGGTTTTCATCTTTTATTACAGAAATAGTAGTAGTACAGCTATCTGAAGAGCCTGATTCATCAAATATTGTAAGAGTAATTGTTTTATCACCGGGAGTGGTAAAGCTTGATTGCGACAATTCCATTTTAAGTTCGCAAACTGCAGTGGATCCCGCATCGATATCTTCAGGAGTAAGATTCAGTTCACCATTGGTCATAGTAAATTCAGTTCCGGAAGGCACGCAAATTGCTTCGGGCTCAATCTCCCCAATAATAAAAATTTCTGCATTACAGGTGGCCGTTTGTCCGGTGTCCGGGTCTGTGGCGGTAAGGACAATCTGGTTCACTCCCAGGTCGGAGCAATCAAATTCGGTTTGAGAAGCCTCGAAGTTCAGGTTTGTTTCCTGGCCGGAATATAATATTTCGGGATCCAGAATAGCTTTTCCGTTAGAATCCAGGATCAGCTCGTGATTGGAACAGGTTATTTCAAAGTCGGAAGGTTCTTTTTGGGTAAGATTAATCTTAAATTCACAGGTAGCTCTAAGTCCGGCTTCATCTGTAACTTCATATTTTACAGTATATTCCCCTTCTCCCAAAGTACTACCGGAAGGCGGCCCGTCAAGCAGGCTAAGGTCCAGTTCTCCCCCACAGCTGTCGTAAACCAGAGGCTCATTGTAATTAACAACTATTGTAGACTGGTCACTGGGAATCTCCTTAATGATATCTTCGGGACAGGTTATTTCGGGAGGAGTGGAGTCAATTAGATCGAATTCCAACTCGCAGTTATCAACGAACTGTTGTCCTTCCAAAATGTCTACACTTAAAAACAATGTATTGTTTACCCGGGACTCCGAAGTGATTTCGAAATTTACATCATTAAAATTTGAAGTGGTTATTAATTCTTCCACATCGGGAAGACTGTATTCACAATTGGCATCGAGAACTAAAGAAGGTAATTCTGAATCAACCGGGCAGGTGACCACTGGCTCCGGGGAAGTTTCTCCCACTATATCAATCGTTGTTGCGCAAATAGCTGAATTACCTGCCTCATCAGTTACAATCAAGCTCACAGTGTGAGGTCCGGTAATAGTGAACTCATAATTTGATAACTCCATTGAGTCAATCCCACAGTTATCGGTTGAGCCGTCATTGATGTCGGCAACTGTTAATGTTACTTTTCCATTTTGAAGGGTAAATTCTTTGCCATCTGGAATGCATAGAGCAATGGGTGCTTCATCATCGAAAGAAGGGATTCGGGTATATATCTCGAGGTCGAATTCGATCGTTGAATTCTCAAACGGAAAAATTATATTAAAATCACTGTTATTAATAAATAACTTACTATCACATGCGTCTGAATTAAAGATTAAATCTACAGGAAATCGAACTTCGGTAAATAACTGATTTTCCAGAACACCCTGACTACTAAAAATCTTTATATTAAATTCACCCATTCCACTTAAAACCCCTAATGCCAAACTTACAATGTTAGCATTTTCATAATTCAAAAATTCTTTAAAATCAACATAACCTTCATAATCTATAACATGGATGAAATCGAATTTATCCACTACAATACTTCCCGGAGATTTTATATTTGGCAGGTTACCCTGGGGATTTAAGTTAGCATCAAATATTAAAACTTGTGAATTATCATCAACTCCGGCCTGACTCACGTAAATATTTTTTGATGAATCCACTGCTAACCTGTATGGGATTTCAACAGATTCCGTTTGCCTTAAATAGATGCCATCACCATCAAAAACCCTAATCCGGCTTTCCTCTCCATTCTCGCAAGTTGAACCATCATAATACTCTGCAATGTAAATATTATCATCATAATCAAGTGCTAAACCTAAAGGTCTGAAATAACTTAAAGCGATATTCTTTTTAAAAATACCATTAGAATCGAAAACCTTTATCTTTCCATTATCTAAACAACTTCCGCTTTCAAAGTAATCAGCAATAAATATTTCATCTTTACTATTTATCACAATATCTAAAGGAGTTTGAAATTGATTGGCCGGAATAAACTCAGCTTGCAAGAGACTTCCATCAGGGTTTCTTTTGTCAACACCATTACCAAAGGAAAGAGTATAAATGTAGCCTTGAGAATCAGTCGCTATAGATACAATTATATCATCCGGATTGTTCGCTCCGGCTGTAGCCATATGCACATTGTCAAAATGATTATATTCCGGAACCTCAGCAGCAGGGTTCTGCCCCCACCCCATTAGAATATTTAGAAGAAAAAAAGCTAAAAGAAAAGGTATTCGGGACCTGGCCGGAAGGTGCCGGAAAGTTCCATAGAAGGCTGTCTCAAACGGGATTTTCATAGTGATCTTTGAGCTGCAAGCGCAGTAAAGATAAATATTGTTTGCTGAAGTGATTAGCCCAAAGCTAATTCTTAATAAAAAATAACACTATTGCCGTTGGGAAGCCCCAAACTGTTAAGAAGAGAAAAAGATCAATGGATTCAGCTTAAAACAAGACCCGAAAAATAAAACCTTAGATTTTATCTCTGGGTAAATGCTTTTGAAAAGCATTTATTTTTCAGGCCTGTTTTAGAAACTGAAAATCTTCAGCAATTAAGCCTCTGCGTTTTCATTGTTCTTCACCACTAACCTGAAGCCTTCCCCATGAATATTCAGGATCTCCACGTTTTCATCTTTTTTCAGGTATTTACGCAATTTGGCGATATATACGTCCATACTACGAGAAGTAAAGTAGTTATCGTCTCTCCATATTTTGGTAAGCGCCAGCTCTCTTGGCATAAGATCGTTCTCATGCAGGGCAAGCAAACGTAGTAATTCGTTCTCTTTTGGAGAAAGCTTTTGAGGCTCTTCGTCTTTAAAGGTTAGGAACCTTAGTTTTGAATTCAGGTGGAAACCACCAATTTTAAACTCAAACTGCTTGCTATCGGCAACGCTATCGGTTGCTTTTCGCTGCATAATAGCCTTAATCTTCATAAGCAGCACTTCAGAATCGAAGGGCTTATTCAGATAATCATCGGCTCCTACTTTATAGCCTTTCAGCACATCTTCTTTCATCGCTTTTGCGGTAAGAAAGATAATTGGGATTTCTTCATTCTTCTCGCGAATCTCCTTAGCCAGGGTGAATCCATCTTTATAAGGCATCATCACATCAAGAATACAAAGGTCGAAATCGTCTTTCTTGAATTTCTCAAAGCCTTCCATTCCGTTTTTGGCGTGAGTGACTTCATAGTCGTTCATCGCCAGGTAATCTTTAAGGACAGTTCCGAAGTTCGGATCGTCTTCTACTAACAGGATTTTTTTGTTTTCAGTTTCCATATATTAAGATATTAGTGGTAATTTAATTATAAAGGTACTTCCTTTTCCTTTTTCGCTCTCTACGGTGATCTCTCCGTGATGGTCTTCCACGATGCGTTTTGTATAAGCCAGACCTAAGCCGTGACCTTTTACATTGTGAATATCACCGGTATGTTCGCGATAAAATTTTTCGAATATTTTCTTTTGAACAATCTTGCTCATCCCAGACCCCTGATCCCGGATCTTCAGGATGATATAGTTCTTTACATTTTCAGTATACACATCTATTTTGGGCTCTTCAGGGGAATATTTCACAGCGTTATCCAGAATATTCACCACCACATTGGTAAAGTGATCTGGATTAGCCAGAATAGAAGAGCGCAAGGCCGCAAAATGGGTTTTAACATAGCCTCCACGATCTTCTACCAGCAATTGTACATGGGTAATGGCTTCTTCCACCAGATCGTGTAACTGTATTCTTTCCTTTTTAAGATCGAGCTCGTTGTTTTCGAGTTTAGAGATTCGCAGTACATTCTCTACCTGTCCGTGCATACGTTTGTTCTCATCCCTTATCATTTGCAGGTAACGTTTGGTTTTCTCCTCATCGTTCTTGATCTTGGGATTCTTTATAGCGTCCAGAGCCAGGTTAATCGTGGCGATTGGCGTTTTGAATTCGTGCGTCATATTATTGATAAAATCGGTTTTGATCTGGGAGATCTGCCGTTGTTTTATCAATTGAGACAAAGCGCTGGAATAGGCAATTACGATAATAAGGGTAAAGATAATAGAAAGGGCCGCCATCAATACTACTGAAGAGAGCACAACTTTTTTCTTCCCGGGGAGGTTAACCAGCAACTGATAATTGCTGTTCCCGGTATTATCTACAAAAAGAGGTACTCCGTAGGTAGCAGGATGATTTAAACTGAAGTTTTCCGAATGAAGGTTTGTAGCGATCGAATTGCTGTAGATTCCGTATTCAAAATCGGTATCAAGATCGCGGTTTTTGAGTTCATTGGTAATAAGTCTCTTAATTTCCTCATCGCTAACCCGGTTATGGAGCGGAAGCTTACTCGTATAATCAGCAATACTGCTACGCAGAATATCTTTTTCTACCTGGTCCATCCTCATCATGCGGGAAATTTGTTGTCTGGCGCTTAGCGTATTGTTATTATCCAGATTTCGGCGGGAAACGATATTGGTAACCCGTTTATTGATGAGTTTGGTAAAGGGAATACTATCGTGGGCAGTACTTAAGAAACCCGAAGAAACCTTATAATCCTCCTCCAGGATAGATTCAGTATGAAAGAGCGATTGATTGCGTAATTTATTTTCGCTGGTATAGGAATATTCGGTTAGTTTAGATTCTTCCAGCTTAGAGTTGGTAGTATCAGAATCGATAAATTTTATATAATATTCTTCTAACTCCCTGTTTTGTATTTCATTAGAAACCTTAATCAATACCTGTTTTGCATTATACGAAAACTGTTCTTCCTTATCATCAACCGCACCTTTAATCCAATATCCCTGAACGAAAATTATCCCAATAAGTGATAGGCTCATCAAGACAACCAGGATGAAGAAAAGCTTTTTATTCATGCCCCCAAAAGTAAGATTTTAACATTTAGAGCTTAAGCGGTTTAACCAAATGTTAACAAAACTTTTCTCAATTTTTGCGGGAATTTAAGAGAATCTCATGTAATTCTTCAACCTGTGATTTTGTAAGGGCTAGATCGGTATTTTTAATTTGGAAATCGGCAAGTTTTAACTTTTTTTCATCAGACCACTGATTAGCCATTCGGGCCTCTATTTCTTCTATTTCTGAATTATCCCGGAACTGCAATCTTTTAATTTTTTCGTCGTGGGGAGCGGTTACCAGGATAGTACGATCGCATTTTTCATTTCCGCCTGATTCAAAAAGAATCGCCGCCTCGTAAATTATATATGGTGCGTTCTGTCTTGAGAGCCATCTTTGAAAATCGGCAGCTACAGCAGGATGTATTATATTGTTCAGAGCTTCCAGTTTTTCTGAATCGTTGAAGACCTGGGAAGCGATATATTTTCTGTCTGGCTCATCGCCGGGATAGGCTTGTTCCCCAAATAGTTCTCTCACTTCCTTTTTAATTTCTTCAGAAGAAAGCATCAGGCGTTTCCCCGCTTCATCGGCGATATATACCGGGATTCCAAGTTCCCTGAAGAAATTGGCCACAGTGGTTTTTCCACTACCTATTCCGCCGGTTAAACCTACTACCATCATCGTTTTATGATAAACTGAATCTTCCGTTCACTTATTCGGATATTAGTAACAAATTCAGGTTTCCTAACAAGCTCGGCCAACAAATAATCCTGGCCTTCGGTTATATCTTCAAAATCACACACCACCGAAAAATCTTCAGGACGCACCATGTCGTATTGTTTAAGGTTCACCTGATAAAATAATTTAACCTCCTGCGGAAAAATACTCAGGTTAACATCCTGGGGAACATTCTGCACTTCCACCGGCACCTGCACCTGGCCTTCGGTAAATTTTTCCACCTCCAAAGCATAGGAAACTTCATTATGATAAAAACTCAGCATCCCAAGGCCCGTGGTATCTATAGCTATCTTTCCGCTGATATCATTACTGATATCGCTTCTTGTAAGCGGAAAGGTGTTTATCTCTTTTATTGTATCAATAATAGACTCGGGACCGCTAACATCAATAGAATCAGGACTAAGCCGAATTTCCTCGTTTGCCGAGTAACCAACAGCATAAGAAAGATTTAATTTAGGAACCACCTTAAGTCGTTTTAACTTTTTAGGCTGGAAATCTATAATTATCTCGTCTGCCAGGAAGCGGGTTTCCTCAAAATCAATATCGAGTTGCCGGGCAATATCCTCACGGTTGGCTTCAATAGAATAAACCAATTGGCCGTTTTCTTCCCGGGCCTGCTCCAGGTCGATTTGAAGTTCAGGCCTGAACAACTGAAAATACAGAATACTAAAACCTTTATCCTGCATCCTAACCTCCACAGAGACCGGCTTTTCTTCAGCGACACTCTTATCCATCGGTGGGTTTACATATTCCAGAGGTATAGATACCACCTGAGTATAGTCTTTTGACAGCTGAACCAAAACCCACACCAGAGCCGAAAAAAGGAGAAAGAACCCAAAGGTTTGTAAATTGGATTTTTTTAAAAAGTCGGGGGTTTTTATAGTGGTTTCACGCATGTTTGAAGAATAGTTGTGGAAATGCAATTTCGGGATTCTTTTTCAAGATCTTGAGCTGCCATACAGATTTAAAAAAACCATATCCATAACCGACAAACTGTACTAAGACAGCATAGACAGAGCATAAACCAATATTAATACTTTTATTCTTAATAGCCGAATCCAGAAATACCAGCAGAAAATAAATAAGATACAGACCAAAAAACCACCACAGGCCCGTGCTTAGCAGCAGAATTGATAAAATAAACCCGGCAGTAAAGAGAGTAGGAAACCAATAAGTGATCTTACCCGAGCCGGGATGCCAGGAGTTAAGGATTGGACGTACCATCCCGAATTTTTCAACCTGGTGATAAAATTTATTCCAGTCGATGCGGCGCTTGTGAAAAACTTTCGCATCAGGGATAAGGCAGGTTTTATAACCTTCTTTTTGAAGTCTAAGGGAAAGATCGGGATCTTCACCGGGATGGATAAGCCCGAAACCTCCTGTTGCTTCAAATGCTTTTCGGGAAATCCCCATATTAAAACTGCGGGGTTCAAATTTATTTACAGACGATTTCTTACCGCGTATGCCTCCGGTGGTCAAAAAAGAGGTCATCGCATAGTCGATAGCTTTCTGGGTATCGCTAAAAGTAGGATGGGCCGCATCGGGCCCACCAAAACAATCGCAGTAAGTATGGGTAAGAAAACGGTCTATACATTTCAGGTAATCGTGAGGGAGCAAAACATCAGAATCCAGGATTATAAAATAATCCCCTTTAGCATAACGCATCCCGAAGTTCCGGGAATCGCCGGGCCCGGTATTTTTCTTATAATAATAGCTTATATTGAGTTGTTGCTGAAATTGGCCTATTACCTCTTCAGAAGACCTGGAGGAACCGTCTTCTACTATCACAATTTCAAAAGGTCTTTCAAAATCGAGAGCCAGCATACTTTGCAGCAGCTCCCTGATCTCATCGGGACGATTGTAGACCGGAATGATAAACGAATATTCCAATTTCATCTTATAAAGGTATTAAAAGAAAAGGGCTGCCGGAAAAAACAATGTTGCATTTTTTCCTCACAGCCCTTTATTATGTAGGAATGTTATTCCTGGTCTTTCATAAAAGTATCCATCACCTCCTGGCTAACTCCCATATTGGAGAAACCGCCATCGTGATATAGATTCTGAAGGGTTACTTTTTTGGTAAGGTCAGAGAAAAGCGTGAGGGTATAATCGGCGCATTCCAGAGCTGTGGCATTACCCAACGGCGACATTTTATCGGCATAGGCGATAAAGCCATCAAAACCTTTAACCCCGGTACCGGCAGTGGTTGGTGTTGGAGATTGTGAAATAGTGTTCACCCTTACCTTTTTATCTTTTCCGAAGAAATACCCGAAACTACGGGCTATAGATTCCAGGTACGCCTTGTTATCGGCCATATCGTTATAATCGGGGAATACACGCTGTGCCGCCATATAGCTGAGGGCTACAATGCTTCCCCACTCGTTCATCGCTTCTTTTTTGTATAAAACCTGCATCGTTTTGTGAAAAGATACCGCCGAAACATCCCAGCCCTTAGTGGTGAAATCGTAATTCATATCGGTATAGTGATTTCCTTTTCTCACATTCACCGACATCCCGATGGAGTGCAAAACAAAATCGAGTTTTCCGCCAAGGACCTCCATCGCTTTTTCCACAAGGTTTTCAATATCTTCTACTTTAGTGGCATCGGCAGGAATAATCTCGGAACCGGTTTTTTCGGCGAGTTGCTGAATGTTTCCCATTCGCATTGCGATAGGTGCATTGGTTAGCACAAATTTTCCGCCTTCTTCGTTTACCCGTTCAGCTGTTTTCCAGGCGATAGAATTTTCATCTAAAGCCCCGAAAATAATTCCTCTTTTACCTTTTAGCAGGTTGTATGACATGGTATTGGTTTTTATAGATTGTTGAGCCGGTAAAGATAGTAAAATTCCCTTCAGAGGCTCAACCGGTTAGTTTTCTAATTCAACAAAGCTCTGGCATGCGCCATTGCCGATTCACTAATATTATTTCCGCCAAGCATCATCGCCAGTTCCTCAATCCGCTCATTCTGCTCCAGTTCAGAGATCTTGGTGGTTGTTATTTGTGCCGAGTCCTCTTTGAATATCTTGAAGTGACTGTTCCCTTTTCCGGCTATCTGCGGAAGGTGAGTGATCGCGATCACCTGCATAGATTCTCCCATTCGCTTCAGGATCTCGCCCATTTTCTGCGCAATATCCCCGGAAACCCCGGTATCTATTTCATCAAAAATAATGGTAGGTAAACTACTTTGCGCGGCCAGAATACTCTTCACCGCCAGCATAATACGCGATAATTCCCCGCCCGAAGCTGCTTTTTTCATCTCCTTGAAGTCTCCGCCTTTATTGGCCGCGAGATACCAGAATAATTGGTCCTGTCCGTTCGAAAGTAGTTCCTCTTGCGGTTTCAATTCGATCTTAAGGCGGGCATTTGGCATCCCCAAACCAGTAAGGATCTCTTCGGTTTGTTTGACAAATACCGGAATGATCTTTTTACGATTCTGGTGAATCTTTGCTGAAACCGCAACGAGGCCATTCTTAGCTTTTGAAATAGCTTTTTCAGCTTCCAGCAGGGAGGCTTCGGCATTTTCACTCACGGATACTTTTTCCTGAAGCTGACCTTTTATTTCCAGTAATTCTTCAATATTCTCTGCGGAATGTTTCTTCTGAAGGTTATAAATAAGCTGAAGTTTCTGGTTTGTTGCTTCCAGCTCTTCAGGGTTGGCTTCAACTCTCTCCAATGCATCTGAAAGTTCCTGGGAGATATCATCGAGCTCAATGATAATGCTTTCCACACGCTCGTTCAAACTTTCATAGGTCGCTGAAAAACCTGCAATTTTAGATAATCCTGCCCGCACCTCTTTTAGGGTGTCCAAACTTCCAATGTCTTCCCTGCCGATTAGCTCTACTGCGGAACCCAGTTTTTCGGTAAGTTCTTCTACATTGTTCAACTCTTCATAGCGGCTTTCCAGCTCTTCCAGCATTCCCGGTTTGAGGTTGGCTTCTTCAAGTTCATTCAGTAGGAAAAGATTATAATCATACTCCCGGGCTGCCTGGGCCTGTTCCTCTTTGAGTTCTTCCAGCCTGCGGTTCAGTTTCTTGAATTCCCTGAAGCGATTGCGATAATCCAGCAATAAGGCTTCATTCCCGGCAATGGTATCTATCACCTGAAACTGATACTCATTATTCCCAAGGCTAAGGGTTTCATGCTGACTGTGAACATCAATAAGAAATCCACCCAGTTTATTCAGGGAAGAAAGCTTCACCGGCGTGTCGTTTACAAAAGCCCGTGATTTCCCTGAAGGCAAAATCTCCCGGCGGATTATGGTTTGAGTTTCAAAGTCCAGATCTTCTTTCAGAAAGAAGTCTTTCAAATTGTAATTCCCAATATTAAAAGCCCCTTCAATAACACACTTTTTAGCGGTGTCTCGAATGGAACTATAATCGGCGCGGTCGCCAAGCAGGAGGCCAAGGGCCCCAAGCATTATCGATTTTCCGGCACCGGTTTCTCCGGTAATTATGGTAAAGCCTTCCTGAAGTTTGATATTTATATCTTCAATGAGGGCGTAATTTTTTATAGATAGTGCAGTAAGCAAGTTGTTAGAATTTGTGCTAAATATACGGGAGAAATCTTTCCCAATCAACCGGGAAAATAATTATTGCAGGTTTCGCCAGTTACGGGAATAACGCGGGGCGATATTGGTTAAGGTTTCTGTTAAACCGGGCCGGTTTATAGCAGGACCTCCACTGAATATTTGTGAGATCTCATCGGCTTTGGAATCAAAAAAGGTACGTAGCAGGAGCGAATTTGCACGTCGACGATTCATGGTTTCCAGTTTTTCCAAAGCATCAGCGATGGCCATTTTACCTTTTTCCTGGTCGCGGTGCATTTCATCCAGGCCAAGGCGGTGATATTCGTATAGTGCCGTACGGTATTCGGCAAAGGTATTTGAAAGAAGATCGGTATTCAGGCGGTAGCGGGAATTGTTTCCATCGGCACCACTCCAGCCCTGGCTTCCACCCTGCTGCGCGGTTGTCACAATCCTATTGGCCTCCTGGTAATATTGGGTTCCTCCTTCAGGAGAAAAAGTGTCAGCATCCAGGCCTAAGATTGTATATACATAGAAACTCAACACTGAAACGAGATTGGAACTATAAGAATTCTGGCTGTAATTTAAGGGTTGGTATTCGCGGTAGCTAAAACCAAATTGATCGTCATTAAAATTTAAAACCGGGCTTACCATGGTAGTTCCGTAAACGGGTCGTGAAGACTGCACCTGGATGGTACCGGAGAAAGATTCACCTTCAAAGCTGTTCAGGGTTATGAACATACTACAATTTATGCGCTCGTGGGGCAAAAATTCCTTGTCGGTCCAGCTGGTTTGGTTTACGAATTCGGTAAGGGCGCGTTCCAGGGTACGAAAAACTGAAAGGTTGCTTTGGCCGGTTTGTTCGGTATTCAAAACCACCTGACAATTGAGTTCCTGAGCCTTCATTTGACTAAGGCCGGCAAACATCAAAATAATCAGGAGAAAGTTACGCATGTATCAAAGTTACGATTTCATTTAAAATATCCTTCGCTACTTCCGATTTTGGTTTCAGATCAAATTCCTTAACCGAATCGGGATAGACGATAGTGATCTTATTGGTGTCTTTCTGAAAGCCGGCTCCTTTGTCCTGAAGCGAATTTAAAACTATGAAATCGAGGTGTTTCCGCTTCAGTTTTCCGCGGGCATTTTCAAGCTCATCATTGGTTTCCAGGGCGAAACCTACAAGAAGCTGTTTTGTTTTATTCTCTCCCAGGGTGGCAAGAATATCACGGGTTTTTTCCAGCTCTAAAGTAAGATTGTTGTCGTTTTTCTTGATCTTTTGCGAAGAGACCTGTTTTGGCTTGTAATCGGAAACCGCAGCAGCGGCGATCACCACATCTGCTTCAGCAAAGTATTTATTTACCTCAGCATACATTTCTTCATTGCTCACCACCCTGATGAGGTTCAGATTGGGCTCACTGATCTCCAAATGTGTGGGGCCGGAAACCAGGATAACATTCGCTCCCAAAGCGGCAGCTGTTTCCGCCAAAGCAAAGCCCATTTTTCCGCTGGAATGGTTTCCGATAAAACGAACGGGGTCTATAGCCTCATAAGTTGGCCCGGCGGTAATTAAAACGGTTTTATCCCTCAAAGGAAGTTGTGCTGAAAAATGTTCCTCCAGGAATTGCATGATATCTTCGGGTTCTGCCATCCGGCCTTCTCCGTGGAGTCCGCTGGCGAGTTCCCCGGTTCCTGCCGGGATCATAATATTCCCGTATTCCTTAAGTTGATCAAAGCTGTTTGAAGTAGACGGATGCCGGTACATATCCAGGTCCATAGCCGGCGCAAAAAACACCGGGCATTTTGCTGAGAGGTAAACAGCAAGCAATAAATTATCGGCTGTTCCTGAAGCCATTTTAGCCAAAGTATTGGCAGAGGCTGGGGCTACAATCATAAAATCGGCCCAGAGGCCGAGTTCTACGTGATTGTTCCAAACAGCATTTTCATCTTCCTCATTGGTGAAAGATGAAAATACCTCATTCTTTGATAATGTGGAAAGTGTTAACGGAGTAACAAATTCTTTAGCAGCGGGCGTCATCACCACTTTTACGTGGGCACCGGCTTTAATAAGAAGTCTTACTAAAAAGGCAGTTTTATAGGCAGCGATACCACCGGTAACGCCTAAGAGTACGTTTTTACCTTTTAGTACCGACATAATACCAGATTATGCTTCTTCAGAATCTTTGGTGTTGCGGTAGTATATCTTGTCATCCAACCATTCCTGGATCGCTAAAGAATGCGGCTTGGGAAGTTTTTCATAATACTTAGAAACCTCTATCTGCTCTTTATTCTCAAAGATCTCGTCAAGGCTATCGTTGTAAGTGGCAAATTCGTCCAGCTTCTCAAGCAATTCCTTTTTAATCTCAGCATTGATCTGGTTAGCGCGTTTCGCTACTACAGAAATAGCTTCATAAATGTTATTGGTGGGTGCATCTACCAGATTCTTATCGATAGTGGTAGTGTTCACCGGGGCGTCAGATTTCTTAATGTCCATCATTCTTTCTTGCTAATTATAAATTTTGTAACCTCGTTTCAATATCTTCTAATGAAGCATTCATCGAGGAAAGGTATTCCCCTTCCGGATATCGCTTCACGTATGCCTGGTAATATGTTTTTGCTTCTTTTAAACGCTCTTCCATAAGGCTGGCAAAACTGTTTATGGCCAATTGGTAAGTCGCATCAAACCTGTAATAGAAAGCCTCTTCTCTAAAAGGAGAACCGGGATATTCTTTCGTAAAATTATCAAAGGAAGTGATCGCAGCTCTGAAATTACCTGCACGGGCCAGGCCGGTGGTATGGTATTGTTTTGCAATTTCAAAGGCCTTTTTCTCCAGTTTTACTCTTAATTCGGTGGCCAGTTCATTGGCACGGATCGCATATTCCCCGTCAGGGAAAGTATTAAGGTAAGCCTGAAGTTCGGTAATGGCTTTACGGGTATCGGTTTGATCCAGGTCATAACGTGGCGAAAGCTCGTAAAAACTCGCAGCTTTCTTGAAAGCAGCCTCCTCCAGCTTTTCAGAATTGGGATAAGACTGCTGAAAACGCTCAAACTGATAAGAAGACAGGTAATAATCCCCCAACTGATAGTAAGTATCGGCAAAAAGGAAACTTAATTTTTCCCCCTGCGGCTTACCTCTGTACTCTGGCACTATTTGTTCAAAAAGACGCAGGGCCTTCCTGAATTTTGGTTTGCTTTCTTCTTCTTTGGCTTCGTTATAAAGCTGTTCGGCAGTAGCATATTTCTCACCGGTGTCTTCGCTTTTCAGGAGTTTTTGATACTCGCTACACGAAACACTTAACAATAATACACTGACTAATAAAAAGGCTTTTTTCATTCTTTGTAAAAACATCTGGCAAAAGTACATTTTTTCCTGAGTATAAAAAAACTTTCACTCGCACTGCATTAACCCGAAAACAGGAGTTTTATTGTAATTTCAGTAAAAACTCTAACCGAAATAAGTTGAATGAAGTCTAAAAAACAACCCCCACTTCAGGGGCGGGGGTTAAACGTTATAATTAAAAGCTATCTACAAAATCATTTATCTGCTGTGTCAAAGTATCTGAAGCCTTTACAAGTGGAAGCCGCAATACATTTTGGCAGAGTTCCTTTTTATAAAGCAGGGCCTTGATTCCGCCGGGATTGCCTTCTGCAAAGATCAAATCTATTGAAGGCGCTATTTTATAATGCAATTTATAAGCTTCCTTTGCTTTTCCGGCAAGACCAAGGGAAACCATTTCTGAAAACTCCTTCGGAAAGCCCTGACCTATAACCGAGATCACTCCTTTTCCACCGGCAAGGACCTTTGGCAAGGTGATCATATCGTCGCCCGAGATAACCAGAAAATCTTCCGGAACCAACGAGATAAGGTTCATAGCTTGTACGATATCGCCAGCTGCTTCTTTAATTCCTATCACATTTGGAAGATCGCGGGCTATACGATTTACGGTTTGTGGCAATATATTAGATGCCGTTCTGCCCGGAACATTGTATAAAATAACAGGCAAAGGCGAGGCCTCTGCTATCAGCTTGAAATGCTGATAAATCCCTTCCTGAGTCGGTTTATTATAATAAGGAGAAACCGATAATATAGCTGAAAAACCATCAAGCTTTCCGGTTTTTAGTTCTTCACCAAGGGCGGTAGTGTTATTTCCTCCGGCTCCCAGGACCAGGGGAAGACGGCCATTATTCTTTTTTACTACCGTAGCTTTTATAAGTTCTTTTTCCTCTTTGGTGAGGCAAGCACTCTCTGCGGTTGTGCCAAGCACAACCAGGTAATCTATATTGTTTTCAATTTGATTTTCGACCAGGTTTTCCAGGGCTTCCACATCAACCGAAAAATCTTCCCTGAACGGGGTGATAAGTGCTACCCCGGTACCAACAAATTCTTTCATTTCTATTTATTCTCCTTTTAAAATTTTTAAATATTTGATCAACTCATCTGTAAAAACTTCCGGTTTATTCCCGTCGTTTATGCTAAGGTTGACCTCTTTTTCTTCAAACCTCCCCGCTTTCACCAGGGCGGAAATCACTTCCCGCAGGAATAAAGCTTCCCGATTGTTTTTTTCAGTGTAACTTATCACAAGATCGGGGCCAGACTGAATAATCTCCTTTAGGGCCTGGTTTTTAATCTTTCCATTATAAGCGATATCTTTTAGCTGAAAGCCTATTGATTCTTCCCTGGCCTTATCCCCGCTTCCGCAGAAAACACAGTGAAAATCTTCCTCAGAAATACCCAACTCCCTTTTTAGTTTCTCCAGGCTTTTCAGCAAATCTTTATCTGGCGAATCATAGAGCAAAACCAGACTTTTTACCTCGATGGTATTCGAAGCATCCTTTACAGGAGCTACAGCTTTAAGTCTTTTCTTAGCCAGGTAGATTTTATAAATTTTTAGCAACACAGTTCTTTTTGGGCGGACAAATGTAAATAATTAAAAACTCAGAGAAATGCTTTTAAAGTCTTTCGGAATAAGGAAAATTACATTTTTAACAGCTTTAATTTTTTTGTGAAAATAGATACAGAAAAGAGTTTAAATCATATGCAAAAGCCGAAGCTTTTTTTCGGGAGTCACAAAAAACAGGAAGGCAAAGAGAATAGCAGCAAACCTAAGCAGATTCCCCAGCACCACAACTAAAGTGTCCCGCAGGTAAAACTCTCCCATATCCCTGAAGACATCGGCGAAAATAAAAGCCAGAACAAGGGTGATAAAATAAACCGATTTCCGCGAATAGGAATTGAGGTAAAAGATAAGGGCCACTCCACCGAAAACCAGCAAGTTCAAATAATACAATACATAAAGTAAATACTCCGCCTGGCTATTTATGTATGGCTCCAGCTGTAACAGGTGCTCCAGAAGTAAATAAGAATTTACCAACACCAGCAGCAAAAAATAACCAAGCATATATTTACTGGCGTGCTCTCTCCTGGTATAATGCAAGGCCTCCCGACCCAGAAAAATATACGCCGACATAAAACAGATAAGTCCGGCAGTTTTATAATACCAGCTTTCCTCCAGGCTATCGGCAAAAATACCGGCCAGGACAAAGCAGCAAAAGGCAACCAGGTTCAAATTGGCTGCATTAAGTTTTCTAAAATAAAATCCCAGGAGCGGTAGAAAAAATAACAGCCCAGAGCCTAAAACCAAATAAGGAGATTCGGAAATCACCCCATAGATATTAAATATGGCCAGAAAAACAATACAACAAATAAGAAGAACTTGAAATTTCATTAAGCTATAATTCCGATAAATATAATAAAGTTTAGTGTTTATTGCGTATTCTTCTGATTTTATACTGAATTCTCTTTAAAGAGCTAAAGAATAATTTTCTTCTTCAGGATTAGACTTTAAATTACTCTTTATCTTTGCTGAAAATATTTTAGTAAATGATCGTTCTAAAAAATATTGGTATTCTCGCTTTCAGCCTGCTAATGCTGAATTCGTGTAAGACCGAGAACCTCCTCCTTTCAGAAATAGAAGGAAAAAGAATCGCCATAGACACAAACCAACAAGCCAATGCTGAGCTGGAGGAATTCATAAAACCTTACCGGGAACATCTCAACAAAACCCTGGACAGTACCCTGGCATATAACCCCAGGAGTATGAATAAGAGTGAAGGCGAGCTTAATACCGCCATTGGAAATATGATGGCCGATATCGTAATGGAACAGGCAAACCCGGTGTTAAAAAACCGTACCGGAAATGAGATCGACATGGTGTTGCTAAATCACGGCGGAATTCGTTCGGGACTGAATAAGGGAAATGTAAATGCCCGAAGCGCCTATGGGCTGATGCCCTTTGAAAATGAGATTGTAATTGCAGAGCTTTCCGGGGACAAGATCCTGGAAATGCTGGATTATCTGGAACGAGCCAAAACCGCACATCCTGTGAGTGGCATTCAAATTGAAATGGACAGGGATTTCAAGATTACTTCTGCCAAAATTCAGGGTGAGGAAATAGATCCTGAACTCACTTATTTTGTAGCTACTTCAGATTATTTGCAACAAGGAGGCGACAATATGAATTTCTTTAAAGATCCCATTGAACTCTATAATGTAGATTATAAACTGCGCAATGCGATAATCGATTATTTTCAGAAAACAGACACTATAAGAGCTGAAAGAGACAACCGGTTCATTAGAAAAAATTAACTCTGCAAGGGTTTAGAACCCTTGCAGAGTTAAAAAAATAAACAGATGAAAAGAAGAAATTTTATTCAGCAAACCACAGCAGCAACTGCATTTGTTGGCCTCGGCGGACTTTCAAGCATTGCTATGACGCCATTCGCCAAAAAACACATTACAATCCTGCACACCAATGATGTTCACAGTCACATTGACCCTTTTGGTCCCGATGATGCACGTAACCCCAATATGGGAGGGGTGGCAAGGAGAGCTACTTTAATTGAAAAGATCAAAAAAGAGAATCCGAATACCCTGCTGCTAGATGCCGGCGATATTTTCCAGGGAACCCCGTACTTTAATTTTTACGGTGGAGAGCTGGAATTTAAGCTAATGAGCAAAATGAAATATGATGCTTCTACCATTGGGAACCACGATTTCGATAATGGAATAGAGGGCCTTTATGCCCAGCTCCCTCATGCAGAATTCGACTTTATTTCTTCCAATTACGATTTTAGCAATACCGTTATGGACGGGCACACCCAACCGTTTAAAATATTCAGAAAGGATGGGGTAAAGATCGGCATTTTTGGATTGGGGGTAGAACTGGATGGGCTGGTATCTAAAAAGCTTTATAAGGAAACCCAGTACCTTGATCCCATTGAGATCGCACAGGATATGAGCCGAAAACTCAAAGAAGAACAAAAATGTGACCTGGTGATTTGTCTCTCACATTTAGGTTACGATTATCAACACGATAAGGTATCAGATCTTAAACTGGCGCGCGCCACAGAAAACATAGACCTGATTATTGGCGGACACACCCACACCTTTTTAGATAAACCTACTGTAGAAATCAACCGGACCGGTAAAAAAGTACTGGTAAACCAGGTTGGCTGTTACGGATTGTACCTTGGACGGATAGATTTTTACCTGGACAGCAAAAACAATATTGAAGCTAACGGGGTGAAGATAGCTGTATAGAAGGATACCTCCATAAAGTTTATGAGAATCTGAATGAAATCTAAAGGTCGGCAAGGCAGGTTCAGAGCGACGAAATCTTTTATATTCAGGATAACATCTTAAGAAATTCATCTTCAGAAATTATATTTGTGCCTAGTTTTTCGGCTTTGGCGAGCTTGCTGGGGCCCATATTTTCTCCGGCAACCAGGTAATTGGTTTTTCCTGAAATAGAACCCGACACCTTTCCTCCATTCTCTTCTATCATTTTCTTGAGCTCATTCCGGGACACTTTTTCAAAAACCCCTGAGATCACAAAGGTATTTCCTGCTAATTTATCGGTATGATTGGCGAGCACTTCAGCATCTATCTCCAACTGAACCCCGTATTCCTTTAAACGTTGAATTATCTCCCTGTTTTCTTCTGAAGAAAAGAACTCCCTTACACTACGGGCAATCCTTTCCCCAATTTCATCGATGGCGATCAGATCTTCTTCTGAAGCAGCCATCAGTGCATCGATGCTTTTATAATGTTTCGCCAGCTTTTTGGCAACCGTCTCTCCAACATACCGAATTCCGAG
Organism: Salegentibacter flavus; assembly: GCF_900115145.1. GTDB lineage: Bacteria > Bacteroidota > Bacteroidia > Flavobacteriales > Flavobacteriaceae > Salegentibacter > Salegentibacter flavus. The sequence continues at coordinate 26,561 of NZ_FOVL01000002.1, read as the reverse complement.
TGCGAACAAAGTCCTTTCAAACGGAATTTCCTTCGATTTTTCAATTCCGTTGATGAGATTTTCAGCCGATTTCTCTGCCATACGCTCTAAAGGAAGAATATCCTCTTTTTTCAGGGTATAGAGATCGGCATAGTTTTCTATGAGATCAGCGTTTACGAGTAATGCCACGGTTTCTCCGCCCAGGCCTTCAATATCCATCGCCTTACGGGAAATATAATGCTGAATACGCCCGATGATTTGGGGTGGGCAGCCGTAGTAATTAGGGCAGTAATGCTGAGCTTCGCCTTCCTTTCTAATTAGTTTTGTTCCACATTCGGGACAATTTTCAGCATATTTGGTTTCGGGAGTTTCAGGATCTCGTTTGGTAAAATCAACCCCTACGATCTTGGGAATGATCTCCCCTCCTTTTTCCACAAAAACCGTATCTCCTTCCCTTATGTCCAGTTTGGCGATCTGATCGGCATTATGCAAGGAAGCACGTTTAACGATAGTTCCCGCAAGTTGCACGGGTTCCAGGTTTGCTACAGGAGTTATCGCTCCCGTGCGGCCAACCTGGTAAGTTATCTTTTTAAGCTTTGTTGCTTCCTGCTCGGCCTTAAACTTATAGGCAATAGCCCAGCGTGGCGATTTGGCGGTATAGCCCAGTTCATCCTGCTGGTGTAAATCGTTCACTTTCACAACCACCCCATCGGTTTCATAAGGCAGATCATGACGATGAATATCCCAGTAATTAATATAATCCAGCACCTCTCCGATATTGTCTTTCAATTCGGCTTCAGCGGGTACTTTAAAGCCCCAGCTTCTGGCTTTCTCCAGGGTTTCAAAATGCGTTTTCGCCGGAATTCTTTCAGTAACTATCGAGTATAGCAGACAATCCAAGGGCCTTTTTGCTACCTCAGCGCTGTCCTGAAGCTTCAGACTTCCCGAAGCTGTATTCCTGGGGTTGGCATAGGGCTCCTCCCCGGCTTCCACCCTTTCCGCATTCATTTTTGCAAAACCTTCGTAAGGCAGAATAATCTCCCCCCGGATATCGAATTTATCGGGATAATCTCCCTTCAGCTTAAGAGGAATAGACCGGATGGTCTTGATATTATTGGTTACGTCGTCCCCCTGAAAACCATCCCCACGGGTAACGGCTCTTTTTAACTTTCCATCTTCGTAGGTGAGGCTTATGGAAGCACCATCATATTTTAACTCACAAACATATTGTAATTTGCCATCAACGAGTTTTTTTACCCGTTTCTCCCAATCTTCCAGTTCCTCCTTAGAATAAGAGTTGGAAAGGGAATACATGCGGTATTGGTGAACCACTGTTTTAAAGCTTTTGGTTACGGCACCTCCTACACGCCGGGTTGGAGAATTAGGATCGTCGTACTCAGGATATCGCTCTTCAAGTTCCTGTAATTCCTTAAGCTTCATATCGAAATCATAATCACTTATTTCTGGCTTATCCAGCACATAATAGAGGTAATTATGATGATTTAATTCTTCACGTAACTGCCTGATCTTTTCTTCAGTGGTCATATAAAATCTTCAAATATTTTTATTCTGAAAGCCTCTTCAAATGATCGTTTTCAAAAACTAATCGATGGTCTTTCTCCTGGTGACGGAACTCCACTCGGAATTCAGCTGCATAGGCTTTATCATCGGTTGGAAACCAGTCTTTCTTATTTCGGTTTATGGTGATCAACAAGCCTTCATCGTCTCCAATAGCGCAGAATTTCTCGAAATCACCGTCATATTTCTCCAAGCCAAAATGGGAATTCATAAAATTGAACTTTTCCCGCACTTGGGTAGTGCCAATACCAATCTCAGCAACGCCCAGGATACTTTCTTCTGAAAACAAAGCAGATTGAGGCTTATTAAAATCGCCGCGAGAGATGAATTCCAGAATATTCTCATCGGCATCATAGAAATACAAAGATTTTGCATTCCAGGCACTAAAATCTATGATCTCCTTATTATTATTCTTTAATACAGGCACACGTCTCTTCACCCAATCAAGCGCCTCTTCTTCCTGATTATCGGGAATATGAAATGCGATATGATATGGTTTAGCATCCTGTTTGTATTGAAATTCCAGCAGGCTATACCCTATTTGCACTTCAAAATTTTCCTCGGAATTCTGTTTCACCTTCAAACCCAGGGTGTCCCGATAAAAATGCAATTGCTCCCTGAAATTTAAAGAATACAGCTGAAGTTTGCGGATTTTCATTTCTGCTTTTTTTAGTTGATCAGGTCTGCTCTTTATTCATCCATTTGGGGACTGGCAGTGGCTTAAAATTATACATTTTCTCCAATAGTTCCTCGATGTTCGCTGCGATAAGTAACATATCAAAGTTCTCTTTTTTAAGCAATTCTTTCCGAACCATGGTCTTCAACATTGCTATTAATTCGTCGTAAAAACCATTAATGTTCAGCAAACCTATTGGATTTTTATGTAGTCCCAGCTGACCCCAGGTTATGATCTCAAATAACTCTTCAAAAGTTCCGAAACCACCGGGCAGGGCTATAAAACCATCGCTGAGTTCGTGCATTTTCAGTTTGCGCTCGTGCATATCTCGTGTAGTGATAAGTTCGCTTAAGCCGGGATGCACTACCTCTTTGGTTTTGAGAAAATCGGGAATTATCCCAATCACCTTCCCATTGTGATCCAGGCTTCCGGCGGCTACCCTCCCCATAAGGCCGAGTTTACTACCACCAAAAACCAGGTTTATATTTCTCTGGGCGAGCATTTTTCCCAGGCGGTAGGATTCATCAGAAATTACAACATCATTCCCTTCACTGCTGGCGCAGAACACGGCAATGCTTTTCATTGTATTTTCTTTCTGTGTTTGTTCCAAATCGACAAATTTTTTTGGATTATTTTATGCCTTTCAGCATTCTGAAATTTCCGTAAATATCCTTTCGGAGTTCGGTTTTAAAACCATACTCCTGAAGTAATTTTTCTGTTTCCGGCCCCAGGTACTGGTTGATCTCAAAATAAAGTTTACCTCCCGGCACCAGGGCTTTTTGTGCCAGCCCGGTGATCTTTCGGTAAAAAATAAGAGGATCATCATCTTTTACATATAAAGCAGTCTCCGGTTCATAATCAATGACATTTGGCTGCATATCGGTTTTTTCCAATTCCCGTACATAGGGCGGGTTAGATACGATAAGGTTAAAATTCTGCTCAAGCTTTTCCAGCTTTAGCACATCCGTTTCAGCGAGATTAATAACTACTTTATTATTTGCGGCATTCAATCTGGCAGTTTCCAGGGCTTCTGCTGAAATATCCATCGCAAAAATTTCTGCCTCCGGAAGGTTTTTAGCCAGGCTTATCGCGATACAACCGCTACCGGTACCAATATCCAGGAGTCTTAATTGTTTGTTTTCGGAATCGAGATCATCCAGGATCCATTGTACGAGCTCCTCGGTTTCGGGACGCGGCACCAGCACATCTTTACTCACTTTGAATTTCAAACCGAAAAATTCGGTTTCACCAAGAATATGCTGAATTGGTTCGTGTTCTAACAGCCTTTGCTTCGCACTTTTAAATTTAGAAAGATCTGCCTCACTTATTTCTTTATCGCGTTGCAGAGCGACCTGAAGCCTGCTCATTTCAAGGTAAGCCTCTGTTAACAAACCAAAAAATGAATTTGCCTCCTCACAAGGGTATTCTTTGGTGAGTTCAGTGAGAAATGATCTTTTTAATTCCGATAGGGTCAAATTCCTGATATTTCGTCCTTCCTCATATACTTAATGCGCACTATTAAACGTCCCTTATCATCCACATCGTACAGTTAAAGTGGCCGGTGTTCCCCATAGGGGCTTCCAGGGATTTGAAGCCGCTTTTTCCATAAAGTTTTCGGGCATTTTCCATATACGGCAGGGTTTCAATATAGCACTTTTCAAAAGCCTGGGAAGCGGCATATTTAAGGCAGGTGTCCATCATCTGGGCGCCAAGGCCTTTGCCCCTTGCTTCGGGAAGAAAATACATTTTCTGCAATTCACAGACCTTCTCCTCCAGTCCCGCTAAGGGAGCGATTCCCGCTCCTCCAATGATTTTTCCTTCGCTTTCGAGAACAAAATAATTCATTCTCGGGTGCTGATAGGTGCCATACATATCATCAAGGGCTTTGTCCTCGTAGGCCGTGCCGACTTTAGGCACACCCATTTCCACGAGTACGCTGCGCACCACTTTGGCTACCTGCTCATTATCTTCGGGTTTAATTTCCCTTATTTTAAAATTACTCATTCTTGTTATAAATCCTATTTTTGCGGGGTGAATATACACGAAATATACATAAAAAGATGCATCCAACTGGCCCAAAACGGACTGGGAACTACCTATCCCAATCCTATGGTTGGAAGTGTAATCGTATACGAAAATAAGATTATTGGTGAGGGCTGGCATCGTATTGCTGGGGAACCACATGCCGAGGTGCTTGCCATCAAGTCTGTTAAAGATGAGTCTTTATTAAAGTACAGTACTATTTATGTAAGTCTGGAACCCTGCAGTCATTATGGAAAAACCCCACCCTGCAGTGATCTAATCATTGCCAAAGGCATAAAAAAAGTGGTAATTGGCAGCGTTGATCCATTTGCTGAAGTTTCAGGAAGAGGAATTAAAAAACTGCTGGATGCCGGTTGTGAGGTGCAAGTGGGAATCCTTGAACAGGAATGCCATGGACTGAACAAACGGTTTTTTACTTATCATCAGAAGAAAAGGCCCTATATTATTTTGAAATGGGCCCAAAGTCAGGATAATTTTATCGCCCCCGAAAAGCAGGAGAAACGCGAACCGGTTTGGATCACTAATCCACATTCCAATCAACTGGTGCATAAGTGGCGCAGTGAGGAACAAGGTATTATGGTTGGTACTCAAACCGCCGAGGCAGACAATCCAAAACTAAACACCCGCCTCTGGGACGGCCCTGATCCCGTTAGGATCGTATTGGATAGAAAGCTTAGGATCCCGAAGGACTCTGCTTTGTTTGATGGCAGTATAAAAACTATCGTCTTTACGGAAGACTTCGAAAAAGCTTCGGCCAAAAAGAACCTGATCTTTGAAGCTATAGATTTCAACGGAGAAATCACCAAACAGATCAGTGAAGTGCTATTCCAGCATGAAATCCAATCGGTGATAATCGAAGGAGGGGCTAAGACGCTTCAGACTTTCATCGATGCAGGACTTTGGGATGAAGCCAGGGTCTTCACCGGGAAAATTCAATTACAAAGAGGAATTAAAGCTCCGGTCTTTTCAGGAAAAATAATTTCAGAAAAAGACATTGGGAGCGATAACCTGAAAATATACAGCAATGATTAAAGCCATTATCTTCGATTTTGGAGATGTTTTCATCAACCTTGACAAACCTGCAACCCTTCGAGAGATGCGTAAACACCGCATTGAGGATCTAACGGAAGACATTCTGGAACTAAATCGGGAATATGAAAAAGGCTTGATAAGCTCAGAAAAGTTTATAAGGACCTATCAGGAGGAATTCAAGCAGCTGGAGCAAGAGATCTTTGTGAATTCCTGGAACGCGATTTTAATAGATTTCCCCCAATACCGCTACCAGTTCCTGAAAAAACTTTCAGAAGAAAAAGATTATAAGCTCATCCTTTTGAGCAATACCAACGAGATCCACATAGACTGGGTAAAAGAAAATGTACCTTTCTACGAAGATTTCAAGGCCTGTTTTGACGCATTCTATCTCTCGCACGAAATCAATTTCAGAAAACCTGACGTTGAAATCTATGAGTTCGTTTTAAATAAACATGAGCTTCAGCCAGAAGAATGTCTTTTTATAGACGATACCGCCGAAAATACCAAGGCTGCCGCAGCGCTCGGCATTCACACCTGGAATATAGAACCTACCCGGGAAGATGTGATAGACCTTTTCACCGCTAAAAAGGAACTATTTTGATCTATCTGTTGCTCAGCATTCTTTCTTCCACCATAATTTTTGTGGTCTTTAAACTTTATCAGAAATACGGGGTAAACACTCTGCAAGCCATAATCGTAAATTATTTTATCGCCTGTACCGTAGGTTTTATGTGGTTTATTGAAAGCACTGATGACTTGATAAGAATTCCTTCGGAGACCTGGTTCCCGGGCTCGCTATTTCTAGGCGGCCTGTTCATAAGCGTATTTTATCTTGCAGCCATTACAACCCAGCGCAGCGGGATGGCGGTTGTATCGATCGCATCAAAAATGTCGGTGGCGCTTCCTGTTTTCTTCGGAATTTTCATTTACAATGAGAGCACCGGTTTCCTGAAACTATTAGGGATTGTGCTTGCTTTGGCCGCAGTTTATCTAAGTTCGATAAAGAAAAAAGAAGGCCTGAAGATCAAGAAGAAAAACCTGATCTTTCCATTCCTGGTGTTTCTTGGCAGCGGAATTATTGACACCAGTCTCAATTTCCTGGAGAATTTCTATGTTTCTGAAACAGATGTAGGCTTGTTCTCCACCAGCATATTTGCCGTAGCCGGGGTTATTGGAACTCTTATAATCATAATACAGGCTATCTCTGGAAAACTAAAACTGAGCTGGAAAAGCCTGGCGGGCGGGATCGCTTTGGGAATTCCCAATTATTTTTCGATCTATTTTCTGGTGATGGCGCTTCGAAGTCCGGGTTTTGAGAATTCGGTACTTTTCACCCTGAATCACGTGGGTATTGTTTTGGCTTCAACGCTGGTTGGAATAGTCTTTTTTAGGGAAGTGCTGTTAAGAAAAAACTGGATCGGACTTGTTTTAGCGATAATTAGTATTTTATTAGTGGCAAACTCCCAATAAATGAAGGATACTTACAAAACCATAACCAAGGCCTCGCCGGAAGTTCTTTTTAAAGATAGGAATTCTAAGTTTTTCGGATATGCTTTTCCGGTTAAAACCGAAGAAGAGATCAATGCTCACCTGGAGGAATTAAAAAACAAGCACCATAAGGCACGCCATTGGTGTTACGCCTGGCAGCTGGGAAAAGAGGAAATTCAGTATCGCGCCAATGACGATGGAGAACCCTCCAATTCAGCCGGAATGCCCATCTACGGGCAGATCCAGTCTTTTGAAGTTACCAATGTGCTAATTGTTGTAGTGCGTTATTTCGGCGGAGTAAAACTCGGGGTAGGTGGCCTGATAAACGCCTATAAAACCGCAGCTCAAATGGCTTTAGAGGAGTCCAGGATTGTGACCAGAACCATAGATGAGATTTTTGAAATAAAGTTCGATTATCCTGAAATGAATACGGTGATGCGCATCATAAAAGAAAATAACCTTAACGTTATCGATCAGAAACTCGAGCTGGATTGCAGGATTAGAATTTCAGTAAGAAAAAAGGAGGCAGAAAGTATTTTTCAAAAATTCGATACCACCTACAAAATTGAAATAAAAAGGCTGGAGGATTAATCTTTTAATTTGTCCAGGATATATTCAGGACACCTAACGGGTCGTCTTGTTTTCGAATCCATAAACACCAAAACCGTCGAAGCTTTAGTAAGCAAATCACCCTTTTTGTTGAACACTTCATAATCAAATTCAATTTTAACATTTGGAAGCCTTTTCAGTCGGGTTACAATTTGCAGTTCATCCCCAAAATGGGCGGGTTTAACGAAGCGAAATTCCATTGAATAAACCGGTAACATCACCCCGCTTTCTTCCATAGACCTGTATGAAATTCCGAGTTGCTCTAACCACTCGATGCGAGCAATTTCAAGGTATTGCGCGTAATTTCCGTGATGCACCACTCCCATCTGATCGGTCTCGGCATATCTTACTTTAACAAAATTAGTATGGCTTTTCATAAAGATTTAATAGGTTAATAGGGCAAGGTTTTGTACTTTCATAAGCGGATTTAAGTATGCATAAAATTTTCTTAAAATTCAACCCCTAAATGGTTTTTTTTTTACATAATTTGTTCACATATTTGTTCCACCAAGATCTGGAAGTTTAAACACTTTCAATCGCCATTGTAACTATCTACTAACCCATAAATAACGCAAAACAAAGCATGTCGAAAACTGCGCAATCAGTTTGGAATAGCTGTCTGGCTTTTATTCAAGATAACATCACACCTCAGGCCTATAAGACATGGTTTGAGCCTATACAAGCAGTAAAACTAACCGATTGTGCGTTGAGCATACAGGTGCCTTCCAAATTTTTCTACGAATGGCTTGAAGAGCACTATGTAAAGCTCCTAAAAGTATCGCTAACCCGGGAATTAGGGGAAAAAGCAAAACTGGTATATGTTATTAAAATGGAGAACACCTATGGCAATAAGCTCCCTTTTACAGAAAAAATTCCAAGTACCCAAAGGTCTAATATGGCATCTCAGGAAGTAGATGTTCCTATTAAAAATAAAAACCCAGAATTAAAGAACCCATTTGTAATTCCCGGAATAAGAAATGTAAAAATCGAGTCGCAGTTAAACCCGAGCTATAATTTCGAGAATTTTCTAGAAGGTGATTCCAACAGGTTGGCAAGATCTGCCGGGATGGCCGTAGCTAACAAACCCGGAGGAACATCCTTTAATCCATTGTTAATCTTTGGAGCGGTTGGACTGGGAAAAACTCATTTGGGGCATGCTATAGGAGTTCAGATAAAAGATAAATATCCTGAAAAAACCGTCCTTTATATTTCTGCGGAAAAATTTACCCAGCAGTATATCGAATCGGTTAAAAAGAATAACAGGAACGATTTCATCCATTTTTACCAGATAATTGATGTTCTTATTGTAGATGATATTCAGCTGCTTTCAGGGAAAGCAGGGACACAGGATGTTTTCTTCCATATTTTCAATCACCTGCACCAAAATGGAAAACAAGTGATCCTAACCAGTGACAAAGCTCCTGTAGATATGCAGGATATTGAACAAAGGTTACTTTCAAGATTCAAATGGGGACTTTCAGCAGAATTGCAACACCCTGATTTTGAAACCCGCGTTTCCATCATCAAAAACAAGCTTTATCGCGACGGGGTAGAAATGCCCGAAGACATCGTGGAATTTCTTGCTAATAATATCAAGACCAATATCAGGGAATTAGAAGGTGCGATAATTTCGCTTATCGCCCACTCTTCTTTCAATAAAAAAGATATCACCCTGGAGCTCGCCAAAAAGATTGTAGACAATTATGTAAAAAATACCAAACGCGAAGTTTCTATAGATTATATTCAGAAAGTGGTGAGCGATTATTTCCAAATGGATGTGCAAACCCTTCAGTCTAAAACCAGGAAACGCCATATCGTTCAGGCGAGACAACTGGCGATGTTCTTTGCTAAAAAATACACCAAGGCCTCTCTGGCCAGCATTGGCTCTCAAATAGGAAAACGGGACCACGCCACGGTTCTACATGCCTGTAAGACCGTAGATAATCTGGCCACGACCGACAAACAATTTAAAAAATTTGTTGAAGACCTCAGCAAAAAGCTTACAGCATAAAAACTCTTGTTATGAAAACCAAGGTATTAATGGTGTGCCTCGGCAATATCTGCAGATCACCCCTTGCCGAAGGTATTCTAAAATCTAAAGTTGACCGGAAGAAAGTCCATGTGGATTCTGCCGGCACCGGTGATTATCATATAAATGACATGCCCGATAAAAGATCGATTTCTGTAGCCAGAAAATACGATCTTGACATCACAGACCAGCTCGGGAGGCAATTCAGTGTTTCAGATTTTGATAATTTCGATCATATTTATGTGATGGATAATTCCAATTATGAAAATGTAATCTCTCTGGCCCGCCATGAAGAAGACAAACAAAAGGTAAAACTCATTTTGAACGAGATTTTTCCGGGAGAAAATGTAGATGTACCGGATCCTTATTTCGGTGGTGACCACGGGTTCGAGAATGTTTACCAGATGCTCGAGGAAGCCTGTGAGAATATTGCGCGCAAACTTCACAGGGAAGAAGAATAATGGCTGAAAATGCATTTAAATATTCAGGTAGGTTATTTTTAATCCCTACTACGCTGGGAAACGAAAATCCGCTGGATGTAATTCCTGAAAAAGTAAAAAACATTTTGGAAGGTTTAAACGACCTTATCGTTGAAAACGAGAAGACAGCGAGAAGGCACATCAAGCAACTCCTGCCTGAGAAAAACCAGCAAGCATTAAATTTACAAAGCCTTAATAAATTCACAGAAGCGATTGAACTACCTACATTCTTAAATGCCTGTAAAAAAGGCCTGGATATAGGCCTAATGAGTGAAGCAGGTTGTCCCGGGGTTGCAGATCCCGGTGCAGAAATAGTAAAAATAGCTCATCGGGAAGGAATTCAGGTCGTACCACTAGTTGGTCCTTCCTCAATTCTCTTAGCCATGATGGCCAGCGGCATGAACGGACAATGTTTTAGCTTTCACGGCTACCTCCCTATAGATAAAAAGGAACGTAAACAAGAGATTAAATTCCTGGAAAGACTTTCGGCTGAAAAAAATCAGGCACAAATTTTTATTGAAACCCCGTACCGCAACAACAAAATGCTGGAGGACTTGGTTCAAAACCTGCATCCGGAAACCAGAATTTGTGTAGCCTGTGATCTTACCTTAGCTTCAGAATTTGTGATAACCAAAACCGCATCAGACTGGAAGAAAACAAAAACAGACCTTCATAAAAGGCCTGCTATATTTATTATTCAGAAAGAATTTTAAGTCCGTGTAGGCTGAATCACTGCTTTAGCCCTGCGTTCCGGATTAACGAAAGAAGTATCATATCCCCCAAAACGTTTCATATAATTCCTGATACTGGTTCCAAAAGCATCACTAAAAGCGGTTGCTCCCCAGCTTCTAAGGTATTTTTTAACACTGCCCGGCCCCGCAAGGTGAGCTGCGGCCAGAATCCCTGACTCGGTCACTTCCACCCCGTTAATCACTTTGCCTTCAAAACGGGCTATATCCCTAATAAGTATCCATTTGTTGCGGGAAGCATTGGCGTAAAACGCGGCTTCCTGTAACTCGGGAGAGTTAAGAAATTCGGTTGGGTTATAGACCCCTATTAATTCAAGGGTTCCTTTCCCGAACTGATATTTCCCCATGTACCCGTATTCATTAACTACACTGTACCTACCACCAGACTCTTTAAAGCCTACAGCTTCTTTAAAGCCGAGGTAAGATTTACCAAGAATAGGCAGGTCTGAATGTACTTCAGGGATTTCGGTTTCGGGTTCCTCAAATGACACAGTGTATTCCAGGTCCAGATTTGAGGTGGAGAACATCTCCAGGTTAGCAGCTTCTTTTGTTGAAAAGCTAAAAAACATACTGCCTGCAAAAACAGGCAAGATTGAAAATTTTGCAATTTTCCTTCTCATTACATTTTGGTTTCTGAAGGGATAATGGTTACGCTTATTCTTAAAACATTAACCCCCTTCAAATTCGCGGTGCAAATGTACAACATTTTTTAATAATTTGATACACAGGCTGTTAATCAATTCACAAAGAATCACCCTTGATTAACAACCCCATAAGGGTCTTGTTAACAAGTAGTTATAAAAAACTTAATAAAAATTGAGTTGGAAGATTTCTAACGCTTGATGCCCTGGTTATTTATCCAGCGAACATATTCCTGCTTATTTCGGTTATGCTGAGCGATATTTTTTGCGAATTTATGATAACCCATATTCTGAACATCGGCAACGAAAAAGAAGTAATCATGGTCTTCATAATTTAACACTGCATCGATAGAGGAAATATCGGGCATGGCTATAGGGCCGGGAGGTAATTCCTTATATAAATAGGTGTTATACGGGGAATCCAAAGTAAGATCTTTATACAAAACCCGCTTTATAATTGTATCGAAATTTTGATTTTCATGCTTAATAGCATAGATCACTGTAGGATCGGCATCCAATTTCCAGCCATTTTTAATACGATTCATATATACCCCGGCAACCCTGGGGCGTTCTTCTACTTTGGCAGTTTCCTTCTGAACAATTGATGCGATAACGGTCACTTCATTAGGGGAAAGATCAATAGCTTCAGCCTTTTTCTTTCTTTCCGAGGTCCAGAACCTATCGTATTCCCGCTTCATGCGGCTTCGGAATTCTTCAGCAGAAGTATTCCAGAAAAATTCATACTTGTTAGGAATATACATCGCCAGTGCCTGAGCTTCAGTAAAATTATTTTCTTCCAGAAAAGATTCCTTTTTAAAGGATTCAATTAAACTGGCTGAATCTGCTTCTATCTGCGTAGATATCCTTCCTGCCAGGTTTTCCAAACGTTCCTGGTTATTAAAGGTGATATTTATAGGGTTATTACGAGAGCGTAGCGCATTCACCAAATCGTTATTGTTCATCTCTTTATCCAGCACATAGCGTCCCGCCCTAATGTTATTAGGATATCCCTTTTTCCTGGCCACAGCATCAAAAGACTCAATATTTTTAACCAATGGTTTGATACTGTCTATTACGGTTTGATAATCAGCTCCCGTTGGAATATAAACGACTGCCTGTTTTTCAGAGAATTCGGTATTGGAAGAGAAGATGCTGTTGTATATATAATAGCTAAATCCTGCCAAAGCTATAACTCCCAGGATAGCAATAGCAACGAGTATTTTTTTTATGTACATTATTTATTTATAAGTTGATAAAGGGCTTCGTCTTTAAATTCCTTGTCTACAAGAATCCAGTCTTTTTTTACCCCAACCCGGGTAAAGCCCAATTTTTCGAATAATTTTACACTGGCTTCGTTATCAGTAGTTACGTTAGCATAAACCTGGTGCAGTGCGAGGTGCCTAAAACTATAATCACAGATTAGGGAAATACTTTCGGCTCCATAGCCTTTCTTGCGATCTGCAGGGTCTGCAATGAGAATACCTATAGCAGCCCTTTTGTCTTTAGGTTCCAGATCAAAAAGATCTACTAATCCTACCGATTTATGATCATAATTGCAAATAACGAGCCTTAATTGTTTCACTTCATATATATCGCGATGGGCATTCTCCAAATATTTTTTTATCATATACCGTGAATAGGGAGATTGGGTAGCACTAACCACCCATAAATCCTCATTATTTTCGACTTCATGGACGAAATCGAGATCCTCGGGTTCCAGGGCCCGGAGGTATATTTTATTTCCTTTTAGAGTTTGCATACTATTTCTCCTTTAAAAACCTGAGTAGCAGGCCCGGTTAACCATACTTCGCTATAACCATCACCGTCTTTAATAAAGGAAACGCTTAGCTCTCCTCCACGTGTATGTAGCTTCACGCTTTCTCCTGAAGTCCGGTTAGAAGCACTAGCGGCAATTGCTACCGCTGTAACTCCGGTTCCGCAAGACAGGGTTTCGTCTTCCACCCCACGCTCATAAGTTCGGACCTTATATTCGTTAGCGCTAAGTTGTTCAACAAAATTCACATTCGTTCCTTCCTCCTTGTACTTTTGGTTGTAACGTATGGCAGCACCCTGTTTTTTAACATCCAGGGAGTCTAATGCCCCGGTAAATTCAATATGATGTGGGGAACCTGTATCCAGAAACAAGTCTTCACCTTCCTGCTGTATTTCTTTTACATCTTGCATTTGCAGACTCACCAGCCCATTGCTCAGGGTAGCTTTATGAGGTCCATCAATCGCAGTAAATTGCGCTTCATCTTTAATAATCCCAAGAAAATTTGCAAAGGCTACCAGGCAACGACCTCCATTGCCACACATACTGCTTTGGTTGCCATCAGCATTATAATAAACCATCTTGAAATCATCTCCTTCAATTTCCGGTTTTTCGAGTAACATCAAACCATCGGCACCAATGCCAAATTTTCGGTCACATAAGAAATTAACCAAATTGGTATTGTTTTTGGAGAAAAACTGAGTACGGTTATCGATAATGACAAAATCATTACCGGTACCCTGATATTTATAAAAATCAAGTGTCATTTGTTGCAACTAAAAGGATGTAAATATACAATAAAACAGCGGATTTCTCCCTCTGTTAAATGGTAGTTAAAAGCCTTTAGTTCAAAACTAAAATAATTAATTTAATGTTTATTTCATTTAAATACAATTCGGAAAAATGAAAAACTTTACAAGTTTACTTATCGCTTCAATTCTGGGAGGAATACTAACTCTTGGTAGTTATAAATTATTTATAGGGCCAGATTCCCAACCTCAGTTTATACAGGAAGAATCCTCTTCACAAGATTTTATACCGGCTAATTACAGCAGCAGGATCTACGGTACTAATGCTGATTTCACGGAAGCTGCCGAAAATACAGTTAACGGAGTGGTTCACGTTAAAAATGTTGCAGTTTACCAGGGTCCCCGCAGCATCTGGGATTTGTATCGCGGAAATGAGGGAGGTCGGGCCTTACAAGGTGCAGGCTCCGGAGTAATTATTTCTCCCGATGGTTATATTGTAACCAATAACCACGTGATAAAAGGAGCTAGCGAGGTGGAAGTTACCTTGAACAATAACCAAACCTATACCGCCGAGATCATAGGTGTAGCTGAATCTACTGATATCGCCTTGCTGAAAATTGATGCCGAAGACCTGGATTATATCCCCTTCGGAGATTCTAACAATGTTAGGCTTGGAGAATGGGTCTTGGCCGTTGGAAACCCTTTTAATCTAAAGTCTACGGTAACTGCCGGAATAATAAGTGCTACGGCAAGAGACCTGAATACTTATGATGCAACCCCACAATCCTTTATTCAGACCGATGCGGCTATTAACCCCGGGAACAGTGGTGGCGCCCTGGTGAATATTAAAGGAGAATTAGTGGGAATAAATACCGCTATAACTTCCCAAACCGGAAGTTACATAGGCTACGCCTTTGCAGTACCTTCAAATATTACCAGAAAGATAGTAGAAGACATTATGGAATATGGGGATGTTCAGAAGGGAATTTTAGGTATAAGAGGAGGAAGCATAACTCCTACGGCCGCTGAAGAATTCGGTCTTGATGCAACACAAGGAGTCTATGTTGCCGAAGTGACTTCCGGAAGCGGTGCTGAAAAAGCAGGAATAAAGGAAGGAGACGTTATAAGACAGATAGATAATATTACTATCAACAAGTTTTCAGACCTTACCGGTTATATCAATTCTAAACGTCCCGATGATGAGGTAAGGGTGACGGTATTAAGAAAAGGTAAAAAAAGAAATCTGAATGTTAGATTGACTAAAAACGAGATCTACAGAGTAGATAGTATTGGACTGGAAGTCACCAATGCTACTCAAGAGGAACTGGATGCCTATAATACCCCGAACGGAGTTAAAATCTCCCGAACATTAATGAGTAATCTACCTTCAGAGGAACTGGTAGGAACAATCATAACCGCCATTAATAACCAAAAAGTCAATAATATTGAAGATGTGGAAAGGATCATGAATAATAGAAAAGCTTCAGAATCCATAGTTGTAAGTTTTATTGACAGGAATGGAGAAAAGCAACGGGTAGTATGGCGTTAAAAATTTTATAAGCCCTAAAGAATTTAAGCTCTCCAACAGGAGGGCTTTTTTATTTCAAAAATACTTTACGAAAACGTTTGAAATATATACTTTTGCGCAAGTTTAAACAAAACACACAACAAAATAATGAGCTTTAATCAAGGTTACGAAAGAGAACTGGCATTTCAGGCTAACAGGCGCAGAGCCACAGTAGAATTCATCAACATCGTTAGCGACTTATGGTATGACAAGTCTATTGAACTTGTTCTTTTCAGAAATCAACTTTTAAACCGGAATGTAAGTGACATTCTTAATTTGCACGAATATGCCGGAGAGGTAGTTCAAAAACCTATTTCTATATTTGATTCGGTAGAGATCGCAAAGGCCATTCAGGACCTTAAACTGCCTCCTGCAAAACTGGATATTGGTAAACTTACCTATGAATTCCATCTGGAAGACCAGAAGCACAGCAATGCTATGGCCTTTGTTTCAGATAAACTAAAAGACGCCAAAGACTACACTAAATTAATCCCCAAAGATGTGGTGCTATATGGCTTTGGAAGAATTGGCCGACTTGTGGCCCGCGAACTAATGAACCGTACCGGGAAAGGAAACCAATTAAGGCTAAGGGCAATAGTAACAAGAGGAAAAATTGATAAAACCATTCTGGAGAAAAGAGCCTCTTTGCTTAAAAACGATTCAGTTCATGGCGACTTTTCTGGAACCGTGGCTATTGATGAGAAAAATTCGGCTTTAATAATTAATGGTACCACCGTACACATTATTTCTGCCAATCAGCCTGAAGATGTAGATTATACTAAATACGGAATAGAAGATGCTTTGATAATTGACAATACCGGAGCATTCCGTGATAAGGAAGCACTTAGCAGACACCTAAAATCTAAAGGAGCTTCACGGGTACTTTTAACGGCGCCGGGAAAAGGTGTACCGAACATAGTTCACGGTGTAAACCATAAGGAATATAACCCCGATGAAATCGAGATTTTTTCCGCAGCTTCCTGTACCACCAATGCCATCACCCCTGTCTTAAAAGCAATTCAGGATTCTCTAGGAGTTGAAAAAGGTCACCTGGAAACCATCCACGCTTACACCAATGACCAGAATCTGGTAGACAATATGCACAGCAAATACCGACGTGGAAGAGCTGCAGCTCTGAATATGGTTATCACCGAAACCGGGGCCGGAAATGCCGTTGCTAAAGCATTACCTGTTTTTGAAGGGAAACTAACCTCAAATGCTATTCGGGTACCGGTTCCTAACGGATCTCTTGCAATTCTAAACCTGGAAGTTCAAAAGAAAACCAGTATAGAAAAGGTAAATGCTATTTTAAAGAAATATGCACTGGAAGGGGACCTTGTAGAACAGATTAAATATGCCGTTGATAATGAACTGGTATCATCAGATATTGTTGGTTCCAATGCTCCTGCTATTTATGACAGTAAGGCGACTATAGTTTCAAAAGACGGTAAGAGCATTGTGCTTTATATCTGGTATGACAATGAATATGGGTACAGTCACCAGGTGGTGAGACTGGCAAAATATGTCGCCAAGGTAAGAAGGTATACGTATTATTAGAATAAACTCAAATTTTATTACATCTTAACCCACCTTTTATTGGTGGGTTTTTTCTTTTTATCATTAACTTTGCAGCCCCAAAAATTTAATAATAAACGATTTAGAATTAAGATTTAAATTGTTACAATAAGTTATCCTACCCGGCGTTGTGTCCATATAAATTAATGCATTAACCCCAAAGTAATGAACAAAACTATTTTCGGAATCTTAAGTTTAAGCCTGCTAAGTCTTCAGTTTTATGCCCAGGACAGTCTAAGCACAAATCCTGTTCAGGATGAATTCAATGAACTTATTGAGAATTCAAACAATTACCAGGGCTACAAGGTAGTCGATTATGAAGCCCTGGTAAGATTAAAAAACAACACCAACCGGCATTTCGATGAATTAAGAGCTGAGATCGAAACGCAAAAAAATACAGCCAACGAACAAATTGCCGAAATCGAATCTTTGAAAAAAGAGCTTCAAGCCACTCAGGAAGATCTCGATAAAGTTAATGCCGAAAAAGACGCTATTAAATTCCTTGGGATGCCTATGAGCAAAGGCAGTTATATGGGAATGATGTGGGGAATTGTAGCAATTTTACTAATTGCCTTATTATTCTTTATTTACCGCTTTAAAAATTCTCATGCGACTACCCGTGAAGCCCGTAAGCGTTTAGCTGAAACAGAGAAAGAATTTGATCTTTACCGCGCCAAAGCCCTGGAAAAAGAACAAAGGCTCGGCAGGATGCTTCAGGACGAGCGCAATAAGACCTCGAACAACTAAAATTATTCGGCGTTAATCTCTAAAAACACTATATGCGAATTGATATAATTACGGTAGTTCCCGATCTACTAAGGAGTCCCTTTGAAGCTTCTATTCTGAAAAGGGCAATAGAAAAGGGATTAGTTGAAATTCATCTTCATAACCTCAGGGATTACGTAACCGATAATTATAAGCAAATTGATGATTATCAATTCGGGGGTGGCGCAGGAATGGTGATGATGGTAGAGCCAATTGATAAATGCATTACAAAACTAAAGAGTGAAAGAGATTACGACGAGGTTATTTATATGACCCCTGACGGGGAACGTTTAGAACAAAAAACCGCAAACCAACTGTCTTTGCAGAAAAACCTTATTATTTTGTGTGGTCATTATAAGGGAGTAGACCAACGGGTGCGGGATCATTTTATCACCAGGGAAATTTCTATTGGAGATTATGTTCTTTCAGGCGGTGAATTAGGTGCCGCAGTGCTATGCGATGCAGTTATCAGACTTATTCCGGGGGTTTTAGGCAATGAGACTTCAGCTTTAACCGATTCCTTTCAGGATGATTTGCTGGCACCACCGGTTTACACTAGACCTGCGGAATATAAGGGCTGGAAAGTTCCGGAGATACTTATTTCCGGCAACTTCCCTAAAATTGAGCAATGGCGGGAAGAACAGGCCTGGGAACGAACCAAAAAGCTTCGACCGGACCTTCTGGATGAATCAGAAAAATAACTCCTTCACCTGCTTGTATTTAAAATTTATATTTGTAATTTTGCACTCGTTCTAAAATAACCTCTGGCGAAAACCGTGAATGTTGTTTTGGATTATACCTTAAATATATATCGATGGAATCGTTAATTAAATTTGTACAGGACGAATTCGTAGCTACAAAAGATTTTCCTGAATTTTCTGCCGGTGACACAATCACCGTATTTTACGAGATTAAAGAGGGACAAAAAACCCGTACCCAGTTTTTTAGAGGTGTGGTAATTCAAAAAAGAGGATCAGGATCTTCTCAAACTTTCACCATCAGAAAAATGAGTGGTACTGTTGGAGTAGAGCGTATTTTCCCGGTTAATCTACCTGCAATTCAAAAAATTGAGGTAAATAAACGAGGTAAAGTAAGAAGAGCACGTATCTATTACTTTAGAGGCCTTACCGGTAAGAAAGCCCGAATCAAAGAAGCAAAAAGATAATTCATTTTTCTTCAATATATCTAAAAGCCCCGATTTTCGGGGCTTTTTTATGCCCTGACCTTAAGGCTTCCACCCCTGAATATTTAACAAAACCATTAGAGAAAAATGACTTTTTCTTTGTACATTTAGTATAAGGAATTCATATTAAAGCTGATCATGACACCAGGATTTTAAGCTTTAAACCTTTTATGTAAGATTTAATTCTTTACATAAGGATTTTTATCTTCTATATAACGCTCATTTTTTGCAATGTCAAAAATAGTTTGAAAGGTAAAAATCATTTTCTGAAAGTTTTTTTCGCTTATACGAATAAAAGCTTTCAATTGAAGGTCACCCACCAGGGCTTTTGTCCTATAAAGAATTTAAAACATTCGGTGATCGCGTGATACTTCAATGAAGCCATTTCATTTTAGCAATTAAAATGAAATGGCTTTTTTTATGCCTTTTTTCAATCCGGTAAACCTCTTATTAGAACCTGATAACTATGATAAAAGACGGAAAAATCCTATATTGCACTTAAGTTCAACGCCCGGGATCTCTACGGGCGTTTCTGGAGTTTAAGCATTAGTAAATTATACCGATAAAAATTAAATGATGACACAAGAAGCTAAAATAATTTATACCAAAACAGATGAAGCACCTGCCTTGGCAACTTACTCTTTTCTTCCTATAGTTCAGGCCTATACAAAGGCGGCTGGAGTTAGTCTGGAGACAAAAGACATTTCCCTTGCAGGTCGTATTCTTGCCCAGTTTCCAGAAAAACTTAAAGCCGATCAAAAAGTCAAGGATGCTCTTGCCGAATTGGGAGAACTCGCTAAAAAACCCGAAGCAAATATCATAAAGCTTCCAAATATTAGTGCTTCCATCCCACAGCTTAGAGCGGCAATAAAGGAATTACAGGAAAAAGGCTATTCCCTACCCGATTATCCAGATGAACCTAAAAATGAAGAGGAAAAGCAATTAAAGACTAAATACGATAAGGTAAAAGGAAGTGCGGTAAATCCGGTATTGAGAGAAGGAAATTCGGACAGGAGAGCCCCTAAAGCTGTAAAGAATTTCGCCAGAAAACATCCTCATAGTATGGGTGAATGGAGTTCAGACTCTAAATCTCACGTAGCGACTATGGAGGAGGGCGACTTTAAAGCCAATGAAAAGTCAGTAACGCTTTCTGAAGCTACCAAAGTAAATATCGAATTTATTCCAAAAGAAGGAAAAAAGGAAGTCTTTAAAGACAACCTGGCTCTTCTGGAAGGAGAAATCATCGATGGAACATTTATCAGCAAGAAAAAACTTCTTGCCTTTTTAAAGGAACAAATAAAAGATGCTGAAGATAAAGGAGTTTTGTTTTCACTGCACATGAAAGCTACCATGATGAAGGTTTCAGACCCCATTATTTTTGGTCATGCGGTGAAAGTTTTCTTCGAAGATGTTTTTCAGAAATACGGAGAGGACATTAAAAATGCCGGAGGAGATCCAAATAGTGGTCTTGGTGATGTTATAAACGCCCTAAGCAATTTACCCGCAGAAAAAAGAAATGAAATAGAAGCAGCGATTAAAAAGGATCTCGAAGATGGGCCGGATGTTGCGATGGTAAATTCAGACAAGGGAATAACGAACCTACACGTACCGAGTGACGTTATTATTGATGCCTCTATGCCGGCAATGATAAGGACTTCAGGTCAAATGTGGAATAAGAATGATGAAACTCAGGACACAAAAGCAGTAATTCCGGATAGTAGTTACGCTCCACTTTATGAAGAGACTATTCAATTCTGTAAAAAACATGGGGCTTTTGATCCTACAACTATGGGAACTGTTCCGAATGTTGGCCTGATGGCTCAAAAAGCCGAAGAATATGGTTCCCACGATAAAACCTTTGAAATTCCTTCTGACGGAACAGTGAAGGTAATTGATAGCAATGGGAATACACTTATACAACACGAAGTAGAGGCTGGCGATATCTGGAGAATGTGCCAGGCAAAAGATGCTCCTGTTCAGGATTGGATAAAACTGGCTGTTAATCGTGCTAAAGCATCAGGAATGCCTGCTGTATTCTGGCTTGATAAAAATCGCGCCCACGATGCCGAATTGATTAAAAAAATAAATAAATACCTTCCTAATCACGATACTTCTGATATCGATATCGAAATAATGTCTGTTGCTGAAGCAACCCGTTATACGCTGGAGAGAGTGAAAGAAGGAAAAGATACTATCTCAGTTACCGGAAATGTGCTTCGGGATTATTTAACCGATTTATTCCCTATACTGGAAGTAGGTACCAGTGCCAAGATGCTTTCCATCGTTCCTCTAATGAATGGCGGTGGTTTATTTGAAACCGGAGCTGGAGGTTCTGCACCAAAGCATGTACAACAGTTCCTTAATGAAGGGCATTTACGCTGGGATTCCTTAGGTGAATTCTTAGCCCTTGCTGCTTCCCTGGAGCACCTGGGAGATAAATACGATAACAAAAAAGCCCTGATTTTATCGGAAACTCTTGATGATGCTACCGATAAATTCCTGGAAAATAGCAAATCACCATCAAGAAAGGTAAATGAACTTGATAACCGGGGTAGTCATTTTTATCTGGCGTTATATTGGGCTCAGGCTCTTGGGGCACAGGATAAAGATCCCGATTTAAAAGCTCACTTTAGCAAACTTGCTAAAACCCTTGAAGAGAATGAAAGCAAGATCAATGAAGAATTGATTGCTGCACAGGGATCTCCTGTAGATATAGGCGGTTATTATAAACCTGAGGAGAAACTCACTACCAACGCAATGAGACCCAGCAAAACCCTAAATAATATTATTGCTTAGTAAAACCAGAATAATTGAAAAAGGCCGGATTATCTCCGGCTTTTTTTATTTTTAATTCTAAAAATTCTATCCTTAAACAATCCATAAATTTGTGTTTAGCATTTTTATTTTGAATTAAGCTGTTCTATCTTTAATCCAAAAATTGAAACAAAATTTTTCCCTTTTTATTTTAGCCTGTTGCTTTGCCTTCACAAGTTTTGCACAGGAAAGCTATACCCTAAGCGGAACTATCACCGATGCTTCCAGCAACGAAACCCTAATTGGAGTTAATGTGCTCATTCCCTCCTTAAATACAGGAGTGGTAACCAATGAATATGGTTTTTATTCATTGAAAATCCCCGAAGGCACCTATGAATTGGTGATCTCATACCTGGGTTTCCAAACCATTTCAGAAAGCATAACTATTTCCAGCCAGACTAGTCTGAATTTTAAATTAAAAGAAAGCTCAGAATATCTCGATGAAATAATCATAAGCCAAAGATCTGATGGCCTCAACATCAAAAAACCGGAAATGAGCCTTAATAAGCTTTCGATAAATACCATTCAGAAAATGCCGGTGATCTTTGGAGAAGTTGATGTAATTAAGTCTTTATTACTCTTACCGGGTGTTTCAAATGCCGGAGAAGGTTCTTCCGGATTTAACGTTCGGGGGGGGGCTGTAGACCAAAATCTGATCTTGCTGGATGAGGCTACCATCTATAATTCTTCACATTTATTCGGGTTTTTCTCAGTTTTCAATCCGGATGCTATAAAGGATCTCAAACTATATAAAGGAGGAATTCCGGCTAAATACGGCGGTAGGGTTTCATCGGTTCTGGATATTTATCAACGTGATGGAAACAGTCGGGAATTCAAAATGCAAGGCGGAATAGGCGCAATTTCAAGCAGGCTACTCGCCGAAGGTCCCATAGTAAAAAACAAGGGATCTTTTCTTATTGGGGGTCGCAGTTCTTATGCTCATCTTTTTCTGAAATTTACCGATAACGAAAACTCCGCTTATTTCTATGACCTTAACACCAAGTTAAGCTACAGGTTGGATGACAAGAATAAACTCCTGTTTTCGGGTTATTTTGGACGGGATGTTTTTTCTTTGAGCAGAAATTTCACAAACACTTACGGAAATACCGTTTTAAACCTTAGATGGAACCATATTTTCAGCGATAATATATTTTCTAATCTTTCTGTGATTTACAGCGATTATTATTATGGCCTAACCCTTGGGTTCGTTGGCTTTAATTGGGATAGCGGGATAAAAAATCTCAATCTCAAATACGATTTTGACCATTATTTAAACGATACCTTTCAGCTAAAATATGGTCTTCAGAATACATATTACGATTTTAATCCCGGAGAGATCGAACCCATAGACGAGACTTCAGGAATCAATTACTTTAAACTCACTAATAAGTATGCTTTGGAAAGTGCGGTCTATTTTTCTGCAGAACATACCATCTCCGAGAAGCTTTCGGCTGAATATGGATTGAGGTATAGCGGATTTTATCGGATAGGCCGGGATGAACTTAGTATATACGAAAATGATTCTCCAGTTGTTTATAATGAAGACCGCGATATCTATGAGGAAGGGCAGCCCATAGGCACACAAACTTACGAAAGCGGTGAAATAATCAGTTCTTTCGGTAATTTTGAACCTCGTTTATCAATTGCCTATAGCTTTAACGATAATCAATCGGTTAAGGCGAGTTATAACAGGATGGCACAATATCTCCATCTAATTTCCAATACCAGTTCCCCAACCCCGCTGGATGTATGGACTCCAAGCGGACCGTTTATAGATCCTCAAATCCTGGATCAGTATGCTTTCGGGTATTTCAGAAACTTTAAAGATGGGACTTATTCACTGGAGGCTGAAACCTTTTATAAAGACATTCAGAACCGCATTGATTATGTAAATGGCGCAAATCTTATTGCGAATAACAATATTGAAAGAGTTATTTTAAACGGAAAATCCAGGGCTTATGGCTTGGAAATTCTTTTCAGAAAAAATGAAGGTAAGTTTACCGGGTGGTTAGCTTACACGCTTTCAAGATCCGAGCAAAAAACCCCGGGCAGGACGCCGGTTGAAACAGGAATTAATGGCGGAGATTGGTATAAATCCAATTATGATAAAACCCATGATGTAAGTATTACGGCCAGTTATGAGGTCAGTAAGAAGTGGGAGTTCAATGCTAATTTCAGCTTTCAAACGGGTTTGCCCTCCACATTTCCCACCGCTCAATATAGCTATGAGAATATAACGGTGCCGGTTTATACCCCGAGGAACAGCAACAGATTACCGGCATACCACAGGCTGGATCTTTCGGCCAACTATTATCCGAGAATTTCTTCGGAAAAGGATTTCAAATCTTCCTGGAGTTTTGGAATTTACAATGTTTACAACCGAAAAAACGCATATTCACTGACTTTTAGAGAAAATAGCGATACAGGAGTTAACGAAGCCCTCAGGCTAAGTTTATTCGGAATTATTCCCTCTGTAACTTATAATTTTAGCTTTTAAAAATGAAAACGTCTTTAAAAATATTCGGCCTACTCCTTATTTTTACCGGAACCTCTTGCGAAGATGTAGTAGATATTCCATTAGAAGAGAGCGAACCAAGGTTAGTGGTAGAAGCTTCAATCCTATCTTATAAAGATTCTGAAAGTAATATTCAGCAAATTAGACTAACGGAAACAGCGCCTTTTTACGACGAAGAAATACCAACGGTTGAAAATGCCTCAGTTAAGATAATTTCTGAAGCAGGTCTTGAATATGATTTCATCCATACTTCAGAAGGCTATTACATCAATGAGAATCTCAATCCTATCTTAGGAGAAACCTATGAATTGGAAATTATTTATAATGACGAGGTTTACACGGCTACTGAAACCATGATGGGCGTTACAGATATCGATTTTATAGAACAAACAGCTACCGGAGGTTTTGCAGGCGATGAGATCGAGGTAAAAGTTTTTTATACCGATCCTGTTAATGAACCAAATTACTATCTTTTTATCTTCAGAAATAAAAAAATAAGCCTGGAGATTTATGAGGACAAATTTACAGATGGGAATCAAATTTTCGGATACTATTCTAATGAGGATATCAAACCGGGAGACACCATAGATATTGAGATGTACGGTATTTCAAAGTCCTATTATGAGTATCTTTTTATTTTAAGGGCTCAAATTGGAGAAAACAGTGGCGGTCCTTTTGAAACCCAGCCGGCAACAGTAAAAGGGAATGTTATAAACCGTAGCAATAAAGAAAATTATCCATTTGGTTATTTTCATCTTTCAGAAGTGGATACAAGCACTTATATTGTAAAATAATTATAGAAAAATGAAACACACAAATAGAAAGGTACTTGGTAAAGGATTAAAATATCTGGGCATGGCATTGCCCTTATCTTTAATTGGGCCCAGTGTTTTATTTACCGCATTTAATAATCAGGATAACCCCTGGTACATTCCTGTACTCATTGTCGGTTTAATTGCACTCATTGCTGCAATGATCTTAATGTTCAGAGGAATTCTTACCATAGTAAAAGCAGTGTTTGATTAGCACAAACACTTCCTCTGCTTTATTTTTCTCTGGAAAGCTCTTCGACTTCCTCGTAAAATTCCTGTTGAAGCTCAAGGGTTTTCTTATCGGCCTTAATAGCCCTCAGTGCTTCTACCATAGATGCTATTTTTTGTTCTGTAACTAATTTTCCAAGTTCTGCTGATGCTTTTTCAGCTTCCCCGGCATAATGGTGAGGAAAAGAAGCATACCACCAAATACCGGTATATACGTTTGGAATTCTTGGCAACCTTTTTTGATCAGCACCGGATTCATTGGCTGCCTTCTCCAACTGCACAAGTTCGGGACGCAGATATAATAAAGAAGATGTTTCCAACTCCCCAGCGTGCATATCCCCTGCTGGATCAGTTTTTCTCAATGCATTTAATTCCTTCTGAAAATCAGGGTCAGTAGAGGGATCATAAAAATATACTGCATAGTCTCTCTGGCTTGCCATCTGGTTTTGTACAAAATATCTAAGCATTGGGGGATTACCCCCATGGCCATTGATAATCATAATCTTTTCAAAACCATTCCTACCCAACTCTTCACAAGTTGCTTCTAAAAGTTCCATGGTTAATTTACTGGGTAAAGAAAAGGTTCCAGGCAAGTGTTTAGCCTCGTTCAACTGGCCGTAAAAATAATCAGGAAAAACCACTGCATATTCTTCTTTAGCCACCCGGGCTGCCCATTCTCTGGCATGGATAAGATCGGATCCCATAGGTGCATGGGGACCATGCTTTTCCAGAACTCCAATAGGGAGAATAATGGTTTTATTAGATTTTTCCATAGCTAATGGCCAATCGCTGGCTGTTAATTCATCCCAACGTGTTGGAATATCCTGAGCATATTGGCTAAAAGAGGAAACGAGAAAAAGTAAAAGAATAAAGGTTCTCATAGATGCAAAACTTTAAGAGGGATATATATTAAAGAATGAATTTAAGTAAAAAACATTTAATCTATTACATCTTTACTTAAATTTTTTATAAAGTACAATCCCTGTAAGGATTAATCTTGCTGAGAATGAGAACCTAAAAGGACAATAAAAAAGAAATTAGGAAATAGGAATAATGACGGGTTTAAAAAGATGCCGGGCGAAAACTGGGTTCTGGTATGGCCAGGACGAGGCTTGGGGCTCCCGAAAATAACAGGAGCCGGGAGGGAAAGGAGGGCTTCTGGATTTCCTTTCACTTTAGTCCATAAAAAACCCTTCATCAAATACATGATGAAGGGTTTAAAAGAAACCTGCCCGAATGTACCACTCAGTACTGCGACATATTAATGCCCCCCCTTTTG
>NZ_FOVL01000051.1 GCF_900115145.1 Salegentibacter flavus | reverse complement strand
TTCTGTTTTTTCCATTTTTTGCTGTTTTCGCTATAAATCCAACCAATTGAGTTCAAATTTCAGCATCGTTTTATTTTTGATGACAAAGTGATGCGAAAACGATGCGGGGCAAAACCACCGGTATTACTGGTCTAATTTATATCTGGCATCAATTCATCAAAAAAAGAAAAAATTATTGAAAGTTTTTTCTCTTTAGTTGCAATCTCAATTAACCAAATTGATATTAATCTTACGGCAGCCCTCATAAACATTGAGTTAGTTGCCCGCATCACTCCTGCATCGTTTCATCGTTTTCAAAATCTTCAAAGTGATTAAGCAAGAAAGATTTTTCAATGGTATAGTAGCGCCCTTTGCCGGGGATTGGTGCTAAGCCATTCTGCCACATTACCATTTTTTGATAGGTGCGGGAATTATCCTGGTTTTTTAATTTCCAGTCCTTTTTTAGGATTTGCCGCAACTGGGTAAGATCGGTTCTAACCCTGGTGTTATTCAAAATTTGCAGCACATCCATAGGGCATAGATGTACTTCTTCCATATCAAAAGTCTCCATAGCACTTAGAAGTACACTGGCCAGTTCCTTTTCTACCCGATTCCTGTTATTGCGCATTAAATTGTTCAAAGCATTGGTCCTAATCTGCTCCGGTGTAAACCACATTCGGGTCTTATGGTCTGTTTTTAATTTCCGGTGTTGCAGGTAAAATAAAAACGCCGGAATTTCTGCTTTCAGTCGCTCTAAAAATTGGGTTTCTTCGGTTTTAAGGCCAGGTATTTTATGCACCCAGAAACGGGTTTCATCACTATCGATTTTTATAAAATTATCTTCATTATTACTACAGAGGATAAACTTTCCGAAAAATTCAACTTCACGCTTATCCTTGCCTTTAGCCTCCATTTTATTATAATCGGTAGTACTTAGGTATTTAATTCGCTCGGTAAGTTCTTCCTTGTTGAACAGCACTTCATCAATACAAATGAGCAGCTTGTTTGCCCAATCTGCATTAAACTGACTGCTGAAATTATCATTGGTCAGATAGGTCAGGTTATTATCGAAAATAGCTTT
>NZ_FOVL01000038.1 GCF_900115145.1 Salegentibacter flavus | reverse complement strand
GAAAAGCAGGATCTGCTCATACTTGACGATTTTGGACTTAAAGGTCTGGATAATATTAACAGGCACTCTCTTATGGAAATTATTGAAGATAGGCACGGAAAAAAATCTACCATCATTGCATCCCAATTACCCGTAGAGGCCTGGCACGAGATTATTGGGGAGCAGACTATTGCAGATGCCATATTGGATCGTCTAGTTCATACGGCTCACAGAATAGATATCAAAGGGGAATCAATGAGGAAAAAACTTAAAAATAAATAGTAAATTTAACCACAGTAGAATCGATTTTGCGCACTTAGTTTGCTATGCTCACTTTCATCCGGCGCACGTGGTTCACTTTGACCGGCTCATCCACCAAAGATGAGCAACCAGAGCATATTGCAAATTTTCTTTTGGCTTTAATTCTCCAGTTAACTGTTTTTGCCATATTTAATACATTAGAATATTTTGATATAAATCTACCTTTCAACATTTATGGTAATAAGGTTGTTGTAGTGGGGATTTTTATATTTTTTATGATTCTGGGATATTTTAAGTTTATTCGAAATAAGGAATATCTTAATCTCCTACTAAAATTTGAATCTGAAAGTAAAAAGAGTAAAATTCAAAAGGTATCATTGATTTTATCTTATTTAATTTTATTGATTTTTTTACTCTTCTTTATCATCTAATAATAACACTGTGCCCAACAATATATAAAAACAATGCTTAAACCTGTCTCGAATCGAAGCTCCGTGCTCGCTTGCAACGCCTGATTGTCCTGCGGACAATCAAGCTCGCCAATTCGCACAGTTTTTATACGGGACGTTAGGCACAAGCTAAAAAAAACCGACACAGTGAAAATGAATTATGTGTTATAAAATGATTTTAGACATATTGACCGCTATTGGTACTGTTGGTGCAGTTGCGATTGGAATGGCTGCAATTTATCACGCAAACAAGAATAGTAAACGTGAAATAAAAACTCACAAATTAGAGGAGATTTTCGAGTTAATACAGTCTTTGAGCAGAGACTATGGGAAATTTAAAGAGCTTTATTTTTCTATCGAAGATTTACGCGACAAGGAGAAAAAAGACATTCAAACATTGTCCGACTATTATAAAATAAGAGATGAAAAATTACCGTCTGCGGACAGACATAAAATCATAGCGGATTTATCAAGGTTAGAAGTTTTGACCAAATGTTATACAGAAGACTCGCTTTTGAATAAAATACTGAAATATGAAGACCTTATGTATTCCTTTTCTGACTTTGTTTTTAACGGAGGTAGTATGCATCAAGAATTAAAATGGAAAAATGGTTTTCCTGACTATGAAGAATATTCAATTCTAATTGAAGAATTAAAAACACAAATTATTGGCCAAATAAAAAGGAAATGAAAAACAAAAAAACCACAGCAATATTAGCCTTCTTTTTGGGAGGCATTGGAGTTCATAGATTTTATTTAGGTCAAACAGGAAAAGGTGTACTTTCAATATTGTTCTGTTGGACTTTCATTCCTTCGGTTATCGGCTTATATGACTGCATTTTTTTCTCTTTTATGAGCAAAGAATACTTTGAAGTCACGTATAACAACAATTTAAATTTACACTGTTCTGCTTGTAAAACTCAACTTTTAGAGAACACTACTTCGTATTGGGGTTTAGGAGAAAATAACGGAGCTTGTAAAAATTGCTTTCAAAAAATCAGAAATCACAGCAAAGAATCGGGAAATTATAAATTTGAAGATAATGAAGTCCAAAAAATAATAAATGGTGAGATTGACAATAGACCTCTTCCTAAATCAGTCAAAAACACTTTTCATATTCCAGAGAACGACTTTTTGGAAGAAGTTGAGTTACCAGAGGAATTTGAAACAATTAAGCTAAATTCCTTAGCTCAAATAGCCTACAAAGACGCTCAAGGACAGAAGAGTGAAAGAAGAATTACAATGTATTCAATAAATCCAACAATAGATGATGACTACATGATAAAAGCCTATTGTCATGAGCGAAACGCCCAAAGGACTTTCAAACTTTCAAGAATTACAGAGTTAACAGACATAGAAACCGGAGAAGTTTTTGACAACCCTGAAAAATACTTTCTTGACAGATTTAATGAATCTCCAATTGGAATAATAACTAATGTCTTTCAAGAACTCGAATCTGAAATTTTGGTCTTAACATTTGTTGCCAGAGCAGACGGTTATTTAAGAAAAAAGGAGCGAGAAATCATTATAGCCTTTTTGGTTAATAAATCAAACATGGATTTTGACCTTGACTTGTTGGAAAACGAAATCAGGAGGACATACTGTGAAAGTAAAGACTTTCGAGAAGCACTTAAGCAATTGAGTAAGAAAACGATTGACGAAAGAACCACAATTATGGATTTGGCAATAAGTATAGTAAACACAGACAAAAACCCTGACCCAATGGAGTTAGGTGCTTTAGAATTGATAAAAAAAGAACTAAAATTAGAAAAAGCCAGTGCCTAACATTGTATAAGAGCAATAGCGGGTGAAGTGGTAAAATCAAGGTCTGTGCATTTAATAAACTTTGGTGGTGGCGGACAGGTAATCGCCTTGAAATCCGCTACTGCTCTTATACTTGACCGTTGTGCAAAATATAATTGATAAGATTTAAGTTATGAAAATCCGACCTTTTTTAATTTTTACAGTTGTTTTATTTATTTTTTCTTCTTGCTCTAAAAAAGAGGATTGTGAGGACCCAATAGATTGTTTACCAGCCATAACACAGACTGGAGCCAACACAGCGGGGTGTTTAGTTAATGGGGAGGTATTACTTCCTGGCGGGCAGAGTTTAAACTCTGGATCTGTTCTTCAAGCACAATATACCTATTCAGGTGATGGAGATGATGACTTTGTTTTTGGACTTTCTATCAGAAATAGAGAATCGACTTATAGTAAAATGATGATGATAACAATACGCAATGAAAAATTGGTTGAAGGGAACACTTATACACTTTCGACCCCTGAGTCTAACCAGACGGGGAGCTACAATAATCTACTCATGGGTGGATTCATAACTAACGAAGAAAATACAGGTGAATTGTTTATTTCGAATATTGATGAAGAAAGACAAATTGTTTCTGGAACCTTCTGGTTTGATGCCGAAGAAACGAGGAGTGGTGAGATAGTCGAAATAAGGAATGGCAGATTTGATCTCCCCTATTATACCTCTCGATAAATTGGTTCATCGGGAAAAATACTTTGCACAACAACATATAAAAACAATGCTCAAACCTGTCTCAATTCGAAGTTCCGTGCTCGCTTGCAACGCCTGATTGTCCTGCGGACAATCAAGCTCGCCAGCTCGCACTGTTTTTATACGGGACGTTGGCGTGCATTTCAATAAGATTATGGACAAGAAAATTATAATTAACTTTTTTAAAAATTTAGGGTTTGATGCCATTCAAACTTCAGAAACGGATTTGGATTATTTTTTTTGGCCTGCGGAGGAAATGGAAAAATTAAATGCGGATTATGGAGTAGAGCAATACTTACCGAATTATTTCGGAGTTGGTTCAAGTGGAGGCGGAGAATTATTTGCGGTGGACTTATCCACCGGTATTTTTTATTCCATTCCTTTTATTCCAATGGATTCAACTGAGAGAATAAAGGTGGCGGACTCAATAGAGGAACTGATAAAAATGAAAAAGTAAACGACACGCCAACAACATATAAAAACAATGCTCAAATCAGTCTCAAATCGAAATTCCCTGCTCGCTTGCTTAGCGGATTGTCCTGCGGACAATCACACTCGCCAGCTCGCACAGTTTTTATACGAGACGTTGTGCAACATTTAAAACAAAATATGAGCCGAGTTATCTTCATCCTGATTTTATCCCTGATCTCTTTTTCTGTAAAGGGGCAGAAGTATTTGACAACCAATCTTATTGAGAAAGCAGAATCTCACTTAAAAGAGGCTGTGGGCGATAGTCTTTTTGGTTACTTTCAACTTGATCCAGACTCTTATTATCAATATCGGACAAAGTCGGGTAAGGTTAAATGGGAGAAAATAGGTAAAAGAAAATATACTAAAGGAGATTTTGTAAACGGTAAACAAATTGTCTTTGTCTTAGATCATCCAGATTTTGATTACAAGTTTGTAGATAAAAGAATCGTTCTCAATCTGGATTCTGACTTAAATTTAGCTCAAGAAATCGACCTTCAAAAAATACCTGACTTTCTTTTGAAAAACCGACCATCAAATTGGTTAACACGCTCCGAGTTGGACGAAATAATTGCCCAACAAGACTTAAACATTTCAACTACAGATCCAACAGTGCGCTTGGAGTTTAATTCGAATGATAACCATTATTATTGGATAGTATTCAATACTTTGAATCAGGAAAAATGTTTTTCAGACCAAGAAATATTACATATTGAACCAAGTTCGGGAAAGATTTTAAAGCATTATGAAGAAAGACAATTTGTACTGCATTGCGTCGAATAAAACGTTGCACAACAACATATAAAAACAATGCTTAAATCAATCTCAACTCGAAATTCTGTGCTCGCTTGCTTAGCGGATTGTCCTTCCCTCCGCAAAAGCTACGGGACAGGACGGACAATCAAGCTCGCCCGCTCGCACAGTTTTTATACGAGACGTTGGCAAATATTATAAAAGCCTTTGAACAGTTACTAACCTTTAATTTTAAAAATTATGAAAAGAGTATTTCTTTTATTAATAACATTTGCAATTTGTGCAAGTTGCTCAAATGATGATGATATTTCTACAGATCAAATTGTGGGAGAATGGAAATTAATTCAAGCCGAATTTTACGGATCGGAAGGAGAAAGTTCAATTGATTATTCAGACCAGAATATCATCTATGATTTTCGACAAACCGGATTATTAAAAGTGACTGGAGGTGAAAACGCGGGCTATCCGACTGGGGAATATCAGTATTCTTTTGGAAAAGATCATTTTGGATGTGCATTTGATTCTGATGATCCAAAAATCCTGGTGGTGAAAATAAATAATTCTAAGTGGGCTTACAATTTCATAAACGGTAAAATGAAATTAAATACGTCATGCGTTGACAGAACTGACTTGGTACTTGAGAAACAATAAAACATTTGCCAACAACATACAAAAACAATGCTAAAACCTGTCTTGAACCGAAAGTCCGTGCTTGCTTGCTGCGCCTGATTGGCCCACGGACAATCAAGCTCGCCAGCTCGCACTGTTTTTATACGAGACGTTGCCAGCAATATAACCAAACAGATAAAGGAAAAAATAAATGGATAAAATTCTAAGACTTTTTATTGGTGTTATTCAAATCGTAGGCGGATTGATATTAGTTTACGCCTTTTTTAATAGATTAGCAGAAGTTGGAATGGTTAGTTTTCTCACAGTTACCTTGCCTTTATTAATTCTAATTGGTATATGTATATATGCAGGAACGCAGTTGATTCTTAATAGACCAAGAGGCATCGCTCTTTCTATTTTTAATTTTGCATTACAATTATTTCAGTTTAGTTTCTTTGGAATTTATTGGTATTATTTTATCGGACCTTATGTTAGTTTTGGATACCAAAAACCTGCCACTTCGGATTATAACTTTTGGATAGACTACGAATATTTTACGGGGACATCTATAATCTACCTTCGGGATGACTCTGAGTCTCACTTTTTTTTAATAAACCTTATGGCTTTAATAATGATCCTGGCTTTAATCTACTTGAGAGTTAATTTTAAAGATTCAATAGTGCCTGTCGAAAAAAATACTGCTGGCAACAACATATAAAAACAATGCTCAAACCTGTCTCGAATCGAAAGTCTGTGTTCGCTTGCTCAGCGGATTGTCCTGCGGACAATCACGCACGCCAGCTCGCATAGTTTTTATACGGGACGTTGGCAGCAATGTGAAAACTCGGAATTTTAAATTATAGAAATGAATGTGAAAATAACCAACTTGTCAATATCGACCCTACTGATTTTGACAAATCTCTATTTTCTGCCTTACTCTATTATCCTTCTTTTGAATAAAGGAGGATCAATGGGTTACGGACTTTTGGTTTTACCCATTTCTCTTTCGGTGAATCTCTTACTGTTAACTTCCGGACTGACTTTTAAAAAAAGATTTAATAAAAGTATCGCATTATTGATTATAAACTCTCTCGGATTTATTTGGGCAGCTTTTTGGCTTTGGCTCTTTCTGACTACACCTAAAATTGACTGATCGGATTGAAAAAAACACTGCTGCCAACAATATATAAAAACAATGCTTAAACCTGTCTCAAATCGAAATTCCTTGCTCGGCGGCAACGCCTGATTGTCCTTCGGACAATCACGCTCGCCAGCTCACACTGTTTTTATACGAGACGTTAGCGCAAAGCTGAAAAAATAAAAAATGACAGCTCTGAGTGACATTTTAAACATAGAAGAACAAGGCAACTTTAACGCTGCATTTGAATCATATGTTGAACTTTATAATAGTGAGCCATCAAATTTCGATGTTTGGAAACATTTCTATTTTTTCCTTTGGACTGCAATTGAGGATGCTCCTTCTGAGTTTCAAGAGAGAGTAAATCTCCGTCAAAGAATGCAAAAGATGTATGAAGAAGGGAAGAGAAAATTTCAACATCTTACTGAGTTTAAGTTCCTGACTGGCTATACAATCTCGATTTTTCCTTATGAGTTTGGAGACTATGATAGCTTAGAAAAAGAAGGAAAAGAATTACTCCGACAAGCTTATCAGGAAGAGTCGGACGATGAAATTTATAAAATGGCTTATTTGGGAAGTTTTGAATCGGACAGTCGCGAATATCGGAATGCAGAAATAAAAGCCAGTGAAGTAGTGCTAAGTAGATTTAACGGACCAGGACTGTTAAATAGCTATTTTAGACAAGTTTTGAACAGAAAGGAATAAAAGCCTTGCGCTAACAACATATAAAAACAATGCTAAATTCAGTCTTGATTCGAAACTTCCTGCTCGCTTGCAGCGCCTGATTGTCCTTCGGACAATCAAGCTTGCCAGCTCGCACTGTTTTTATACGGGACGTTGTGAGCCATTGCAAAATGGAGGGTAATATTGGGTAAATTTAACTAACAAAGTCAATCTAGATATTCAGATGAACAAGAAGAAGTTTTTAAATATAGTCACGATTATCGCACTAGTCATTCTATTTTTAATTTTCCTAGACTGGGCACTTGAGCTGGCAATGGACGGATGGCAGAATCCAATGTAATGATCAAAATAACGGACTTTTGGCCAGAGCAAATCAGCAAACTAATCTCTCAAAAAGGCCATTTTTGGAACCTCTTTGCAGCGGATTTTAAAACACAACGGCTCACAACACTATATAAAAACAATGCTTCAGTCAATACTAATTCGAAACTCCGTGCTTCCCTGTTGCGCCTGATTTTCCTAACGGAAAATCAAGCTCACCGGCAGCACTGTTTTTATACGGGACGTTGTGCATAATATGAAAAAAATGAAAATATTAGTAATTGGAATCATAATTCTACAATTGAACTTCTCCTGTAGCGCCCAACACTCTACCACCGAATTAAAAAATCACTTTTCATCTGACCAAATCTCTGATTTGAATAAAATTACTGAGTTTTTTAAAAATGAAATTTGTTCAGGAAAAGAAAGGGATTTTAAAAAATGCTATGAAAAAATACCTCACGATTATTTATATGCCACAGGAAATGAGTTCTGGAACAATATAGATTTTAGTAAACAAAAAGAATTATATAATCAAATTTCTAAATCAACGTTTGAAGAAATTTGGAGTTTTTGTAAAACCACTTATCCTGATAGCGGAAAAACTAAAACAAGTATTTGTGCCGTTCCCAATGGAAAATACCAGAAGTATTTGAGTGAACTCGGAAAAAACAATCCCAAAATAGCGGAATACGCCAAAAGATTAAATGATCTTGGAGATTTTGGGTTTGGTCTTTTTCATCAAAACATAGCGAGTGATAAAAAGAATTTTGACTTAAACAATCCAAATATCCAATTAGTTGTAGCTATACATTTTTTAACTCTTAACGACCAAGAAAAGAGAAATGAGCAATGGAATGCGGAATAATACTATGCACAATAACTAAGCGTTCGTGTGGCCGGTACGGCCGAACATGAACGCACTGTTGACTAAACCGGTTCTTTGCTGGTTAATTATATATGGGGATTAGCCTGTTTTTGAGAGATTGATTTTTTAGAGTAGAAGACTGAAACCTCTTTCCTGGATTTCAGATTTTGATTATTGAGGGAAGGTGCAACTCCTTTTTGCAATGTTTTCCATAGCACTTTTGGTATTTCATGCTATTTTGATCGTTTTAGGCCATAGGTTTCCTGTTACGCATTGAAGGATCGTTTTTTTATACTCATTTATTTGATTGTTTTCTTAGTTTTTCCATCCAGTATCCAGGTGGGCCTCGTGCCGTAAAAGTAGTAAGGGTCACCAATTTTCCTTTCTTGCACACCGGGCACAGCCGGTGTTGTAATGGTTTTCGTTTTTCGAGTTGTACCCGTCCCAGGCTTTGCCGTAGCTGGGTAAGCGTGATTTTCTTGTGGTAGGAACTCAAGATCCCGTAATGTCGGATGCGAACAAAGCCTTTAGGGAGTACGTGAAGTGCGAACCGCCTGATGAACTCTGCATCGGATAAACGTAGTAAGGATTTTCTTCCCCCGTGGCGGTAGTCCTTTACAGCAAATGTAACGCCTTCATTATCCAGGTTTTTTATCCGATGGTTACTGATGGCGATCTTATGGGTATAACGGCCAAGATATTCCACCACCTGGGCGGGACCTAAAAAGGGACGTTTGCAATAGACTACCCAATCATTTTTAAACAGGCTCTCATAGAATTCAGAAGGCTGTTCCTTTTTCAGGATTTTCCGGAGTGCAGCCACAAAACGTGCCCTGAAGACTTTGCTCATTGCCTTTACAGGAAACAGGTATTTACCTTTGCTTTTTGCAGATTTCCATTTACCGCTTTGGGCAATACCACCGCCGGGAACAATACAATGCAAGTGGGGATGTAAAGACAGGTTTTGTCCCCAGGTATGCAGGATGGCGATCATCCCTGGTTTAGCACCCAGAAATTTATGGTTGGAGGAAAAACCCTGGATCACCTGCCAGGCTATTTTAAACAGTAAACCGTACATGTTTTTAGGTTCATACAGGCATAAGCCGTTGAGCTCTGATGGCAATGTGAAGACCACGTGGAAGTAAGGCACATTTAGGAGTTCTTCTTCCCGCGCCCGGATCCATTCCTCCTTTTTATGTCCCTGGCACTTGGGACAATGGCGGTTCCGGCAACTATTGTAACTAAGGTGAAGCCTATGGCAGGAAGGGTTGTTACAACGGTCGATATGGCCACCCAGGGCAGCAGTGCGGCATTTGCGCAAGGCGTGCAGGGTTCTTGTCTGCCAGCTGTTGTAACAATAGTTGGATAAAGATTCCGTATTCCTTTCCAGCACCTGGGCCACCTCGTGAGCAGCAGGTTTCACGCCTACTCCTTGTAGAGCCGATCCAGAGGACTGAAGGGCTTCTGCCTACCGAGTTGTGCCACGTGTAGGTAGGTGAGGGTAGTCTGGATATCTGCGTGTCCAAGAAGTTCCTTGACACTAATAATATCCAACCCCATCTCCAAAAGATGGGTGGCATAGCTGTGCCGAAGGCTATGGGTAGTGATCTCTTTTTGGATTCCGCTATGTTTACGGGCTTCCCGGACGATCCATTGTACCCCCATTGCCGATAACTGGGATGGATTACCTTTCCTGTCGTAACCATTAAAACACCAGATGGTAGGATTATCTGCAGCGATATATTTTTTTAGGCCACGAATCTGCATCTGGGATAAAGGAACATAACGGTCTTTTCTTCCTTTGCCCTGGCGGATGTGAAGCATCTTACGATCAAAATCCAGATCTTTTAATTGAAGGTTCCGAAGTTCAAAACAGCGAAGGCCACAACCGTAGAGTATCGCCAGCACCAAGCGGTGTTTGAGCAGTTTGGGTGTTTTAAGCAGTTGTTTAATCTCACTACGGCTTAGTACCACCGGGAGTTGGTGGGGTCGTTCTATCGAGGGTAGCACAACCCGCATTTCCTTCATCCCGGAGATTCGATAGGCATAGCGAAGACCATAGACCGTATGCTTGAAGAAACTGTCGGATGGTGTTTTGCGCTGCGATTTCAAAAGGTGCAGGTAGTCCAAAACCTGTTCCTCGTCAAGGTCCAGAGGACTACATTTAAAATGGAGGGACATATGCGCAAGGCAGCGGGCATAGTTGGTAAGGGTACTTTGGCTTTTACCGGCGAGTTCTACCGAACGTTTTAACTTGCGGTACAGCTGATCAAACTCAGGTACAGAATTACAGGCCCTGTCAATGAGGGTACTACTTTTTTTTCATAACTTTAAATATTATAATTAGAGATACTTAAAGGTAGTGAATAGTGATTTAGCGATCTCTTGAAGCTACCTTTAGGTTTAGTTCAACA
>NZ_FOVL01000013.1 GCF_900115145.1 Salegentibacter flavus | reverse complement strand
TGCCTTACTGTACAAAAAAAGATGGCAGGTGGAACTTTTCTTTAAATGGGTCAAACAACACTTGAAAATAAAATCCTTCTGGGGAACATCTGAAAATGCCGTAAAAATCCAGATTTATTGTGCGATAAGTGCTTACTGTCTGGTCTCTATTGTGGCAGATAAACTGAAATTGCAGCATTCAACCTACGAAATATTACAGGTTTTGGGCATCTCATTATTAGATAAAACCTCTATAAATGAGCTTTTTATGAATATAGATTATAGTAATGTCAAAGAACTTGATTATAACCAACTGTCACTCAGTCTATTTTAACTGGACAGTAATGATTAAATGTATAAATTAACTAATTCCTAAAAACGGTCAATCGTATTCAGTACTCTACACTCTACAAAACACAAACCCCAAACCATAAACACAGCGTAACCCCGAACCCAAATCCGATAGCAAAGAATATTCTATATTTGAAATTATTCAACCCAAAACCAATTCTTAAACATGATAAGATCCACTCTGCCCTTACTCCTCTTCTTTTTAATATTTAAGCTAAGCACCGCTCAGGTTGAAAAAGCCCCGCCCCGGTCTGAAGGGGAAGGTCCCTGGCCACAGCTTATTATAAGGGGTGTGACACTGATTAATGGAAACGGTGCCCCACCAACAGGACCGGTGGATATTGTGGTTACCAAAAATCGTATCACCGGCGTGCATGTGGTGGGATATCCCGGGGTAGAAATCGATCCCGCTAAGAGACCTGAACTGAAAGCAGGCGGAAAAGAACTCGATGCGACAGGAATGTACCTGCTTCCAGGCTTTATTGATGTACATGGGCATATTGGTGGCAGCGCACAAGGTGCAAATGCCGAATATGTTTTTAAGCTTTGGATGGCCCACGGAATAACCACGGTGAGGGATCCTTCTGCCGGAAACGGACTCGATTGGGTGCTGGATCAAAAGAATAAAAGCGAAGCAAATGAGATTACTGCCCCCCGCCTACACGCCTATACCGCTTTTGGACAGGGAAGCGAGAAAGGAATCACGAGCCCGCAACAAGCCCGGGAATGGGTAAGGGAAAACGCAAAACGGGGAGCAGATGGTATAAAATTCTTTGGGTCCCCGCCAAAGATCATGGAAGCCGCTCTGGATGAAAATAATAAAGTCGGATTAAGGGCTACTGCGCATCACGCGCAAATGGCCGTGGCCAAATGGAACGTGCTTCATTCGGCTCGGGCCGGACTCAATAGCATGGAACATTGGTACGGCCTGCCGGAAGCTATGTTTACAGACCGAACTGTGCAGGATTACCCTGCCGATTATAACTACAACAACGAACAGGACAGGTTTAGCCAGGCAGGAAAGCTTTGGGAGCAAGCTGCGGAACCGGGAAGTAAAAAATGGAATTCCGTGATGACAGAACTCCTGGAACTGGATTTTACATTATCGCCTACTTTTAATATCTATGAGGCCAGCAGGGACCTGATGCGAGCGCGGACTGCCGAGTGGCACGAAGATTACACCCTTCCTTCTCTCTGGGAATTCTATCAGCCCAGCAAAATTTCCCATGGCTCCTACTGGCACTTTTGGGGTACAGAGGAAGAAGTCGCCTGGAAAAAGAATTATCGCAAATGGATGGATTTTGTCAATGAATACAAAAACCGCGGGGGTCGTGTCACGGCAGGATCAGATTCCGGATTTATTTTTCAGCTATATGGCTTTGCTTACATCCGGGAACTGGAATTATTGCGGGAAGCGGGGCTGCATCCTATAGAAGTTGTCATGGCCGCTACCCTCAACGGCGCCGAGGTCCTGGGCGTAGAAGATGACCTG
The DNA here is from genome assembly GCF_900115145.1 of Salegentibacter flavus. Lineage (GTDB taxonomy): Bacteria > Bacteroidota > Bacteroidia > Flavobacteriales > Flavobacteriaceae > Salegentibacter > Salegentibacter flavus. The sequence goes on along the minus strand of NZ_FOVL01000013.1, from coordinate 111,853 downwards.
GGATCTGTGGAAGTGGGTAAGTTAGCAGATTTTGTATTGGTGGAAGAAAATCCCCTTGCCAATTTTAAAGTACTTTATGGTACGGGCGCTATCAAGCTTACAGACAAAAATGAGGTTGTACGTGTTGGTGGCGTAAAATACACTATCAAAGATGGGATTATATATGATGCAAAAGAATTGCTTCGGGACGTCAGGGAGATGGTAGACAGGAAAAAAGAAGAAACTGGCTTTGAATTTAATCAACCCGGAATTAAGAAGTAATCGCAGAAAATTATTTTTGATTATTTAAACAGGGTTTAGTTTAAGCCCTGTACAAAACTTTACAAACCGAAAACTCAGGACCAAGACTGAGAACTCAACAGACTAACGACTACCCCCTGATGACTAAAATTACTATCTTTAATGACAAAATAAAACACCTGATGAAAACAAAAATACTTTCTACAACTTTCCTTATAGCTTTACTACTCTTCGGAATTTCAGGAACCGCCCAGGAAATTACTTCAAACCAAATAGACAGTCTGGTTCAAAAAACAATGGACACCTTTAACGTGCCAGGCATTGCCGTTGCTGTGCTTAAGGACGGGGAGATTATGCATATGGAAGGCTACGGCACCCGCTCGCTTGAGGAAGGCGGTGATGTTGACGAAAACACCCTCTTTGGGGTGGCCTCCAATACCAAAGCAATGACCGCCGCTGCCCTTGCCCAACTCATCGATGAGGACAAACTGGAATGGGACACTAAGGTGACAGAAATCATCCCCGAATTCAAATTATACGATCCCTATGTGACTAGTGAATTTACCGTAAGGGACCTGCTTACTCACCGTAGCGGACTCGGACTTGGGGCGGGAGATTTGATGGTATTCCCGGCTTCGAATGTGACCGATATAGACCAGTTAATCTACAACCTCAGATATTTGAAACCGGTTTCCTCCTTCCGTTCCCAATACGATTATGATAATCTACTTTACATCGTAGCTGGGGAAGTTGTAGAAAGAGTCTCGGAAACCGAATATGAAACCTATGTAAAAGAAAATATTCTTCAACCATTAGGAATGGATCGCACCGCGATGTCCTGGCACAGGGTCGACGACTACTCCAACGTCATCGATGGGCACGCCCCCGTAGATGGGGAATTGGAAATAACAGGCCTTAGCTTCACCAAAGTGGGTAATCCTGCCGCAGGGATCTATTCTTCGGTAAAAGACTGGAGTAAATGGGTGCAGGCACAGCTTGATGAAGGGAAATATGGAGAAAACCTACAGGACAGCCTCTTTAGCACCAAAGCACATCGGGAGATGTGGACACCCCAGACCCTCACCGGAACGGGAAAAGGTGACTATAACACGCATTTCAAAGCCTACGGCCTGGGATGGTTTCTAAGTGATGTCAATGGCTATCTCGAGGTCACCCATACCGGAGGACTCCTGGGAATCGTTAGTCAGGTGACCATGATCCCGGAACTGGACCTGGGAATCATCGTCTTCACCAACCAGCAGTCGGGCGCGGCTTTCCGGTCTATCACCAACTCGATTAAGGATGCCTACTTCGGAATGGAAGGAAAAGACAGAATTAAACAATATAACGACAGCAGGTTGAAAGCTGAAAAAAAGGCGGACTCCTTAGTCGCTGATGTCTGGAAGAGAGTCGAGGATGTTCAGAAAAACAGCAAAATGGACAAAGAAACCTTGTCGAACTATGCCGGCACCTACCAGGACCCCTGGTTCGGAAAAGTAGATATTTCCATGAAAGATGGAAAACTTCGTTTTAAAGCCGAGAATGTTTCAGATCTACAGGGTGATATGAGCTATTACAAAGGAAACAGCTTTGTGGTGAAATGGGATGATCGCACACTGAATGCCGATGCCTTTGCGGTTTTTAGTCTGGACAAAGAAGGAAAAGCTAAGGGCTTCACTATGGAACCCGTTTCCCCGCTAACCGACTTCAGTTATGATTTCCAGGACCTGGATTTTTCAAGGGTAGAATAAGCTTTGCTAAATAATTTAGAGAAGGCTTCTTAAAAAGGACTTCGTAGTGTCATTTCGGGCGCAGAAGAGATGTAAAACAGCCACTATTTTAGGTGGCTGTTTTGTTTTACTTATACTACGAAAATAAAAGAATCACGTCCAAATTTTTCCGAAGTTTCCACAGAAGCTAAATTTGATATAATCAATCCAATAATTTCAGCTTATTTTTCTCCGGTAGCACCCCTGCCTCAAATTCGGAGATATACAAAAAAAGGTGGGACTGTTCTATATCCATTTTTAAGCAGTGGAACTACTCTGTACGAATGTGAGAGTTTACAAAGAAATCTGATTGGCTTTGATATAAATCAGTCGATTCCTGATTTTGTAGAAAGTTTTATTTTTAAACCAACGAGCATAACAGCTTAGGCAGCTTTAATTAAATTCTATGAGAATGGATCTACTTAGATTGGAAAATGAACTAAAAAAAAAGATTATCCTATCCCTATTATTGGGGAAGAAAGCAATCCGATTCATGGGATCAACAGACAAATTTTATTTATAAAACTTATAGTTTCAAAAGATTACTCGAAAGATCCAATGAACTGGAGCCTGCAGTTAAAAATTATGCTCTCAACCGATGGTATAATTACTGGTCTGCCATGGGGGCCGAATATATTTTCTCTACTCATCCCGAAGTAAAACCTAATAAAAATGTCTATGATAAATTAGTTGATTTTACGATTGAAGGCACTCCCTTTGATCACAAGACGTCTGTTTTTCCCAGAGGTTATAACCAAACTCCCGATTATGCCTTTAACCATAAAAAGGAATTAATCGAATGGTTATATAGCAATCAAAGTCAACAGGGAAGGAAACACTATAAAAATAGATTGTTTATTGTTCTAAATGACCCTTCCGGACAACATTGGAAATTAAAATCTGAAATTCAGCTGCTAAAATCTGCAATAGATAATTATCTCCAGACCTATAACAGTGAAAATCTTATAAATTTAAATATTCAGGGTAACAACATTTATTCCGATGTAATTTGGATAGGAAATAAAAAATAACCTGCATTTTTTGGTAATATTATAAATAGAAATTAAAAAGATATCTTCAAAACTGGCGGCAAGGCCTATAAATTTTTAAAACTGGCAACCCAGGATGACGCAGGGATTCCCTAAAAAGAATAATATTTAATAGAAAAAGGCTAATTGTTATTGTTATTTTTGCAGTTCTCAAGTTGAATAATGAATTATATAGGTTCCAAAAATAAATTAAACTCGTTTATCCAAAAGAATATTGAAACTGTTGTTAGCGGCAATCTTTCTGATAAAGTATTTTGCGATCTTTTTGCCGGAACCGGAATAGTCGGCCGTAATTTTAAATCCAGAGTTAAAAAGGTTATTAGCAATGATTTGGAATATTACAGCTTTATCCTAAATAAAAATTATATTGGAAATCACATAGCCCTGGAGGATCAGGAGTCTTTAATACAGGAACTCGAAACGCTTTCTCCTGTTAAAGGCTTTGTATACAAAAATTATTGCATAGCTGGCCATGGTGATAGACAATACTTTAGTAATGAAAATGGCCAGAAAATTGATGCCATTCGTATTGCAATTGAAGAGTGGAAAAAGAGCGGAAAAATCGATGAATCACGCTATTTTTTCCTTTTAGCCAGTCTCCTGGAAAGTGCTGATAAAATTGCAAATACAGCATCAGTATATGGGGCCTATTTAAAAAAACTCAAAAAATCTGCTCAAAAGCCTTTAACCTTACAAGCCGCTAATTTTGATATAAATGAAAATCATCATGAAGTCTATAATCTGGACAGCAACCAATTAATCGATGATGTTCAAGGTGATATTCTTTATTTAGACCCACCTTATAATGCACGCCAGTATGGGGCAAACTATCATTTATTAAATACCATAGCACTATACGATGATTTCACACCCAAAGGCAAAACCGGTTTAAGAAATTATAATAAATCACAATATTGTAGTAAAGCACAGGTGTACAAAGCATTTGAAGATTTAATAAGGAAAGCGCAATTCCAATATATATTTTTGAGCTATAACAATGAGGGGCTAATGACCTTAGAGGACATAGAAAATATAATGTCCAAATATGGCTCTTACCACTTATCTTCTACTAACTACCAGAGATTTAAAGCAGATAAAACAGAAAACAGAATCCATAAAGCAAATAAAACTGTAGAATACCTGCATATTTTAGAGAAAGTATAAATTGGAGCTTTCATCTCAAAATTGCGCGAATAACCAGGAAACCACCCCATTTTTTTCAAAATGTGATTATGACAAAACTGTTTGTATTATACAGTTTGCGATGAATCTAATTTTTGGTAAAATAATCAACTCCTAAAAACGGTTAACCATATTCCGGCAAGGTCAAACCCAGAACTGGGAACCGGAAACCAGCCACAGTGCCCTGACAAATATCATTGTTTTTCAAGTCCTTAGTAGCTAATTTGATAGTCTCAAAATTTTAAAGGCTATGGGTTCCACCATAAATAAAACAAGCTACAATCTCGCCGATTATAACAGCGAACGGACTTCCTTTTCCTGGGAGAATGTTGAAAGAGAACTGGAGGCGGTAAAAGGAAAAGTTAAAAATAACATTGCGCATCTGGCAGTTGATCGTCATTCCGGAGGAGATTTAAAAGATACCATCGCCTTCCGGTTTATTCAAAAGGACAGGAGTTTTCAGGACTATAGCTATTCCCGCTTAAAAGAGGAAACTTCAAGATTTGCCAATGTTCTTACTAATCTGGGAATTCAGAAAGGGGAAACTGTCTTTTCTCTGGCCGGCAGGATTCCCGCCTTGTATATCACTGTCCTGGGAACCCTGAAGACTACAGCAGTATTTTGTCCGCTCTTTTCGGTTTTCGGGCCTGAACCGGTTTTTCAAAGACTGCATAAAGGAGACGCGAAGATTCTGGTTACTACTTCAGCATTATATGAGAGAACAGTAAAACAACTGGAAGAAAGGCTCCCTTCCCTGCGATATATAATCCTTAGCGATCTTGAGGAACATCGATCAGAAAAAGTCCTTTCCTGGTCCTTACTTATGAAAGAGGCTTCTTCCGACTTTAAGATCCCGCCCACATCTTCTGAAGATCCTGCTTTGCTGCACTTTACCAGTGGCACGACCGGCATGCCCAAAGGCGCCCTGCATGTGCATAAGGCGGTGCTCACACATTATATCACGGGAAAATATGTGCTGGATTTCCATCCCGGAGACCTTTTCTGGTGTACGGCTGATCCTGGCTGGGTTACCGGTACTTCCTACGGAATAATTGCGCCCCTGGTCAACGGAGTTACTTCCATTATAGATCAGGAGGAATTTGATGCCATGCGCTGGTATTCTATCCTGGAGGAACAAAAAATAAATATCTGGTATACTGCTCCCACGGCCATCAGAAGGCTGATACGGATGGAAATAAAACCCGGCAAAAAATTTAATCTGAGGGCTCTGCGCGTCATTTTAAGCGTAGGAGAGCCACTTAGTGCTGAAGCTGTGCTCTGGGGGGAACGCAGCTTCGGTATTCCCATTCTGGACAACTGGTGGCAAACCGAAACCGGCGGGATCATGATCGCCAACTATCCCTCCCTGGAAGTAAGACCCGGCTCCATGGGCAAACCTCTTCCCGGGGTGGAAGCCGCCCTGGCCGAAGTGACTGAAAATGGATTGAAGCTCATCGAGGAACCGGGAAAAGAGGGACATCTGGTGTTGCAAAAAGGATTTCCTTCCCTGTTCCGCGGTTACCTGAATGAAGAAGAGCGCTACAATAAATGCTTTTCGGGGGACTGGTATCTTACCGGAGACCTGGCCAAAAAAGATGCCGATGGGTATTTCTGGTTCATAGGGAGAGCAGACGATATCATAAAGACCAGCGGACATATGGTAGGTCCTTTTGAGGTGGAAAGCACTTTGATGAGGCATCCGGCCATCGCAGAAGCCGCTGTGATAGGAAAACCCGAAACCTCAATCGGTGAGCTGGTAAAGGCTTTTATAGTCCTTAAACCCGGGAACCAGGAAAACGAAGAAATGAAATTGGAGATCACTGGCTTTGCCCGAAAACATCTAGGGCCGGCTGTAGCTCCTAAGGAAATAGAATTTACAGAAAGTATACCTAAGACCCGCAGCGGAAAGATCCTTCGCCGATTATTAAAAGCCCGGGAGCTGGGATTACCTGAAGGAGATACCTCCACTCTTGAACAAAACTAAGCATGGAAACAAAGGACAAATTAAGTGCCGAAAAGGCAGAAAAGCTTCTCTATCAGCTGCTCCTGATGAGGAAGTTTGAGGAGAAGAGCGCCGAGCTTTACACCAAGGAAAAGATACGGGGTTTTCTGCATCTTTATATAGGAGAAGAAGCGGTGGCCACAGGGGTCATTCAGGCCCTTAAGCCTGAAGATAACGTGCTGGGCACCTACCGGGAACACGCCCATGCTTTAGCCCGGGATGTAGATGCCGGGGCCATCATGGCCGAGATGTACGGCAAACAGGAAGGCTGCAGCAGAGGTCGCGGCGGCTCCATGCACATTTTCGATAAGGAGAAGAACTTTTTTGGCGGAAGTGCTATCGTTGGGGGTCATCTCCCCTTGGCCACAGGAATGGCCCTGGCTTCCAAAAAACTAAAAAAGGATAATATTACCGTGTGTTTTTTCGGGGAAGGTGCGGCAGCAGAAGGGATTTTCCATGAAGCCCTTAACCTGGCTTCCCTCTGGAAGGTTCCTGTACTCTTCGTCTGTGAGAACAACCTGTATGCTATGGGTACGGCCCTGCGCTTTTCTCATGCTGTGCAGGAAATAGAAAAAAAGGGACAGGCCTACGGGATCGAATCAAAGGCCGTAGACGGAATGGATCTGCTTAAGGTGATGGCTGCCGCCAATAAAGCCGTGGAACAGGTTAGAAATTCGGGGGAGCCTTATTTGCTGGTATGCAACACCTATCGTTTTCGGGCACATTCCATGTTTGATGCTGAATTGTACCGGAAAAAATCTGAAGTAGAAAAATGGAAGAAACGCGATCCCATTCCAAAGTTCCGTAAATACTTGCTGAAAGAGAATTTGATAAGCGAGACACAACTTCAGGAAATGGAAGAAAGGCTGGAGACCGAAATTCAGAAAGCTGTAGATTTTGCCGAAGCCGGAACCTGGGAAGCTAAAGAAGAGCTCACAAGATTTGTCTATTCTGAAAACCCTGAATCATGAGTGAAACAATCAAAATAACATACCGTGAAGCCCTGAAAGCTGGGATTAGAGAAGCCCTTTTCAATGATGAGCGGGTTTTTCTCATGGGAGAAGATGTTGGCCGCTATGGCGGTGCCTTTGCGGTGAGCAAAGGTTTACTGGAGGAGTTTGGGGAAGACCGTATTATGGACGTCCCCCTTTCTGAAGCCGGATTTGTAGGGGCGGGAATTGGCGCCTCCCTGGCAGGTTTGAAACCCATAGTAGAGGTGATGACAGTGAATTTTGCGATGTTACCTATGGACCAGATCGCGAATAATGCCGCCACTTTGCTGCATATGTCGGGCGGACAACTCAATGTGCCTGTGGTCATCAGGATGAGTGCAGGAATAGGAAAACAGCTGGCTGCCCAGCATTCTCACAGCTGGGAACCCTTATTCGCCCATATCCCCGGGCTGATCGTGGTTTCGGTGGGCACTCATGAAGATGCGAGAGGAATGCTCTCGACTGCCCTGAATAGTCCGGACCCCGTGATCATCTTTGAATATACTTCTATGCTCAATATGGAAGCTGAAATACCTGCCGATTCCGGTCCTACCGACATTTCGCGGGCAAAGATCCGCCGGGAAGGAAAAGATATTTCTATTATCACTTACGGGATAGGAGTATACAAAGCTCTCGAGGCTGCAAAGCGACTTTCAGAACAGGGTATAGATGCCGAAGTTATAGACTTGCGGGTCTTGCGCCCTTTAGATGAAGACTGCTTTATAAAGTCGGTTAGCAAAACCCACCGGGCATTACTGGTAGAGGAAGCCTGGAGTACCATCAATGTTTCTTCGGAAGTGAGCGCCCGTATTATGGAAAAAGCTTTTTATGAGCTGGATGCTCCCGTGAAAAGATTAGGTGGAATCGAGGTACCTATCCCCTATCCCCTGCACCTGGAAAATGCCTCTGTTCCGCAGGTGGAAGATATTGAGAATGCAGTAATAAAAATACTAAGGCCATGACAGAGTTCTTAATGCCCAGCCTTGGGGCCGATATGGAAGCAGGGACATTAGTTGAGTGGAAAAAGAAACCGGGCGACCAACTCAAACCGGGAGATATCATTGCCGAGGTGGAAACCCAGAAAGGCCTTATTGAAATAGAGGTCTTTGAAGCAGGAATCCTTGAAGATTATCTTATCGAAGAAGGAGATAAAGTGCCCGTGGGCGCCCCCATGGCAAAACTCAAATCTGAAGGTACTCCTGGAAAGATCCCCGAAAAGGATTCGGAAACACACCCCATTCAGGAAAAAGAGCAAGCCACAGAAAGCGAAGGCCCGGTTCCTTCAGATAGTATTTCAGAAGAAACTTCTTCCAAAGAAAAATCTTCCGAAGAAAAACACAGGATAAAAGCTTCTCCCCTCGCCCGAAGCATTGCCGAAAAGAACAATGTTGATCTCACTAGCCTCACCGGCACCGGGGAAGGCGGAGCAATTACAAAAGCTGATGTGGAACAAGCCATGGCCGGGGAAAAAGAAACACCTAAACAAAGCCCGGAAACTACAGCCGTAAAAGATACAGTGGAAAAAAAGGCGGAGCAGGAAACTCCTTCTAAACAAGTAATGGAGCCCCCTGCCCCCTCGAGCAAGCCCGGACAGCAGGAAAGCATCCGCGCTGCAGTAGCCGCAGCCATGAGTCGGTCGAACCGGGAAATCCCTCATTATTATCTGGAAAAAAAGATAGACATGCTGGCGGCGATGAGCTGGTTAAAAGATACCAACCGGCAACGGGAGATCTCGGGCAGGTTATTGCCCGCGGTCTTATTCATCAAAGCCGTAGCCAAAGCCATAGACAGTACCCCTGCCCTCAACGCCGTATGGGATAACGGCCTGCAACTCAAAAACGAAGTGAACATAGGCTTTGTCATCTCTCTGCGAGCCGGAGGTTTGCTTGTACCGGCTATTCGCAATGCCGATACTAAAAATGTGGATGAGATCATGACAGCGCTTAACGACATGATCCCCCGTGCCCGGGCCCTGAAACTCCGTAGTTCAGAGCTTAGCGATTCCACCATTACCATCACCAGTCTTGGAGAAAACGGGGCCGAAAAGGTTTTTGGGGTGATCTATCCGCCACAGGTGGCCATTGTAGGCTTCGGCAGTATAGTTAACGAACCACTGGTACATGACGGGATGCTAGCCGTACGTCCCGTGCTTCACGTCACTCTCGCCGGAGACCACCGGGCCACAGACGGTCTGACCGGGAGCCGCTTCCTGGAAGCTTTAAATAATCATCTACAAAATCCCGAAAAATTATGACCCGCGAAGAAATACAATCAGCCATTTTTGAGTTGCTCAAAAAGACAGCTCCTGATACAGACCCCACCAGCCTCAAACCCGATGAGAACATCAGGGAAGCGCTCAATATTGATTCCTTTGACGCCCTGCAGTTCCTGGTGGCGCTGAATGAAAAACTCGGAATAGATATCCCTGAGGAAGATTACGGCAAAACAGCCACGCTAGGTTCGCTAACGGATTATTTGGAAGAAAAGTCGCAGTAGAGTTTCCAAAATGCATCGGCCTCTCTGTTCTTTGTAATTTCGAAGCCTTCGGCTCACAAGGTAGTGAGATCGTTAAATGGGCCCAAATAGAAGCCTCCTTATGAGATTCCGGATCAAGTCCGGAATGACGCTAACTTAGAAACAAACGTCATCCTGAGCTTGACTCAGGATCTCATATGAGTAAGCAATTGCAGTAAGGGCCGTGAAATTTAAAAAAGCTGCATTATGAGATTCCTCCTCGCTACTACCTCGCTCCTTCGGAATGACAGAAACCCCCCATAATTATCATTTCGAACGCATTGAGAAATCCCACCTGAATGAGCTTGTCAAGTAAGACCTGGAATAAAAATAAAAAGCTTACACATACTTCCCTTCAGCTATCATGGCACGGGCAATCCTTCTACGGGCATCTTTGATATTGAACGCGTGGGCTTCGGTGAAGCCTTTCAACCCCTTCATTAGCAGGGAACACTCCTCCCCTTCCGCAAAGCTAAGGATAGCCTCCTGCCCTGCCTGCCTGATTTTTTCCGCAGACTCATACAAAAAGACACGCCTAATGTCGGCTATGTGTTCCGGGGCCTTCTCTTCCCCATTGGTTCTTAAGTTTTCAGCTTTAATCAACACGGCTTCCAGAACATAAACCTGAATGATCATATCTGAAATATGCATCAGCACCTCCTGTTCTTCCTTGAGCTTTTTCCCGAGTCGTTTCGCCGCTGCGTCTACAATGATAAGCGCCGCTTTTTTAAGATCTTCCAGGATTGCGAAGGCTGCCTTCGGGCCGCCTCCTGCCAGCTTCCTTTCAGTTGGATTGGAATTGAGCTCCACTTGTAGCTGCTTTGCCGCCTGTAGCAGCTCCAGCTCCCCAGTCATTGCTTTCTTCAGCAGCATATCGACGATCAGCATCCGGTTGATCTCGTTAGTCCCCTCATAGATACGCGTAATGCGGGCATTGCGGTAAAGCCTGGCCATGGGCGCATCTTCCGAAAAGCCCATTCCACCAAAGATCTGCACCCCCTCATCTACTACCAGGGCCAGGCATTCTGAACCAAATACCTTCAGGATAGCACACTCGATCCCATAAGCCGATACTGAAGCAACTTCAGCCTTTTCTGCGGAAAAGCCCTCTGCTTCCAGGGCAGCCATCTTTTCGTCTATGAATTGCCCCGTGCGATAGGTGGCGGCCTCCAATGCAAAGATCCTTACCGCCATTTGTGCCAGCTTATACTGGATGGCCCCAAAACTGCTGATGGAGCTCCCGAACTGCTTTCTGTCAATAGCATATTGCACGGCAAGATCAAACGCCGTTTTTGAGGTACCTATAGCCCCTGCCCCTAGTTTGATACGCCCGCCATTAAGCACATTAAGAGCGATCTTAAATCCTTCTTCCCGTTTTCCCAGCATATTTTCCACAGGCAGCCGCACCTCATTGAAGAACACCTGCCGCGTAGACGAGCCCTTGATTCCCATCTTACGCTCTTCCTCGCCAAGGCTGATGCCCCCGAAATCCTTTTCGACAATAAAAGCAGAAAGATTTCTGTCATCCTCCACTTTGGCGAATACAATAAAAATATTGGCAAATCCCGAATTGGTGATCCACATTTTCTGTCCGTTGAGCAGATAAGCGGCCCCGTCTTCCACTGGTGTGGCCCTGGTCTTTCCGGAGTTGGCATCAGATCCCGCGTCGGGTTCGGTAAGGCAATAGCAGCTCTTCCACTCCCCGCTCACCAGTTTTGGCAGGTATCGCTGCTTCTGGACTTCAGAACCGTAAAAAAGGATAGGCGCGATGCCTATACTGGTCTGTACCCCAAAGGTGGGGGAGAATTCCGATACCCGGCCCACCTCCTCTGTCACCCGGAGACTGGTGGTGAAAGAAACCGTCATGCCTCCGTATTCTTCAGAAATACCAAGGCCCAAAAGCCCCAGCTCTCCGGCTTTTTCCAGTAGGGAAACCGAGCGGCTGTGCTCCTTCTGGTGCTCCATCTCTTCAGCCAGGGGTTGAACCTCACGCTGAATAAACTCTTTCACGCTGCCCAGGACCATCTCCTCTTCTTCGGAAAAAAGGGATCCGGGGGAATTGCTCCCTTTCGCGGAATGGATCAAAAAAGCGCCTCCGGTACTATGTTCTTTGTTTTCTTGTGATGTTTTCATATTTAAGTGGATTGGCTTCCCGAATTCTCTCCGGAAGTAATTGAACAGACAGCAGCTACCTCCCAATTTACATATTTTTACAGCCATAATCAGGCAAGACTGTCAAAAAATAATTGGAATTCTGAAGCGGAATCATCAGTACTTAATGCTGAGGCCAACAATCGGATTATCCAAAAGAACCATAAGCCTTTGATAAATAAGTTTGGATTAATAAAGTAGCTACTTTATTAGATTCCGGATCAAGTCCGGAATGACGTTAACTTCAATCAGGCCGTAGATCATATCCGGATAGGATATCGAAGGTGTATTCCTGGAATTGACAGTATTTACCACCGCATTGAAAATGATAAGGTAGAAATCGTATATCTCCCTATTCAATACTTAGGATCGCCATAGTTTTTATCTAAACACCATAGTTATTAAATATTAAAACATAAAAGCAATAAGAAAAAATTATAGTATTTTTAGATTATAAACCACTAAAATTTCAAACTATGGATAGAAACGATCATTCCAACAACCCGGATAACCACAAAGTATGGGAAGTAAATGAATCCAGCCGATGCCCATTTATGGGCGGAGCAGTCGAAAAGACTGCCGGGACAGGTAGCAACAACCGTGACTGGTGGCCAGACATGTTGAACCTGCACATCCTGAGACAACACTCCAGTTTATCTAACCCTATGGGGGAAGATTTCAATTATGGCGAAGAATTTAAAAGCCTCGACCTTGCCGCCGTAAAGCAAGACCTGCTTAAGCTTATGACCGATAGCCAGGACTGGTGGCCCGCCGATTACGGGCATTACGGTCCGTTTTTTATCAGAATGGCCTGGCACAGTGCGGGAACCTACCGGATAGGTGACGGGCGTGGAGGTGCGAGTTCCGGCTCCCAGCGCTTCGCTCCCTTAAACTCCTGGCCCGATAATGCCAACCTGGATAAAGCGCGTCTACTACTATGGCCAATTAAACAGAAATACGGAAAGAAAATTTCCTGGGCTGACCTGATGATCCTTGCAGGTAACGTAGCCTTGGAATCTATGGGGTTGGAAACCTTTGGTTTTGCCGGGGGTCGCGAAGACATCTGGGAACCGGAAGAAGACATCTACTGGGGCTCGGAAGGAGAATGGCTCGGCAACAAAGAACGCTATCAAAAAGAAAACCTGGAAGATCCCCTGGGGGCTTCCCACATGGGGCTAATCTATGTTAATCCGGAAGGCCCTAACGGAGATCCCGATCCTGTAGCCGCGGCAAAGGATATCAGGGAGACCTTCGGAAGAATGGCGATGAACGATTATGAGACCGTAGCCTTGATCGCCGGAGGACATACCTTCGGAAAGACCCACGGATCGGGAGATGCCGAGAAATATGTTGGAGCAGAACCTGCCGGGGCCGGAATTGAAGAAATGGGCCTTGGCTGGAAAAACAGCTACGGAACAGGAAACGCCCAATACACGATCACCAGTGGCCTTGAAGGAGCCTGGACTCAAAAACCTACTCAGTGGACCAACCTTTTCCTTGATAACCTGTTCGGTTTTGAATGGGAATGTCACAAAGGTCCGGGCGGAGCCTACCAGTGGAAACCAAAAGACAATGCCGGAGCAGGCACTGTTCCGGATGCCCACGATCCTTCAGTTAAACATGCGCCATTTATGCTTACCACCGACCTTTCTTTAAAGGAAGATCCAGAGTACAGAAAGATCTCCAAACATTTTCACGAGAATCCTGATGAGTTTGCAGAGGCATTTTCTAAGGCCTGGTATAAATTAACCCACAGGGATATGGGGCCAATTTCCCGTTACCTGGGGCCTGAAGTACCTTCAGAAGAACTTATCTGGCAGGATCCTATTCCAAAACCAAATCATGAGCTGGTGAATGATAATGACATTTCAGGGCTAAAGAAAAAGATCCTGAATTCCGGACTATCGGTCTCTGAACTGGTTTCTACCGCCTGGGCCTCGGCTTCTACCTTCCGCGGATCGGATAAGCGCGGGGGCGCTAATGGAGCCAGACTTCGCCTGAAGCCACAAAGACACTGGGAAGTGAACAATCCGCCGCAGCTACAGAAGGTCATTATGAAACTTGAAGAAATTCAGAAGGACTTCAATAATGCCCAGTCCGGCAATAAAAAAGTATCCCTGGCCGATCTTATTGTACTCGGCGGATGCGCTGCCATAGAAGAAGCAGCCAGTGATTCGGGACACCAAATAAATGTTCCCTTTAGTTCGGGCCGTGGAGATGCTTCAGAAGAACAAACCGATGCGGAGGCTTTTGAACCACTAGAGCCCAGAGCAGATGGTTTCAGAAATTATACAAAACAAAGCGAAAATATCTCCACTTCAGCGGAAGAGATGTTGGTGGACAAAGCCCAGCTGCTCACGCTCACGCCGCCGGAAATGACTGTTTTATTAGGCGGAATGCGGGTATTGGATACCAACTTCGACGGATCTAAGCACGGAGTATTTACCAAACGCCCCGGCCAGCTCACCAACGATTATTTCGTGAATCTGCTGGATATGCGTACCACCTGGAAAGCGACTTCAGATTCCCAAAATGTCTTTGAAGGCACCGACAGGGCTAGCGGAGAGAAAAAGTGGACCGGGACAAGGGTAGACCTCATCTTCGGATCCAACTCAGAGCTAAGAGCCCTTGCAGAAGTTTACGGCTGCGGAGACTCGCAGGAGAAATTCCTCAAAGACTTCGTAAAAGCCTGGAACAAAGTAATGAACCTGGACAGGTATGATCTGAAATAATTTCAGGAAATAAAGTTTTAGATTTGAAAAAAGGTGGTCGGGATTTCGGCCACCTTTTTTTAGTACCAGCATAATTCAGAACCTTTCCAAAACAATTCTTTAGTATCTTTAGGTAAACAATTACTCACAAGATGAAAAGAATTATATTATTAATCAGTTTGATGATCTTTGTTTCTTCCTGCAAGGACAAAAAAGACACCTACGAAGACCCTGAACTTGTTGCCGAGGCCAGATTACAGGAACATCCCGGAAAAGCCCTGATGGAGAAACACTGTTATGCCTGTCATTCTCCAGAGAGCGGGACAAGATTGGCGCCGCCTATGAGTATGGTACAGATGCATTATCTGCAGGGAGATATCACAAAAGAGGATTTCGTTGCCGATATTGTAAATTTTGTAAAGGAGCCCACAGAGGAAAAGGCCATAATGTATGGAGCTATTAGAAATTTCGGACTTATGCCCTACCAGGATTTTCCTGATTCTGTGATAAGGCAGGTAGCAGATTACCTCTATGAAACGGAACTACCTCAGATGCGGGGTCATGGTGGCGGAATGCAGGGCCGGGGAATGGGCATGGGCCAGAACGACCAGGAAAACACCGTAGCCAAAACAGGCATGGAAATCGCCCAGGCCACCCAGCAACAACTGGGAAAGAACTTAATGAAGGCATTAGAGGAGGGTGGCCCCATTCACGCATTGGATTTCTGTAATGTTCAAGCCATCCCCCTTACCTCCCAAATGGAAAAAGAACACAATGCGGTGATAAAAAGAGTTTCAGACAAGAACCGAAATCCTGACAACGCCGCCAACAAGGAAGAGAAATATTATATAACACATTTTAAACAAAGTGTTCAGAATGGCAGAGAACCTGTGCCGGTCGTGATTCCCAAAAACGGAAAGAATAAGTTCTACTATCCCATAGTCACCAACAAGATGTGTTTGCAATGCCATGGAAAACCCGAAGAGATGAGACCCGAGGTGCTGCAGAAGATCAAAGAACTCTATCCGGAAGATAAGGCCTTGGGTTATTCAGAGAATGAAGTGCGGGGAATCTGGAGCATTGAATTAGATTAAGTTTCAGCCTTTATAAAATCCTAAACAGTATTAAAAGCACATTAAATAAAATTCAGAAGAGGAGAAGGAAGAAATATTACGTCCTGGGGAAATCCACACTTTGGAAATGCCCGGTCTGGAACCCGGTGAGCAGATGCAAAGGGATATGGAAAGACTTACCAGGGAGGAGAAGGAGAAGCCTATCCGGATTGATGGTATGAAGATCAAGCATTAAAATTTCAAAGCCTCTTAAAAAAAGTCTTCAGCTCCTGCTCAAAGCAATCCAGGGGCACCTGGTGTTCCATTTCAGGACGCAGGTGCAGGTACAGATCTGTCCCCCGGTTTAAATGTTCTCCCAGAAAATCTAGAGTTTCGGCGGGATTAACCGCGGGGTCCCGCTGCCCTATCACCAATTGTTTTAAACTTGAAGAATCCCCAGTATTTTCGGGAATTTGCTGAAAAGTGGAACGGGTCTTTAAAGCCGGATTGAACAAGAGTGCTGGCACATTCAGGCTATTGGAGATATAATAGCCCGCGAAACCTCCCATACTACTGCCTATCACCGCCCCGAATTTCGTATCGGCATATTTTCCCAGCACCCATTCAATGGCATTGGGGATGTTGTGGTAATCAATATTAGGTGCGAAGACCTTTCCGTATTTCTGAAGCCGCACCCGTTTTGCTTCATTGAGCTTACTCCCGAGTCCGTGCAGGTATAGAATATTCATAATTCAGGTTTTATATATTTAAAGAATTGCTTTTTCAATCACCCTTAAATTTAAGGCTTAATACCGACAAATTATGGCGCAAGAAAAAGATCTTTGGGGAGATGGTATTCTCAGGGCTTTCTCAATTGAATGATCCCGCGTTGCACTTCAAAGCAGGCTCTCATAAGCAACTTAAAATCCCCACCCTGTAAAGCTTCGGTGAGGGCTTCCATCTCCGGAATATATTTTCGGGCAAAGCCGGGGTCGTTTTTAAGGATATCGCGGGTGTTGTCTATCACATCTGCAAGTTTGATAGTCTTGGCCTCCGGGCTCATCCCGGCTTGTCGCTCTACCTCTTTCTGCTTGCGTTGGCGACGGTTGAGATGAGGGTGATTCTTCTTTTCGTATTCATCGGTTAGCTCCTCCACCAGACTAGCAGTCTTTCGCCCGAACTTCCTCTCAATATCCTGCAGGGAGACCGGAGTATCTTCCACCACATCATGCAGGTAGGCCGCGCAGATCATCTCAGAAGTGTGGGTGACGCTTTTTACCAGTCCCGCCACACGGATGGGATGTTCTATATAAGCTTCTTCGGAATATTTTCGCTGCTGAGTCCCGTGGGCTTTCCGGGCAAATTCCAGGACTTTCTTTTCCATTTTTTCTTTTGAAGATAAAATATTTCCTGAAAAATTTGCAGGGGATTAGCCAAAAACTAAAAGTACTCGTGCTTTCATATGAAGATTCTGGATGATAATTGTATCAGGAAGAAAGGCTTATTTAACCCCCGCCCTGTCCATTTCTTCCAGAACATCTGTAGAACGGGTTTTCTTTTTGCTTCCTTTGATTGATATGATAAATTTATTCCCGCAGGGTTTTTGGTGAAAAAAATTCACCTTTTTTCACCACTCGATGAATGCTAAAGGTATTTTCAATGTGTTCTAATGGATTTTTATTCAGAATAAGAAAATTGGCTAATCTTCCTTGTGTGAAATAAGGTGCGGGATCTTTCTCTTCCCAATACTGCGCCGGATAAATAGTTGCCGCCCGCAGCGCTTCTAAATTGCTAAATCCCATATCCACAAGATTATGTATTTCCTGGTGCACAGCATAGCCGGGAATTAAAAAAGGGTTAGGAAAATCGGTTCCTACCAATAATTTTACTTCCTGGCGAGCCATCTCCTTTAAAAAAAGTTCGTTAAGGCGGTTCAGCACCATATTTCTGCTCTGATTCTCAATAGTTGATCTCCACCAATTTTTCATTCCTTCATCAAGACCTTTATAAGCCTCAGTTTTCATTATGGCCGCGATCCTTGCGCTATCGCTGCTGTTTTTCCACAAAACTGCAGTAGGACTGGTCCAGACCTGATTTTGTTTAATTTCCTTAACTACCTCATAAATTTTCTGTAGGTCGGGATCTTCCGCCAACCGGTAGCCATAATAAATATGATCTTCTGGTTGAGCTATTTTTTCAACCTCATTTTTGGTAACCAAAGGCCCGAAATTTTTAAAATGTTCAAAAGAAGGGGAATTAGTATTAAATACCTCTTCAGTTTTAGCGCTGGTCAAAACTTCGAATGGAATATGTGCTGCCACCCGCATCTCCTGCTTTTTGGCGGCCTCAATAAATTCAAAATATACCTTTGCTGGAAGTCTTTCGTAAAGTTTTACCAGGTCATAGCCTTTTGCTTTTATTTCAGAAATGAGACTATCTGCATGGCCTGTATTAGTAATCACTGGACCATCATGAAATTTGCCCCATAGTGGTTTTTCGCCATCAATTAAAGGCCCTGCCACTTTCAAATCGGGTCCCATAATTAGGTTTTGTGCAATACTATCTTTCCAAGAGAGCAAGTCTTCATTACCTGCCATTACCCGAATTTGCGTAATTCCGTAACTTAAATATTGTTGTAAATATCTTTTATGATGTGGGTTCCTGGGCTGAAAATGGGCATGCATTTCCACTAAAGACGGCATGAGGTATTTCCCTTTTCCGTTAACAATGGCTGAATCGGGAAGGATATAATTTTTCTTGAATTCTTCCTCTGAAAGAATTTCAAAAATTGAATCTTCCTTTAGCAGTACCACCTCATTTCTGAGTACTGTTTCATCCGCCAAATTCAGGATTTTAAAATTAGAAAGGGCTATGAGATCACTTCTTTTTTCAGGAGTCTTACACGCCGCAAAAAGTATAAACAAAACAAAAACAGTAGTTTTAAGTTTATTTTTTAGAAGAATTA
Source organism: Salegentibacter flavus (assembly GCF_900115145.1). Lineage (GTDB taxonomy): Bacteria > Bacteroidota > Bacteroidia > Flavobacteriales > Flavobacteriaceae > Salegentibacter > Salegentibacter flavus. The sequence goes on along the minus strand of NZ_FOVL01000013.1, from coordinate 93,226 downwards.
ACCTTGGATGATGATAAAACATTCTTTGAGTGATTTTATACGGGACGATAACCCCCGCCAATTTTTAAACCTCCATTTTAAAGACCTTCGAAAAAACGTCTTGTTACAAAAAGACCCCGGGATCAAACACCCGGGATCGGGATGATAGTTGTATCAGGAAGAAAGGCTTAATTAGCCCCTGCCCTACCCATTTCTTCCAGAGCATCTGTAGAGTGGGTTTTCTTTTTGCTGTTACCTTTGCTGAAGTTATAGCGCAGGTTTAAACTTACTGCCTGTTGATTAAAATACTGATCTATATTGAATTGGCTTTGCCCAATTTCAGAAGTGATCTGAAGATCCTGGCTTCGGAAGATATCGGTAAATCTCAGGCTTACGTCCAGCTTATCATCCATAAAGCTTCGTTTAATCCCCCCGTCTAACCATTGCTGAGCTTCTATAAAATAGATCCCTACTGTGGTTGGCCCCTGAAGGGTGGCATTCAATTCGAGTTTAAAATCAGCAGGAAGATTGATTTGATGGTTGGATTGCAACAGGTAGAACAGAGATTCATTCACCACATTAATCCCATCAATTCTGGTATTATTATCCTGATAGTTCAAGACCATAGTGTTATTAGTATTCCAGAAGGAAGCTATTTCTACCGGCGCCAGGAGGCTGGCCATATAAGAAGTGTAATTATCGATATTCCCTCCGGTAATCCGGGTGATGCCTGTTTCCTGGTCCAGATAAAAGATTTCGGTGTTATAATCGTCTATGCTTTCATACTGCAGGTTCAGATTATATTTTCCGAAGAAATTCTGGTTAATACTAAATGAGTTAGCAAACTGCGGCCTCAAATCAGGGTTTCCTACCACGATATTATAAGGATCTACAAAAAACATAAAAGGATTCAACCTGTCGTAGGCCGGGCGTTTGATCCTTCGGTTATAGGAATAAGTAAGTTTATAATTGTCACTTACCCGCTGGTTTAGTTGCAGGTTAGGAAAAAGTTCAAAATAATCACTTTTATTTTCCTCCTCCATAGAAGCTGAAATCCCCAGTCCGTTGGTCTGCTCCAATCTTAGTCCGGCATTCAGGCTCCAGGTATCGTTAATTTTTTTAGAGTAACTGGCATAGGCCGCGTAGATCTCTTCCTCATAGTTGAAACTATCGCTATTCTGAGATTGAAAAACCCTTTCGCCATCCTCATCCAGATAAAAATCCAGGTTTGATTTCGAGATTACCTTACTTGCCTTAATTCCGGCATCAAAATTTCCTCCATTGCGAAACGGCATATTAAAGTCTATCTTCCCGGCATATATATCGTAATTAGAAAAAGAATCGTTAAAAAGGATCTCATTTTTAGAATCGGCATCAGGAAAAGAATAGTCATTATAGAACTCTGAATAGATATCCTTTTTCAAAAAAGCATAATCCAGATCGGTAGAAATATTGGTTCCCAGGCTATCCAGGTTGATTTTGTAGTGAAAATTGATCCTACCGTTATAGACATCTTCAGTTTTATAGTTTTCTGAAGCGATATCGGCCAATTTATTAGTTCCGGCATCAAACAACTCAGAGTCGGTAATCCATTCATCATCTTTTTGAGTATAGCTAAACTGCGCCATCGCACCCAGGCTATGAGTTTCGTTTAATTCCACATCGGTTCCCGCCATCAGAGAAGGCACCAATTTTATATATTCCTGACGGCCCTGCTGCCTGGTCCTGGCGATAGCACCTCCTTCGGGATAGATACGCTCCATTTCGGCATCGCGAACCAACCCCTGCTCTGAAACGTCCAGATTGATGAAACTGGACCATTTTCCTTTGTTGAAACTAAGATTAGCACCACTGTTAAAAAGATTTGGCTCTCCTTTGGTATAACCGGCGTAAATACTCCCGTTAAAGCCGGACAAGCCGTTCTTTTTTAGATTGATGTTGAGCATTCCCGCGCTGCCCTCTGCGTCGTATTTTGAGGGCGGGTTATTCATCACTTCGATGCTTTTAATGTTTTCTGCGGGCATGGATTCCAACAGGTTTTTCAGGTCTTCCTGGCTTAGATAGGTAAGTCGTCCATCCAGCATTACTGACACTCCGCTTCTTCCGTTTAGCTGAAAATCCCCGTTCTGATCGGCCGAGACTCCCGGCGCTCTTACCAGCATTTCGTAAGCGTTATTCCCGGCGGCAAGCGTAGTTCCTTCCACTTCCATGGTCACATTCCCGTTTTCCACTTTCATTCTGGGTTTCCAGCTTTTCAGCATCACCTCATCGAGCATAGTGGTTTCTTCAGAAAGCAGGATAACCCCCAGATCGTAATTGAAATTGGGACCTGACACTTTGAGCTCATCAGAAAAATTATCGGCATAACCAATGGCTGAAAATTTCAATACATATTCTCCTTTTTCTGAAGGTTTTAAAATAAAATTACCCTCAATATCAGAGGTAGTTCCGGTTACCAGGGTGGAATCCGGCAGTTTAATTACAGAGACCGTTGCAAAAGGTACAGTTTCTTCCTTCTGGTCTTCGAGCCTGCCGGAAATCCCCTCCTGTGCTAACACAAATTGACTAACTAATAAACATAAACTAAAAAATAAATTTCGATACAACTTCATCACTTTGATCTTTAAAGCATTAAAACTCGTTTGATACCTCAAAGATGAAGGGAAACAGGGCGTTTGAGAAGTAGATTCTGCTGAAGTAGGAAAATAGCTGGGTGAAATGGGATATGAGGGCGATGAAATAGAAAGGAATTTCTTGAAATTACCTGAAACTGGTTTCAGATGGATGAACCTTTAATATTCAAAAACCATAAATTCCATAAAAAAGCTATTTATTTTTTACTTTTTGTTACTGAAGAGAGCTTGGAACCTTTTAGACAAACAGCATTGATTATTTGCTAAAACCTTTTAAGAAGGAGAAACTATCCAGGGCAATCGCTATATATGAAAGTATGAACAGCAAAAGTTTTAACCGGCAGCTCATTATAAACATCAAGGCAATAGAAAAGGCTAAAATAATAAGCAGTAAAATAGTTGCCGCTTTAAGGCAATGGCTGGAGATGTAACTTTAGGAAAGCTGGGAAGGATTTTTCAAAACCGAGGGTTTTCCCCCAGTTTTTTAGATGTTAAATTTCATTAATTTATACTCTACCCAAATTCCTTGAACCGATCTACTGTAAAAACAGAAGATATGGATCAGAACTTTACACCCCTTAACTGGATCAAAAGACATTACAAGGAACTTACCGCCATAGGTATTGTAGTTTTTGTGATCATCTTTGTGACCGTTTTTCTGAATGTGCGATAAGCAGCATTCAAATTTAAACCCGGTCGGTTACCGGTGAGACACGCACTTGATTTTCACCCGGATACAGCTCCGGGGGTGATTTTTTTTGAGGTAGTCCGAAACTTGCTTTAATTTTATCAGATATTTTTAAAATATGAAAGAGGTTTCCTTCCCAGCATTTAAAGGGGTTAACATCCCTCAGTTTCCACCATACTTTTCAATAATTCCCGGACCGGACTGCCTAAAAGAGAATTTCGGCAATAAGAAACAAAGACTTACATAGGATTTTGGAATTAATTAACTTTCTCTAAATTTAAGTCCATTTATAAAACAGTGATTTATGAAATCTTCAAAATCAGGCATCCAAACTTACTGGGTTTATATTTTCTTTATCGCATCAGTTCTTCTTCTGGCTTTTCTGTTTTCATAAGTCTTGGTAATCAGGATTACGAAGTTTGAAACAATTTCTCCTCCAGGATCATTTTGGAAGTTTGTTCAGGTAAGGACTTTTCCCAACCTTCTTCCCCTTCCCTGATCATTTTATGTACTTCTCTTGAGAAAATATCAAGGATTTCAGGTTGGTAGTTTTCGATATCGACTACTCTACCGTTGTCTTTAAAGAACTTGTATAATTCTTTCATCCCTTTTTCCACCTTGAGATTATCAGAATTCAGAATTATATCCCCCTCTTTTAAAGGATATAAGTAGATCTTCAAATTCTTAAAGAACAGTTTTCCGAAGGCTTCCAGAATGCCACCGCTAAGATGTGTGTAATATTTGGCCTCAAAAATATCGGTGAGCGTATTCACCCCCATTGCGAGGCCCATTTGTGCTTTGGTGTGTTGGGAGAAATATTCCACCACTTTATAATACTCCTGAAAATTAGAGATCATCACCGTATGCCCCATAGCACAAAGTAAGCGCGCCCGGTCCAGAAAGTCTTTCTCATCGATATCGCCTTCGGCCTTAAGGTTGTTTAAAGTCATTTCGAAGATCACCGTGGTATTTTCCGGGTCAACTTTCCTTTCCTTTAAAAACAACTTTAAAGACTCTTCATACATGTTCATATTAACCTTGGTCACCGGCCTGAAACTTCCTCTTAAGGTTAGTATATTCTTTTTATAAAGCACGGTGGCGGGTAGTACATTATTGGCATCGGCATTAAACATTACCGCTTCGGTGATCCCTTTCCGAAGTAATTCCAGGCTCAGTAAACGGTTATCTACAGCGCTAAAAGCAGGCCCGTGAAAGTTAATGGCATCAATCTCAACCTTATCCACATCGATATGATCGTAGAGACTCTTTAAAAGTTTCTTTGGATTATCGTGATAATAAAAGGCCCCATAAATAAGGTTTACCCCCATTAATCCTAGAGTGTTTTGCTGTTGTATGGCATTGTTTTCCTGAAACTGAATGTGAATAATAATTTGATTATAGGCTCCTCCCGGTTCGGTTTGAAATTTAATTCCCACCCAACCGTGGCCTTTATATTTCTTGGCGAAATCTATGGTAGCAACCGTATTGGCATAGCTAAAGAAAATCTTATTTGGATGTTTTTCTTTTGAAATTAGCTCTTCAATAAGCCGGGTTTCAAAATTGAGCATATCTTTTAGTCTGGCCTCGGTAACGTAGCGGCCCTGAGGTTCTCGTCCATAAATGGCGTCACTAAAATCCTTATCGTAAGCGCTAATGGTTTTGGCTATGGTCCCGGAGGCCCCTCCTGCTCTAAAAAAATTACGCACCGTTTCCTGGCCCGCCCCTATTTCGGCAAATGTGCCGTAGATATTTTTATTTAGATTTATTCTCAGGGCCTTGTTTTCAACAGAGTGGCTGGATTGAAAATCTTTCTCTCCTTTTAATACATGACTCATAATTGTATGTGCTTTTTCTGAAAGTTTGTGGTGGTTTTTTTTGGAGCTAATCAGTTTTTCTTCGGAATTTTATGTTGAAATAATCAGAGATTAGTTTTTAGAAATTCTGAAGCTTCTTTATAATAAATAAGTTCAGGCGAGGCCTGGGCACAAGCTACATATAAGATTTGTTTATCGGCAGCCGATTGATAATTATTTTGGGTTACACTGATCGTAATCATTATATTTCAGAACTTTTCTCTCTTTTATTTCTTTATCCATACGAGTGAAATTTCTTCCTCATTTAAGACCCATTATAGTGTTTGAAACGGGTTAGATTTAATCTGAATCACAAAAAATTTTAATTTGTAATAACCATATTTTTTCAGGTAAAATCAGTTTAAACATCCTGAATAGAAACCGTTGAAAATATAATTCAGCATAAAAAATAATACTGCTGGTACGGCATAAACCTGCATCAGGTTTTATGGCGGAGTTGTCTTTAGGAAGGAGAAGAATTGCTTATTTTTCCTACCGGTGTAAAAGTAAGCTTTATAATATTTAGAGACAAAATGTCATTTGATAAAATAAACCGGATCTTTAGCTTAAAACGATCATCCCAAACGGGTTGATCGTATTCAGTATATCTGTTGAAATCTAAGGTTGCTAAACCAAAAGCTGTATTAAGCAGGCTGGTTCTGGGCGTGATATGGCTAAGTCTGGCATTAATCCCTGGCAGGTAGAATTTTCTCATACAATTTTGAAATGGAAGTATGGGAACTTCAATGATCTCCTCGAAAAAACAACTCTGATAAACTCAAAGTCTCAAAATTTTTCGCAGCCGGATAATTTTTTCTTTCAGAAAAACCGACCTGATCATAATCATATTAATTTGACAACGATTATGTTAAGTTTGTGCTTTTAAACAAATAAAATGAACGTTTTATTACTTTCAGACTTTTCGGAGGTTGCGATTAATGCTACTCATTATGCTATGGACCTACTTAGGGAAGAAAAGGTTTCTTTTATCTTATTAAACATCTACGTACCAGACCCGGATGCATCTGAAGAGGAAAAGGAAAGGAAGAGAACAGCAACAAAGGCAAGACTACAGGAACGAGTCGATAAGCTGAGAGAGCGTTCGCTTGACAGACCACACTGCGTAAACGGTCATTATTCAGAAGATAATTTGGTAAATACGACCCGGGACTTTTTGGTTAAAAATAAAATCGATCTTCTGGTTATGGGTGCGGTGGGAAAAGATATGCGACATGCTACGATTCTTGGTGATCACACCTTTGAGATTATATCCAAAATTAAGTGTAATATTTTAGCCGTACCCGAGGATGTTCAATTCAGGGAGATCCAAAGAATTCTAATGCCGATAGATACTTCAGTTTCCCTGCATAGTAAAAACCTACAGTTTTTAAAAGAGAGTAAATATTTGAATAATACTCAACTTAGTGTTTGGGAATTAGGAAATAGGATCGCTCCTGATCAGAGATCCTTAAGCACTTCTGCTTTTGAAAGTCTTGACCAGATGCAGATAGACTTTTTTAAGTTAAATGACGTGGAAAGTTACGACAAGAGCATTTGGATGGAAGTTCAGAAGGAATTTGATGTAATCAGCCTCCTGGCGAAGAATATTCAAATTTGCAGTCACCTCATGCATTCTAAGCATGGATTCTATTTAACGGCCCCCAACAGATTGCCTATTTTTGTTTTACACGATTAGGAAGACAGATAATGTCTGATGCTGTTAATTATAAGGTGATTTTTTGGTGTAAGAAACCACAAACTGATTTGGAAGTCTAAAGACTTTGCCCAGTGCTTTTAAATTGATTTTGAGAGAGCAGCTTATCCCGCCACAAACATATTTTTCGTTAGTCCATCAGAAATTTAAAGCCGGCTGTAATAATTTTAGAACTAAAAGTAGTGTCTCTATCATATTTATAGAACTTCAGATCTACACTTTTTAGACCAAATTTCCAGATGTGTGTTTTGGTGAAAATATCGGTGTAGGAAGCTCCAAATCCAAATTGATTTGCAGAGTATTCCGAAAGGTCATAATCAGAAGTGTAATATTCATCTGTAGACAGGACGCTTTCATAAGGTCTAAAGTAGTCTGCCGCTGTTTGGTTATAAAATCTGTATGAGGGATACAAGGTAAACTTATCTGTGATCTTTACAGGAACTTCAACACTGGCTGTATGGGAAGTAATCCCCCAATCATCAGAGTAATAACGATAAAAAGTTCTCATCGTGAAAAATTCATTGAGATACCAATTTAAACGACCGCCTACCGCTATTTTAAACCTTGAATCAGGTAAGCGTTCAACGGCATCGGCAAGTTGAAAATTATCAATAAATGAATCTGCTACATCCGCAAAATATACTCTTTGAAAAGGAGTAGATAACAATCCTTCTTGTTGCACAAAATCTATCGCCAATGAGCCCTGAAGGTTTTTATGGAGTATTTGTGAGAATCCCAGGCCCAACGAATACGAATTACGTCCCTCCTCATCAAATTCAATAAATAAGGGATTATAGTTAGTATTCCCTGTGATAGTGTTTTGTGCAAACAATCGATTGTTAAGCCCATCCCCGCCTTCTCCAAAAGGTCTCAATTCCATTGGATAGATAGTATTCCAGGTGTCTAAATAGACGTTTCCATTTATACTAAACTCAGTGTTCTTTTCATTAAAAAGTTTAGTATAACTACCACCAACTCCAATAGAAAAATAATCGTATTCCGAAGATACCGATAGTTTTGCAGACCAGATATCGTTTCTATCATCTGAGCTATGACTGTAACTTCCTGTCATGTTTGCCCAAAGGTCTCCGCTTGAGGCTCCAGAGGATGCCTGAAAAGGATCTGCCGGGCCATCATCAAAAGGATCTATGTTACTTGAGGAAGCAGAGGTATATGCAGAAACTCCGGCATCAATGGTCAACACATCATCATCATTTAAAGGAATGGAAACCACAAAAGCTCCGGTAACATCTGTTAACTCTTCTGTGCCAACACCCCCACTAACAGCAGCGTTGTCACCATCCTGGGTATAATAGCTGGTTAGAAAATCTACTTCGGTAGTTTCAAGCACACGTTTTTTGTAAACCTTAGTGGAGTCTGGAGTTGTTTGAGAGTAGGCATTCGCAAAAGCGAACACCCCTATAAAAAACAGGATATTTTTCAAAATAGTTGTCATCTTAATTACAGCCACAGCCGCCTCCGGTTTTCCCTCCATTTGCACCTACGGCCGCCTCCCGATAGGAATGTGCGGTAGTGAGGTTGCGATCTATTTTCTTTTCTGAAAGTGCCATATCCGGATCATTTATGTTTACTTTTTCATATTCCTTTACCACCGCACAACTACTAAAAAAAGTAGTTATCAAGACAGCAGTTATAAACTTTTTCATCATAGTTTATCAATTTCAATATTCTTTGACTTAGTGATATTCCCTCTATCATCTATTATAATACACTCAATTCCGGGTAATTGATTGATGCGATCTAATCCGGCTTCCTTCCCCATAACAAAAACAGAGGTCGCAAGAGCATCTGCAAGCTCTGCCTTTGGCGCGAAGACGGTTACACTAATAATTCCGCTTGCCGGGTAGCCTGTTCGGGGGTCAATAATATGTGTATATCTTTTCCCCTGTAAATTGACATATTTCTCGTAATCGCCTGAAGTTACTACTGCTCCATTAGTAACAGGTAACAGAGCAAACACCTTGTTTTTGTCCATAGGGTTGGTAATGGCAACCTTCCATTCTTTCCCGTTGGGTTGTTTCCCCCAGGTATTCATATCACCGGAAGCATTTATAATTCCGGCTGGCATTCCTTTAGAAATAAGCAGTGCTTTTGCTTTATCGGCTGCATAGCCTTTTCCTATTGCTCCAAAACCGATTTTCATTCCTTCGAGTTTTAGAAATACAGTTTTGTTTTCTCGATCCAGAACGATGTTCCGGAAACCGACTTTTGCTACAGATGCCTTTATTTCCTTTTCTGAAGGCATTAGGGTCATGCTGCCATCAAATTTCCAAATTTTATCCATTGAGGCATAAGTAATATCAAAAGCACCATCGGTTAATTGGGAGAGCTTAATAGAGCGCTCAATCAATTCGAATAATTCAGCGTCTACTTTTACGGGGTTCACTCCCGAATTTCTATTGATCTCAGAAGTTTGTGAATTGGCATCCCAGGAAGAAATGAGTTTTTCTATTCTTGATATTTCAGCTACCGCAGTATCTATATGTTTATTTGCAGAAGTAGAATCATTTGCTACCACTGTAATATCAAAACGACTGCCCATTAATTTAAGCGTTCGCTTATATGGCTGTTGTGCCATAACTGTCACTGAAAACAGTATAAGTAAGGTGGTGATGAGACCTTTCAAATTATTCTATTAATGCATTTAGCTCCTTAATATAATTTTCGGGAGTTGATTTTTTATAGCCGGTTTTCCCAAGTACTTTCCCCTCTGAATCGAGGACAACCACAAACGGAAATATGCCATTCCTGTTGTAGGTTTCTGCTAATTTCGCATTGGCTTTACTTTGAGTTTCTGATAAAGCATTTTTCTTTTTTCGAGGAAAATCTGCCTGCAGCATGATGTAATTATCTAGCGCATAATCTTTAAAGACTTCTGTACTCCATATTTCCCGATCTAATTTGATGCAGGGAGCACACCAGTCTGAACCCTGGAACACCAACACAATTGGTATATTTTCTTCAGTGGCAAGTTCTTTTGCCTTTTCAAAATCTGTCTCCCATTCCTGGGAGAAGGCAGTACTTAAATTTAAGAGCAGAATTACCAATAACAAGGCTTTTTTCATTTTTTTGTGTTTTATTAACTAATAACGTCAATATGTTTCCATTCGTATTTAGGCGAATGAAATTTAAGTGTGAGCTGCTTTTTTTATCAACTCAATAACCATACATACACAAGCTCAGGAAACAGGGATTCTAAACCACTTAGCAACAATTGTTGCTTATACCTAATTGGGAAGATGTTAACTTTATACCGTGAAAATATCAGGTAAATTAAAAGGTGTTTTACTGGCTTTTGTTTCTGTAATTGCAGTATCCAACGTTTATATATTTAGTAAAGCTGCTCTTATGGAGATCAGCCTGCCTCAATTTGGGGTTTATTGGTTTGCAATTGGGCTAACCTGGATATTTTTTTACGGCTGTACACAAAGAACCTATAGGTCAATAAGACAATTTGCCAAAAGAAACCTGGGCATCCTTTTGGTGCTTGGTCTTATTGAGGTTGCAGGAACTTATTTCTTCTTCAAGGCCATAAATACGATATCCAATCCTGCAATCACCTCGTTTATTGGTAATGTATCCCCTGTTTTTGTTATCACACTGGGCTTTTTCCTATTGAAGGAACGTTTTAACCGAAAAGAGTTTATAGGAATGGCGCTTGCAATAATGGGTGCATTTATTATAAGTTATAAAGGCAATACCTCTATCAGTGATATGTTTATTGATGGCACTCAATATGTGCTGTATTCCAGCGTATTTACAGCCGTTAGTTCCGTGATTATTAAAAAGAACATCAAGAACATCAATCCAATAATATTGACCACCAACCGTAGTTTGTTTTTACTAATATTTTCTATTATGGCGCTGGTATATACAAAAGAACCTTTAATAATAAGCTCTAAACCCTTGTTGAATATTTTCATAGGTGCTTCCCTGGGACCATTTTTAACGGTTATTGCAGGATATCTGGCTTTACAGTATATACCACTATCCCAAAAGGCTATTATCAACAGTTCAAAGGGGCTTTTTGTTTTATTTGGGGCTTATCTATATTTTGGTAAGTTCCCTGATACCATTGCTTTAATCGGGGGGCTTATAACCACTCTTGGGTTATTGCTAATAGCATTTGGAAAGTCTAAGCTGAATAAAGTCAAAAAAATCCCGGATTTCTAGAAGCCTGGATCTTATATGATGATTTCACTCAACTGGAATTATGAGAGGCGCACTCCGTCTATCTTAATACTTTTTTTTATTCCTGTCTTTTTTATAGTCCTTTAGCCTTTTACCAAATGCTTTGTCTTTTTTTCGTTTCTCTGCAATGGTAGATTCAAAATGAGTTTTCTCTCTTTCCATTTTTAGGTAATTTTCGTACGAAGCTTTCTCGATTTCTCCTTTTTCAAGGGCTTCAAGAACTGCACATCCAATCTCATTGGTGTGGGTACAATCTTTGAATTTACAATTATGAGAAAGTCTGAAAATCCTGTCGAAAGTGATTTCCAGGCCGCCTGTTGAATCGGCAATCCCCACTTCTCTCATCCCGGGATTGTCAATTAATATACCTCCGTTTTCGAGAATAACCAATTGCCTGTGACTGGTAACATGTCTCCCTTTATTTGTACTCTGGCTTATTGTATTTGTTTGCATTATAGTCTTGCCGGAAAGCCTGTTTAAAAGAGTGGATTTTCCAACGCCCGAAGAACCCAGCATACAATATGTTTTAGCTTTCTCAATGATCGCTTTTATTTTATCGTATCCATCCTGGGATTTGTTGCTTATTGCAATTATCGGCACATTATTAATCCGGACTTTTATTTTCTCCAATATCTCAGAAAGTCGAAGCTCATCAATTAAATCAATCTTAGTGAGCACTATAACAGGGCTAACTTTTGAGGAATTACAAATGGTCAGGTATCTTTCAAGTCTGTTGATATTAAAATCCCTGTCTGCAGCCTGCACTATTAAGGCGTAATCAATATTTGTCGCAATAATTTGCTTCTCCCCGGCCTGACCAACATTCTGTCTTGAAATCATTGAGGATCTTGGTAATACTTTATGTATTAGGGAAAAACCTGAATCATATTGGGTTAAAGCGACCCAATCCCCGACCGCCGGAAAGTCTTCACGAGTATTTGATGAAAATCGTAAATTCCCTGTTATCTCGGCTTCCAGTTCCCCCTTTTCAGTTTTTACAATATATCTTTCTTTATGTTCTGAAACGACTCTTCCAACTTCAAAGTCTTTAAGATTATTCTCAACCCTGAACTTTTCCAGTTTATCATTATATCCAAAATCTTCTAACTTCATTTCGGTTGCCGGTTGGAGCCTGTCTTTTTAGTATTAAGCACATCTCATTATAACACTTAAATATAAAGAATATCTCTGGTATTTCCGGGAGAATTTACGCTTGTAAATTATAGGGATTTTAAGGCAAACTAATTGCCGTTAAAAAATACATACTGTTTATTTTATCGATTCCTTAAATTCAGGGACACCTATTTTTTCTGGGTTAATAAAATCCCAAAGGATACTACAGCAATTCCACCGACATCCGTTATATTAATTTTATCACCAAAAGTCAACCAAGCCATTAACATAGTTACCGGCGGGCCCAGATAAAATAAACTTGCTACCCGGGTAGCATCAAGCCGCTCAATTAATCTCCACATTAAAAGATAGGCCCCCAGGGAAACAGCTAAAATCAGCCAGGTCATTGCATAAATAAATTCAGGCACCCAGTCTGTAGCTAGCTTTTCCACAAAAATGGCGGGAAAAGCTAAAGCCAGCATTGTGGCAAGGCTTTGATAAAAGAGGCTCTGGTCAAGTGGTAATTTTTCCTTCTCATCGTTTATTTCCATCCTTCGCTGAATTAAAGTAGCAATGGTAATCCCTATAACCGATCCTAAAGGAATTAGATAACCAAAAACTGAGCTCGAACTGCTAAAATCTATTCGAAAGGCCACAGTTATTACCACACCTATAAATCCTAATATTAGTCCCCACCATTGGTATTTATTTGTTTCTTCCCTGGTAACATAACCGGAAAGAGCTCCGGTTGCCAGGGGTTGTAAGGCTACAACGAGCGCCACAATTCCCGCCGGGACCTTATTATCCAGGGCCAGTAATACGCAGGTAAGCCATACCCCATGGGCTAGAAAACCTATTAGCATATTCAAGGATATCACCTTCAAACCGAGCCATTTAAGCCTTCTTCTTATTATTAGATATAAGGCTATTAAAGCGGTTACTGCAAGATATCTCCAGAATATTAAAGTAAATGGTCCTGTAAAAGGCAATCCGTACTCAGCACCTATAAAACCAGAGTTCCATAATAAAACAAAGCCCACAATTAATAAAATTGTACTCTTTTTCATCAGCTTAGGTAGTTTTTCAGAGATACTATTTCCGGCATTTGAGCATTTTATACATCTCCTGATTTTGATGGTTTCATTGATTTCTCAATAAGCTTACATCGAGTGCTTTAGAAAATACTAATATAAAAGTCCTGAAACGAGCCAAACATTTCAGTCTTCCCAAAATTTTATTAAATACCTCTGAATGATCTAAATATTACCATTCGGGACGTCTATTCAGAATGTAAAAATTAGACAGAGGACGATGTTTTCAGCAAAAAGGCTTTAAAGTGAAAACCCTGAGCTTTTGGCAGGTTCAGGATTAGGCCTTCGTCTGGGCGAAGATTTAAAAGGAATGAGGTGCGGCTCAAAGTCTTTCAGAGTACAATCCTGAACTTTTCCGGTTTATCATTATATCCAAAATCTCCTAACTCGATTTCAGTTTCCTGTCTATATATCTGCGAACTTTTTCCCGGGAATCATTTTAACTTTGCAAACTATTCTTTGATCATGATCAAAAGCATTTTGAAAGGTTCAGGAGCTGTTAAAGCATGTGGCACATTAGCCGGCATAATAATCATCTCGCCTTCTTTAAGCTCATACTTTTCATCCTTAATAGTTATCTCACATTTTCCATCAATGATAATGGCTGTTGCATCAAATGGAGCGGTATGTTCACTGAGTTCCTGCTCTTTATCAAAAGCAAAAAGAGTAGTATTCCCATTTGAATTTTTGGATAGTATCTTACTCACAGTTGATCCGTCCGAATAAGTTATAAGTTCTTTTAGATTGAAGGCTTTTGCTGTTTCTAAGTGTTTTTTCATGATAATGTTTTTTAATAATATATTAAATTTAACGCATCATATAAAGATAGTGTGAAATTGCAAGGTTGATTGTCACAATCAACCTTGCAAGAGCACCCCTTTTAGTTATCGGGATTCGATTTAAAACTGGGTTAAGCACTGCTTTTCATAGGGTATGTCGGATTATATTTACTTTAAAAAGGCTATCCGTTATTTGTGATAACTGTTAATACGGTGCATATCTTAGCTATCAATCTGAATTATTTTTTCAGTTTCTCCAGATAGATAATTATAAATAGAAGTATTTATGAAGTTTAAAGTTTTTTCGATCCCTTCAATGAATTTCCTGTATGCTTTTCGTATTTCGCCATTATCTATAGTATTCAGACAGTTTTTTTCAGCAAGTGTGGAATGATGGACCTATATCTTCGGAAAGACCAACAAAAGTATATTGGTATATAATATCTGGAGAATTTAGAAAATACAATCGTAAATTAAAGTCCGGAAATTATTTATGAGATCTTCAGGATAAGCAGAATTCTTAAAATCAAAACCTTCCGGGAATTCCCGGAAGGTTCTTTTTTATTTGGAAGAAAATAGATCTTGCCCTTAAATTAGCCCCGAAATATTTCCCTCCAAATCTACTGTTATATTTTCTGAAGCAGGATATGCTGGTAATCCTGGCATTCGCATCATATCTCCGGTTATAGGGATAAGAAATCCGGCACCGGCAGCTATTTCAATTTCTCTCACATTAAGAGTGAATCCTGTTGGTCTTCCTAAAAGAAGAGGATCATCAGACAAAGATTTTTGGGTCTTGGCAATACAAACCGGTAACTCTTCCAGACCCAGATTTAAAATAGTCTTAAGATCTCGTTTTGCTTTTGGAGAGAACTCCACTTTTTCTGCACCATATATCTTTTTTGCCACAGTTTCGATTTTGGTCACAACATCCTGCTCCCATCGGTAAAGGGGTTTAAAATCTGAATTATTTTCTTCAATAGCTTTTAGCACTTTGGAAGCGAGGTCAAGAGCTCCTTCTCCTCCTTTGGCCCAACCATTAGAAAGGGCCACTTTCACATTAAGTTTCCTGGCAAGATCAAAAATAACCTGTATCTCCTCATCGCTATCGCTGTAGAACTTATTTATGGCGATAACCGGGGTAATGTTATATAATTTTGCATTTTCCAGGTGTTTTTCCAGATTGGGTAGCCCTTTTATCAAGGCATCTACATTAGGAATAGTAAGTGAATTTAAAGCTGCTCCCCCGTGGTATTTGAGGGCCCTTATTGTGGTAGTCATGACAACTACCTTAGGGGCAAGCCCTGCACTCTGACATTTGATATCGAGAAATTTTTCTGCTCCAAGATCAAATCCAAAACCAGCCTCAGTCACTGTATAATCTGAAAGACTCATCCCCATTCGGGTAGCGATTACTGAATTTGTCCCCTGCGCGATATTTGCAAAAGGTCCCAGGTGAATAATTGCAGGATTTCCTTCAATGGTTTGTACCAGGTTAGGCTTAAGCGCATCCTTGAGCAAAGTGGCCATAGCACCTTCGGCATTAAGATCGCGGGCATAAATTGGTTTTTTCTTAAATGTATAACCAATAAAAATATTTCCTAAACGTCCCTTTAGATCGTCCAGGTTTTCTGTAAGGCACATGATCGCCATGATCTCTGAAGCTGCGGTAATATCAAAACCACTTTCCCGTGGGATTCCAGAACCTGTTCCTCCCAGACCTATAACAATATTGCGCAGGGAACGGTCATTCACATCCATCACTCTTTTTAAAGTAACAGTACGGGGGTCTATTCCCAGGTTGTTGGTTTTTGACTGAATATTATTGTCAACTAAAGCAGCAAGCAGGTTGTGTGCCTTTTCAATTGCCGAAAAATCCCCTGTAAAATGAAGATTGATATCTTCCATTGGTAGCACCTGGGAGAAACCTCCTCCGGTAGCGCCTCCTTTAATTCCAAACACCGGACCTAAAGAGGGTTCACGCAAAACTACAGTGGTTTTCTTTCCAAGGCGGTTCAAGGCCTCCGAAAGCCCAATGGAAACAGTTGTTTTACCTTCACCTGCCGGCGTTGGGGAGATAGCTGAAACCAGGATCAGGTTGCTGTTCTTCACCTTTTCCTTATCAATCCTGGAAAGCGGAAGCTTGGCTTTATACTTCCCGTACATTTCAATTTCTTCGGAATCAAGTCCTAGTTTTCGGGCAATTTCCGTAATAGGTTTTAATTCTATTTTTTGGGCAATCTCAAGGTCGGTAAGTGGCGTTGTCGTTTTCATTTTTTTCCTGCTTTTGGTAACACAAAATTACGTGCTATAACAGCTTTGAAAAATGATCGGTATCAGGTTATATTAAATTAATAAAACGTTTTCGAAGGTTTACATTTTCCCGAATTCATATTGCCCAAATTCACTATAATGAGCCTTGCCTTTATCGGTAATTATAGTTCACTTTTAAAAAGTAAAAAACCGCCTCCATTTCTGAAAGCGGTTTCCAACCAATTCAGGTAAAAAGGACCAGAGATAGCACCACCTCCGGCCATTTAAAACCAACACGACAAGCTTTATTTACCGAAGTTGATTTCGATGTACTTATAAATCAGGGACTTAAATTCCCTGAAAACCTTAAAATGCTTTATAAGTGTTTGCTTGAAGATCAGGTGATCTTTGAGATAGAAATTTTCATACTGCACATCATCACACTCCTTTAAACCTTCTTGCTTTATTTTATAATCCTGAAAGGTTTTAAGATGAAAATCATTTATTTCCCTCATGCTTTTCAAGTGATTTTTCAGGTAATTGGAGTCCTCAAGATTAATTTTAAGCTTAAGATCCTCACTAAAGCCTGAATTAAGGAGCTTGGAATAAAAGGCAGCTTCAGTTTCTATGGATTTCAATCGTTCTTCCCATTCTGAAGATTCAGATTCAATGCTTAACATCTGCACCTCCTGCTCATCAAAATGTTCCTGAAATTTATCTATCATTATTTTTTGTTTCTAGTTTAACTACCTGCTGGCGCACATCATCAATACTGATGATATTTTCACCTGTTGGGAAATTCCATTTAAGGGTGTCCCCTTTGGCGTACCCGAATAATGCCAGACCCATAGGGGCTAGGATGGAAATTTTATTCTGCCTTATATCGCTTTTTTCGGGAGATACGATCTGGTATTCCCGGGAAACGCTGAAGGGGGTACTGATGCTTACTACTGAGTTAAAACGTACCACATCCTCGGGCATTTCCTTGTTACTCAAAAAGCGCGCATTTTTTAATTCCTCACTTAATTTAAGTATTGATATTTTATAATTTTCATCCTTATAATATTGAGCCATTGAAATTATACGGTTCAGTAGTTCCTTCTCTTTTTTTTCAATTATTATCACACCGTATTTCATCTGTTCTGTTTTTTATTAATTTCAATGCTTAAGGGAAAATTCCCCTTTGGTTATATGCCGTTTCAATCCTGGAGATAGCAATCACATAAGCCGCAGTTCTCCAATCGGTTTGAGATCTATCCACCTCATCCTGAACTTTTTTGAATACCTGAATTTACAATCAAGGAACATAAACCTGTAATCTATAAACTACACTTTTCATTAACTTAAAAATTAGAAAACCCTCGGAGGATTTTATTTTGATTTATTTGTAAAGAGCTTAACTTATGAAAATTTCATCGTCCAATAGAAAAGATTCGCGTCTGTTAAAACAACTGCAGAAAGGCAATAAAGAAGCCTTTAATGCAATTTTTGAAAAATATTGGGATAGGCTCTATATCTACGCCTTCAAAATCTACAACGATGAAAACATCTGTGAAGATATAATTCAGGAAGTCTTTATAAATCTCTGGGAAAACAATAAGAACTATCAGATTGAAAACCTGGAGGCTTATTTATTTAGATCAGTAAAGAATAGAATTGCTAACCATATCCGGGATTTGAAATTCACTGAATTACATGAAGAGGTAATCAACTCAATTTACCTTTTTAATATTCCTTCGGAAGAACTGGAATATAATGAACTTAAATCTGGGATTTTTGGCAGAATTGAAGCATTACCTCCACGCTGTAAACAAATTTTTTTATTAAGCAGATGTGAAAACTATACCAATCTGGAGATTGCTGAACTGCTGAAGATATCAAAAAGAACAGTAGAAACCCAGATTAGCAATGCGATTAAATTAATTAGATCATATCTGGGAAATGAAAACTGAATAAAGACCAATTTAATATTGGTTTAATGTTAAGCACAGGCCCTATAAATTAAGTCTGTATTAAGAAGACAAAAAGAAATACGTGTTACCGGAAAGTTTTGTGTCTTATGAGTAAACAAAAGCAGTTGAAAAGATTAATCCTTTTCTCCCTGACAAAAAAATATGTTGAAGATGGTGTCAATCTACATCAAAGACTTGCTATTGAATTATTTTTTCAAAAGATGCAGGAAAAAAATGAAGCTATGGTGCAGTTAACAAGTTTCAAAGCAAAAAAGTTACTTAGAAATATTGAAAAAAAAATTAACTATTAATTCCATGGGGGAAATTTCCTCAGGACTCTATAAAGATTAGTGTTTCATCTAAAAAAATCAAACCTCCTAAATATCGAAAGTATAAGAAGAAAAATAAGTGTGAATTAGCCCAAAGAAATTGGCCCGTTCCTGCTGCAACAGAGACGGGCCTTCATTAAAAGACTAAAAAATAATTTTATAGCCTCAATTGAATGAATACTAAATTACAATTTTTAAAGGGAATATTTAAAAAAACCAATCTGTTCTTAACTGGTTTACTGGTTCTGGCAACTCCACTTCATTCCATGGAGTCAGATAAGCCTAAAACGGAGAAAAAACTTAATGGAATTACGCTCCTAACCGGTTTTAAATCTTATATAAAAGATGAACCTATTGCCCCCGGCAATCAGCAAAATATAATTCGGGGAAAAGTACTTGATGACCAGGGTATGCCATTGCCTGGTGCTACTATCATTATTCAAGGTGTTAACCGGGGAACCAATTCCGATTTTGATGGAAATTTCAATCTGAGAATATCAGAATTCCCGGTGAATATTGAAGTTTCCTTCCTGGGATTTGAAACTCAAATTATTGTTGTAGAAAACTCAACCCCTGTGGAAGTTGTTTTGGCAGAGAATGCAAATGCCCTAGACGAAGTGGTGGTTACCGCTTTGGGAATTACTAAAGCCGAAAAAAAGATTGGATATGCCACGCAGGAAATTAATACGGACGACATACAGAAAATCTCTGTTCCTAATATAGGCAGTTTGTTTTCGGGTAAAGTAGCGGGATTGCAGGTAAGTAACCCGCCGGGCTTATTTCAGGGACCTACATTTTCCTTGCGAGGTAAAACTCCCCTGATTGTGATTGACGATATTCCAGTTGAAACGGACTTTTTTGATATCTCTCAAAATGATATAGAATCAATAAATGTTCTTAAAGGGACTACCGCTTCGGCTTTATATGGTTCAAGAGGAAGAAATGGAGCTATCCTTATTACCACAAAAAATGCAACAGAAGAAGGGCTCACTGTTGAGGTAGGGCAAAACCTGATGGTGTCGGCCGGTTATGCAGTATTCCCCGAAACTCAACATGATTACGGGAATGGTTCTAATGGTCAGTATGAGTTCTGGGATGGTGCAGATGGCGGTATAGCTGATGGGGATATGATCTGGGGACCAAAATTCAATGAAGACCTTCTAATTCCTCAGTGGAACAGTCCTATTGTAGATAATGTTACCGGAGAAGAAATACCTTGGTACGGGAATGTTACCGGAACTCAATACGATGATCGATCCAGGTATTCTCGCAAACCTATTCCATGGGAACGTCATGATAACCTGGATGAATTCTTAAGGACTAGCATTATTTCCAGTACGAATTTTTCTGTAAGCCAAAAAAATAAAAATGGGTTTTATAGGCTGAGTGGGAATTTCAATCATAATCGTGATAGAGTTCCGAACTCCAGTTTATCACAAGGAGGTATGAGCTTTAAATCCTTAACTCAATTATCAGATAATTTAAGTTTAAGCAGTAAGTTGGCCTATAACAAAATTTATTCTCCAAATTACCCCAATTACGGGTATAATCCTAGTGGTCATATGTATACACTGCTCATTTGGATGGGAGAAGATGTTAATGGAAAAGATTTAAGAAATCATCAATGGGTTCCGGGTTTAGAAGGTTATAGGCAAGCCAATTGGAATTATGCCTGGTATAACAATCCTTGGTTTGGATCAGAAAACTACCTTAAGGAATTTAATTCAGACCTTCTAAATGCTCAATTAAATTTAACTTATTCCTTTAATGAACATCTTAAAGTGCAAGTAAGAGGTTCCGGGGTTATGAAACAAAATTTTGAAGATTTACAAAGCCCGAAATCCTATTTTAATTATAGTGCTCCCAGGGAAGGTTCCTATCAAACGTGGAATAAAAAACGCTTAAACGTAGATTACGATGTTTTAGCAACCTATGATAAGGAAATTAATGAAGATTTAGGTATTGTTCTTAATGCCGGAGCATCTACTTTCTATAGAAGTTATCAGGAGGAATTTGCTGCTACCGATGGTCTAACCGTACCTGGAGTCTATAATATGGGAAATTCCACCGGTCCGGTAAATGCAAAAAATTACCTTTGGGAAAAAGCAATAAATAGTGTTTATGGAACAATGGAGATAGATCTCTACGACACCTATTTCCTGACATTTGCGGCACGAAACGACTGGTCTTCCACCTTACCTGAAAAGAACCGGTCTTACTTCTATCCTTCCCTCTCTGGTAGTATTCTTCTGGGAAATATCATCGATCTCCCTGAAACAATTAGATATGTAAAACTATTTGGTTCCTGGGCAAGAGTTTCCAGTGATCTGCAACCATATCAGCTAAATGCCTACTATAAGAGCTCAGGAAACTTTGCGAATACCCAAAGATTAAGGTATCCAGCAGACATCATAAACCCTAATATTGAGCCTGAAACTTCAACATCGTTCGAAATTGGACTCAACTCCTCGCTGATCAATAACAGAATCGCGTTTGATGCTACTTATTATAGGACAGTTGATACAGATCAAATAATCAATCAGCCTATTTCATTGGCATCCGGATTTTCCAGTCGGAAAATTAATGGTAATGAGTATACAACTAATGGCCTGGAACTTTCACTTAGTACTAAGCCTGTACAGAATAAAAATTTTAAATGGGCTAGTTTAATAAATTGGTCGAAAAAAGTAACCAAATTAACTGAAATTTCAGGTGGGAGTGAAAAATTCGGAAACCTCTCATTAAACGATCGGGTTGATAGTTATTATGGACAAGAATGGATGAAATCTCCAGAAGGCAAAGTGATTTTAAATCCTAATACCGGATTGCCTACTCGTGATAACTATTATTCATACCTGGGCCATTTCGATCCGGATTGGACTTTTGGTTTCGTTAATAATTTCAAATATAAAAATTGGAACCTCAACATAGCAATGGATGGAGTCTGGGGTGGCGTCCTTAGATCTCAGGTGGTCGAAAAAATGTGGTGGGGAGGAAAACATCCTAAATCAACTCAATATAGAGACCAGGAATACGCTGCCGGAGCACCGGTGTATATTCCGGAAGGAGTAAATCTTGTAAGCGGGGAATTAGTAAGGGATATAAATGGAAATGTTATATCTGATACCCGAATATTCAAGGAACATTCCTCTCCAATTAGTTGGCAAACCTGGTCGCAAAATTATCCCTATCGGGCAAGAGTAACAGAAGAAGAAAGTGAAACTTTCGCAAATGTTTTCGACCGCTCCTATCTTAAATTAAGAAGCCTGTCTCTTAGTTATAATTTAAATGACCTATTAAATAGCGAAACTATTACTGATGCAAATATTAGTCTTAATGGTTATAACCTCTTCGTTATTCAGAAAGGAGATGTCTATACAGACCCCGATTATGCGATTTCAGATGAAAATGATATTCAAGATCCTTCTTCCAGATACATCGGCTTAGGTATTAATCTTAAATTTTAAACATGAAAAATATTTATTCAATTATTTCATTAATAATTTTAACGGCAACCTTTACTTTCAGTTGCCAGAATTTAGATGAGCTTAACGAAAATCCTAATAATGTTAGCGAAACTCATCCTCAATTACTTTTAACCGAAATCGCTACCAACACCTTCCAGGTTGAAGGCACCAGTCCACTCTATGCTTCCCGAATGCTTATACAAACGGGTGAAGAAAATGATTATCAATATTATAAATGGGGTAGTGGAAGTTTTGGAGCCTATAATGACCTAAGGCAGGTAACTAAAATGATTGAGGAAGGGGAAAGAATCGGTAATAACAATTATATAGCTATCGGAAAATTTTTCCGGGCATATCATTTTTATCAATTAACCTTAAAGTTTGGCGATATCCCCTATTCTGAAGCATTACAAGGGGAAACCAATCAAACATTTCAACCTCGTTACGATTCACAGGAAGAAGTTTTTGAAGGGATTATCACCGAGTTGGATGAAGCTGCAGTTTTAATCGATCCAGCCATATTTGTTGAAGGGGATATTATATTTAATGGAGATGCCTCTCAATGGTTAAAATTGATAAACTCTTATCAATTAAAGG
The DNA here is from genome assembly GCF_900115145.1 of Salegentibacter flavus. Taxonomy (GTDB): domain Bacteria; phylum Bacteroidota; class Bacteroidia; order Flavobacteriales; family Flavobacteriaceae; genus Salegentibacter; species Salegentibacter flavus. The sequence continues at coordinate 70,566 of NZ_FOVL01000013.1, read as the reverse complement.
TCCTAATGAGCCTATCAAAAAAGACAAACGTAGGAGCTATTAATGTATCAAATAAATTTAATGAAGTTTTTAATAGAGGCCCACTTCTAAATTCATTGGAGGATAATGCACAGTTAGTCTTTGTTGATCAACAGGGAAGCCGATATACTGAATTCAATTCCAGTAGCTATGGTTCCAGTATGTTTATGTCCTCGACTTTTATTGACCTTTTAAAGGATTTTAAAGATCCACGTTTATTTGTAGTAGCGGAGCAGACTCCTAAAGCTGCTTCTGCTGGTTTGCCAATAAGTGATTTCAATGCTTATCATGGAGGAAGCCCAACGGAAAACTACTCAGTAATCAATGAAACTTTAGTTGCCGATGGCAATATATCTAAGGTTAATTCAAGGTATTATACTAACCCTGTAACCGAACCACATAATTTATTATCCTATTGGGAACTCGAATTTATTTTAGCTGAAGCCGCAGTTAGAGGATGGATAAATTCCGATGCCGGCGAGCATTTGAAAAACGCCATTGAAGCAAATTTTAATTTTTATAGAAACCATTCCTGGGAAATGTCAGAATACCTTGCTGACAATTCAGTTGAAGATTATCTCGATCAGTCAGAAATTGAATTAAATGGTGATATTGATAGCCAATTAAAATTAATCTTAACACAAAAATATCTAACAAGCTTTCTTCAAGGTGGATGGTCTGCTTATTATGACTACTTAAGAACAACTCAGCCCGGTTTCGAATATCCAACCGGCCAAACTCCTCCTAAAAGATTTGTATATCCAAATCAGGAATATAACAACAATACTACCAATTTAGAAGCGGCAATTAATACGCAATATGGTGGAAATGACGAAATTAGACAAACTCCATGGTGGTTAAAATAAAAAAATTATGAAAAGTATCTTTAAAATTTCAATAGTAGTAATCGCATTTTTTGCTATCCAGCAGGTTAAATCTCAGAATAGCGATAAAATAATAGTAATAACGATTGACGGATTACGTTGGCAAGAGCTATTTGGTGGTGCAGATTCGCTTCTTATTAACAATAAGCAATTTGTAAATAACCCTGAAGAATTAAATGAACTTTTTTGGGCAGATTCTGAAAAAGAAAGAAGAGAAAGCCTTCTACCTTTTCTTTGGAATTATGCAGCAAAGAACGGGGCTATCCTTGGTAACAGATGGGAAAAGAATAAGGTGAATCTTAAAAATAAAATGGTTTTTTCTTATCCTGGTTATAACGAAATTCTAACCGGGCACCCAGACGACCAACGAATTAATAGTAATCAAAAAATAAATAATCCCAATGTTACAATCTTAGAAATTGCCAATAAATCTGAAGATTATAAGGATAAAGTTCTGGCATTTGGAAGTTGGGATGTATTTCCTTACATCATAAATGAAGAGAGAAGTGGCGTTCCGGTAAATGCCGGCTATAGTATGTCTTTAGCAAAAAAACCATCAGATAAAGAGTTATACCTGAATAGAATTCAGGAACAAACTCCAAGAAGATGGGGAAGTGTTAGATTCGATGTGTTTACTCATAATTATGCTCTGGAAGCTTTAAAAAATCAGAAACCAGATTTACTATATGTTGCTTATGGTGAAACTGATGATTTTGCACATGATGGCCGTTATGATCAGTACTTAAAATCTGCTAAGAGAACCGATCAATTCCTTAAAGAAATTTGGGATTTTATTTCAGTCGATCCTTACTACAAGGATAAAACAACCATGTTACTGACCACCGATCATGGTCGCGGCCAGGGGATAGAGGATCATAATTCCTGGCGAAGCCACGGCTCATCAATTCCTGAAGCCGATCAAACATGGTTTATTGGTTTAGGAAAACAAATTAGACCAATAAATGAACAGAAAGAAAACAAGCAATATTACACTACGCAGTTCGCCCCAACAATAGCGAAAATTTTAAATTTAAAATTTGAAAGTGAAGATGGCCCTTTGCCAATTTTAAAGGATTGAGGCTAATAATTATACCGCAAAAAGCAGCTATAGGCTTGAGCCCCCTGTTAAATAGTTAATGTTTAGTTAGTTTTGTTTAATCAACCGTCTCTAAAAAATTTAGAGACGGTTTTTTCTAAAAATAATTATGAAATTATTTAAGATTTTAAGCCTTTGTTCTTTGCTGATATCCTTCTCTGCAAGGATGACGTTAATGAACCAAAAGAAATTCTGAACCAAACCCAGGTTCAAATACAAGGCCATCGAGGCGATAGAGGTAATTTCCCAGAAAACAGTATTCCTGCATTTTTAAGGGCAGTAAAAAAAGGAGCCGATGTGATTGAATTGGATGTGGTAATCTCAAAGGATAAAAAAGTGGTGGTTTCTCACGAAGCTTTTATGCACTCCCTGTACGTCCTAACCACTACAAGGTTGAAACCCGGCAATTAGACAAATTGGACACCCTAAAAAGGTTTTGATTAATCAAACTTTTTCAAGTTGAAGCAAAAAAAGGGGAGGTTACGGGTAGGGCTAATTGTTGTTCGAACGCAAAAAAAAGACCTTTCCAATATTAAAAATCAAAACAATACGCGCGCGCAAGGATTTGAATAATCATACATTTTTTCAAATAATTGTTTACCGCCTGTATGTAAAGAAAATCTAACGACCTAAATAGGCAAGTGTTTTCGTACCTATAAAAAAATCAGTTAACAGATTTAAACTGAATGTTTTTCACACGGTAAAAAGAGAGTTTACCAACCCAATTAAAAAGAGCGCAAAAAGTAGGTACTTTTAATTTCCTTTGTCAAATATTTGTCAACAAGGCATAAAAAAACCCGTAACAGATTGAAAAACAATACTACTACAGGCTTTCTAAGTACTCGGGACGGGACTTGAACCCGTACGGGAATTTCTTCCCATTGGATTTTAAGTCCAACGTGTCTACCAATTCCACCACCCGAGCCTGGGTGTTAATTAAAGAGCGAAAAACGGGATTCGAACCCGCGACCTCCACCTTGGCAAGGTGGCGCTCTACCAACTGAGCTATTTTCGCGTTTTAAAAGAACTCCCACGATTAAATCGTGGTCGCAATTGCTATTGCGGACCTGCCTACTGGCAAGCAGGTGCAAATTTAATATAAATCTTATAATGTCAAAGTCTTTTCAATAAAAAAGAATGGAGTTTTTATGCTCAAAAAACTAAGCGCTTAAGCTTCAATGCATCAGGGCCTAGGTTCTGGCCTTTTTAGCCTTCCCGGCCAGCATTCGCTTGATCTCATTGAGCTTCATCAAAGCTTCCACAGGAGTAAGGGTATCTATATCGATCTGCAGCAATTCATCCTTGAGTTCCTCCAGCAGAGGATCGTCGAGGTTAAAGAAGCTAAGCTGCAACTCGTCTTCAGCCGATTTCTTCAAAATCTCGCCCGAGTCTTCCATAGAATGGGATTTCTCGAGTTTTTCCATGATCTTGTTAGCGCGGTGTAGGACCTGCTGAGGCATCCCTGCCATCCTGGCCACGTGTATCCCAAAACTGTGTTCACTTCCTCCCGGCACCAGTTTCCGAAGGAAAAGCACATTATCCTTCAGTTCTTTTACCGAAACATTAAAATTTTTGATTCGCTCAAAGGTATCGCACATTTCGTTTAGCTCATGATAATGCGTTGCAAATAGCGTCTTTGGCCTGGCAGGATGTTCATGCAGGTATTCGCTGATGGCCCAGGCAATTGAGATCCCATCGTAAGTACTGGTACCCCTCCCAATTTCATCGAGCAGCACCAGGCTGCGGTCTGAAATATTATTAAGAATACTAGCCGTTTCATTCATCTCTACCATAAAGGTCGACTCGCCCATAGAGATATTATCGCTGGCACCCACCCGGGTAAATATCTTGTCTACCAAGCCGACCTCAGCCGATTTTGCGGGCACAAAACTTCCCATCTGTGCCATAAGCACGATTAAGGCAGTTTGCCTCAAAATAGCCGATTTACCACTCATATTGGGCCCGGTGATCATAATCACCTGCTGGTTTTCTCTATCCAGATGAAGGTTATTGGTAACATAATTCTCACCAATAGGGAGTTGCTTTTCGATAACAGGATGTCTTCCTTCCCTGATCTCCAACTCATAGCCTTCCATTATTTCCGGCTTGCAGTAATTTTCTGTCCTCGCCTGAAGCGCAAAAGAGGCCAGGCAGTCCATCCGGGCGATAAGCTGTGCGTTTTGTTGAACAGGCTGGATATAATCACCCATCCACTGTACCAACTGTGCGAACAGCTGCTGTTCCAGATGTAGAATCTTTTCTTCAGCCCCCAGGATCTTAGTCTCGTATTCCTTAAGTTCCTCGGTGATGTAACGTTCGGCATTTACCAGGGTCTGTTTGCGAACCCACTCCTCCGGCACCTTATCTTTATGCGTATTACGCACCTCGATATAGTAGCCGTAAACATTGTTATTGCCTATTTTCAGAGAGGAAATCCCTGTAGCCCGGGTCTCCCGCTTTAACATATTATTCAGGTAATCCTTACCGGAAAAAGCGATCTTGCGCAGCTCATCCAATTCTTCGGAAAAGCCTTCTTTAATGCAGTTCCCTTTCAGGATATTTACGGGAGCCTCCTCATTCAGGCTCTGTCCTATTTTATCCCGAAGCAAATTACAGTCGTTAAGCTGGTCTCCTATCACTTTTATCGCTTCATTCTCCGATTCCAAAGCCAGGGCTTTAATAGGAGCCACGGCATCCAGCGAATGTTTGAGCTGATTTACTTCCCGCGGGCTGACTTTAGTGGTAGCGACCTTTGAGATAAGGCGCTCGAGATCGCTAATCTGTTTTATATGCTGCTGAATTTCTTCCAGGACCTCCGGGTTTTCCAGCAGGAATTCCACCACCTGATGTCTTTGCCTGATCTTTTCCGTGTTCTTCAGCGGAAGGGCCAGCCAGCGCTTCAGTAACCTTCCTCCCATAGGGGAAATGGTTTTATCGATCACGTCCAGCAAGGTCACCGCGTTGGCGGCGGTAGAATGATAAAGCTCGAGGTTTCTTATAGTAAAACGGTCCATCCACACATATTCCTCTTCTGCAATACGATTAACCGCATTTATATGCTGAAGCTTATCGTGGCGGGTTTCGGCCAGGTAGTGCAAAACTGCGCCTGAGGCGATAATCCCTTCTTCCAGATGCTCCACCCCAAAGCCTTTCAGGGATTTAGTTTGAAAATGTTCATTCAGGGTTTCATAAGCGAAGTCTGATTTAAAAACCCAGTCATCGAGGTAAAAACAGTGAAAATCTTCCCCAAAAGAAGCAGCAAAATCCTTTTTGAATTTCTTCTGAATCAAAACTTCACTCGGACTGAAATTTTGAAGTAGCTTATCTATATATTCGGTATTCCCTTGGGCGGTCAGAAACTCGCCGGTAGAAACATCGAGGAAAGAAACCCCCAGTATTTTTTTTCCGAAGTGAACCGCACAGAGAAAATTATTGGATTTGCTTTGCAGCACCTCATCGCTCATCGCTACTCCGGGTGTTACGAGTTCGGTGACTCCCCGTTTTACGATGGTCTTGGTCATCTTAGGATCTTCCAGCTGGTCACAGATCGCTACCCGCTCCCCGGCCTTTACCAGTTTAGGCAGGTATGTATTTAAAGAGTGATGCGGAAAACCGGCAAGTTCAGTACGCTCGCTCCCATTATTACGGTTGGTACACACAATATTGAGAATGCGTGCGGTTTTAACTGCGTCTTCGCCAAAGGTCTCGTAGAAATCGCCCACCCTGAAGAGCAGTAAAGCATCGGGGTACTTCGCCTTAATAGCGTTGTACTGCTTCATTAATGGGGTCACTTTAGGGGATTTCTTTGCTGACACTGCTTTCAGTTTTAGGTAACTGCTAAAGTACTTATTCCTGTTTTTTATCAAAAATTTAAGTTAGGCCTTTTCCCCTAACTTTTTGACAGCTTTTAAAGAATTACCGGAATTTCCGCAATCACAGGGGAAAAACCTGATTCGAATAAAATAATTATACGAAGATTGTTTTGCCCTCAGAAAAACCCCAAAATAAAAACACCTCGAGAGAACTATACTGCAGGGTACCTAAAAAGAATACCCAAGATTAAGAAAGAGCGCATCCATAGGAGGTGTAATTCCATTAAAAAAGATTCCATCAATGGTAGGAGTGATTTCAGTGAGAAGATAACTATTTCCAAGATTTATTTTCAATCCCACTCCAAGATTTGCAGTAGGACCATAACTAAAACTCTTTTCGCTTCCCGTGTTTTCATATTTCTCAATCACATAATTGGTCATTAACAAAACACCAATTCCCAGGCCGGCATAAGCATAAGGCCTTACTATTCCTTTAGCTTTTTGGTATTTTACACCTATAGGAATAAGGCTTAACGTCTGCCAGCGATAATTGGAGGTGCCATTTTTAAAATCAGGGAGTTCTCTATCTTCATTTCCCCAATGCCTGAAAGAAACACCTCTTATGTAACTCCAGTTTGTTGATCTTTCAGTTCGTTGTTTATCTCTATAAATTGAAACACGGAATTGAGTCCCGCCGACAGAATTTTCCATTGGCATACCTACAACTATCTCATAGCGGTTTACCTGTTTTTCTTCATATTCAGAAACCGGGTAATCTTCAGAAAACTGCAAATTATAATTTAGAAGGTCTTCGTAAATCTTTTTTTCGCTGTACCTGACCTCTTTGCGATTTTGATCCTGCTGTTCTGTTTTAATACTGTATAACAAACCTAGGTACTTCCTGTCTTTACGACTGAATTTTTTACCGTCTTCAGAAGTGACATTTTTTTTAGAGGGGTTTATCAAATGTACGGTCTTGTCAATTTCATTATTGGTGATAAACATATCGGGTTTTGCCTGGCTCTTTTTCCTCCATACATAGAGATCTGTTTTTCCCTTTATCAGTCTTTTAGCAAATACAAATCCGGGGTAATTTATCAGATCACTTTTTTGCGTTTTGAAGTTCCTCCCGTTTTCAAAACCAAAGCCTACAAGTTCTTCCGGGGTATATACTTTGAAGGCAGAAGCCTTTAAACTGGTTTTAAAAGTAAAGCTTTTAGCCAGGCGGGCATCGGAGCCTTCCTTGATGAACCCACGGAGGGTATCCGACTTCAAATCAACCATATAACCCGGTTTAAATTCCACTTGAGCAAAAAGGACGGAATTACTGAAAACAAAAAAAGAAAACACTAACCAAAGAGAATTTTTCAATTTAAATATTAAATTATGTTAAAAACTAATTATACCGAATCGTCAAAGGTGCATATAATTCGGAAGTAATCACTTCGTTCGGTATAATATAATTCGGGATATTAAATATTCGGAAGAATTCAACCTCTGGAAATAGCCTACCTCCCAAGATCTAATTTTCATTAAAAAAAGGAAAGAAAAGCCCAATCAGAAAATCAATGGGCGTAGCACCTGTTTCAGTCAGGTTTCAAAGAAAAATTATATATGTAATTTTAAAGAAGGGCTTTAGTCACTCCGGGTTTCGCATTCAGCATTCATTCCTGCTTCATAGCCCTTTTTTATCTCGCCCCGATTTAAAAAAGCGAAGATTAAAAATAGCACAACAATGCCTCCAAGGATAGATAACACCTTACGATCTCTTTGTTTACTCATTAGAAAAGTGAATTACAGTTGGTTAGAAGTCCTCTAAAATAAAAACTTTTTCTTTATAAAGCCTTAAATAAAGCTACACCTTCTCTTTGGAAACTATCCTTACCAGCCTATAAGAAATTGAGGAACCATCCATAGGAGGATTTTTCACCTTCTTTTTCTGCACTTTTATATGATAAATATATCCAGGTTCATAATCAAAGCCTGAAATACTGTCTTCATAATAAAACAGGCTCCAGTCTTCTGTACCTATCTCGTCTCCTTCCTGCACAAGAAGGCAGTTTCCTTCCATCTCACCCACGCATTCCACGGTGTAGCTGTTCACCATCATATCTACCACCTTAACCGTGTCTCCGGTTAAACTGAAGCTAAAAAGTAAAAACACAATCCCCATAAATCCATTCTGTATCATATCCATTTGGTTTTTGCGAAAGATAATATATTTTACCACCCAATGAGAGAGAAACTTTCCCAAATTTGATATAAATAACTGATTTTCAGAGGCATTTCGTTAATTATTCCCCTTCTTTGGGTATTCGGGGGATGGCACTTCTGCCGGCGGATTTTCATCCAGTTGTTTCAGAACGATCTCTATGGCTTTTTCCAGTTGTGGATCCTTCCCATCGATCACTTCTTCCGGCCACTGTTCTACCTCAACATCCGGAGCCACCCCTTCGTTCTCCACACGAAAACCTTCTTCAGTATAAAAAGCAACGTTGGGTGCGGTAACAGAACCGCCGTCTATAAATTCCGGGTAACCCAGCACTCCCACAAGACCACCCCAGGTAGTTTTCCCCACAATAGTGCCCAGATTAAATTTCCTGAACATCCACGGCAGATAATCCCCGCCGGAACCTGCAGTTTCATCTGTGATCATCACCTTAGGCCCCTGTATGGAGGCACTAGGTGATTTAAGGTCCTTTCCATAGCGGAACCTCCAGTGCGCCTGCTCCGGCTTTTTAAGAATATCTATAACATAATCTGCCAGCTGCCCACCGCCATTAAAACGCTCATCTACAATGATAGCCTGCTTATTCGCCTGTGGGAAGAAATAGCGCTTAAAATATTCATGTCCCGCAGTAGCGGTATTTGGCACATACACATAGGCTACCCTGCCGTTAGTGGCTTCATGTACTTTTTTAATATTCCCTTCTACCCAGTCACGATTTCTCAAAGCCCCTTCATTTTCCACCGGAGTTACCTTCACTTTCCTGGAGTTTCGCATGTTGGGATTGGGCCCCACAGTAAGCATTACAATTTTTCCGGCGGTGTTTTCAAAGAATTTATAGATATTATCACCAGCCTTTAATTCTTTTCCATTTACCTCTAGAATATAATCGCCTTCCCTTACATCAACCCCCGGCTCGGTAAGAGGTGATCTCAGGTTAGGATTCCAGTTAAGTCCTCCATAAATCTTTTCAAACCTGTACCTGTCATTTTCAATACTGTAATCTGCTCCAAGAAGGCCACCCTTAATAGATTCTTTGGAATGAAGCTTATCGCCCCTGCTGGAAAATCGATGATGCCCTACTCCTAGTTCGCTGAACATCCACTCCATAACCCGGTAAAGATCACTGCGGGAAGTAACATCGCCAATAAAGGGTTCATATTTCTCCTTCATCGCATTCCAGTCTACCCCGTGCATTCCCGGGTCGTAAAAATAATCTCTGTTAACCCTCCAGGCCTCATTAAAAATGTTGGGCCACTCTGCTACAGGATCTATTTTCACCTGGATTTCCCCGGTTTTAAGAAGGCGTTTTTCCTCGACTTTATCAATTTCAGCTATTCCCCATTTATCTTCTGCCTTATAAAGTATCATCTTCGCATTTGCTGAAATCTCATAGGAAGTTGCCGGCATAATTTCCTTATTCTCCCTTTCCTTAAGATCATACATATTTAGAGTGCCCTTGTTTTGCTCGTGAGGAGGATAGGATAAATAATATAGATTTCCTTCCTTTGGTGAATTGAGGTAAGCATAATTACCTGCAGGAACCGGAACATCCACAATCCTGTTTTCTATCCCATCAAAATCAATTTTAAGGTCAGGGGCTTTGATCTCTTTGTCTTCTTCTTCAGCTTTCTTCTTTTTCTCCTCTTCCTTCTCTGCCTGCTCTATCTTTTCAACATCATTCTCTCTTGCAAAGGGAGATTCAACATCTTTTTGTAAAGTAACCAGGTAAATAGAACTAGTCATTTCCATATCCTGGTTAGATTGATCAAACCAGTTCACAACAGGGCCAGCATCTGTAGAAGCAAGCATGTAAAGGTATTTTCCGCTAGGATCAAACACCGGGCTGGAAACGCTGGAAAAGCCATCTGAAATAGGATAGGATTTGTTTTCAGAAAGAGAATACACATACGCCTGTTCAAAGCTTGTTCCCGTTACTACCGTATAACTTATCCAGTTTGAATCGTGAGACCAGCTGCCAAATAGATCCCGAAAAATCCCGGGCATGTAGCGTTCGTCTTCAGACACTTTTGTTACCCGGCCGGAGTCTGTATTGAGCACATAAAGATTACGGCCATTGTCTACAAAACTAATTTTTTTACTGTCTGGTGACCATCGCGGATAGGCATAAAAACCGGTGCCATCCAGTTCGAATTTCCGTGGCTCCTTTTGTTCACTTTGATCGTGGACGTGAAGGGCATATTCTCCGCTTTCATCACTAAAATAGGCGATGAATTTCCCATTTGGAGACCAAACAGGATATTTTTCATGTACTTCCGGAGTGGATGTTATATTCACAACATCTCCCTTCTCGCCGGGAACAGTAACCACCTCTCCTCTAAAATCCATCACCACTCTGGCACCTGTAGGAGAAATTGAAGCACTGCGTATATACTCATCACCTTTTACAAAACGTGGTCGCAATTCAAGAAGATCTGTCGCGATCCCTATTTGAAGTTTCGTAGTGCTGTTATTTGCCGGATTGAAAGTGTGCAGATAGCCGGCCTGTTCGAAAATGTTCTCATTATCTCCTGCGGAAAGATCCATTACCGGGAAATCTTCATAATTTGTATGTTGGGTAACCTCTTTGGAATTCGTATCGTAACTATACAAATTGAATTCCCCATTTCTATCACTTCTAAAGTAGATTTTATCTCCCAGCCATTGAGGCCTCGTGTCGTTACTTCCGCTTTCAGGCTTTGGGATTTCAATTACAGAATGATCATGAGTATCGTAGATCCAGATGCGGGAGGCCGTACCCCCACGATAGTATTTCCACTGATTGAAAACTTCATAAAGCGGTGTGTAAGCGATGTACCTCCCATCTTCGGAATAATCTGCCCAAAAAGCATTTGGAATCTCCAGTTCTTTAACCTGGCCGCCACTCACAGAGACTTCAAATAGTTTAGTAAACCTATTGGTAAAAACGCTGCGCTGTGAGGCGAAAAGAACGGCATCACCATCTGGGGTAAAGGCACGAACCAAATCATTTCCGGGGTGCCAGGTTAGACGTTCGGGAATACCTCCTGCAGATGAAACTACATAGACATCTGTATTTCCATCATACTCTGCATTAAAAGCTATTGAGCTTCCATCTGGTGAAAAAACAGGATTGGATTCGATCCCGTCGTCTACCGTAAGACGTTTGGGAAAAGAACCATCTTTATTTGCAACCCAGAGATCTTCAGCATATATAAAAGCGATTTGAGTATCACTCATAGCCGGCTTTGAGAGCAGCCGCGTATCTTCCTTATTGATATTTTGAGCTGTGAGGCTAAATGACAGGAAGAACAAAATGGACAGAAGGGAAAAAGAGTAAGTCTTCATAGAAAGAATATATTTTATACTCCTAATATAAAACTAAAATTCTGAAATCCTACGGCCATTGATAAGGGATATATCAAGGTTTTTCCCGCTGCTGGCCAATGTTTTAAGGTTATCCCTAACCTATACCTATCTTTTTACACTTAAGTTGTATAATCCCTCCCATTCTTATTAATTTTGCGGCTATGCAAAACCGGAAATTAAAGAACAGCGAGCTGGACCGCAAGACGGTAGAGGAATTCAAAGAAGCCAGTAAGACTCCTATTATTGTGATCCTGGATAACATCAGGAGTTTGAACAATATCGGGTCGGTTTTCAGAACTTCAGATGCTTTCTTGATCGAAAAGATCTATCTCTGCGGAATCACTGCCCAACCTCCCCATAAAGACATTCAGAAAACGGCCCTGGGCGCTACCGATACCGTAAGCTGGGAATATGCTGACGATGTTATCGAAATCGTGACCGGGCTTCAGAAAAAAGACGTAAAAGTTTATGCCATAGAACAAGCGGAAGGCGCTGTTATGCTGGATGAATTTAACCCGGAAAAAGGTGAAAAACTGGCTGTGGTCTTTGGTAATGAAGTTAAAGGAGTTCAGCAAAAAGTGGTTTCGGCAAGCGATGGGATAATCGAAATTCCTCAGTTGGGCAGCAAGCATTCCTTAAATATAGCCGTTAGTACCGGCGTGGTGCTTTGGGACCTGTTTTCAAAACTTAAAGCGACAAAATAAAATCCTCTTCTAAATTTTTACCTCAATTTCACTTAGCAAATCAAGGTAATCTTTGCGGTTATTTACAAAATCCTTCTCAGAGATATCGATGATCTGTACCCGGAGTTTGGTTTGTGATTTTATGAAGCTAAGATAAGATTTATTGATCTCCACCAGGTAATCGGGCTGGATATTCTGCTCATAATCCCTGCCGCGGGTTTTGATATTTTCCAGCAGGCGATCGGTATTCTGGTAGAGGTAAATATAAAGATCGGGTTTTACCAACTCTTTGTACATCAGATTAAACAGCTTATGGTATAGCGAATATTCATCTTCGTGCAGCGTGATCTTAGCAAAGATCAAGGATTTAAAAACATCATAATCGGAGATCACAAAATCCTTGAACAGGTCGTACTGCGCAAGGTCGTCGACCAGCTGCTGGTAGCGGTCGGCCAAGAAGGACATTTCCAACGGAAAAGCATAACGCTCCTTGTTTTCGTAGAATTTCGGCAGAAATGGATTGTCTTTAAATCGTTCCAGGATGAGCTTGGCGTTGAAATCCTGGGAAATCATCGTAGAAAAACTGGTTTTTCCTGCTCCGATATTCCCCTCAACAGCGATATAATTACAGCCGGTAAACCCAAATTTTCTATTCGGAATTGCAAGCTGCTCGTCTATGGGTGTAACCTCATCAGCATCACTAAGTTGATTCAGCATCCTTTTAATCGAAACATTCAGCACAGGGTGGATCTCCTTTCCTGCGATATCGGCCAGCGGCTGCAAAACGAACCGACGCTTTTGCATATGCGGATGCGGCAGGATAAGATCTTCAGCATTGATGATCTCCTCTTCCTTCATCAGAATATCCAAATCCAGGCTACGATTCTGGTAATCTTTGGAATCACTACGCAATCTCCCTGCTTCGGTTTCAATTTTTAGCAGTTTTTGTAGCACTTTTTTTGCAGAAAAACGGGTGGAAACAGCGATACAGGCATTAAGAAAGTCTTCCCCTTCAAAACCCCAGGCAGGAGTTCGGTAAATTTTCGAGATCTGGTGTACGTCACCAATCTCTTCATAAATTCTGTTTACCGCTTGTTGAAGCAGGCCTAAACGGTCGCCAAGATTGCTTCCCAGCGCTATATATACTAACTTAGGGGATTTCAAACTGAATTAAGAAAAATTTAATAAGGGTTTAGCTGTAAATTTCACAGCAAATTAAGCAAAACAAAACCACATACCCGTAAATTTGTTAGAAGACTTAACAAAAAAATTTGGCAGAACTTTATCCCAAAAACAGGCTTGCAGCACAACGTATTTATTTGATTTTGGGGGGATTGTTTATCGCATCCCTGGTGGTTTCCAACCTGATTTTCCAGAAATTTTTTTCCTGGGATTTTTTCGGGTTGTACACATTTGAGATCTCTGTAGGAATTCTGTCCTATCCCCTCATCATCGATATCATCAGTCATCAGTGAGGTTTATGGGAAAGCAAGGGCAAACCGGGTGGTAACTACAGGCATTTTCGCATCGTTCTTTTCATTATTGATAATCTATACGGCTGATGCAGTATCCGCCACCGAGTGGTCTCCTATAGGCGACGCTCTTTTCAGCCAAGTTTTTGGAGCCACAGCAATCGCATTCCTGGCGTCTATGATCGACTACCTGTTGGCCCAGTATATAGACTGGAAGCGGTTGACCAAAGGCAGGTATTTATGGCTTCGGAATAACTTTTTGACATTTCTGTCTCAGTTTGTAGATACATTTGCGGTCCTGTTTTTGCTTAGCAGCTTTGGAAAGATCGAATGGGAACTATTTGACGCTCTGCTCCTTAGCGGATTTCTTTTTAAGGTGATTATAGCTTTACTTGACACTCCGCTGCTCTATGCCTCCGTATATTTGCTTAGAAGACGTTTTGGGATGAAGTGGAGAGAAGAATTTAAAGAATTAGAATTTTAGTTTAGATAAATATTCAACTATGAAAAAAGTATTCAAAATAATCGGGATAGTCATTTTGGTTCTCCTGGTGATCCTTATCGCTGCGCCTTTTGTATTTGAGGCACAGATCAAGGATTACGTGAAAAAGACCATTAATCAGAATGTTGATGCACAGGTGGAATTCTCTGACATCAACCTCAGCCTGTTGCGGAGTTTTCCCCAGGCCACGGTTGTGATCAAAGATATCAGTGTGATTAACAACGAACCTTTTGAGGGCGACACGCTTGCCTTAGGAGAAGAATTACTGCTGGAAATGTCTATTAATGAATTATTCAAAGGCAGTGGAGAAGCCAAACGCCTCGAGCAGCTTAAACTGAATGAGGGTTATATCAACATCCTGATAGATTCACTGGGCAATAACAATTACGATATCGCTATAGAAGATACCACCGGCACTTCAGATTCTAGTGCGGATTTCAGCTTTGACCTGCAACATTACGAGATCAATAACAGCCGCATCAAATACTGGGATGAAGGGCAAAACCTGCTGCTGGATATAGAAGATCTTAATCACGAAGGAACGGGAGATTTTTCTCTTGCTGAAAGCGAGCTGGACACTAAATCTGATGCCCTGGTCTCGCTCGATTATGACGGGGTGAATTATTTAAACCGAAACAAAGTTGCCCTGGATGCGGTGATCCAAATGGACCTGGAGAATATGCGCTATACTTTTCTGGAAAATGAAGCCACCGTGAATCAGTTGCCTCTAAGCCTTGACGGTTGGGTGCAGGTAAACGAAGACTATAACGAGATGGATATCAGTTTCAAGACCCCATCTTCAGACTTTAAAAACTTCCTGGCGGTAATGCCTGAAAGCTACGCAAAGAATATAGAAGACGTAGAAACCTCGGGGGATTTTATAGTTAACGGAAGGATAAATGGAATCGTTGATGATACTTATATTCCAAAAATAGACATCAGAGCCCAATCCAATAACGCTGGATTTAAATATCCCGACCTACCAAAGAGCGTAGACGACATCAACATAGACCTGAAGGTATTAAATGAAACCGGCCTGGTTGACGACACTTATCTCACTTTCGATAATGTAACCTTTAGAATAGACCAGGACAGGTTCAGCACAAATGGGAGCATAAAAAACCTGATGGGCAATATGTTGGTAGATATGGCCCTAAAAGGAACGATCAACCTGGCCAATCTGGAACAGGCTTATCCGTTAGATTTGGAACAGGACCTTAACGGAATCCTTACAACCGATCTGACCACCCAATTTGATATGAATTCCATAGAAAAAGAACAGTATCAGAATGTGAACAGTCAGGGTACCGCCAATATCAGGGAATTCAGTTATAAATCTCCAGAAATCCCCAACGAAGTGAAGATCGCCAATGCCAATATGAACTTCAACCAGGGAAATGTAAATGTACCTGAACTGAAGCTCACCACCGGTCGCACCGATCTTACGGCATCGGGAGAGATCCAAAATTTGATGGGCTTTCTATTTACCGAGCAAAACCTTAAGGGTAATTTCAGGGTGAACTCAAACACCTTTGCGATCAACGATTTTGTAGTGGCAGAGACTGAGGAAGTCCAAACCGAAGATCCGGAAACCTCAGCCAAAAAAACTCAAAAAGTCCAGACAGGCCGGGAAGCTGTAAAGATCCCCTCATTTTTGGATACCGAGCTTGCCTTTAATATAGGCACGCTTATCTATGACGATCTGGAGTTGAAAAATGCAAAAGGAAAGATCATCCTGAGAGATGAAACAGCCACCCTTCAGAATATTTCTACGGAAATCTTTGACGGAACTATTGGTCTTAACGGAAATGTTTCCACCAGAGAAGCCACGCCTAGCTTCGAGATGGACCTGGATTTAAATGCACTTAATATAGCCGAATCTTTTGCCAGCCTGGATATGTTGCAGGCCCTGGCTCCGGTAGCCCAGGCCTTGCAGGGAAAACTACAAACCAATTTGAAATTGAAAGGTAATCTATACGACGATCTCACCCCGCAGTTACAAACAATTGCCGGAAACGCTCTTGCAGAAATACTAACCGCCGATGTTGATCCAGAAAAATTACCGCTGCTTTCCAGGCTCGACCAGCAACTGGAATTCATTGACCTGGATAACATCGATCTGAGCAAACTGAAAACCTATCTAACCTTTAAAGACGGAATGGTAGAAATTCAACCTTTCGATTTTGATATTAAAGGGATAAATGTTCGGGTTGATGGAAGTCACGGATTTGATATGAGTATGAACTATAACCTCAACCTGGATATTCCTGCCCAACTACTTGGCGGTCAAATAAGCCAAAGCCTGAGCAGTTTAAGCGGAGAGGAACTTAGGGATATGGTAGTAGCCCTGCCAATCGGGTTAAAGGGAACATTCCAGAATCCGCAAATCAATATTAATATGGAACAGGCTGTTAGTCAGTTGACCCAACGCATAGTAGAAAAACAGAAAGACGATCTAAGACAACGCGGAGAGCAGGCGATTAGGGATGTAATTAGCGGTAAAACCGGACAGGAAAAACAAACCGACACCACGACCACCGGGGACACCACGACAACTCCTACAGAAACACCAAGAACGAGGGACACCACGGCCACTCAGGAGCAAAAAGTGAAAGATGCCGCAAGAGACATCCTCGGCGGAATCCTGAAGAAAAAGGACACTAAAAAGGACACTACTAATCAGTAGTATTTAGTTGCACAACCTAAACAGGCCGGCATTTCATTGCCGGCCTGTTTGTTTTTATAAAAAATTATTGGTGTCCGGTAAAAATTAAAATAGTTGCCTGAATCCTTGCAATCACCTGACTTATATATTTCGTCCCGACGGGGCTTCTCTTTTCGATGACAAATTTTTCTATCCAAATATCCTCCCGATGGGACTAAAAACAGCCCCGTTAGGGGCGAAATATGATAGGCATTCTATTTTTATCGGACAATAGTAATATAAAATAAAGGCTATTTCACCTGCAGCTCTATCACAAAACCTTCATGGCCGCGAACATTGAAAACGGTACCATCCTCAAAAAGCAAGTACTGCCCCTTAATCCCCTTAAGCACCCCTTCATAAAACGGAGTTTTACCAAGATTCAGGGTCTTTATTTTTTTAGGAAATTCCAGAACCGGAAATTCAATTTCGGTTTCCTTATTGTTGGCCAGGTAGTATTCCCGGGCTTCTTCAGGGATATATTGTTTCAGGTTTTCACGAATCTCTGCCAGATCAAGGTCCAGCACATCATTGGTGAGCATTTTGCGCCAGTTAGTCTTATCGGAAACATGGCTTTTTAAGGCAACTTCTGTGATTCCTGCAAGGTAACGGTTAGGAACTTCCACGATCTCAATAGCCTCGTGAGCTCCCTGGTCTATCCACCTTGTTGGGATTTGAGACCTACGGGTTACACCTACTTTCACATCGCTGGAATTTGCCAGGTAAACCACGTGAGGCTGCAATTGCGCCCTCTTCTCAAATTCGAGGTCGCGATCTTCTTCGTCGAGATGGGCTTTACTCAGTTCCGGACTTATTACCCAGTCCCCCGCCTGCGGAATGGAGTTAAAACAATCGTAGCAATACCCCTGGCGGAAGATCTTTTTTTGCAGACCACAGTTAAGGCACTGATACCTAAGAAAATTAATGCTTAAGGTCTTCCCGAGTAGTTGATTCATATTGATAAAATCGTCTTCAAAAATGAGGTAATACTGTACCTTATCGGTAATTTCTGTTCTCATTTTTGTAAGCACACCTTCGTATCTCATATATTTTTCTGTATTTTTAACCGAAGTTGATTTGCAGGCTACTCAGTTTAGACTAAATTTAGCCGGCCAACCCCCGCTGATGCTTTGTTCAGCGTATAAAGATATAAAGAATAATGCCAATCCCATTAGTAAACTCCGTTGCTTCCTGGTTTTTAAAGAAGCGTATCCATCAGATGGAGTTATTCATAAAGTACCCTAACGAGGTACAGGAGGAGCTCCTTAAAAACCTTATTTACAAAGCTAAGAATACCGAATTTGGAAAAAAATATGATTTCAGCAGTATTAAAAGCTACGCGGAATTTGCCAGCAGGGTACCTATTCAGCAGTATGAAGATTACCAAGCCTGCATAGAACGCAGCCGGCAGGGAGAAAATAATATCTTCTGGCCTACACCTATTAAATGGTTTGCCAAGTCCAGCGGCACAACCAATGCTAAAAGCAAATTCATCCCGGTAAGTGAAGATTCTCTGGAACTCTGCCATTATAATGCGGGGAAGGACCTGCTTTGCATATACCTCAGTAATAATCCGCAGTCACAGCTATTCACAGGAAAGAGTCTGCGGTTGGGGGGTAGTAAGAAAATTTACCGGACTAACGGCACTTCCTACGGCGATCTTTCAGCCATTTTGATAGACAATATGCCGTTTTGGGCAGAATACAGCAGCACCCCCAGTAACGATGTATCCTTGTTACACGACTGGGAAGTAAAAATGCCCGCTATAGTGAACGAAACTAAAAAAGAAAAGGTTACCAGCCTTGCAGGAGTTCCCAGCTGGATGCTGGTTTTACTTAACAATGTCCTGGAGGCAACCGGAAAGCAAAGTCTTTTTGAGGTGTGGCCAAACCTTGAGGTTTACTTCCATGGGGGGGTTAGTTTTGAACCCTATGGACCTCAATACAACAAGATTCTTCCCAGGGAAGATTTCAGGTTCTATGAGATCTATAACGCTTCGGAAGGATTCTTCGCCTGCCAGGACCGGAATGATTCTAAAGATTTACTCTTAATGCTGGATTACGGCATTTTTTATGAGTTTATTACTATGGACACCTACGGAAGCGAGAGCGAAAAAGTGGTTCCTCTTTCTGAAGTTGAAACAGGAAAAAACTACGCCGTTGTGATCACCACCAATGCCGGGCTTTGGCGTTATAAAATTGGAGACACCGTGCGTTTTACTTCCACAAGCCCCTACCGCATAAAAGTTTCTGGCAGGACCAAACATCATATAAACGTTTTTGGGGAAGAACTCATCATAGAAAACGCTGAAGAAGCCCTGAAAAAAGTTTCTCTGGTTACCAATTGCGAGATCGTGGATTATACCGTAGCCCCTATCTTTATGGAAGGCAGGGAAAAAGGCGCTCACGAATGGATTATCGAGTTCAAGAATGAACCCCGGGACTTTGAGCAGTTTAAGACCGAACTGGATTTGGCCCTGCAAAGCGTAAACAGCGATTACGAGGCCAAACGCTACAACAATATGACCCTGAATATGCCTAGAATTCACCAGGCCCGTGAAAAACTTTTTTACGACTGGCTGAAGAAAAATGGGAAACTTGGCGGCCAGCATAAAATCCCGAGACTTTCTAATTCCAGGTGTTATCTTGAAGAGTTACTTGAGATGAATAAATAAAAAAACCGCCATTTTAGACGGTTTGATTGGTTAAATAAAGAAATAATTTTCTATAAAGAAGTCAATTCTTCTATATTAACGGGAGTACTACGTTTCTCACTACCACCTAAATCTATACTCAGAGAAAGTTTCCAACCTTTATCTTGCCTAAAACTTACATTATTGGCAATTGGGGATTGATAAGCAAAATCAAATATAAACCTATCATAAACTGCACCGGCACCAACGGTAATATGGTTGAGATAACCTTTATCTCTATGTTGGGTAATATAACCTGCTCGAAGTTTAAAATTATCATTAAAATTAAATTCGGACCCCAGAGATAAAATCACTTCCTTCATTTCTTCTGAAAATCCATCGGGAGCATCTCCAAAAGAATTAAACCAGCCTCCTACTACACTTTTCTCAGGAATATTTTTTTGATCATCAGTTGCTGGAACAAGAAACTTTAGCGCTTCAAGATAAAAAGAGATAACATCATTCTGCCCACTCGCTATATGATAACCTCCCCCAATCTCAAGGGAAGTTGGTAACGGATAATCATAATCTTCATTGTCTGCATACTTCAGTTTAGAACCAAGGTTCTTTAAGTTGAAACCTAAAGTCCACTTATTGACTCTTTTATACAGTGGTTCTGAAATATAATAACCAGAAACATCTGCGCTAATGGCATTTCCTGTTCGTAACTGTACTCCGGTTTGATTTTGATTATCGGTAATATCAGATCTAATATATCTTCCCGAAACCGCCATTCCAAAGTTTTCATTCAGTTTTAATCCATAAGAAAGATCAAATGCAAGTTCGTTGGGAACAAAGCTTCCCTGGTTTATAATTTCATTCCCCATTTGCTCTTCAACTTCAACATTCCCAAAGCTAAAATAAGTGAGTGATCCACTTATAGCCGATCTCTCATTGAGACTTTGGTAATAAGCTACATTTGCGTGAAAAATGTCATTAGCATATCCCACAAATCGTGGAATATAAGATAAGCCTACTCCTGCACTTTCTTCTGCTTGAAAAAGAAATTTGGCAGGATTATGAAATTGAGAAAAAGCATCGGGTAATGTTGACACTCCGGTTTCTCCCATCGCTCCAGACCTGGCATCTGGTGTAACCTGCAGGAAAGGCGCACCGGTTATTACCGGTCGCACTAATTCCTGGCTATCTACTGTAAAACCTACAAAAACTAAAATTAGACTTATGAATATATTCTTTGTTATCATTATGTTTTAATTTAAAGCGCTATTAATTTTTTCAGGTAAACATTACCTTCCTGATCGATAATTCTTACCAGAAGAGTTCCTTTAAAAGGAGCTACTTCAATCTCTTGTTCATTGCTTTGATTACCTTTTATAATTTTATACTTGCCGGTTTCACTTTCTAATATTTGAATTTCAACAATTTTAGTTCTAAAAGGAACAATGACTTTCGCTGAAGTACTTTGTTTTAAAATTGTAGGCACTACGTGCGCTTCTAAAGTTTCAGGGTGATTAGTAATCACATCTACCTGGGCCATAGCTTGAGCGGTATTACCATTAGTATCTGTAACTGTCAAAATAACTTCATAGACACCTGGTTCGGTAAAGGTATCCTGATCTAAACTTAGGCTAACTTCACCGCATTCGTCGTAACTACCATCATTTATATCCTCCACAGAAATACTCACATTTTCTTCGGGATCTAAAACAACGGTAATATCCTTGGTAGATACAATAGGTGCAGTAATATCATTTACAATTACCTGTTGTTCCTGTGTAGCGATGTTTCCATTACCATCATCAAAAACCCAGGTAATCATATAATTACCCTGTGTACTATACTCCAATTCATCTGAGCTAGTTCCAACTATAGTTCCTTTACAATCATCGGTAGCAGTTGGAGCTGATATGTTTGCTACATTACAGTCTACGGTTATAGTTTCAAGTTCTGTTATATCAGGAACCGGAGCTGTTGTATCTTCAATTATTAATTTCTGTTGCTGATAAGCTATATTTCCACTCGCATCTTTATATTTCCAGGTTATTATGGTAGTGCCCTGCGCTGTTATTGGGAAGGCAACATCTGCTACCGCAACAATTTCGGTATCGCAATTATCTATAGCAAGCGGTTTAACCAAATCTGTCTCCTCAATTATACATTCAGCATATACCACATCTAATACATCCATAACCGGCATTGGGGCTGTAACATCCTGTATTGTCACCACAGCAGTTGCTGAAGATTCATTGCCGCTATCATCAACAACAGTTAATGTTAGCGTGCTTTCACCTACATCTTCACAGGTGAAATCCGTAACATCCAGACTTAGGCTTGCAATTCCACAGGCATCGTTTGATCCATTATCGATCATTTCCGGGGTAATGGAAGTCATTCCCATTTCATCCAATTGTACGGTGATGTTTTGAGTCAATACCTCGGCAGCGATATTATCTTCTACGGTTACTATTGCAGTAGCTGAAGATTCATTGCCGTTTACATCGGTAGCGGTTAATGTTAGCGTGTTTTCACCTACATCTTCACAGGTGAAATCCGTAACATCTAAAATCAGACTTTCAATTCCACAGGCATCGTTTGATCCATTATCGATCATCGCTGGAGTAATGGAAGTCATTCCCATTTCATCCAATTGAACCGTAATATTTTGAGTCAATACTTCGGCAGCGATATTATCTTCTACAGTAACCACAGTAGTTGCTGAAGATTCATTGCCGTTAACATCAATAGCGGTTAATGTTAGCGTGTTTTCACCTACATCTTCACAGGTGAAATCCGTAACATCCAGACTTAGGCTTGCAATTCCACAGGCATCGTTTGATCCATTATCGATCATTTCCGGGGTAATGGAAGTCATTCCCATTTCATCCAATTGTACGGTGATGTTTTGAGTCAATACTTCGGTAGCGATATTATCTTCTACGGTCACCACAGAAGTTGCTGAAGATTCATTGCCATTTACATCGGTAGCTGTTAGCGTTACAGTATTCCCACCTATATTTTCACAGGTGAAATCTGTAACATCTAATCCCAGGCTTTCAATTCCACAGGCATCGTTTGACCCGTTATCGATCATCTCCGGGGTAATGGAAGTCATTCCAAGTTCATCCAGTTGAACGGTGATGTTTTGAGTCAATACTTCGGCAGCGATATTATCTTCTACGGTCACCACAGCAGTTGCTGAAGATTCATTGCCATTTACATCGGTAGCTGTTAGCGTTACAGTATTCTCACCTATATTTTCACAGGTAAAATCCGTAACATCTAAAATCAGACTTTCAATTCCACAGGCATCGTTTGACCCGTTATCGATCATCTCCGGAGTAATAGAAGCCATTCCAAGTTCATCCAGTTGAACGGTGATGTTTTGAGTCAATACTTCGGCAGCGATATTATCTTCTACCGTTACTATTGCAGTAGCTACAGAGGAATTCCCGTTTTGATCGGTAACTGTAAGTGTTACCTGGGTTTGCTTTGTTATACCTTCAACAAAATTGTCTCCATTAGAGCCAAAAAGAGTTCCATTGTTATTTCCTTCTTCGTCATCTATATCTGTTCCATTTGTATCATCAAAAGTATAGTTACTAACCACTCCATTTAAGGGGGCTTGACTTGCTTTATCCTCTTCAACTTCTAACTCCTTTAATGCTCTATTGTAAATTCTGATCTCATCTATTTGTCCATCAAAATTACTTCTAAAACTAGCACCGTTATTTACTGTTTCCCTACCTACGAACAATTTGCTGCTTGTGGTATTTATATTGGGCTTAGAAAATGATTCAGACTCTCCGTTTGCGTATAGAGTAACCAATCCATTTTTAAAGGTAACTGCAATGTAAGTCCAGGTATCATTTGGAATGGATAAATTAGAAATATAATCATCACATCCACCCCAGAAAACCAATTTATTATTTTCACTCATTCCCAGTCCAAACATTTTACTGGTGCAATCACCATTACCTTGCTGAATTAAACATCCCCAACAAAATTTAGAAACGTCTGGGTTAACCCATAAACTTATGGTTCTTTCTTGAGCACCTATAGGAATATTAGCTGTTGCATCTGTAGAAAAGTAGGAGTTATTTTCAGTGGAAAAATCAATAGCCGAAGGGTTATTCGATTCAATATTTTCACAATTAAATTCAGTCTTATCTAAACTAAAGCTAAGAGCATCAGGATCAGTACAATTATCACTACTCCCAAAATCGATCATTTCCGGAGTAATAGAAGCCATCCCATACTCATCTAATTGAACAGTTATGTCTTTAGCAATTGCCGTGGGAGCAGTATTATCTTCTACGGTTACTATAGCAGTAGAAGAAGATTCATTACCATTAATATCGGTCACTGTTAGCGTTACGGTGTTTGCACCAATATCTTCGCAGGTAAAATCGTAAACATCTGCGGAGATAGAGGCGATTTCACAATTATCAGATGATGCATTATTTATGCTTAACAAAGCATTTATTGGGGCGTACTTAAAACTTACCGATGACGAATATCCGGAAGTTTGATTTACAGACATCCCAACAATGGCCTGACCAGCTGGAGCAAATTTAGTAGTAGTATTTAAGTTTGATGTTGCTGTTCCGGAACCACTTATGGCCCCTAAAACAGTATTTTCAATATCATTAAGGCTTCCTCTTGCTACTTCATTTAAAGACTTAGCATATCCCTGAATACTTACGTGAGTTCTCGACGATTGCTGGTATTGATAATCTCCATCTATAACCTGGAATCCAACCAGAATTTCATTCCCATTTAAAACTTTAGTGTTTCCTAAACTGGTTTGAGAGCCACTGAAACAGGTTTCAATTATCTCTGTTCCCAGGCTACCATCTGCCAATACTTCTTTACACATCAACCTGAAATCATCTAAAATCCAACCTGAAGAGCCTTCGTAACCAACGGTCACATAACCTTCGGGGCAATCACAATCAACAGTAGTAGTTGTACTAAGACTATTTTGAGGCTCAAGTTGACCAGCAACAGGTCCCACAGTATAATCACCGCTAATTGAAGCCTTGCCATTCTCATCTAATACCAGACTTACATCCTGGGTATTAACGATAGGAGCGATATTATCTTCTACGGTTACCGTTGTGGTACAGGTATCTTTTACCCCATCTGAATCGGTTATTGTTAATTCTACCGTATTCTCTCCTATATTAGAACAATCAAAAGTTTCTTGATCTATTGATAAAATAAACCCGGTTTTATCATCACTGGATCCGCCATCAACATCATTTGGAGAAATAGTAACATTGCCAGAAGAATCTAACTGAGCAGTAAATGCTTTACATACTGCAACAGGAGCTTGATTAACTTTTGTCCCCAATAATTGAGTTTCAGCAATTTGCAAACTATTATCTGGGCCACATTGAGTAGTAAATATTATTCTATAATATTTATAGGCATTTGTATTGGAAAAAGAAAATGACCTCTTTGTAAATCTTGAAGAGATACAAGGAATACTTCCCGAAGCAACGCTTGTAAAGGCACTCCCATCATTAGATCCCGAAATTTGAAAATTACGGGGATCTCGATTGGGCGAATCATTGGCGGTTGTAATCTCTATACTGGTCGCTACGTAAGCAGCTCCTCCCATAAAAACCGTAAAACCCATGCCATCTGAATAGTTAAAATCCAGAAACTTTGTATAGTTATTAGCATCAATTATTTTACTAACGTCTTCTCCGTTAGGCGAATTCACACTACCAGTAGTGGAAATATTCATGCCGGGAGTAAAAATGGGCGACTGTCCCATCGCTTCGCCAAAAGCTACACTAATAAAGATTAACAATAAAAATTTAAAGGAGTAATTTTGTTTCATTTAGAACGGTTTGGTTAAAATTAGGATACCCGATATGCTACGCTATTAAACAGCGATTGACAATACATTTGAGTAATCCCGTAATTTGAAAATTGGATAATTCCAGACTGGTACGCCTGATAGGAATTTGTAGGGGGCATTAAGAAAGTTTAATTAAACAGTTTTTAGTATTTATCTTAAAATAAGAGCAAATATATATTTTTTTAATGTTTCCTTAACTGTTTTCCAATAGGGGAAAAATCCCCCTTTTTTGCATAGAAAAGTATTATAACAGAATGCTATAAGGGATGATGGATAATTTTAAAATAATTCAGCTCCTCTAAAATTCGACGAAAAACACTTTTAATCGTCAAAATGAAGTTTATTTCTGAATTATGCCCCAATTACTTGTATTTATAAAAGAGATTTCCTGGCCCCAACTTTAATAGGCTTCAGTTTGGCCCATAAAAAAAGCCCTGGAAATTTCCGGGGCTTTTTTTATTTAATTGGCCTTTCTAAAATTCCTTAGTGACTTTTGCTACTGTCTCAATAGTTTTATCAAGATCTTCATACGAAAGCGCCTCGCTGATAAACCAGGTTTCATAGGCACTGGGGGCAATGTATATGCCATTTTCCAGCATTCCGTGGAAAAATTTATTGAAAACACCAAGATTTGCAGATCTGGCTGCAGAATCAAAATCGGTTACGGGTTCTTTCCCAAAATGAACCGAGATCATAGAGCCTACACGATTAATCGTATGTGGCACCTTATTGTTTTTTAGCACTTTTTCGATGCCTTCATGCAGGTATTCTGTTTTCTTGTCTATGCTTTGAAATATCTCCCGGTTCTGGTCGAGCTCGTTCAGCATAGCCAGGCCAGCAGCCATAGCTAACGGGTTTCCGCTAAGAGTTCCCGCCTGATAAACAGGACCTACCGGCGCCAGATAATCCATGATTTCGTTTCGCGCGGCAAAGGCCCCTACCGGAAGTCCGCCTCCTATCACCTTTCCGAAGCAAAGGATATCGGCTTTAACCCCAAGTCTTTCCTGCACTCCCCCGGGCGCAAGTCTGAAACCGCTCATCACCTCATCGAAGATCAGCAGGATATCATTGGCATCACATAAATCCCTTAAGCCTTCCAGGAAACCATCTTTTGGTGGGATACATCCCATATTCCCGGGAACGGGCTCAATGATAAGGCAGGCGATCTCATCCCTATTAGCTTCGATCACCTCTTTAACATTCTCCAGGTCGTTATAATTAGCAAGCAAGGTATCTTTCGCAGTACCCTGGGTAACTCCGGGACTGTTTGGCGTTCCGAAAGTAACCGCACCACTGCCCGCCTGGATCAGAAAGGAATCGCTGTGCCCATGGTAGCAACCGGCAAATTTGATGATCTTTTCCTTTCCGGTAAATCCGCGGGCCAGGCGCACTGCACTCATCGTAGCCTCGGTGCCCGAATTCACAAATCTTATTTTATCGATATTCGGGACCATCTTTACAGCCAGTTCTGCGATTTTTGTCTCAATTTCTGTAGGGGTACCAAAAGAGGTTCCGCTTTGAGCTTTTTCAACCACGGCATCAACTACCGGTTTATGAGCGTGGCCAAGGATAAGTGGTCCCCAGGAATTGATGTAATCTATAAGTTTATTTCCGTCTTCATCAAAGAGGTAGGCCCCTTCGGCTTTTTTAACGAAAATCGGGTCGCCTCCAACAGCTTTAAAAGCTCGTACAGGGGAATTAACCCCACCGGGGATTACTTTTTGGGCGGCGGCAAAGAGCTCACTGCTTCTTTTATAAATCATATTTTTAAAATTCTGAAGATGAAATTATATATAATATCTGCCCTACAGCAAGGCTTTCGTCTTTTAAGTCGTTGTAACGCTGTAAATCTTCCACTGAAATATTGTGTCGTTTTGCGATCCCGTAAAGGGTGTCCCCCTTTTCAACACGGTAAGTTAATTCTGAAGGTTCCGGATTATGGGTATAGCTGGGCGAAGGTCTTTTTAGAACATCGGCATCGTAGCGATATAGCTCGTAGCGCTCAATGATACCGATCAGTTTTTCAGGATATTTCCTATCAGTTGCATACCCGGCCTTTCTGAGACCGCGGGCCCAGGCCTTATAATCATCGGTACTCAGATCAAAGAGTGTAGCATAACGAGCTCTTTCAGTAAGAAACAACGAATGATCCCTATAGGAATACCTTGCATCTTTATATTTTCTAAAACATTCCCCACGGGCGTCATCGTCGTGATAAACCCTGGGACCATCCCAGTCATGACATTTTATTCCGAAGTGATTATTAGCGCGGCGGGAGAGATCCCCTTGTCCTGCACCAGATTCCAGTATCCCCTGAGCCAGAGTGATACTGGCAGGAATATTATACAAGCGCATTTCCTCCTGAGCGATACCCGAAAAATCCTTGATATAGTCTTCTACGCTATAACGTCGCGGTGAGGGCTCCAGGGTTTCTATTTTCTGAATACGGGAATCCTGGTTAGTATTTTCGCGAGGTGACGGAAGCTCTACGCGCGGTCCGGAATCATTCTTCTTTTTAGTTATCACTTTTTTCTTGCTCCCGCAGGAAACAGCAAAAGCCGAAGCTAAAATCAATAAAAGTATGTACTTTATCCTCATCTTATTAATTGATTAGGGGCAGATTCTTTTTCCTTAAGACTTTATTAACACCTTCAATTCCCTGGAGTCCGCCTGTATGAATAGCAAGGATCTTAGACCCGGCAGGGAATTTCCCTCTTTTTATTTGGTCAAAAATACCAAAAACTAATTTTCCCGTATATATAGGATCGAGTTGAATTTGATATTTTTTTTTGAATTTATTAATAAAATTTATCAATTCCGAATTCACCTTAGCATAACCGCTAAAATGATAGTTTAGTATTAGCTCCCAATTGTTTTTTTCGCTGTATTTACGTATTTCTTCAGCAAGAAAATCACCTTTCAGGGCCGGGAATCCCAAAATAAGTTGATGTATGCCCGAGGCATTAATTATTCCGGAAATTGTTCCCCCGGTTCCGACTGCGCAACAGATATAGTTGAATTCTTCGTCGCCGGGCCCTAGAATTTCCTTACAGCCATTTACAGCCAGGTCATTTGTTCCTCCTTCGGGAAGCAGATAAAAGTCACCAAATTCTTCCCGTAATTTTTGCTGAAAAACAAGGGTAGTTTTTTCACGGTATTCTTTCCGGCTTATGAAATGAAGTCGCATTCCGCAGGAATGTGCGAATTTAAGGCTGGGATTCCCATCGAGGGTTTTTAAAAGATCTTCCCCAAGTTCTTCACCGCGAATCACCCCGATGGTTTTTATACCGGCAATTTTTCCGGCAGCAGCCGTGGCTGTGATATGATTCGAAAAAGCGCCTCCAAAAGTGAGCAATGTTCCTTTGTTTTGGCGAAGAGCCTCCTTCAGGTTATATTTTATCTTTCTGAACTTATTGCCGGAGACCTCTGGATGCAATAAATCTTCGCGTTTCAGGTAGAGAGATATGTTCTGAGGAAATTCAGCAATAAACTGATTTTCAGAAGATACAGAAATATCAAAATTCAGTGGTTCCGGCATTCTGCAAATATCTCAAAATCTGAATCGCCCTGCTATAAAAACTGCAAAAAAGCCCAGAATTTTCGTTCAGAAAGATAATCCTCTTTCATTTCCTGGGTATAGGCTTCCCGCTCAAAACTAATATTTTTATATGCCAGAAAAGTATCCTTGTATTGAAAAAGTCTGTAGAAATATTCTAATAGATACCAGATATAAAAAGGGAGGATAAAAAGTTCAATCTGTTGCCGGAGGTGAATTTTTTCGTGATTTATAAAATATTGATCATCTTTAAGCTCCCTGGTTCTGAGGATTACAAAAGGCCAGATGCTTACCCCTTTAAACTGCTTCCCGAGCAGATATTTGTTGACGATCAAAATCACGCATTCAAGTTAAGAAATTGTATTTTTGTGGTATGAGTTTTTTAAAGAAAAGAATTCCGTTGGAAGAAGGGGATTACTATCTTACCCCAGAAGGTTACCGCTGCTTTACCGAACAATATCATCTTAAACGTGGTTATTGTTGCGAAAGCGGTTGCCGTCACTGCCCTTACGGATACAATAAAAAAACCAACACCCAAAAATGACAAAGCTAAGTTTCAAAGAGCAAATACTACAGGGAATACCCGAAATCTTACCGGCAAAGAAAGCCTATAATAACACCGTGAACCACGCACCAAAGCGCAAGGAAATACTCACGGAAGAAGAAAAGAAGCTGGCCTTAAAAAATGCGCTCCGGTATTTTAAACCAAGGCATCACGAGGAGCTTTTAGCCGAGTTCAAGGAAGAACTGGAAAAATACGGGCGCATTTATATGCACAGGTTTAAACCTGATTATGAAATTTACGCCCGTTCTATTGAAGATTATCCCGGAAAAACCCCTCAGGCAAGAGGGATCATGCTGATGATACAAAACAATTTGGACCCAAAGGTAGCTCAGCACCCCGAAGAGCTTATCACCTATGGCGGAAACGGAGCTGTTTTTCAGAATTGGGCTCAATACCTGCTTACTATGCAGTACCTGGCGCAAATGGATGATGAACAGACTTTGGTAATGTACAGCGGACATCCAATGGGCTTATTTCCTTCACATAATAAAGCACCCAGGGTGGTAGTCACCAACGGTATGATGATTCCGAACTATTCTAAACCTGATGACTGGGAGAAATTTAATGCGCTGGGCGTTACCCAGTATGGGCAAATGACTGCGGGAAGCTATATGTATATAGGGCCGCAAGGGATTGTGCACGGCACCACCATCACAGTTCTGAATGCCGGCAGGAAGATCGCCAAATCGGGAGAAGACCTGGAAGGAAAATTATTCGTCACCTCCGGCCTTGGAGGTATGAGTGGAGCGCAACCCAAGGCTGGAAACATAGCCGGTTGCATAACAGTTTGTGCAGAAGTAAATCCTAAAGCAACGCAAACCCGTCACAGTCAGGGGTGGGTTGATGAAGTGATTAGTGATCTTTCGGAATTAGGGATAAGAGTAAAGCAGGCAAAAGAAAACAAAGAAATAGTTTCCATCGCCTATCAGGGGAATATCGTGGAGGTATGGGAACATTTCGACAGGGAAAACATTTATATTGATTTGGGTAGCGATCAAACTTCCTTACATAATCCCTGGGCCGGAGGTTACTATCCTGCAGACCTGAGCCTGGAAGAGGCCAATAAAATGATGGCGGAAGATCCGGAGGAATTCAAAAAGAAAGTTCAGGAGAGTCTGCGCAGGCAGGTGAAAGCCATCAACGCCCACACGGCGAAAGGCACCTACTTTTTCGATTACGGAAACGCCTTTTTGCTGGAAGCAGGTCGTGCCGGAGCCGATATCTTTGCTGATAACGGCAGGGATTTTAAATACTCCAGTTATGTACAGGATATCATGGGGCCAATGTGTTTCGATTTTGGATTCGGTCCTTTTCGCTGGGTTTGTGCCAGCGGTAATGAAAAAGATCTGGAAAAAACCGATGCCATAGCCGCAAAGGTGCTGGAGGAACTCAAAGAAAATTCTCCCCAGGAAATCCAACAGCAAATGGCCGACAATATTAAATGGATTAAAGGAGCGAGAGAAAATAAACTGGTAGTTGGGTCCCAGGCCAGGATCCTTTATGCTGATGCTGAAGGAAGAATAAAAATTGCTAAAGCCTTTAACGATGCCATAGCCCGGGGAGAGATCGGGCCGGTGATTTTAGGACGAGACCATCACGATGTTTCGGGAACCGATTCGCCGTACCGGGAGACCTCCAATATCTATGATGGCTCCCAATTCACAGCCGATATGGCTATACAAAATGTTATTGGAGATAGCTTTAGAGGCGCCACCTGGGTAAGCATTCATAATGGCGGTGGTGTAGGTTGGGGAGAGGTTATTAACGGTGGATTTGGTATGATTCTTGAGGGTAATAAGGAGTCGGAAGAGCGCTTAAAATCTATGCTTTTCTGGGATGTGAATAACGGAATTGCAAGACGAAGCTGGGCCAGAAATGAGGGTGCGGTTTTTACTGCAAAACGCGCTATGGAAATGGAGCCCCGTTTACAACTCAGCATCCCGAATATGGTAGACTCCCGCTTATTAGACTAAATTTAAAAACTACACCTATGAGATTCTTAAAAATTACTCCGATTTTACTGCTACTTGCAGTTTTTCTTACCTCCTGTAGCAGCGTAAGGGTTGCTTCAGATTACGATCGTGAAGCCGATTTCAATTCTTACCAGACCTACGCCTTTTTTAAGCCCGGAATCGATAAAGCTGAAATTTCAGATCTTGACAAAAAGCGTATTTTAAGAGCCATTGAATCAGAAATGCAGGCGAAAGGTTTTACCAAATCTGATAATCCTGATATGCTGGTAAGTATTTTCACCAAAACCAACGAGAACATTAACATCTACCAGAACAATATGATGGGCTGGGGATACGGTTGGGGATGGCATCCGTGGTACTGGGGTTCAGGCTATAACACCGTAAGCCGTACCAGCGAAGGCACTCTTTATATTGACCTAATTGATGCTGAAGACAAAGAACTCGTATGGCAGGGAATGGGTACCGCCGCTCTTGCCCGCGAAGTGAATAAAAAACAGGAAAGAATTAACGAAATTGTTCAAAAGATCCTGGAGAAATACCCTCCCGGCTCAGACCGATAGAACTGGAAATAATATCATAAATGCCCCTCCAAAAGGGGCATTTATAATTTACAGGGGTTTTCATTGACTTATTCTTAATTTCAGGCATAATTCTTTATATTTAGATCAAAATTAAGGCTTGCGATTATGTTAGATAAAATTGAATCCAATGAAATTCTGGACAGGCTTCCTGCCCATCTTCAGCAATACATAAAACCACAAAACCATGAAGATTACACCCCTGTAAATCAGGCGGTATGGCGCTATGTAATGCGGAAAAATGTAGACTACCTGAGCAAGGTGGCCCACGAATCTTACCTGGAGGGACTTCGGCAAACTGGGATTTCTATAGACAGCATTCCGAATATGTACGGAATGAACCGTATTTTAAAGGAAATTGGTTGGGCAGCAGTGGCGGTAGACGGATTTATTCCGCCGGCGGCTTTTATGGAATTTCAGGCCTATAATGTGCTGGTTATTGCCAGCGAAATCCGCCAACTGGAACATATAGAATACACCCCGGCCCCCGATATTATTCACGAAGGCGCCGGCCACGCTCCTATCATAGCTAACCCTGAATACGCAGAGTACCTAAGACGTTTTGGAGAGATTGGCTGCAAGGCCATTTCCAGCGCGAAAGATTATGAGATGTATGAGGCGATAAGACATTTATCGATTATAAAAGAAGCCGAAGATACTCCCCAGGAGGAAATCGAGGCAGCAGAGAAAAAAGTGGATGAGCTGCAAAATAATATGGAAAAACCCAGTGAAATGGCCCAGATAAGGAACCTGCATTGGTGGACCGTTGAATACGGCCTGATAGGAACCCCGGAAGACCCCAAGATCTACGGCGCCGGCCTGCTGTCTTCTATAGGAGAGAGCACCTGGTGTATGACCGATAAAGTGAAGAAGATCCCTTATACTCTTGAAGCCAGCAAACAGGACTTCGATATTACCAAACCTCAACCTCAGCTTTACGTCACTCCCGATTTTGCCCATTTAAGTTCGGTGCTGGAAGAGTTTGCCAATAAAATGGCACTTAGACGTGGAGGCCTTTCAGGGATCCAGAAATTAATAGAATCAAAAAACATAGGCACTGTAGAGCTAAGTACAGGACTTCAGATCTCCGGTGATTTCTCAAGGGTCATTGAATTTGAGGGGAAACCGATTTATGTACAAACAACCGGAAAAACCGCCCTTTCACACCGGGAAAAAGAATTGGTTGGCCACGGCACGAGCAATCACCCCGATGGTTTCGGCTCCCCGGTAGGAAGCCTTAAAGGCATCAACCTGGCTATTGAAGATATGAGCCCAAGAGATCTTCGGGCCTATGATATTTACGAAGGGGAAGAAATTGAACTCGAATTTGAAGGCGGGATAAAAGTTTCAGGAGAGATAATTACCGGAACCCGTAATTTGCAAGGAAAAATAATCCTGATAAGCTTTAAAAACTGCACCGTCAATTATGGAAAGGAAATTCTCTTTAAACCCGAGTGGGGAAAATTCGATATGGCGGTAGGAAAAGAAATAATCTCGGCATTTGCTGGCCCGGCCGATGCAGAGTCTTTTGATCTCATAACCCACACCCCGTCGAGCACCACGATTAAAAGCAAGAAAACCCCTGAACGCCAGGAATTAGAAGAACTCTATGCTTCGGTTAGAAACATAAGAGAAGGGAAAAATGCAAAATTCTCTTTACAGGCCGTGCTGGACCTTTTGGTTAAATACCATCCAAACGACTGGCTGCTGAGTGTGGAAATCTATGAACTCACCGCAGGAAAAGACGAAGATTTGGCCAAAGAAGCATTACAGAACCTGGAAAAAGTCAAAATAAGACGTCCGGACATAAGCCATCTCATCGAAGGCGGTTTGGAGCTTATCGACGAAAAACTTGTTAGCGGATAGCTTAAAGTTTTATTTCTTCTAGATCTTCAGAGTTTGAAAAGCGCTGGTCTTTATATTCCAGAGTCCAGCCCATAGTGTTGGTGAGAATATAAATCTTTTGAAGCTCGCTAATCAGGCGGTTTTGCGCATTGGATTTCAGCGTAGAGCTATCTACTTTTTTCCTGATGGAGGCTTCAATACGTTTTCTGATCTTATTATGATCTTCAGCCTTAAACTGGTTCAGGTAATCCTGGGTAACATCATAATATTTTATCTCTGGATTTATCGTGATCTCTTCTTCAGGAATACTCAGAATACGTACGATTTTATTTTCTTCATCGATTTCGGTCTCCAGTTTGCTTAGATCGTAAGCAACCGTGGCCGTAGCGTTAACCACAATCAAAGCTTTTTTCCGTGCTGAAAAGATATCAAGATAGAATTTACGGGAATCCTTATAGCTATAAACCTGGGAGAAAGTCCCTTCGGTAACCACCAGTTTTCCCACATTTTTTATCTGTTCCTGAAGCAAGCTGGTATCGGCTTCGAGCCGGTCCTGCTCATCATCGCGATTTTCACAATACCTTACCCCAAATACGACAAGGAGCACTAAAATTGCACCGATAAGAAAATTTCTCATAAAGCCTTAATTAGAAGAAAGAAGGGATTGTTTTCGCAGGATCGCACAAAATTGAAAGTTTAGGTGGTTCTATAAAATACTTATGGACGGCCCCACCCGTCCATAAGCTAAAACTTCTAAAATCTACCCCAACAAATTTTAGAAAACAAATCTTAATTCCAGCACCTTAAACCGGAAACCGGTTTAAAATTCTGAAGTTTAAAATCTTATATAAAAATACAAAATAAAATCTCACTCAAAAGATTTTATGATGAATTTAAAGTTTGTAGAAAGTAAATAAAATATTAAAATTTTAGGTGAGGATGCTTCTCACGGAGTCTGGCTTCCTGAATCTTCAGTTTTTTAAGAAAACTGCTATGGGCCTCAGATTCCGGATTGAAAGGACGATGAGCAAGACCTTTTTGTATATTTTCTACTTCAGCAAGCGTAATCATCGCATCTTCAGAAAACCAGGTTTCAATGAATCTTTTCCAGATATAGTCTATAGCAACCGGAGATGGATGCAACATATCTTCAGCATAAAACCGGTAATCCCGAAGCTCATCCATCATGATCTCGTAAGATGGAAAATATGTCCCCTTTCCAGCAGAATGCACAGCACTGATGAGATTAGATTTACTATGCTGGTTCTCTACAAAACCATCCCTGAGATGCCTGATAGGCGAGATGGTAAAGATTAGCTCTGCTTTGGAATTCAGTTGCTCAAGATGGCCTGAGATCTTTTTCAGATCATGAATAATACTTGCGACAGAAGATAATTCCTTTCTAAAGTTTTTCTGTGGAAGTTTATGACAATTAGCCACTGACAATCCGGTTTCAAGAAAAGTATAATTCCAGGCAGTACCCAGAGTAATCACTACGTGACTGGTTTCCTTTAAAAAACCCCGGGTTTCGTCAAGCTTCTGATTCAATGTATCAAGGATTCTATCCTTATCAGGATCACTCAGGGCAGAGTGCGCCTCGAAACAGTGCCAGCGCTCGTTATAAAAGAAAACATCCTCCTCGAAATATCGATAGCCAGAAACCACACGTTCAAGAAAAGTTTCGATAGCCTGTGGATGGAAAAAGATCCCAAAAGGATTCTGAAATTTTCTGATCTTATGGTACTCCAGTTTTGCTCCTATATTTTCCACAAAACAAGATCCCAACAGCAGCAACTTCGAATCGTAACCGATCTTTGGCTGTTCTTCCTTTATCGGAATGCTGGTTCTGAATTCCATAGTATTTTTTAATAACTCCCTGGATTCCTAAAATAATCCGGAAATAAGCTTATTCGATATAGGATTTTGCCTTCTGAAGAGCTTCATTAAGTCCGGCTGGGTTTTTACCACCTGCGGTAGCGAAAAACGGCTGGCCGCCTCCGCCTCCCTGTATGTATTTCCCAAGTTCTCTAACAATTTGTCCTGCATTCAGGTCTTTTTTCTTTACCAGGTTCTTGGAAATATAACAACTTAGAAGTGCTTTCCCATTTTGCTCTGTTCCAAATAACAGGAACAGATTGTCCTTCTCGTCCCCCAGCTGATAAGCCAGGTCCTTAAGGCCACCGGCATCAAGATCCACCATTTTGGCGAGGAAATTCACCCCGTTGATTTCTTCTATTTCAGCCTTAAATTCAGTTTTGAGATTTTTGGCTTTATCTTTCAGCAAGGCTTCCACCTGTTTCTTCAAGGCTGAATTCTCTTCCTGCAAACCACTTACCGCTTTAACAGGATCATTTGCATTTTTCAGCTCATTTTTAATTTGCTCCAGCACTTGGGTCTGTTCAGCAAAATAATCGCGAACAGCATCGCCGGTTATCGCTTCTATCCTTCTTATTCCACTGGCCACAGCAGTTTCAGAAGTAATCTTGAAATGCCAGATATCTCCCGTATTCATCACGTGAGTTCCCCCGCAAAGCTCCATAGACTCCCCAAAACCGATGGCTCTAACAGATTCGCCGTATTTTTCTCCGAAAAGTGCTATGGCACCCTGGTCTAAGGCTTCCTGAAAGGCAATATTTCGTTGCTCGTTTAAGGCAATTCTTTCGGCAATCCTTTTATTTACAAATTCCTCTACCTGCTCCAGTTCCTCCTTACTCAGCTTACTGAAATGAGAAAAATCAAAGCGCAGATAATCGCTTTTTACCAGCGACCCTTTCTGTTCTACGTGAGTACCCAAAACATAACGAAGCGCCTGGTGCAACAGGTGAGTGGCAGAATGGTTTGCAGCAGTAGCCTCACGCTGAGTTTTACTCACCACTGCCATTAAACTCCCTTGCGGATTCTTTGGAAGGTTCTTAGCAAAATGAACGATAAGGTTATTTTCCTTTTTGGTGTCGAAGATGGAGATCTTATTTCCATCGGCCTCTTCCAGGTAACCCTTATCCCCTACCTGGCCACCCCCTTCAGGATAGAATGGGGTTCGTGTTAGCACGAGCTGATAGACCTCGCCCTGTTTCTTTGTTTCCACCTTGCGGTATCTGGCAAGCTGAACATCGGCTTCAAGTGCATCATAACCTATGAAGGCTTCCTCGGCAACGGGATTTAATTCATGCCAGTCGCCGGCGGTGATTTGCGTCGCCGCCCGGGAACGGTCTTTTTGCTGCTTGAGTTCGGCTTCAAATTCCTTTTCATCCAGGTCAAAGCCGCGCTCCCTTAAGATAAGGGCGGTAAGGTCTATCGGAAAACCGAAAGTGTCGTAAAGTTCAAAAGCTTTTTTTCCTGAAACCTTTTTGCCTCCGGTTTCAGCGATAATATTTTCCAGGCGAACCAAGCCTTGATCCAGGGTATGAAGAAAAGACTGCTCTTCTTCCCTAATTACATTCTCAATAAGCTTTTTTTGCGAGACAAGCTCGGGAAAAGCCTCTCCCATCTGCTTGCTCAATGTTGAAATCAGTTTATAGATAAAGGGTTCTTTGGTGTCGAGAAAGGTAAAACCGTAACGAATTGCTCTTCTTAAGATTCGACGTATAACATAACCAGCACCGGTGTTTGAGGGCAACTGGCCATCGGCAATTGAAAAAGCAACGGCCCGAACGTGATCGGCGATCACCCTGATGGCGATATCAGATTTTTCAGAAGTCCCATAAGGGGTATTGGTGATTTTCTCTATCTCACTGATAAGCGGAGTAAAAACATCGGTATCGTAGTTAGATTGTTTTCCCTGTAAAACCATACAGAGGCGTTCAAAGCCCATCCCGGTATCGATGTGTTTTGCCGGTAATTCTTCCAGAGAACCATCAGCTTTGCGGTTATATTGCATAAAAACCAGGTTCCAGATCTCTACAACCTGTGGGTGATCTTCATTTACAAGTTCACGGCCGGGTTGCTTCGCTTTATCGGCCTCAGAACGGATATCAATATGGATTTCAGAACAGGGCCCGCAGGGTCCCTGATCGCCCATTTCCCAGAAATTATCCTTTTTATCTCCGTAGATAATGCGGTCTTCAGAAATGATCTTCTTCCATATTTCCAGGGCTTCAGTATCGAGTCCCAGACCATCTTCCTCACTGCCTTCAAAAACCGAAATATACAGGTTCTCCTTATTGATTTTGAATACATCGGTAAGCAGTTCCCAGGCCCAATTAATAGCTTCTTCCTTGAAATAATCACCAAAACTCCAGTTCCCCAGCATCTCGAACATAGTATGGTGGTAAGTATCCATCCCTACTTCTTCCAGATCATTGTGTTTTCCGCTTACGCGAAGGCATTTTTGGGTATCGGTAACCCGGGTATATTTTGGCACGGTATTGCCCAGAAAGTATTCCTTAAACTGGTTCATCCCCGCGTTGGTAAACATAAGGGTGGGATCGTCTTTTATCACCATTGGTGCTGAGGGCACTATCTGGTGAGATTTCGACTTAAAAAATTCTAAGAATTGGTTGCGTATTTCCTGAGATTTCATCAAAACGTTCTAATCTAAAATTTATTAAATTGTGACGGCGTTGAAACAATTTTTATATTTGCTCGTTAAGCCTTTACAGTTTGCACGGTAATTGCTCGTATTGAAGGCAAAAATAGCATAAATTTGACTCATGTCGAAGGTTAAATATTATTACGATAGCGAGACGCTTTCCTATAAAAAAATCGAAAGCCGAAAAGGCAGGCGCATAGGCATTCTATTTCTAAGCATTTTGGGTTCTTTCCTGGCCGGTTTTCTGCTTTTGGTGTTATATCTCAATATCCCTCAGATTGAAACCCCAAAGGAGAAGGCTTTAAAACGAGAGCTCCAGAATATGCAATTGCAATACAGCCTGCTAAATAAAAAAATGGACCAGATACAAGATGTGCTGGCCAATGTGGAAGACCGCGACAACAATATTTACAGAATGTATTTTGAGGCCAACCCTATTCCCGAGGAACAGCGACGGGCAGGTTTTGGTGGTATTAACCGGTACCGCAACCTGGAAGGTTTTGATAATTCCAGGCTCATAATTGAAACCAATAAACGAATGGATATCCTCACCAAGCAGATTGTGGTTCAATCTAAATCTTTAGATGAGATCGCAGAGCTTGCCAGGGAAAAAGAGGAACTTCTTTCTGCTGTACCGGCAATCCAGCCTGTAAAGAATGAAGACCTAAGCAGGATTGCTTCGGGTTACGGATGGAGAACAGATCCCTTTACCAAGGTTAGAAAATTCCATTATGGAATGGATTTTACCGCCCCACGAGGAACGCCCATTTATGCCACAGGAAACGGGAGAATAGAGCGCGCAGACAATCGCTCTACGGGTTACGGGAATCACATAAGAATAGATCACGGGTATGGGTACACCAGCCTATATGCCCACCTGCACAAATACAATGTTAGAGTAGGCCAACGCGTATTGCGCGGGGATGTTATAGGCTATGTTGGAAGCACAGGAAGATCACAGGCCCCGCATCTGCATTACGAGATCTTTAAAGACGACAGACGAATAAATCCCATTAATTTCTACTATGGACATCTGTCTCCGGAAGAATTTGACGAGGTACTGAAAAAAGCACAACAGGAAAACCAATCTCTGGATTAATGCACCTTAACCTACCCGACAAAAGATATTATAGTATTGGTGAAGTAGCCACCGCATTTAAGGTGAACACCTCGCTAATTCGTTTTTGGGAAAAGGAATTTGATGTTATCAAGCCAAAGAAAAATGCCAAGGGGAACCGAAAGTTCACTCCTGAAGACATCAAAAATCTGGAACTTATCTTTCATCTTGTCAAGGAAAGAGGGTTTACCCTGGAGGGAGCTAAGATCCACCTGAAAGAAGAAGGGCATAAAACCCTTAATAATTTTGAAATAATCCGTAAGTTGGAAGGAATAAAAGCAAGACTAACCGACCTTAAAAACCAAATGTAAATATGAAAAAGTGGCTTATCCCGGCAATTATTATTGCCATTGTAGTTTTTGTTATTTATAGTTTTACTGCGGGTGTTAACAACACCTCCGTAGAAAAAGAGGAAAACGCCAAGATGGCCTGGGCCAATGTAGAGAGTTCATACCAACGCCGGAATGACCTTATTGGAAACCTGGTGCAAACCGTAGAAGGTGCTGCCGATTTTGAAAGAGGAACGCTAACCGATGTTATCGAAGCCCGTTCCCGAGCCACTTCTGTGAATGTTGATGCCGACAATCTTAGTGCAGAACAGATTCAGCAATTCCAACAGGCGCAAAGCGGAGTAAGTTCAGCTTTATCACGATTATTGGTAACCGTGGAGCGTTATCCAGACATCAAAGCCAACCAGAATTTTCTGCAGTTACAATCGCAGCTGGAAGGCACCGAAAACAGGATTAATGTTGCCCGGGACAGGTATAATGAAGCAGTAGCCGATTACAATACTTATATCAGGGTTTTCCCGAACAATATTTTTGCGGGAATGTTCGGTTTTGAAAGAATGGAACGTTTCCAGGCAGATGCAGGAGCAGAAGACGCACCGGATGTAGAATTTGATTTTTAGAAAATGAGCAAGGTAGAAGATTTCTTAAGCAAAAAGGACGAAGAGGAGATAGTTGAAGCTATTAGGACCGCCGAGGGTCATACCTCTGGTGAAATCAGGGTTCATCTGGAAAAATCCTGTGGGGAGAAAGATATCTTCGAGCGGGCCATGGAGGTCTTTCACCAACTGAAGATGGATAACACAAAAGAAGAAAACGGAGTACTTATCTATGTAGCGGTGGAAGATCATAAATTCGTTATCTATGGAGATCGCGGTATCAATGATGTAGTCCCATCTGATTTTTGGGAAAGCACAAAAGATGCCATCGTAAATCAGTTCAAAGAAGGAAAGTTTAAACAAGGTCTGGTAGACGGAATCCTCAAAGCCGGAAAACAGCTGGAAGAACACTTCCCCTGGTCACCCGATAACACGAATGAACTTTCCAACACCATTTCAAAAGAATAAATGTTACAAACCCAACTCAAGTCCATATTCACTGTTTTTTTTTCACTGGCTCTGGTATTTACGGGATACAGCCAACGCGATATTCCACCAAAACCATCTCAGGAGACCAGTGTTTATGATGATGCAGATGTTTTAAGCAGCACAGAAGAACAGCAACTTGAACAAAAACTCATCAATTACGCCGATACTACTTCTACCCAGATAGTAGTGGTTACCATTGAATCTTTACAGGGTGAATATGAGGGCACCTATGCTGCCCACTGGGCTGAGGAATGGGGAATAGGACAATCCAAGGAAGATAACGGACTTTTAATTCTACTGGCTGAAAATGACAGGAAGATCTGGATCACTACCGGCTACGGCCTGGAGGAATATCTCACCGATGCCCGAACCAAACAAATTATAGAACAGATCATCCTTCCTGAATTCAGACAAAATAATTATTACGGAGGTCTTGATAAAGGAACTACGGCCATCTTTCAGGTCCTGGAAGGCTCTTTCCAGGGGACACCTCAAACCAAAGAAAAATCTGGAGGCATCCCGGTGCAGCTTCTAATTCTGGGAATTATCTTCCTTATCATTATAGTCTCGCTTGTTAATAAGAACAAGGGCGGCCGCAATGGTGGCCGAAGAAGTACAGGAGGCACCTTATTGGATGCTATTATCCTAAGCTCCCTGGGGCGCGGCACTTTTGGAGGTGGAAGTTCTTCGGGTGGTGGCTTTGGAGGCGGCGGTGGCTTCGGTGGAGGTTTTGGAGGCGGAGGCTTTGGCGGCGGAGGCGCCGGCGGAAGCTGGTAGTTTCTTCGGGAAACATTCTTCCATCGACTTTAATTTCAGCAAAAAAATAGCCCGGCAAAATTACTGCCGGGCTTCTTTATAAATAATTTTTTAATCCTAAAATCTTCTTCTGTTCCGGTTGGGATCTTTGCCCCCAAATTTACTGATCTTGTAAGTGAAGCTTAGCATTGCGTAGCGCCTTAGGATAAGATTGCTGGTATCCTGGATAAAATCGTCTCCAATCATTCTTCTGGTATCAACATTTTGATTCAGCATATCATAGACTTTCACTTTTATGGTAGCGTCATCATCAAGGAACTGATATCCCAGACTTATATTCCAGAGCAAGGCCGAGTTATCAAAACCCGGGGCAACATTTCCGAAGTAATTATAGGAAATATCGTTACCCAACACAATATTTTCAGGCCAGTAGGTAGTAGCATCAAGAGAGACCGTATGATTCATAAAATTTTCGTTACGGGCAGGGTTGATATCGTATTTTGATTCATTATAACTCAGGTTATAAGATGGGTTGATATCCACCAAATCTTCTATGGTATAAGTTAGCCGCACACTAGGTCTTATCCCGTAGTTCTTAGAATTGAACTTTACGGCATTGGTAAATCCAACATTTTTGCTGTAGCTCCCGTTTAATCCAAATCGATATCCCAGGGTTCTGGCTTCCTTTTTAAAGGTTTTGCTGTAATTCATTCCCGCATTGGCATTCATAGCACCATCAACATTAGTATAAGTGGTTGTTCGCACGAGATCATCATCGGTTGTGGTATAAGCCACTACATTGTTATCGGTAAAACTGGCCGAAAAATGGCCGAAGAATCCGCTGCGAGTTGCAAAATCGAAATTTCGATAGTACAGGCGGAAATCCTGGCTGAAGGCGGGATCGAGACTTGGGTTTCCTACCAATATATTCAAAGGGTTGGTGCGATCGGCCACCGGCTGCAGCTGCCGGATTGAAGGTACATTGGCATCGGTGCGGTAATTGAAATAAATATTTTGAGACTTACTTATCTCATAACGAACATTCGCCCGTAGATAAAGATTATTGAATGTGTTGTCAAATGAGACATCATCCCTGAAATTATTTGTTTTCAGCCTGGTGTTTAAGAGTCCGGCCTCTGTGCTCCATCGCAGCGATTCCCCTTCATAATTCAATCCAAGATTAGGTATATTCTTCTGACTGTTCACCTCAAAATCGTTGCTAAGCTGTTCATTAATATTGGTGTAGGCATTGTTTTCAGCATCAAATACATTTCTGACATTAGTAGATTTGGCGGTAGAAAAATCATAGGAAAGGTCAAGAAATAAATTATCGGTAAGTACGCTGCGCTGACTTATCCCTGCTGAAAAGCTATTTTCTTTCTGCTCTTCATCAATATACTGGTCCTGGATCTGTGTTTCCCCGGCCTGATCCCCTCGGAAAATATTGGTTTCAGAATAATAAACATTTTCATTTTTCTGATCGTTGTGGCTCTGGGAAAGATCTACCTGCAAATAAGCTCCCCTGCTCCCAAAACGCCTGATAAAATCTATGTTATTGCTGAAATAATTGCTTTCTATCTCCTCATTATTAGAGGTTTGGGTATTGTTGATCAATTCCCGATCTTCATTAAGGGACTCAGAAGTATTTGTTCTGGCTGAAAATCCGCGGTTGGCATTTAATCTTGGTCTAATCGATAAACGGGTAAGCGTATCGAATTCTATCTCAAACCTGGCATTGGCCCGGTGACTATCGTTTACAAGATTTCCGGTATTTTCGGAATTGGAATAATAGCGCGAATCGGGCAGGATATTCTCTCTTTCGGTGATGGTCATGGTTTCGGTGTCATTTCTTCCGAAGAAATAATCGGTGCTTAGTTCAAGCTTATCATTCCATTCATTCACAAAGTTGAAACCGGCAGTTTCAGATTTGGTGATCCCACCGCTGCTCCCAAAGCTGTTCCCGTTAATGCTAAAGCCACCTCCGCGGTTAAAGCTCATCATCCTGGCATTACGCCCCATCATATCAAAAACCTCATCAAAGCTAAAGCCCGAGCTGTTGATATTATTGGAACTGGCCAGCGCACTTATACGCATATCATCTTTAAAATAGTTGCCAATTCCGCTAAG
The DNA here is from genome assembly GCF_900115145.1 of Salegentibacter flavus. GTDB lineage: Bacteria > Bacteroidota > Bacteroidia > Flavobacteriales > Flavobacteriaceae > Salegentibacter > Salegentibacter flavus. Next base: position 26,878 of record NZ_FOVL01000013.1, on the reverse strand, counting down.
TTCATAGCGATCGTCTGTTCCGCCGCCGGCAGTGGCCCTGGCGAAATAGCCTTTATTTTTATCTTCCTGAAGTTTAATGTTTATGGTCTGGTTTTCAGAATCGCCTGCCTTTCCGGTAAATTCCTCCGACTTGGTCTTAGTATCGGTCACCTGGATCTTATCTATGATCTCCTTCGGAAGATTCTTGGTCGCGATCTTGGGGTCGTCCCCGAAGAATTCTTTTCCGTTGACCAGAATTCGTTGAACTGGCTTGCCGTTTACCGTAATATTGCCTTCGGTGTCCACTTCTACCCCCGGAATGTTTTTGAGCAATTCCTCCAGGTTGGCATCGGGCCTGGTGGCGAAAGAAGCCGCATTGAACTCCAAGGTATCTCTCTTTACCGAAATTGGTGCACGGGTTCCGGTTACCAAAATCTCATCCAGGGCATCCTGAATTTCCATTTCTATAGTCCCAAGATTTGTATTCTCCTTAAGCTTTATATTTTGCTTATAAGGTCTAAACCCGGCGAAGGAAATCAGAAAATTTAAATTTTCAGCGGAAGTGTTTCCCTTCAATAGAAAACTCCCGTCTCTTTCTGAAATAGTATAGGTTACCAGACTGCTGTCTGAAGGTTTTTCGGTATATATAGTAGCAGATTCCAACGGAGATCCGTCGGGTGCGACAACTTTTCCTGAAATTTCAAAATTTTGCGCGGCTAAGGTCCCGGCAAAACAAAAGAAAGCCAGGAATAAGAAAATTCTCATTAAGGGAGGTCGTTAAAATTGATGAATAAGGACATTACGTCCTATCTGACTACATTGGTAGTTAGACCTCCTAAATGTTACATAGGTTAACGCCTTTTTATTTTTTCCTGAAATAAACAGCTACCGGAACACCATTAAAATCAAAGTTCTCACGCAGTTTATTCTCTACGAACCTCTTATAAGGATCGCGCACATACTGCGGCAGGTTACAGAAAAAAGCGAACTGAGGCTGCGGCGTTGGCAATTGTGTACAAAATTTTATCTTAACATATTTACCTTTATAGGCAGGGGGCGGAGTATGTTCCAGGATAGGCAACATGACATCGTTAAGTTCGCGGGTTTTTATCTTTTTACTTCGGTTTTCATAAACCTTTACGGCGGTTTCTATAGCTTTAAAGATACGTTGTTTGGTTAGCACCGAAATAAATACGATCGGCACATCGGTAAAAGGCTCTATTTCTTTTCTTATCATGGCCTCGTATTCCTTCATCGTATTGGTTTCCTTGTCCTCTACCAGGTCCCATTTATTTACGAGGATCACTATTCCTTTACGGTTTCTTTCTGCCAGCCAGAAGATATTCTGTACCTGCCCGTCAAATCCGCGGGTTGCATCCAGCACGATCAAACAAACATCACAGTTCTCTATGGCACGCACCGAGCGCATCACCGAATAAAACTCAAGGTTTTCTTTAACCTTGGATTTTCGCCTGATTCCGGCGGTGTCCACCAGGTTAAATTCAAAACCGAAACGATTATATTTTGTATCCATAGAATCGCGGGTAGTCCCGGCGATATCGGTTACTATGTAGCGTTCTTCCCCGATAAGGGCATTAATAAAGGAAGACTTTCCGGCATTGGGACGTCCCACCACGGCAAAGCGCGGAAGTTCAGACTCCTCATCGGCTTCCTGTTCGGGCAGGGCCTCGATTAAAGCATCCAGCAGATCTCCCGTACCACTACCATTAGTACTGGCAATTGGGAAATATTCTCCCAGTCCCAGGGAATAAAATTCTACGGCGTTCTCAAGGCGTTTATTGTTATCTACCTTGTTTACGGCAAGAAGTATGGGTTTATCAACTTTTCTAAGCAATTTGGCAACATCTTCATCCATTGGAGTTACCCCACTTTCAACATCTACCATAAAAATAATGGCATCGGCTTCGTCTATGGCAAGTTCCACTTGCTTATCGATCTCGGACTCAAAGATATCGTCGCTACCTATTACATAACCACCGGTATCGATGAGTGAAAATTTCCTTCCATTCCAGTCAGATTTCCCGTAATGACGGTCACGGGTCACCCCGCTTACCGAATCAACGATCGCCTCCCGGCGTTGAATGAGTCGGTTGAAAAAGGTTGATTTCCCTACATTTGGCCTTCCCACGATAGCAACAATATTGCTCATAGCTTATTCTTTTATTAAAATGCAAAATTAGTGTAAAAAATCGGGTTTGACTGAAAAGTCTAAACCGCATATTTTTTAGTCTGAAAAACGGCCTTTAGGACAAACTGGGTTCTGATTTAATCGTTATATCCAAAACGTTTAAGCTGTCTCTGGTCGCTGCGCCAGTTTTTGTTAACCTTTACATATAGTTCAAGATGCACCTGTTTCCCGAAGAATTTCTCCAGGTCTTTTCGGGCTTCCACTCCTACCCTTTTCAAGGCCGCACCTTTATGGCCAATGATAATTCCCTTCTGAGTATCACGCTCAACCATTATCACGCTGCGCATCCTGATGATTTTCTCTTCCTCAAAGAATTCCTGGGTATCGATTTCTACGGAATAAGGTATCTCCTTTTTATAATGCATTAAAATTTTCTCGCGAATGATCTCATTTACGAAAAAACGCTCTGGTTTATCGGTAAGCGTGTCCTTTGGGTAAAATGGCGGAGCTTCAGGTAATAGTTCTATAATACGGTTAAAGACCTCGGCAACATTAAAACCTTCCAGAGCAGAGATCGGGAATATTTCAGCATTAGGCACTTTTTCTGTCCATAATGCTACCTGGGATTCCAATTCTTCCTGATTGGATTTATCGATCTTATTCAGCAGTAATAAAACAGGAATTTTAGCCTGGATGATCTGATCGAAAAAAGCTTCATCTTTAAGTTCCTGTTCGCCAATTTCAACCATATAGATCAACACATCGGCATCCTCGAAGGCCGATTTCACAAAACTCATCATCGATTCCTGAAGCTGATAAGCCGGTTTTATTATTCCCGGGGTATCGCTAAGGATCATCTGGAAATCCTCCCCGTTTACGATCCCAAGAATACGGTGTCGGGTGGTTTGTGCTTTGGAGGTGATGATAGAGAGTTTCTCGCCCACAAAAGCATTCATCAGCGTTGATTTTCCCACATTGGGGTTTCCTATAATATTTACAAATCCTGCTTTATGTGCCATTTTACTAGAAATTTCTTTTTGCAAAAATAGCAAGAGTTGTGGCAACCACATCGCAATAAAGTGGTTTAAATTTTAAAATATCCTGAAAATCAGTTAAATTTAAGTTAGTAAACCTCAGTATTTAAGGAGTTTAAACCTCGAAAACATAGTTTATATGGCAAAAACAGACTACAAAACCGCCGTACAAAATTTATTGCAGGAGGCCGGAATAGAGATCAACGGCAAGCAGTCCTGGGACATTTTGGTGAAAAATGAAAATTTTTATCAAGCTGTTTTTAGCCGTGGCTCCCTGGGATTTGGAGAATCCTACATGGAAGGCTGGTGGGAATGCCGGGCATTAGATAAAATGTTTCACCGCCTCTTCAGGGCTAATCTGGAGGAAAAGATCAAATCAAATTTCCGGCTAAAATTACTGTGGCTAAAATCAAAGATTTTCAATCAGCAAACCAAGAGCAAAGCACTTAGATCTGTTGGGAGCCACTATAATATCGGCAATGATCTTTATAAGAAAATGCTGGACCCCCTTATGGTTTACTCCTGTGGTTATTGGAAAGATGCCAAAGACCTGGCAGAAGCCCAGCGCCACAAACTGGAACTCATTTGCCAAAAACTTAAATTAAAAAAAGGACAAACATTACTGGATATTGGTTGTGGCTGGGGAGGTTTTGCCAAATATGCCGCTGAAAATTACGGCGTAACAGTTACCGGAATCACGATCTCTGAAGAACAACAAAAACTAGCTACTGAGCGTTGCCAGGGATTACCGGTAGAGATTAGATTTCAGGATTACCGGGATGTGGATGAAAAATATGACCGCATAGTTTCTATAGGAATGCTGGAGCATGTAGGGCATAAAAATTTTGAAAGTTTTATGCAGGTAATTAAAAGAGCTTTAAAAACAGACGGCATCAGCCTGGTGCATTTTATCGGCGGGAATTTCACAAAATACCATACCGATCCCTGGATCAACAAATACATTTTTCCGCAGGGTTTAATTCCTTCAGTCAGACAGATAGGACAGGCAATGGAGCGCAAACTCATTCTTGAAGATTGGCATAATTTCGGTTTATACTACGACCACACCCTTATGGCCTGGATGGAAAACTTTAAACAAGCCTGGCCGGAGCTAAAACCAGATTACAGCGATATTTTTTACAGGATGTGGGAATTTTACCTGAATTCCAGTGCGGCAGCTTTCCGGGCAAAAAAATTAAATTTATGGCAGCTGGTACTCACCCATCCTCATTCTTCAGAAATATATCAATCTTTACGCCCGGAAACATTTTCAGCTTCCCCGAAGGTTTTCAGCAATGAACGTTTAAATTGAATTATTGTCGATCTCGCATTTTAACCCACTATAAATTAAGAGTATAACAAAAAGCAGAAGTTAATCGGGCCGGAGCTTTTCTGTTAAAAATAATTAACTAATTTTGCCGGCTCTTATGACACACGGAAGAAACATACAATCATCTCCGATTACTCCGCCCTAAACAGGTCTTAGCTTCCCCATTTTGCAATTATTCTGCGAGAAAAAACTTTCGCCAATCACTATATACTAAATTTCTATTCTGATGAAAAAGATTTTCAACCTTTTTGATTTTTCACAAAAAGTAGATTACAAAACAGAAGTCCTGGCCGGATTAACCGTTGCCCTGGCTTTAATTCCCGAAGCGGTTGCTTTTGCGCTTATCGCTGGCTTATCACCCCTTACCGGTTTATATGCGGCTTTTGTAATGGGCCTTATCACTTCAATCTTTGGGGGACGCCCCGGTATGATTTCCGGAGCAACCGGCGCCGTAGCTGTGGTTATTGTAGCCCTGTCTATTTCTCATGGTCCCGAATATGTTTTCGCTACGGTAATTTTGGCCGGTTTGATCCAGATTCTGGCAGGAGTACTGCGTCTCGGTAAGCTTATCAGGCTGGTACCGCATTCGGTAATCTTCGGATTTGTTAATGGTTTGGCAATTATTATTTTCATGTCTCAGCTCGACCAGTTTAAAACGCCCAATGCGGCCGGCGAACTGGAATGGATGACCGGTGCCCCACTTTACACCTACCTAGGTCTTGTGATTACCGCTATTTTGATCATCTGGCTATTACCAAAATTAACCAAAGTAGTACCGGCCACCCTGGTAGCTATCCTGGTGGTATTTGGTATAGTTGCTGCCATGGGCATAGACACCAAGACCGTAGGAGATATCGCCTCAATTAAAGGTGGGTTTCCTCCATTCCACATCCCGATGGTTCCCTTCACTTTAGACAGCATCATGTTAATATTTCCTTACGCCGCAATTATGGCGGGAGTAGGTTTGATAGAGAGTTTACTTACCCTTAATATTATCGACGAGATTACTGAAACCCGTGGTAGTGGTAATAAGGAATGTGTAGCACAGGGCGGGGCCAACATTCTATCCGGTTTCTTTTCCGGAATGGGAGGTTGTGCCATGCTAGGACAAAGTCTTATTAACGTATCATCAGGCGCACGAGCCCGGTTATCAGGGATTGTTGCGGCGGTGAGCTTGCTTATCTTTATTATGTTTGGTTCAAGTGTGATTGAACTTCTGCCGATGGCAGCGCTTACCGGACTTATGATTATGGTTGCCGTGGGTACTTTTGAATGGGCCAGCTTAAGAACTTTCAGAAGAATGCCAAAATCTGATATTCTGGTAATGGTACTGGTTACCGGAGTAACTGTTGTGCTCCACAATCTGGCATTGGCGGTATTAATCGGGGTTATTATTTCAGCACTTGTTTTTGCCTGGGATAACGCCAAACGAATTAGAGCCAGAAAAAGAGTAGACGAAGAAGGTGTTAAACATTACGAGATCTACGGGCCTCTTTTCTTCGGATCGGTGCAGGCGTTTAACGATAAATTTGATGTTTTAAATGACCCCGAACATGTGGTTATTGACTTTTCAGAAAGCCGTATCGTAGATATGAGTGGGATTGAAGCGGTTAACAAACTAACCGAAAGATACCACAAACAAGGTAAGAAACTTCATTTAAGACACTTAAGCAGTGACTGCCGGGCACTTTTAAATAAAGCCGATGCCATTATTGAAGTTAACATTCTTGAAGATCCAACCTATAAAGTAGTAGCAGATAAGATTTAAGTTTAGTAAATTTATGGGGCAACTATAAATCTAAGGATATGTCTGTAATTGATGAGGGAGACCTGGAATTTGAGAACATTACTTCAATAGAGAATAAGACCCTAAGAATAAATCTAAACAAGAATATCTATGGCACCTTTGCTGAAATTGGCGCTGGCCAGGAAACTGTGCGAAACTTTTTCCGGGCCGGGAGTCCCTCCGGTACTATTGCCAAAACCATTAGCGCCTACGATAAGGATTTTAGTGACGCGATATATGGTTTGGAATCAACTGGAAGATATGTAACCGAATCCAGGTTGAAGAGCATGCTTGATTATGAAAGCAAGCTCATAGAAGAACGCATATCCCGGGAAAAACATCCGGACAAATTATTCTTCAGTTACGCTAATACAGTGGCTACCATTGACTGGGCAAAAAAATATAAGGGTCACGGATGGCTTGGAATAAATTTCCAAACAAAACCCAGGGAGGAATACAGCAGTATAATCCTGCATGTCCAGTTTCACGAAAACAGCGCGGTTCACCAGCAAATAAGTCTGGGAATCCTGGGTGTAAATCTAATTTACGGTGCTTTTTATCAATATGATGATCCCAAGGAATTGCTCAAGCATCTTTTTGATCACCTTTCTAATGACAAGATAGAGATAGATGCCGTAAATTTTACAGGACCTGTCTTTAAAGAGGTTGACAACCGCCTGATGAGCCTCCAACTTATTAAGAATGGTATTACCGAGGCCGTAATGTTCAACCCTGAAGGAAATAATATTCTCCCGGCGAATGTCTTGTATAAGAAGAATATTCTAACCCTGCGCGGAAGTTTCCGTCCGGTGACCAATGTGAATATGAACATGTACGAGAAAGCGCTGGAATTATTCAGAAAAGAAAAGAGAGTAGATCCGGAAAAAACCGTAGTTATTTTCGAAATAACGCTTTCCAACTTGAAGTCTGAAGGAGAAATAGACGAAAAAGATTTCCTTGACCGTGCCGACCTGCTCTGCAGTCTTGGACACTTTGTCATGATCTCCAATTTCCAGGAATATTACAAGGTAGTAGAATATTTCTCCCAGCACACCAAGGAACAGATGGGGCTTTCTATGGGTGTTAACACCCTGATCGACATTTTTGACGAGAAATACTACCGGCATTTAAGCGGGGGAATTCTGGAAGCCTTTGGAAAACTCTTCTTTAAAAACCTGAAGATCTATCTCTATCCGCTTAAAAATCAGGAAACCGGGGAGATCGTCACCAGCAAAAATCTGAAAGTGCATCCTCGTATCAAGGAGCTATATAAGTTCTTCCTGGATAACAACCGGGTGGTAGACATCACAGACTATGAGCCAAAAGTTTTGGACATCCATTCCCGAGAGGTGCATCAAATGATAGTAGATGGCGAAGAAGGATGGGAAAAAATGATTCCAGAGAAAACCGCCAAAATGATCAAGGAGAAAAATCTTTTCAGAGATAAGGAGTCTTAAAACCTGGAAATATTTTATAAAAAATCCCGGCAGGAAATTGCCGGGATTTTTTACTGTAGAGACTGTTCCAGAGCTGTAAAAGCTTTTATGGCAGCATTGGGTTCAATAATATCATAGCCATCCCAGAACCCGGCATTATAGGTTTTGAAGGTTTCATACTCAAAATTGCTTGTTGGTTTTAGTCCCTCAAAATCTTTAGCTGTTAATGGCCGGTTCTCATAGACCAGCATCTGGTATTTTCTTAGCTGGCCCGAATGTATCTTTATATCCAGATCAAGTTCATTTTGCTTTCTTCGGCCGGCCACAAATTTATTTTTTTCAATTACCTTAAGTGGGCGCTCTATTCCAAAGCTTTCTCCTTGTTCCTGTTCTATATATTTTGGTTGATATTTTCCGGTTTCATCCTTAGAGAAAATCATCATGCCCCGGTAAACATCCTCCAGCGTGCTAATTCCGAAAAGGCGGAATTTCTTTAAGGGCTTTACATTCTCATATTCCAACCGGTAGACACCATAATCTACCGTATTCACGTATATTTTTCCTTTAAAATCGGCACCGCGTTTAGGTTCGAAAGAAATTATATAAACCACGGCATCTTCCATTTGAGCATATCCCTCGAGCTTAAAATTATATTTCCTGGATTTTTCGAAAAAGTCTAATGTTATATCCTCTTTCCAGAATATATTCTGGAGCAGCCTTTCTATTCTGGAGTCAGCGAAAGTTCCCAGGTCCTTCTGTTTCTGAAAGCGTGCCTTTTGTAATTCATCTGCGCTTTTCTCACTATCCGGTTTTTCCTCTTTCATATCCTCAGCAAACTCTTCGGCATCTACTTTCACCCCTACTATCCCCGATTTGATCTTGAGAAACGAATTGCTTTTTATGTTTTGCTGAAAAATATTTTCCAATTTACCGCTCAATTCCTTAAGATCAGCCAGATTCTGTGGGTTATGAAGATTTGCAGCCTTAATCAGCTGAATTTTCTGAGTATCGTAATTCCCGTAAAAATCGCCTAAAACCTCTTTATAAGAATCTGTTACTCTGGGAATACTGGAGGTGATCTTATTCATCAATTCCTGGTTAAGCTCAGGTATAGTGCTTTCTTCAACTTTAAGATCAAATTGCCGGATCTTATTGATCTGGGATTCCCTGAAAAAGAATCTTTTTTGGGTCAGGTTAAGATTATAATTATTACTGATATTGCTTTTCACCCGCTCCATGATCTCTTCACCCGAAAGGTTTTTATTGCTAAGAAAAACATCACTCAGTTTTATACTCTGTGGTTTTAAAAAAATTACCGAGTCCTTAAAATGGAGTGCCACAGTTTCAAAAGCTTCATAGCCCAGGGAAGAAATTTTAATTGTATCAGTTTCTTCCAGCTTAGCGGTAAAAGCAAACTTGCCTTCCTCATTTGTGATCACTCCTTTATGAGCGGCATATTGCACGGTAGCAAAGGGAATAGCTTCCCGAGACTTTTCATCCAGAACCCGCGCGGTATATTGCTGTGCGATTACTGTTGAAACCGGGGCAATGATCAAAATTGCTAAAACAAATAATAAACGCATAGGTTCTTTCTTATAGAAGACGAAAACAGCAAGGTATTGTTACACCAATTGCTAAACAGAATACGATTTATGCAGCGCAATTCACACAAAGCAGACTTTCCGGCCTTATCATAAGCCTTCCAACCGGAATTGGTTTTTTGCATTTCACACATATTCCAAAATCCTTACTCCCGGCCTTCTCCAGGACCCTGTTAAGATCTTTAAGCTTTTGTTCTACCTGACGTAAAGCCGATTCATTTACGCTTTTATTATTTATAGCATCCATCCGGGAAACACGCCCAATAGCGTTTTCCGGAGAGATTGGTTTGGTGAGTTCCCTGTATTTGATAATCCGGGCTTCGGTTTTAGCGATCTCTTCCTTAATCTTATTTATTAATTCTGAATTATCCATTTTGGTGAATTTTCAGTTTAAATATCGGGAATTACAGATTAATTTCCGAAGTAATAATTTTAAAATAAAAAAGGCTGCCCCAAACACAGGGCAGCCTTATAGCAAAATTTATTTACTCTTTAATTCCTATAAAATGGCTGTGGCCAGGCATCATTAGAGAAATTGACGTCCGGTAACAATTTGTCGGGATCAAGTTCAATACTTTTCACAGTTTTATCGGTTCTGTGAAGGTAATTCCAGGTATCCCCGCGCTGCCAGATTTCTACCGGAAGCTTTATTTCTTCTGAAGAATTATCTTCGTAGGTTATTACCATCAAAACCGGCATTGGTATCTCTCCCCGATTAGCCAGGCTCACCACATAATTCCCCTGATATTCCTGAACGCCGGTTAGAGCGATATCTATATTTCCGGTGCCGTAGAACCAGCCTTTAAAGAACCAGGACAAATTCTCCCCGGCTACATTTTCCATATGGTTAAAGAAATCGGCGGGTTGTGGGTGTTTGTAGGCCCAGGTCTCAATGTAGGATTTGAAAGCATTGTCAAAACGCTCTTCACCAAGAATGTATTCGCGCATCAGCAGTAAACCTATCGCCGGCTTGTAGTATGCCGTCATACCAAGATTTCTCAGGTTGGTAACATCGGGATAAGTGTCTATGCCTTCTCTTTGTTCACTATTAAACCAGCCGGTCATATTCCTGGTCTGGTTTAATCTCGAAGGGTATTCCCCATCATTGAATTCCAGAGTACTGTAATGGTTTATAAAAGTATTGAAACCTTCATCCATCCACGCGTAGCGTCTCTCGTTAGAACCAACGATCATCGGGAACCAGTTATGCCCGAATTCGTGATCGGTTACCCCCCACAGGGATGCTCCTTCGCTTTGCCAGCTACAGAAATTTAGTCCCGGATATTCCATTCCGCCAATATGTGCGGCCACATTTACTGCGCCTCCGTAAGGATATTCAAACCATCTTTCAGAATAATATTCTATCGAAGCTTTTGAATATTCAGTAGAACGGGACCAGGCTCCTTCCCCATCGCTTTCTTTAGGATAAGCCGACTGTGCCAAAGCTTTCTTTCCGTCAGACAAATTGATTCTTGCTGCATCCCAGATAAAGGCTTTAGAAGACCCAAAAGCCACATCGCGGGCGTTTTCAATCTTATAATGCCAGGTAAGCGTACCTTCCTGTTTTGCTCTTAAAGACATATCGTTCACCTCTTCAGGCTTAATCAGGTAAACCGTAGAATCGCTTTTCGCGGCGTGATCCCATCTGTCTTTCACGGTTGAAGAAAGCACTTGTCGCGGGTTTTGTAAGGTACCCGAACCTACCACTATATGGCTGGCCGGGGCGGTGATTTTATAATCGTAGTCTCCATAGTCGAGGTAAAACTCTCCCGCACCAAGGTAAGGCTCTATATTCCAACCTTCCACATCATCTAATACTGCTGCCCTTGGAAACCACTGTGCCAGGGCGTAAATCGTCCCGTCTTCCACATCAAGGCGGCCCATCCGGTCCATGCCTTCAACAGGAATTTTGTATTTAAAGTTCATAGAAACCGTAGCTTTTCCTCCTTTTGCCGGGATTGGCTCTTCAAAGAAAACCTGCATCCTGGTATCGTTGATTAAGTATTCATTCGAGCTACTTCTTCTCACCTTCGCTTCCAGATTGGAGATGGTATAGCCACCATCGGTATCGCCATTATAACGATTTCCCTGGATAGGAGTGGTTAAAGTTCCGCGGGAATCTTCGGTGAAACGGTTTTGCTCCAGGTGCATCCAGATAAAATCCAGAGGCTCGGGGCTGTTATTGGTATAGGTAAGCGTAATCTTACCGGTAATGGTGTGTTCCTGGTCGTCAAGGGTAGCTTCTATATCATAATCGGCTTCATTTTGCCAGTAATCGGGGCCAGGTTTCCCGGTAGCCGACCTGTAGCGGTTACCGCTACGATCCATAAATTCATCAAAATCGGCCTGGTTGTTTTCCACAACCTCCTGGGCCGTAGCCGTAATACCGAACATTCCAGCAACAGCAAAAGACAACATCAGTCTTGAAAAGATCTTCATTATTTTTAGTTTAGTTTTAAATCCCTGCTAATTTAATGAAAGCTCTAAAATTTCCAATTTTAACTTAAGAAAAGACTTCAAGGATCAGGTAGAAAATTCGGTTTTCATTCCGCGGTCATACATCACGATGCTGCCTGCCACAGAAACATTCAGGCTAAGCCTGGATTTGAATTTCACTAAATGATGAGCTCTTTCAACGGCCTGATTGGAAAGTCCGTGGTCTTCGGCTCCAAGCAGATAAACGCAGCGGCGCGGATGCTTAAAATTTTCCAGTGACACGGCATTATCGACCAATTCTACGCCCACCAACATAGCACCTTTGGGCAAATGTGCATAAAAATTTTCAAAAGTCTCATAATGGAAATAAGGCATAGCCCCTACGGCCTTATGGGTATCGCAGGCCTGTTTTTCATAACGGTTTCCGATAGTGAAAATAAAACTCGCACCCATATTTTGAGCAGACCGCCAAAGCACGCCGAGATTTTCGGGGGTCTTACCATTCTGAATCCCTATTCCAAAAAAGCCTTGTTCCAGATTATCTGTTTCCATAAGAATGCAAAAATACCGTTTTTAGTATATCGTCAAAAATGAAATCTGCAAGAAGGTGGTCCAGGATCTAAAAATGATTTAAATCATTTTAAAAAGCCAATCCAGGCCTTAACTTTATCTATGTTCACCGTTTGGTTTAATTTAAAAATTTCTGTTTATGAAACGTGTTCTTATACCCACCGACTTTTCCGATTGTGCCAATCATGCTTCCAATATTGGTTTAGAACTTGCCAAAAAGCTTAATGCTGAAGTTAGTTTTTTACATCTTATCAATACTCCGGTAGACTGGGTTAAGCTTTCGCTTGAAAAGGAAGCACTTTACCCTGAAACCAAGACGGCTATCGGGGATGCCAAGGACGCTTTGTTAAAGCTCGAACGTCGAGCCGAAAAACTTGGTGTAGAAGCAAATTCCCTGCTTCTATTCAACCAGGGGGTCGAGGAGATCCAGAATTATATCAGCAAAGAAAAATACAGTCTCGTGGTTATGGGGACACACGGCGAAAAAGGAATGGAAAAACTTATGGGCAGCAATACTCAACGGGTTTTAAAACACTCTCCGGTTCCTGTACTTTCCGTAAAACAATCAGACAGGCCTGCTCCCCTGAGAAAAATAGGCATTGCTTCCGACTTCCAGGAAGATTCGAAAAAGAGTTTTTTAGACATTCTGGAACTGATAAAAAGGTTTGGTCTGGAAATAGATGTAGTATACGTTAACACTCCTTATACCTTTATGGAAAGCAACCAGATAGAAAAAGCAATGGACGCATTCCTGAGCGAACAAACCAATGTAAAAGAAAAACGCTTCGTTTATAACGCCAAAAATGAAGAGCGCGGCATCGGCATGTATATCGCTTCAGAAAATCCCGATATGCTTGCCACCATAACCCATCAACATTCCAATTTAGGCAAAATATTCAATCCAGGAGTTACAGAAAATATAATCAATCACTTCGATCTTCCGGTACTAAGCATTAATTTAAAAAAGTGAGATTAAACAAAAATTAAAGGTTTTACCTTATTTATTCTTTAGGTTATTTTATTGAAACTTTGGGTTTCCCCAAAGTACCAGGCTTCCTATTTTGATTTTGAACAGTTTAACTAACCAAAATTCAATATTATGAAGTCAATTTTCAAAAGCTTTCTTATCTTCTCTGCATACTTCCTGTTTAGTTGCTTTATGAGCTGCAAGGAGGCTGAAGCAAAAAAAGATTACCAGCCCGCTTCTGAATCAACTAAAAAAGATACGATAAACAAGAAAGACCTGGTAAAACGCGGGGAATACCTCGTTAACGCTATAGGATGCCAGGACTGCCACAGTCCAAAACGTATGGGAGAACGGGGTCCGGAATACATTAAAGAACTGGCGTTTTCCGGCTACCAGGCCACCAATGATCTACCCCCAATAAGCCAGGACGCCCTAGAAAAAGGCTGGATGCTTATGAACCCCGATCTTACTGCGGCAGTTGGTCCATGGGGAGTTTCCTTTGCGGCAAATCTCACCTCTGATGATACCGGAATAGGAACCTGGAGTTTTGAGCAGTTTAAGCGCTCTCTAACCGAAGGAAAACTAAAAGGCCAGCCAAACGGCCGAATGTTATTACCCCCAATGCCCTGGGAAAATTTCAAAAATCTTAAAGAAGAAGATCTACGTGCTATGTATGAATATTTCCTGAGCACTGAGCCGGTGAATAATCCTGTACCTATGCCAATTCCGCCTCAAAAATTAACCAGTTTATAAAAGCAATTATACAAGGCAAAATAGCTTCTAAAACCCCTGTATCTGCTCTGGTACAAGGGTTTATTTTATTACAAAGCTGAACTTTTCAAATTTAGCATCAGTTTAACAATAGTTCAACTTGCGTATATAATAGATTTACTATTATTTTTGCGCAAATTTATATTATGAAAAATTTCCTTTCTAACATTTCCATTCAGGTTAACCCTCACAGTTATCTGAAGGATCCGGAATCCAGTCCCCTTGGCAAGCGAATTATAGCCGGAAGCATAGACTTGATCGAGGAGATTGGTTTCGAGAATTTCACCTTTCAAAAACTGGCAAAAACCATTAAATCTACAGAAGCCTCGGTTTACAGGTATTTTGAAAGTAAACATAAGCTGTTGCGATACCTAACCATATGGTATTGGGGTTGGTTGGAGTATCATTTTATTTTTAAAACAGCCAATATCGATTCACCGGAAGAGAAACTCAAAAGAGCAATTCTTCTGCTTACAAAACCCCTTGATGAAGACAGTAGCTTCTCCCATATTAACGAGATAAAGCTTCAGAATATCATAATTTCAGAATCCTCAAAAGTTTTTTTAACCAAAGAGGTCGATCAGGAAAACAAAGCTGGGGTGTATGCCGGTTATAAAAAGCTGGTCGGCCGGGTGAGCGATATTATCCTGGAAATTAACCCACAATACAAATATCCCCACATGTTGGTTTCAACCATTATTGAAGGGGCTCATAACCAGCACTTTTTTGCAGACCACTTGCCGGGGCTAACTAATAAATTTAAAGGAAAGGATACAATCACCGAATTTTATAAGGAAATGGTGTTCCGTACAATCCAGGAATAACAGATGAGCAAAGACGACATGACAAATATCGAAAAACCAAGCCCATTAAAGAGACTTCTACGGTTATTAAAACCAGACCAGTCAGAAATTATCAATATCTATATTTATTCAATTTTTAACGGGCTTGTTTATTTATCTGTACCCTTGGGAATACAAGCAATTGTTAACCTCATCATTGGTGGAGAGATCACCACCTCTTGGATATTGCTCATTATTTTTGTAGTAATGGGTGTAGCAGCTACAGGAATTTTGCGCCTCTTTCAATTCAGAATTACTGAAAACCTTCAGCAAAAAATATTTACAAAAGCAGCTTTTGAATTTTCCTATCGCCTTCCGAAGGTTAGAATGGAAGCTCTTTATAAGCATTATGTTCCTGAATTAATGAACCGGTTTTTCGATGTTATGACGGTCCAAAAAGGACTACCAAAATTGCTTATCGACTTTTCTGTGGCGGTCTTACAGGTGGTTTTTGGACTAATACTATTATCGCTCTACCATCCCTTATTTATCATTTTCAGTGTACTCCTGGTATTTTTGCTTTATATCATTTTTCATTTTACCGTAAAAAAGGGCCTTTCCACCAGTTTAGAGGAATCCAAATACAAGTATAAAGTAGCACACTGGCTGGAAGAGATAGGACGCAACAACACTTCCTTCAAACTGGCGGGAGATACCGAGCTACCTCTGGAAAGGACAAATACAAACGTGGATTCCTATCTAAAATCCAGGGAGAGCCATTTTAAACTCCTGATGCGGCAATATTCCTTTATGGTAGTTTTTAAAGTGATTGTAGCAGCAAGTTTGTTAATCCTGGGTGGATTCCTTGTGATGGAACAAACCATCAATATCGGGCAATTCGTTGCGGCCGAGATCATTATTCTTTTAGTAATGGAATCGGTAGAGAAACTAATTGTAAGCCTGGAAACAATTTATGACGTGCTCACAGGCCTGGAAAAAATCGGGGAGGTAACCGACCTAAAACTGGAAAGGTCTGAAGGAATAAGCCTAAAAGATGAAATGACTTCACCGGGAATGAAAATAAGAGCTGAAGGCCTTAGCTTTAAATATCCTGGGAGTGACACCAATATTCTGGAGAGTATTTCCTTCGCAGTAAAAAGGAAGGAAAAATTCCTGATCGCCGGTAAAAACAATTCAGGAAAAGCAACTTTACTTAAGCTTATTGCAGGCTTATATGAAGTAAAAGAAGGGGTGGTTTCCTACAACGGAATTTCCCTCACCAATTTAAATATTAACGATATGAGATCGGTGATAGGAGAATGTTTTGCACAGGGAACCCTGTTTGAAGGCACAGTTTTGCAAAACATCACTATGGGAAGAAAAAATATTCCTTTTGAAAATGTAAAATGGGCGGTGAATCACCTAAAGCTAAAAAGTTTTATCAGGAACCTTCCAAATGGCTACGATACTTTTGTAGAACCACAGGGATATAAATTCTCCCGTAGTATAATCACCAAACTTCTAATTGCCAGAAGCATTGTAAGCAAGCCCAATTTATTGCTGATTGAAGATATTCTTGATAATCTGGATCGACAGGAACGAATTGAGATCATGGATTTCCTAACTTCTGAAGAACAGGACTGGACCTTGATAGCTGTTTCTTCTGAAGCACATTTTGCGAAACGCTGTGATCAAATTGCCATTGTTTCGAAAGGAAGAATTACCAAAACCGGCACCTATGAGGAACTGAAATTATCAGAAGAATTTAAAAACGCGGAAGATGCTTAATATTTCATCAAATAAAATAACCGATAAGGTGAACCATACTTCCTATAGCAGCCTTAAAAAGGTGGAAAGCCGGAAATCGGGAAAATGGGTAAAACGCCTCATTACAATCTTTTTCCTGCTCATTTTCATAAGCATGTTTCTTCCCTGGACCCAAAACATCAGAAGCAAAGGAGAGGTAACCGCGCTTCAGCCGGAACACCGCCCGCAAAGCATTCAATCGATCATCGCAGGAAGAATAGAAAAATGGTTCGTAATGGAAGGCGATTACGTTGAAAAAGGAGATACCATAATGTTTGTTTCCGAAATAAAAGACGAATATTTTGACCCTGATCTTTTGGAAAGAACCCGGGCACAGCTTAACGCTAAAGAAATGGCAGTTGGTTCATACAGGGAAAAAGTAAAAGCCCTGGACAACAGGATCGAGGCTCTTCTGGAAACCAATCAGTTAAAATTACAGCAGGCGAGAAATAAAGCTCAACAGGCACGACTGAAGGTGGAAAGCGATAGCATGGATTACCAGGCCGCTATAATCAATTATGAAATTGCTCAAGAACAACATGACCGAATTTTAGATTTGTATGAAGAAGGTTTAAAATCCCTTACCGACCTTGAAAATCGCAGACTTAGCATGCGGAAGGAAGAAGCAGAAATGATTTCTGCCCAAAACAAATTGCTCACCAGCCAAAATGAAGTGATCAATGCTGAAGTAGAACTGAGTTCTATCCAGGCACAGTATCGGGATGCCGTTGCAAAAGCTGAATCTGATAAATACACCACCCTTAGCGGCCTGTATGAATCGGAAGCGGAAATCACCAAACTGGAGAATCAATACACCAATTACTCTGTGAGACAGGGAATGTATTATATCACGGCCCCAATTAACGGGTATATTACCCAAGCCATCCAGTCTGGGATTGGGGAAACCTTAAAAGAAGGCGACCAAATTGTGAGCATTATGCCTGCCGATTATGAATTGGCTGTTGAAATGTATGTGCGCCCCCTTGACCTGCCGCTGCTGCAGAAAGGCCAGGATGTGCGTATTCAGTTTGATGGATGGCCGGCTATTGTTTTTTCGGGTTGGCCTGAACAAAGTTATGGTACATATGGGGGAGAGATCTTTGCCATAGACAGGTTTATCACCAGAAACGGAAAGTACCGGGTTCTGGTCGCTCCCGATCCTGAAGAACCGGAATGGCCTGAAGTCTTGCGTTTGGGCGCAGGGACTTCAAATATGGTGTTGCTTAAAGATGTGCCTGTTTGGTATGAGCTGTGGAGAAATATTAACGGCTTCCCACCCGATTTTTATGCTCCTGCAAAAGATGAAAATAATACAGAAAAGAAGTAGACAAAACACTTTCTGCTAATCATGAAATGAGGATGAGTTTTTTAAAAAATATATTTCTGTTAATGCTGATATTTTCACAGGTTGGTCCATCGTGGGCACAGGAATTTGAGACTAAAAAAATTCTCACTTTTGAGGAATATATCGATCTGGTAAAAGCAAATCATCCCGTAGCCCGCCAGGCGGAGAATCAGCTGGAGATTGGCGATGCCGATGTTCAGCAAGCAAGAGGTGCTTTTGATCCTAAGATCTTTAATAATACCAAACAGAAGAATTTTAAAGGCACCAAATATTACAGCATAATTGAAAGCGGATTAAAGATCCCAACCTGGTTTGGGATCGAACTGCAGGGTGGTTACGACCTCAATGAAGGTGCTTACCTCAACCCACAGAATGTAACTCCTGCAGACGGCCTCTGGTATGGCGGGATTTCGGTTTCACTGGGAGAAGGGCTATTTATCGATGAAAGACGGGCCGAACTCAGGAAAGCACAGTTATTTCGGAAAATGACCGAAATGGAACGCGAGCTAATGCTTAGCGAACTCATCTATGAAGCGGGCAAGGCTTACTGGAAATGGTTTGAAAGTTATTCGGTGATGCAGACTTATGAGGAAGCCATCGAGATCGCTGAAGAGCGCTATGAAGGTGTTCGCCGAAGCAGCCTGGCGGGAGAGGTTGCGGCGATAGACACCACCGAAGCAAGAATACAGGTACAGAACAACCGCATAGGCTTTAATGAAGCCAGGCTGGAGTTTGAAAATGCTTCAGAACTGATTTCGGTTTATCTCTGGCTGGAGGGCGTTACTCCGCTGGAAATTGCCGAGGGCACGATCCCGGCCTACCAGGAAGCTACAGGAGTGCCTATTGATGAACAATTTCTCGGTGAAACTGAAGCGCTTATCGAGCAACACCCCAAGTTGCGCCGAAGCGGTTTTAAAGTAGACCAGCTGGAAATAGACCGCCGCTGGAGCAGGGAACAATTAAAGCCCGAGCTCAACTTAAAATACAATATATTAACCGAAAGCATAGACGAGATTCCAAGCGCCGAATATTCCATGAACAACTACAATTTTGGGCTTGAATTTGAAATGCCGCTTTTTTTAAGAAAAGAACGTGGAAAATTAAAGCTCGCGAATCTAAAGATTGCCGATGCCCGGCTGGACCTGGAAAATTATCGGGCTAACCTGAAATATAAAGCCAAGGCCGCCTTAAACGAATGGAAAACCAGTAACGAACAGTTAAATATCTACAGGGAAACAGTAGAAAACACAAGGAGACTTCTGGAAGGAGAAAGACGTATGTTCATGGCCGGGGAAAGTTCACTTTTTATGGTGAATTCCAGGCAGATGAGCTATATAAACGCTCAGATTAAATTCTTTGAATATATTTCTAAAAACCGGATCGCCCGCTTAAAAACTTTTTACCGGTTTGGATTGATCGGGGAATGAAAGGGAACCTGGATTAAAATGGATCATTTTCCGGAAAAAGCTAACTAATGATCGTTGGCACCAGCTTTAAGATGGTAATTAGCCACCTTGTTATTTGCTAAAACTATGTTTAAATAGCCGGGGCAAAGAAGTTAGCTCTTATTAAAAGTGTAATTTAGGAGTCTCAAATATTCAGCTGGATTTAGTACCGATGCAAAAAAGATACTGGTTACTTTTAGTTTTTCTTCTGGTTGTGGTTGTAACCTACTTTTCCGGCCCAAAACCTATCAATCCAGTTTATACATCAAAACTACCAGAAATACCTTCTTCTAATTTAAAAGTTCTGAAAGATCACATTAAAAAGACAGAGGCTAAACACGCTCTTAGAGAAGATAATCAGGCTAGAATCAAGTGGCAAGATGAATCACCGCAAATAACCGAATACAGTATTGTGTATCTGCACGGATTCGCAGGGAGTTATCGGGATGGCTATCCCGTGAACGTAAATATTGCAGATAGCCTGAATGCTAATATTTATCTTGCACGTTGGGCAGGACATGGCTTGAAACCTGAGGTGGCACTCCAAGATTTTACGCCCGAAACCGCATGGAATTCCGCAAAAGAGGCATTGGTAATAGGGAAGAGGATTGGGAAAAAGGTAATTATTATGAGCACTTCTACAGGAGGCACCCTGGCTTTAAAACTGGCTGCAGAATACCCCGACAAGGTTCACGCCCTTATTAACCTGGCACCCAATACTAAAGATGACCAAACCGGCTCGTTTATTTTAAATTCTCCCTGGGGTTACGAACTTGCTCATCTGATTTCGTTTGGGGAACATAAAATAATTGAGCACGAACAGGAAATCGCAGAGAAATACTGGGATACCATTTACCCCTCTAAGGCCCTGGTAGATCTACAAATATTAGTGGGGTCTACAATGAAGCCGGAAACTTTTTCTGAGGTGAACTGCCCGGTTCTGACGCTTTATTACAAAGAGAATTACTTCCAGAAAGACGCTCATGTAGAGGTGAGCTCTTATCCTAAAGTTCACGAAGCCTTTTCAACAGCAGATTCTTTAAAAAAACTTGTTGCGCTTAGCACTCCTAAGACACACTTTATTGGGAGCGATATTAAATCCAAGGACATTAAAAGCGTGGAAAAAGAAATCATGATTTTTCTAAAAGAGGATTTAAATATTTCTATTCCTTAAATATAGCCCGCTTTTAACTTCTTTTTCATTTCAAAAAAGGGATTATTAAGCGTTCATTGGAAATTATTATTAACCGATATTTAGTGACGCTATTTAAATTTATTAACCAGACTTTCTTCTTTACTTAAGATTTTATAAACTTGATATGCAAATTCCGATAAATGTTTTTGAACCTTATCAAGTTGCTTATAGTCTAGTTTAATTAATAGAGTTTCATCTTCTAATTTTTCATAATCAAACAAGTATTCAAAGGTTGCAAAATGATCAGCAGACTTTTTGATTTTTTTAATTTTTATTCTACAACTGGAATGTACAATCGCGTGTCTAGACTCTGAAACCGTGCTCCAGAATTGTTTGAAATGAAGATTTTTATTATTCGTTTTAGAAGATTTTATAAAATTTTCCCCGCAAGCCTTTTTCACCAATTTAAACAAGTTGTCACCGCCTTGAATTTCCTCCCTTTCAATTGGAGATATATGTATTAAAAAGTTTTGGTATACGCAATCTTTTAAAAAGGTTTCTAGAGCCTCAAATGATTGAGCAAATGCTAAACAACATTCTCTTGAGACAATTTTATCTACTTCTTTGGCATAATTTTCTTTCTCTGTTTTTATAGAAACTCCAGTGTGGAAATTTAATTCCCATCCGTTATCAGTGTTGCCAGTCCAATCGCTAATAATCAGTGAGGAACCGGAAAAAAAACTGGCTTCTTCTTTTGTATATTTCTCGACATCCTTTCTTAGGACAGAATTTATACGATTGCTTGAATGTCGGAGCTCAACAATCTTCTGAAATAGCTGAATTAAAGGGTTTTCGTATGGATTTTTCATTTAAGATTTTGCACATAACTAAATACATTCACAAATATATCCTTTTATAAATATATGTTTCGGGACAACAACATCTTAATTATTCAGTAAATTTTCAATAAAGTAAATTTTTAATCCCACCCCTGAAACCTAAAAAAGCCCCACAAACACAATGTTTGTAGAGCTTTAGGTTGCTTTTTGTGGGTGATACTGGGTTCGAACCAGTGACCC
The DNA here is from genome assembly GCF_900115145.1 of Salegentibacter flavus. Taxonomy (GTDB): domain Bacteria; phylum Bacteroidota; class Bacteroidia; order Flavobacteriales; family Flavobacteriaceae; genus Salegentibacter; species Salegentibacter flavus. The sequence goes on along the minus strand of NZ_FOVL01000013.1, from coordinate 5,227 downwards.
CTACCTTGTCGAGGTAGTGCTCTGAACCAACTGAGCTAATCACCCTTTTTTATTCAGCAGTAAAAGTAAGATTTAAAATCTTTTTAGCAGCACTTTTTTACAATGGTGCTTTTGAAAAATATTTCTTCTGTACTAAAACTTTAATGGCAGCATACATTATTTCCGGCTGGAGTCTCTATAAAGCTCCCTGAAGACCAGCTCGCCAAAGTCTCTTACTCTTTTCCAGTCCGTGTATTCTATGGTAGTATCAGTCCTTGTGGGGCCTTGGGTGAGTTTCATAATGAGTTTTATCATGATCCTGTCCAGCAAGGAATAGGCCCGGTAATCGAGTTTACCCGCGAACACAGCCAGCATATCGGGATTCCAGTTAACATCTTTTAAAAATTTGATCAGGTAGGGATTGGTTTCGGGGGAATTCTTGTCGCTTTTGCGGGCCACCAGGTTAACGGAGAAGAAGGCGGTGCTAATCCGGCTAAGGCTTTCTTTATTATTTAAAACAAATTGCCGCACCTTGAGATTGTGCTTTCCGTAGCGTATTCCTGCACCTATGACCAGGAGATCAAAATCAGTCACCTCCTCTTCAAAATCCTCGATGGAGTATAATTTTACTGCTATTTGCTGCCGGTGTAACTGTTGCAGCAAGGCTTGAGAAATCTTTCTAGTCTGCCCATCCACACTGGAATAAATGATACCAAGTTTTTTTTCCATTGGACTCTGACTTTGAGTGAATAAAAATATACAACTCCTGAAACAAGCACCTCTTATTTCTACCAAACAGGAGGGATTGACATGTTTAATTTACTTAACCTCTCAGAAATACTTTTGCGACCAGATTTTTATGTTATACCAATTCAGGTTCCTGTTCTCCAACAAGATCTTCTTTCTTATTCTGAGATGCTCTTTTCAATCTTTTAATTTCTCTCTGAGTCAGCAAAGACAGGCCAAAAGCAATTACCAGGAGTCCGGCGAAAAAATAAAGGGTTCCATTATAGCTGTTGGTAACGCTGCGTGACCAGGCGGCGAACAAAGGTCCGGCCATTCCGGCGGCAGCCCAGGCGGTAAGCATATAACCGTGGATCGCCCCAAGCTGTTTGGTTCCAAAAACATCGCCTATGTAGGCCGGGATGGTGGCAAACCCTCCCCCATAGCAGGACATGATAATGAAGATGACTGCCTGGAAAAGCAATGCATTGGTAATTCCGGGAAGCGTGAAAAAGGCAATAATCTGGATAGCGAAAAAGACAGTATACATTGCAGGTCGGCCTATTTTATCAGAAAAAGTAGCCCAGCCGATCCGTCCTACTCCGTTGAACAATCCCATGATACCTACCATAGTGGCTGCTGAAATCACCGTAAGTCCGGCATATTCCTGGGCCATTGGAGATGCTACAGAAATGATAGCGATTCCGCAGGAGATATTTATAAAAAGCATCAGCCATAGATACCAAAAGCGTCTGGTCTTTACAGCCTGGTTTGCTGTTAGTTGTGACAAATCGCCTATGATCTTTTTCTTTCCAGAAGCTATTGTAGCCTTAAAACCTGCCGGCAACCAGTTTTTGGGTGGAGGAGCCAGGTAAAGAGACGAAACGAATATGATAATAAAATAGGCTGAGCCCATAATGAAGAAGGTATTGGCTATGCCTACGGCAGAGATAAGATAGACAATGATGGGGCTACTGATGAGCGCCGCGAATCCGAAGCCCATAATGGCAAGGCCTGTAGCCAGTCCGCGGCGATCAGGAAACCATTTTATAAGGGTAGATACCGGGGTAATATAACCCAGGCCTAAACCTATTCCTCCGAAGATCCCATAAAAAAGGTAAAGCAGATAGATTGACTCCAGGTAAACGGCGAGTCCGGATCCTGCGATTCCTATTCCGAAAAAGATAGCTGCAAGTATTCCTGATTTTCGTGGTCCTTTCTTTTCCAAGAAGTGCCCTAAAAAGGCAGCAGAGATGCCCAGGAAAAATATCGCAAGGCTAAAGGTAAACTGAGTATCACTAAGTTCCCATCCAAACTGCTCGATTAAAGGTTTTGTGTAAACACTCCAGGCATAAACCGAGCCTATAGAAATATGAATCCCTACAGCAGAGGCAGCGATCAACCAACGGTTTTTTTCTTTTCTCATGATTTCTTTATTAGAGGTTTACTTTTTCTGATTTTGGTTAATGAGCCTAAATCTATGAACAAAATAACAGCAGAAAAAGAGATAGAAATATGAGGATGGTCAGGTTAGGTGAAGCAAGTTGTAATAGTTATTACCTATAAGGTCTTCAGCACGAAAGAAATTTTAGTTCCTATTTCCCCTTTGATATCAAAGGCTAATAAAAGCTCAATTCAGTTAACTTTTTGATGAAAGCAGAAATTTAATCTTAGAATAAAGCAGCCCATGTGGAACAATACTTCTTCGTCTTAGAATTTTACATATTTTGCCTTATGCCCAACAATTGTTCTTGATCCCTTGATCCACAATTAGGTTTGATTCAATGTGTTACCCACATAAAAAAAGCCGACTCCAAAAGTCGGCTTTTCTCTTTCTGTGCGGGCGGAGAGACTCGAACTCTCACACCTCGCGGCACTAGATCCTAAGTTCCTTTAGAGGGGATATCAAATAAAAACAAATAATGTTATTTGATTGATAATCAGAATATTTACATATTTTACAGATACATATAATATCATTTAAATTCAGTAAATGTGTTACCTATGTGTTACCCAGAATAATTATCTTAGTATTCTTAAACTAAGAATTATGGCTCATATTAAAGTAATATTACACCCGAAAAAGATTGATGAAAATGAAAAAATTTTCCGGCTTGCCATAAGAGTAACTTCATTTCGGAAACGCAGCTATTATCATTTAGGTTATAACCTCGATCCAGACGATTGGGATGAGCAAGCTGAGAAAGTAAAAAAGTCCCACCCTAAATATCAACATTTAAATCGTCTAATTCGTAAAAAGTATGATCAGATAGATGATATTATTTATGAGGCAGAACGCAATAAGAGGCAGTTATCAGCAAAGCAAATTATGGATAAAATAAAGCAATCCAGGAAAACTATTTCTTTCTTTGACTTTGCTGATGAACATGTTGCTGATTTAGAAAGATCAAAAAAATTTAATCGTGCTATTTCAGACCGATCTAAAGCAAAAATCATCAAAGATTTCACTAAAGGACGTGACATCCTCTTTCAGGAAATTGATGAGAACTTCCTAAAACGTTTTAAAGTTTACCTTATAAATGAAAAAAAAAATTCAGAAAGGACTGTTATGAACTCCTATGTGTTTATAAGGTTATTATATAACCGTGCAATCAGAAAAGGGATAATTGACCGAAATTTTTATCCTTTTGGAAGGGATAAAATACTTATTAAATATCCGGATTCATTAAAAATTGGTTTAACTGAGCAGGAAATTCTAAAAATTGAACAAGTAAGTTTAAAGAAGCATTCTTCGTTATGGCATTCAAGAAACATTTTTTTATTCTCCTTCTATTTAGCAGGAATTAGAATCACCGATCTTCTTCATCTAAGATGGAACGATATCATAGAGGATCGATTATTTTATAGAATGAAGAAAAATTCCAAACTTGATTCATTAAAATTACCAGGAAAAGCAATTGAAATTCTGGATTTTTACCGGAATGATAAAAAGTCGCATTCAGATTTTATTTTTCCCGAATTGAAAAAAGTCGGAGATGTAGAAACCAAAGAAAAATATAGTTTAATAAAGGGAGCTATAAAAAAACATAATTCAAATCTAAAGGATATTGCAAAACTTGCAGGAATTAATAAGAAAATAACCAATCACATTGCGAGACATTCCTTTGGCAATATTGCCGGAGATAAAGTTTCTCCTCAAATGTTACAAAAGCTATATCGACATAGTAGTCTTCAGACCACAATTGGATACCAAAGGAATTTCATTCATAAAAGTTCAGATGAGGCTTTGCACGAAATTTTAAAATTTTCCAATAGTGACGTGGGGAATTGATTCAAAATTACATTGACATTTAATTCGCATATAAGGAAGCTCAAAATACCCTAAATTAGGCTATGGATTTCTTCGAAAACATAAAAAAAATAATATTCTCAAATATCCAACACTCTCATTAGGCTCAAGTATAAGATCTATCAAAGAAACTTATACTTTCTTTTCGTTATCTTTAAGTAGAGAATAGCAAGCTTTATAATATGTTTTTGGAACGGTTCGCAGTTTTTACTCTTCGGTTAAGGGCAAAACTCCTGGATTTTTATAACTACCTGCTTAGGGAAACAGATTCCCAACTTGGGCAAATCTTTTTTACGTGTTGTCTTATCTTATTGACCGGACTTCTTTTTTATATCTGGATCACCCCTTATTCTCTGTGGTTTAAGTTCAGTTTTACTGTTATTTACCTGCTATCCGCTTTGTTCTGTATTTCAGCAATTTATTTTATTCTCACCAGAAAGAGAATTAGGAAAAGGTCTGATACTCTGGAAGTATATACCGTAAATAATCCTGAAATAGCAAAAATTAAGCAGTTAAACCTGAAGCCTATCCCACTAACACTTGGTCAAACCAATGCTGTCTTTAAAGCGTTCTCCAGGAAATATCTCACCGGCGATTACCAAACCTTCCAATCTTTAATTTTAATGGAACCCGTGCCAGCGAGGAGTCGATTAAAATGGCAAGATCTATCTCCTAAAAGACCAAAGCAAGTAAACCGACAAACATTATTAGAATTTTTAAGCCATTTATTAATCGGTTTTGAAAACCTGGATAATCATCAAATGATTCTGTTTGTTGAGCATTATTTCATTCTTAAAAACACCGCAGGAACCGAGCAACACTTATCCAGCAAGAATATTTCCGACTGGCGAAATAACAAATCCTCTTATCTTAAAGAAATCTCCAGTATTTTCAAAGCCATCTTATAGGTAATTACCACTTGGTTACCTGTTACCATATTGATTTACAAGGATTTTAATTAGTCATTTGTTTCTATAACCAGAAGACAACTGCAGTGTTGTTTTTGTAAATAATAGAACCTATGAGTAAATTAGAATTAGAAGATCGATTGCTGCGCATTGAACAAATGCTCGGTGCAACCAAGGAAGTACTAACATTTGATGAAGCCTGCCTGTATTCTGGGATTTCCAGAAGCTATATGTACAAGCTCACCTCTAAGGAACTAATTCCCCATTCTAAACCCAGGGGGAAGTTTATCTATTTTGAGAGGAGTAA
>NZ_FOVL01000017.1 GCF_900115145.1 Salegentibacter flavus | reverse complement strand
GAGTGCCTATTTTGAGTATACGGCGCCCATTAGGAAGCTCATATATACTACTAATGCCGTAGAGGGTTTTCACCGGCAGGTAAGAAAAGTAACCAAGACCAAAGGAGCTTTCACTAATGATATGGCGTTATTGAAGCTGGTTTATCTGGCTACCCAAAGAATTGAAAAGAAATGGAACGCTCCACTGCAGAATTGGGGCTTGGTAGTTCAACAATTAGCCATTAAATTTGAAGGCCGACTGGAGTTGGATTTAGCAACCAATAAAACGAAAAGCTAAATTTTCCTCCTCCGGGGGTACCCCCGGAGGAGGAAGGAGACAGAGTTGAGCTAACACTCCCGTTCCTGCTACCATCATTAAAAACAAGTAAACTCATCTATTTTTTTCGATAAAGGATCTTTTAGCCTTAACATTCTTAATGATTTCGCTTTGCTGAAAAAATATTTTGCTCCTGAATCCTGAATTTTGTCAATATTTCATCTAAACCAATATTCCTGTCCTTCTCACCTTTAGGGGTTAGCATGACCTTGTCATCTACTATGTCAATTAACTCATATTTGAGAAGTTCATTGAAGTCTTCTACTAAAGAATCTTCAGCTAGGATGGCTAAGACATCACGTTTTTTAATAAGTTCAATAAGTTTTTGAGTAGATCTCATTTTTTTATTAATAAATTGATAATCGGGTAGCAAAAATCGATCAGGAACAGGAGAAGAAAAATGACCGTGATCACGTTTTAAATGATTTAGTTTTATAATCAATTCATTACCAGGGTAGGTTGTTTACTTCTGCTCAAAGTTGAAGTAGAAACGAATACCTAAGGGAACTTTGAAAAGAAGTTCCTGGAGTTGAGGTCGAGAATGAAATCAAATAGGTAATGGTTTGAATTCAATTTTGTCTGAACCAGATAATCCTTACTTTTGAAGCATGAAAATTTTAGTGGTCATTTTCGCGGTGATAGGTATGCTGCTTTCCGGATTTCCGTGTTGTAGTATTGATTCCTGTGAAGATTCTCATGAACAAAATACCAAAATAGAAGCTGAGGATGAGAATGAGGATTCTGATCTATGCTCTCCTTTCATGAGCTGTGGGGCCTGCCCGGGCTTTGTCATCTCTTTCTCTGCCTCCCCGGAGGAACCTGAAACCTTCTCAAATGACCCCAGGAAACATATAAAAACTTACACCTCCTTTTCTGAGAGGGAATTTATTGATCGATTATGGCAGCCGCCCCGTGGCTTTTCTTCCTGCTAAATTATTCTATTCGATCAATAAATAAAAAATACAATGAAGAACATATTTTTAAGTCTTGCGGTATGCTGTATCGCACTTGGTGTTAATGCACAAAACTCTCTTGAAGCTGTAATTTATAACAACGAAGAAAAAACTCCGCTTTTAGGAGCTAATGCAATCGTTAAAGGAACTGATATCGGGACCACGACGGATATTGATGGAAAAATACGATTAGAAAACATTCCGGATGGGAATCAAATTATTGAATTTAGTTTTTTAGGATTCGAGTCCGAAGAAATTGAACTTCAATTCCCCAGAGCTTCCAGCGAAGTGCTTCAAATATACCTGGAGCCTTCAGGTGAAGAAATGGAGGAAGTGCTCATCAGATCTACCCGTTCCCGGAGAACCATTGCCGATTTACCTACCCGGGTTGAGGTGATCTCAGGTGAAGAGCTGGCAGAAAAAGGTAATATGAAACCCGGCGATATTAGAATGTTACTAAATGAAACCACGGGAATTCAAACCCAGCAAACATCGGCTACCTCGTATAATTCAAGTATTCGTATTCAGGGCCTGGATGGGAAATATACCCAATTGCTTAAGGATGGTTATCCTTTATATTCAGGATTTTCAGGAGGACTTAGTTTACTCCAAATTGTACCCCTGGATTTACAACAGGTAGAGGTAATTAAAGGTTCTTCTTCTACGCTATACGGCGGGGGCGCTATTGCGGGGCTGGTAAACCTTATTTCCAAAACTCCGGGGGAAGAACGGGAATTAAACTTTATGCTGAATGGAACTTCGGCGCTGGGATTGGACCTTAGTGGATTCTATTCTGAGGACTATGGTAAACTCGGTACAACTGTATTTGCTTCCTACAATATGGGGAGCCCATATGATCCTGCTGATAACGGACTTACCGCAATTCCTGAATTCAACCGATTTACCCTTAATCCCCGTATATTTTATGACTTCACCGAGAATACTAAAATGGATGTTGGGATTAATGCCACCCTGGAGGAACGTACTGGAGGTGATATAGATTGGTTAAACGGGGAGTCCGTAACTGATCCTTATTTCGAGAGAAATAAAACTAAAAGATATACCCTGCAGGCAGGACTCGAACATAATTGGAGTGACAACAAGCGATTGAACTTTAAACATAGCCTTAGTTTTTTTGATCGTAGCCTGGAAACCGGAGATTTTAAATTCGCCGGAAATCAGTTAGCCTCTTATAATGAGGTTTCCATCAATATGGGAAAGATGACTTCCGAATGGATTGCCGGAGTTAATTTATGGGTAGATCGTTTTGATCAGGATCAGCTCTATGATCGTCCTGTGGTAGATTATGAGCATTACACTTATGGCCTGTTCCTTCAGAACAACTGGACAGCCAGTGATTTTTTTCAATTGGAAACGGGACTCAGAACCGATTATCAGAATGAATACGGCTGGTTTGTATTACCCCGAATTTCAGCAATGTTTAATATTTCCGATGCTATTACCAGCAGGGTTGGTGGAGGCCTGGGTTACAAGGCCCCTTCGGTTTTTACGGAAGATGCTGAAAGGCTTCAGTTTAGAAATGTATTGCCTATAGATGTTTCCAGCATTGAAGCTGAAAACTCCCTGGGAGGTAATTTCGATATTAACTATCGCACGGAACTTTTTGATCTTATAAATTTTACCAGCAATACTCTATTCTTTTATACCAAAATCGATAATCCTATCATCCTGCAGCCAACCGGAGGCATGTTTGAATATGTGCAACCCAAGGGCTATGTCGAAAGCAAAGGTTTGGAAGCAAACCTGAAATTGGGGTACAGGGATTTCAAACTTTTTACCGGCTATACTTTTGCAGATGTAACCAGAACAGAAAATGGAGTTGAGACTCTTATGCCTTTGGTCTCCAAACACAGGCTGAATAATGTTTTGATGTATGAACTTGAGGAAAGTTTGAAAATCGGGTTGGAGGGCTATTATTTTAGCGAACAACAATTAAGCGATGGTGCAATCGGACAATCTTACTGGATCTTTGGACTGATGATGGAAAAACTATGGGAAGATTTTTCTATTTTTTTAAATTTTGAAAATTTCACCGACACCAGGCAAACCAGATTTGATTCCATTTTTACCGGTTCTGTGAGCAATCCGGAATTCAGGGATATTTATGCTCCAGTAGACGGTTTTGTGGTAAATGGAGGGTTTAAATTATTCCTTTAGAGGAGTTCTGAGCAATAAGGACGGGTAAATAATAGGCACGAGTCGTTGCGAGTCGGCACAACAGTTATACGAGGGGGTGGATTTAATCCGTTGTAACAGATTCAAGGAGGGGGTAATGAAGCCTGACGCGGTAGCCTCGGGCGTAATGCGTCGACTTGTGCCTGAGTTCAAAAAATTCTTTGTTAGGCGTTGCACAAAGCTTTTGCTGGTTTACCTCGTGTATACAGTTTTGCCATTATTATATTTTGGAAAAATGGGGTGATTCCCCGGAGATTCCCAATGAATCAGAATAAGGCTCTATTGAAAGTTGAACATAGTTAGGAAAACAGGTATTTATTTATATATTTGGTCGGTGCAGGTGAAACATCAAATAAAAGCTTTTATTTTTCTGGGACTATTTTCTCTGATGCTCTTACATCAAATGATTCCCCATCTGCATCATGTACACCAGGAAGCGCACGATCATGGCTTAACGGAACACACCCATTCCCAGGAAAACCAGCAAGAAAAGCAATCTGAAAGCTCACAGGATATTTTTACTGTCCTGCTGGCCCTCCACTCACATGGAGGGAGTAATTCTGAAGTTCCTGTTGTTAAAATTTCCATTGAACATATTACCCCTAAAAAGGTAAAAGGCGAAAAGTCGATTCTTCAGATTTCCTTGCACCAACCTGTAATATCAGAAGATCAGCTTGTTTATCTTATTGGAAATTATCAGCCACCACCAAAATATTTCAATCCTTACTTATCACATCTATCCCTCCGGGGACCTCCCCAATTGGTTTGATCACCAAGTCGGGCCTTTGTTTGAATGCAACAGGCCGACCTTATCATATAGATTAAACTAAAATTAAATATTATGTACAGATATATAGTTTCCGCTGTCTGCGGATTCCTTATCTCTATTGGCTCATTTGCTCAGAATACCGGAATGGAAAATATTCTAAAGGAGATAAGCCAAAATAACAGGCAACTAAAGGCTTATCAGTCCTTTATCGCCGGTAAAAATCTTGGCAACAAGACAGAGAATAACCTGGAGGATCCACAGGTCTCGGCATTTTATCTCCCGTTTGGAGAACATCAAACCGGTGATTATTATGAATACCAGATCTCTCAACGATTGGAATTTCCTACAGTTTACGGTGCCCGAAACAAACGAATCGATAAACAGAAGGAGTTACTTGAACTGGAATACAAAATGATGCGCCAGGAAGTTCTTTTGAAGGCCAAAAAACAGCTCTTAGAGCTACAAAGCCTTAAGAAACGGAAAGAGCTGGAGGAGAAAAGAGTTGAGCAGGCAAAGCAAGTGTATATACAGATCCAGCGGTTATTCGATGCGGAACAGATCGGAATCCTGGAACTGAACAAGGCAAAGCTTGCCTGGTTGCAGGATCAGTTTGAACGGGATCAAATAGCGATCCGTATTAAAAATACGCTAATGGATCTTCAAAAACTAAATGGCGGGAACCCCATTCAAACAGATCAGGACAGGTTCCTCGTAGATCCGGAAGTAGCCGAAATGAAGACCCTCTGGGAAGAGAAACTTTCCGAAGGCACCGAGCTTCAGATGCTTAAAGCCCGGGAATCCCTTGCTGAACAACAGATGAAACTGGAAAAGAATAAGATTCTCCCTGATCTCACCATTGGTTATAATTACCAGGGGGTGAATTCCAGTAATTATTCGGGGTTTTTAGGCGGACTCTCCATTCCCCTTTGGAACAGCAATAATAAGGTGAAAACAGCCAAAGTTAATCTGGAGTATGCGCAAGCTGATACAGACGCAGAAACTGCTGAACTTTATTCAGAGTTTCAGGAAAATTACCGGCAATACCAGTTATTAAAAAGTAAATACGAGGAATATCAGGAGACTTTTAAGGACCTGAATTCCGAAGAACTTTTATTTAAAGCTTATGAGCTTGGGGAATTGTCTTTTCTGGATTATTACCGGGAAATTGAATTCTACCGCCAGGCGTATAACAAAATGCTGGAAATGCAAAGAGAGCTTTTTCAGCTAAAAGCCGAACTTTTAAAACATCAATTATAATTTAAAATTAAACATTATGAATTTCAAGATTTTATTTTCTGCAGCAATATTAATTTTCAGTTTTTCAGCTTGTAGAGAAATAGCTAATGATGACCACGGACACGAGCATGAAGAGGGAACTGAAGCTCATGCTCATGAGGAGGAAGGAGCAAACGGTCATCCACATGATGAAGATGGCGGGCATATGAACGAAGAGCATGCCGAACAGGAAGAGTTTAAAGTTGGTGAAGATTCACTGGATCATCATCAGGAATCAGATCATCATACTCACGATGACGGAACCGAACACGACGATCATTAAAATTTACATTAAGATATGAGATATATTTTTATAGTATGCATCTCGCTTTTCCTTTTTTCCTGCGGAAATAACGAGGAGGAAGACCACGCGCACGATGCAGAAGGAAATCACCTAAGCACAGAAGTTCCAGTAATTAGTAAAACCGTCTGGACGGACCAGACGGAACTTTTCGTGGAATTTCCGGCCCTGGTGGAGGGGAAAACCAGCAAATTTGCGGCGCATTTCACCGTTTTGGACAAACATCAGCCGGTTCGTGAAGGCTCGGTAACAGTTAGTCTTATTAAAGGAAAAAGCGGAATCCGTCATACGGCATCAGCGCCATCATTTCCGGGAATCTTTTCTCTGGCCCTGCAACCAAAGGAAGCGGGAACATACGACCTTGTCTTTGATTTGAAACCCCCTGAATATTCAGACAGGATCGTGATCAATGACATTCAGGTTTATGCCTCAGCTGCAGCAGCTTCAGAAAATGTAAATGAAGGAGAAGAAGCAGGGATCAGTTTTTTAAAGGAACAGGCCTGGAAGATCGATTTTCAGACAGAACCGGTTACAAAGGGTGAAGTCTATGATATTGTTCATACCTCAGGAGTATGGCAAGCCGCTCCCGGAACCTATAAAACTCTTGCAGCCGGAGCCAACGGGATGGTAAATTTCGTTTTAGAAAACCTCACTGAAGGCACTGAGGTAAAAAGAGGCCAGCTTTTGATGAATTTGAGCAGTGAAGGCCTTTCTTCAAATAATACTCAAGCTGAAATTGCCCAGGCAAAAGCCAGGTACGATCAGGCGAAAGCTGAATATGAGCGGAAAAAAGAACTTTATGAGGATAGGATCGTTCCCAAATCGGAGTTCGAAAGGGTGGAAAGCGATTTTCGCGTCGCCGAAGCGAATTTCCGCGCGCTTGCCTCCAATTATGGAGCAGGCGGGAAGCAGATTCGAGCCCCTTTTGACGGATTCATCAAATCGATCAACACTTCCAATGGAGATTATGTTGAGCAAGGAGCAAATCTGATTACGATTGGGACGGATAATTCACGGTTGCTAAAAACACAGTTGAGTGCGTCTCATAATCCCAGCAAAAAATCAATTGCTAATGTTTGGTATAAGAATGAGAATGGAAACTGGAAGGAAGTTGAGGGTGCAGGTGGTTCGGTGATTTCTGTAGGCAAAGAAGTTGAAGACGGGAACCCCATGATCCCGGTATATATTAAAGTAGGCGATGTTGTTGAAATGCCGGAAGGAAGTTTCACAGAAGTGCAGATCGCTCTTGGGGAAGCTGAAACCGGAATCATAGTTCCTGAAGCTGCCTTACTCGAGGATTATGGCAATTATTCTGTCATCGTACAAACCGGAGGCGAGAGTTTCGAAAGAAGACCTATAAAGATCGGGGAGCGAAACGGAAAGAGCGTCCAGGTGTTAAGTGGACTTGAGGCCGGAGATGTGGTGGTCACAACAGGTGTCTACCAGGTGAAAATGGCTTCAATGTCTGGACAAACTCCGGGACACGGTCATGAACATTAATACTGAAAATGAGATTAGATGTTAAATAAAATATTATCAATTTCGCTTCAAAACCGGCTTCTTGTCCTTCTGGCAGCGGTAGTACTAAGCCTCACCGGGTTTTATCTTGCACGTACTATGAACGTGGATGTATTCCCGGATCTTACGGCGCCTACTGTTACCATACTTACTGAAGCCCACGGAATGGAGTCGGAAGAGGTTGAAAAACTGGTAACCTACCAACTCGAAACCGCGATGAACGGTTCGCCGAATGTGAGAAGAATCCGTTCTTCTTCAGCCGCGGGAATCTCCATCGTTTGGGTCGAATTCGATTGGGGAACTGATATTTACAAGGCAAGACAGATAGTGAGTGAACGTATTCCAATGGTTCGTGAAAACCTACCAGGCGGAATAGGAGCTCCTACCATGGCCCCGATCTCTTCTATTATGGGAGAAGTAATGCTGCTGGGAGTTACTTCAGATAGTCTGAACCCAATGGAGCTAAGAACCTTATCTGACTGGCAAATACGTCCAAGGATCAAAGCAATCGGAGGGATTGCAAACGTGGTGGTAATCGGTGGAGATTACAAGCAATACCAGGTTTTTGCCGCTCCCGGAAAGATGAAATATTACAACGTTAGCCTTGCTGAAATAACTGAAAAAGTAAAGCAGGCGAATGTCAACGCCCCTGGTGGCTTCTTTAACCAATATGGAAGTCAGTATATCATCAAAGGCAATGGCAGGGCTTATGCAGTGGAAGACCTTGAGGAGGCTGTTGTAAAACAGGTGAACGGGCAGAGCATCAAGATCAAGGATGTAGCTGAAGTGAAGATCGGCGCTGCCGATAAGATAGGTGACGGATCCCTGAATGCCAAACCGGCTGTTATCCTGACCATTTCCAAGCAGCCAGATGTAAATACCCTGGAGCTTACTGAAAGACTGGATGAAGCGATTGCTGAATTGCAGACGAGTCTGCCGAAAAGCGTAGAGATCAAGAGTGAGATCTTCCGCCAGGCAGATTTTATTGATGCATCCATCAGCAACCTGAATATGACCCTGCTCGAAGGTGCCTTTTTTGTAGTCATTGTGCTGTTCATTTTCCTGATGAACTGGCGTACAACCTTTATTTCATTACTGGCCATTCCAATATCATTACTGGTTTCCATTATTGTTTTAAAATGGTTGGGATACACCATTAATACGATGAGTTTGGGAGGTATGGCGATCGCAATAGGGGCGCTGGTAGATGACGCCATTATTGACGTGGAGAATGTTTATAAACGCTTGCGGGAGAATATTAGAAAACCAAAAGCTGAAAGACAATCGGTGATCACGGTAGTAAGAGATGCATCGGTTGAAATTCGAAGCTCCATCATCATAGCAACGCTTATTATTATCGTTTCTTTTGTGCCGCTGTTTTTCCTTGGAGGAATGGAAGGACGATTGCTCGAACCACTCGGCATTGCTTTTATCACTTCGGTATTGACATCTCTGGTGGTGGCAATAACAGTCACTCCGGTATTATGTTCTTATCTTCTGAAGGATGAAAAAATGCTTAAGAAGCAAGCTGAAGGGACAAAAGTTGAAAGATGGTTGCAGAAAAGTTATGCAGATGTTCTTAATCGGGCATTGAAAATTCCTAAAACCATAATTGCGGTAACCGTAATTGCTTTTTTACTGAGCATTGCAATTTTTACCCAATTAGGAAGAAGTTTCCTTCCTGAATTCAATGAGGGTTCCATGGTTATCAGCGTGGTTGGACCTCCGGGAATTTCACTTGAGGAAAGCAATAAGACCGGGAAACAGGTGGAGGAATTGTTGCTTGAAATGTCTGAAGTGGCTGTGGTTACCCGAAGGACTGGTAGAGCAGAGCTGGACGAGCACGCCCAGGGCGTGAATGCGGCCGAGATTGACGTGCCATTTACTTTGGATGATAAATCAAAGGAAGAATTCTTTGAAGACGTCAGGGAAAAACTGAGCATAGTACCTGGGGTGAATATCACTTTGGGACAACCTATCGCTCACCGGATCGACCATATGTTATCTGGTACGAGGGCCAATATTGCGATCAAAATTTTCGGACCAGATCTGCAACAACTGTACGAAATAGGTAAAAGTGTTGAGGAGAACATCACTCCTATCGATGGACTAGCCGATGTCGCGGTAGATCAGCAGATCGAAGTTCCGCAAATCAAGATCACTCCAAAACGCCAGATTTTGTCGGCTTACGGAATGAGCGTCGGGCAACTTATGGAGCAGGTAGATATTGCCTTTGCCGGCCACGAGGTAGGCGAGGTTTATGAAGGTCAGAAGTATTTTGACCTCGTAGTTCGATATGGAGAAAATTTTAGAAACAGCATCGAGAATATCAAAACTGCTTTAATAGGTCTTCCAAATGGATCACAGGTACCACTAGAACAGGTTGCAACTGTTTCCTCGGTAAGCAGCCCCAATACCATTAGCAGGGAGGATGTGCAGCGTAAGATCGTGGTAGCAGCCAATGTTCAGGGACGAGACCTAAGGAGTGCGGTGGAAGAGATACAGGAAACCGTAAACTCTTCGGTGAGTATTCCTGAAGCTTACAGAATACAATATGGCGGACAGTTTGAAAGTGAATCGAGAGCATCCCAAATGCTTCTGATAACCGCTATAATGGCTGTTTTCGTTATTTTTCTGTTGCTTTATTTTGAATTTAAAAACGTAAAACTTGCATTTGTTGTTCTGATTAACTTGCCATTAGCGCTAATCGGTGGGATTTTGATTGTTTACTTTACTTCCGGGATTGTAAGTATTGCATCTACGATTGGTTTCATCAGTCTGTTCGGAATCGCTACGCGAAACGGAATATTGCTGGTTTCCAGATATGAAGATTTGCGAAAAGAAGGCCTGAAAGGTTATGATCTCATCAAAACCGGGGCACTCGACAGATTGAATCCTATATTGATGACAGCATTCACAACAGGTCTGGCCCTTATTCCACTTGCCTTAAAAGGAGGTGAACCCGGAAGTGAAATTCAGAGCCCGATGGCCGTCGTAATCCTGGGTGGTTTACTTTCGGCAACGATTCTTAACTTGGTTGTAATCCCCTGTGTGTACGATCTGGTTAGCCGAAAGGATTAGTTTCGCTCAGTCAAAAACTGGTATACAGATATTATTTATACCATAAAGAAGGGAGGAAGACTAAAGGAATTTGTGAAATGCGAAACGGACCTGGTGATCAAATGATATTAAAAGAAAAGGATATAAAATTAGCGGGGGCATTAATCGGTTAACTATGCTTTCCTATTTAAGCCTCTTGCCTGATTTCAATTTCTGAAATCATTTGGCAGTTTAGTTAAAGAAATTTACAATTTTGACTGGGATAATCTTTTCTATTGAAAGGATAGTAGCAGAAACGAAACAAAGAAAGTTGTTCTAACAAAATGCGCAGCCAGCAGGCAAGCTTTTCAGCGGAAATACTATCCGCGTATTTTAGAGATGTTGTTTAATAGACTTTTGTTTGTGGATGGACATTTCCGCTGAAACCCGGAGGGGGAGAGCTTGACCTGCGCTTTACCTTCGGTTTCTTTTTTTAAGAATCAAAAGAGCTTTTTGTGATTTTGATGTGCATTAATTCGTAGAGTTTTAAGTGTGGTACAACTTTTTTCAATTTTTTTTCGGATTATTTCATTTATAACGACTTATTAATCAGTATAAATAGGCAATTTCATTGGGAGTTATGGGAGAGTCTCTTAAAAATCCAGTTGTTTTTTATTTAGAATGATTCTACATTTGCTATCTATTTAAAACCAGTCTAAATAAAAACTACAGTCTAAAATGAAACATTTCACCTTGCTATGTGCTATGATATTGGCGGGAATTACCGGTTACGCGCAACAGGAAGAAGTATCCCTTCAGGGGAAAATCACTGATGAAACCAATAGTCCAATCCCCTTTGTAAATATTTTACTGGAAAAATCTTCCACGGGAACAACTTCTGATGTTGATGGCAATTATAAATTGGAGAACATCGGTCCCGGAACTCAAATCATAAAATTTTCAGCAATTGGTTATGAAACCTTAACCCGCGAAGTAATTTTTGATGGTGGTAAGATGCAAACGCTTAATATCACCTTAGAAAGAGACGAGCAGGATCTGGGTGAGATAGTAATTACCTCCAACCGCACCCGGGAAACCCTGGATGAAGTTCCCTCTTCGGTATCTGTTCTTACTACTGGAGAGATAGAACGGCTTAGCCAAACCAGTACCTCGGTAGCAGGACTTTTAGCCGAAATCCCCGGGATATCTTTAAGTACCAATCAAACCAGTAATACGGGGCAGACTTTAAGGGGACGCAATATGCTGGTACTAATTGACGGGATTCCGCAATCGACCCCTTTAAGGAGTGGTGGACGCGATATTAATACTATAGACCCCAATACCATAGAACGTATTGAGGTGATCAAAGGAGCTACCGCAATTTACGGGAATGGGGCTGATGGTGGCATTATTAATTACATCACCAAAAGCCCGGGAACTGCAGGGAAATTTAAGAGTACCACAGAGCTCAGTACCCAGGGATCGCTTGTTAATACCGAACATAGTCTTGGCTCTAAACTATCGCAAACTTTTTCTGGTAGTACCGAAAAACTCGGCTATGTGTTTTCCGGGAATTTTCAGCAAACCGGAATCTTCAGGGATGCCGAAGGAGAAGTGGTCTCTCCCACCTATGGTCTCGGGGAAACCAACCAATACAGTCTATTCGGGAAATTAAACTATGCTCTGGCAGAAGATCATTCCGTAGAAGTGATGTATAACTATTTCAGCAGTAACCAGGATACCGAATATGTGAACCAGAACGGTGTTTATGGAGAACGTCCGGCAATTGGGGTGATTGGAGAGGTGCCTGGAGTAGACCAGGGAAACAGATTTAATCATAACGCACAGCTTACTTATGATGCAACAGATCTCATTGGAAATACCGATCTAAAGTTCAACCTTTATATGCAGGATTTTAAAACTGTGTATGGTTTTAGTGACTATTTCTACAACGCCGAAGAAGGTTATGAGGGTGGGCAGTCTACTGTGGAATCGACCAAAAGAGGGCTTCGGCTTAACTTTAAGACTCCATATGATCTTGGCGATCAAATTTACGGAGACCTGCTCTACGGGATTGATGTTCTCAACGACAAGACATCTCAGAAACTTATTGATGGAAGGATATGGGCTCCGGAAATGGATATGACTAACCTGGCTCCTTATGCCCAGTTAAAGACTATGTACCGGAATTTTGTGCTTAAGGCCGGATTACGCTTTGAAAATATCAACATAGATGTTCCCGATTACAGCACCATTTATATCTTTCCATATGCCGGGGAAACCCCTAACGGTGGTGTTGATGTAGATGGTGGAGAGTTAACCTATGATGCCACAACCTTTAATGTGGGACTTCGCTATAATGGAATAAAGGAGTTTAAACCATTCGTGAGTTTCTCCCAGAGTTTTTCTATCGCCGATCTTGGGCGTACATTAAGAACCGCTACTGAAAATACTGTAAGTTTAATCTCTTCAGAAGCGGTTATTGCGAATAATTATGAGATTGGGTTTAACAGTGATATTGGGGAGACCCGATTCAAGGGGGCCTATTTCATCAGTACTTCAGATTTGGGGGCAACCTACAGGGAAGTAGATGGTATTTTTCAAATAGCTAGACAGCCTGAGAAGGTCTACGGATTTGAATTTTCTTTTGATACCAGGATAAGTCGTGGTCTTAATCTGGGAAGTTCTGTTTCCTGGACTGAAGGGAAACTGGATTCGGGAAACAATGGAGATTATAATACTTATATGAATGGTGACCGTATCCCTCCTTTGAAGACACTTACTTATCTCTCTTATGACATTAACGAGAGATGGAATGCACGCTTATCACATCTTTATAGCGGAAGCCGTGACCACTTTGATCCTGATGCCAATGGAAACTATATCTACGGAAAAGGGCCGGTGGAAAGCTTTAATGTGGTGAACCTTAACTCCAGTTATCGTTTGACCGAAAGTGCCAGTCTGAGTCTTGGAATAGAAAACCTGTTAAATGAAGATTACTATAATCTAATTTCACAATGGGGTGCCAGAGATTCTAATTATATCAAGGCTAATGGGGCAAGATTTAACCTTTCCCTGAAGGTGGAACTTTAAAATCTTTAACTGCAGTCATCGAGGGATGGCTGCAGTTTTTTTATATGAAAAACAGAACACTACTGAAATACCATTCCTGGTTCGGCCTTATCGCCGGACTTTTCTTGTTGTTGATGGGCCTTTCCGGGAGCATACTGGTGTTTCATAAGCAACTGGACTCCTGGTTTTTCAAAGACCAACTTCAACAGAAGTTTTCGGGAACACAGCAATTGGATTTAGCTGTGGAAAATGTGCAGAAGGTTTATCCGGGTTGGGATACACGATTAAAGCAGTTTGAAGCGGGAGAAGTGCTGGTCTTTGACTTGAGAAATCAAAAAGAAAGGCGATATGTTTTTGTGGCGCCCGATACCGGTGAGATACAGAAAGAAACTAATGCCAACACCCATTTCACCTCCTGGCTTTTAAAATTGCATTACTCCCTTCACGCCGGAGCCATTGGACGAATTCTGGTGTTACTATTTGGCATTATCTTTTTCCTTTCTCTGCTTAGCGGGATCATTCTTTATCGAAAGTCAATTTTTAAAACCTTTGCTTTCCGGGTCAAACTGAACCGCAAAAATAGCCGGAATTTCTATTCTTCCCTTCATCGCTATGTAGGAGTTTGGTCATTATTGCTGAATCTCGTGCTGGTGATTACAGGAATAGTACTTGCCTATGCGGTAGCGCAGTCAGGATTAAACCCGCTGCCGGCACCTTCCGGACCACAGGTGGAGATCTCCATAAAGAATAGTCTTGAAGAATTAAAAGAAGATTTCCCCGATTTCACTCCGACTTATATCCGACTCCCTCTTAATAAAGATGCTGACATTACTGTTTTTGGCAAATTTTCAGGAGATGCTTTTTTTTACAGTGAGTTTTATAATTATATCCGGTTGGATTATCGCAACGCTGAGATCAGTTCAGTAAAGAAGGTTGCAGAAGCTTCATTTTCAGATAAACTCGCCAGCACGGTAATGCCTTTGCATTATGCAGAATTTGGTGGTCTGCCTATGAAGATCCTGTATTGCCTGATTGGACTCTCCGGTCCGTTTTTATCGGTATCAGGCTTTTTTATCTGGCAGAAACGAAAAAGAAAAAGGAGATAAGAGGCGGTTAAGACAAGGTGTAATTTAGTGGTGTAAATATACTCTGTCCCGGGATTAATTAAGGCTTCAGATGATTATTTTATGCAGGATGGAGCTTTCCGCCAATAACCTAAGCTCAGATTATATTAAATTCGAAAAACATCCCGGAAACTGGAAAGCTGCTTCTTCCATAGATAATTTGGTAGCGATGGTCACTCCCCAAATGAAGTAATTTGTGGAAAACTGCAAAAATCAGGGCTTTGCTCTAATTTTCTTATAAGCTTCCCAGTCAAATGATTCTAAAAATTCAAGGGCTTTTTGCGCACCCAGGATAAATAGCTCTAATTGCCTCTCATCAGACATTCCAAAGTTGAGCCAGTTATATTCTTCATCCGCATCAATACGGCAGATTAACTTTTTGTAGTCAGGATTTTTAAGTATAAAATCATAATCATGTATTTGCCGCATGGTGCTTATCATAGCACCGCAATACCCAAAAGTGTTGTCTGTTGTTGAATAGGACTCTCTAAAGGTACTTAGTCTGACCCCAAAGGTGGGCCGTGAAGGTATACCATGGGGAATGTGGAAAGTATTAATGGGGAAGTTGGATAACATACCTCCATCGACAAACCTGACTTCCTGGGGCACAGGACCGCTGTAACTTACATGTTCCTCCCATTTGACTACTTTATTCTCTCCGGCATTTGGAATATTCTTTACCGTAAAGGGATAGAAAAAGAAAGGTATTGACATGGAAGCGCGTACAAATTTTGCAGGCTGAAGATTCTCTGTATCTGCCCAGTAGAGTTCCCTCATCTTCGGGAACTCTACTTTACTATGAGTAGATATCTCAGAGGTAATAATGGCTAAGCCAGGTTTTTTAAATTCATAATCGGAATTACGTAAATTCTTTAGCTTTGGAATTTGGGTTCGTCGAGAGTCCAGGTCAGAAAAATTATGAATGCCGTATTTCTCCAATGATTGTGTAAGCCATTCTTCAAAATGATCTCCAGGATTAATCCCCAATTTATATTTTAAAAGCTTAAAGATCTTTGAAGCATTCCATATGACATTCCAGAAGATACTGCCTCTATTTTCTATCTTTTTCTGTATGAGCTTTTTTATACCGGATGCCCCGTCAACAAAATCAAAAAAGTTCTTTTCCCCGATAATTTCTATTATTTTCTCAGCGGTAGGTTCGCCGGGTTTTCCTATTCCCGCCATTAAGATGGTATTGATTGAACCTGCTGAGGTACCTGCAAGGCTGTAAAAACGAATTCCTGCATTTTCAAGGATATAGGTGTAACCAACAAGGGCTATACCCAAAACCCCACCACCTTCCTGTACAAGGTCTACATATTGGTTACCCTGGTCATCTACAACATCCGAAAAAAATTTCCCTGATTTTTTTATTTCCTGAGCCTGTAATTTTAAATCCTGGACCCGGGAATTTTCTATAAACCTATTGGCCATTCTCTCTTTTTTTACCAAGTTACTTTTAAATACCAGAAGAAAAAAAGGGGTATTTTCCCCTTTCTATATGTATTTTTTTGAAATAGCTTAGTCAGGAAATACTTTTCGCTATGTCCAATCTGAATTTTATTGATCTAAAAAAGCGGTTAAACGATTTGGTTCCTGATAGCCCTTTTTCGAATATAAATCAAAAATTAAGTAAATATCCAGATATTTTTGAAAAGAATGTTAGAAAGCCATTGCAGGAAGAATTGAAAAGAATAACCAATTCCGAAAAGCAGTAGTTATGACAAAGAAGAACTTTGTTCTAAACGATCTTTCGGAGTTCTGAGACCTAACTGCCTATCCAACCAATAAGTTACTGGGGTTCAGAAGACTGGTGCCGACAACTAAAATAAGTTTTAGTAAGAAAATACTGAAGAGGGGAGATACCGGTGAGGATGTGGTATATCTGCAGGATGCTTTGAAAATCCTGGATTTCGATTGCGGAACCTCTGATGGTAAATTTGGACCTATGACTGAAAGAGCACTTAAGGAATTCCAGGCCACTAATATGGATCTGGCGGTCACTGGAATTTTTGATAAGGACAGTCGTGAAAACATGGCCAACGTTTTAAATTCAGATTAATCCTATTTTTGGGGTTCAACCGAATCGGTTTTTTTATGCAAAATATAGATCAGGTATTAGAAAGCCTAAGCGAGATCATAGAGGAAACAGAAAAAGAGAATAGCGTACTGGGGTATTTCGCGGTATTATATCATCGGGTAACCTGGAAGGTAAAAGAGGGATTGGAAACTGGTTATTTCGAGGACCCTAAGAGGATGGAGAAACTGGATGTGGTCTTTGCGGAAAGGTATATCGACGCCTATTATAATTATAAGGAAAACTTACCGGTATCAAAATCGTGGCAGCGGGCCTTTGAGCTCGCTTCTGATTTCTGGCCTATTACTTTTCAGCATTTATTAATAGGAATGAATGCTCATATAAACCTTGACCTGGGAATCGCTGCTGCAAAAGTTTCCGAAGGAAGAAGTATTGAGGAATTAGGTGATGATTTTTATAGAATTAACAGGATCCTGGCGAATCTTGTGGAAGAGGTCCAACATAATTTGGCCACTATCTGGCCACCCTTGCGTTATATATTAAAACACACCGGTCAGCTGGATAACCTGATGACAGATTTTAGTATGAAACTGGCCCGGGATGGGGCCTGGAGGTTCGCCCAGGTTCTGCATAAACCGGGAGAAAAGACCTATGAAGAATGTATAATGGAAAGAGATATTGCAGTCGTAAAGGTTGCTGATATCATCACAAACCATAAACCCAGGATACAATTATTGCTTAGGCTGATAAGACTGGGGGAAACAGGTTCTGTCAGGTATAAAATTCAAAAGCTCAAAAACAGAGCAGAGCAGGGGGGGTAATCACTTTACATTTTAAAGGTTAAGGGCTTACAAGGCACCTACTATATTAAATCGTATTTTAGAAACCCAAAACAACTTATCTATTGAAATCTCCCCGTTACCTCACCAAATCTCGATTTAAACTCGCCCTCGATTGTCCTACCAAACTCTACTACACCCGGAAACCGGAATATGAAAACGCTGCCGAGGCCGATAGCTTCCTGGAGCAACTCGCCCAGGGCGGATTCCAGGTAGAAGAACTGGCACGAATGGAGCATCCCGGTGGGATTGCACTCCTTGGTGATGATTACGATTATCAGAAACTGGCTGATGAAACCCGAAACCTTTTGACCCGCGAGGAGGTCACTATATTTGAATCGGCTTTCTTGATCAACGGACTTTTCATCCGGGTAGACATCCTGGTTAAAAAAGGGAATAAAGTACGGCTGCTGGAGGTAAAGGCAAAATCTGTGTCAGGGGAGGGGCATGGTTCTTACCTCAATTCAAAAGGGAATAAACTAAAAGGTGGGATGGACCACTACCTCTATGATGTTGCTTTTCAGAAATATGTGATGCAATCCTGTTATCCCGAATGGCAGATCTCAAGCTTCCTGAAGCTGGTCGATAAGGATGCTGTTACCACGGTCGACGGACTCCACCAATGTTTTAAAGTAGTGGCAGACTCCAACCTGCGCACCGGAATCGAAAAGAAAGAAGGACTTACCCAAGAAGACCTGGGAGATTCTATTCTCTGTGAGGTTGATATAAATGCTGAAGTCAAACTAATCCTCGAGGAGAATCCAATAGATGAGAGCTTGGGTTTTGAAGAAATGATAAACCTATACCGGGAGAATTATCGCGAGGACAACAAGATATTTTTAGGGATAGGAGCCCATTGCAAGGGCTGTGAGTTTAAAGCGGAACAGGCTTCAGAAAAGAAAAGCGGGTTCCACGAATGCTGGGCAGAAGAACTCAAGCTTCCGCTTGCTGAAATCGATGAACCCAAGGTCTATGATGTCTGGTACAATCCGGCAAGAAAACTTTTGGAGGAAGGAAAATATTTTATGAAGGAGATCTCTGAAGAAGATTTCACCATAAAACCGGAAGCCGGGAAACTAAGCCGATCTGAACGTCAATGGCTGCAAATCGAGAAAACACTACAAAATGATAACACTCCTTATTTTGACCTGGAAAACCTGAGAGCAGAACTGAATTCCTGGAAGTTCCCCTTAAATTTCATCGATTTTGAAACTACCGCGGTGGCTCTTCCCTTCTTTAAAGGGATGAGGCCTTATGAGCAGCTGGCTTTCCAGTTCAGTCATCATATAGTTCATGAAGATGGCAGGGTAGAGCATTTTAATGAATACCTGAATACCGGGCCGGGAGAATATCCAAATTTCGATTTTTTCCGCGCCCTGAAGAAGTCACTGGGAGGGAATGATGGGAGTATTTTCAGGTATCACAATCATGAGAACACCATAGTGAATATGATCTATAATCAACTTCGGAATTCTACGGAACCGGATAGGGAAGAGCTGTTAGCTTTCATTGAAAGTATCAGTCATAATACCGGTAAAAATGCAAATTCCTGGGAAGGGGAGAGGGATATGATCGACCTGCAGCAAACGGTGGTCAAATATTATTACGATCCTATTACCAATGGTTCCAATTCCATTAAAGCTGTTTTGCCCGCGGTGCTGCAGTCGAGTGAATATCTGCAGGAGAAGTATCAAAAGCCTCTGGCGGAAACTAAAGTGAGCAGCAGAAACTTTGACCCGGAACATATCTTTCTCAGACTGGAAAACGGAAAAGCCGTGAGTCCCTACAAAGCTTTACCTCCTGTGTTTGACAATTGGGACAGTGATAAGCTGGAACAGATCACGGAAAGTATTCCCGAAATAGCCGATGGGGGAGCAGCCCTTTTTGCCTACCAGAAACTACAGTTCCCCGATCTTTCCGCCGCCGAAAGAGAAGCCATCAACAAAGCCCTGCTTCGCTACTGCGAGCTGGATACTTTGGCGATGGTGATGATCTATGAATATTTCAGAGAGGTTTGTGATCTTTAGAATATGCTCTAAAACCTCTGTCGGTTTTATCTTAGCTTATACAATGTAGTTACTAAAACTCCTTTAAAACCGGGAGATGGAACAGATAATAAGTGTTTTTCTTCTTTAACCTTGAAGTTAAACGGTGATGCGGAAAGATTTACGCCACTCTGTTTTTTTAGTCTGATTCCCTGTCCGGAGATAATATCCTTATTGGGTAGAAAATCCCCTTCCGGTAAATGCTCGGTTAGAACTACATATTTGAAATCATATAATTTTTCTACTACACTTTTTATTTCCGCATTAGATAAATGCTGTAAAACCTGTCTTAAAATCGCGCAATCTCCCGCAGGCAATTCATCCATTGCTATATCCAGAACTTGAAATTCTAAATGATCTGTTTTGAATGCTTGTTTGTTATGCGCTATAAGATCCGGAACTATGTCTAGTGCGATAAACTTTTTGGAATACTTTACCAGTTCTTTACCAATATTAAAATCCCCGCACCCCAGATCACAAACTACCAGTGGAGTTTCAAAATCTCTTAAAAAATCGGATACTACAGCTATATATGGATTGACCGTTTCAGGATGATGTGAGCCTAAACCAGAGTAATATTCAGATTCATCACCGCCCCATAGGTTGTTTTCATAGATCTGCGCCATGGCATCTTTAGTGGGCCATGGCTTTTTTATTCTTTTATTTTCTGTCATTAAAAAGATAGAAATCGGTTTGTTACTTTAGAGAAGTGTGTCAGTCAAAATAAGACATCAAATCCTGGACCCAGACCGGTCGTCCCATCGATTATGCGGCGGTTTTCTTAAAGCCTTATTTTGTCAGAATCTTGTCTGTTAGAAAAGAAGGATAATATTTCTACTGAATCATTATTTATGCGATAGTATAAAGTATTAAATCTGGCTACTACAACTCTTCTAATATTTTCCCTCTTTCCGGAAACCTGAAATAGTTCTGGATTTTTAGAGATTATTCAAAAAGAGAGTGGTCAGTTCACAGAATTTTATAACCACTTTTCATATAAGAAATACGATGCTTAAAATAAGTAGGGTGATTTTTTTCATTTTGTTTGTAATCTCATTTTTAATTATTGCAAAAGGTCTCGAATAAAAACAAGTGGCGCAGACTTATGAGACACGGTTTTTTTTGGCAACAGTTAATTTAGTGATGATAATTTATTAATGATCTTATTTTTAATTATTTCTAAATCCTTAGGATTGCCAATCTTATAGCTTTCATCTGAATATCTCACTATTCCTTGTTTATCAAGATAGATTGATACCGGATACATTGAAATACCGAGTTCATCAATATAATTCTTGGCATTTATAAGATGGTTAAAATCGAACTCCCTATGCTCAAGAAACCTTAAAACCTTTTCTTTGGAGTCAAAAGTAATCGCAATAAAATTAAAATCATTTTTGTACTCTTTTTGAAGACTTTGTAATAGAGGTAATTCTTTTATACAGGGAGGGCAATTAATAAACCAAAAATTTATAAAAGTTGGTTTATCATTAAAGTCTTCAAGAGTTACTTTTTTTCCATTTAGATTCTCTAATTCAAATTGTAATAGTTTTTTATTAATGTATGAGGCTAGTGCTTGTTCTTTAATCGCAAGATTTTTCTTTTTTTCCTCGACAAAAAACTTTACGTAATAAGTTATAGTATCGTTAGTGATAGTAGAATCCAGAATAGTAGGATTGACGAATTTTGTTTTCTTAGAAGTTCTATTCATCAACTTTTGCATTTTATCAAGCCTTTTGTCTAACTCAGTTTCAGTAATTAGCTCCTCATTATCTACTGTATATACTTTTGTCTGTGCTTTAATTTTAAAAGAAATCAGAAGCAATAAAATAAAAATGTTTTTTGTCATAAAAATTATTTTATTTGCCGCCAACGGGCTGGATTACCGTCAGTTGGTGGAGTAGGGAACGCTCCCGATAGCTATCGGGATGGCGGCTTAGACCCGGTTTGTTGGTCAAGTTAATTATTTTCTTTCTAAGGCTGCCGGCTATTGGCGATTAAGCGTTGTGGAATATAGGAGCGATATATAAAAAAATTATTTAAAAATGACTTCAATACTCTCCCCAACTCTACGATCTTCATCCATCAGATAAACTTTTTTCGAGACATTTCTTGGCCAGAAAAAATGATCCCAGCGATAATCCAACACAAACCGCAATTCTGTCTGCGATTCATTAACATCTATGTTAACAAGACCTGAGCCCGTATCGAAGATTAGATAATGGCTGCCATCATGAGGAATCATAATATAAGGCTTCAAATTCTCTCCATATAATATCAATGTATCGTTCAATTCATACTCATTCTTATCGGTGGAAGAAACCCTAGGAACATTTTCCCCGAGAATATCAATTCCATCAAATTCTACCCTATAGGATCTAATCTTGACGACTAATTTATAAACGTCTGTAGAAGCAGAGTACGGTATTTTTAAGGTTGCTGAGTAATACCTAATATGCTCCTCTTCATAATAGAAGGACTCTTCCGAGATTATTTCAGGAAATATTTTCGATCCATCTTCATTTATTAGATAAAATTCATCAGCCTCTCTGAGATCTATAAATTTTCCCGAAATTTGAATATTGGCACCTGGATAGAAAAGTAATCTTTCTACCATGCTTCTTACCATTCCAAATTCTGGTTTATTAGCATGAAATTCATAGATAACGGATGTTTCATCTTCCGCATTCACTCTAAACTTCACAGGTTTAGAATAATCAGGATTTTCATCAGTCAATTCCCATGATGCATACTCTGAAACAGTGATTTCAGGATCAATGCTATTTATGAAATCACCGGCATCCAGATAAATTTCATGCTTGTCATGATTAATCTCTGCTTGCTTAACAGTACCGTTAACATTCACATTGAAAGAAAGAATTTTCTTTTCAGATGAAAGTGGTCTGTTATTTACCTGTATTCTGTACACCTCCGTAACTCCGCTTTCAGCATAAACCGTATATGCAACCTCTGAAGAAAAATCTTGTGGTAAATTTTCAGCGGGACTAATACTGGCTTTATCGGAATAAATGATTTTAGGAGTTAACTGTTCCAGATTTTGCCCCTCGGTATTAAAGGAAATTGTTTTAGAATTTTCATCTATTTCTCCAGAAATATAAGTTCCGTCAAATGGCAATTGGAAATCCAATATCTGGTTTTCATTACTTAATATTTTTGGCTCTTGGGAATCATCGCTTTTATTACAAGAGAAAATTGATAATGTAAGAAGGATTAAAATAAAATTAAATGTAAATTTTTTCATTTCTAATTTGTGGATGGGTTAAGTGATGGATAAATTACTTCTTCAGATTCACCAATAACCAGGGTAGGACTGGTAACCGAATAAGTATCAATTGGGTGACGCCAAACATCACTTCCATCGTTAGTATTTAGCGCATAATAAAATCCATTTCCACCAGTATAGATTATGTTTTCATAAACAATAGGTGAAATTTGTAAAAAAGTTGGCATATTCCTGGTCCATTTTATTTCACCTGTGGATGCATTTAAACAAAAAAGATTTTCATCGCTACTGAAATAAATATGGTTTTGATATAGGAAAGGACTTGAATAAACCCTTGTTCCAAGGTTTCTTACCCAGTTTGTATTTCCTGTGTCTTTATCTAAAGAATAAATTTTATCCAATGCCACAATAAATAAATCATTATCATTAAGAATTGGAACAGATTCATTTCCGTGATAATTGGAAATATGACTAGTTAGCCTTTTTTTCCAAAGAAGTTCTCCGCTCTCATTAGATAAAACATATAAGAATCCGGAGGTAGATCTTAAGTATATTTTATTTTCATGAATTATAGGAGTATGCCCAAATTGTTCTCCAAATTCATCGATCTCGTAAGGAATAACAAAAGACCATTTACGCTCTCCAGAAACTTTATCATATACTTTTAAATCTGGGGCATTTCTGTCAATCAGATATACATTCTTATCATCAAAACCCATAGGGCCCTTACTCTCCAAAACTGAAACAGACCATTTAATTTCACCGGTTTCAGGATCAAGTCTTTCTGCACCATTATCATGCAGTTTTCTATATATTGCATTTCCATCCGTTGATATATTCCAACTATCGTATTGAATATGAAATGTTGATTCTTTTTTCCATTTGATTTCTCCTGTAAGAATATCTTGAGAACTAAGATCTTCATAATTAATAAAAATCTGGTCACCAATTGTTGAGTGTAGTTGTCTTAATTGGGCATTCATTTTGTCAGTCCATAGAACTTCCCTAGTTCTGATATCAAATGCATAAAAGTTGGCCTCTATATCTGCAAAGAATAAGATTTCACTAGTGGGCATTTCCAGGGTAAAATTAGTTTCTGAATTTCCACCATGGCTATCTGTAGCAATGATTCTTCCGGAATGAGTTGAATTGTAAGGTAAAATGCCATCAATAGATTGATTTATTGTTTTAGAAACAATCTTTTCGTTATCTATATAAATATCAAAGGTTATTAAATCGTCGTCAGGATCAGATGGGCTAGTCCAATTAACAGTATAATTTTGATTTTCGTATTGGATCGATTCGATTTTAAATTCCCCCGGAGGTCGATTTTCTTTGGGCTTATCTTCTTTAGAGCATGAAAAAAATGGGAGCCAAATTATTAACAATGTGATTACCTTAAATAAATTTTTAAACATTAAAAAATGGGAGTTTGATAATTAAGGATTTAAATATAAGAATATATTAACACATTTTCACAATTTTTTAACTTTTACTCTTTATGGTTTTACCGGGATATTGTTGGAGATTTTTTATACAACCGCTGCGCATAACACAAGTTGGCGGAGTAGGGGACGCGGATTTGTCGGTTTAGTTATTTTCTTTCCTGGTTTTTTAAAATTACACTTTTTGGATAAAACCCGCTATTTGGGATGAATCGTTGTTAGCTGTAGTTAAAATATGTGAGAATTAGTATCTGGAGTAGATAAGTTATTCTCTGAAATAACTTGGTCAACGTATTCATTAATTATTTTAAAATCTTCGTAGTTTTTCATTTGAGAAAAATCTGAAATTATTAGTTCTTTTTTATTTTCATCAAAAAATAAATTACTCCAGACAGAAGTCCTAAAAAAATTGAATTAATTAGCATCATTAAAGTGAAACTATGGTCAGTTTCCCATTGCTATTTCTTCAAATATTCTGTCGTATAGACTTGATGATATAGATTTTATAACAAAGGAAAGAATTCTAATATTGGTTGCAATAGGTAAATAAATATTATTGTTCCTATTATACCAGCGAGTAAAGAGTTCTTATTAATCTTATCATTTTTTTCATGTAATAAATAAACTAGAAAATTTTAATTACAGCTAACTCGTTATATAATCTACTAAGTATTTCTTTAGACTCTATTTTCCCAGGGATTACAATAATCTCTTACCTCAAATTCCCCTCAACAATCTCAATTTCCTCCTCAGTCAGAATTCCTGAAAGAATCTATCAACAGAATATTAAATGGCCTCCTAAATAATTGTAGTGCCCTTTCAGGATTAAATAAGAGAGTATAATTATATCAGGATTTAAATATTAACCTGTATAGTTAATTCAGGACGGTTCAAATCTACTTGTATGTCGTAGATACTCCATAGATACCCTATGGATACTCCATATTTACTCCATACCTGGGCCATAGCAAAGTTAAACTTGTTTTGAGCTAAGTGGTGAGATTTAAAGGATGGTATAGTTTACATTAATTTGATAAGTGGAAATTGAAAATTAATGTAAACCAATTCCCCTCCGGAAGGCTATCGAAGCCCCAATTCACGAATTCACTAGTGCTAACTTCATCCCTCCACCTTCGTATTCAAACACTCTCATCTTCCAGCTCCTCATCGGTAAACCTATTGAGATTCGCCAGGGAACTCATGACTTCTTCCGGGTCATCAAAAATTACAATGATTTTTCTCATTGTAATTTATATCTAAGTGGAGTATTTTTAGGAAAAGGCTATTTCTGAATTATATATTTCAGGAATTTCCTTCCAACTCAAAAGCAAAGAAAATATGTTAGTATTCGCCCTTGAGAATAGCCGGGAATTTGGAGAAAATATTGGCAGGGAATTAGATATTGTGCTTTCAGAGCATGAAGAGCGGGAATTTGAAGATGGGGAGCATAAAAGCAGGCCCCTTGAAAATGTAAGGAACCAGGATGTTTTTATTATTCAATCCTTGCATGGTGGGAGCCATGGAAGTGTTAATGATGTGCTTTGCCGGTTATTGTTTTTTGTAGGTGCGGTAAAAGATGCTTCTGCCAATAGTATAAGTGTAGTTGTGCCGTATTTATGCTATGCCCGAAAAGACCGAAGAACCAAAGCTCGTGATCCTGTTACAATTCGTTATGTAGCTCAATTATTTGAGGCCGTGGGGATAGATAGGATTGTAAATATAGATGTGCATAATCTTCAGGCCTTTCAGAATGCTTTCCGGTGCATAACCGAGCACCTGGAAGCCAAAAATATTTTTGCAGGCTATTTCCTGGAAAAACTCAGGGATAAAGAAATTGCCGTAATGTCTCCTGATTTTGGAGGGGTAAAAAGAGCAGATGAATTCAGGAAAGTTTTAGAAAAGAATTCAGGAAAAACCCTGTCGTTAATCATCATGGAAAAAATGCGGAGCAAAGGTATTATAAGCGGGGAAACTATAGTAGGCGATGTAAAAGGGAAAAATGTGATTATTATTGATGACCTCATCGCATCAGGCAGTACCATGCTTAGAGCTGCTAAGGCTTGCCTTAAATTAGGAGCTCATTCAGTTTATGCCGCTGCTACTCATGCCTCATTTTCCAGCCAGGCCAGTGAAATTTTAATCGATGATGCCATTGAGGAAATTGTCGTTTCCGATTCTATTCCGTTGCAATTATCAAATAAAAAATTGCAACAAAAGATAAAGGTTATAGAGGTGGCTCCACTCTTTGCTGAAGCCATTAAAAGAATTCATACCGGCGGTTCACTTGTAGACCTTCTAAAAGATGATTAAAAAGCAAAATACCGGAGCGGGTGAGGTAAGTACTTCTAGAAAAGTTGATTTTCTGAAGGATAGGGATAATTATGAAGAAAACACTGAAGATTTCCAAATGAAGGAAACCCACATGTCTTTTCTTTTTCTTACCGCGCAGCATGTTTATAAAATGAAAAAGCCGGTTAAGTATGATTTGGCCGATTTCAGGACATTGGAAGCCAGACGCTTCAATTGTATGGAGGAATTGCGCCTCAATAAAAGGCTTGCAGAAGAAATTTATCTGGAGGTGCTACCCCTAAGTTTAACTACAGAGGGAAAATTAGACTTAGGTGGAACAGGAAAGGCTGTAGACTGGCTTGTGAAGATGAAACGCCTGGATGAAGAGCAGATGTTGGATTTCGCTTTAAAAAATAATAGCTTAAATGAAAAATATTTAAATAAAGCTATAAGTAAACTTTCTGAGTTTTATAAAAGCAGTACTGCGGCCGAAGAAAATCCTGAGAAATACCTTAAAAAGATAAAAGAGAAGATAAGGGCTAATCAAAAGGAATTATTAGATCCTGATTTTGATTTGTCTCAGGAACAATTAGAAGAAATTTTTTCCCTGCAATATGCTTATCTTAAAAAAGAGGCTGCAGTTTTTAAAGAAAGAGTGTTGAAAGGGAAAGTTATTGAAGCTCATGGCGATCTTAAACCGGAACATGTATGCCTAAAAAAGGAGCCTTTAATAATAGATTGCTTGGAATTTAATAAGGATCTAAGAATTCTTGACACAGCCGAAGAATTATCGTTTCTGGCTATTGAATGTGAATTGTTAGGAAACGAAAAGTTGGGAGAATTATTTTTTCAAATTTACCGGGAAATAACCGAAGATGAAGTTCAGGATTCTCTCATCAATTTTTATAAAAGTATACAGGCAAGCCAAAGAACGCGTTTTGCGATTTGGCATATTAAAGAAGAGCGTTATAAAAACGATCCAAAATGGAAAAAACGTGCTCAAAATTTTCTTGACCTGGCACAAAAATATGCCGAACGTCTTCATTAAAAACTTCCTGTTCGACGCCAGGGGAAATAGTGCAATGGCCTGAATTGATAAAAATCATTTATTAAAGGAACAGAACTTCATATCTTTAATTAGAATGTTTGAGAAAAAAAATAACTTTTAATCTATAAAATAATGGCCAATACAGAAGCTTTTGAAAAAAATGTAGCAGAATACGAGGCTTGGTTTGATCGATTTCCGGCGGTATTTGAATCGGAGATTCTTGCTATTAGAAGGCATTTTCAGGAATTACCGGAAAATATTCTGGGAATTGAAGTAGGAATGGGGTCTGGCAGGTATGCCAAAGCATTGGGAATTAAAGAAGGGGTAGAGCCGGCCACGAGCATGCGCAATCTCGCCTTAGATAAAGGTTTGGAAGTGGTAAAAGCTACGGCCGAACATCTGCCTTACAAAGATTTACATTTTGATTTTGTTTTGTTTGTTACCATTTGCCACCTGGAAAGTTTTCCCAAAGCCCTAAAGGAAGCTAACAGGGTTATAAAAAGAGGCGGGCACGTAATTATAGCCTTTATCGATAAGGGAAGTAAAATCGGGGTTGAATATGAGGAGAAGAAAGGAAGAAGTACTTTTTATAAAAATGCACGATTTTATTTAACATCAGAAGTTGAAGACTTATTAAAAGCCTCCGGGTTTAAAAATCCGGTGTTTTCACAAACTCTTTTTGAAGATTTGGAAAAAATTCAAAAAACCGAAGAACCTAAAGAAGGAACGGGAGAAGGTTCTTTTGTGGTAGTTAGAGCAACAAAAAAATAAATATCAGGGGGCTGAAATCTTCTATATCATTGCTGCCCGGCAATTCTGAGAATAAAAAGAACCTGTCTCATTTATGGGGCAGCTTTCTTGTTTTTTTACATCTCTCGATAATTGGTGCTTTGAAATAAACAGGGTTATAAAACGGGAAGAGGCCCTGCGCTTACTAAAGTCGGAATGCTTAACTATTGAAGTTTCGAGTTATAAGGTAAATTTGAGTTATTATATAACCTATGGAAAAATACCTGGATTTTGAATAAAATCCGTGCTGATAATTAATTAACTTGGAGGTGCTAATAATTCCAGTTAAATAGATCAAAGTTTTCAAAATTAAGCTACAAAACTCAATATAATCAAATCTCAATGTTTGCCAGAATGCTGAATCTTCAAAATATGCTATTGCTTCTCAGCACATTTTTTCTGACTAGTTCCACTTCTGCTCAACCTAAAATAAGTGATACAATCAGGCTTTTAGAGGAAATAAAAGTTATGTCCTATAATATTCATCACGCCAATCCTCCTTCACAACCTGATTCTATCGATATAGATGCGATTGTTCGGGTAATAAAAGATCAGGATGCCGATTTAGTAGCGCTTCAGGAGGTAGATTCCGGCATGGAAAGGTCGGGAGAAGGAAATCAGGCAGCCTTGATTGCAGAGAAATTAAATATGTATTTTTATTTTTCAAAGGCACTTAATTATAACGGAGGAGAATATGGAAATGCCATACTTTCCAAATTTCCAATAGAGGAAGGAAGTACTTACCAGTTGCCGAATGAACCGGAAGCAAATACTGAAGACCGCGTGATGTCTACAGGAAAAATAAGATTACCTGGAGGAAATGAAATTATTTTCGGCAGCACTCATTTAGATTATAAAGAAAACTCGCCGAGTAGAATTCGGCAAATTAAGAGGGTTCTTGAAATTCTGAAGGAAATGGATCAACCTGTAATCCTGGCCGGGGATTTTAACGATGTACCAGGCTCTGAAACTATAGATCTGTTAGCATCGGCTTTTCAGTTAACCTGTAGTAACTGTCCGCCAACTATACCCGTAATAGAACCTGTCAAGGCCATTGATTTTATAGCTTATAATCATCCTCAACAAAAATTCAGGACAAAAGCTCACAAAGTCATTGACGAAAAATATGCTTCAGACCATCGGCCAGTTTTTGCCCTAATTGAATTATTAAAATAATTTAACCAAGTCCGCACCATTAATATCCTTGGGGATATGCCTGTCAACCAAGATTTGATTTTATTTCCATCGGGTTTAATTTAAATTTTCAATTTAGGTGAGTCCATAAATATTTTTGATTGAATTTTTGGATAAAGCTTCCCTAATGAAGGGACTTTTTTAAAAGTATTTTTTCATTGCTTTTCATTTAAAACAAAACAAAAATTTTAATAATTGTTTATATCGATTTTTTTAATCTTCGGAGAATTGTTTTGTAAATTTATAAATGAGTCAGAGTCCACTTTGGGAAGTTAAGCCCTAGTCAATAAATGTATTCCCGATCTAAATATTGTCTTATACCTACTAAAAACTAATTTAGGAATTATGAAAAAAGAGGTTGTATTTAATATTACCGGATTGCGGAAACTGGTTAGGCATTATAAGCTTAATACAAGGGATGCCTTGAAACTAAGAGGTTTATTTAACTCCAGGATAATCAGCATTGCATATACGGCATCTGGAGGATTTGATTCTTCCAATGGCGAATTCTATGCAAAGGAAAGAGAGGTTAATTATCAATTAAGGATAAAATATAAAATCCCTAAAATAGATAAAGAAAAATTTCTTCTATTAAGGAAAGCTAAAGAAGCAGTTAGCTTTAGAAAAGCCCTGGAAATTTCCGGTTGAATTCCAAAATAGCTTCAGGTTTTTGTGATTTTTACCAAAATTTTAAAGCGAGAGTTCATAAACAAGAAACTTCTTCAAGCTTTGTGAATCCTGTTATACGACATAAATTAGAAAGTGATATAGAAGCCTCGCTTTTTTTTATCTCTAATTTCTGAGAACTTAGCAGCTCAGGCTTGAGCATTGGGTTTAAAAATTCTATTTTTACCCAAATTCAAAATATCACTATGAATTCCCGAGAAGAGCAACTTAAAGCATTTGATCGATTGCTTACCATCATGGATGAACTGCGTGAGCAATGCCCCTGGGACCGGAAACAGACCATGGAATCCCTTAGACATCTTACCATAGAAGAAACCTACGAACTCGGAGACGCCATTCTTGACAATGATCTGGATGAAGTGAAAAAGGAAATCGGAGATGTGTTGTTACACCTGGTGTTTTATGCGAAAATAGGAAGTGAGAAGAAGGCCTTTGATATCGCCGATGTAGCCAATAGTATTTGCGATAAGTTAATTTCCAGACATCCCCATATTTACGGAGATGTAGAGGTAGCTGATGAGGAAGAGGTGAAGCGAAACTGGGAGAATCTTAAGCTAAAGGAAGGTAAAAAGAGCGTTTTGGAAGGCGTACCACGCTCTTTGCCTGCATTGGTAAAAGCCAATCGAATTCAGGATAAAGTAGCCGGGGTTGGTTTTGACTGGGAGGAACCACAACAGGTTTTTGAAAAATTACAGGAAGAATTGGGGGAATTACAACACGAGGTTAATGCTCATAATCAGGAGAAGATAGAAGCTGAATTCGGAGATGTGCTCTTTTCGATGATCAATTATGCCAGATTTTTAAAAGTTAATCCTGAGAACGCACTGGAGCGAACAAATAAAAAATTTATTCAGCGCTTTCAGTATCTGGAGAGTAAAGCTAAAGAACAGAATAAGGCTTTGAAAGATATGACTTTGGCCGAAATGGACGTTTTTTGGAATGAAGCTAAATCCCTCTGATTATTTGCTAAACACAATCAGCTTCGGTGCTATCTCTACCTTGCTGAATCCTAAATTATCTTTTATCCAGAGCAAACTTTTTTCTGTATAGAAAAATACGTGGGTGGGATCGTTTTTGTAATACCAGTTGTCAAAGCCGATGTCTTCAGAATACAGAGAAGTTTTGCAATAGAGTTTTCCGCCAGGATTTAATTTATCGGAGAGCTCCCGGAATTCCCCGGCCGGATCATAGAAGTGCTCCATCACTTCACAGCAAATAATAAAATCGTAAGAGTTTTTCAAAACACCTTTATCCGGATAGAAATAAGGATCATAAAGCGCTACCGAAAAGCCTTGTTTTTCTAATTCGGTGGTTACAACCGGGCCCGTGCCACATCCATAGTCTAATCCCGTTTTTGTAACTGAAAAATCATTTAAAATCCGGGTTGTTATCGGGCTAACGAATTTCTGATACCGGGGATCCTCTACATCATTGTTATGGGTTAAATACCGGTCCTTCTCGGCAACTTCTGTAATATAAAATTCAGATAAAAGCTGGATGCCTCCACAATTAGTACAGGCAACAAATTCCCGGTTTTTACTTTTCCAGAATGCTTTGGTCTCAGCACCGCATAAAGTGCAATTCATTCTGAAGAAATTTTAATAGAGCGATTTGATCTTTCGTAATTTTTCTTTCCAGACCTCAAGCTGCGCCTTATGATCGGCGATGTTCTTGTGAACTTCCTGTACAAGCGGATTATCCTCATCTACATTTGAGAAGAACTGGAGGTTATTTTCCAACTGGCGAATCTCAGCTTTGGTCTCTTCTATCTTTTTGGTCAGAAAATAATGCTCGTTCTGCAGCTTTCGGTCATCTTCGGCTTCATTGATGGATTGGAGTTTATTTTCATACTTCATCATTTCGACCTTAGTCTTGTCCATATCGATTTTATTGAAGACCTGATCCAACGTCTTGTTGAATTTTCCTTCAATAAATCTTTTGTTTTGAGGAACTCTGCCAACTTCCCTCCATGCAGCGATCAACTCCTTGATTTTTGGAAGATCCTCTTTTTTATCTCCGCTAAGTTCAAGAGCTTTTAGTTTATCGAGGATTTCCTTTTTCCTGTCGTAGGCTTCAAATTCTTCCTGGTTTTCTTCATTGCGATTGGCGTGCAATCTGTCGAAATAGTGGTTGCAGGCTGCTTTGAATTGCTTCCATACCTTGTCGCTGTCTTTGCGGGGTACATGACCAACCTTTTTCCAATCGGCCTGGATCTTTTTCATCAAAGGGGTTACGGTCTTGAAATCGTCGCTGTCTTTATTGTCATCAGCGATTTTGATCAGTTCCTTTTTCTTCTCCAGATTGTCGTATTGCTGCTTTTTAAGATTTTTATAGAAAGTATTCTTATTACGGTTAAATTTTCTTACTTCCTGTTTGAATTGGCTCCAGGTTTCTTCATTCTTACTGCGGGGCACTTTCCCGGCTTTGAAGAATTCTTCCCTTAAGGCCTCAATTTCTTTGATCTTTTGTTGCCACTTATTGTGAGTGGTATAATTCTCTTCGGCAATTAGCCTGATCTTTTCAATGATCTCCTGTTTCTTCTTCCAGTTTTCCTCAAACTCTTCATCAAGTTTGCTGAAATATTCCTGGCGTTTGTCGTGTATCTTTTTGGTGGTAGTACTAAACCGATCCCAAATCTCCTCCCTATATTCCTTGCCGACAGGCCCAAGCTCCTCTTTCCACATTTTGTGAAGCATCTGCAATTCCCTAAAGGCACGGTTCACATCTGCCTCTTGTAATAACTCTTCAGCGCGATCTATAACCTTGAGTTTTTGCTCGAGGTTATGTTTGAAATCCATATCGCGAAATTCCCTGTTTAAATGCAGGAAATCATAGAAATTCTCTACGTGGTGATGGTAGGTGTTCCAAACATTATTGTACTGATCCCGTGGGATAGGTCCTGCGACCTTCCAGCGATCCTGTAGTTCTTTAAAATGTTTATAGGTGGTGTTTATATTCTCTTCAACATCAATCAGGCCTTTTAATTCCTCGATAATCTTAAGGCGGGTATTCAGGTTTTTATTGAGATCCTGCTTAAGTTGCTGGTAATATTTATTGCGCTTTTCCTTATAATCAAAAATAAGAGAATTGAAGCGCTTTTTTAATGGGGTAGAGTAGTGGAAGTCTATAATGTTTCCGCCATCGGCCAGAAAATCCTCCTTTTTCTCCTCCAGTTCCTCATCGAACTTCGCATTGAATTCAGTACGAATTTCTGCAACGTGCTCTTTAATTGCCTGTACCTTTTCTGTCTTTATAAGATGCTCCAACTCGTCGGCAAGCTCTTCTTTGCTCATGGAGTGATAATCCTTTTGCGCAATATTGTGTCGCTCTCCGGCACTTTCGTCTTCACTATCTTCGGCTACCGCGTTATCTACATCTTCCTGGGCATCTTTTGGAGTTTTGGTTTCGCTTTCTTCTTCTTCTTCTTCTTCTTCCTGATCTGAATTTTCTTCTGAATCTTTTTCTGAACCAGCTACATTGCTATCCGTGGGTGCTTCTTTTTTATCTGTGTCGCCTTTCGGTTCTTCTTTCTCCTTTGAAGCCTTATCTTCCTCAATCAGCGACTCCTCCAAACTATCTGCGGCCTCCTTATCTTTTGAAGATTTTCCTGAAGTAGCTTCTTCTACCATAGCATCTTCCAGTTCACTTTCTTTTTTCTCTGAAATGCTTTGCTGTGATTCTTTTTCTTCAGATTTTTCCTCTTCTTCGGGTTTAGAAAATGAATTCTCCTCGTTTACATTTCCCTGGCTTTCTTTCTGCTCCTTATTTTCAGGCTTTTGCAGATTTTTGTTAGAAAGCTCTTCCTTTCTGTTTTCATTTTCTTCTTGAGACATATCTTTCAATGTTAAGGTTCGTCAAAATTTATTTAGGCTGAAAGATAGTAACTCCACTAAAATTGGACAAACTATTAGCCCTATTTGTACAGATTAAAAACTGTGGGAATAAGGCTTAGGAGTTCCAGATTCTCCAGGCAGCTTCGGCCTGAAGTTCCAGCATTTTAAGGCCATTGGAAACCCTTGCACCTTGTTTGCGGGCAAGGTCCATCAATTTAGTGCTCTCGGGATTGTAAATGAGATCGTAAACCAAATGGGAAGAGTTAATATATTGAAAAGGGAGCGGAGGGTGTTTTTCTACTGCCGGGAAAGTGCCCAGCGGGGTACAATTGACAATTATAGAAAACTCCTGTAAAAGCTTCTTATCTATCGCGGCATAATCAAGCCGATCATTTCCTGCTTTTCTTGATACAAATTTGTACTGAATTCCAAGATCCTCCAGGGTATAGGCTACAGCTTTTGAAGCGCCGCCTGTTCCAAGAATAAGAGCCTTTTTATGATGTGCTTCAAGCAATGCCTGGATCGATTCCTTGAAACCTATAAAATCGGTATTATGACCGGTTAATGTCTGGTCTTTTTCAATTTCAATCGTGTTTACAGCGCCTATTTTTTCGGCATCGGCAGATAGTTTATCCAGGAATGGAATAACAGCCTGTTTGTATGGAATGGTAACATTTAAACCTGAAATTCCCGGGTTGTTCTGTAGAATTTGAGGAAACTGGTTTATTTCCTCCAGGTCAAAATTTTTGTACTCCGCAGCGATATTCTCTCTATTGAACTTTTTGGTGAAATAGGTTCTTGAAAAAGAATAATCTATGTTTTTTCCAACAAGGCCGTAAGTCTTCATTGCACCGATTTTATTTTAGAGTTTTTCTTTTCATACCATGCCATTCCCAGAACAAGGAAGGCACCCAGGATAATAAAGAAAATC
Source organism: Salegentibacter flavus (assembly GCF_900115145.1). GTDB lineage: Bacteria > Bacteroidota > Bacteroidia > Flavobacteriales > Flavobacteriaceae > Salegentibacter > Salegentibacter flavus. The sequence continues at coordinate 50,608 of NZ_FOVL01000017.1, read as the reverse complement.
GCCAGCCAGGTTTCTGAAAAACTGAAAGAAGGAAAATATCGGTCGTAATTATCCAGAACCTTATTCCCGGTGCTGTCTATCATAATATTTCCATCGGCCCCAATTTGGTAGATCTTTTCCTTCCAGGGCCAGACCACCCCAAGCGATCCGGTAATGAAACCAATAATGGTGGCATATGTGTCTTTTTTATAATGTTTCAGGACAAATCCCAGGAGATGTGATAAACTCACCAATCCCGCAAGGGAGCCCAAGGCAAAAACGGTCATTACCTTTAAAAGACGCATTCTTTCGGCATTTTCCAGGAAGCTGAAATCCAGCAGGAAAAGATCAGCAATAGTATCATAAAGCGCATTTACCGAATCTACGAGTAACAGGACATAATTTCCCAGCAAGATAAGGATGAAAGACCCTGAGAGGCCGGGAAGGGTCATCCCTGAAACGCCCACCATTCCGCAGAAAAATACGAACCATAGGTTGTCATTTTCCCTTGCAGGTTCCAGAAAACTAATAGCCAGACCGGCCATTATTCCCATAGCTACAAAAGCCAGGCTACGCTGGCTCCATTCTTCAAAATCCATACTGATATAGTAAATAGAACCTATAATCATCCCGAAGAAAGATGCCCACACAAATAGTTCATATTCCAGCATGAGCAGGTCCAGAAGCTTGGAAACGCTGAAATAACTAATGAGCATTCCTAAGATAAGCAGCCCAAGAAATCTTCCATTTACATATTGGTACAGACTTCTAAACCTACCATTAATAAGCAATTTGAAAGCCTTCAGATTAATCTTCTGAAGCGAATAAATAAATTCTTCATAGAACCCGGCCACAAAAGCCACCACGCCTCCCGAAATCCCGGGAACTTTGTTGGCGGCACCCATAGCCAAACCTTTAAGTACCAGCAGTACTTTATCGGTAAGGGTTCTAGTCTGTTGCATTTTCCTGTTCAGGGTTTTTACTGGCAAAGCGTTCCAAAAGAAAGATTAGCAGAAAGCCTACCAACATTAATATTATGGCGTAAAGGGTATTAGCCTCTCCGTCAAAATTCCATGGTAATACCGAGGCCTCTTTTAAAACGACCTCTTTGTCACCGTAAAATTCGGTTTCAAGCACTTCTTTCCACGGCCATATTTTATTCAGGGAACCGGCGATAAATCCTGTGAGGACCGCCAGGGTGATATTTGTATAATGAACAAAAAGCCATTTTAGCAATTTAGAAAAACTTAGTAGTCCTACCACGGCACCCACGGCAAAAATCCCCAGGGTTTTGAAATCGAAATCGTGTGCAGCTTCGGTTATCGTTTTGTAGGCTCCCAGCAAAACCAGGATAAATGCACCTGAAATTCCCGGTAAGATCATCGCGCAAATGGCAATCGCACCGGCAAAGAAAATAAAGAGGTTCCCGGTATTTGCTCCCAGAGGAGGTAAAGAAACTATATAAAAGGCAATAGCTGCTCCTATTATAAGGGAGAGTGTTACTTTAAAATTCCATCTTGGTATCTGGCTTCCTACATACCACACACTGGCAACTACTAGCCCGAAAAAGAAAGACCAGATAAGGATAGGATGGTTTTCCAGAAGGTAGTTGGCCAGCCGCATTACGGTAAAGAGGCTTATAAGAATGCCTGAGAAAAGAGCGATTATAAAAGGGCCATTGAGCTCCTTCCACATTGCTTTAAAGCCGTCTGTTCTCCAGGTTTTAATTAAAGAAGGTTTTACTCCACTAATGGTGGAGATAAGTTCTTCGTAAATTCCTGAAATAAAAGCGATTGTTCCGCCTGAGACTCCGGGAACCACATCTGCAGCACCCATGGCCATTCCTTTTAAGCTTATAGTAAGGTAATCATAAAAGCCTCTTTGCATTCTTGAAAATTATAAATTCCATCCAAAGTTAGCAAAATAACTAAGAGAGGTTTATAAAGGAATTTATAATTTCTTTTACGCTTTTACGCTGAAAGATTTGTGGGAAAAGTTCTTCGATGATGATATAATATTCAGCATCAATTTTAAGACCGTTATTTAAGTGATAATAAGCTTTATCGCCTTCGTTCAGGTTGAAATATAAACCCGCAAGCCTGAATTCTAATTCGGCAGAATCAGGGTGAAACTCCAGCGCCTGATTCAGGTTATTAACCGCAATTTCAAATTCGCCCAGATCGGTAAGGATATCACAACGTTTTATCCAGGTTTCCAATTCATAATTCCCCAGTTCAAGGCTCTTTTTGTAGCCAATTTCTGCTTCTTCATAAAATTTCAACCTGTTATTGATCTTTGCATAACGCTTCCAGTAAAGCACATTCTCTTCGTCGATACTTATCGCTTTATTGATATAGTAAAGCGCTTTCTGAAAGTTTTTGGTCCTGATGTGAAAATCGGTTATAGCGATCCAGCCTTTATCAAGCAAGGGATCTTCGTGAACGCATTGCTTGTAATGCTTTAAAGCAAGTTCATCTAAACCTAGTTTTTCAAAGCTTTTTCCAATACGCAAATAAGCAAAGGAAGTAGGGTCGTCCAGTTCCAGGGTTATTTTGTAATTTTCTATGGCTTCATTATAACGCCCAAGCTTCTCCAGCACTTTTCCTTTTTCAAGGTAGGCCCCAATAAAATTATCATCGCTTATTATCGCAAAATCAAAAGCCGAAAGTGCTTTCTGATAATCTTTCAGGTCAAAATATTGTTTTCCCACCTGGTGCCAGGCTACCTCGCAGTATGGATTTTTGTCCAGGTACATATTCAGGTAATCAATAGCATCTTCTTTTTGATCAAGAAAGTCGAAGCAGTACATAATATTATAAAGCGCAGAATAATCTTCTTCATCGGCTTCCAGACACTGCATAAAGCTATACTTAGCGTTTTCGAAATCCTCGAGGAAAAGGTATTCCATCCCGATTAGCGAATATACTTCGGCCTCATCAAGGGTATTTTCCAGGGCCATTTCCAGCATCTGTATGGCCTTTAGGTGTTCGTCTCTTTTAGAAAAGATCTGGGCTTTCTGGATATAGATCTCCTCATTAGAAGATTCCAGGTCCTGAAGCTCGTTAAGCAATCCATCTGCAAGATCCAGTTTATCTTCAAATACAAGGATCTCCACCTTAAAAAGTTTCAGGTTTGTAGAACTTGGGTGTTGCGCCAATCCAAGCTTAATGGCTTTTTTGGCCAGAGCTATTTTACCGTTTTCCAGGTAGTAGTTTATAATGTTCTCAAATTCGTTGGAATCAAAAAACAAAACATCGTTTGTTTTTAACATAGATTCGAAGCGGGTAAGAGAGAAATTATTTTCGTCGTTATGACTTAATTGCATAGACAGGGAATTACGGGATTTCTACAATTCTAAATTTATAAATGATTACTGGCAAAAATCCCTAAATTTTATATTGTTGTTAACAAATTAATTAACAGTTTGTTTCTTGATTATCAATCTCATCCAATATGTCAAGAATAATGCCACAAGCTTTCAAAGTTTCTTCTTTTGAAATTGTAAGCGGAGGAGTGATCCTAATAGCCTTTTTCTCGAACAATAGCCAGAAAAGAATAAGTTGCTGCTCTTTACATCTTAATATAACTTCATTGACGATTTCTTCTGAAGGAAGGATAAGGGCAAGCATAAGTCCCATCCCGCGAATTTCCTTTATCAACGGGTGAACCAGCGTTTCCCTGATTAATTTTTCCTTCTCAAGTGCCTCTGCCATAAGGTCAGTTTCGGTGATTTCTTTTAAAGTGGCCAGGGCTGCCGCTGCTATTACCGGATGTCCTCCAAAGGTGGTAATGTGTCCCATTTTTGGATTATCGCTCAGGCTATCCATAATTTCTGAAGAAGCTGAAAAGGCTCCAATCGGCATTCCGCCCCCCATGCCTTTACCCATAGCCACGATATCGGGAACCACATCAAAATTCTCAAAACCGAAAAGTTTGCCGGTACGTCCAAATCCCGGCTGAATCTCATCCAGGATCAATAAGGCACCAACTTCATTGCAACGCTCCTTCAGCTTTTTCAAATAATTATCTTTTGGAAGTATAATGCCTGCACCGCCTTGTATGGTTTCTACGATAACCGCGGCAGTTTTCTCTGTAATTTTTCCAAGATCTGCTTCAGAATTAAAACTGATAAAACCTATATCTCCCAGCAGTGGCCGGAAAGGTTTTTGTCGTTCTTCATAATCCATAAGGCTTAAAGAGCCCATCGTATTTCCATGGTAAGCATTTTTCGCAGCAAGAATCTGTGTGCGGCCGGTAAACCTGCGGGCAAGTTTTAGAGAACCTTCAATAGCTTCGGTACCCGAGTTGGTTAAATAGGTTTTCTCCAACGATCCGGGGAAATGTTGAGCCAGCAATTTGGTGAGTTCCACGGCGGGTTTTTGGGCGTATTCCCCGTAAACCATCACATGCAGATATTTTTCAGCCTGTTCTTTTATGGCTTCTACAACCCGGGGATGGCAATGCCCCAAACTACAGGCAGATACCCCGGCAACAAAATCCAGATGTTTTAACCCATCGGTAGTGTAGATATAAGAACCTTTGGCATGAGAGACTTCCAGGGCCAATGGATGTGGCGTGGTTTGCGCCTGGTATTTTAAAAAATCTTCTTTCAATTATCTTCTCCTCCTTCTTCCTCTTGCTGATTTTGTTCCTTTAATTCTTCCAGTAATTCCTCTTCTTTTTTCTTGTAATCGGGCGCAGGAATGCTGTCCCGTCTGGTGGTTGCGGAATCTGTTTCTTTATCCTGAAATCTTTCAGGTAGTCTTAAACTATCCTGATCCGTAGCGGTGGTATCTTTTTTATTTTGAAGATCTTCCGGCCTTAACCTGGAATTCTCATTTAGCAGTAGGTCATCTTCTTCTCGCTCTTCAAAGAACTCCTCAGCCTCCTCAGGCAATGGAATTCCTCTTATGGGGGTTAATTTTGGAGCAGGCTTTCCTTTGAATAGATCTTCCTTGCTTAGCAGACGTTCTTCACCCCGCCAGTTGAAACCTGTCAGCTGCCGTGCATTAATCGGAAAATCCTCTTCAGGAGTCAAAGTGCCATCTACATTCTGATAATAATAAATATCGTCTATTTGCCTTTCGTTCATCAGGATCCTGATGGAACTCGAAAGGGTTTTATTGATCCCTATGAGCTCCTGTTCACTGTTCCTGCTGTAATAGAGTGTTTCAGTATTTTTATTGATGTCTACCTGGAAAAGTTCATTATCTTCAAAAAGTCCCACCAAATCCTGGCCCTTCACCTGGTTATAACCTTTAATCGAATCTTTCTGAATTAAAAACGCATTATTAAAAACCCGCAGAGAATCCAGTTTTTCGGTTTCTACATTGCTTTGTAAGTGAATAGTGTCTCCCGTCATCTGGCTTTCTCCCGACCATAAAATCGGGCTACGCCTCGCAGTGATGGAAGTGACCGGGCCTTCGCTAATATTAATCAATTTTGTGAGTCCCGTAGCCTGGTCGGTGTAGATGGAGTCACTCTTTCCACTCATATCGCTTTTAAACAGCCTTACATCGTAGTAGCCTCTAATAACACGGTGATCGGCCTTCCCGGTAATCATAATAGTATCACCGTGGATAAAAAGCGAGTCGTTATCCTGTACCGAGGCGGCAACCGCTCTCTTGGTAATAAATACCGAATCCCTGTCCCGGAAAACCTCGGCATAATGGCCGGTTACGAGACTTTTATTAATGGTATCGGTGACTTTAATATTATTGGTAGCTGAAGCAAAGTTGGTATTTCGGTTAAAGAACAAACTATCACCTTCCACCCGTCGGTTGTTATAGTCTATGCGTGAATTCTTCACAAAATAACCCGTATCTCCCCGGGTATCGTAAAATCCACGCTCGCAGTAAACCGTGCTGGTCTCACTTTCTATTGTAGTAGGCCCATAGAGATATGCGTGCCCACTATCAGAATAAAAATCCAGTTGTTCTGAATTGATCACATATTCCGGATTGGTTAAAACAACCTCTGAAACAAAAGAATATTTATCTTCTTCCAAAAAATACCTGCCTATATTGCTGGTAAGTACACTTGCCGTATCAGTTACTTTTCCACCGCTCCGGTAATAAGCCTGCTGTTTTTTTCGGTCAAAGAAGAGGCTGTCGGTCTCCAGGGTGGTTTGCGGTCGCTCCATTTTTACTTTTCCGCTGGCAAAGGCAAACTGAGTATTCCCGTTATACTCGGCATAATCGCTTTGCATCTTTACGGTATCACCCTGCTGCATTCTTACATTTCCGTAGGCCTTAAAAAAGTTATCCTGATCGTAATGAATGGCCTGGTCGCACCAGATCTCGATTCCTTCGTGAATAAAATAAACCTGATTTTCAACCTTTCCCAGTATAATAGCCCCGGGATAACGTTCTTCGTTCTTGAGGGTCCGGTCGCTGGTATAATCGATCTTCCTGCCCTCCTGCGCATGGAGGGTTCCTGCGGAAAGAAATGCGATAAAGAAATAAATGAAAAAGTTTTTCAAGCTGAAGAAATTTTCATCAAAAATAACGAAAATAGAAAGAAATGATTGTAATTCCTGTTATTTATAAAACTTGCGTCTAAAAGCCGTGGTTCCGCCGGTTTGAAGCAAAAAAAGAGGCCGGTTAAATTTTAACCGGCCTTTCTTTAAAAAATGTTATTTTCAAATTACCTGAGAATAGTTTGTTTCCTGTCTGGTCCCACAGACACCACTTTTATAGGCACCTGGAGTACTTTTTCAAGATATTCCACATAATCATTAAATTCCTTTGGAAGTTCTGAGGCTTTGGTCATTCCGGTAAGATCGGCTGCCCAACCTTTAAGTTCTGTATAAACCGGAGTTATATTCTCAGCTTCAATATTGTATGGTAAATGCTTAATCTTTTCTCCTTTATAATTGTATGCGGTACAAACCTTCAGCTTTTCAAATCCACTTAGAACATCTCCTTTCATCATTATCAGTTGGGTGATGCCGTTAATCTGCACAGCATATTTAAGAGCAACAAGGTCCAGCCAGCCACATCTTCGGGCTCTTCCGGTGGTAGCACCGAATTCATTTCCTACCCGGCCCATAGTTTCGCCGTCCTCATCAAAGAGTTCAGTGGGAAAGGGTCCACTACCAACACGGGTGGTATAAGCCTTAAAAATCCCGTAGGCTTCCCCAATTTGATTGGGAGCTACTCCTAAACCTGTACAGGCTCCGGCAGCAGTAGTAGTAGAGGAAGTTACAAACGGATATGTTCCAAAATCGATATCGAGCAAAGAACCCTGGGCACCTTCAGCAAGGATAGTTTTTCCTTCTTTCTGGGCCTGGTGTAAAAAAGCTTCACTATCTATAAACTGAAGTTCCTTTAAGGTATCTACGGCATCATAGAACTCCTGTTCAAGTTCAGCGAGATTATACTGTACGTTTACATCGTAGAATTGAATCATCTTTTCGTGCTTATCTGCAAGCGCACGGTATTTATCTTTCCAGTTCTCCAGTTCCAGGTCTCCCACACGAATTCCGTTTCTACCGGTCTTGTCCATATAAGTAGGACCAATTCCCTTGAGAGTGGAACCTATCTTCGCTTTTCCTTTTGAAGCTTCAGAAGCCGCATCAAGCAAACGGTGGGTTGGTAGAATTAAGTGGGCTTTTCTGGAAATAAAAAGTTTCGATTTATAATCGATATTGTGTTTCTGCAGGTTCTCCAGCTCCTTTTTAAAAATAACCGGGTCTATCACTACTCCGTTTCCAATCAGGTTGATGGTTTTTTCGTGAAATATTCCCGATGGTATAGTGTGTAAAACGTGTTTTTGACCATCGAACTCAAGAGTATGACCTGCGTTTGGGCCTCCCTGAAACCGGGCTATAATCTCGTAATCTGAGGTAAGAACATCAACAATTTTTCCTTTGCCTTCGTCTCCCCATTGGAGACCGAGTAGTAAATCTACCGCCATTGAAATATTAGGTTAAGTGGTTGTTTTTTTGTTGCCGTAAAAGTATAAAGAATGTTTTTTAATTTCTATATCAAAAACCTCTTCTATGGTTTGTTTTATAGATTGGATACGAGGATCACAAAATTCTATAACCTCTCCGGTATCGGTAAGTATAATATGATCGTGCTGCCTGTCGAAATAAGATTTTTCATATTGGGCCTGGTTTTGACCAAACTGGTGTTTTCTAACCAACCCACAATCCAGTAGCAATTCTATAGTATTATAAAGCGTAGCACGGCTAACCCGGTACTTTTTATTTTTCATCTTGATATACAAGGATTCGATATCAAAATGATCTTCGTTGTTATATATCTCGTGCAAAATCGCAAAGCGCTCAGGAGTTTTACGATGGCCCTTTTCCTCCAGGAATTTCGTAAAGACATTTTTTACGACAGCCTGATCGTTTTTATTTACAACTTTTTTGCTCATAATTTGGTTACAAAGGTATTGGATTATTCACGGCTAACCTTGTCTATGCCGTTAATTTTTTTAAGCCGGTCGATGATCTTATTCAGAATAGAATTATTTTTTACCACCAGGGTAATTCTTCCGTTAAATACCCCATCCAGACTTTCAAAATTGATCTTCTTCATATTAACATTCAGGTTGCTGGAGATTTCCTGTGTTATTTCGCTGACCAAACCTAAATTATCCAAACCGGTAAGTTTTATCACAGCCTTGAAGTCCTGCTGAGAGGAGTCTATCCATTTAGCCGGAATGATCCTGTAGGCATAATTGCTTTGAAGCTGTAAGGCATTCGGGCAATCCTTTTTATGAACTTTTATCCCGTCGTTTACGGTTACAAAACCAAATACATTATCACCCGGAATTGGGTTGCAGCAATTGGCTAATTTGTATTCAAGGGTTTCATCTTCTTCCCGGCCAAAAACCAACTGATCATATTTGGTTGTAATCTCGTCCTTATTGAGATCTTCAGCTATAACAGGCTTCTTGATCTTACGCTTAATATAGCTCACCAGGGCATTACTCCTGGAATTGGCAAATTCCTTAAGTTTTTGGTTGTCTATCTTACCAATCCCTACACGGTAAAACAGATCCAGACTGGTTTTTAAATTAAAAAACACCACCAGTTCATTCACCGATTTCTCATTGAACGGAATTTTCTGAGCCTTTAATTTTCTCGCCAAAATTGCCTTTCCTTCTTCGGCGATCTCTTTCTTTTCTTCTTTAAGAGATGATTTGATCTTAGCCCTGGCCCTTGCCGTGGTGGCATAATCTAACCAGTTGATATTGGGCTTGGCATTTTCTGAAGTAATTATCTCTACCTGATCTCCGCTTTTTAGTTCGTGACTTAAAGGCACCAGTTTGTTATTTACCCTGGCACCGCGGGTTTTTAAACCAATTTCAGTGTGTATGCTGAAAGCGAAGTCCAGCGGCGTGGAACCTTTGGGCAAGGATTTAAGGTCTCCCTGCGGGGTAAAGACAAAGATCTCCTTGGAATATAGGTTGAGTTTGAATTGCTCTACAAAATCCACCGCATTCGCATCAGGATTTTCAAGGGCTTCCTGCAGTTTATTCAGCCATTCTTCAATGCCGTGGTCATCCTGAACATCTCCCTGTTTGTATTTGTAGTGTGCCGCATAACCTTTCTCTGCAATTTCATTCATCCGCCGACTCCTTATTTGGACCTCTACCCAGCGGCCTTTTGGCCCCATAACGGTGATGTGCAGGGCTTCGTAACCTGTTGATTTGGGAGAAGATATCCAGTCCCGCAAACGGGTAGGGTTGGGGCGAAAATGATCTGTAACTATTGAATAGATTTTCCAGGCCAGGAACTTTTCATTGGCAGGATCGCTATCGTAAATAATTCTGATAGCAAATTTGTCGTAGACCTCGTCAAAAGATACATTTTGTGCCTTCATCTTAAGGTTTATGGAATATATTGATTTTGGTCTACCCTTTATTTCATATTCCAGGTCTTCCTGATTCAGAGAATCTTCAATGACGCGGGAGAATTCTTTAATGTAGGCGTCTTGTTCCTCTTTGCTTTCTTTTATTTTAGTGTGGATATCATTATACACCTCGGGTTCGGTATATTTTAATCCAAGATCCTCCAGTTCTGTTTTAATATTATAAAGACCAATTCGGTGGGCCAGGGGCGCATAGATGTAAAGGGTTTCCGAAGCGATTTTTTCCTGTTTGTCAGGTCGCATCGCATCCATCGTTTGCATATTGTGAAGCCGGTCTGCGATCTTGATGATAATCACCCTTACATCATCGTTAAGGGTAAGCAGCATTTTTCTGAAGTTTTCAGCCTGCTGCGACACATCTTTATCTTTTTTTAGGCTGGAGATCTTGGTAAGCCCATCAACAATTTTAGCTACGGTCTCCCCAAACATTTCCTGTATCTCTTCCAGTGTGTATTTGGTGTCTTCTACAACATCATGCAACAGGGCAGCGACAATAGAAGTAGCATCTAATCCTATCTCTGAAGCCACGATCTTTGCCACGGCAATAGGATGGAAAATATAGGCCTCTCCCGATTTTCGACGCTGATCTTTGTGCGCCTCTACCGAAATATCAAAAGCCTTCCTAATCTGTTTTTTATCTTCATTGCTTAAGCTACGGTAACTAATGCGCAGGAGCTCTTTATATTGCCTGGCAATTTGTTTGTTTTCTTTTTCTAAAGCTGCTTCTGTCATAGCCTGAATATACGATTAAGATTTATATGAAACAAAAATCAGGCCCCGGTTAAATTTCTGTATCGCTGCAGGAGTGGGGGATGTGAGTAATGTACGAAAACATAAGTTTCGTGCGGGGTGAGATTGCTCAAATTGTTTCCCGACAACTTTTTTAGACCTGAAATAAGCGGTTGCGCCGAATAGGTTTCCCGTGCAAAATCATCGGCCTGGTATTCAAATTTTCTCGAGATCAGGTTCATTAGCAATCCGGTAATTTCTGAAATTGGACTGTACAGGATTCCAAAAGCGACGAGTCCCACGTGAAAAGACGGAATCTCCACCCCTAAAGCCTGAGATAAAACAGGACTATCTACGAATAAAGACAAAAGCCAAAGTGTAAACCCCGTTGTAAGCACAGAAACTAACAGGTTAACTATGATGTGTTTTTTCTTATAATGCCCAACTTCGTGAGCCAGCACCGCTACAATCTCTTCTTCCTCGAGATCGTTTATCAGGGTATCAAATAAAGTAATTCGTTTTTCCCTTCCAAATCCCGAAAAATAGGCATTCGCCTTGGTGCTTCTTTTGGAACCATCTATCACAAAAATATTGTCCAGTTTAAAACCTACACTTTTGGCATAGCTTTCTATCTTATTCCGAAGAGAGCCTTCTTCAAGTGGAGTTTGCTTATTAAAGATAGGAACGATAAGTCTGGCATAGAACATATTCATGAATACGGCAAACAGGGCAACCACTATCCAGGTGTACCACCAGAAATCATTTCCGGCGAATTCGTAGAAACATACAATCGCAGCCAGGATACCACCGCCAATAATTATCATCATTAACCAGCCCTTTAATTTATCAAGCCAGAAAGTTTTTTTAGTGGTTTTATTAAAGCCATATTTTTCTTCAATTACAAAAGTGCTGTACCAGGAAAAAGGGGTGGTAAGGATATCGCTTCCCAGCATAATTATCCCGAAGAAAATAAGCGCAATCACAATCGGGTTATCACTTATGCTTCTTGCAATGCCATCAACCCAGGGGAAACCACCCAAAATAATGAAGCCCAAAGTAAGCACCAGGGTGAAAGAGGAAGTGATAATACCAAAACGGTAACGCTCTTTTTTATAGCGTTGTGATTTTTGATAAGCTTCTTCATCGTAAACGTCGTCCAGTTCCCGGGGTACCGGGTCATCAAAATGTTTTGCGTTCAGGCTGTCCAGAATTTTGTCGACAAGAAAATCCAGGACGATTATCGCAATGATGATATAATATAGAGTTTCAGGATTCAAGTGCTTTAATTTTGGAAATTATTGTTGAAGAGATCGCTGTCTCTTTGCCTCAAAAATAAGAATTCCGGCCGCAACTGAAACATTCATAGAGTCTATTTCGCCACCCATCGGGATTATGATGTTTTCTTCTGAATTTTCCAGCCAGGAATCCCCGAGTCCGGTAGCCTCTGTTCCTACCACAATAGCTGAAGATCCGGCATAATCTACTTTTGTATATTCCTTAGACGCCTGAAGCGCCGCGGCATAAATTTTAATATTCTTTTGTTTTAAGAAATCAATGATTTCTTCTGTACTACCTGTGGCGATAGGAGTGGTAAAAACACAACCCACACTGGAACGGATGATGTTGGGGTTAAATAGATCGGTTTTTGGATTCGCAATAATTACTCCGTCAAGACCCGCGGCATCTGCCGTGCGTAAAAGCGCGCCAATATTCCCGGGTTTTTCAGGGGCCTCAGTAACCAGAATGAGTGGATTTTCCGATTGAATTTTTAATTCACTCAAACTATTCTCCCGACTTTCAAATAATGCCAATAGGCCCTCCGTACTTCCGCGATAAGCCAGTTTTTCATAAACTTCAGAAGACAATTCGGTTATTTCCGGTTTTTCATTCAGGTCGGATATTAAATCTTCCAGTTTTTCTACTGAAAAAAGTTCTTCGCAAAAGAAAATGTTTTTCAGCTTAAAACCTCCTTTGATAGCAAGGCCGGTTTCCCTGACACCTTCAACTAAAAACACGCCTTCTTTGCGGCGTAGGCGGGATTTTTCCTGAAGCTGGTGCAGATGCTTGATCTCTTTATTCTGTGAACTGCTTATTTGCTTGTACATAGGGTAAAATTAATCAGATTTGAATAATAGCAAATGAAAAAGCTCCCGAATTTGCGGGAGCTTTAATCTCTAAAATTATATGTCGGAATTATTCGCTCTGACTCTCGTATTTTTCTTTGTAACGCTCGTAGAGTTCGGTTTGATGACTCTTCAGGCTTAATTCCCGCCCCTGGATAAAGGCTTTGTCCAGGATGTTACCGCGCATATCAAGGGCATCGCCTTCACTGATGAACAAAGTCGCGTCCTTACCTTCCTCCAGGCTGCCAGCGAACTCGTCTATTCCTAGAATCTTGGCAACATTAGAAGTGATAAGGGAAAGAGCCTCTTCTTTATCCATCCCATAGGCTACGGTAGTTCCTGCATAGAAGGGGAGGTTTCTTGTGTTCATTCTCTCCATACTGCCGCTGCTTTGCAAACCAACCAAAACACCTTCATTATGAAGCAGCTTAGCCAATTTGTATGGAAGATCATAATCATCGTCTTCATTATCCGGGGTACTATGGGCGCGGGTAACCAATACAGAGATATTATTTTCCTTTAATTGATCGCTTATTTTATGAGCCTCATAACCACCTACGATAACAAGCTCATCCAGGTTCTGGTCTTTTTTAAACTGGATCACATCCTGAATCTCCCGTTCTCCGTCTACATGAACGAAGACCTTTTTATCTCCGTCAAAAACGCTTTCCATAGCCAGGTAGGGCAGGTTCTTTATTTTTCGATCACCGCCAAGATATGCGCGGGAAGAATTAAAAAACTCTGTCAAACCTCTAAGGTGTTGCTGGTATTCTTCATTGGGTTTTATTCCGGGATCTTCACCAGCCCACCAGCGACCTCGGGAAAAACTTCCCGGCCAGTTGATATGGAGCGCGTCATCTTCTTTTACTACCGCATCTTCCCAGTTCCAGGCATCAAATTGCATGATGGAGGAAGTACCCGAGATCCTTCCGCCACGCGGTACGATCTGGCCCATTAAAACTCCGTTAGGGCGCATAGATTCTATTAGTTTACTTTCGGCATTATAGGCGATAAGACTGCGAATGTGTGGCAGCATTGTTCCAATTTCATCTTCATCATCGGTAGCACGAACGGCAGATATTTCCACCAGACCTAAAGTTGCATTAGCAGCGATAAATCCGGGGTATAGGTGTTTTCCTTCAGCATTGATTATTTCTCCCGAGGGATCAACATCTCCTGAAGCGCCAATAGCTGTGATTTTGCCTTCCTCAAAAGTAAGGATACTGTTTTCTATTACCTGACCATTCCCGATATGGGCGGTTGCGCCCACAATGCTAATGGTATTGTTTTGTTTTGGGGCAGGGGTTTGTTGTGCCAGCCCTGTTCCCAAAGAACAGATAAATACGAATATGAATATATATGTAATTCTCATTGTCTTTTAATTTTAGTGGATTTCTTCAAGGAAGTCACAGTGAATGTGTTGTTCTTCCTTTTTGGTTACCGGCTGGGTTTTTACGCCGTTGTTCTTAGCTTTCAGCATCTGGGTAATTAGTTCATTTCTTTCTTCTGAAATCCTTTCGCGTAATTCTTCGTCTCTTTCAATATCAAAATAAACTGTCCCCTGGATAAGTGTCTTTTCAGGCTTAGCATAAACCGAAAGCGGATGGTCGCTCCATAATACCAGATCGGCATCCTTGCCTGTCTTTATGCTTCCTACCTTATCATCGATATGAAGCAATTTCGCAGGGTTAAGGGTGACGAATTTCCAGGCATCTTCTTCAGAAACTCCTCCGTATTTTACGCTTTTGGCTGCTTCCTGGTTCAATCTACGGCTCATCTCTGCATCGTCACTGTTAATGGCAACGGTGATTCCCTGGCTGTGCATTATTGGCGCGTTAAACGGAATCGCGTCGTTAACCTCGTATTTATAAGCCCACCAATCAGAGAAAGTGGAACCGCCGGCACCGTGTTCTTTCATCTTATCGGCTAATTTGTATCCTTCCAGAATGTGAGTGAAAGTATTGATGTTGAAATCGAAGTTTTCAGCAACTTTCATCAGCATATTTATCTCGCTTTGCACATACGAGTGCGCTGAAACATAACGGTCCATATTGAGGATCTCCACGATGGTTTCCATCTCAAGATCCTTCCTGTAGTCCTTATCGTTTTTCTTGTTTTGTTCGTACTCACGGGCGCGTGTGAAGTAATCGGTGAAAACCTGTTCCACTCCCATTCGCGATTGTGGGAATCTGGAGCGGCTGCCCCAGTTAGATTGTTTTACGTTTTCTCCCAGTGCGAACTTGATGAACTTAGGTGAATCCTCAAAGATTATATCTTCAGCAGATTCTCCCCATTTAAGCCTCAATATCGCTGAACGTCCTCCAATAGGATTAGCCGAACCGTGCAACAGCTGGGCCGTAGTAACTCCCCCGGCCAGGTTTCGATAAATATTGATGTCAGTAGGGTCTACCACGTCTTCCATAGAAACTTCTGCAGAAGAATTATGCCCGGCCTCATTGATGGCAGAGGCTGCAATATGCGTGTGTTCATCTATAATCCCCGAGGTAAGGTGTTTTCCTGTAGCGTCAACCACCTTCGCACCGCCGGCATTAAGATTCTGGCCAATTCTGGAGATCTTTCCGTTCTTCACAAGAACATCGGTGTTTTCCAGGATTCCTTCCTCCTCATTGGTCCATACCGTAGCATTGGTGAAGAGTATATCTTCCTGTTTTGGTTTCTCAGTAAAGCCGTAGGCATTATTCGGAAAGCTTACCGGTTTTACTTCAGGGGTTTCTTTAGCTTCATCCTTTTTTTCTTCGGAAGTGGCTTCAGTGTCTTTTTTGGTAGCCGTGAACGAGGTTTCATTCCCATTGGCAAGAATAGCTTTTCCTGAAATTTTGTCGGTTTCTGAAGGTACATTTGCCACCAATCTGATGAATTCGGTTTTAGTGGTATCTGGAGAAGAGAGCAACAGGTTCATCCAGTTGTCAACAAAACTTAGTTTTGAACCTATTTTTGTTTCACCCATTTTCACTTCTGCTTTAGGCTTAGCTGGCTCCCCGGTAATCTTCACTTCATAGGAATTCCCGTCTACAGCCAAGTCATAATCACCTTTAATGTTGGTGACATTCATATTTTCAAGAACCGATCTTTTTCCCTGAACCCAGTTCTCATAAAGCGTGGTCTCTTTATCGAAAAAGTCACCCGAAGTAATTATAAAATTCGCCCAGGCACCTTCTTTAATAGTTCCAAGGTTATTTTCCTCGCCAAGCAATCCGGCAGGAACGGTGGTTAAGGCGGCTAGCGCATCTTCCTGGCTAAGTCCATATTCCACAGCTTTCAAAAGATTTTTTCTGAAATCTTTCTCGGCATCTATTCCCTCGGTGGTTAGAGTAAAAGGAACATTGTTTTCTGCCAGCATTTTCAAGTTGGCCGGCGCCTGGTTCCAGCGTTTCATATCGTGCAGACTTACCTTTGAAGCCATAAATGGGTCTTCCACATCATAGGCATCAGGGAATTCCAATGGTACAATATAGGTGGCATCGCTCTCCTTGATTTCATCAAGGTTTTCATATTCAAATCCGCTTCCCAAAATGGTGTATTGAATCCCGAATTCATCACCAATTTTATCGGCTCTGAGTTCATCCAGAAGGTTGTCGGTAGCGAAGATCTGCAACAAATTTTTATTGCGGTTCAGAGCTTCTAAAGCAAGATCCTTGTTCTCTGCTTTTCCTTTTGCATACCATTCAGCATCCAAATAGGCCTGGCGAATAAGCGCCATCGCACCCATCTTTGAAGTAGGGTAGGACTGCCTGGAAGTTGCACTTTTATCGAATGACAAATATTGAGCAGAACGTTGTTTAAGGATTCGGTCACCGTCACTTCCATCAGGATTTAGAGCGATCAGCATACCGTTCCCACGGATAATTCCATCGGCAAGGTGAGTGTTCACCACTCCAAACCCAGCTTTATGCAGTTTTCCGGCTTTATCCTTATCAAAGCTAAAAGCCGATAGCGGATCATTATCGGGACGAATATGGTCATTCCAGTAATAGCCTTCTCTGCTCGCATCGTATTGTGGCTGGCCGTTGCCATTGCCTGCAGCTTTTGGTTTTTCAACACCAAACTCGCTGTATAGATCAATAAAGGAAGGATAAACTTCTTTGCCTTTCAGGTCTATGGTCTGGCTGTTGGCCGGCACTGAAATATTTTTTCCCACAGCGCTGATCTTGCCATCTTTTATAGCAAACATCCCATTGTCAATAATAGTGGTAGGGTTTACATGAATTCTGGCGTTTTTAAAAACGGTAGTACCGGTTTTTGTGGTCTTTACGCCATCATTTTTGGGGAAGTACTCCTGGGCCTGAAGCTGGGCGCCTGCCAGGAATACAAATAGTAGAAATTTTAATTTCATAAAATGTAAGGGTTTAATAAGAATGCTAAATTTTTGTTAGAAAAAGGCCGTAAAATAATAAAATTTTAATAAAAACCTGTTCCTGTTGCTCCGGTATTTTTCTCTTCTGCAAAATAATTCACAAGAAGGGCAACCACATAGCTGTAGCTCTTCATACCTTCAGCCTGGTTATTTACCATTAAATATCTGTTGTAAGTTGCCAGAAACAAGGGTTCGAAAGGGTTTTGGTGGCGTAACCAGAAATCGTCTACTTCGCGGTAATTCGCCAGGATTCCGGGCCGGATCTTTTCCTTGAGTTCTTCAAATTTCTCTTTGTCCCGACGGTATAATTCATTCAGGCTATAACGCAGGGCAAAGGCATGACCGGAATACCTGAAATAAATATCGGGATGATTCATCGTGGCCAGGCAGGCTATGAAATTAGCCTCATTCTCTTTTGCAAAGCCCAGTTGGTGACCAACTTCGTGGCTGGCCGTAGTTGGGATCTTAAATTTCACGATCTGGGTATTAACCTGGGCTTCCCCGGTGAGCGGATTTAAATATCCATTAAACCCCATATAGGTAAGGGGAATACTATAAAGCGATCGTTTTAGGTTAGGATTTTTATAAGTGAGTTCAGGATATTCCTCGCTTAGATGATCATACCCGAGAATGGTTTGTTCAAACAATTCCTTTTTGGAATATGGAATTTCTATAGCTAAGGAATCATCAGCAGAAAGTTCGGCGTGCAGCTCGTTAGATCTAGAAATAAGATTTTCTGAAAGAATTATAAGTTCTTCTGTGGTATAATCAGGATCTAATTCCAGGGCCTGGTGGAGAGGTAGCCGGTAATAATTAAAACCCCAGATAAGATGAAAACAGGCGTAAATTACTGAAAGGGCTGCAAGGCCGTCTATAATCCACTTTCGCGGACTACGAAATCTGGTTTTGAATCTTCGGATGAGCCATTTTAGAAGCATTAAAACCAAAATCGCGTAGAGAAAGTCCCCCAGGCTGAAAGGTAGGAAGCCCAGAGGAAAACGCATAAATCGAGAGATCCAGGGGTATATTCCCCGGCTATACCAGTTTTCAATAAACAGGGGATATTCGGCCAGCAGACCGATAACTATGATTTGCACCGGTAACAGGCCGGCAAGTATATAGAGACTTTTTCTTTTCACTTTTCAAAAATAGCATTTATCCCCGGAAGGCTTGCTTTTTGGTTAATTTCCGTCAAAATAAGTTTTTCATTTTCCTTCCTGCCTAATTACCAATACCTTTGTGAATATACCAAATATTAAACCAATGAATGAAGAAATAAGAAGCCTGGAGCCTAAAGAATTATGGAATAATTTCGCCGATCTTAATGCCGTGCCGCGGCCATCAAAAAAAGAGGAACGCGTTATTGAATTCATTAAGAACTTCGGAAATAAACTTCAGCTGGAGACCCAGGTTGATGAAACCGGGAATGTACTTATTCGCAAACTTGCCACTGCAGGGATGGAAGACCGCAAACCGATCGTCCTGCAGGCTCACCTGGATATGGTTCATCAGAAAAATAATGATACCGATTTCGATTTTGATACTTCAGGAATCGAAATGTATGTAGATGGAGACTGGGTTAGAGCTAAAGGAACCACCCTTGGCGCCGATAATGGGTTGGGAGCAGCCAGTATGATGGCTATCCTGGAAAGTAAAGAAATTGCTCATCCTGAACTTGAAGCTCTTTTTACTATAGACGAAGAAACCGGAATGACCGGTGCTAAAAACCTTAATCCCTCAATGCTGAAAGGCGACATCCTTCTTAATCTGGATACCGAGGAAGATGATGAAATTGGGATTGGCTGTGCAGGAGGAGTAGATATTACTGCCCTTCGTGATTATGAACTCGAAGACACGCCAGATAACTCTGTAGGCTACAAGATTACTGTTAAAGGTTTGCAGGGCGGGCATTCAGGAATGGATATCATTAAAGGTCTTGCTAATGCCAATAAATTGCTAACCCGGGTGCTTTACGATTCCAATAAAGATTTTGGACTGCGTTTAGCTGAATTTGACGGGGGCGGATTGCGTAATGCCATTCCGCGCGAAAGCAAAGCCGTAGTAGCAATTGATCGATCTAATACCGAAACTTTTCTGAATGAAACTTTAGTGAAGGTGAGAGAAATTAAAACCGAATTTTCCTCCCTGGAACCGAATCTGGATATCGAGATCACAGAGGTTGATGTACCTGCAAAGGTAATGAAGGTTGAAGATCAGCAGGATGTGATAAGAGCACTTTCTGCCGCCCATAATGGAGTCTACCGGATGAGCCCGGATATTGAAGGACTTGTTGAGGCCTCTAATAATATTGCCAGTGTAAAGATCGCCGATGGGAAGGTGAAGATCAATTGTCTTACCCGTTCCTCGGTAGAATCTTCTAAAAATGATCTTGCCCATAGTTTGCAAGCTGCTTTTGAGCTTGCCGGGTTTAAAGTAAAACTTTCCGGAGAATATCCCGGATGGGCACCAAACCCCGATTCTGCTATTCTGAAAGTTTTAGACGAGCTCTATCAGAAGCAAAATAATGAGAAAGCTGATATCGCAGCCTGCCACGCCGGACTGGAATGCGGAATAATAGGAAATCATTATCCGGAAATGGATATGATCTCTTTCGGTCCTACTATTCGTGGAGCCCATTCTCCCGATGAACGTGCCAGCATTTCTTCAGCTAAAAAATACTGGCAGTTCTTACTTGAAGTTCTAAAGAATATTCCGAAGAAATAAAAGGAACTTTCACAAACAAAAAAGGCTGCCCGATCGGGCAGCCTTTTTAATACTTCTGAATTTTTATTCCTGCATTCCAACCAACTCCACTCTGAAGATTAGATCGGTATTTGGAGGGATTACGCCACCAGCACCGTTTTCACCATAAGCAAGGTGTGAAGGAATATAAAGAATGGCCTTGTCTCCAACCTTCATTTGCTGAACTCCTTCTCTGAAACCGGGAATCATAGGAGCTTCAGGACCGTATGGGATGGTCATTGGCTCGTATCCACCTTGATCTTTTCGTTGTTGACTGAATAGTCCCAGTTCCTGGGCTAGTTCCTCATTATTGGTGTCAAAGATCCTTCCATCCTGGAAATAACCTTCGTAGTTTAACTCTACCATTTGGCCGTCTGCTGGCTTTTCGCCATCACCTTCTTCTTCAAAATAGATCTGAAGTCCGCTTTCAAGTTCTTTAGCCTCTTCTTTTAGAACGCTGAATTTTTCAGCATTCTCAGCCATAGCATCTTCCATGCGTTTTTGAGCGGCTTCCTCTTCGGCTTTAAGTTCACTAAGTTCATTTTCAAATACCTTAGGCGCATCAAATTTTTTGGCGTCATTACCTTTTCTGATGATGTTTACTTTTTCTATGATCACCTCTTCAACGGGCCGATCGCCCGGATCGGTTTCTACTTTTCCAATAGAATCTACCACATCCTGGCCTTTGGCAATTTTACCGAAAACAGTATGCCTTCCATCAAGGTTAGGCGTAGGACCAAGGGTGATAAAGAACTGACTTCCATTAGTGCCGGGGCCTGCATTTGCCATAGATAGTATGCCTTTAGAATCGTGGCTTAGCTCGCTATTCACCTCATCCGGGAAACGGTATCCAGGACCGCCTGATCCTGTGCCTGTAGGATCCCCACCCTGAATCACGAAACCTTCTATGATACGGTGAAACCTGATTCCATCATAAAAATTTTTGTTTTTATAGGTGCTGTCTACCATAGTGTTCTTTCCCTCGGCAAGGGAAACAAAACTCGCTACGGTTATTGGGGTTTGATCATAAAAAAGTTCAGCTACAAAGCTGCCTTTATTGGTTTGGAATTCGGCATAAAGGCCGTCTTCAAGATCGGGATATTCGTCGTTACAGGCAACGAGCGTAAGCACCATTGCCAAAAGAATAAAGATGTTAGTAGTTTTCATTATTTAGTCTTCGTTTTTAGATTCATTTTTATTGATATCGTGCAAAGTCACCTTTGCCTTAACCGGAACATTCGTCCCGATCTTATTTTTGTCTCCGTAATATCCATAAGCTTTGTGCGAAGGAAAAAGAAAAGTAACAGTTTCTCCCTCTTTCATAAGCTTTAAACCCTGGCGGAGTCCGCTAAAAAGTTCCTCCTGGTCTACGGCATACTCCCTGGTTGGTTTTTCACCTTCTTCATAAATAGGTTCCCCGTCAAGGGTAGAAAGGCTATAATCGAATTTCACAAGGTCTCCGAATTCCGGCATTTCGGTATTTGAGGAGTCGGTAGATCTTTTGTTGTAATAATACCAAAATCCGTCATTGGAAACGAGGTATTCTGTTGCAGAGTCCTCTTCCATTAAATCTTTAATGTATTCTTCTTCAGCGGCCACCAGTTCCCGGTTTCGCTCTACCGATTCCCGAATATAAGAACCTGAATTCTGGCTGACGGGATAACGTGCTTCGGGCGATTTGCATGCCCCGAGCATCAGGATTGTTAATAGAATTAAAGCGATTCTCATAGGATTAAATCATCTTTATACTGCGGAAGAAGAGACTCAAAACGTTCCAGAGTTTCTTTCAGACTGAGGTCGCTTTTGCCTCCTGCCGCATTTATATGTCCGCCTCCTTCAAAATTCTGCCTTGCAAAAGCATTTACTGAGAAATCGCCTTTGGAGCGGAAGGAGATCTTTATGATGCCATCCTGTTTGTTTTCAATAAAAATCGCAGCGAATATTACACCTTCAAGGGCCAGTCCATAGTTTACAAAACCATCGGTATCACCTTTTCTGAAGTCGTGACGATCCAGTTCTTCCTGTGAAAGGCTTATATATGCTGTCTTATATTCAAGAAGCACTTTTAGGTTTCTTAAGGCTGTACCCAAAAGCTGCATCCTTTTTTCTGAATTTGTATCGAAAACCTTATTGTGTATTTTCCAGTTTTCTGCGCCTTTATCAATAAGATCGGCAACTACCCGGTGGGTAAGGCTGCTGGCAGAACTGAATCGAAAAGAACCGGTATCGGTCATAATACCTGTATATAGACAGGTGGCAATCTCCGGACTTATATGATTTGCAGCTCTTAGTTTTTCCAGGAAGTGGTACACCATTTCACAAGTGGAACTCATCGTGGCATCACTGTAAGTATGATTGGCATAATCGGTGGGTTCCTGGTGATGGTCTATCATCACAAAAACCGCTTGCGAATCTATTAGGGGTTGTACCATAATTCCGGCGCGGTTGAGTTCGTTAAAATCCAGAGTAAAAACCAGGTCGGCATCCGCTATAAGTTGGTTAGAGCGTTCCTGTTCATTTTCATAGATGATCACCTCTTCAGTCCCCGGAAGCCATTTAAGAAAATCGGGGTAGTTGTTTGGTGCAATTACCTGGGGATTATGGCCTTTATCCTTTAAGAAATGCCACATCGCGAGGGAAGCTCCTATAGCATCACCATCGGGACCTTTATGGGGTACAATTACTATATCTCTGGCCCTGGCCAGTTCGGCGGTAATCTCTAAAATGCTTTGTTCTATCATAGTCTAAGGGCTAAAGATACAATTTATTAACTTTTACTAATAAATGAACCATTAAATTTGATGCAGAAGCAAATCAACAAAAAATGAAATTAATATTAAGAATTTTACCCTTATTTATTCTTCTTTCCTGTGGAACTATTACCGAAACTGCTACTAAATCTCCTGAACAAAAATACGATTTCGTGCTTGCTTTTGGGAGTTGTAACAAACAGGAAGCTCCTCAGCCACTGTGGGAACCAATAATGAAAAACCAACCTGATGTCTTTATGTGGGGCGGAGATAATATCTATGCCGATACCCCCGATATGCAACTGATGCAGGAGTATTACCAAATACAACATAATGTGCCCGGGTATAAAAGGCTTACCAATTCCATCCCGGTTTACGGCACCTGGGATGACCACGACTATGGAGTTAACGACGGCGGAAAAGAATGGGAGTTTAAGGAAGAAAGTCAGCAGCTTTTCCTTGATTTTATGGGAGTTTCAGAAGACGACCCCCGACGGGGAAGGGAAGGGGTTTATCACAGTGAACTCCTGGAAACGCCGAAGGGAAATATTAAATTAATAATATTGGATACCCGGTATTTCAGAGATGAACTGAAGCCAGATGCAGTTCCGGGTAAAAGATATAAAGAGAACAGCAAAGGAACTATTCTTGGAGAACAGCAATGGCAATGGCTGGAAGAGGAATTGCATACCAGTGCGGCCACTTTCAATATAATTCTAAGCAGTATCCAGGTGATTTCTGAGGAGCACGGATTTGAAACCTGGGGTAATTTCCCAGCAGAAAGAAAAAGACTTATCAAATTAATAGAGAATTCCTCAGCAAAAAATATCATCATATTAAGTGGTGACCGCCATATTTCAGAATTTTCAGAAATGAAACGGGATCGTTTGAACTATCCGCTGGTTGATTTTACCTCCAGCGGACTTACACACAGCTATACCAGTTTTAGCGGGGAACCAAACCGGTATAGAATAGGAGAAGTGGTAAGCGATCTTAGCTTTGGGCTTCTTAAATTTGATCTTAAAAATAATAAGATGCTTATGGAAATGCGGGGAGAAAAGAACCGTCTTCTTCAGCAGCATAAAGTGGAGTACCCACATATAAAGCATTAAACAACTTGCTTTTGGAAGGTTTTTACTTATTTTTGCCCAAATTTTAAAAAGCATAAAATGGCAGGAAACAGAACATTCACCATGATCAAACCCGATGCAGTAGAAAAAGGGCATATTGGTGGAATAATAGAACAAATTACCGCTTCAGGTTTTAGAATTGTAGCGATGAAAATGACTCAAATGACCAAAACCGATGCGGAAGAATTTTACGCGATCCATAAGGAGCGTCCGTTTTTCGGCGAATTGGTGGAGTTCATGACACGTGGCCCTATTGTAGCCGCTATTCTTGAAAAGGATAATGCTGTAGATGACTTCAGAACTTTAATTGGAGCTACCAATCCTGAAGATGCTGCTGAAGGAACCATACGTAAGAAATATGCTACTTCTGTTGGTGAGAATGCTGTACATGGGAGCGATAGCGACGAAAACGCCGCTATTGAAGGTGCTTTCCATTTTTCCGGGAGAGAAATGTTCTAAGCAGAAATTTTGATTTATACCAAAAGCCATCAGTTAAACGCTGATGGCTTTTTTATTCCTTATTGTCCTACAAATACTTCAATTCTTACTATTTATCCTAATAATTTGAATGCTGTCGAATAAATAAGGTTTTTAGGGAGGTTCTTTTTAAATTTTACCGGAATCCAAATAGAAGGATTATGAAAATTATAGTTAGATGTTTCGTTTTAGTCGCGTTGTTATTAAGCACTTCAATTACTGCCCAGGAATTGGAAGGAAAATGGATTATCTCCGGAAATAAAAGTTTTGGAGCTTTTCCGGGAATACACCTGATGCAGGTGAGCGAAGATTCGTTATTACATTATAACTTTGATCAGTTTATTACTAAGACTTCTTATAAAACTGAAAACAATAAGCTGAAAATAGATACCCTGGCCTTTGCCGATTTCAGTTTTAAGAACCCCAACCGCTTAAGTATTTATTCTGAAAGGTTGGAGAATCCTATAGATTATATAAGGTTAGTTCCTACGAAAACTAAGTTGAGTGGTGAGGAGATCAAACAAATTAAATACAATTTAGAACGGGCTGGAAGAAATTTTGAGATAGATTTTCAAAACCATCCCGATAATAAAATTGTACATTCTTTTTTGAAGAAAATAGACCAGACTTACTTCCTGGTCATTTACAGGCATGGTAATATTATTACCGCTGTTCCTCTTGAAGAAATAACGGAAGATAATTTATTCCTGTATGGATTTCCTAATGGACCAAATAAATTAGTTGCTACGGCAATTGAATAATTTGGGGTATTTGTATGAAAAAACCTGCTTGAAAAATAATTTTCCAGGCAGGTTTTTTGCTTAATCTTATTCCAAAATCTATTTTTCTTCAGGTACAGGGAAACCGCGATCGCGCATTAACGCATCAATTTTGGCATCCCTTCCTCTAAAGCTTCTGTAAGCTTCAGCGGGATCCATAGCGTTTCTTGGAGCGAATAGATATTTAACCAGTTTTTGGGCTACATTTTTATCGTAGAACCCACCCGGAGCTTCGCTAAAGGCCTCTGCAGCATCAGAGGTGAGTACATCGGCCCAAAGGTAACCGTAATATCCTGTGGCATAACCCTCTCCGGAAAACACATGACCAAAATGTGGAGAACGGTGACGCATCACGATCTCTTTTGGCATTCCCAGTTCTTCCAGAGTTTTCTTTTCGAATTCCCTGGGTTCGATCTCGTCGGGATCGGTAGTGTGATACTTCATATCCATTAAGGCTGAAGCAAGGAACTCGGTAGTCTCAAATCCCTGGTTGAAGGTAGAGGCATTCTTGATCTTGGCTACCAGGTCATCAGGAATCACCTCGTTGGTTTCGTGATGACGAAGGAAGCGGTTGATCACCTCATCGGTAGACAGCCATCGCTCCAGTAACTGCGACTGGAATTCGGTGTAGTCTCTTACCCCTCCGTTTAGTGTTGGGTACTTCACATCAGCAGCCAGGAAATGCAATGCGTGCCCGAATTCGTGGAAGAAAGTTGTGGCATCATCCCAGGAAATCAGCACTGGCTCGCCTTCGGCGGCTTCAATAAAATTGGAGTTGTTGGAGGCTAAAACCGGCTCTCCGCCTTGTAGTTCAGAATAGCTGCGATAAGTGGTCGCCCATGCACCGGAACGTTTTCCCTGTCGTGCGAATGGGTCCAGATACCAAAGGCCTATCAGGTCTCCGGTGGATTTATCGGTTACTTCCCAAACATTCACATCTTCGTGAAACACAGGAACCGATCCTTCTTCAACAGGAGTGAATTCAAAATTGAAGATCTCTCCGGCAGTGAAGAAAAGGGCCTGGGTTAAATTGCCAAGTTCCAGGTATTGTTTTACCTCTTCGCTGTCCAGATCATATTTGTCTTTTCTTACTTTTTCAGCATAATAACGATAATCCCAGGGTTTTATAGTGATATTAGCCCCTTCCTTATCGGCTATGGCTTGCATATCGGCAACTTCTTGTTCTACGCGGGCCAGTGCTGCCGGCCATACTGCTTCCATAAGCTCCATGGCGTTTTCAGGATTCTTGGCCATGCGGTTTTGTAATCTCCATTGGGCGAAATTATCATAGCCCAGAAGTTCAACGCGTTCGTCCCGAAGTTTCAGGATCTTTTTGATCACATCATTATTGTCGAACTCATCGTCGTTATCTCCACGGGAATAATAATTATTCCATACTTTCTCCCGCAATTCCCTTTCGTCAGAATACGTCAGGAAAGGATCCATTGAAGAGCGAGTATTGGTTATCGCATATTTTCCAGGTTCTCCTCGTTCTTCAGCAGCGCTGGCAGAAGATTTTATAAAAGATTCCGGAAGGCCACTTAACTGGTTATCTTCCAGGAATACTACGTAATTCTCCTCTTCTGCTAACACGTTATTTGAAAATTGGGTGTAGAGCTTTGAGAGTTCCTTGTTGATCTCTGCATAACGCTTTTTATCGTCTTCATTAAGGGCAGCACCTTCCATGGCGAATTCCTCATAAATAAGATCAATTACTCTTTGCTCCTGGGCATCCAATGGATTTTCACGGGAGTCTTTGTAAACCTTTTCAATTCTTTTAAAAAGGTCCTCGTTTTGGGAGATTTTAGAGCTGTATTCCGAGATTTTTGGAGAAAGTTCCTTTTGAACCTCTCTAAATTCAGGGCTGGATATATTACTGCTAAAAATTCCATAATAGGTGAAGACCCTTCTCAGTTCTTTTCCGGCCTTTTCCATGGGAACAATGGTGTTCTCAAAAGTCGCGGCCTCCGGGTTACTGGCGATCTCATCTATTTCGGCCAGGTGCATTTCCATGGCTTTTTCCATCGCGGGTTTAACAAGATCAACTTCCATCTTGTCAAAAGCAGGAACCCCTGCATAGGGCCCTTCCCATTCGGCTAATAAAATATTATCCATATCCTTATCTTGTGCCAGAGCATTGGAACTCAAAATGGTTGCCAATGCGAGCATTCCGGCGTTTTTTAAAACTTTCTTCATTAAAGATTATTTTTAATTTAAACGCACTGAAGATACGAAGATTTTAGAATCTGGCCTTATCCTTTTTTTTAACATTTTACTTGAAAGTTTCCTTAAACTAATGCTCCCCATAAAAAATACTTTTATCTTTGATCCTGGTTTTGCTAAAGAGCGGAACTAAACCAAATTAATTATGAACATACAAATTATTTACTAATGAAAAATTTAAGCAAATTTGTTTTAATCTTTGGAGCTATGGCAATGATAGCTTGTGGTGACAAGAAAGAAAAAGACGCCGAGGAAAATACTGCTATTGGTACCTCTACTGAAGAAACCACTCAGACCCGTCAGGCCGATTCTCAAGATGCCGCCGATTCTGATGTAGTGGAGATCACTATTGAGGGGGATGACCAAATGCGTTTCAACATGGATGAAATTAAGGTTAAAGCCGGACAAACTGTACGTCTTACCTTGAAACACGTTGGCCAAATGGACAAAAACGCTATGGGGCACAATTGGGTACTTTTAACCCAGGGAACAGAAATATCTGAATTTGGCATGTCTGCGATGGATGCTAAAGCTAACGATTATATCCCGGAAGGAACCGATCAAGTAATTGCTCATACCAAAATGCTTGGTGGGGGAGAAAGCGATACTATCGAGTTTGAAGCTCCTGAAAAAGGAACTTACGATTTTATCTGCTCGTTCCCAGGTCACTATTCTTTAATGAAAGGAAAGTTCATCGTAGAGTAAATTTAAATTTTTAATTATATAATGCCTGTTTTCAATTGCTGAAGACAGGCATTTTTGTTTCCGTTAGTTTCTATGGATGATTTTTTTTTGAAATGTGAAATAGGAATAAACTAATTTCAACCTTTGATTTTTGTTATTTCCTTAAAATCCAGACTGAATATTGAAGCGTAATTATTAATACTATAAAACCTTTTTATTAGCCTCAGATCTCGATAAATTTTTAGTTTTTCGGAGCTTTCAAAAGTCTGAAAAGCTGTAGTTTTAGCCTTTTATTTTTTAGCCTTAAACGATCTTGAATGGAACGGCATATAGTTATTGATTTTGACAGCACCTTTACCCAGGTAGAAGCCCTTGATGTATTGGGAGAGATTTCTCTGGCAAGGGATGAAGAAAAGGAAAAGAACCTCAAAGAAGTTGAAAACCTAACCGATCTTGGAATGAAAGGGGAAATAGACTTCAGGAAATCCCTGGAGGAACGTCTTCAGCTTTTAAAAGCTCATGAAGATCATCTGCCACCCTTAATTGAAAACCTTCGGGAGCGTGTTTCTTCTTCTTTTGTGAGAAACCGTCAGTTCTTTGAAGAGTATCACGAGAATATTTATATTATCTCCAACGGCTTCAAGGAGTTTATTGTTCCTATAGTTAAGGAATACGGAGTACGCCCGGAAAACGTTTTTGCTAATACCTTCGAATTTGATCAGAACGGGAAGATCATTGGTTTTGACCGCGGGAATGTCTTATCTTCAAATAACGGAAAGGTTGAACAATTAAAACACCTAAATCTTCAAGGCGATGTTTACGTTATTGGCGATGGTTATACCGACTATGAGATCAAGGCCTCCGGACTGGCCAATAAATTTTATGCTTTTACTGAAAATGTGGAACGGGAAAATGTGCTCCAAAAAGCCGATCATATTACCCCGAGTCTCGATGAATTTTTATTTGTACATAATATGAACAAAGCTATTTCTTACCCTAAGAACAGAATAAACGTCCTTTTACTTGAAAATGTGCATCAGGACGCCGTAGATATCATGAAGGAGGAGGGCTACAATGTAAGCGTTCATCCCGGCGCTATGGATGAGGATGAACTCGCCGAAAGGATCAAAGATGTATCTGTGATCGGGATAAGGTCTAAGACTCACTTAACCAAAAAAGTTCTGAAAAATGCCAACCGCCTTATCGGCGTGGGGGCTTTTTGCATAGGCACCAACCAGATCGATCTGGAAGAATGCCTTAAAAAAGGGATCCCGGTTTTTAATGCGCCCTTCAGCAATACCCGTTCGGTGGTGGAACTAGCTATTGGTGAAATCATTTTGCTTATGCGAAACCTTCCCGATAAAATGAAATTGATGCACGATGGGAAATGGGAAAAATCGGCTAACAATAGTTTTGAAACCCGCGGCAAGAAGCTGGGGATTATAGGCTATGGAAATATCGGCGCCCAGCTTTCGGTAGTAGCTGAATCTATTGGTTTTGATGTTTATTATTACGATATCGAGGAGAAGCTTCCTCTGGGAAATGTAACCAAATGTAACTCCCTTAAGGAACTTCTGAATACTGTGGATATAGTGACACTTCACGTAGATGGCCGTAAGGAAAACCTCAATATGATTGGGGAAGAGGAATTCAACCAGATGAAAGATGGCGTTATTTTCCTGAACCTTAGTCGCGGCCACGTTGTAGACATTAAGGCCCTGAAAGAGAATATAGAATCAGGAAAAGTAATGGGGGCGGGGATAGATGTTTTTCCAAAGGAACCAAAAACCAATAACGAAGAGTTTGAATCTGAACTTCGGGGATTGCCCAATGTGATCCTAACGCCGCACATAGGTGGAAGCACCCAGGAGGCCCAGGAAAATATCGGGAATTTTGTTCCGGGGAAAATAATTGAATATATCAATACAGGGAGTACTACCAATTCTGTAAATTTCCCTAACCTGCAATTACCGGTGCTGAAAAATGCACACAGGCTAATTCATATTCACCGTAATGTTCCCGGGATTCTAGCTGATATTAACCGAATCCTGGCCGACCACGACATTAACATCGTTGGACAGTATCTTAAAACCAACGAAACAGTAGGTTATGTGATTACCGATATCGATAAAGAATATGACAAGGCTGTAATAAAAGACCTGAAAGGATTAATAGGAACGATTCGTTTCAGGGTTCTGTATTAGAAATAATTCATTATCAATAAAGGCACAGGATTCCCGGAACTCTGTGCCTTTTTTAATTGCCTGATTTTAAATACTTTTTTTGTATTCAACCTATTAGTTTTAATTGAAATTAGTTCATACATCTTTAAAAGGATGCATTTCAGATGTATGGTTCTAGCCGCCTTGCTTCCTAAAGTCACGGGAAACCCCCCATATTCATTTCCGCAGATATCTCTTATATTTATTCTTCAGTCCATCTATTTTAGATCACCCCGATCTCCCTGTCCAATGCCTGGTTTTGGAAAGTTTATAACTAACTAAACCAATTTGGAAATAATGAGAAAGTTATATCTTCTTACCGCATTTTGCATTTTTATTATTACAAATTCCTGTACCACAGATTCTGAGCTAAGTGAAGAGCTGCCGGTAGCTGAAGAACTTATTAATTTGCAGTTTGGTCCTATGCTCAATGATTTGCTATTCCTTGAGTCCGGGCAGCAAACTCAAAATAATGAGTCCACTCCGGAGCAGGGAGATTTCACGCAAAACTGTGTGAGTGCAATTCCTGCGTTTCTGGATATTGTCCTTTCCCGGGAAGGGAATATAATGCTCGGGGATATGGATACCCCGCTTCGCATTCCTATTAACCAAATCCCTTTCAATGATCCAAACGGAGACAACGACCAACCCGTTTATTTTACAGAGGAATCACCCGCCTTACAGTTACCGCCGGGAACTTATCAGTTGGAGTATGCTACCGTACTGGACTCCAACGAAGACATAGTTTGGCTTGCCCCACGAATGGACGACACTTCAGGGAACCTTGCCAATCTGGTAGATAATCCATTACCGCTAAGTATTAATCTGAATTCCGGGGGTAAGCCTTATGTACCTCTTGATGTAATTTGCTTCGACGATCGAATTGTTAATCGCTATGGCTATATCTTTTTTGATATTCAAGGTGTGGAGATTATCGAATTCTGCATCTTCGGAAATTATTGTGATGAGAATGGAAGACATCATTCAGCCCATTTTTCAGTAGATGTATGGAAGTACAGCGGTGACCCGGAAAACCCCAAAGCTGACAATTTATACAACGGACTTGAAAACGCGATTTGGGTGGAAGATGATTTTGAGAATGAAGAGGCTACTTATGGTGCTACAACATTATGTATGCAATTGCCTGATGCGCCCGGGCTTGATGAATATTATATGGAAATAAATCTGCTCCCAGGTTTGGGTAATTCTGAAGAAGAACTCATAAGAGCAGGAGTTATTACCGATGCGGATGTTCGTGCGCTGTTTGACGGGCCAGGAGCTCTGGATCCCTATCATTTTAGGGTGGCCTGCAGCAATTCAGATTCTCCCGACTTGTTTGGGCCTGGAGAAGACTAATCCTCGTCTTCAAAAATAAAATCTACGGCCATCTGCGCATGCAGATCGGTGGTTTCCAATAAAGGAATACTGGTTTTGTCTTGCGGTATAAGGATGGGTAACTCGGTACAGCCCATAATAATGGCATCAGCGCCTTTCTGCTGAAGATTCTCTAATTGTTTAAGGAAAAATGTTCTGGCTTCGTCGGTGAATTTGCCCTGGGTTAATTCCTTCGATACGAAGCCGTGGCAATCATCAAGGTATTCATCTTCCGGAATAATAACTTCAATTTTGTAGATATCTTTGAGTCGGTTTTGTAAAAATCCCTTGGTCATGGTAGGCTTGTTCCCCAGTAGCCCCAGGCGTTTATAACCTTTTTTCTGAGCCTCAATACCAACGGCGTCAGCGATATGAAGGATGGGAATATTAATTTTAGGCTGAACATACCTATAAACCATATGTGGGGTATTGGCACAAATTATAATAGCGCCTGCCCCGGCAGCTTCCAGTTTTTTCGCGATCTCAAGATAAGCGCTGTTTATGGCTTTCAGATTTTGCTCGCGCATTAGCTTTATATTGAGGCTGTATAGTAAGAGCGGCGGATTTTGATCGGCGCCAATCCTTTCTCCGGCTAACTGATTCAGCAGCCGGTAATATTCAATAGTAGAGTGCCAGGAGGTGCCTCCTATCATTCCCAGTAATTTCATTATTTATTGATTAAGTTAATAGTTCATTATTTAACCTGGCTGCCATGGAACGGCGGGTTGCAATATATGGATGTCCCAGATTCTTCAAGGTATTTAGAAGGCTGAAAACAGCGTCATCTGATTGGTAATTGAAAGAGATCTTTGAGCGCTCTGTATCGATATTGATTTCACTGAGACCTGGAATAACTGAGACCTTCTTTAATATCATCTGAGCGGCCCCGTTATTCTTCAGGTTTTTTACGATTATGTTGGCTTTCATGATTGCTGAATTTAGAGAGTTACACCATCTTCTGAATATAGGATTTTATACGGTTTTGAACTGTAACAGCGGTTACACTGTTTTCCTAATTTATTGTCAGGATCCAATTTCAGAAATTTTTGGTAGAAATTTTATGAGCAAAATCAGGAAAACTGAGGTTTTTCATAATTTTTAATTACCATTGAAGCCAGAGAGCATTTTCATCATCCATATTAAGGCTGGTACCCAATCTTTTTCCTTCCCGGCTCAGGGTTTTCTGAAGCCACTTAACATCTTTTTTAGAAGCGCGATGTAAACGGAAATTTTTGATCTTCATCGGATACATTTCCAGGCTTATAAGCTGCCCCGTGTTCATATCTATTTCAGGAAAATACATCAGGCTGAGGTCGCCGCGGTATTCTTCGTGACCGCTTATGCCTTCGTAGTCATTGATGAAATCTCCGGCGCCGTAAATAATTAATTTGTTTTGATATACTTCCATTCCCATTGGATGATGCGAAGAATGACCAAAAATAACATCCACGATTCCCTGATCGATAAGTTGATGGGCGAATTCCCGCTGCCGTTGCGAAATATCATAACCCCAGTTCCCTCCCCAGTGTACAGAAAGAATTACCAGGTCCCCGGCTTGTTTTTGTCGCGCAATATCCTCTTTTATTCTGCTTAATTCTTTTTCGCTCATTCCCGGCAGATAGTTAACACCCGAGTTATTGGTTCCCGCAGCCCAGCTGTCAAAAACTCCACTGTTCGGCATCCCGTAGGAGAATACAAGCACCCGGCCTTTTTCCGTTTCCAGGATTGAGGCTTTAGCTGCCTCCTTTTCGTTATTCCCAACTCCTGAAAAAGATATCCCTGCGCCCCGCAGACTTTTCATTGTTTCTTCTAAGCCCTTCCTACCCCAGTCCAGGCTATGGTTGTTGGCCAGACTTACCTGGTCTATTCCGGCAGTAGTGAGAACTTTTAGGTTTTCCGGATGCATCCGGTAATGAATACCCTTTCCAGGCCAGGCCTGATTACTGGTGGTGATACTGGTTTCGAGGTTGATGAGTTTCAGGTCCGGGGCGTTCTGTTTCCAGAGCTTGAAGGCATCACCCCAGATGTACTGATAGGAAACCGGTTGTTTTATTTTTCCGTTTTCACGTTCTGCCAGTAAGACGTAATCCCGGGCATCTTTCACATAGGCTTCATGCAATATTGGGTCTACTGAAGCGGGTAGCACCTGATCGATACCCCGGCCGGTCATCACATCACCACTAAGGAAAAGCTTTATTATCTTATTCTCTATCCCCACTTTTTCTTCCTTGTTTTGTGAAATTGCAGCAGTTCCAGCCCATAAAAGCAGGCTTGTCAACACCATCACCCTTTGATAATTATTCATCCCGAACCTCCTTTCAATCACATCCCTTAAGATAAGAATATCTGTAGTACTAAGATTCTATTTCAATCATTTTTTCAGAGTTTCCCACACAATTTTTTACAATCTTTTAACTTGCGTTAAACTTGATTTTAATCAGTTTTTCTGATCTTTTGAGAGTCAACAGCAGTCGGGGTTTTTTATAAACCCTATTTTTGTGCAACAAATAAAAAATCATGAACAAAGGAATATACATTGCTACCCTGGAATCCCACAGCGGGAAATCGATGATCAGCCTTGGACTTATGCGTACCCTGCTTGGGAAAATGGTTAAAGTAGGCTATTTCAGGCCTATTATCGACGATATGCCCGTGGGAGAAAAAGATAATCATATAGACACTGTTTTAAGCTATTTCGATCTTAAAATCCCTTATGAAGATACTTATGCTTACACCAGAGGTGAGGTTATTCAGAAAAGAAATGAAGGTAAGGCCGGAGAGGTGATCGATACCATTATTAGTAAGTATAAAAAACTCGAAGAGAACTTTGATTTTGTGCTGGTAGAGGGTAGTGATTTTTCGGGTGAAGGCAGCGTATTTGAATTTGATGTAAACGTAGTGATCGCGAAAAACCTGGG
Organism: Salegentibacter flavus; assembly: GCF_900115145.1. GTDB lineage: Bacteria > Bacteroidota > Bacteroidia > Flavobacteriales > Flavobacteriaceae > Salegentibacter > Salegentibacter flavus. The sequence goes on along the minus strand of NZ_FOVL01000017.1, from coordinate 16,216 downwards.
TATCCCAGTGATAATTGTGGTTAGCGGCCAGAATAAAACCTGGGAAGAACTCCTTGGTAACCAGCAAATGGCCTACCGTGCCTTTAAAGATAAAGACGTGCAGGTTATGGCTATGGTGAGTAATAAAATAATGGAAGAGAACCTGGAGCCGGCTAAAAAGAATATGCGCGGTTTTTTACCCGAAGAGGTACACGTATTCTCTATCCCGCTTATCGATAACCTGAACAACCCAACCCTGAAGGAAATTCTTAAAGCCCTCAATGGAAGAGTCCTGTTCGGGGAGGAATTTCTTGATAACCAAACCGGAAATTTCGGGGTGGGAGCAATGCAGCTTCGCAATTACCTGAATACCCTGAAAAACGAAAGCCTGGTGATAACCCCCGGCGACAGGGCAGATATTATCCTTGGCGCTTTACAGGCAAATATTTCCAGTAACTATCCGCGTATTTCGGGAATCATCCTAACCGGTGGACTAACTCCTGAAAAATCTATTATAAAGCTTATCGAAGGACTTTCAGATATTGTGCCTATCATTTCGGTAGAAGAAGGGACCTTTATTGTTACCAACAAGGTGGGGGCCATAAAATCCAATATCTACGCCGACAGTATTCAGAAAATACAAACCACCATCAGCATTTTTGAGCGTTATGTTTCCTTTGATCCTTTAGTAGAAAAACTCACTAATTATCAGCCTCAGGGAAGAACCCCAAGGATGTTCCAGTATGATCTTGTTAAAAGAGCGCAACAGAGCAAGAAACATATTGTGCTGCCTGAAGGAACCGATGAAAGGATCCTTACTGCTGCAGCCCGACTGATCAATATGGACCTGGTGGATATCACCCTTTTGGGAGATGAAGAAACTATCAGGAAAACAGCAGCCAAACTGGGGCTTAATCTTAATTTTGACAAGGTGAAAATCATCGATCCGGTGAATTCGGCTAATTTCCTGGATTATGCGGAAACCTTCTATGAACTAAGAAAACATAAGGGAGTGAATATGGATATGGCTAAAGACAGGATGAGCGATGTTTCATACTACGGAACAATGATGATCCACAAAGGCCATGCAGACGGAATGGTTTCGGGAGCGGCTCACACCACGCAGCACACTATCCTGCCGGCACTTCAGTTTATCAAAACCAAACCGGGTGTTTCGGTCGTTTCTTCCATATTCTTTATGTGCTTGGAAGATAGGGTTTCAGTATTTGGAGATTGTGCCATTAACCCGAATCCTTCAGCCGAAGAACTTGCTGAGATCACCATTTCTTCAGCAGAAAGTGCTGCCGCATTTGGAATCGAACCCAAGATCGCGATGCTTTCTTATTCCTCAGGAAGTTCAGGAAAAGGAGAAGATGTAGACCGGGTACGCGAGGCCACCGAAATGGTGAAATCCCGTCGCCCAGACCTCAAGATTGAAGGCCCTATCCAGTATGATGCCGCGGTGGATATAAGCATTGGAAAATCTAAGCTGCCGGATTCAGAGGTTGCAGGGCAGGCCAACGTGCTGATCTTCCCAGATTTAAATACAGGGAATAACACCTATAAAGCCGTGCAAAGAGAAACCGGAGCCCTGGCAATTGGACCAATGCTTCAAGGCCTCAACAAACCGGTAAATGATCTTAGCCGTGGTTGTACGGTAGATGACGTTTATAACACGGTAATTTTAACAGCCATCCAGGCACAAGGAATTTAACCAAATGGAAAATATATTAATAATAAACTCAGGGAGTTCTTCTTTAAAATTTCAGCTTATAAAAATGCCCGACGAGACTGTGCTGGCTTCAGGGCTTGTAGAACGCATCGGGTTAAATGGCGCCAGGCTTCATTATAAAAGCGCTGACAATACAGTTTCAAAGGAATTGGAAGTTCCCGATCACGCGGTAGCCTTAAAAGCGATTACAGGGCTTTTAATGGATTCAGAAAAAGGAGTGATAAAAGAAGCTTCTGAAATTCCTGCGATAGGGCACAGAGTTGTACATGGAGGCGATACTTTCTCCAAAACCATCATTATCGATGAAAAGGTGAAAGCCAAGATCAGGGAATATTTCTCTCTTGCTCCCTTGCATAACCCACCTAACCTGAAAGGAATTGAGGTAGCCGAGCAACTTTTTCCGCAGGCAAAACAGGTAGCGGTTTTTGATACGGCTTTTCACAGAACTATTCCTTCCCGCGCTGCCCAGTATGCCATCCCAACCTCTTTTTACGAGGATCACCACATTCAGGTTTATGGCTTCCATGGCACCAGCCATAAGTATGTTACCCAACAGGCGAACAAGGAACTTAAAAAAGAGAGCTCAAAAATCATTAGTGTGCACCTTGGTAACGGTTGTAGTATTACCGCGGTAAAAGATGGGGAAAGCATAGATCACTCTTTAGGTTTCGGACCGGTTAACGGACTTGTAATGGGTACCCGTAGCGGAGATATAGACCAGTCGGTGATATTTTATATGATCGAACAACTGGGGTATACCGCACAGGAAGTGAGCGACATCCTGCACCATAAAAGTGGAATGATGGGCCTAACGGGCTATAGTGATCTTCGTGATATCGAAGAGCAGGCCGAAAAGGGAAACCGTCAGTGTCAGCTCGCTTTGGATATGAATGCCTATCGCATTAAAAAATACATCGGGGCCTATGCCGCAGCGATGAATGGGGTTGATGCAATAGTGTTTACCGCCGGAATAGGGGAGAACAGCGATGTGATTCGTGGCCTGGTTTGCCGGGATATGGATTTCTTCGGAATTAAACTGAACGAGGAAAAGAACAAAGAACGCTCTAAAGAGCTGAGGTACATCAATGCGGAAGACTCTAAAGTGAAAGTGCTCGTGATTCCAACCAACGAAGAGTTGGAGATCGCCCAGCAAACCCTGGAACTTATCTCCTGAAAATTGAAAATATTATATCAAAAGCCCGCCGGATTTCGCGGGCTTTTCTTTTTGACGTTTGCCCCCGTATAATCCCGGATAATTCTGTTTGCGTGATTCCTATTTATCCCGTTTTTGAAAAGTATAGGCCAGCCGGAAGTCTATAAACTCTGCTATATGCCGGTGGGCCAGTAGATTAAAGCCTGCACTGAAGTGGCGGTTTATGCGGTACTGCAAACCCCAGCGGTGAAAGATGCGGTCGTAGTAAGGTGTTTGGTCAAACACGTATATGCCCAGGCGCTGGCTAAACTGAAACCGGCCCAACAAAAACTCGTGCCCAAGCATCAACCCCGCTTTCACCGGACTGGAATTAAGTCCTTCTCTGCGAAGTTTGTCCTTCAGTTCTTCATCCTGGTAGGCTTCGGCTCCCACCGTGAGCATGCTCAGACTACTTACCTGCCTTCCGGCCTGCACCGCTAGCCCGCCCAGTAAGTACTTTTTGCGATCACCGGCTTCATCATAGCCATTGCGCATGGTGCCCAGCAAAGCGACATCGTAGCGCGTAGAATAGTTTCTCCAGTATTTTTCAGTACTCGGAGTGCCGGTGTACCATGGGCGTGAGGAAGGCTGGTAACTTACCGCAATTCCGGCAGTGGGCCAGTTTATGCCTTTGTTCGGTTCGCGGCTGCCCCCATTAGAAATGTGCTGATAATTCACACTGGGGTTGAGCCACCACCGGTCTGATAGCCTTACCCAGGCGCCGACACCAACAAGTAAATAAGTACTCACGTGGGTGCTGTACGACTGGTTCCCGGGGTTGGCGATGCTATCATATGGATTTGTTAGGTACGAAAGTCCTGCTGCGCCTTTAAAGGAGAAAAGCACCCTGTTGTTAATCCGGTAGGTGGGTTCCAGAAAGTAAGCTGCGGTGCCGCTTTTGCCCAATAAATCAACATCGTAATCGTAATATGCCAGCATTACTCCCTGACGGGGATAGCATCGGCAGAGGGCATAGGTAGCGGAATCGTTGCGCTGCCAGCTAAGTATAGTTTCTATTCCGGTTGGCCGTGCTCCCCTGGTATTTTGCACCTCTTCAGAATGTGCGAAAATAAAGCCATGCTGTGCCCCCAGACCAATCGAGAAAAGCGGTTTCTGCTTAGCTGTATTTTCTGTTACTGCTACAGTATCTGTTTGGGCAACAGCCTGGAGTGTAGCACATGCAAAAGAAATAACTACCCAAAGCCATAGCCGTGCCGATACCTGCCTCGCTAAAGACCGATTCCATCTTCCGGCATTTAAGTAGCCTATTTCGATGAAGTTTTTAGATATCATGAAGCTAATCCAAAGATTAGTGTCAGGAATAGTTCTCTTAGTTTTCATCTGTTTATATTTTTCAACCAGGATTAGGAATAGGCACAGGTTTATAATTCTACTCCTGTACGTTGCCATTTTTTGGTCCAGACGCATGCTGGTCTCATATCGTGATTTTCTCACGCTTAGCACTTCTCTGGTGATTTCTTTGAGACTAATTTCCTCTTTTATTTTAGCTAGGTAAGAATTGTAGAAAAGTCAGGTTCTTTAGTCTTTTTAACTTTGACCTTATTGGAGTCTGCCAGATCTTTAAGAAGTTTTTTAGCTTTAGGATTTCATATATCGATTCGAAAGGTTTCTATTTCTATAAAGCTAAGAATTATTTTCTAATTTAGTTTTGTCCTTATAACCAACAGTTGTGGTGGTTAAGATACAGATTTGTCTTATTTGGTTTTAATTTCTTGATTTTTGAAAGGCCCTTCCTCTGTCGTAGTTGAATTTAACAGTCAGGCGGTTGGAGTTTCAGTACTTTTTAGTCTACAAATGTTTCTTTCAGTACTTCTTTACATTTTCGAATCTCAGGTTTGGTTAGAGAATCAAAGACTTTTATAATTCTTTGCTTATCAATTGTCCGAATTTGGTCAATTGCTATCATTCCTTTTTTGTCATTTTTTTTGATCGAAATTCGGGTTGGATATTTTTTGAGATTTGTTGTCAATGGAGCTACCACAATAGTTCTCAAATATTTATTCATTTCGTTTGGCGAAATAATTACACAAGGTCTGGTTTTCTTAATTTCACTGCCAACTGTTGGATCAAGATTTACGAGAATGACTGAATATTGCTTTAGTTCCATTCATCAAAGTTTTCATCCTCAAAAACATCATTCATAAGAAGTTCATCATCCTTATTATCTGCCATTTCCTTGAATTTATCTTCCCAATTTTTTCTTGGGGATTCTATAGGTCGAAGTATGATTTGTTCTTTTTCCAAAATCAGTTCTACTTTATCTTTTATATGATACTTTTCGAGGATTGTTTTGCTCAATCTTAGTCCTTTTGAATTTCCAATTTTGATAATCGAAGTTTCCATAACTTTATATTTTGTAAATACAAAGTTATTACTTTTTATTAATTCATGAAATTAAGTTCGGATTTTGTGAGTATTAATAACAACGTCCCGTATAAAAACTCTGCGAGCTGTCCAGCCTGCTTGTCCGCAGGTTCCGACCGAAGGGAACAGCGCAGCACAATCCGCTAAGCAAGCGAGCACCGACTTTCAATTCGAGACAGGTTTTAGCATTGTTTTTATATACTGTGTGTGCCCAGCATGGGCATCTTTTAATATATCGAAGATATATTATTAATCTAGAGGGTGCAAGTCCCTTATGGGCCGGGGTGACGCCCTGAACCATTAGTAAGCTGCAAGGTTGCCAACTGTGAAGTTGGAACTGAAGGAAGCGGGTCTACAAACCCTGGTACTGACGAACAGGAACCGGATTTGAGGCTACAAGGTTGGATGAGCAAGCACATCATTGTGATGTCCTAAACATTTCTTCTGAAATGAATACCGAAGTAGTAGATCCGGCAGGAATCAGGGGAAAGAAGATGTTCTTACCTGGGGAGATCTCCATAGCCACGGGATGGCTTGGTGGAGAAGTCAGCCGAAGTCGTAGTAGCCAGCCACCTGATAGGCTGGTGAAGGACTGAACGATAATGGTCTTTAATGAACCTTGGAGTTATTTTATGTTACGGATAGTCTTCCAATAGAATAATAGCCTTCGATCAAGCGAGACAGCAAATCCATTTTAATACTAATGATTAAAGAATTAACAAGTAAAAAGAACCTAAACCAAGCCTACCGCCAGGTGTATCGTAACAAAGGAGCAGCAGGGATAGATAATGTCCAAATAACAGGACTACAATCTATCTTACAAGCTCACGGGAAACAATACGCCGGGCAGATAGAACGAGGGGAATATCAGGTGTCTCCCATACTGGGTGTGGAAATTCCAAAAAGCAACGGGAAGAAACGTTTACTCGGAATTCCTACAGTTGTTGACAGGGTGTTTCAGCAAGCATTACATCAGGTTTTGCAACCAGTATTTGAGCCAGACTTTCAAAAACACAGTTATGGGTTCAGACCAAACCGCAATGCCCATCAGGCGGTTGCACAGAGCCTGGAAAATATAAATTCAGGTTATAGGCACATCGTGGATATTGACTTAAAGAGTTTCTTTGATGAAGTGGCCCACGATATTCTATTAGAACTGATATTCAAAAAGGTAAAGTGTAGGGCAAGCCTGAAGCTTTTGCGATCATTTTTAAGAGCACCGATACAAATCAACGGCAAATTGCATAAACGTAGAAAAGGAGTTCCGCAAGGTTCTCCCTTAAGTCCTTTGCTCTCCAATATCCTGCTCAATGAGCTGGATAAAGAACTGGAAAAGCGAGGGCACCGCTATGTAAGATATGCCGATGATTTTAGTATTTACGTTCGAAGTAAACCCGCTGCGAAACGCGTAGGCAATAGTATCTACAAATTTCTTCGGGACAAACTCCGACTCCCGATCAATAGGGAGAAAAGTGGCATACGTAAGCCTTTAACCTTTCAGGTACTGGGATTTGGTTTTGTACCAACCTACAAGAAAAGAGAAAAGGCCAAGTATCAGCTTGTGGCAGAAGCATCCAAATGGGATACATTTAAGTCAAAACTTAAATATATTACCAAAAAGACAATTCCTGCAAGCTTTGAAGAGCGTATCCACAGAATTAACTTATTGCTAAGGGGCTGGATAAATTACTTCAAACCGGCATCCATTCAAGGAAAGCTTAAAAAGCTGGAAGAATGGCTAAGGAATCGTTTACGGTATTGCATTTGGCATCACTGGAAAAAGCCCGAGAGGAAGAGGAAAAACCTTATTCGATTGGGAATTAATCCAGATCAAGCCTATGCCTGGAGTCGTACCCGAATGGGTGGCTGGGCGGTAGCTCAAAGTCCCATTTTGCGTACCACCATTACCATAAAACGCTTAAAGATGAAAGGTTATGTTAGTTTAATCGAATACTATAATCGATAAGTTCCATTATCGAACCGCCGTATACGAGACCCGTACGTACGGTGGTGTGAGAGGCGCACTCCGTCAATTAACGGCGGAGCCGTCTACTCGATTGTAAGCCGTTTTTAATTTGCGGTCTTCCTTAGTTCCTTGTATATTTTAATAGTTATAATTATCAATAATTGCAATCCCACAAAAGATGCTCCCAGCAATAAAACACCCAAAGAGCTGCCGCCTTCAAAATTAGATCTGTCGGAAAAGATAAATATTAAAAAGGCGGTATAAATAGATAGAAATATAAGATGCATTTTATAGTCAGACGTTATCGCCTTAATTATTAGAAAAGCTAATAACATCCCATACATCATATAAAGTAGAGAAAATTCGTGGTCAGTCGGAATCATAAGAGTTTCATTTGGTCAGATTGCTTAAGGCTCTTTTTTAATTAGTCCTTATTAAGGATAAGTGGCAATTAATGGCTTACAACTCGTTATATCCGCAGCAATATACACTTTTAACATAAATAAATTCGGGATAAACGCAGGTTTTGCTGCTTTTTATACGATTCCCTTAAGAATTTAAGGAAGCTTGTTGGCCGAAATCTTAGCACGCTATTGATCATTTGTTAAATACCTACTAGGTCACCTCGTGTTTGAGCCCAGATAATACGTGGTATCAGGCGCTACATTCCTGGGTTTAATATGCGCTCATATACCGCTAAATAGCCATCGATCATTTCTTTTCTGCTAAATTTTGAAAACGCCCATTCCCGGCAAAACTTTCTGCTTATCGAAGATATGCTACTAACTGCTTCTGCGGCTTCCGCAATGTTATCCACGAGAAAACCGGTTTTTTCGTGAACTATCAATTCAGGCATAGAGCCCAGGTTGAATGCAATAACCGGGGTTCCGCACATCATAGCTTCGGCTACGCTTAAACCAAAAGGTTCTTTAAAACTTATGGGGTGTAACAGGGCATAAGCTCCCCCCATAAGTTGATCTCTTTCCCTCGGCCCCGAATTGCCTACAAATACAATATCATCATTGTTAATCAACGGCTTTATCTTGCTGTCAAAATATTCCTGGTCCTGGATTAAGCCCGAAATGATCAGCCTTCGTCCCGATTTTTTGGCAATCTCAATAGCTTCGAGAGTACCTTTTTCGGGATGAATTCTGCCAAAAAACAACAAATAATTTTCTGATCTTTCCTTAATGGTAAATTCATTGTCGTTAATACCATTATACACAGTGGCCGTATAATCAAGCTCCGGACTACGGTCTGAATTGCTGATGGAAACATAATAACCTGTCTTGTTATATTTTTTATAGACCTCGAGAATTTTTTCTGAAGAAAACCCGTGTATGGTGGTAAGCATAGGGGTTTTAATGAGCCTGGAATAGCTAAGCGGAAGAAAATCGAAGTGGTTGTGTATTAAATCAAATTTGCCTGCCTGCTCCATCAAATTGCTGATGTGAAGACATTCCCACACCTTGGGATCCATCTGTGGATCCTCAGCCCAGGCATTTTCTGAAACATATTCCAGTTTGCCTTTTGTAATGGAATTTCCGGTAGCAAACAAGCTAACGTCTATGTTTCGCTCTACAAGCCCTTCAGCAATATTTGAAGCAACCTGCTCCCAGGGACCGTACTTTACCGGGGGCGTTCGCCACGCGATAGGAGATAGAAGTGCGATTTTCATTTTCTATACCTTGTGTAAATTATTAAACAATGATTAGTAAGGTTTATGCAGAACTTAAGAACACAGTTAATACTACAGCAAGATACAATTTAGAATGCAGAATTTTCTGAATGCTATGGCCAGGAGAATGTGGGCCCCTTATCCTTTAAAAATGACGTAAGATTCTACGCGCTAAGATAATCGCGGTATTCTTCAAAGAAAGATTCCAGCTGAAGCATATGCTCATTTAAGAATTTCATCACCTCGGGCCATTGCTGCCGGTTGTGAATATTCACCCCGTCCAGCTGCACATAAACCCTGGAAATCGTCTTTCCTTCGGGCAGTTCATAATCTTCTTCAAAGATGGCTTCCGGTAGATATTCATTCCTGAGGATCTGCTTTAAGCTAAGCAGTTTTTCAAAATAATAGGCGCGAAAGAGTTCATCGGGGTCGATAACGTCCAGGGAGACCTGCGCAAATTTGCGGTTGAAGGTGAATTTAAGCTGAATCTCCTTCTGTTTGGTATCATAGAGAATCCACTTCGTCCTGTAAACTATCCCGAAACTTGTCCAGAACTGCTGCCGTAATTTTTTACTTTCTTCCTTACTGAACATTCTTATATAAAATAGGCCAGCAGGATACCGGCAACGATCACCAACAATTTCGAGGCGTTAAACTTATGATTTCTTGAAGCTTCAAAAAGGATTGTGGTGGAGACGTGCAGAAAAATTCCTATCACTATCGCATTAAGATACACCGAACTCTCTTCGATAAGCGGAACATTCATCTTTAAAAAGCTACCCAGCGGAGTCATAAGCGCAAAGATCCCCAAAAACAGAAAAACCTTCCATTTGGCAAGTTTTGAATGTATCAGGAAAACCGACAAAATTGCGGCTACCGGAATCTTGTGGATCACCACTCCGTGCAATAAATGTCCTTTTTCATCAAGCGGCACACCTTCCAGGAGCGCGTGAATACTAAGACTTACCAGTAACATTAAGGGGAAAGCGGTGCTTTTATCGGTGGTATGCAAATGCCCGTGTTCCACCCCTTTGGAAACAAATTCCAGTAGGATCTGCAGTAATAGGCCCAGCATGATATAAATGCCAATCCCGTCTATTGCTTCTGCATAAACTTCGGGCAGCAATTCAAAAACGGTTACCGATAGGAGGTAAGCCCCACTAAAGCTCAGCAGTAATTTAAACCCGGTAGAAGTTCCCGGATTCATAAAACGTGAAATAATATAGCCGATAAGAACCGAAACTAAGGGTAGTAAGTAGATCATTAATTGCTGAATATGCTAGATGTTTGTCGGTTTATTTCCTGAAAATTACGCGGCACCGACTCCATTTTTCTCTCTAGCTGCTGCTTAAAATGTAAAAGATACAGCCCTTTCATTCCTTTCCCGTTCTTCGGCACATCCGCCAAAATTAATGTATTTTTGCCATCTCTAAAAAAGCGATATGGATAATTTTAAAATGATAGCCAAGACCATGTATGGTTTTGAGCCAATTCTGGCTAAAGAATTGCTGAGTCTTGGTGCTATGGATATTAAAGAAGGCACCCGAAACGTGAGCTTTTACGGCGACCTGGGCTTTATGTATAAGGCAAATCTCTGCCTGCGTACCGCCATTAAGATCCTGAAACCTTATCGCAGCTTCAGGATCAATTCTGAAGAAGAACTCTATAAAAACATCTATGCGCTGCCCTGGGAAGAATTTATGGGCGTAGACGATAGCCTGGCTATCGATGCTACCGTTCACTCTGAAATTTTTACGCACTCCCAGTATATTTCCCTAAAAACCAAAGATGCTATCGTAGACCGATTTCGGGATAAATTCGGAAAACGCCCCGATGTAGATCTCGATTTCCCTACGCTGCGCATCAATGTGCATATCGAAAAAAACTTCTGTAATGTTTCTTTCGATAGCTCCGGGCAATCTCTCCATAAACGAGGGTATAAAACTGCTACCAATATCGCCCCCATCAACGAAGTTCTGGCCGCCGGGATGTTACTGCATTCAGGATGGGATGGTCAATGCGATTTCCTGGATCCCATGTGCGGAAGCGGAACCATTCTCATCGAGGCGGCAATGATCGCCTGTAATATTCCGCCAAACCTGAATAGAAAGGAATTCGCCTTCGAAAAATGGAAAGACTGGGATGAAGCCCTGTTTGAACAAATAGAAAATTCTGTGCTTAAAAAGGTGAGGGAATTCCACTTCAGCATTAAAGGCTACGATAAGGCACCATCAGCCGTACATAAGGCCATAGATAATATTGAAAATGCTAATCTTTCAGAATTCATAAAAGTGGAAAGACAGGATTTCTTCGAATCTAAAAAAGAAGGAGAGCGGCATCTTCATATGGTATTTAATCCGCCTTATGGCGAAAGGCTGGATATAGATATGCCTGTTTTCTACAAAGCTATAGGAGACACCCTTAAACAAGGCTACCCCGATACCGATGCCTGGTTTATCACCTCCAATCTGGAAGCTCTTAAGCACGTAGGCCTGCGACCCTCAAGAAAAATAAAACTATACAACGGCGCCCTGGAGTCTAAGCTTCTAAAATACCAGATCTACCCTGGAACCAAAAAACGAAAGCGAATGTAGTTTTTGGTCTTTAGTCCTTAGTTTTTAATTCGCATGTCATCCCGGACCTGATCCAGGATTTCATCCTGATTGGGTGTTAGAAATTAAGGGATTATGTAGAGTGAAAAGAGGGAATTAGAAGGAGAATAGAGAGAAAAACCACCCACAACCGAGAACCCTCTACCGTCTAAAGGCAAAAGACTAACGACTACTTCTTATAAATAGGGATCAGATAAGAAATTCCATAACCATAACCCACCCCAAAGTTACTATCGTCGTAAGTACGGTTAAAGCCGGGAATGGTGAGGTTGTCAAAGTTATTCGGCGTTTTTTGAAAAAGCCTGCGTTTTACCTGGACATTCGCCGTGAGATAAAGATTGTTAAGGATCTCAACCTTCAAACCTCCAATTAATTCTATCCAGCTGGCGTTAAGTCCGCTGTTTTCTATCATTTCATTTCGCACATCGGGTCCGAAAAATTGGGAAGTGTTGTAAATGGTGTATTCGTGTAACTCCTGTTTAAAAGTGGAAAACCCATAACGCAAACCGGCAAAGATCATATTCTCCATCCCGGTCCAGTTTTCATAAGCGTTGTAATCTACCCCGATTTTGACATATTGACCGGTAGAGACCACGCTGATATTATCTTCAGAAAAAGGAAGGCTTTCCGTCCCGATTTCGGCCGCGGCATAGAAATTATCATATACCCGGTAATCCCCCATGATCTCGAAGCCATCATAATCATCCTGAAAAAAACTACGGGCCAGTTTGCTAAGGTCGGTTCCTACCCGTATGCCGTATTTTTCCCGCTGATCTATGGTATCAAGGGCTGTAGGTTCCTGAGCGAACAAAAAGCCTGTTGCCAGCAAAAAGATCAGGCTAGTAGAAAATAGAGATATGGCGGTTTGTTTCATCTTCAACTTCGGTTTGTTCTATAGTATAGGTTTGAATCCAGGGCTCATCGTCGCCGGCGTCTATGTTCAGCCTAAGGCCGGAATAAATCACTTTATAAGCACAGGCACGGTTCACATAAACCTGCTCCCGGCCATAGGTGAATCTTAAAATATCGGTGTTTGGGATAAGGATATTTGGATCATCCTCATCCTCATCTTCATCGATCTCCCTGGCATTTATGGTAAATGCATATTCGGTGTTATCTTCAAAGGTTTTTAGCGGAATTGCGATACTATCAACATTTACCCTGTTGAGAAGAATGGTATCTCTTTCCTGGTCCCAAACGCGTAAATTAGTAGGAGACCGGGTTTCTTCCGGTTCTTGGACATCAAAGAATTTTATGATAAGCAGGGGAGTGGTGTTGGTGCTGGCAGGACATAGATCATCACGCTGGCAGCCAGAAACAAAAAATATTCCTAAGCCAACAAAAATGATATTTAAAAAGACCTTTTTCATCTAAACATATATTAGCCTTATTAGGTTGAGATTTATCCGTGTATGCATCCGGCAGATTGCCAAATGCTTTTAAACATTAGCCTAAACTTCACCCCTTATTGCCTCCGGGAGCTTCCCGGCCGGCTTTCTAAACATACCACATTTTCTACGTGGTGAGTTTGCGGAAACATATCTACGGGTTGCACTTTAGTTACCTTATAATAATCGTCCAGCATTGCCAGATCCCTCGCCTGGGTAGCCGAATTACAACTCACATACACAATTCGCTTTGGCAAGATACCAATTATTTGGGCTACCACATCTTTATGCATTCCGTCCCGCGGCGGATCGGTGATGATAACATCAGGATGCCCGTGTTCATTAATAAAGCTTTCGGTAAAGACCTTCTTCATATCCCCAACGTAGAACTCGGTGTTGGTAATTCCGTTACGTTCGGCATTTTCCTTGGCATCTGTAATAGCTTCCGGAACTGCTTCAACTCCGATTACCTTTTTAGCATTTTTAGCCACAAACTGGGCGATGGTTCCTGTCCCGGTGTAAAGATCGTAAACCAGTTCATCTCCGCTTAGATCGGCAAAGTTTCTCGTAACCTTGTAAAGTTCGTAAGCCTGTTCCGAGTTGGTCTGGTAAAAGGATTTCGCGTTTATTTTGAATTTAAGGCCTTCCATCTCCTCAAAGATATGGTCGCGTCCTTTATAACAAATAACCTCCTGGTCGTAGATGGTATCATTCCCTTTTCCGTTGATCACATACTGAAGCGAAGTGATCTCCGGAAATTTTTCGGCCAGGGCATCCAGAAGCAACTGCCGTTTTACCTTGTATTCTTTGAAAAACTGAATCAATACCATAAGTTCTCCGGTAGAAGTGGTACGTATCATCAGGGTACGCAACAAGCCACTCTGTTCCCGGGTATTGAAGAATTGAAGGTCGTTTTCTGTAGCGAATTCCTTTACGAAATTCCGAATCGCATTGCTGGGGTCTTCCTGTAAATGACATTTTTCAATATCCAGGATCTTGTCCCACATCCCCGGAATATGAAAACCTAAAGCGTTCTTATCCTTAATGTTCTTCCCGCTCTGGATCTCTTCTATAGTAAGCCATCGGCTGTCACTAAAGGAAAACTCCATTTTATTCCGGTAGAAATATATCTCTTTGCTGCCCAGGATAGGAGTGACTTCCGGTAACTCGATCTTTCCTATGCGCTGCAGGTTATTTAATACCTCGTTCTGCTTGTATTCCAGTTGGTACGTATATTCCATATTCTGCCACTTGCAGCCTCCGCAAACCCCGAAATGCTGGCATACCGGCTCGGTGCGTTTATCAGATAAAGTATGGAAATTAACCGCGGTGCCCTGGTAGAAGGCACGGCGTTTTTTAGTGGTTTGCACATCGGCGACATCGCCGGGAACTGCATTGTCTATAAAGATTACTTTTCCGTCCGGGGCCTTGGCGATACTCTTGCCTTTAGCACCGGCATCTATAACTTCAACAGCTTCAAAGAGCTTGTTTTTATTCCTTCTTGCCATAGCGCAAAAATAGGATAATTGCTAAGATTTATTAGCCCGGCTTTTGAAAAATTCAGGAAACATTTAGTAATTTGCAGGAATTCAAAATTTGGATGATTTCTCTCCGAATCTGAAGTCTTTCAGCTTAAAGAAGGAATTGCAAAAAAGTAATATAAAATTATTTAAAATGCCATTAACCAAAATTTCAACTTCAGAAGAAGCGATTAAATTAGAAGACAAGTACGGAGCACATAATTATCACCCGCTGCCTGTGGTTTTAAGCCGTGGCGAAGGCGTGCATGTGTGGGATGTAGAAGGAAAGAAATACTACGATTTTCTCTCAGCTTACTCTGCGGTAAACCAGGGGCATTGTCACCCAAAGATAGTTGAGGCGCTTTGCAATCAGGCAGCTAAACTTACGCTGACTTCCCGCGCGTTTCACAACGATGTGTTGGGGCCTTACGAGAAGTTTGCTTCAGAATATTTTAATTTCGACAAGCTGCTGCCTATGAATACAGGTGCAGAAGCGGTTGAAACCGCTATTAAGATCGCCAGAAAATGGGCTTATGAGAAAAAAGGTGTAGAGGAAACCCAGGCCCAGATCGTGGTTTGCGAGAATAATTTCCATGGAAGGACAACTACTATCATCTCTTTCTCCAATGATGAAGGAGCCAGAAAAAACTTTGGACCTTATACTCCCGGATTCCTGAAGATTCCTTACGATAACCTCGAAGCCCTGGAAGAAACGCTGAAAAGCAATAAAAATATCGCAGGATTTATGGTGGAGCCAATTCAGGGTGAAGCCGGAGTTTTTGTGCCTTCGGAAGGTTACCTGAAACGCGCAAAAGAAATCTGTGAAAAATATAACGTGTTGTTTATCGCCGATGAGGTGCAAACTGGCATCGCCCGTACCGGAAGATTACTGGCGGTAGACCACGAAGAAGTAAAACCCGATATCCTTATCCTCGGAAAAGCGATTTCAGGCGGAGTATATCCTGTATCTGCTGTTTTGGCCGATGATACGGTGATGGAAGTGATCAAACCGGGACAACATGGTTCTACCTTTGGAGGAAATCCATTGGCCGGAGCTGTTGCTACTGCAGCACTTGAAGTAATAAGGGATGAAAAACTTGAAGAAAATGCCGAAAAAATGGGGGGACTCTTCCGAAGATTGCTTAATGATTACATTAGGGATTCAAAAATTGTAGACCTGGTACGAGGAAAAGGTCTCTTGAACGCCATCGTTATCAACGATTCCCCTGAAGGAGATACTGCCTGGAATATTTGTATGGCCCTAAAAGAAAACGGGCTCCTGGCAAAACCAACCCACGGCAACATCATTCGTTTTGCGCCACCTTTGGTGATGAACGAGGAACAACTAAGAGATTGTGTTGATATAATTACTACTACTCTTAAGGAATTTGAAAAGTAAAATTCTGTTATGATTTTATAATGAAGAGGCTGTCTAAAAAGGCAGCCTCTTTTTTGTATAATTAAGTGATCATGTTTATTTTTAAGCATGAGCAGCAAAGTAGTATACAAGACTTACCAACAGGACCAGTTAAGTCTTCTTCCTCCCAGTTATGATGATTTAGTTCCCAAGAATCATCCCGTACGAATAGTAAATACAATTATTGATCATATAGACATCTCTGCTTTGGAGAAGAGCTATAAAGGTGGTGGCACTTCAAGCTATCATCCGCGGATGCTTCTCAAAGTTGTTATCTATGCCTATTTACGCAACATTTATTCTTCCCGAAAAATTGAACAAGCCCTGCGGGAGAATGTTCACTTTAT
>NZ_FOVL01000032.1 GCF_900115145.1 Salegentibacter flavus | reverse complement strand
CCAGAAGCTTCGGCATAGAAACTGGCGATGGTTCGATTTTCTTTGGATGACTCACACCATGGATTACGATGGCCGGGATGATTTTAATAATCTTGTGTTGCGAGTTTTCTCCCTACTTGGATTGGTCACGGTTTTAAGTGGTTTTATATTGTGGTATATATCTTCTCCTACTGTTCGGAGATTCATAAAGACTAAAAAGAAAGTACGTATCCAATAAAAGTGATTGGTTTCACCCTATCGCCAGAATCTGCTGATTAAAGCGATGTCAAAACAGCTAATGTAGCGGTCCCTATTTTTGAGTATTTTTTCCATAAGCAACCGTCGATCGGGGCATAAAAGCTTTGTACTTTAAAAGACAATTCCGCGTTTATAAGATAACTTAAGATAAGTAGTGATGCTATTTTCAAAACAACCGGCAAAGCCCTTACTTGCCCTCACACAGGCATAAGTCGGTGCACTTAACCCTGATGCTACCGCGTCAGGCTTCATTAGTACCTCCTGGAGCCTGTTAGCTCGGAAATAAGAAGAAAAAAGGGTGCAACCGATTAAGCAGGGGAATTCTTAAATGGGAAAAGGGAACTTAAATCAATACCTGACCGACTTCATCCGGGATCTCAACTCGAGGAACTTCTTTTCAAACGCCTCTCTTTTGTAAAACTCTTCTTTCCCGCCTTCAAAGTCCACCAACCGCCTCCTGATAAATCCTTCACTGATACTAATATCTCTCATCATTATTTTCATCTGCTCATTTATCTTCTCTTTCCAGGCATCTTTTAACCCACTATACTGACAATACCGAATGAATAAATTCTCCTGGAAATCCATCACCCATGTCACCACCGTCAAATCAATAACTTCTGCCTTTGGTCCCTGCCGGGCACCGCTATAGAAATAACCGGAAGAGAATTCCAGCATATCATCAGCAACCTCCTCCTGATCGAAATAATCATACCCGGCGGTTTCTCTTAAAGGTGGTAATTCGATCATACTAATTTGGTTAAAAATGGGGGAAATCCCCCATAAAAGAAAAATCATATTCTGGTTTCTTTGCAGAACCCTAGTATCCGCCTATTTCCAGTAGCCCCCCAACTCGGAAATGGGCATACTTTCATCAATCAAAATAGTAAAAAGACCGAGGATAAAATGCTAGTAATCAAGCAATCTAATTAAAAGTTAACCTATTAATTTTTTCCTCAAATTATCTATATCCATTGATACTTTTGAATCAAGAACCCGGGCATATATTAGTGTTGTAGATATTTTATGATGGCCTAATAGTTTTGAAACTGTTTCTATAGGAACACCATTAGCAAGGGTTACGGTAGTGGCGAAAGTATGCCGGGCGGCATGGAAGCTTAGTTTCTTACTTATTTTGACTTTCACTGCGATTTCTCGTAAATACTGATTGATTTTCTGATTGGAATAAACCGGTAACAATTTATCAGTCCCATCAATTTTTGGATGATTTTTATAGTAATCCAGAATTTCCTGAGCTTCTTTTAATATGGGAATTCGCACAGACGTGTTGGTTTTACTTCTTCTGGTATAGATCCACTTATTGCCATCAACTCCTATATGCACATGATTTTTGGTCAGGGCTTTGACATCAGAATAAGTAAGGCCTGTATAGCAAGCGAAAATAAAAACATCCCTGTTTATTGATAAAACAGGTCTTTCAAAGGTTTCGTTCTTGATCTTTTCAAGTTCTAATTTAGTTAAATAAACCATATCTACTTTATCAAAGCGAAGCTTGAATCTTTTCGTAGGGTTCTTTTCAATCCAATCCAGATCTCCGGCTAAGCGCATCATCTTTTTAAAACGCTCCATATGCTTCATTACACCATTGTTGTGTAGTTTAGGCTTTGATCGGAGAAAGTTCTCAAAACCTAAAATAAATTCATAATTGATTTGCTTTAAAAAATACTCACTGGTTCTATAGTTTGTTAGAAGGTAATCCTCCAAATAATGACCAGTGGTATAATAATTTTTAAGAGTGCCTTTTTTAAGCACACTTATCATATTAGTGTTATGGTAATTAATTAGGTCTTGAAGACTTTTGTGTTTCACATCAGTACCAAGATATCGTGCCTTAACCAACTGAGATGTTACAAGTTGTCCTTCTCTTTGAAGTTCATCAAATGCCTTATAAAGAAGAGCCCGGGTCTGATCTATTTTTGAATTGAGCTGAATTACCTCTTTTGAAGAACCTGCTACCCTACAAGCATCCGGCAACCACTGCTCCACTGGCAAAGTTCTTTTAAGGCTTATTTCCAGCCTTCTTCCGTTAACCGTTATTCTGGTATAAAGATTAGCTATTTCAGGTTGATTTTTCTTTTTTCGAATAAAAAAGGAAATAATAAAAGTTTGATCGGTACGCATCATACTAGATTTTAAATGAAACAAAAATTGTAGTACGAAAATCAAACTAAAAACGCGGAACCAACCCGAAGGTTAATTATACTAAGATACTAAAAAAATAACTCACTTAGAACTCCCGATTTACTCACAAATTACCCAAAAAGTCTCGATTTATTCTTATTAAATTTAACATAATTTGTTAATATTTGAAATCAAACAAAAAAGGTAATTAAATGAATATCATATAATTACCCTTTATTTATGTTAAAATATTATGTTAAAAAGTCGGGATGACAGGATTTGAACCTGCGACCCCACGCCCCCCAGGCGTATACGCTACCAGACTGCGCCACATCCCGATTGAAAATTGCTCAACTTTAAATTTAAAAGGTTTCCTTGTATTATAATACTCAATTACCTTCCGGGGCAGCCTGTCCTGAGCGAAGACGAAGGGCCACATCCCGATTAATGCTTTGCAAATTAAACGGCTTCCCGTCAATTTTCAAAGAGAATGTTGTGTTTTTTAAAGTCAAATGCTGTAAGCACTTCAAACAGGGGTGATTAAAATATTAAGTTTAGTTAGCCTATTTATTTCTGCTGAGTTTGTTTCGAGCTTTTAAAGCTTCCTATTAACAATAGTTTAGATAGTAAGGAGTGCATTTTTTTCTATATTATGGAATCATCTGTTTTTAAAAGATTTTTAATTAAACCAATCAGGAGAAAATGGAAAAAAATGAGGAGACAAAATCACTCTTTGAGATCAAAGTTTCAGGATGGAAAATCATTCTGCTTAGGGTAAAGGACCAGATAGCCGAAGACAACGTAGGCATTGTATCAGCCGGGGTGGCCTTTTATGCTTTTCTGGCGATCTTTCCGGCACTTATGGCCCTAATCTCTATCTATGGACTCGCCATGAATCCCGAGAACGTGCAGAGTCAGATCAGCTACCTTTCTAACATGATGCCAGAGCAGGCTTTTAGTATAGTTGAGGCTCAGATAAATGAATTTACATCCACCTCGGGTAAAGCATTGAGCTGGGGGACAGCCCTCGGGATCATTTTCAGTTTATGGAGTGCCAATAAGGGTACAAAATCTCTTTTTACTGGTGTTGATATTGCCTACAATACCAATAACACCCGGAATTTTATTCGGCAAAACGCGCTCACGCTTCTATTTACTTTCGGGGCCGTCTTAATACTAATTTTGAGCATGGTTCTCATAGTGATCTTTCCTGCTTTGGTAGATCAGCTTGGTTTGCCTGAACGAATAGAAAGTCTTATTACCTGGTTGAGATGGGTGATTCTGGCGTTGCTGGTGGTATTTTTTCTTGGCATTGTATACAAGTACGCACCCGTAAGGCCCAATCCTTCCTTTCAAATGGTTTTCCCAGGTTCACTGGTAGCCACCCTGATATGGCTGGCAGCCTCCTGGGGTTTTTCTTATTATGTGAGCAATTTCGGAAGTTACGGGGAAGTTTACGGCTCCATCTCGGCTGTGGTTATCCTGATGCTCTGGCTGTTGCTTACCAGCTGGATGGTACTATTAGGTGCCGAACTAAATTCTGAAATTGAATGTTACGCAAAAAACAGCGGCAGATCCACGACAAAGGTAGTTGAAGAGTAATAGGGTCCTAATGATGATTTCATTCAGGAAAGCGGCTGCGGCTTAGGAAAACTTTTGTGATTTAAGATTTTAATAATTCAGGTCTATACTAATTTGGAGATCTCCACCCCCATATGAAAATTCAGCGTCAGAAAACGAAGGGGCACTCAATGAAATTTTGGCACCACTGGAAAAGCCATAGCCTTCTTTAGGTATCCCCAACTAATTAGTATCCAGTTCACCGTTGTGGTTTTCATCGTGGATTACGGCAATGGCGTATTTTCCCGGTTTTATATCTGAAAACTGAAAACTGGCATCTTTTCCTTTTATTTGTGTTATCATAACTTTGGATGCGAATTTCAGGAATTTATTGGGAAAGCCTTCGGGAGATTCAAAAATAGCACAGGCGATAACTCCGGTATTGTTATCAATGTTTTGAATTTTTACGTTAATGGCCGGGCATTCCGCCTGAGCAAGCCCATTTGACGGCAGCAAAATGAAGCTTAGAGCCACCCCAAAAAACAATTTTTGGAAAATCCGGGAAATTTCAGATTGGCCGGTTCTTTGGAAAAACGATTTGAAAGGTAAATTATTCAACATCCTAAGAATTTTAAATTTGACTTTATCTACAAAACGCAAAAAGGCTATCTATGAAAATATTCTTCTCAAACTAAGACCAAAGTTAGCCGCTATTATTCCTTACCTATAATCAATATACTAAAAACCTGAATCCAAAATTTATTTTTTATAGATATTTTTTATTTACCAGATGATTCACACTTTTTAATAACCGATGCCGGATGATCTAAAGGTAAAATAAAAATCTGAAATTGGATTCTCATACACATGCAAAATACTGCGAGCCTTTTCCAGAATCATCCCAGGATTTCGGATGGCACTAACCTGATTTCTGACCTGTAGCCATTAATAGTAACTCTTGCATAAATGGGTGCAAGAGAATCTTTTATTTTGGCTGTATTAAGCCAAAACAGGATGCGAAAAGTGGGTTTTGTTTCATTGCCTTTCATTTAGGTAACCGATTTAACATAATTGTAGAAAGTCAAATCACGCTAAAGCCCAAGGCTAAGGAAAGTTAAGAAAAAATAGGTAACCGATTAGGTAACTTTTTATTTGAAAAATTAAGAGAATTACCTCCCGCTAGTCGGTGATCCTGAGTGGGGAAAATGACAAAGAAAAGCCTGTAGGCTAATGCCTGCCCGGTCTTTTTTGTTGGCCTTGAGGCTTGAAAGCAAGCTTTCGCCTTGGACCAACAAAAAAGCCCCGCACTTTCCGTGCAGGGCTTTTCTTTGTCGGGGTGGCAGAACGCTTTTAAAACGCTGAGACCCCCAGTATTTATATGGTTTTACGCAGTTCCAATTTTTTGAACTCACGATTAACTCACAATTTAAATAGAACGTATTGGTGCAGTTTGATATTCTGACCTAACCAAATATACAAATAATTGGATTATTAATCCTCTCAAATTTATTGAAGGAAGGGTTTTAAAGTGCCGACTCACAAAATTCTAAAAGGCCATTATTTTAACTTCACATCTTTTCAAGTATAAACATTAGTTTTAAATGCTAAGATTTTGGAATCAAACCTGTTTTTCCAATTGAGTAAGAATTCAAGATGTGTGTCTGTGGACACAATCTTGATTACTCCCGATGGTCGCAATAAAAAAAGAGATGTTTAAGGGGTAAAGCTTCGAAAGTTTTTCAAGTTATTTTCCTAGGAAGTATCTGAGTGCACAAATCCAGAGTTTAAACTGCAAAATGCCATCAAAAAAGGCAGTATTTTTATACAATAATTATAAACTTACTTAAGCCGCTCCAATTCTTCATCTACATCCTCCAGGTTTGTGGAGGTTTCCAATTTTTTTCCGAAGGAATATTTTAACCCGATGGCTATTTCTTGCCCGTCAGCAAAAAACAGACTGTTGGTATGAATATTATTGATTTGATAGGTTTCCCCATAATTCATTTGTTGAAAAAGGTCATTAAAGTTTAAACTCACTTGCAATTTTTCAAAAATAGTTCTTGAAAAGGACGCCCCAATAATAAACATGGAGTTTCTTTTATAAATTCCTTCATATCGGGTGGTTTGTCCCCAAAAATTAATAGCGAACTGAGTCTTTGGAATTATATCGAATTCATTATTAGAATAATAATAAAGAAAAGGTTTTGCTTCGAATGCCTGAATTCCTGCCGCATCCATTGTTTCAGAATATGCCAATAGTAGCGTATTGGTTGAAGTCAGAAATTTATAGGTTACAGGTGCAGCAAGTTCCAGATACATTCCATTTTCCCTTTCCAAATTATTGGGAGACATAATTAAGCGCTCCATTTCTTCATTAAAATCAACACTATAATACACAGGGTCTTTCTCAGCGTAATAACCAGCCTCAAATGACAATTTTTTCCATTGATAATTCAGGGAAACTTCATCATTATACGTTGGTTTTAAATTAATGTTCCCGGAAAATTCCAGGAATGGATTTAGATAACCTGTAATTGAACTGGCATTTGAATAATTAGGTCTTTTAAGGCTTCTTTTATAATTTATCGATAACCGATTTTCGTTTTCCGTGGAATAATTGAGCTGTATTGATGGTAACCAATTGAGATTATTCCGATTTATCGCTGAATTTTGTTCCTTTTCATAATTTCCCTCCACTTGGCTTTCCTCTATTCTTAATCCCATTCGATATTCCCAATTTTTAAAGTTCCCTGAAAGATCAGCATAAGAAGCATAAACGGATTCTTCATAGCCGTAGTTTTGTGCTTCTGAATCGATAAAAGAATATGCATTTGCCTTGGCCAGTGCCAGGTTTGCTCCTAATTTAATATTTAATATCGAATTAAGTTTATTTTCATAATCAACACGCATACTGCCCCGTTTGATACCAAAATCCTGATCTCTTAAATCTGAAAATTCATATTCCTGCTGGTTGGTACTATTGTATATTTCCGTTTGCAAATCCTGTCCAAACCTTGAATATTGGCCACCCAGGAACAAAGTTTGCTCCTTGGAAAAAGATTTATTAAAGTTTAATTGGGAAGTCAGGTAGCTTTTCTGGGCTTTATTCTGGGTGAGTGTTAATATATCGGTACTTTGTAAACCGTCTTTTAAAAAAGTTTCTGTTTCTATGGGAAAGTCCTCACTATCGGTCCTGAAATTGATGCCTGTTGACAGTTTGGTGTCTTCATCTAGATCAAAGGATAAGTTAAGCCCGGAAACGAATTGAGGTCTTGGCGCAGATGTAACTACTTTATATCTGGAATAAATATCCTCGTCCAGGAGCGTAAATTCTGATTGATTGCTTTCCCAATGATGTAACCGATTATATTCAAAATTAGCAGTAAGGGCAAATTTATTTTTTCTATAATTTAGTGCGGTTGAAGCATAATTATTAAACCTTCTTTTAAAAGATGCTGTTTCTGTTAAACTAACATTAAATCCATTTTCTAGATTATTTTTTAGATGTACTACAATTACGCTTGTCCCGTCGGCTTCATATTGAGCACCTGGATTATTTATAATCTCGATATTTCTAATATTGGTCACTGGAATAGAATTCAATTCCTGAAATTGAATTTGTTGGTTTCCGAGATAAATTAACGGTGTTCCCTGCCCCAATAGTTGTAATTCTTCACCATCTGGACTAATCTGAACTTTAGGAAGTTTTGCCAGCACGTCTTTAGTTTGTGAGAGTGTTTCAAAAACAGAGTTTTCAACATTTATATTAATATTGCCGTCTTTATAGGTTAGTGTTTTTCGCTTAGCAGTTATCTGTACTTCATCCAGATGATCAGGAAGACTTTCCAATTTAATGTCAACCTGTTGGTCTTTATCCAAATCAATAGTTTCTTCAAAAATTTCATAATTGAGTACTTCAACTTTTAACCGATATGTGCCACTTTCAGCACTCAAAGAAAAATTCCCATTTTCGACAATACTGAAATTGATAAGCTGTTCTTGATCGTTTAATAAATAGGCTTGCCCCAGGGAAGTATTTTCATTCTGTTCATTTTCGACATTTCCATATAATGTAAATTTATTTTGACTAAAGCCGGACAAACTGAAGATCAAACAAATAATAATAGCTAATTCTTTCATTTCAAAATTTTGAAACGAAGTAACCATTTGAGGGGGTAAATAAATTGAATTTTAAGGCTGAAAAAAGGACTAGTACTGGTAGGAGATTAAGAGTTGGCCTGTAGTTCCTTTCGATTTTTAACCCCTAATTTACTATAGATGTTGGAAGTATGCGTTTTTACGGTACTTAGGCTGATAAAAAGTACTTCGGCAATTTCCTTATTTGTTTTCCCGTCCTGTATCAAGTTTTTCACCTTTTTTTCCTGATTGCTCAAAGGTGGATATGAAGGTTTTTCCTTTTTATTTTTGAAATAACCAAAGGTCAATCCGCCTATAGCTATTAAACCGACGAAGTTTAGAATAAGGCTTGTTTGATATTTTTCATTCGCCTGTTCAAGGCTTACTTTCCTTATTTTATTTTCAAAATATAAATAGGTTCGGGAAGGCAGTTCACTTTGTTCAAACTCGTCTAGTAAGGCTAAATAATATTCTTCATTCTGGATAATATCTTTTACCAAGAGTCCTTTCCTGTCCAGCGTTTCAAGACCTTTAAGTTTGACGATTAAAATTTGAGTGGAATCTTTCAGATAGGCTTTGGTTTGCGCTAAATAATTTTCGGCATCATAATCTGCCCTTAAATCAATCTCAAAAAGCCGGTAATCCAGCCAGGCTTTTTCGGCATTGCTACCCCAAACTTTGTTTTCACTTTTTGTCTCACCATTAAGTATAGATTCTTCAAAATTCCTGAGAGTATCCTCCAAGGCTTGTTTTTCTTCTCGAGCTATCGATTTTTCCTCTTTTTGAAGAAAATGCTCAGAACTATCAAGCGGTTTGCAGTATCCTTTCATACTTAGGAGTATGGTGGATAAAATTATAAATGGTGAAATCTTGAAAATTTTCATCGAAAAAAATATAGGATAAAGTTAATACTGTTTTTTGAAACATTAAAAATGACCAGGCATTTACTTTTTTCATCTTAAACATTTTCCTTTTGCTGCTGAGAAGTAAAAATATCTTAGATCATAATGAATAAGAAGTTATGTACGTTTCATTTACTTCTTTCGGCGCCATCACTGTTTAGTATCATAATTAGATTGTTTAAGTTCATCTATAGATTCTTTAAGTTCGCTAATTTCACCAATAAATTCCCTTGTAATTTCAATATTTACATATTGCAGGAAATCGGATAAATTTTCATCGTATTCTTTACCAAAGTTAGATTTGAACTGGTCTTTTTTGTTTGTGTAATAAAAGTCTGCCAGATTTACTCTCCCAAAAATGGAGGTATTTAATGCAAAAATCTTGAATGACTAACATCGGTTTTTGCATCTCTGGATGATAGCCCTTTCATTTTTTTAAACCTTTGCAACCATCGGGCGCAAAGCAAGATTGTCATTACAATGACACATCTTGCTTTCCTTTTATTTTATGCATTTTTTTGAGAACGAGCTACTGATTCATTTTTATACTTTCGAGGTTTAACTTAAAGAAAAATATTAACCGTTTAAGATCGCCATCACTGAAATAATAAAATTTACTTTTTTCATCTTGAGCATTTTCCTTTTGCCGGCGAAAAGAAAAAATATGTAGATCAGGATGAACTGGTTTATTCCGTTATTTTTATTTACTTCTTCCAGTGCCATCGCATTACCTTTTGATGCTTCTTCATCTTCAAGCTTTAAAATTATAGAGGAGCTATAAATAGCAAAGCGGTTTATGCGCTCCGGTTAATTTCAAAGCTTGTTTTTTTAGCATCGAAAGATAAGGTGATGTAAGAAGGTTTTGAAAATAAAACTGAAATTCTGATCGGTGAATGACATTCTATTTTTCATTTTTTATAAAAAATTCACCGTCGTTACTGGCCTGAGAGAGTTTTTTTATAAAAAGTTCGAAATTCAGCCTTTTCACATGTCTTGTCCCTAAAATATTTTTGGTATAATTGCATAGATTTTGGTAACAATTATTTATTCAAACGATAATTGTTAAAAAGGGAATCCAGTGAAAATCTGGAACTATACCCGTAGCTGTAAGCTCCTGAGCTTTTAACATTCAATGCCACTGTTATATTTAATGGGAAGGCGTTAAAAGTGGAGTAAGTCAGAAGACCTGCCTCAATCAAATTAATCAGAGCTTTCGGGTGAAAGGCAATGAGGTTGGTAACTAAATGTAAGTGCAATTCAATGCCCACATTTAGTAATTTCTTCATACATCATTCCCAGAGAGTTCATAGTGTTTAACTTATTTATTTAAATAACCTATGGGCAAAAAAATGATTTTAACGGGATGTTATTTATTTTATTCCGCAATAACATTCGCACAAACTCCAGAATCAAAAGAACAGCAACAAGATTCCGTTAAAGCAACAAGGCAGCTTAAAGAAGTTGTTATCACTGGAACTCGTTTTAAAATTCCCGTGGAAAAATCAGGTAAAACAATTTATACGATTTCTCCGGAATCCATCGAGCACAACGCAGGAAAAACTGTTGTTGATCTTTTAAACGAAGTACCAGGTATACAAATGGAAGGCAACTTCAGTTCGCCAGGAACAAATATAGGAACATTTGTAAGGGGCGGGGGAAATAAAAATGTCTTAATCCTTATTGATGGTGTTCCGTTAAACGATCCTTCCGGCAGCAGCGCTACATACGATTTAAGATTGTTGTCTATTAATCTAATCGAGTCCATAGAGGTTTTAAAAGGTGGTTTGAGCACTTTATATGGTACAGGAGCATCTTCAGGAGTAATTAACATAAAACTCAAAGAAAATAATATCAACGAGAAAATAACAGGAGGTATTGACGTGAATTATGGTTCATACCAGACCTTTAATACTAGTGCCAACGTAAATGGCCAATTAAATAAATTCTCTTATCTGATAGTCGGGAGTTATTTAAATTCCCAAGGGTTTTCAGCAGCCTCAGATGAAAATGCCACCACAGATTTTGACAAGGACGGAATGAACAAAGCAAATATTCTTACCAAGTTGGGCTACCGGTTTTCTGATAATTTTAAACTGGATGGTATTGCTGCCTATGATGAATTTAAAACAGAATACGACCAAAGTGCTTTTACAGATGCCGATAACAAACAATACGGAAAAATGTTTAGGTTAGGATTAACCCCTACTTATAAGTATGCAAAAGGATTTGTTGAGTTAAAGACTATTTATGCCGAGAACAATCGCGATTTTATAAGTAGTTACCCAACTTCGTATAAGGGCAAGAACTTACAGTTGGACTTAAACAATAAACACCAATTTACATCAGAATTTACGGCGTTGTGGGGTGTAAATCTTCAAAAATTTGAATACGAGCAGGATGATGTTGTAAACTTTGATGATAGTGATTTTACAATCCTAGACCCATATGCTTCCTTATTTTATGAAAACAAAAATGGCTTTAATTTACATATAGGAGTACGCTTAAATTCACATTCTGTGTATAATTCAAAATTCATCTATAATATTAATCCAAGTTATATAATAAACTTGGCTGAAAACGCCAAAGTGAAACTGTTTTCCTCGTTATCAACAAGTTATGTTACACCAACGGGATACCAATTGTTTTCAAATTATGGTAACAAAAATTTAGAACCTGAAGAATCTTTGAATACAGAATTCGGAAGCTCCTTTTACTTTGGCAGTACCTTAGAATTCAACATCGCCTATTTTAACCGCAAAGAAACAAACCCAATTGATTTTGTATTCTTGTTTGATGGTGATGGAAATTATATAGGTGGGGAATATCAAAACATTTCAGATAAAAGAAATATAGAAGGTGTTGAAATGGATGTTACCTATAATTTTTCCAAAACAATTTCTTTGTTGGCAAATTATGCTTACATAAATAATGAAGTCACGGCAGCATTTTACCGTATTCCAAAGCATAAGGCGGGAGCGACTTTAAATGTAAATATTCAACAGAGCACGTCAGTGTCTGCCAAATATAACTTTACGGGGAAACGTACCGTATTTGATTTCAGTACTTCTTCAGAAATTAGTTTATCGGAATATAGCCTTTTCGATATTTATGCCCAACATAAATTGTCAAACGATAAACTTACGGTTTATGGAGCTGTAAATAACTTATTCGATAAAGACTTCGTGAGCCTCTATGGCTTTACCACAAGAGGAAGAAATTATAATATAGGATTTAAGTTTAATTTTTAAAACAAAAGAAAATGAAACAAAAAATGAACATTCGAATTTTAGCATTAGTTGGCATTACCTTCCTGGTTGGAGCTTTTCGTATACTACAAACAACCGGGCACACACCAATGTCCAACTTTACCCCAATAGGTGCTATGGCATTGTTTGGGGGAGCCTATTTTCTCCAAAATTCCCGAGCCTATCTTTTTCCCTTGTTAACCTTGTTTATGAGCGATATCGTATTGATGCAAACAGTTTACGACGGTTACGGCAATGGGTTTTTGTATGAAGGATGGCTTTGGACGTATGTGGCATTTGGACTTATGGTATTTTTAGGAAGGAATATCATTAAGAAAGTAAATGTGAAAAATGTATTATTGGGAGGTTTTTTAGCAGGTCTGACACATTTTATCATTGTGGATTTTGGCGTGTGGCTTGGTGGTGGTCTCGATGTTACAACAGGATTACCTTATACAAGAGATGCTGCTGGTTTACTAAAATGTTACACCTTGGCTATCCCCTTTTTTAAAAATATGCTTGCCGGAAACCTAATTTATGGCGCCATTCTGTTTGGAGGGTATGAACTTGCCCAATTGCGGTTTCCTGTACTTCGCCCTGCAGGACTGTAATGGCAGAAAGACCTAAAACATGCCCTAATTGCAATAGAGACTTTAGCTGCTATAGTGAAGGTTGTTGGTGCAATAATATGCCCAGGATTATTCAATTTGATAGTGTAAAGAATTGTTATTGTCCGCAGTGCCTAAAAGAAATTGTTATCGCGAAAATTAAAGAATTCACTAAGGATTTGTCGCCACATAATTTTAAAGAAATAAAAGCGCTGGGTAAAGCGGAAATACCC
This sequence comes from Salegentibacter flavus, assembly GCF_900115145.1. Lineage (GTDB taxonomy): Bacteria > Bacteroidota > Bacteroidia > Flavobacteriales > Flavobacteriaceae > Salegentibacter > Salegentibacter flavus. The sequence goes on along the minus strand of NZ_FOVL01000032.1, from coordinate 12,721 downwards.
GTTGAAGGAATTGATTATTATATGAACAAAGACAAGCTTTTTGTTTTTACCGCTTGGTACCATTTACGTCGAGGCAGCTGTTGTACCAACAACTGCAAACACTGTCCCTATAAATCACAAATTGTATGATATATTATATAACAGGAGGAGAACGTTCGGGCAAAAGTCGTTATGCTCAAAACCTGGCATTGGAATTATCCAATTCACCTTATTATTTGGCAACCTCAAGGGTATGGGATGGTGATTTTGCGGAACGTGTAAAACGTCACGTCTCCGACCGTGATGAACGATGGACCACCATTGAAGAAGAAAAATACATAGGAAGTATAGACATAGACGGAAAAACAGTGGTAATAGACTGTGTTACTTTATGGTTGACGAATTGGTATTTGGATACTGAAAACAATGTAGAAGAATCATTGAAAAAAGGAAAAGAAGAACTGAATAAACTTTTTAATAAAGAAGCCAATATCATTGTCATTTCAAACGAAATAGGTATGGGAGTTCATGCACAAACAAAAATGGCAAGGAAATTTACCGAACTGCAAGGTTGGATGAACCAATTTATCGCCCAAAAAGCAGATCAAGCGATTTTTATGGTTTCCGGGCTACCGGTAAAACTTAAATAAATGGAGAAAATTAAATCAATATTCAACTGGAGTGGCGGAAAAGACAGTTCTCTGGCTTTATACCACATACTAAGAGAAGGGAAATATGATGTAAAGGCATTAATGACCACCGTAAATGCCAAATACGACAGAATATCCATGCATGGCGTCCGTAAAGAGTTGCTTTATGCTCAAGGCAAATCTATTGGCATCCCCGTTAAAGAAATCAGGTTGCCGGAAATGTTATCAATGTCAGCCTATGATGAAACAATGAAAAATGTGCTCACAGATATCAAGAAACAAGAAATTACCCACAGTATTTTTGGTGATATTTTTTTGGAGGACTTACGTGAATACAGAGAAAGCAGATTAAACGAAGTAGGCCTAAAAGGACACTTTCCACTTTGGAAAAGAGATACTACGGAGCTTGTGTATGAGTTTATCGATTTAGGCTTTAAAACCGTTGTCGTTTGCGTGAAATCTGAACTGTTAGGCGAAGAATTTGCTGGTCGTGTCATCGATAAAGACTTTTTAAAGGACTTGCCAAAAGGAGTTGACCCTTGTGGAGAAAACGGCGAGTTTCACACCTTTGTGTTTGATGGACCAATCTTTAAAGAACCTATTAAATATGAATTAGGAGAAAAAGTTTTTAAAGAATATAAAGCACCTGAAAATAAGAAAGATAGTTGTTTTTCAAATTCAGATAAAAAATCATCTGGATTCCATTACTGCGATTTAATACCTGTATAGCATGAAGGTTATTAGTTCCTGGAGTGGTGGAAAAGACAGTTGTTACGCCTTGATGCAAACCTTAAAAGGCGATAACAAACCTGAGGTCATTTTAAATATGATGAATGAAAACAAAAAGGTGTCGCGTTCACACGGATTACCATTAATTATATTGCATCAGCAAGCCAATGCTATGGGAGTTCCATTTATCGGTATTCCCAGTACTTGGGGCGATTATGAAAAAAATTACATTCAAGCCCTGGATGATATAAAAGTAAAATTTAATATAGGAGGTGTTGTTTATGGTGATATAGATCTTCAACCTCACAGGGAATGGGAAGAAAAAGTCTGTAGATCTGCTGGTTTACAAGCAATTTTACCGCTATGGCAACACGATAGAAAACAATTGGTTTTCAATATGATAGATAGTGGGATTAAAGCCATTATTGTATCGTGCAACTCCTTTTTAGGATAAAAATTCTTAGGAAGAGAAATTACAAAAGAACTGGTAGACGAACTGGAAAACCTTGGCATTGATGCTTGTGGCGAAAATGGTGAATATCATACAGCGGTCATAGATTGTCCTTTGTTTTCAAAACCAGTAGAATTACCGCCATATAAAAAGGCAGTATATAGAGGGTATTGTTTTTTAACGTGGGATTCATGGAGTCAATAATGAGCATTTCTCAACCAAAATAATTAGATATTGAAAACTAAAGACATACAAAAATCTAAATAGATGAAATTCAACATTAAACCAATATCATCTGCCCTTGATACAGCCATAAAATCTAAAATAGGCTCAAAAACCAAGCCCCTTGGGGCTTTAGGAAAACTTGAAACCATTGCATTTAAAATTGCCCGCATTCAGCAAACACTAATACCACAATTACAACACCCCACAATTATTGTTTTTGCTGCCGATCATGGCATTGCAAAAGAAGGATTGGTAAATTCCTATCCGCAAGAAGTCACTTTTCAAATGGTGATGAATTTTTTGTCCGGTGGAGCAGCAATTAACGTATTTGCCAATCAGAATAATATCAATCTCAAAATAGTTGATGCAGGTATTAATTATGACTTCGGAAAGATAGAAGGCTTAATCGATACCAAAATTGCAATGGGGACAGAGAATTATCTGTTAACCACGGCTATGAGGGAACAGCAATGCGATAAGGCTTTAGTGAAAGGAGCAGAATTGGTACAATCTATTTTTGATCGCGGAAGTAATGTGGTTGGTTTTGGTGAAATGGGAATTGGCAATACATCGTCGTCAGCCTTATTAATGAGTATGATTTGTAATATTTCAATTGTCGATTGTGTCGGTAACGGAACAGGTGCTAATAGCGAACAATTAGAGTTAAAGATTAAAACTTTAGTTCAAGTTTTAGAAAAACATAGCCATGTAGATACTACAAACCCACTTGAATTATTGCAAACTTTTGGAGGTTTTGAAATTGCTCAAATGTGCAGTGGTATGCTAAAAGCAGCAGAACTAGGTATGGTCATTTTAGTTGACGGGTTTATTTCCAGTGCAGCCATATTAGTAGCGCAAAGCATCAATAAAAATGTATTGGATTATGCTATTTTCACGCATCATTCCGATGAACAGGGTCATACAAAAATGTTGGAATTTATGAAGGTAGAACCCGTAATGAATTTAGGTATGCGTTTAGGAGAGGGTTCAGGTATAGCTGTATCGTATCCTATTATTGGAGCTGCCGTTAATTTTTTAAACAAAATGGCAAGTTTTGAAAGTGCCCAAGTTTCTAATAAAGTAAAACCGTGAAAAGGGAAATTCGCATATTATTTACGGCACTTATGTTCTTTACACGCCTTCCTTGTCCAAAGTGGACAGACCATGATCCTGTTTATCTGAAAGAAAGTGGGCGTTATTTTTCTTTGATTGGTTGGATTGTCGGAGCCATTTCGGCAGGTGTTTTTTTGGTTTCAAACTTGTTGTTTTCAATTGAAATTTCAGCAGTTTTAAGCATAGCGGCATCCATTGGTTTAACAGGAGCGTTTCACGAAGATGCTCTGGCAGATGTTGGTGATGGCTTTGGAGGCGGATGGACCAAAGAGAAAATCATTCTGATTATGAAAGACCCTCGGTTGGGAACTTTCGGAGTCCTGACTATTATGTTGGTTGTTTTACTCAAAATTTTCGCCCTAGCGGATATGCCCGTTCACCAAATTCCTTTGGTAATTCTTTCGGGGCACGTATTGAGCAGATTGGTTGTATCTAGAATGTTGGCTAGAGGAAATTATATATCTAACCATACAAACTCAAAATCAGAAACAGCAGCCAGTAAATTATCTACACGTTCATTGCTCATCAATTTTATTATAGGCCTTTCAATATTATGCTTTTTTAAAAATTGGTGGGTGTTTTTGACGCTTTTGCCTATGTTTATTACCGAAGCCTTGTTATATCGTTATTATAAAAAATGGATAGGAGGCTATAATGGCGATTGTATTGGTGCAGTCCAACAAATTACAGAATTGGTGTTTTATTTAAGTGTTTTGATGCTATGGAAATTTATCTAATACGCCACACAACACCTAAAATAGAAAAAGGGATTTGCTATGGGCAGTCGGATATTCCGTTAGCTCCCAGTTTCGAATTGGAAGCACAAAAAATTATACAAGAAAATACTTTTTTAGATAGTGATTGCTTGGTATACTCAAGCCCTTTGCAACGTTGTAGATTATTGGCACAAAAACTATTTCCCAGAGCTAAGATTGTATATGACAATAGACTTAAAGAACTTGATTTTGGAGTCTGGGAGTTACAGGCTTGGAATGAAATAAACCCATCGGAGCTTCAAGTTTGGATGGACGATTTTGTAAAAATACGTTGCCCAAAAGGCGAATCATATACTGATTTAAACCATCGGGTTATAGATTTTAAACAATCGCTGAAAATAAATACACCTACAAAAATAGCTATCATAACCCATGCAGGAGTTATTCGAGCTTTTTTAGCACAACATAATAACATTGCCCTAAAAGATTCCTTTCAATATAAGGTCCCTTATGGAGTGGTTACAGTCATTTCTTGACACATATAGGAATATCTCATAAAGTGTAATTTCACGTTCAGAAACTAATTCTAAACCAGTATTTAAACCAAGTCTACATCAAACTTCTTGAATGGCATAAGCAATGCTGCTTTGAAAAGAAGAAGATATCGGCCTTGAATATCAAAGCGTGGTATTTGGGCAACTATAAGGAGCATTCTTCACAATCTTGATTGATGCATTACATATATACCATGGTTTTAGTTTAGCTAGGACGCGGACTATAGAGAAATCTCTTAAGGGGCATAAAAAATGAACTTGGTCAAGTATAAATTTTTTATTTCCGAAAAAATTCCGTTACATTTGAAAACGTAAGCTTTAGGGGTGCTGATTTTTAAAATTGGCTGAGATAAAACCCTTTGAACCTGATCCGGTTAATACCCGCGAAGGAAAAAGTGTTATCTACATACTTTCTACCATAATTCCATTTTGAAGGAATTATGGTTTGTATTTACTTTTTTCTTTAGGGAATCCCCCTGCAGTTTACAGCTATTAAATATAAAACAAATGATAACTGTAAACGTAAACAACACCGCCCACACTTTTAATTCACCATCCAATCTTCAGAACCTGTTGACGCAGCTTAATATTTCTGAAAAAGGAATTGCTGTAGCTGTCAATAATCAGATTATTTCTCGAAGCGACTGGAACCGGCGTGAACTTGCTGAAGGTGAAAACATACTCATTATCAGGGCCACTCAGGGAGGATAAATGTGCTTCGGAAGAATTTCCGTAAGCCAGAACATACCAACATTAAAAAGAAGTAATTATGAAAAAGGACCAGTCTCCAAAGCAACAAATCATTAGCCGTGCACCTTTTCCCAATTCCGAAAAGATTTATGTAAGCGGAAAGATCCATCCGGACATAAAAGTCCCGATGCGGAAAATATCCCTTAGCGACACAGTGGATAAATTCAACGGGGAAGTAGAAAAAAACGATCCTGTGTTGATCTATGACACCAGCGGTGCTTACACAGATCCAAGGGTAGAGATCGATGTGCGGAAAGGACTAAAGCCTGTTCGCAATAGCTGGATTGCCGGCCGGGAAGATGTAGAGCAACTACAAGGACTTTCTTCAGCCTACGGACGCGAAAGGGAAAGCAATGAGAAGCTGGACGAGCTTCGTTTTAAAAGAAACAGAAAACCACTTAAAGCAAAGCCAGGTCAGAATGTGACTCAAATGCACTATGCCAGGAAAGGGATTATCACTCCAGAAATGGAATACATTGCCATTCGCGAAAACCAGAAGCTGGAAGAGATAAACCAAATTTCAGAACAACATCCCGGGAACAGTTTTGGAGCCAGTATTCCAAAGGTAATCACCCCGGAATTTGTGCGTGATGAGGTCGCTCGCGGAAGAGCAATTATTCCTTCCAACATCAACCACCCTGAAAATGAGCCGATGATTATTGGCCGCAACTTCCTGGTAAAGATTAACGCTAACATCGGGAATTCTGCCGTGTCCTCTTCTATTGAAGAAGAAGTGGAAAAAGCGGTCTGGGCCTGCCGTTGGGGAGCAGATACGATCATGGATCTTTCCACCGGTAAGAACATCCACGAAACACGGGAATGGATCCTTAGAAACTCACCGGTGCCTATTGGAACTGTGCCTATTTATCAGGCCCTGGAAAAAGTAAACGGAAAAGCCGAAGATCTTACCTGGGAAATTTTCAGGGATACGCTTATAGAGCAGGCTGAGCAGGGAGTGGATTATTTCACTATTCACGCAGGTGTGCGTTTGGCTTACGTTCCACATACTGCGAAACGGGTAACAGGACTGGTTTCCCGCGGAGGTTCCATAATGGCAAAATGGTGTTTGGCGCACCACAAGGAAAGTTTCCTGTACACGCATTTCGAAGATATTTGTGAGATCATGAAAGCTTATGATGTTTCTTTTTCCCTTGGAGACGGGCTACGTCCCGGTAGTATTGCTGATGCTAATGATTACGCGCAATTTGCCGAGCTTGAAACCCTGGGGGAGCTTACAAAAATTGCCTGGAAACACGATGTGCAATGTATCATTGAAGGCCCAGGTCATATCCCGATGCACATGATCAAAGAGAATATGGATAAACAACTGGAGGTATGTGGGGAAGCTCCTTTCTACACTTTAGGCCCACTGACCACTGATATCGCTCCCGGCTACGACCACATCACCAGTGGGATTGGCGCGGCGATGATCGGTTGGTTTGGTTGTGCGATGCTATGTTATGTGACGCCAAAAGAGCATTTGGGGCTACCGAATAGGGACGACGTAAAAGAAGGAGTAATCACCTATAAAATCGCTGCACACGCTGCAGATTTGGCGAAAGGACACCCCGGAGCACAGCACAGGGATGATGCCCTGAGTAAGGCCCGATTCGAATTCAGATGGGAAGATCAATTTAATCTGGCGCTTGACCCGGCTACCGCAAGATCTTATCACGACGAGACTTTACCTTCTGAAAATGCCAAAGTAGCCCATTTCTGTTCTATGTGCGGACCTAATTTCTGCTCTATGAAAATTACGCAGGACGTTCGGAAATTCGCGGAAGAAAACGGAATGGATACGCAGGAGGCTATCGAAGAAGGAATGAAGAAAAAATCGGAAGAATTTAAGGAGAAAGGAAGCCAGGTTTATCTATAGCAGAGACTCAGATGCTAATCCTTTTTACTTCGGAAGAAAGCAATAGTACTGAAAAGGAACAGCTCATTCATTTTTTTGAGAATGGGCTGCCCCTTCTACACGTTCGCAAACCCGGAATGACGGAAGAAGAACTGAAATTATGGTTATCACGATTTGAAGAAAAATACCTTCGGAAAATGGTACTTCATCAACATCATCATTTAGCTGAAGTCTTTCCGGTAAAAGGAACTCATTTAAAAGAAAGTTTCCGGAGCAAAAAAGAAGGTTTAACCGAATATATTGAGCGGTTCCAATCGGGTGGATTTACGGTGAGTTCATCCTTTCACGATCCCGAAAAAGTGAAATCTGAAGCTTCCGCCTTTGATTATGTTTTTTTGAGTCCGGTGTTTACTTCTGTTTCAAAAAAACAATATGAAGGACAGGCCTTTAATGTGGAAATAATGCCCGGTAAAGTAATCGCTTTAGGCGGAATTGAAGCAGATAAAATATCCAAAACAGAAGAAATGGGATATGCCGGAGTAGCAGTATTGGGAGCTGTATGGCTCGCGGAAAACAGGAACAAGGCTTTTACTGAAATCCATAATGAATACAGAAATGTCTACCACTAGCAGACCATTTGTTTTAAGCATAGCAGGATTCGATCCATCGGGCGGAGCCGGATTGCTGGCAGATATCAAAACTTTTGAAATGCTCGGCTGTTATGGATTGTCGGTGAATACTGCAAATACGATTCAGAATGATAAAAAATTCGAAGCCTGTCACTGGACTTCTGAAGCTATTATCCTTCAGCAACTGGAACTTTTACTGGAAAGCTTTCCTGTGGAAGTCGTAAAAATTGGTATTGTGGAGAACCTTCAGGTCCTGAATAAAGTGATTGACAAACTGCTGATTAGGAACCAAAATATTAAGATTATCTGGGACCCTGTATTAAAATCCAGTAGCGGATTTTCATTTCAGGAGCCACAAGAATTCCAGGAGAATCTGGAATCGGTTCTGGAAAGGGTTTTCCTTGTCACTCCGAATTTTAATGAATTAAAAATGTTTCATCCTGAATTGCATCTGGAAGAAACGATCCGGAAAATAAGCAGCCAAACCAATCTACACCTTAAAGGAGGTCATAGAATGGCAAATATCGGCCTGGACGAACTGTTCAGCACAGAAGGTGAGTGCCTGAGCTTTAAACCCGGCCAAACCGACTGTTCAGAAAAGCACGGTAGCGGATGCATTTTATCATCGGCACTTGCAGCACAATTGGCTTTGGATGATTCCCTTCCGATGGCTGCTCAAAAAGCAAAAAACTACATCGAAAAAGTATTAGCATCAAATAAAACATTATTAGGATACCATAACACATGATTTCACACTTACATTATATATCACAGGGAGAAGACTCCGAAGAACACTTGGAAAACATCCGCCGGATGTGTGCCGCCGGTGCAGACTGGATTCAGTTGCGCCTCAAAAATGAATCTTTTGAGAAGGTTCTTGAAACAGCAAAAGCAGCAAAAAATATCTGTGATGAATTTCAGGCGAGATTGATCATTAATGACTTTCCGGAGGTGGCAAAAAAGGTGGATACCGATGGTGTACATCTGGGAAAACAAGACAGCTGCCCATTGGAAGCCAGAAAACTCCTGGGGCCGGATAAGATTATTGGGGGAACGGCAAACACACTGGAGGATTGCGAGATCTTATGCGAAAAGCAGGTAGATTACATAGGTCTCGGACCCTTCCGTTTTACAACGACCAAAAAGAAACTCAGTCCAATATTGGGCGCAGAAGGTTACCGGAAGCTGCTAAGCAACCTTCGTGCTAACGGAAAATCAATTCCGGTGATCGCTATTGGAGGGATTATTCCGGAGGATCTTCCGATTTTAGCAGAAAGCGGAGTTCACGGCGTGGCTATTTCCGGATGGCTTACTACGCATCCGCAGCCCGAAATGATCTTTCGGGAAATCCAAAAACAATTCTCAGAAAAACAATTATGAGCAAAACAGATCAACTAAAAATAGCAGATAAAACATTTTCTTCCCGCTTATTTACGGGAACCGGAAAATTCAGCTCTTCAGAAGTAATGCAACAGGCGGTTTTGGCTTCAGAAAGTGAACTGGTGACAGTAGCTTTAAAAAGAGTAGAACCGGGGAATGACGATGATCAAATGATCGCTGCCTTAAAAGATCCTTACATAAATCTTCTTCCTAATACCTCGGGCGTTCGGAATGCCAAAGAAGCCGTATTTGCCGCTCAAATGGCAAGGGAAGCCCTGGAAACAAATTGGGTAAAAGTGGAGATACATCCAGATCCGAAATATTTACTTCCGGATCCTATAGAGACTTTAAAAGCCTGCGAAGAACTGGTGAAATTAGGCTTTGTGGTAATGCCATACATCCATGCTGACCCCGTTTTGTGCAAACGACTTGAAGAGGTGGGAGCGCAATGTGTGATGCCTCTGGGAGCACCAATAGGCAGCAACAAAGGCTTAAAAACACAGGATTTCTTGGAGATTATTATTGAACAGAGCAATGTGCCGGTTATCATAGATGCGGGAATCGGAAGTCCGTCTCACGCCGCTCACGCGATGGAAATAGGTGCCGATGCCGTTTTGGTGAATACTGCAATCGCAGTTTCTCCCAATCCGGTGGAAATAGCAAAAGCCTTTAAACTTGCTGTGGAAGCAGGAAGAATCGCCTACACCGCGAAACTGGCTCCACAAAAAGAACAAGCCGAAGCAAGTAGTCCGTTAACACAATTTCTTTATGAATAGTTTCAAACATACCTTAAGCGAATATTCCTGGGATGAGGTGCTGCAAAGCATTTTCTCCAAAACAGAATCCGATGTGCGTTCTGCGCTGCAAAGCAGGAAGAGGGATCTGGAAGATTTCAAAGCGCTCATCTCTCCTGCCGCAAAGCCTTTTCTGGAAGAAATGGCGCAGCAGAGCAAGACGATCACCAAAAAGCGCTTCGGAAATACGATGCAGATGTACGCTCCTATGTACCTGAGCAATGAATGCCAGAATATTTGCACCTACTGTGGGTTCAGTATGACGAATAAAATCCCCCGGAAGACCTTGACCGATGCCGAAATAATAAAGGAAGCCGAATTTTTAAAGTCAAAAGGATATGATCATATTCTGCTGGTGACAGGTGAGGCAAATAAGACTGTGGGCGTCGATTATATGTGTAATGCTGTTAAACTATTGAGACCTTACTTCTCCAATATTTCCATTGAAATTCAGCCACTGGATGAGGAGGAGTATGAAAAACTGATTGAAAACGGACTTTATGCCACACTGGTTTATCAGGAAACCTATCACCGCGAAACTTATAAGATACATCACCCAAAAGGTAAAAAATCAAATTTTGATTATCGACTGGAAACCGCTGATAGACTTGGAAGATCTGGTATCCATAAAATTGGAATAGGTGCACTCTTTGGATTAGAAGACTGGCGAGCCGATAGCTTTTTCACTGCTTTACATCTCAAATACCTGCAAAGAACGTATTGGAGAACGAGATATTCCATTTCTTTTCCAAGGTTGCGGCCTTTCAGCGGCGGACTCGAACTAAAAGTGGAGATGACAGATCCCGATCTGCTTCAGGTTATTTGCGCTTACAGGTTGCTGGATGAAGAGGTGGAATTGTCTATTTCCACACGGGAAAATGAAATTTTCAGGAATAACATCGTTCACCTGGGAATTACTTCGATGAGTGCCGAATCAAAAACAAATCCCGGAGGTTATGTGGTCGAGCCGCAATCTCTGGAACAGTTCGAAATTTCGGATGAAAGAAGTACAGAAATTATCGCGAAAATGCTTTCTGAAACCGGAATAGAACCTGTCTGGAAGGACTGGGAGAAAAGCTGGTAAAGTATGTTGACAGAAAAAGAAAAGCAGCGTTATCTACGGCACATACTATTGAAAGAAATAGGTGAAGCAGGGCAATCAAAACTGAAGCAGGCAAAGGTCCTGGTGATTGGAGCCGGCGGACTTGGCTGTCCCACTTTACAATACCTGGCAGCCGCCGGATTAGGAAAAATAGGAATTATAGATGATGACCTTGTAGACAGCTCAAATTTACAGCGGCAGATTCTTTTTTTAGAAAAAAATGTAGGGGAGCCAAAAGTAGTAGCGGCTAAAAACCGGCTTCAGGAGATGAATTCTTCGATAGAATTAGTGGCTTATAATGAGAGACTGACAGCAAAAAATGCAGTTGATTTATTTTCCGTTTACGACATTATAGTGGAAGGAAGTGATAATTTCACCACCAAATACCTGGCCAACGATGCCGCAGTCCTTACAGGGAAACCCTTGGTGTTTGGCTCGATTTCCAAGTTTGTCGGACAGGTATCGGTGTTTAACTACCAAAATGGCCCTACTTACAGATGCCTTTTTCCGGAATCCGGTTCTTCTGAAGAGATGCCCTCCTGTAGTGAAGTGGGTGTTTTGGGAATTTTACCCGGAATTATTGGAAACCTCCAGACGAATGAAGTGTTAAAAATGATATTAGGAATCGGCAATATTTTATCTGGAAAACTACTCCTGTTTGATGCACTCGAAATGCAAACCCAGATTTTGGCGTTCTGTAAAAATCCTGATATGATGGTAAATGAATTAGAAGAAATCGATTCTTCATGCGGGACTACCACTTTAGAATCAATTTCTTATCAGCAATATAATTCTGCTCCCAAAAACTATACGCTATTGGACGTTCGCACTGCGAAAGAGCGGGCAATCAGGCACATCGGAGGATTACATATTCCCCTTCTTGAAATACAGAAAAGGTACAGCGAATTAGCTCACGAAGACAATTTACTGGTCTATTGCGCATCCGGCATAAGAAGTTTAAAAGCCATTTCCATACTTAAGGAGTATTTGTCCAAGAAAAAAATGTACAACTTGGATGGGGGCTTAAAAAAGGTAAAACTTTGAATCTGTTCATTTAAATGGATTTTTTCAAGTCATATACCCGAGAGGTAAATGATTAATTTTTTAATTACCTAATTTCAGCCTTAAATTATCGATATCACTGGAAATTTTAGAATCAATAACCCTAGCGTAAATTTGGGTAGTTGATAATTTTGTATGACCCAACAGTTTAGATACCGTTTCTATGGGAACGCCATTAGCCAAAGTTACCGTTGTAGCAAAAGTATGGCGGGCTGCGTGGAAACTTAATTCCTTATCGATTTTCACCACTTTGGTAATTTCCCGTAAATATTGATTGGTTTTCTGATTGGAATAGACCGGAAGTAAAATATCACTCGAATGTACTTTTGGATGGTCCTGGTATTTATCAAGAATACGTTCGGCTTCTTTCAACAGTGGAATTCTGAGTATCGTATTGGTTTTTATCCTTCGGGTGTAAATCCATTTATTCCCATCCACCCCAATTTGAATATGCTTTTTCTTTAGCTCCTTGACATCGCCATAAGGCAATCCGGTATAACAACAAAATACGAAAATGTCACGGTTGATGGTATGGGTAGATCTTGTGAACTTTTTGTCTTTTATTTTTTGTAATTCTGCTTTAGAAAGGTAGACCATATCTACCTGTTCAAAGCGGAGTTTAAACCTTTTAGTGGGGTTCTTCTCAATCCAATCTAAATCTTCGGCCAGGCGCATCAATTTTTTAAAGCGTTCCATATGTTTCATTACTCCGTTATTTTGAAGGCTAGGCAA